>NZ_NRGS01000067.1 GCF_002332425.1 Brachybacterium alimentarium | reverse complement strand
AGAGAACCCGGGTCGGTTCAGAACGTCACGGTGGTGAAAATTGTGCACCACCGTCAGCCCGCTGTCGTCGTCTCCGGCAGCACGGTTGTGGCAATTTGCCACCACCGTCGACCTGCCCTCGTTCTTGACGGTGGTGCCACGGTGGCACCACGGTCGGCTCGAGCCCACGGGGGTGAAAATTTTCCACCCCCGTGCCCAAGCCAACGGTCCCGCAAATTTTGCAGGACCGTGCCCGCGCCGGGGGCCGGTGAACGGCTCCGGAAATTTTCCGGCCCCGTTGCCCCTGCACGGTTCGCACCTGCGGATGGCATGGTGGTGCCGATTCGGCACCACCATGGCCTGCCCGCGCGAGGCGTACGGCGCCGCCACAGTGGCGGCACCGTGGGCGTCCCCCTGGCACGGTGGGAGGAAATTTCCTCCCACCGTGCCAGGGGTTTCGCCCTGAGAGGTTGGCCTGCGTCGTGATCAACGGGTCCGCCCATTTTGCGGACCCGTTCTCCTCGCCCGGACGTGACCGGGCCGCCCGCACGCTGCTCTCGTTCCGCTCGCCTGTGGCGGTACGTTGAGTGTTCATAGTCCGAGTCCTCGGTCATGTGGCCCCCGCCCCTGGTCTGGTGGACCGAACGGCGGGTCGGGGTCGAGGCGGTGTGCTCGCCGCTGCAACGCCGCTCGCAGCTCGTGATCCAGGACACCTATCTCGCGCCGTGGGCGGTCTCGGCTTCCTTCCACGCCGCCGGGTCGGTGTAGCCGGGGATGTTGACGAGCACCTCGGTGCCGGGATACGTGTAATGATCCGGCATCACCGTCCACCCCCGCCCGAGACATTGGCCCGCGGCGTGTTACCGGGTGATGCCGTGCTTCGCGTCGATCTGCGCCAGCCGGACGGCGATGGCGTCATCGGCGGACATCTCTCCAGTGAGCACCTTGCGGCCCAGGGCACGGTCGGCGTCAGTCTCCTCTTCGCTAGCCATCCGCTGGCTCGCAGTGACCTGCGCTTCGAGCCGGTCGATCTCGGCCTGTTCCAGGGCCTTCGTCGTCGCCATGACCTGTCCTCCTTCATGCTCGCCCGACACCTTCCATTCTACCGTCCAAGGCCGACACCGACCAGTGACTCCACCCGTGAGACGGGCACTTGCTCCATCGGGCACAGTCGCAGCACTGGATAGGTGCGCAGCCGATCCCAACACCAGCATCCCGCAGCGGGCAATCCGCGCAGGGTGTATCTGTGACGGCATTCTGGTAGATTCGGGTTGCACCGAGGGGTGTCCCGTCAAGGGGCTGAGATACCACTGGACGTTGTCAGCGTGGTGACCCTAGAACCTGATCCGGATCATGCCGGCGAAGGGACTGGTCTAGCAGGGCTTCTTTCCTTCGCTGGCCTCCCCATTAGGAGGTTACAGTGTCCCATTCTGTTGTCGGCCCCGCGACGTCCTCAGTCGAGGTGCGCCCGAGGGTCGCGGTCATTTCCGTCCTCATCAAAGATGACCATGTCCTCTTGGTGCGTCGCGCGAACCCTCCTGATGCAGGATTCTGGGGATTCCCGGGCGGGAAGATCGAATTCGGAGAAACGATCACCAAAGCCGCCGAACGCGAACTCGGTGAAGAAACCAGCATCATCGGTCAGGCGACCGGTGTTTTGACTTCCGTTGACGCGTTCAGCCGAGACGAGACTGGACGGTTGGACAGTCACTACGTGCTTATCGCCGTGCTCTGCCAGTGGCGCTCGGGGCAACCCCACGCTGGCGACGACGCCCTCGAAGCACGCTGGTTCCCCCTCGACGAGGTCGACGAGGCCCGCCTGACTCTGAGCAAGGATGTCGCCGAGGTCGCCCGCTACGCCGCCACACAGCAGCAGAAGGAAGTGCACGCATGACGATCAAGAACGTCCTATCCATCGCAGGCACCGACCCCACTGGCGGGGCGGGCATCCACGCCGATCTCAAAGCCTTCTCAGCGAGGGGCACCTACGGTATGGCCGCGATCACCGCGGTCGTGGCACAGAACACGCGCGGTGTGCGCTCGTTCATGCCCCTTGATCCCTCTTTCGTCGGTGAGCAGATCGATGCAGTGTTCGACGATGTGCGCGTCGACGCGGTAAAGATCGGTATGGTCGCCAACGCCGCGATCGCCGAGGTCATCGCCGAGCGCCTGCAATACCACGAAGCCGAGACCGTGGTCCTTGATCCGGTGATGGTCGCCAAGAGCGGCGACAGGCTGTTGGACGACGATGCGGTCGCAGCCATCCGAGACACGCTCGTGCCACTGGCCACGATCATCACCCCGAACCTTCCCGAAGCCGCCGTGCTCCTCGACACCACAGATGTCACCCGCTTGGGGCAGATGGAGGACCAGGCCACCGGGCTGCGTGGCCTTGGCTGTCAGTGGGCGCTACTCAAAGGCGGGCATCTCACGAACGAGACGGTCAGTGTCGACTACCTCGCCGGCCCCGACGGGATCTCCACCTACACCTCTCCCAGGATCGAAACCCTCAACGACCACGGCACCGGCTGCACCTTGTCCTCGGCGATCACCGCACTGCTGCCTGACCACACCGTGCCCGAAAGCGTTGAACGGGCGAAGACCTACCTGCACGGCGCTCTCGTTGCCAGCGACCGCCTCGACGTCGGCCAAGGTCACGGTCCCCTGCATCACTTCCACCAGCTCTGGCCGCGCGGGTAGGGATGCAGAACAGCCCCTCCTCGTTCCGATCGGTAGAGCTAACCACTTCGACTCATGAAAGGAGCCGTGACGATGACGCGAAAGATGTTTCTCGCCGGCCCGTTCAAAGCTCTCGTCGACGCCGACACCCATGTGATGGGCGACGCCGCGATCGACAAGTACACCTCGATCATCGACTTCTTCGAAACCCAGGGGTGGGATGTGCACTGCGCCCACCGCAGAGAGCACTGGGGCCGTGAGTTCATGGAACCCAGCGAATGCACACGCATCGACTACACGGAGATCGCCGCCTGCGACGTCTTCGTCGCGTTCCCCGGCGCACCGGCATCCCCGGGCACGCACATCGAGATCGGGTGGGCCTCCGCCTGGAACAAACCCATCGTCTTACTCCTCGACGAGGGAGCCGAGTACGCGTTCCTCGTCCGAGGCCTCTCAGCGGTCGCCGACGTCCAGATGATCACCATCGATCCCGAGCAGCCCACCGGACCACGCATCCTCACCGCGATCGAGCACGCGCAGGCAGGAGCCGTCAGTGAAGCCTGAGTATCCCGACCTCCACACGCTCTACCTGGATTCCCTGCGACAGGTCTACACCGGGTTCGAATACCAGAACAGTCCCCGCGGGCAGGACGAACGCGAAATCATCGGCTACACCGCACGCCTGACCAACCCGGCCCGGCGGTACTGCTTGGCCAGGTCTCGTCGGCAGAACATCATCTTCAACTACGCCGAAGCACTGTGGTACCTCTCAGGGAAGAACGACCTCGACTTCATCCGCACCTACGCACCCTCGATGAGCCGGTACAGTCCCGACGGCCTCAGCCTGCCGGGCACCGGGTATGGTCCCAAACTGCTCAGACACGTCGGCGACGAGACTGCGATCGAACGAATCGTGAACATCCTCCGCGAGGATGACCCTGCGAGCAAGCGTGCCGTTCTGCAGATCTTCGACGACTCCGAAGACATCTACCGCCGCAACATCGACGTCTCCTGCACGCTGGCTCTCCAGCTGTTGCGCCGTGAGGACCGTCTGCACATGGTCGCGTTCATGCGCGCCAACGACGCGTACATGGGACTGCTCAACGACACGTTCTCCTTCACGTTCATCCAAGAATTTCTCGCCTCGATGCTGGGCCTGACCCCGGGTGTGTACATCCACAACGTCGGCTCGATCCACATCTACAAAAAAGACCTCACCAAGGTGCACACCCTCCTCGGCGGCGATGATCAGACGATCGTGGAGGAACCCAGCACTCTTCCACGGCTGCCCTCGGGGGCGAGCCTGGACCAGGTGCACCAGGTCCTCGCCCTGGAGAAGTCGATCCGTGCAGACGAGCTCCCAGGCCGCGCACTGGCGACCCTTGATCTTCCGGAAGCGTGGGTCGACATTGTCCGCCTGTTCTGGATCCACCGGCAACTCCAATACCAACGACCAGTCGACCCATCGATTATCGGCGACCTCCATCCCCTCCACCGGGAGCTGGTCGTGAGCCGATGGCCCAGCATCGAAAACGCGCGTGTGAGGGCGGTGCAGCAGTGACGACATCATGGACGACTCCGGCAGTCTCAGCAGGGTTCGATGCCTATGACGACTATGTCGAAAACCGACTGGCTTATACCCCGCTCGTCAATGACCTCCAAACTGCTTGCGGCCGAGGGGGGATCGTGCTCGATTATGGGTGCGGCAGCGGAAAAGTCTCACGACGCCTCCTCGACGCCGGAGCCGCAGCACAGGTCGTCGGAGTCGACATCAGCACCGACATGATCACCCTCGCCCGGGCGCAGACCCCGCAACCGGCCGCGCGATTCCACACCATCGACAGCGGCCACGTTCCCTACCCGGATGACACATTCGATGCGATCGTGTGCTGCTTCGTATTCATCAACGTGCCCACACGCGAGGAACTGAGAGCGATCGCCCGCGAGCTCGCCCGAGTGCTTACACCGACCGGCAGACTCTTCATCGTCGATAGCAACCCGGCGGCCACAGGAGTACCGTTCCCGACCTTCCGCAGCGGCGAGCCCGGCAGAGGCTACCGTGACGGAGACGAACGCAAGGTCAGCTTGCAGATCCCCGGCACCGGGATCCTCGAGCTTGTCGACCGGCACTGGTTCATCAGCACCTACGAGGCGGTGCTGACCGAGGCCGGCTTCACAGTCGACAAGGTCACCGACCGCGGAGCACAAACCGTAGAGGACGTCGGCTCCCAGGCACCTATCGACCATCCACCGTTCATGCAGATCACAGCCCACCTCCAAGACCACTCCGAGTCGACGATCGGGGCGGGGTAGATGACGCGCGACGCTTCCTACCCGAAGCCGGCGACGCTGGCGGCAGTGGTCCGAAAAGGACGTGTACTCCTTATCCGGCGTGCCCACATGCCCGACGCCGAGCGCTGGGCATTCCCCGGGGGCAAGATCGAACCCGGCGAGACCCTGACCGCCGCGAGCGCGCGCGAACTCGCCGAGGAAACAGGAGTCCTCGCCACACCCGGTGATGTCTTCGATGCTGTCGACGTCATCGATGCCGACCACAATCTGCATTACGTCCTGATCGCAGTGCTCTGCCGATGGGAACGAGGGGAACCGGTCCCGGACGATGACGCACTCGAAGCGGCATGGTTCACCCTCGAGGAAATGGCTGCGATACCGGTCGCGGAAACATTCAACGTCCGCGCTATCGCCCAAATCGCGCTCGAGCTGGAACGCAAGCAACAGGAACACTCAAGAAGCCAGAATGCCCATTTGCCGGATAGCACGTAGTGATATCAGGTGTTCTGTGACAGCGATTCCAGTAACGAAGAATCAGGCCGTCCGAAGCTTGTGGAGAGTGTGGTTTCCGTGATGTGATGGTGGCGTGACACGGGGCGCCGCCCGTTCCAGCTTTCGAGCACGGGACGTGGTCGGCTGAGATGACACCGGCGATGTCAAGGCGTCGAA
>NZ_NRGS01000066.1 GCF_002332425.1 Brachybacterium alimentarium | reverse complement strand
GGTGGTGTCATAGCGTCGAAGCAACACTCCCGGTCGGCGGGGGTCTGATCGGTGGAGTGTGCGGATGGCGCGGGTGGGGTTGTCGTTCAGCGACAGGTCGGAGATCTCGACGGCCTCGAAAGCGGGCTGGTCGGTGCGGAGGATCGCCCGTCACCTGGGGCGTTGCCCGTCGGTGATCTCGCGGGAGCTTCACCGGAACTCGACGAAGACCCGCGGCTACCAAGCCGTGACCGCAGACGTCAGAGCGCAGCGTCGGCGGGCTCGCCCGCAGCAGCGGAAGGTCGCGGGGGATCCGGTGCTGCAGGCGAGGGTGGAGGCGGATCTGGCCGCGTCGTGGACGCCGAACGAGATAGCGGGCCGGTTGCGTCTGGAGGCGACAGACCCGACCGTTGAACGCATGGCGAACTCTCCTGACGCACGCGGCCGAACCGTCTCCGGTGAGGCTATCTACCAGTACATCTACGCAATCCCGAAGGGTGAGCTCGCCCGCAAGGGCATCTTCCTGCAGTCCAAGCGGACCAAGCGCCGACCACGTACGACCGGGCGGACGCGCGGTGGCCCAATCGTAGGTATGGTCCCGATCGCGGAGCGAGGTGAGGACGCCGCCCAGCGTCGGGTGCCGGGGCACTGGGAAGGTGACCTGATCATCGGGAAGAACGGCACCTCGTGCGCGGCGACGCTGGTGGAGCGGATGAGCGGGTTCACCGGGCTGCTGGCCCTGCCCTCGAAACACGCCGAGCCAACCGCTGACGCGGTCATCGAGTTTTTCAACGACCTGCCCGAGATGATGAAGGCATCGTTGGCGTGGGACCAGGGCAGCGAGATGGCCCAGCACGCGAAGGTCTCCCTGGCCACGGCGATGCCGGTCTACTTCGCCGATCCCCACTCGCCCTGGCAGAGGCCCAGCAACGAGAACACGAACCGGCTCTACCGGGAGTATCTGCCCAAGGGCACGGTGATCCCCGATCACCAGCCCTACCTCACCACCATCGCCGAGGAGATCAACAATCGACCCCGCCGCCGACTGGGCTATCTCACGCCCACCGAGGCATTCGCTCGACTGCTCGCCGGCGAGCCCCATGTTGCTTCGACGCCTTGACATCGCCG
>NZ_NRGS01000065.1 GCF_002332425.1 Brachybacterium alimentarium | reverse complement strand
CTGACCGATTCCCTGGAGAAGGTGCTCGGGGACGCCGCCCCGCGCCCTGCCGATCTGATCGGGGGTGCCCACGCCTCGGGGTTCCTCGGCGAGATGCTGTCCGTGCAGGTCGCGCTGCTCCTCGACGAGGCCGACGGCTCCACGGTGGACGTGCAGCTGAGCGGCTCTGCCGCCGGGCTGGTGCAGCTGAGTGCGGTGCGCCGCGTGCCGGTCTCCACGCCCGCGCCCGAGGAGCCCGACGAGCACTACCTGGTCACCGAACCGGGCGACTATCCCGACCTGCTCGAACCGCTCACCGGGGACACTGTGCAGCTGACGCCGGGCCGGTGGGAGGCGCTCTGGGTTGATGTCGTCGCCGAGGCGGAGGCCGACGCAGGCGAGCACGAGCTGACGATCACGCTCCGCAGCCCGGACGGCGAGCACCTCCTCGCCGAGCACACCGCGCACCTGCAGATCCACCCTCACCGCCTGCCGCCGCTGTCGGTCACCAACACCCACTGGTTCCACGCGGACAGCCTCTCGACCTACTACGGCGTCGAGGTGTTCTCGGAGCGCCACTGGGAGCTCATCGAGGCCTTCCTCGCCTCCGCGCGCGAGATGGACGTGAACTCGGTGCTGACCCCGACGTGGACGCCCCCGCTGGACACCGCCGAAGGCCACACCCGGCCCGTCGTCCAGCTCGTGGGCATCGAGGACACCGGCGGCGAGCACCGCTTCGACTTCTCCCGGCTGGACCGCTGGCTCGAGATCTGCCGACGGCTCGGCTTCACCGGCATCGAGATCGCCCACCTGTTCACCCAGTGGGGCGCACGCTCCACCCCGGCGATCCAGGTGCGCACGGCCGACGGGCTCGAGGACCGCTTCGGCTGGCACGTCGAGGCCACCTCACCGGACTACCGCCGACTGCTCGAGGCGCTGATCCCGGCACTGCGCTCCCATCTGGACGCGGCCTGGGACGGGGACGTGCTGTGGCACGTCAGCGACGAGCCGAGCCAGGAGCACCTCGAGGCGTACACGGCGGCGAAGGCCCAGGTCTCGGACCTGCTCGAGGGCGCCCACGTGGTGGACGCCCTGAGCTCCTTCACCTACGCCGAGCAGGGCGTGGTCGCGACCCCGATCGTCGCCACCGACCACGTCGGCCCCTTCCTCGAGGCCGGACGGACGCCCTGGGTGTACTACTGCGTATCCCAGAACCGCGACGTCGCCAACCGCTTCATCGCCCTGCCGTCGGTGCGCAACCGGGTGCTCGGCCGGCAGCTGTTCGCGTTCGACGCGCCAGGATTCCTGCACTGGGGCTACAACTTCTGGTGGACCCAGTTCTCCCTCGCCCCGGTCGACCCGTTCGCGGACACCTGCGCGGGCGGCCCGTTCTTCGGCGGCGACGCCTTCGCGGTCTATCCCGGGCCGGACGGCACGCCCTGGCTGTCGATCCGGCACCGGGTGTTCGCGCAGGCCATGGCCGACCACCGTGCCCTGACCCTGCTCGCCGAGCTCACCGACCGTCCGAGCGCCAAGGCACTGATCGACGAGGGCGGGACCCTGACCTACTCGTCGTTCTCCTACGAC
>NZ_NRGS01000064.1 GCF_002332425.1 Brachybacterium alimentarium | reverse complement strand
ACCAGACCCGGGGCGATTCAGATCGCTGCCCTGCGGGGCCTGGGGATGGGGCTCGCCCGCATCGCCGTGCTCTGCGATCTCGACGCCGACGCCGCTGCTGCGGAGCTGCGCTCCTGGTGGCGTCAGGAGGAGGCCGACGTCCTCTCCCGCCGCGCCGACGTCCGGGCCCTCGCCCAGGACCTCGGGGAACTCCCCCAGGAGGACAGCTCCATGACCGACTCCCCTCACACCGGGCCGCCGCTGCAGGTCGCCACGGCCATCCATCGCGGGCTCACCCGCCCCACCCAGCAGGACGCCGTGCTCCGTCGTACGCTGCCGGACGGCACCCAGCTGCTCGCCCTGGCGGACGGCTTCGGGGCCGACGACGACCTCTCCTCCCGAGTGCTCGACGCCTTCGCCGGGGCGCTCGGAGACGACCCGTCGGCCGATGCCCCGGCGGCTCTGGAAGCCGCCTGGGCCGCTGCGGAGGCGTCGGTGCCGACGGAGGGTTCGGACGGCACCACGCTCACCGCGACGCTGATCCATGCCCACCGCCTGCACATCGCGCACATCGGGGACACCCGGGTCACGCTCGTGCGGGGCGGGCGGATCGATCACCTCACGCAGGACCACACCCGTCTGCGTTCGTTGGTCGAGGCGGGGCGGCTCTCGGCCGACGAGGTCGCCGCGCATCCCGATCGCGCCGTGCTCAACCGCGCACTCGCCGCCGGCGCCCCGACCGCCCCGGACCTGCTCATCCGTCGGCTCGACCCCGGGGACCTGGTGGTCCTGATGACCGACGGTCTGCACGCCGCGGTCGATCCGTCGGCCCTCGCCGAGGCGCTGACGGAGCAGTCTGATGGTCTCGAGGCCCTGGCAGACCGCCTGGTGGCGCTGGCGCTCGATGCTGGCGGTCCGGACAACATCGGCGTCGCCCTCGCGCGGGTCTGACTCACGCGGTCAGCGGTCAGCGGTCAGCGGTCAGCGGTCAGCGGTCAGCGGTCAGCGGAGTGAGGCTCGCGGAGTGAAGCCGGCGCTCAGCGAGCGACGCGGAGCATCCGGATGATTCCGACGCCCACCACGCTCACCAGGATGGCGGCGCTGATCCCGATCACGACCCCTCCGCCGCTGAGCAGCACCGTCCAGGCGATGCCGAGGTAGATCCCCTGCATCGCCCACAGCGCCCAGACCATCAGCCGCTCCCCCTCGCGGTAGATGGCCTGGGCGTTGTGCTCGGTGATGATGACTGGATAGTTGAGGATCTGCGGCTTGGCGGAGAGCACGGCGAGACCGACCGAGACCAGCAGCATCACGGCGGCGAGCACCAGGATCGACCACTTGGGGCCCCAGCCGTCCGCCGTGCCGCTCAGATCGAAGTGGGTGGGGATCGTCTCCGGGAGTCCGGCGTAGGCGATGAGGATCCAGATGGTGATCGCGAGGGCGGCGAGGAGCGCCGTGACCCGCAGGGTCGCCGTGATCGGCCCGGTCGCGGGCGTGCGGGCCGGGCGTTCGGAGGTCGGAAGCATCGTGCTCATCGTGGCCCCACGTTATCGGCGACGGCGTCTCGCCAGGGCCTACCTTGGTCGAGGATCCCGTCGTGACCTGTGTGATCGGGTGAGCCCACTGCCGGGCTCGGTCGCTGCGCCCTCCTCCTTCTCGTGCCGCAGGGCGTCCCCGAGATAGGGCAGGGCGAATTCTACCAGACCCCTGCCGGCCGGCCGGATCAGCTCGTCGTCGATCAGCCGCTCGCGATAGGTGGACTGATTGCGCGGATCGATGCCCATCCGTTCGGCGATGTCCCCGACATTCGAGGGCCCCTCGTCCTGGAGCATCGTGTGGAGGTACTCGCGCTTGCGGCTGCTGAGCCCGCGCAGCGACGGCCCGTGCACGTTCTTGATCATCGCGGCGATCACTCCGGAGCTGCCCCCGCGCACGTCCTCGAGCTCGATGGTGTCCGCGTCGCCGCTGTTCTGCCAGGCCTTGGAGCCGATGAGCTGGATCAGGTACGGGTATCCCTTCGAGATCTCCCCGGCGAGCACGGCCGCCTCGGGGGCGATCGTCTTCGAGGTATCGGCGATGGTCATACGGATCGCCTCGGCCGCAGTGCCCACGTCTACGCTGCCCACCTCGATCCGGTGCGCCCGGCGCAGGAAGGTGGTCCTCTCGTGGTCCAGCAGGGCGTCGATCCCGGGCCGCACGCCGGCAGCGATGAACGCGACGGCGTGGCCCGATCCGATGAGGTCCTGCACATGCTGGGTGAGGGCGTGGAGCTCGTCGCGGTCCACGGACTGCAGCTCATCGAGGGTGATCAGCAGGCCGCCGCCGTCCTGATCCGTGAGCTCGGCCAACCGGTCCAGCACTGTCGTGATCGTCTCCCCCTCCCCCTCGTAGCGGTCCACGACATCCCGGGACGCACCGACGCCGGAGACCCGCGCGGAGGTGAGCCGCGACGTCTCCGCGTCAGGATCCAGCTCCCGCAGACGCGCGATCGCCATGCTCCGCAGTTCGTCCACCAGGGAGGACGACGACGTATGCACCCGCAGATCCGTCCACCCCGCCTCCAGTGCGAGCTCCGTGAACTCGGTCAGCAGCACCGTCTTCCCGGAGCCACGTGCCCCGGAGATCAGGATCGCGCGCGCCTCGGGCACGTTGCCGGCGAGGGCTGCGGTGAAATCGTCGATCGCTACGGCCCGGCCCGCCAGGATCATCGGGGTCAGGCCGAAGCCCGGGGTGAAGGGGTTCGCGCCGTGGGCAGTCATTCGTGTGTCCCGTCGGGTGGGGTGCGGTGAGGTCGGCGTCGACCACGGCGCCGACGACGGCGACGCGCAGTCGGTCAGTAGGTCGGTCGGTCCGACGCCTTCATCGTGCACCGAAGATTGTGCCGCGTATGCGTCTGTGTGTACAGAAGCGAGTGTGGAGGGCACACCCTTGCCGCTAGTCCACCGCTGCCACTGCCATTTCCGCTGCGGCTGCCGCTGCCGCAACTCCAGCGCACATTTGTCCTCACATCTCACCGAGCAGGTCGGGGGTCGACATTCCACGTCAGAAAAAGCCTGAGCGATCCGGGCCCCGTCAAACGTCTTCGGCGCATAGGGGACGACCTATCCTCCACAGCGATCGGTTATCAACATTTCCGACGAGGTCTTGATTTGTGAGATCGGGGCACTGAGTCATCAGTGCCCCCAACGGGTACACTGCCAGCGCCCTGAGGAAGTGCATGCCATTGCGGCATTCCGGCGGATCCACCACGCGCAGAACTGCCCCACAGAACCGCGTCGGACCGGGCGCAGTGCTCGCCTCACACCACCCACTGGCCGACCTCTCCTCCACAGCTTCCGGTTATCCACACATCTATCCCCGTCCGGGGATAACCCAGCCCCTCGGAGGGACTCTCGAGCAACCTTTCCTCCCCATGGGCGGGTTGTCCACATATTCATCCCCATTGCGTCTGTGCTCTTTCGGTGCCGGTGTTCTCGACATAAAATGGGGGGAATTATCGGCGTTGAGGTCGATACTCCTGGCGCTGAGGATGCGCGTGTGGGCCAGGGGTTGGATGTGTGGGAGGAGGGGCCACGGTGGGGGAAGAGTTCGAGCGTGAAGAGCAGCGTCCCGATGAAGAGCAGCGTCCCGACATAGCAGGCAGGAGTGTGTTCGGTCCGCTCGGTACCCCGGTCACGCCCCCGCGTCCGGCTGCCATCGACGCGTCCGCTCCCCGGTCTGCTGGCAGTCCCGGCCCGGATGACGCCACCGAACCGGATACTGCTGTTGTTTCGGGGCCGG
>NZ_NRGS01000063.1 GCF_002332425.1 Brachybacterium alimentarium | reverse complement strand
GGCTCTTCGCAGTTGAGGGGGTAGCTGCGGGGCGTGGGGTGGGCGCGTCGGTGCCGGGATAAACGTCGAGGTCTCCCGATGATGGAAGTTCTCACGCTCGCCATCAGGAAGACCTCGACATGCCCAACGCTACCTTCGGCGACCCCGACCTGACGACCTTCACCCGCCTTGAGGAGCTTGGTCTGGTCGTGGTCGGCCAGAACCTCACGGCCGATCGAGCGGTGCTGGAGTGTCGGGTCGCCGAGGAGGAATCGTGGTGCCGTGCCTGCGGAGGACGGGCGACGTCGCGGGGTTCCATCTCGCGGTCCCTGGCGCATGAGCCGTTCGGCCACCGCCCCACGACGCTTCTGGTGCGAATCCGGCGCTACCGATGTGACCACTGCGGAACCCACTGGCGCGAAGACACCACGGCTGCAGCGGCCGGGCGGGCGAAGCTCTCCCGGGGCGGGACCCGGTGGGCGCTGGAGGCGCTGGTCATCGATCACCTCTCGGTCGCGCGGGTCGCTGCCGGGCTGGGCGTGGCCTGGCACACCGCGAACGACGCCGTCCTGGCCGAGGGGAAGCGCCTGCTGATCGATGACCCGGCCCGCTTCGACGGAGTCCGCGTGATCGGCGTTGATGAGCACGTCTGGCGCCACACCCGCCGCGGCGACAAGTACGTCACCGTGATCATCGATCTCACCTCCGCCAGGGACAAGACCGGGCCGGCGAGGCTGCTGGACATGGTCGAAGGACGCTCCAAGGCGGCATTCAAGGCCTGGCTCGAAGCGCGACCCAAGGCGTGGAAGGACCGCGTCGAGGTCGTCGCGATGGACGGATTCACAGGGTTCAAGACCGCGACGAGCGAGGCCCTGCCCGGCGCGGTCGCGGTCATGGATCCCTTCCACGTCGTCCGCCTCGCCGGGGACGCTCTGGATGACTGCCGGCGGCGGATCCAGCAGAAGCTCCACAAGCGTCGAGGCCGCAAGGACGACCCTCTCTACACGTCCCGCCGCACCCTCCACACCGGGACCAAGCTGCTGACCCAGCGGCAGCGCGAACGCCTCAACGCCCTGTTCGCCCACCACCCTCACGCTGCGGTCGAGGCTACTTGGGAGATCTACCAGGCCATGATCGCCGCCTATCGAGAACCCGACCGGGCCAGAGCCAGATCGAAGATGGAGAAGGTCATCGCGGCCCTCAGGGCGAAGGTCCCAGACACCCTCGTCGAGCTGGGAAAGCTGGGCCGGACGCTGACCAAGCGCGCCGACGACGTCCTGGCGTTCTTCGATCGCCCCGGCACCAGCAACGGGCCGACAGAGGCGATCAACGGACGGCTTGAACACCTCCGCGGCTCCGCCCTCGGCTTCCGAAACCTCACCAACTACGTCGCCCGCAGCCTGCTCGAATCAGGAGGATTCAGAAACCAGCTACACCCTCAGATGCGATGAGCC
>NZ_NRGS01000062.1 GCF_002332425.1 Brachybacterium alimentarium | reverse complement strand
GCGGGTGCGGCGGGTGCGGCGTGTGCGTCGGGTGTGCCGGGTGTGCCGGGTGCGTCGGGTACGGCAGCGTCGGCCTCAGACGTGCGCACGAGGCCACTCGGCAAATGTGAGCTGTGGACCTATGCGAAGGCCCGACATGGGTCCCCAGCTCACACTTGTCTGCCGCTGCCGCTGCCGCTGCCGCTGCCGCTGCCGCTGCCGCTGCCGCCGGTGCTGGCGCTGGCGCTGGCGCTGGCGCTGCCGTTGCAGCTGGCGCCGGTGCTGGTTGTGCTGGTGTGCGTGGGGGTGCCGGTGCGCGTACCGGCACCCGTCATGATCGGGCCTGAGAGACGGCTCAATCCCGCGCGTCTGCTCGCGCCCTGTCAGGCGTCATCTCGCCGCGGGCCGGGGGCGGTTCCGTGGGCGCCCCAGTGCCTGTGCAGTGGATCCGGTCCACGTGCTCAGCGGTGGTGCGCTCGCCCCGGCTGCGATGAATGTGCGGCGCAACGCGGTGAGGAAACGTGCGGGTTCTCGGATGTCGTCCGCGGTCAGTCGGCGGAGCGTCCACCCGATCGATTCCAGGGAATCCCGCCGTGCGTGCTCGCCCCTCCACGCGCCCTTCCCACGATGGACGTCGCCGTCGTACTCGACACCGATCCGCCAGCGGTCGTACGCCGCGTCGATCCGCCGGAGCTGGCCGGTGTCGGGGTCCCGGACAGGGAGATTGCATGTTGGTTCGGGGAAGCCGGCACGGATCAGCAGCAGTCTCGTGCGGGTCTCCCCCGGGGACTCGACGCCTTCACGGGCATCATCGACCGCGGCGAGCAGGGCGCGGTGGCCGCGTCGGCCCGCGAAGGCGGCGACTTCTGTGCGCACGCGTGCGAGGTCGACACCCGGGCGGCAGCCCGCTGGGCCGACGAGGTGGTCGATCGCGATGACCACCTCATCGTGGTCGAGTGTGAGGGCCAGCTCGAGGAGCGTCTCCCACAGGGACGAGAGCACCAGGCCGCGCCAGGACACCGTCGCGCCGGGGACCATGCGATGGATGGTGACGTTCTGGCCTGCGCTCAGGCGTGGGCCCTGCATCCGGCAGTGCAGATGAGGGACTCGGAGAACCGGGGAACGAGGTGCTCTCCCGCCGGGCCCGCGCGACGGTGCACCGCTCCCGCCAGGGGCAGGGGCGAACAGGCTGAGCCGTCTCGTGCCGGTGAGAGGATCCGGCCTCCGCATCAGGAGTCCGATGCCTCCGTCGGCCCACCAGGGCACCGGAACTCCATGGAACACGGCAGCCGTGGTGTGGCTGAGCACGGCACCCGGAAGCACCAGCGTCTGCAGAGCGCGGGCCATGTCCTCGAGCGTCGCCGGCTCGGCACGGGGCGTGAGGAGGCCGGGAAGCAGAGGCACGAACTCCGTGCTGCTCAGCCGACGGGACGAGATACCCATCGCACGCGACTGGCGGCGAGGCAGAAGGACCCCTCCAGGGGCCTGGGTGGCACGCATGAGCCGACCGTAGGGAGCGAGATCGCGGTGCGTCCCGGTCGCTGTCGCTGATGTGCATGGTGCCGTGGTGGGGAGGACCGGTCAGGGCGGGCTAGGGCGGCTTAGAGGGGTCAGGCCAGGCCGGGCCAGAGCCAGCTAGGGCGTGTCTCCTAAGCTCGTGCCCGCCTATGCGTGATTCTGGATAGATGAGCCGACGAAGCGTGTTGTCCGACGCCCAGTGGGAAACGATCCAGCCGTTGCTACCTACCCAAAAACCCTGGTCAGGGCGTCCGAGGCGGGATCACCGACAGGTCGTCGAGGGAATCATCTACCGCTATCGCTGCGGGATCGCCTGGCGAGACCTCCCAGAGGATTTCGGGCCCTGGCAGACAGTCTGGAAGAGACACCGTGCCTGGGCCGAGGACGGTATCTGGGATCAGGTCCTCGACGCGCTCCTGGTGCGCGCCGACGACGAGGGGAGGCTGGACTGGTCAGTCGCGGTCGACTCCACGATCTGCCGCGCTCACCAGCACGGCACGAACCTCGAGCGCACCACAGGGGGCACTGTGGAACCACAAGAATCTCCGCGCTGAGCCGCCGGATCACGCGCTGGGCCGCTCTCGCGGCGGGCTCTCGACCAAGATCCACCAGCTCGTCGACGGCCACGGCCTGCCGCTGGTGATCCTCTGTGGCCCCGGCCAGGGCGGCGATTCACCGATGTTCGGCCCGTTACTGGACGCTCTCTCGGTGGACCGTCCTGGTCCCGGCCGTCCCCGCACCCGACCGGACATGCTGCGCGGCGACAAGGCCTACTCCTCCCGCGCCACCCGTTCCGCCCTCCGTCGTCGCGGGATCAAGTGCGTGATCCCAGAGCCGCGTGACCAGCAGAAGCACCGCCGCAATCGGGGCTCACGCGGAGGTCGTCCAGTCGGGCTGGACGCCGAGGCCTACCGTGGCCGCAACGTCATCGAGCGCGGCTACAGCGACGTCAAGCAATGGCGCGGACTGGCCACGCGCTACGACAAACTTGCCCTGACCTACCGCGCAGGAACAGTCCTGAGAGCCACGATCCAGTGGCTCAACCACCTACTTTAGAGACATGCCCTAGGTCGGACCAGAGAGGGCCGGGCCGGGGCGACCGCAAATGTGAGCTGTGGACCCATCCGGTTGCTTCGGATAGGTCCACAGCTCACATTTGCGTGCGGATGCGGATGCTGCCGCGGTGGGGGATGGTTCGCTGCCCCGCGCCCCGCGCCCCGCGCCCCGCGCCCCGCGCCCCGCGCCTCGCGCCC
>NZ_NRGS01000061.1 GCF_002332425.1 Brachybacterium alimentarium | reverse complement strand
CATCAAACCTGGGTCGGTTCAGAAGCGCCCTGGGTTCCGTTCCGAGTCTCAGCAAGGAGAATCGGAACATGCCCAAGAAGTTCAGTCCAGAGCTGCGTGACCGCGCCGTGCGCATGGTCTACGACCGCCAAGCCCGCGAAGGTGGTCCCCGCGCGGCATCGATCCGCGCCGTCGCACCACAGCTCGGCGTCGGTGAGGAGACCCTGCGGATCTGGTGCAACCGGTACGGCCCCACCGAACCGGCTGGCTCGGGAGAGCCGCTCGAGGAGGAGAACCGCCGGCTTCGGCGGGAACTCGCCGAGGCGAGACGCGCTAACGAGATCTTGAAAGCTGCCTCAGCGTTTTTTGCAGCGGAACTCGACCGCCCCACAACGAAATGATCGCGTTCATTGACATACATCGCGAGAAGTTCGGGGTCGAGGCCATATGCCGCATCCTCGGTGCGACAGAATGTGGGTTCATCACCTCCCGCGGATACCGCGCCTCCAAAATCAGGCCGAGATCCGCTCGAAGCCTGCGAGACGAGATGCTTGTCGAGGAGTTACGGAGGATTCATCAGGAGAACTACAGTGTCTACGGGGTCCGGAAGATGTGGCACGCAATGCGCCATGCGGGATGGGATGTCGGTCGCGACCAAGTAGTAAGGCTGATGAAGATCGCTGGCCTCCAGGGCGTCCGCCGAGGTCGCAAGCCCGTCACCACCCGTCCCGAAGCTGGAGTCGACCAGCGTCCCGACCTTGTCGAGCGGAAGTTCGTCGCGGACCGCCCGCAACAGCTCTGGGTCGCCGACATCACCTACGTTCGGATACTCACCGGGTTCTGCTACGTCGCATTCATCACCGACGTCTTCAGCCGCAGAATCGTAGGCTGGGCGGTCGCGCCCACACTCCACACACAGCCGCTGCCATTGCTCGCACTGGAGCACGCGCTTCTTTCCACTGGGACGAGCAGGAATGAAAGCGGATTGATCCACCATTCCGACAGGGGCAGTCAGTACGTCTCACTGGCCTATTCGGACGCTCTCATCGCGGCAGGCGTGAAAGCGTCAGTTGGTACCGTTGGAGATAGCTACGATAACGCGCTGGCCGAGACCGTGAACGGCCTCTACAAGGCAGAGTTGATCTACTCGAAGCGGATCTGGGAGTCGGTCAGCGAGGTCGAGCTCGCCACGATGGGCTGGGTCCACTGGTGGAACACGGCCCGGCTCCACGAGGCTCTCGGCTACCGCACCCCCGCAGCGGTCGAAGCGGCCTACACTCACCCCACGACGACCGCGCCCGCGACCGTCTAACCACGGAACGAAACCCAGGGCGCTTCAGTGTCCTCGAGCTCGACGGGC
>NZ_NRGS01000060.1 GCF_002332425.1 Brachybacterium alimentarium | reverse complement strand
GATGTCCTGCGACATAACACCGATGCCCGAGCTGGCATCGGTCCTCAGGCCACAAAACTCGACACAGCGAGCGGTGGCATACGCCGGCGGATCAGTCTCCCGGCACCTCGACCTCGAGCTCGGCGATCCAGGCCTTCGACGTCGCGTCCGAGGGCATCCGCCAATCGCCGCGGGGGGACAGCGAGCCGCCGGCCAGCACCTTCGGGGCGTTCGGGGCGGCGGAGCGCTTGAACTGGTTGGAGAAGAAGCGGCGGGTGAACACGGTCAGCCAGTGCTTGATCTCGGCGCGGGTGTAGGCGCGCTTGTCGCCGTCGACGTATCCGGCGGGCCACTCGCCGGCCTCGAGGTCGCCCCAGGCCTGATGGGCGAGGTAGGCGATCTTGGCGGGGCCGTAGCCGCGGCGCAGCTGGTGATAGAGCGTGAAGTCGTGCAGCGCGTAGGGCCCGATCGAGTCCTCGGTGGACTGCGCCTTCTCCCCCTGTTTGGTGGGGATCAGCTCCGGGGAGATCTCGGTGTCGAGCACGGCCTGCAGCAGATGCCCGGTCGCCTCATCGAACAGGCCCTCGGCGATGACCCAGCGGATCAGATGCTGGATGAGGGTCTTGGGCACGCCGGCGTTCACGCCGTAGTGCGACATCTGGTCGCCCACGCCGTAGGTGCACCAGCCCAGGGCCAGCTCGGAGAGGTCGCCGGTGCCCACGACGATGCCGCCGTGGTGGTTGGCCAGGCGGAACAGGTAGTCATAGCGCATGCCGGCCTGGACGTTCTCGAAGGTCACGTCATAGACCTCCTCGCCGCTGCCGGCCGGGTGACCCATGTCGCTCAGCATCTGGGTGGAGGCGGGGCGGATGTCGATCGTCTCGAAGCTCGCCCCGATCGCCTCGGAGAGCAGCTCGGCGTTCGAACGGGTGTGCTCGGTGGTCGCGAAACCGGGCATCGTGTAGGCGAGGATCTCGGAGCGGTCGCGGCCCAGCAGGTCCATCGCCCGGGCGCACACGATCAGCGCATGGGTGGAATCCAGGCCGCCCGAGACACCGATGACCGGCCGCGTGCCGCCGGGCGTGTCCCCGCCGATCGCCTTCAGCCGACGCACCAGGCCCGCGACCTGGATGGAGAAGGCCTCGTAGCTGTCCTGCGCGAGGCGCGCGGGATCGTCGGGCACGAAGGGGAAGCGGTGCAGCGGCCGGCGCAGCGGACCGGTTGCCGGGTGCGGCGTCGGGGGCTCGTCGTCCTCGAACGGGCCGAACAGGTGCGCCTCGTGCCATCCCTCGAACTTCGCGAGCGCGTCGGCGTGAGTGCGGCGATTGTCGTCGAACGTGCTCTGGCGGCGCCGCTCGGCGACGACCCGGTCGAGGTCCACGTCCACGATCGTGGCGCGCGGGCCCTGTGGGAAGCGCTCGGACTCCCCCAGCAGGTTCCCGCACTCGTACACGAAGGTCTGGCCGTCCCAGGCGAGGTCGGTCGTCGACTCCCCCTCGCCGGCGGCGGCGTAGACGTACGCGGCCTGGCAGCGGGCCGACGCGGAGCGCGCGAGCAGTTTCCTCTCCTCCGCCCGGCCGACGGTGATCGGCGAGCCGGACAGGTTCGCGACGACGGTCGCGCCGGCGAGCGCGGCCTCGGCCGACGGCGGCACCGGCACCCACATGTCCTCGCAGATCTCGACGTACAGCTTCAGGCCCGGGACGTCGTCGACCGTGATGATCGCGTGCGGGGTGAGCAGGTGCTCGTCGCCGTCGATGCGCACCAGCACGTCGGCGGCGTCGTCCCCGGGAGCGAACCAGCGGCGCTCGTAGAACTCACGGTAGGTGGGCAGGTTCTGCTTCGGCGAGATGCCGAGGATCTCGCCGCGGTGGATGACGACGGCGCAGTTGAAGATCCGGGAGCGGTCGCGGGCCCGCAGCGGAGCGCCGACCACGATGATCGGCAGGAGCTCACGGCTCGCCTCGACGAGGGTGGCCACCGCCTGCTCGGCGGCGTCCAGCAGAGGCTCCTGCAGCACGAGGTCCTCCAGCGAGTACCCGGTCAGCGACAGCTCGGGGAACACGGCCAGCCCGACCTGCTGCTCGTGCAGGTCGCGCAGCTGCTCGAGGTGACGCTCGGCGTTCGTGGCGGGGTCGGCGAGCGCGACCGGGAGGGTCACCGCCGCGACCCGCACGAAGCCGTGGTCGTAGATGCTGGCGTGGGGGTCGGTGACCGGCGCGTCGGCGCCTGCGGATTCCGTCGCTGAGCTCATGTGCCGAGCGTAATGGAGCGCCGCGCCGCCGACGTGACACCACCGCCGATCCGCCGCGGCGGCAGTCGGCCGACCGGGCGCTCGGGCGCTCGGGCGCTCGGGCGCTCGGGCGCTCGGTAGAGGGTCCGATCGGATCACCTGGAAGCTGCGCCGTTCGGATCATGTGGAAGCTCCGCCGTCGGCCGACGGGTGCGGGATTCTGCCGGCGGGTGCATTCCCGAGCCTGCCGGCCCACCTGCACCTGATCCTGCCGAATCCTCGCCGCCTGCTATACCGTGACCTGGTGAATCGTCGCCAGTTTCTGCATCGAGGGGAGGCCCGATGAACGCCCGTCGGCCGCTCCTGGGATGGCTGCTGATCGCGCCCAGCCTGATCGGGGTGACCGCCTTCCTGATCCTGCCGGTGCTGCTCGCCTTCGTGGTCTCGCTGTTCCGCTGGGATCTGCTGGGCACGCGGGACTTCATCGGCCTGGACAACTACGCCTCTCTGCTGGCCGACGGGGCGCTGATCAACTCGCTCGTGGTCACGGCGCTGTTCACGCTGATCTCCGTGCCGGTCTCGATCGCGCTCGGTCTGGCCCTCGCCTCCCAGCTGGTGCGGGCGCTGCCGGGATCGGCGATCGTGCGGGTGATCGTGGTGGTCCCGTGGGTGTGCGCGCCGCTCGCGCTGGGCGTGGTGTGGAAGTGGATCTTCCAGCCGTCGGTCGGCGCGCTGAACCAGATCCTCGGGGTGCGCATCGAGTGGCTCACCGATCCGAGCCTCGCGCTGCCCGCCGTGGCCTTCGTGGCGATCTGGCAGAACGTCGGCTACATCTCGCTGTTCTTCCAGGCCGGCCTGTCCCGGATCCCCGGCTCGATCTACGAGGCGGCGCGGATCGACGGCGCGGGCCCCTGGCCGACCATGCGCTATATGACCATCCCGCTGCTGCGGCCCACCACGTTCTTCCTGGCCGTCACGCAGGTGGTCGCGAGCTTCCAGGTGTTCGACATGGTCTATGCGCTCACCGGCGGAGGCCCCCAGCACCGCACCGAGGTGATCGCGTCGCTGGTCTACCACGAGGCGTTCACGTCCTCGAGCCTGGGCCGGGCGAGCGCCGTCGCGGTCATCCTGTTCGTGCTGCTGGTGATCATCACGCTGATCCAGCAGCGCTATTTCGCCCGCCGCATCACCTACGACATGAGCTGAGGGGAGGCAGACGATGCAGCACCGCACCCAGCCCCACGGGGCTCACGGGGCCGATCGCCCCGACGGGGCCGACGGGTCCCACCAACCCAATGGGGCTGCCGGGGAGAACGGGGCCAACGGGGCCAACGGGGCCAACGGTCCCTCCGGCCCCGTCCGATCCGGTGGCGCCGACGTCTCCACGGCGCCCCCGGCGCAGGCCAACGTCGGCCGCTCCCCCGCAGCGTCCCATCGACCAGCTCCCCGCCGACGCCGCGGCTCCGGCTCGATGCAGATGCGTGCCCTGGCGGGCTACGCCGGCACGTACGTGGTGCTCGCCGTCGCCGCCGTGCTCACGCTGGGCCCGTTCCTCTTCTCCGTGCTGACGGCCTTCACCCGCTCCCAGCAGTTCGCGCAGGAGGGTCCGCTCTCGATCCCCTCCCCGCCGGCACTGGAGAACTTCGTGTCCCTGTTCACCTCGGCGGACGGCTTCGTGACTCCGGTGGCGGTCACCGTGCAGGTGGTCGCCGTCATCCTGGTGGGGCAGATGGTGTTCTCGGTGCTCGCCGCCTATGCCTTCGCCCAACTCCGTTTCCCTGGGCGTGACCTGCTGTTCTGGGTGTACGTCGCCACGCTGATGGTGCCTCAGGTGGTCGTCGTGGTGCCGCTGTATCTGATGATGAGCGAGGTAGGTCTGCGCAACACCTTCTGGGCGCTGATCCTTCCGTTCGTGCTCGGCTCCCCCTACGCGATCTTCCTGCTGCGGGAGAACTTCCGCGGGGTGCCCACCGAGCTGATGGACGCGATGCGCATCGACGGTGCCGGCACCCTGCGCCTGCTCTGGCACCTGGTCGTGCCGCTGAACCGGCCGATCATCGTCACGCTGGTGCTGATCACGGTGGTCACGCACTGGAACAACTTCATGTGGCCGATGGTGATCACCTCCGGGCCCGAGTGGCGCGTGATCACCGTGGCGACCTCAGCGCTGCAATCGCAGTACAACAACAACTGGACGCTGGTCATGGCGGGCACCACCCTCGCGATGCTGCCCCTGGTGATCCTCATGATCGTGTTCCAGAAGCAGATCACGAACTCGGTGGGCGACACGACGATGCGCTGAGCGGAGCCACCCCTCCGGCGCCCTCCCGCACTCCGGCCCCGGCCCTGTTCCCGCCCCCGGCCCTGCCCCCGACGTGTCCCCGACAAATGTCGCCTGGGGACCCATGTCAGCAGCCCACATAGGTCCCCAGGCGACATTTGCACGCGCCCCCCCCTGCACGCGGCCGGACACGACGTCGCAGGCGTGAGCTGCCCCCACGCAGCACGGCCCCGACCAGCGGATGCGAAACCCGCCCCGCCCCTGCCCCCGCCAAGCAGGTGGCGCGCCGAGTTTTGCACCCCCACGACCGATGCTGACCACTGTTATGTCGCAGGACATC
>NZ_NRGS01000059.1 GCF_002332425.1 Brachybacterium alimentarium | reverse complement strand
GTTCGCTGGCGCGCTGGAGTGATCCTGGAGCCCACCCTCGCCTTGGTCACGGTAGCGGCCGACCCATTTCGAGAGCGTGGTGCGGGCGATGTGGAACTCGGCGGCGACGTGGGCGATCGGGCGACCGGAGTCGACGACCTGGGCGACAGCGCGCTGTCTTCCGACGACGGTCAATGGGGCATTACGGTGGTGCATGGAACGGGCCTCCTCCTGCAAGACGGTTGCTTAGACACCACCCATCGTGCAGTCCAGGGGCCCGTTCCTTCATCCCCCACGCGCCGTCCACAACGTCATGACCCGCAACACCTAGATGTACTCGGCCAGCAGGTTGATTACAGGCGGGTGATGGGCGGGTGTCTTCCGAGCGCGGTGTGGCGGCGGCGAGTGTTGTAGAGCTCGAGCCATGGCGCAAGGGCGCGGGAGCGCTCGATGTTGCAGACGAGCACCTGCCAGTAGGTCCACTGGACCTGCAACGTGCGGTTGAACCGCTCGACCCTGCCGTTCTGCCAGGGGTAGTGAGGCGTGATGAACAGGTGCTTTGCCTCGAGAGCGTCGATCATCTCGCGCACCGCGGGGGCGCTGCTGCACCGCAGGTGACTCATCAGTCCGTGCTGTGCCGTGTTCCAAGCAGTCGACGGGCGAGGTCGAGCGCGACGAAGGCGACGAGTGTTGCTCCGAGCAGGGGAAGGGCGAGGCCGACGACCGCGGCTATCGCGATGAGAATGCCGTAGGCCGCTGCGGTGTCGACCCGGCGACCGAGAGCGGTGGGAAGTCCTGTGCGCGGCGGCTTGGGGCGACGTCGCCACCACATGCGGTATCCAATGACAATGAGCGTGATGATGGCTCCTGCGATGGCGATGAGCAGGAGCTGGTTGGGCCAGCCGAAGAGGATTCCCATGTGGAAGGAGATCCCGGCTTCGGCGAGCTTTCCGGCGACCGGCCAGTCGGCGAACTGCACGCTCTCGACGACCGCTCCGGAGGCGGGGTCGAACGCCATGGAGTCCTGTTTCAGGGGCCATGAGCGCTGCACCTGCGAGACGACCCATGCTCCTCCGTCAGTGCTCGGAGTAATCGCCACCGGATCACCGAGTCCCTCTGCACGGGCCACGTCGAACACGCTCTGCGTGGTGGCCGGAACCTCTTCTTCTGCGACCTGGGTGGTGGTTGTCGCCTCGGAGGAGAGGTACGGCGTAGACCAGTCCAGGCTCTGGCGCAGCGCGCTGAAGTTCCCGCCGGCGAACTGGGACCAGGTCAGTCCTGTAGCGGAGAGGAAGAACAGTCCGATCGCGGCCCAGACGCCGATGGTGGCGTGGAGGCTAATGGAGCGCTGTCGCTGTGGTCCCTTGTGCTGAGGCAGAAGGTAGGCGCGGGCAGAGCGGGTGCGGACCTTGCGGGTTATCCAGATGATGAGTCCGCTGAGGGCGAGGACCCACAGCCAGCTGGCGGCGACCTCGCTGTACCACCGGCCGGCGTCGCCGAGGTGGAGGTTGCGGTGGAGGTTGAACCGACC
>NZ_NRGS01000058.1 GCF_002332425.1 Brachybacterium alimentarium | reverse complement strand
AGAGAACCCGGGTCGGTTCAGGTCGTCGCACCACGTCCGCAGCGGCAGCCACTCCTCGAAGGTGTTCAGCACGCCAGTAACCTCACCGGTGTAGGGGTCGACAAATGCTGTGAGCTGCCGGTCTTCTCGGCGGAACCTGTCAACCTTTTTGGGTCACTTGCTGAGCTTCGTCGTTGAGTTTGCTGGCGGGGTCTTCTCGTCCTGGTCGGGCGGGTTGATCCAGGCTGTGGTGGGCAATGCCGGCGGGACTGGGTGGTGGCGGACGAACCGCTCGGGGTGGGCCATATAGGCCTTCTCGAGGACGCTGGCGCGGTGGTCCCGGATCTCGGCGGCGTAGCCGTGGTGGACGTCGATCGGGGTGTGCATGCCGATCCCGGAGTGGCGGTGGACGGTGTTGTACCAGCGGTAGAACTCGCTGCAGAACGCTCTGGCGTCCTCGATCGAGCCGAACTTCTCGGGGAACTCGGGCCGATACTTCAACGTCTTGAACTGCGACTCTGAGTACGGGTTGTCGTTGGAGCAGTGGGGGGCGGGAATGCGTCTTGGTCACGCCCAGGTCGGCCAGCAGGAACGCGACCGGTTTCGAGGCCATCGAGGAGCCGTTGTCCGCGTGGATGGTCAGCTGATCACGGTCCACGTCCTGCTTGGCGATGGTCTCGCCCAGCAGCTTTTCAGCCAGCGCCGCCGACTCGGCGGGGGCGACCATCCATCCCACCGTGTAGCGGGAGAAGATATCGATGATCGAGTACAGGTAGTAGTACGTCCACTTCACCGGACCGTGGAGCTTCGTGATATCCCACGACCACACCTGATTCGGGCCCTCAGCTGCGAGTTCGGGCTTGACCCGGGGCGGGTGCGTGGCCTGGCGGCGTCGCTCACGGACCTCGCCGCGGCGGCGTAGCAGGCGATACATCGTCGAGACCGAGCACAGGTAGACACCCTCATCGAGCAGGACCGCGTGAATCTCGGCCGGGGCCATGTCCACGAACCGCTGCGAGTACAAGACCGCGAAGACCTCGGCCTCCTCGGCTTCGGTCAGGGCCCGCGGCTGCCGGGCCGGCTCGCGGCGCTGACGCGGCGGTGCCGGGGACTGGCGATGGCGGCGGTAGTGGGTGGCCCGAGACCGTCCCACCGCCCGGCAGGCTGCTTTGGTGCCCACCAGCTCGGTGAGCTCGGTGATCGTCTCGTCGATCATCGCTTCTCGGGCTTGTCGTTGCTGCTGGTCGAGAACTGGTCCAGCAGCGCTGAGAGTTTTCCCTGGACCTCGATCACCGCCTCGGCCTTGTCCAGATCCGACCGCAACCGCTCATTTTCCTTCCGCAACCGCGCGGCTTCATTCTGGGCTGCTGTGGCCGGTGCCGCGCCCCCGGAGCGACCCAGTGCCTCTTTGGCTCCGCGGTCGCGCTGGTCTCGCCAGGCGCTGATCAGCGAGGTATACAAGCCCTCCCGGCGCAGCAACGCGCCTCTGCCTTCGCGGTCCGCATTCTCGTACTCTGCCAGGATCTCGGCCTTGTACTTCGCGCTGTAGCGACGCCGGCGGGCCTTGGGCGGGACCTGCGGGTCAGGGACTTCATCCATACCCCCAGAATGCCTCGACTCGATCGGAGTTGTCATCGTTGTGTTCATCGCGGGGATACCTCCTCCCGCCCTCTACGACACCAAACCGGACCATCCGGGTGTCTCATCTAAGGCTGACACAGAGGGCACGCCGCGCCAACGAAACGCGCATCGTGAGCCTGCGGCGCAGACTCATCACCGCGGCCCTGCTCACCGTCCCGCTGATGGATGTCACCATCGCGCTGGCGCTCGTGGAGCAATGGCGGTTCCCCGGATGGGAGCTGCTGTGCGTGCTCCTCGCGATCCCGGTGGCGACCTGGGCGGCATGGCCTTTCCATCGTGCCGCCTGGCGGACTCTCCAGAACCGCTCCGTCAGCATGGACACCCTGGTCTCGATCGGGATCATCACCTCGTTCAGCTGGGCCCTGATCTCGATGGCCGCCGGGATCGAGACCAGCGGCGGCGTGTGGCTCGGTTTCGGAGAGGTGCCTGACGGCGCCAACGCCCTGTACCTCGACGTCGCTGCTGGGTTGACGACGTTCCAGCTCGCGGGTCGCTACTTCGAGACCCGCAGTCGGCGCCGCGCCGGCGACGTCCTCGGCGCACTGTCCGCACTCGGAGCTCGAGAAGCCCGCAGACGTCACGACGACACCGAGGCGATCGTCCCGGTTGAGGAACTTCGCGCCGGCGACATCATCATCGTTCGCCCCGGAGAGACGATCGCCGTGGACGGCCAGGTCATCGAAGGCACTGCTTCCCTCGACACAGGCGCCATGACCGGTGAATCGCTCTACCGGACCGTTGGGCCCGGGGACGACGTCATCGGCGGTTCCATCTCCGCGGACGGGATCCTCGCCATCGAGGCGACCCGAGTGGGGGCACACACGCAGCTCGCACAGATGGCCGCCATCGCCGAGCAGGCCCAGATTCGCAAGGCCCAGGTCCAGCACCTCGTCGACGCTGTCGTGCGCGTGTTCGTTCCCGTCGTCCTCGCTCTCACGGTGCTCGTCGCACTGATTTGGCTGCTGGTAGGAGCCGGTGCATCCACCGCGGTGACTAACGGGATCAGCGTCCTGATCATCGCCTGCCCCTGCGCCCTCGGACTCGCCACCCCCACTGCCCTGATGGTCGGCGTCGGCCGCGGCGCGTTACTCGGTGTGCTCGTCAAAGGGCAGGACGCCCTGGAAGCCAGCGGAAAAGTCACCACCGTTGTCCTGGACAAAACCGGGACCCTCACCCTCGGCGTACCGCGCGTGGTCGACATCCACCCTCACGGCGTCACTGCCGAGCAACTGATAAGGCTGGCTGCGGGCGTTGAAACATCCTCCGAGCATGCCGTCGCCGAAGCACTCCGCAACCTCGCCGCAACTCTGGTCGCTGACATTCCCGCAGCAACCGACCACACCGTCTCCCCCGGTCACGGAATCAGCGCAACGATCAACGGTGAGATCATCGCCGTCGGCAGCCCCGCCTACATGGACGAGCTCGGCGTCCGCATCTGCCCCGACCTCACAGGGATCGTCAACGCTGCCACCCGCAACGGACAGTCCACAGTCCTCGTCGCGCAAGGTACGAAAGCGATCGGAGCGATCACACTCGCCGATCTGATGAAGCCAGACGCCGTTGACGCCGTCGCCGCCCTGCACAGACTCGACCTACAGACCGTGCTGCTCACCGGCGACACCTCCGCCGCAGCCCAGCGCGTCGCAAAATCCCTTGGGATCACCCAGGTCCGCGCCGGTGTACTGCCCACCCAGAAGGTCGACGTCATTGAACAGCTCCAGCGAGAAGGCCACCGAGTCGCGATGGTCGGAGACGGCATCAACGACGCCCCAGCTCTCGCAGCCGCCGATCTCGGACTCGGCATCGTCACCGGAACACACGTCGCGCTCAAGTCCGCCGACATCATCCTCGTCCGCGACGACCTCTACGCCATCGCCGATGCCATCACGCTCGCCCGCGCCACCAACCGCACCATCCGCACCAACCTCATCTGGGCCTTCGCCTACAACATCGCCGCCATCCCCATCGCTGCAGCGGGCCTACTCAACCCCCTCATCGCAGCCGCAGCGATGTCCCTTTCATCCGTGTTCGTCGTCCACAACAGCCTTCGACTCCAAAGCATCCGGACCCTTCGCCCCACCGAAAGACGAGACGACTAAGCCGACCCACCAGCTCAGCCGCAGCCTCGTTGCATCCGGAAAACCGCATCAGCACGGCCTCGCCGAGGAAGTTCCCAACTAGGGCACCCCGGCAGGACAGCCACTAGACGGTCTTTTACGGTTCCCAATAGGGCCCGAAAGTGCTCTTTCCCTCTTTGCCAGGCTGATTGTGAGTCACCTCAGGACCAGTTGGGAGAGCAGGGCGATGACGATCAGCCCGGGATTCACGTCGGCGGAG
>NZ_NRGS01000057.1 GCF_002332425.1 Brachybacterium alimentarium | reverse complement strand
GACGGACAATGCTCAGACCGACCTCGAGCACATACCGTCCGCACATGATGAGCCTCCCTCGGCATCGTGTCGACGATCGTACTCACCGTCGGCCTCCGGGCCCTTCCTTCCGTTCTCGTCGTCCGCTCGGGCCGCTCCCCTCCACCCGCTCATTCCCACCCGCAGGACTCGGTGCACGTCGTTCTGTCGGGTGGAGCCCGCTCGCTGTGTCGGGCGGAGAACGCACGCTGTGTCGGGCGGAGCACACACGAAGTTCTCCGCGCAGGAAGCGCCCCGGCCCTCCAGGAGGGCGGGGCGCTTCCTGCGTTTCTGATCAGCTCGGCGACAACGCAGCGAGCCAATCCAGGAGCAGGCCGCTGCTCAACGGGCCGACGGTGACTTCGAGAGCTTTGCTGGTGCACGTCACCCAGATGCCCGCACCACGAAGCCCCCGACGCCATAACGGCGTCGGGGGCTTCTCTCATGCTTCGATAGCTGCAGGAGCATCCAGGCTGAATGCGTTGAGGTCAGGCTGCTCGGTATTCAGAGCAGGGGCAGGGGGTAGAACTCGTCGGCAAAACCTTCCGCCTGGGTATGCATGACGGAAACCTCGTCAGGCAACTCACTGGGGCCAATCAGCCACTGCTCGTTGCGCTGGCCGACCGAAGCATTTCCGCCCAGACCGGCGTCGTCGACTGCATCGGAGAGATCCATCTGCTCGTTGCTGTAACCGTCAATACCCTCGCCCCAGTCATTAAACGTGTCCGTAATCGGGGAGAATCTATACTCCTCACCAGCTGCGTCGTACATCGTCAGCTCGTACATACCGATCTCCTCGGTGCCGTTCCGATTGTCGACGTCGAAGCGGACATAGGTGACAGGATCGGCCCCGAGGCTCTCGCGCATGGCCTCCAACTCACTCGGGGCCTCCGCGCCGATCTCGGCAATGGCCTGAACCCCCGTCGACCCTTCAAGGAAGTAGCTCCCCGTGGACGGGTAGACACCGGCGGTGAGAGCATCCATGTCTATCTCGAAGTTCTCATCACCGAACTCCAGACTGGTCACGTTCCCCTGGCCCGCTTCGTCCCCGCCATCGTTCAGGAGCTGATCATCGGGATCAACAACGCTGCCATCTTCGTCCTCAACGATGGGCCAGGATTCGGACTCGTCAGCCTGCTCTACGTCGAAGGCCTCGTCTTCGACCTGGGAGGCTTCCTGTGCAGCAGTGCCCTCAGCGGGCACCGCCTCGTCGTTGGCACCACAGCTCGCAAGGAGGAGCATCGTGGCGGCAGGTACAACGAGCAGTCTGATGGTGCACTTCATGGCGGGAGTCCTTTCGAGGCTCAGGTGCGGATGATTGAAGATTCGCACACGTGTCCGACGTTCGTTCCCGGCGAGACCGATCCGTGACCAGCGGTGTGGCGCAGTCCCCTCAGCGAAAAATGGAGGTCGCCCGCTCCACAGCCCTATTCGTCGCCCGGCATGATGTAGTGCGCGTCGTGGACGGCGAACGCGATCTCCATGAGCTCGACGGCCCGGAGTGCTCCTGTACGGGCTCGCAGGATGGGCACGGTCACCCACAGCTCGTCCGCCAGTTCAGACTCACCTCGAGACCATCGCACTGCAGCAAGCAACTGCT
This sequence comes from Brachybacterium alimentarium, assembly GCF_002332425.1. Classification (GTDB taxonomy): domain Bacteria; phylum Actinomycetota; class Actinomycetes; order Actinomycetales; family Dermabacteraceae; genus Brachybacterium; species Brachybacterium alimentarium. The sequence continues at coordinate 570 of NZ_NRGS01000057.1, read as the reverse complement.
CCCAGGGAATGAGCCATCGGGCCGCTTCGCGGCTCGCCTCGGCCTGCAGCGCGGGCGAGCACTCCCCCGTGTTTCCACGCTCGAGATGGATCAGCTCATGGGCGAGCGCGCACCGACGCTCGACCTGGTACAGCCGGCGCCGCATACGGATGTGATCAATGCCGTTGGTGTCCGCGAGGCGGCCGCACGGGATGTCGTCGGTGTGCTCGAGCTCTACATGAGCCCAGTCGGTGCGGAGCATCCGCCACGGGTGGTAGGTCGAGGCCGTGGCGTGGCCATGCTTCATGTCCGGACCATAGCCACTCGCAGAGACAGATCAGAGCCTCTTACCCACGCCTTGAGCGCGCCCGCGCAGTTTCGTGGCGCTTGTCGATGGGCTTGAGTTCATGTAGCACCCAAAGGCAGCCACCAGTACGTGCATCCTGCGCCGCACAGTTAGGAAATGCCTTCCCAGAGTGAGCGCAATCGCGACGGACCCAATTTGCCCGCCGCCGATCACGAAAACTTGCGCACCAGGGTTCTTAATCGCCTCAACCTCTTCGACATTAACGGCTCTTCAGAGCTGAGTGT
>NZ_NRGS01000056.1 GCF_002332425.1 Brachybacterium alimentarium | reverse complement strand
ATCAACTGTCACCGATGTCCTGATACAGAACTGTCACCTAAGTCCTGAGACATCACACTGGCCGACAAGATCATCGGCACCGGCTACGGCTCCTACACCACCCCCTGGTACGCGGCGGCCGGCGACGGCAACGTGCTGGCGTCCATCAGCGGCTCATGGTCCGACGCCCTCAACGAGACCGTCCCCGGCGGCTCCGGCAAATGGGCCGTGGCGCCCATGCCGCGCTGGGACGACGGCTACGCCTCCGGCGGCCACGGCGGCTCGTCGGCCGCAGTGCTGTCCACCAGCCAGCACCCGGTCGAGGCGCTCGAGTTCCTCACCTGGATGTGCACCGATCCTGCCGGGATCGACGCCATGATCGAGTTCTCCGGCATCGGCTGGTCGCCCGCCAAGGACTACATCGGCGAGATCCGGCAGCAGCCCTCAGAGTTCTTCTCCGGACAGAACTACAACGAAGAGGTCATCGTGCCGATGGCCGAGGGGCAGAACCTCGACTGGACCTGGGCGCCGATGATGCAGCGCGCCCAGGCGATCATCGGCGACGGCATGACCAACGCCGTCAGCGGCGAGGTGCCGCTGGTCGACATGTTCGCCAACTCGCAGAAGGAGATCGTCAAGATCATGCGCGACATGGGACTGGATGCGGAGGAGGCACGATGAGATCGAAGACCGCTCCCTGGCTCCTGCTGGCCCCCTTCCTGGTGCTGTTCATCGGCACCATGATCGTGCCGATCATCATGGCGATCGGCTACAGCTTCACCTCCGTCGAGCGCTCCGGCCTGCTCGGCGAGGGCGGGCTGACGAACTCCTTCGCCTGGTTCGACAACTACGTCGCGGCGCTGACCAACGCGAACTTCGTGGCCTCCATCGGCCGCATGGTCCTGTTCGGCGTGGTGCAGGTGACGGTCATGATCGTGGCCGCCACGGTCCTGGCGCTGCTGCTCGAGAGCGCCTCCGCACGGTGGCCGGGATTCTTCCGCGCCACCTACTTCCTGCCCTACGGCATCCCCGGCGTGATCGCCACGATCCTGTGGTCGTTCCTGTACATCCCGGGGCTGTCCCCGATCGTGGACGTGCTCGGAGCGGTGGGCATCAACATCGACTTCCTGGGCCCGAACATGGTGCTGTGGTCGATCGCGAACATCGTGACCTGGACCTACACCGGCTACAACATGCTGATCATCATCGCGCAGCTGAAGTCGATCCCCGGTGAGCTCTACGAGGCCGCGAAGATCGACGGCGCGACCTCGTTCCGCGTCGCCACCTCGATCCAGCTGCCGCTGATCCGCCCGGCCCTGATGCTCACGGTGATCTTCTCGATCATCGGCACCCTGCAGCTGTTCGCCGAGCCGCGGCTGCTGCAGACCATGAGCGCCGGCATCACGTCGGAGTACACCCCGAACATGTCCGCCTACGCGTTCGCGTTCCAGTACAACGACATCGGCATGGCGGCGGCGCAGTCCGTGATCATCGCCCTGGCCGCCTTCCTGCTCTCGGCCGTTGCGCTGGGAGTCTCCAACTGGACGGAGAAGCGCCGATGAGCTCCCTCGACAACAAGACCGCCACCACGGACCGACGCACGGGCAGCACGCCTGCCACGGGCAAGTCGGTCAAGGCCCCCCGCGGGGACGGCCGCGCCGGCACCCGGGACGCCGGCCGCAAGCCGACCACGACGATCATCGTCACGGCCCTGCTCGCGATCGTCGCGATCTACTTCCTGGTGCCCGTCTACTGGGTGGTCGTCAACGCCAGCAAGTCCACCGAGGACCTGTTCGGCACGAACGGCTTCTGGTTCGGCGAGAACTTCCAGCTGTTGGACAACCTCAAGGCCGTGCTGTCCGCCAACGGCGGGATCTTCCCGCGCTGGGGGCTGAACTCGCTGCTGTACTCCGGTATCGGCTCCGTGGTGGCCACCTACTTCGCGGTCGCCGCGGGGTACGCCCTGGCCAAGTACCGCTTCACGGGCCGGAAGCTCGTGTACGGGCTGGTGCTGGGCGGCGTGCTGGTCCCCGGCACCGCCGTGGCCCTGCCGCTGTTCTTCCTGTTCTCCTCGATCGGGATCACCAACACCTACTGGGCCGTGCTGATCCCCTCGCTGGTGAGCCCCTTCGGCCTGTTCCTGGCCTCGATCTACGCCGGAGCCGCCGTGCCCGACGAGATGCTCGAGGCGGGCCGGCTCGACGGCGTCAGCGAGCTGGGGCTGTTCCATCGCCTCTCGCTGCCGCAGCTGACCCCGGCGATCGTGACCATCCTGCTGTTCCAGTTCGTCGCGATCTGGAACAACTACATGCTCCCCCTGGTCATGCTGGCCGACGAGAAGCTGTATCCGATCACCCTGGGCCTGGACAACTGGCGGGCCCAGACCGACCGGCTCCCGGAGTTCTACCAGCTCACCACCGGCGGCGCCCTGCTGTCGGTGATCCCGCTGGCGATCCTCATCCTGGTGCTGCAGCGCTTCTGGCGCGGCGGACTCACCGAGGGCTCCGTCAAGGGCTGATCGCGCCTCGGCCGACGCACCGCCCCCGGGCGCCGACGCACCGCCCCCGGGCGAGGCGTCGGCGTGCGGCCTCGAATCCCCTGATCCGTCCCGCTCGTCGGCCTGGATCAGGGGATTCGTCGTTCCTGTCCGTGCTCGCCGGTGGCGTTCTGTGACCTTCGGTGCGTGCAGATGCTTGCATCTGCGGTGACGGCCCCGTTCGATGGACCCATGACCGCACTCGACTCCCGCCCCGACATCCCTCGTCGCGCCGTGCTCGCGGTGGGGGCAGGTGCCCCGGTGGCGACGCTCGCGCTCGCGGGCTGCAGCGACGACGACCCCGGCACGGACAGGGAGGTCGGGCAGCCGGATCTCCTCGCGGACGGGGAACGCGCGGATCCGGGCGCGGCAGCCGGCGCCGGGCAGCTCGCGGTGCCTTTCAGCTCCCGTCTGCTGGGCGCCCTGGACCGCTCCGAGGTCAATCTGATCTGCTCGCCCCTGTCGGCGCAGGTGGCCCTGACCATGGCCGGCCTCGGCGCGGCCGGAGACACCCGTGCGCAGCTGGAGGAGGTGCTCGGCGGCAGCATCGACGAGCTCGCGGCCACCGCGAACACGCTGTCGAGCGTGCTCGAGGCCGTCGGCGACGACGAGCGCGAAGAGGCCGACGAGGACGCCCCCGAACCGGCGGTCGCCTCTCTGGTCGACGGTGCGTGGCTGCAGAAGGGACTCGCGGTCCAGGAGGAGTTCCTGAGCGGCCTCAAGACCCATCTCGGCACCGGTGTGTACGAAGTGGACTTCACCGACCAGGAGGAGCGGGAGAAGGGGCGGGAGCGCATCAACGACTGGGTCTCCGACGCCACCGGCGATCTCATCGAGGAGCTCATCCCGGAGAGCGCGCTCTCCGACGCGACCCGCATGGTGCTGGTCAACGCCCTCCACCTCAAGGCCGCCTGGTCGAACTCCCTGTCCACCACTGGCGGCACCTTCACCACCTCCGCGGGGGAGGAGGTGAGCGCGGAGATGCTCACCGGCGGGACCTCGTCCTGGTACGAGGACGATCTGTGCCGCGCGACGTCCCTGGACACCTATGGGGACGATCTCGCGCTCGCACTGGTCCAGCCGGTCGAGGACCTCGCGAGCGTGCTCGACGCCTGGGCCGACGCCGCCGACGACGGGGCGTCCGGTCTCGCGGCACTGCTCGCCGGGCTCGAGAGCTCCGACGCCGCCACCGAGGTGACGCTGCCCGGCTTCGACATCGAGTGGGGCGACTCGCTGAAGCACGTCCTCCAAGGGCTGGGGATGGAGGATCCGTTCACCGATGCCGCCGACTTCTCCGGCATCACCGCGCAGGAGCAGCTGATGATCACCGACGTCCTGCAGAAGGCCGTGATCACGGTCGACGAGGACGGGATGGAGGCCGCCGCCGCGACCGGCGTCATCGCCGACACCACCTCGGCTCAGACGGGTCAGCACGAGCTGATCCTGGACTCGCCGTTCCTCATCGTCGCCTACGAGCGCACGACGCAGGCACCGCTGGTGGCCGGCTGGATCGGGGACCCGACGCAGACGCGCTGATCGGCGGCCCGTGACTCCGCCCGGTGCACCCGTCCGTCTCACCGCCGGCGGGCCCTTCCTGCGGGCTCCGTCGGCGGATCCCTCCTGCGGGCTCCGTCGGCGGACCCGCGCGACCGCGCCGTCGGCGAACCTACGCGACCACGCCGTCGGCCCCGGGGCGAGGGATGGGCGCTTTCCCACGGAACCGCCGGCGCCGACTACCGTGGTCAGCACAGGTTCCGGAGAGTTCTCGCGATGGAGGAGACATGACCGCTGCACGCCCCTGGCCGCTCGGAGTCGACGGGATCATCTACGGCGGTGATTACAACCCGGAGCAGTGGCCCCGCGAGGTCCGCCTGGAGGACATCGAGCTCATGCGCGAGGCCGGGGTGAACCTGGTCAGCGTCGCGATCTTCGCCTGGGCCACGCTCGAGCCGCGCGAGGGCGAGTACGACTTCGCCTGGCTCGACGAGGTCATGGACCACCTCGCCGACGCCGGCATCAAGGTCGCCCTCGCCACCGCGACCGCGTCCCCGCCGCCGTGGCTCACCCGCGCCCATCCCGAGATCCTCCCCGTCACCGAGGACGGCACCGTGCTCGGCCAGGGCGGGCGGCAGTCCTACGCGGTCTCCTCACCGCTGCTGCGCGAATACGCGCTGCGCATGACCCGCGTGATGGCCGAGCGCTACGGCGAGCATCCGGCCCTCGCGCTGTGGCATGTCGACAACGAGCTGGGCTGCCATGTCCCGCACGACTACTCCGATCATGCCGCGACCGCCTTCCGGGCCTGGCTCGAGCGCCGGTACGAGACCATCGACGCCCTCAACGCGGCCTGGGGCACGGCGTTCTGGTCGCAGCGCTACGACTCCTTCGAGGAGATCCTGCCGCCGCGCGCCGCCCCCACCTACGCCAACCCCACCCAGCAGTTCGACTTCGCCCGCTTCTCCAGCGACGAGCTGCTGACCCACTACCGCGCCCTGCGGGACGTGCTGCGCGAGGTGACCCCGCAGGTCCCGGCCACCACCAACTTCATGCTCTCCAGCGCCACCAAGTGGATGGACTACTTCTCCTGGGCGGGGGACGTGGACCTGGTCGCCAACGACCACTACCTGATCGCGGCCGACGAGCGGGGTCAGATCGAGCTGGCGATGGCCGCCGATCTCACCCGCGGAGCGGCCGGCGGGGACCCGTGGATCCTCATGGAGCGCTCCACCTCCGCCGTGAACTGGCAGCCCCGCAACCGCGCCAAGGGGCGCGGGGAGATGCTGCGCAACTCGCTCGCCCATGTCGCTCGCGGGGCCGACGGGGTCATGTTCTTCCAGTGGCGCCAGTCCCGAGCCGGGGCCGAGAAGTTCCACTCCGCGATGGTGCCCCACGGCGGCCGGGACACGGACGTCTGGCGGAACACCGTGGGCCTGGGCCGGGCGCTCGAGGCGCTTGCTCCGGTGCACGGAAGCCGGGTGCTGAACCGGGTCGCGATCGTCGTCGACTACCCCTCGTGGTGGGCTGCCGAGCTGGACTCCCACCCCACCCAGCACCTGCGCTACTCCGAGGAGCTGCTGCGCTGGTACACCGCGCTGTGGGACCTCGGTGTGGGCGTGGACATGGTGCCCACGGGCGTGGACCTCACCGGCTACGAGCTGGTCATCGCGCCCACCCTGTACTCGGTGACGGACGAGGATGCCGGCCTCCTCGCCGACGCTGCACGGTCCGGCACCCAGGTGGTCATCACCTTCTTCTCCGGCATCGTCGACGAGCACGACCACGTGCGGCTCGGCGGCTACCCCGGTGCGTTCCGCGACCTGCTCGGTGTGCGCACCGAGGAGTTCTACCCGCTGCAGGAGGGCGAGATCCTCCACCTCGACGACGGCACCGCCGCCGATCTGTGGAGCGAGAAGACGCATCTCGAGGGTGCCGAGGCAGTGCGCACCTGGGCCGACGGGCCGCTGCGCGGCTGGCCTGCGGTGACCCGTCAGGAGGTCGGGGAGGGCGCCGGGTGGTACGTCGCCGCCCGCCCGTCGGCCGAGGGGCTCGAGACCCTCGTGGGCGAGATCGTCGCCGCCGCAGGGGTCGAGGCGTCGGTGTCCGGCCTGCACCGGGATGTCGAGGCCGTGCGTCGCTTCGCCGAGGACGGCACGACCTACCTGTTCGTGCTGAACCACTCCGACCGCGACCAGGTCGTGCAGGTCAGCGGGCGGGACCTGCTCAGCGGCACCGACGCGGACGGCGCCTTCACCGTCCACGCCGGCTCCGCGGCGGTCGTCCAGGAGAGCTGACGCCCTGCAGGCTGCGCCGCCCCCGTGGCGACCAGAGTTTTGCTGCCCGCACGACCAGAGTTTTGCTGCCCGCACGACCAGAGTTTTGTGGCCGCACGACCGATGTCGTCGCGCACATCGGTTGTGATGTCTCA
>NZ_NRGS01000055.1 GCF_002332425.1 Brachybacterium alimentarium | reverse complement strand
CACCCTCAGATGCGATGAGCCCATTTACCAGCGGATCGTCCAGGCCTACCGCAACCCCGATCGAGTTGCCGCGAAGCAGCAACTCGCTGCAGTGATCCAGGACCTCGCAGGCGACGTCCCGCCCTCGTTGACCGAGCTCATCACGCTCGGCCGCACCCTAAAACGCCGGGCCGAGGACGTGCTGGCCTACTTCGACCGGCCCGGCACCAGCAACGGACCCACCGAAGCGATCAATGGCCGCCTCGAGCACCTCCGCGGCACCGCCCTGGGCTTCCGCAACCTCGCCCACTACGTCCTCCGATCGCTTCTCGACACCGGAGGATTCAGGCCACTGCTACACCTTCAAATGCGATGAGCCATCAATTCCCGCCTGAAGCTGGAGGCGGTCGCGTACTACAGCGGAGGCGCCGTCGACGACGGCTTCTGCGAAAAATACGCGCCCTATATCGACGGCGTGGTGTTCCCGCGTCCGGACGAGCCCCATCACAACGCCCTGCGCGGTTCGACGCTGGCGCAGCAATTGGACGCCGTGACGCCCTGCACTGAGAAGCATCACATCGACGCGAATCTGCTGCTGTACACGGGGAGGTACGGGACTTTCGATGCTCCCGAGGCTGGCTATGTCCAGGACCTGGTCGTGTCCGACGGGCGGATGGAGCTCGATGAGCTGGTGCTTCTGTCGGCCGGGCACGTTGATGCGGCAGTGGGCGGGATGACCGCCCCGCAGCGCAGTTCACTCCGGGAGAAGGTCAGAGATCCCCACCTGCGCCGGCGGCGGGAGCGGCAGGCCGCTGCCTGCTCGCGCTGCCTGAAGGAAGTACGCCACCAACCGGCGGGAGGCCGCGACGGCCGTCTGCGGCGATCGAGCGACCACGCCGTCGTTGGCGAGCATGATCAGGTAGATGTCGGTGTGGTCGAAATCCGCGCGCAGAGCTCCTGATCTCTTGGCGCGGTCCACCAGGTCCAGCAGATCCTGCTCAGCCTGCCGGCGAGGCTCGTCGGCCTCGACCATCGTGGGGTAGAGCGCCAGGAACGCCGAGCTGAAGCCGCGACTTCGTGCTTGCATCGAGCAGACGGCGTCGATCAGGCCGCACAGCCCGCGCCAGGCGTCCGGGTCCGCAAGCGCGGTGGACAGCAGGGCGGAACATTCGCTGAGCTGTTCGGCGAAAGCACTCGCCACGAGGCTCGTCCGTGTCGGAAACCGTCGATACAGGGTGGCCGGGCTGACGCCCGCCCGTCGAGCGATCGTGCTCAACGGGACGTCGACGCCGTGGGTGGCGAAGGCCGCCCGGGCTGCGTCGACCAGTCGCTCGCGGTTGGCACGCGCGTCGGACCGGAGACCCTCGTCGGCGCCGTGGTCAGGGTCGATGTGAGAGTCCCCGGTGCGCATGTCTCTCACTCTAGCGATAAGTGGAAGGGGTCACTCACTTATCTCGTTGGCTCCAGCAGACTGTCTCCGATGAGCCGTCAGAGCTCGACCAGGCTGTGAAGAAAGAGGACTCGATGAGGGAAAACATGCGTGTGGCGATGTACGACCAGTACGGCGCACCGGAGGTGCTGTACGTCGGCGAGACCCGATTGCCGGAGGTAGCACCGGATCGCGTCCTCATCCGAGTGCATGCGTCGACGGTCAACGGCGGTGAAGTGTCTGCCCGGGCCGGAAAGCTCCGGCTCCTTCTCGGGTCCCGCTTCCCCAAGAAGATCGGGCTGGACTTCGTGGGCGAGGTGGTCAGTGTCGGCTCCTCGGTCACCCGCGTGACACCGGGTGACCGGGTTTGGGGGATCGCGGACGGGCTGGAGTTCGGCGCGATGGCGGACTATGTGGCTGTGCGCCCTGACCGGATCGCGGCTGCGCCGACGTCGTTGTCCGCACCGGACGCAGCGTCGCTCGTCGCCGGGGGAACGACCGCGATCACGGGCCTTCGGGACAAGGGTCGCCTGCAGCCGGGAGAACGCCTGCTGGTGCGAGGAGCCAGCGGTGGGACCGGCAGCCTCGCGGTGCAGATCGGCAAGCTCTTCGGTGCTCATGTCACGGGTCTCGCGAGCGCAGCGAGCGCCGACTTCGTACGGTCGTTGGGTGCGGATGAGGTCCTGGACTATCGGGAGACCCCACTGGAGCATGCGGGCGCGTTCGACGTGGTGTACGACGCGGTCGGGACCGAGCATCGGGCCCTGCGCCGACTGCTCCGACCCGGTGGGCGGTTGGTCGCCATCAGCTTCGATCTCGATCGGCTCGCTCCGAGCCTCGGGTACATCCTCGGCTCGACCGTCTTCGGGTCGCGTCGGGTGCGGTTCTTCAGCGGGCAGCCGCGCAGCTCGCTGCTGGCAGAGCTGGCCCGGCTCGCCGACGATGGTGCGATCCAGCCCGTCGTGGACACCGAGCACCCTTTGGAGGACATCGCCGCAGCCCACCGCGCACTCGAGTCAGGAGGAGTCCGAGGCAAGCACGTCATCAGCCTCACCTGAGGCTGGCGCGCGGCCGACGCGCGGCGTGCGTTACAGGATCACCTGCCTGGACGGACCCGCGGGTGACAGGTGCCGAGGCCGCCGACGTAGTCCGCAGAGCCCCGAGAGTCAGACGCCCTTGCGGTCAGCGCGCCGTGTCGACGAGGTGGTCGTGATCCGTTCCCATGGTGGTGTGCACGCCGAGGGTGAGGTGGTCGTGCGTCTCGGTGTTCACGTAGGTCACGTACACGTGGCCGGCGGCGCCCTCCGCGCCGGTGCGCTGCCAGTGCTTGGCGGCGCCCTCGTGCGCGATGATCGCGCTGCGAGCGTCGGCTGTCGTGTCGCGCTGGAAGTCGATGTCGTCGCCGGCGCCGAACTCCTGCATCGTGCGGTCCGCGTAGCCGACGGGGCTGATCGTGGTCGCGGGTGAGTCCGTGACGGCCTCGACGGGCACCGGTGCCGGATTCGGCTCGTCGGCGAGCGCCGCGGGCGCGGACACGGCCCCGGCCAGACCGACGGCGGCGACGGCTGCAAGATGACGGATGCGGATCATGAACGATCAGTCCTTCCTCAGGGCCCCGGACCGTCGCCGCACGCAGATGACTCACGTCCGCCGCCGCGCTCGAGGCGTGTTTGGCTTCCGTTGACCCACTCTTTGCCTGTTCGTGACCGAATGTCAAGAGGGTCGGGGTCGTGGTCCGTGGAGTCGGCGGCACGGTGGAGAACGACGTGCCGAGGACCTCGGTGATCTATCCCGGTCAGGCGCTGCCGTCGGTGAGGCTCGCGGCCGGCAACCACTCCGCCTCGAGCAGCTCGGCGAGGTCGGTGAGCCCGGCGGTGTCGCCGCCCACGGTGTCCGAGGCGGCGGCGATCCGCTCCACCATCACCTTGCTGACCTGTTCTTCGACGGTGCCCTGGGCGTAGGCGATGTGCCACGGGGAGACCTGCTGGTCGCGGTGCGTGCGACCGGTGACCTGCCGGCCCGCGATGCCCGAAAAGCGAGCCTGGTGGAAGACGCCGACCCGGGGCTCGGTGCTCGCCTGGCGACCATCGGCGAGGGTCTCGCCGGCGTGCAGGCTGATCGAGGCCACCGTGGTGAACACGCAGACCTTCGCCTGCCCGGTCTGGAACCGCAGCCGTTCGGCCTCGACGTCGAAGCGGTCGCGCCCGTAGATCGTGGCTACCTCGAGTCCGGAATCGCGCAGACGCTCGGCGATCGGGTCGGCGGCGGTCCCGACGAACTCGACGGAGCAGGCCACCTGCCGCTCGGCCTCGACCTGCTGGGCGATCCAGGCGACCGTGGAGTCGACGCGGATCAGCCCGGCCTTCTGCCGGAAGCGCAGCAGCGCCGCCCGGCCCTTGGCGGTATTGCGGCCGCGCCGGGCGATGTCCATCTCGCGGCAGAACTCGCCCCATTCGGCCTCGTACGCGCTGCGCTCCGTCGGCGTGAGCGTCACCGGCATCCCGGAGATCGGCACCGGCCCCCAGGGCGCTGCGCGGTGCAGCATGGCGGGCGGCCGAGCATCCTCGAGCCAGCCGCGCACCAGCGAGAGGTCTGCGGCGCGCCGCTCTGCGTCCGTGGTCCAGGTGGCGCCGTAGCGTCCCCTCTCCACGCCGACGCCATGGCTCTCGAGCGCGGTCGCGAACGTGGCGGCGGGCTGGGAGGCCGAGGTCCACTCCTTCATGGACTCGTCGTGCACCTGCGCATAGGCCGGCGCGAGGTAGGGCAGCTCGAGCGGTGTGTGACCGGGCGTCGCGGTGGTCGCGATGACGAACGGGGCCTTGTCATGCGGTGTGCCGTGCCCGGAGATCTTCGCCCAGAGCTTCCACCGCTTCGTGGAGGTCCGGCGCAGCGCATGGGCCTCGTCCGCGATGATCACCTCCCACGTGTGGTCCGCGACCTTCTCCAGACGGTCCCAGGTGATCACCACCCACTCCAGGCCGCTGTCGCCCAGCGCCGTGATGGTGCGGCACCAATGCCCGATCGTGATCGCGGCGGGCCGGTCGGCGACGACGAGCACACGCTGTGCACCGCGGAGGTCGCCCACTGCGCTCGCGCCGAGCACGGCGGAGATCGTCTTGCCGACGCCGGGCTCGTCGGCCAGCAGGAACTGTCGCCCACCGGCGGCGGCGCGTTCGGCGATCGCGTCGGCCGCCTCGTACTGGTTCTGCCGGGGCTCGAGGTCGTCGGCCGGTTCGGGAGTGGGCGCGGGGTCGTCGGGGTTGAGCGTGTTCTCGAGGAACCGGCCGAGGGTGTGCGGGCCGGGAGCGTAAGGCGCGAGGTGCTCGGGCAGCGCACGGCCGACGTACAGGTGCATCTTCACGGCAGGGTGCCAGGCGGCGCCGTCGACCTGGGTCCCGTAGGGGACGTCGAGCACCCACAGCCGCTCGCCCGGGCCGACGAACGGCAGTGGCCGCTGCGACTGCCGGGATCCCTTCCGGCGCGGGGTTCTGCTGCGGCGGCGGGTGCTGGATCGTCGGGAGGTGGCCACCCTGTGAGGCTACCGGGGCCTCGCTCCCTGATCCGGCGTCAGCCGATCCCTCCGGCGGCGCTCATCCTGGGATGAGCTCTGCGGGCCGCGACTCGGCCTGGTTCGGACCGCTCCGGGGGCGAAAGCTCGTGCCATGTGCGACGCCACGACATCCACCGATCACTGTCCTGACTACTGGCGCGAACAAGGGGCTGGGCTTTGAGACGGCCCGACGTCTCCGCGACGTCTCGGAACGCTCGCTGGCGCGTGTTCCTCGGTGCCCGTGACGTAACTCGAGGCCGAGAAGCAGCAGAAGCTCTCGCCTCCGACGAGGGGGACGTGACCTTCGTGCCCCTCGACGTCACCTCCGACGATTCGGTGGCCATCATCAAGATGGTGAGCAACAGTCGCTGTGCCGCGGCGACCCGGCACCGACGTGCAGCCCGCCGCAATCGGGAAGCTTTTGCTGCGGCCTGTCGGAACGGTTGGGGTGAGAGCCCCCAGACGAGGCGGTCCAGCATGGAGTCGCTACCCGCCGCTGCGCACTCAAGCGCGGACAGGTCCGGTTGAATCTCGCACCACAAGAGTTGTCGGCAGCACGTGCCTGCTCGCTGCCGTCTCTCCAGCCCCGATTCTCTGTAGCACCAGCTCCATCGTCGCCTCTGCCATCTGTTCAATCGGCTGTTGCACGGCGGTGAGCCGAGGCTGGGCGTAGCTGGCCGCTTCAGTGTCGTCGAAACTGACGATGCTGAGTTCCTGCGGTACGCGCAAGCCTCGGCGGATGCATTCGTCTAGCGCCCCGATCGCTTGGACATCCGACGAGGTGACCAGTGCTGTCATCGGACCGCGTTCCAGGAGAACGCTCGCGCCGTCCGCTCCGCCTCTTCGTGAAAAGGCTGCCCGTACGCACACGTCATCCTCCCAGAGGCCTGCGTCGCTCAGGGCGGTTCTCCAGGCGGCGGTCCTCTCGTCAGCGACAGTGAGCCCGTCCGGCCCACCGAGCACCCCTATCCGGCGATGGCCATGCTCCGTCAGGTGATCGATGGCGGCGCGAATTCCCGCGCTCCCATCGGTGATGACGCTGGAAACCGCGGAGCCATTAGGGGTCCGGTCCAGTGTCACCACGGGTACTCCCGTGTCTCCGGCCGCCTTGAGTGCGTCTGCGCTTGTAGAGGTCACCATGATCAGGGCATCGACTCGGCGATCGGCGAAGCTGTGCACGTAGCGAAGCTCGCGATCGGCCGCTGCTTCGGTGCTGCCTACGAGGAGCACGTATCCACGCTCAAAGGCAAGAGACTCTATCGAGCGGGAGAGCTCCGCGAAGAACGGATTGACCAGGCTGGGCACCAGCAGTCCGAGTGACCTGGTCGGTCCGGACCGGAGTGATTGCGCCACTGCGTCAGGTCGGTACCCGAGCTCAGTGACGGCTGCCAATACGCGTTCACGTGTCGCGGCGGCAACGGGTCGCGAGCCGGGGTTGAGCACGTAAGAGACGACCGCTGGTGATACGCCAGCGCGCCGAGCTACGTCGGCCCGTGTCACTCTCATCATTTCCCCCCAGCTGCACGGGCCCGAAAGCCCTTCGTCGGCCTCTCGATCATTGTGAAAGCTTGCGCGAACACGCGCGGATGTGACCATCAGAACCGTACCCCACGGGCGTGCGGGAGTGGATGGCGCAACACGTGTTGTCCAATGGTCAACACGTGTTGCGAATCGGTTGACACGTGTTGTACATTCTGCGGACTCACGTTGGCCATACGCCCCGCATCGACGATGGGGCCGACCCTGCCGGCGTTGTTTCCGAAGGAGGAACATGAGCGCTCGCACCCCGATAATTATCGATACCGACCCGGGAATCGATGACGCAATCGCTTTGGCGATGGCCCTGTTCGACGATCGGCTCGACGTCCGGCTGATCACTACGGCAGCCGGCAACGTCGACGTCGCCAAGACAACGGACAACGCCCTCAAACTACTGGAGTTCTGGGGCCTGGACGTGCCCGTCGCAGTGGGGGCAGCTAGGCCTCTCGTACGGGAGCCCCAGTACGAGACTGCCGTTCACGGAGTCTCGGGGATGGAGGGCTACGCGTTCCCAGCGCCGGACCGCAGCCAGCTCCTCCCCGAGACGGCGGTGGAGGCAATGCATCGGCAGCTCCAGGCTTCGGCCGAGCCCGTCACCATCGTCTGCCTCGCGCCGATGACCAACCTTGCCCTGCTGTTGCGGGAGCACCCCGAGGACCAGGACAGGATCGCTCGAGTGGTGTTCATGGGCGGCTCCACACAGCGCGGGAACAAGGGCGTGCTCAGTGAGTTCAATGTGCATGCCGACCCGGAGGCCGCTGACATCGTGCTGCGCTCGGGCCTTCCGCTGGTGATGCTCCCGCTCGATGCTGGATGGAGGGCGCTCGTCTACCCGGAGGACTCCGCGAGGATCCGCGAGCTCAACGAGACCGGGGCGATGATCCATGGCCTCCTCAGTCGCTACCGGGGCATCGGGCTCCGGAACGGCCTGAAGATGTATGACGGTTGCGCCATCGCCTACCTCCTGGAACCGAATCTCTTCACGATGCAAGAGGCGCCGGTAGTCGTCGAGCTCGACGGCAAGTACACCAGCGGCGCCACGCTTGTCGATTTTCGCGGCTACCTGGGGATCGACGCCAACGTTAGCGTGGCCACCGACGTCGACGCGAGCGGGTTTACCGAACTGCTCCTGAACCGTATCGATGCCTGCCGTCGTGAAAGCGGGGTGGGCTGATGTCTCTCGCCATCATGATCGTCTCGGCGGTAGTCGCCGTCGCGCTTGTTGTCTACATGCTCATCAAGAAGGCCGACATCAAGCTCACTCTGATGGGCACCGGCCTCGCGCTGCTGTTCATCTCGGTGGCCATGGGGAGTGACGTCGCCGAGGACGTCCCCGCTCTGCTCCAACCGTTCCAGGTTGTCGTGGAGCAGTTCGGCAAGACCCTCTCCGAAGCGGGACTGGTGATCCTCCTGCTGGGAGGGTATGCCGCGTACATGAACCACATCGGTGCGAACGCGGCCACTGTGGACCTGCTGACCCGTCCACTGAAGCACGTGAAATCTCCGCTCGTGCTCGTGCCGATCGTCTTCCTGCTCGGCAACCTGTTGTCGATCGTCGTGCCGAGCGCCTCCAACCTGGCCATCATCCTGCTCGCGACGCTCTATCCAGTGCTGCGCGCAGCGGGCCTGTCCACCCTCAGTGCCGCCGGCGTGATCGCCACAACCGCGACGATCACGCCCACACCGCTGGGTGCGGACAACGTCGCCGTCGCGACCGAACTTGCCAAGCATCCCGAGTACTCGGATCTCACAGTCACCGACTACGTCTTCACGCAGACGGCGCCCATCGCCATCCCGGCTCTGCTGCTCATGGCGGTCGCACACTTCTTCTGGCAGCGCTTTATGGATCGGCGCGACGAACGCCGCGGCTACGTGAGCCCCGAGGCGAAGTTCGACGAGTCGGGAGCTGTGCGGGTCGAGGGCAACGCACTGTTCCGAACCGTCTACGCCCTACTTCCCCTTCTGCCGATCCTCCTACTTGTCGGCTTCTACGTGGGCGGTGCGGCCACTGGCACCGAGGTCAACCTCAGTGTGCAGGTGGCTGTGCTGATCTGCTGGCTGGTCTCGATCCTCTGCGAGCTCGTCTTCAAGCGGGACGGCAAGGGAGTGCTGACCCGTGGCTCTGAGTTCTTCAAGGGGATGGCCAATGCCATCGACATCGTCGCGCTGCTGGTCGCCGCCTCCGTGTTCGTCGCGGGCCTTCAGGGCATCGGGCTGATCGACTCGCTCCAGCAGGCCATGCAGACCGCGACCCCCGCGGGCTGGGTGCTGCCGCTGCTCCTCGTCGGCGCGACGGGACTAATCGTCATCCTCTCCGGTTCGGGCACGGCCCTGTTCTACGCGATGGTCCCGCTGATGTATGAACTAGCGAACGTCGCCGGGATCGACCCCTTCGCCGTCTCCGTCCCGATGGGCATGGCAGGCAATCTGTTCCGAGCCTGCTCCCCGGTCGCAGCGGTCGTGGTGATCGTCGCGGGTTCGACCAATGAGAACCCGATGAACATCGTCAAGCGAACGTGGTTCCCGATGGTCGTGGGCGTGGTCTTCATGTTCGTCGTCTCCATGGTGCGATACCTGTGAAACTAGAGAAGGCCCCCAGCGTGAACACGCCGAAGGCAGTGTGTTTCGGCTCGGTCAACCGAGACATGACCTATTCCGTGCCGCAGATCGTCCGTTCCGGCGAGACGATCACGTCCATCGGCCTCAGCACCGCCTGGGGCGGGAAAGGCCTGAACCAAGCTGTGGCACTCGCCGCCACCGGAGTGCCGACCGCACTCTGGGCGCGCACCGGAGCACACGACCAGGAGATCATCGAGTTCCTCTCCGGGCGAGGCGTCGATGTCTCGCACATCACCGCCGATCCTCAAGTGCCCACCGGGCACGCCCTGGTGCAGCTCGAGCTAGAGGGATCGAACTGCATCATCATCTATCCAGGAGCGAACCGCACCCACCGCGAAGAGCAGATCGATGAGATCCTCCGCTGGTACTCCGCTGGGGATCTGTTGATCGTGCAGAACGAGACGAATCTCGTCGCAGAGGCTGTTGAGGTCGCAGCGAGTCACGGTTTGAGAGTGGCGTTCAATCCTTCTCCCCTGGACCGAGACGCGCTCTCGGTGGACCTCGATGCTGTGGACTTCCTGTTCGTCAACGAGCATGAAGCAACTGCTCTGACCAGTGCTCCAGGGCCAGAGGCAGCGCTCGACTGTCTCGCCCGGAGATGGCCACGGATGCAGACGGTGATGACACTCGGGGGTAAGGGGTCGATCTGGCGACAGGGAGAGGAAAGCTGCGCCGTCGATGCTGTCATCAGCGAGGTGGTGGATACGACGGGCGCGGGAGACACCTTTGCAGGCTTCTTCCTGGGGTCTGTGCTGCGCGGATTCCCTGCCGGGCGTGCTCTGGAAACAGCCTCCCGGGCTGCCTCCCTCGCGATTGGGCGAAAGGGGGCCGCGGGAGCGATTCCCGCTGGAGAGCTCGTAGGCTTCTGACGGACCGTCGAGGGCACTGGCGTAGCTAAGTTCTGAAGGACGAGGGCGCGGCGGCCTGGCGCCATCTGTGGGCAATCCACGAAGTTGTCCTACGTCAGTGTCAGGCCGCTCCCTCTTCGACCACTTCCGCTTCGATGACCTCGAAACGGGGGTACCTATGCCTGGAGTCTCGCCGCGACAGCGGCAAGATCGGCCGTCGGGACGGTGGTGGGTGGCTGATGATATGTGCTGTCGGCCCTGTTAA
Organism: Brachybacterium alimentarium; assembly: GCF_002332425.1. Taxonomy (GTDB): domain Bacteria; phylum Actinomycetota; class Actinomycetes; order Actinomycetales; family Dermabacteraceae; genus Brachybacterium; species Brachybacterium alimentarium. The sequence continues at coordinate 4,898 of NZ_NRGS01000055.1, read as the reverse complement.
CGAGGATCTGAGTGGCGGTCTTGATGCCGGTCCCCGGCATGCTCACTCCCGTACGCTCCGCGCGGGCGGTGCTCCAGGACCGAGACGAGAATGGAACCCTCCAGCTTGCCCTCGACGTCTTTGGCCACCCTCAGCTCGCTCCTTCAGTTTCTCCACCCGGCCGGCGACTCTGCACCCAACTCCATCACTCCGGTGGCAGGAGCGGTCACTGTCTGCTCGTCCCGTGCCGTGAAGATCCGACCAACCAGGACCCCGATCAGGGCTACGCAAACTGACACTCGCATTGGTTCGGCCTCTTGCCGTTGCCCCGCAACGGCTGCGCGTGGAGTCCGGACACGTCCTGTTCAGAACTCCCGGAGACGTCACAGCTCTATCGCTCAACCACTCATGCTGCGGTGCCGCTGCATGATGACTACGCTGGCCGCGGGTTCGCGACGCATCCGAGCGCCTCGTGGGCCCGACCCGAGGCGAAGGAGCTATCGCACATGCACGCACCGCAGAACCCGCGATCGTCAGGGGCCGTCGAGGCCTTCACCGAGATCATGGGGCGCAAGCACGTGCTCACCTCGGCGCGGGCCACGGCGCCGTACGCCACGGGCGACCGTTTCGGGACCGGTGAGGTGCTCGCCGTGCTGCGGCCGGGCTCCCTGGTGGACATGTGGCGTGCTCTGCAGGTGTGCGTCGACCATGACCTGATCGTCATCACCCAGGCCGCGAACACCGGACTCACCGGCGGGTCCGGGCCCGGCGACCAGGACTACGACCGCGACATCGTCATCATCTCGACGCTGCGTATCGACCAGATCCATCTGCTGCACGACGCCCGTGAGGCGGTCTGCCTGGCCGGCGCCACCCTCTTCTCCCTCGAGGACGCACTCGCCCCGCACGGGCGGGAGCCGCATTCGGTGATCGGCTCGACCTCGATCGGCGCGAGCGTGGTGGGCGGCATCGCGAACAACTCCGGCGGCACCCAGATCCGCAAGGGACCCGCCTGCACCGAGCAGGCGATCTTCGCGCGGGTCGACGAGCACGGGCAGATCCAGCTGGTGAACCATCTGGGCATCGACCTGGGCTCCGACCCCACGCACATCCTGGACCGGCTGCAGCGCGGGCAGTGGGACGCCGCCGACGTCACCCCGCCGCCGCCCGACTCCACCGGCACCGCCTACGCCGAGCACGTGCGCCAGATCGCTGACTCCCCGGCACGCTTCAACGCGGATCCGACGTTCCTCCACGAAGCCTCGGGCTGCGCCGGGAAGCTCATGGTGTTCGCAGTGCGCACCCGCACCTTCCCGCTCGAAGACGACAAGGCGACGTTCTACATCGGCACGGACCGCCCCGGGGACCTCGAGGCACTGCGGCGCACGTTCCTCGCGGCCGACGGGCCGCTGCCGATCTCGGGCGAATACATGAGCTCGCACGCCTTCGATCTCGCGGTCGAGTACGGCAAGGACACCTACGTCTCCCTCAAGCACGCCGGCAGCAGCACCCTGGTGCGCATGTTCGCCCTGAAGAGCTGGGCGAACGGAGTGTTCGCGAAGCTGCCCGGAATGGGCCCCTCGTTCGCCGACGCGATCTCCCAGAAGCTCTTCTCCCTCGTGCCGGAGAAGATCCCACCGCGCCTCGTCGAGCATCGCGACCGCTACGCCCATCACCTGATGCTCGTGGTCAGCGGCGGCGAACGGGAGACGACCGCGCAGCTGCTCGAGGAGTTCTTCGCCGCGCCCGAGCACGAGGGCGCGTTCTTCGAGTGCGACGCCGAGGAGGCCGAGAGTGCCACCCTGATTCGCTTCGGCGTGGCCAGCGCCGCCAGCCGCTACTTCGTCATGCACCGCGCAGAGGCCTCGGCCATGGTCACCTTCGACGTCGCCCTGCGACGGGACGACGAGGACTGGCTTGAGGTGCTGCCCCCGCAGATCGCCGACCAGCTCCTGGAGAGCGTCTACTTCGGGCACTTCTTCTGCCACGTGCTGCACCAGGACCACGTCGCGAAGAAGGGCGTGGACCCGGTGGCGCTGAAGAAGGAGATGACAGCGCTGCTTAAGAGCCGCGGCGCCGCCGTGCCCGCCGAGCACAACTACGGCCGCCTCTACCCGGCTCCCGAGCCGATGATCGAGCACTTCCAGCAGCTGGACCCGCTGAACATGTTCAATGCGGGCGTGGGGGAGACGTCGCCGCGGAGGCGGTGGGCGTGAGGGCGCTGCCCGGCGTTCAGCCCGTCTCGTGTTCCTGCGCGAGCCACTGCGTGAAGGTCATCGTCCCGATGTGGGCGCTGCCGGGATCTCCGCGCAGCGCACCGGAGGCGATGCCCCGCCCGTAGGCGCCGGGGAACCGTATCTCGAGCACGCGCCGAGAGGTGCCGTCGTGCGCATGTATCCGGCGGATCATGTCGGCGAGGGTGTGTTCCTCGGGGCCGACGAGGTCGGGGGCGCGGCCGGCCGGATCCGTCTCGGCGACGCGGAGGAGGTGCTCGCCCACCTCGCGGGCGGCGACGGGCCGGGCCAGCAGGCGCGGGGCGATCGCGAGCGGGCCGAGGGAGGTGCGGGCGCTGATCTGCGCGGCGAACTCGTGGAACTGCGCCGCCCGGGCGATGATGTGCGGGACGCCGGAGGCTTCGACGGTCCGCTCCTGGGTGAGCTTGCCGGCGTAGTACGACTCGTCGATCCCGTCGATGCCGACGATCGAGAGCACCACGTGGTGGGCCACACCGTGGCGCGTCCCGGCCTCGAGCAGGCGTTGGCTCATGGTGCGGAAGAAATGGACAGCCTTCCGGCGCGAGAGCAACGGGGTGTTCAGCGCATCGACGACCACGTCGACGCCCCGCAGCCGCTCCTCGAGCCCGGTGCCCGAGAACACGTCCACGCCCTCGCTGCGGGAGAGGACCACAACGTCATGCCCGCGTGACTGCGCGGCCCGGACCGCGTGCCGTCCGATGACTCCGGTGCCCCCGGCGATCGCGATCCTCATGGGTGTCCTCTCCTCGTGCCCAGCATCGTCGTCCTGCTGCGGCATGGGGTCAAGAGCGATGCCTCGCGCCCGCCGCGCGCCTCTTCATGGGAAGCTGGTGGCACTACGCCTCCACTCACTCCACAGGAAGCACCCCCATGAATTCTTTCCTCGGCCTCGGCATCGTCGGAGTGGTCCTGCTGCTCCTGGCTGCCGTACTGGTCATCGCACTGATCGCCTTCGTGGTGATCCGCCGCTGGATCAAGGTCGCACGCGCCGATGAAGCGCTGGTGATCTCCGGCAAGAGCCAGAAGAACGCAGACGGCAGCACCTCGGCGACCACCGTGGTGGTCAACGGCAAGGCGGTGGTCAACCCGATCACCCAGCGCCATGAGGTCATCTCGCTGCGCCAGCGACAGGTGAACATGCAGGCGGACGCCCAGACGGCGGACAACGTCACCGTCTCGGTGGACGCCGTCGCGCTGGTGAAGATCGGCTCCGACTCGGGCCTGGTGCGCCGGGCCGCGGAGCGGTTCGCCTCGCAGGACGAAGCCATCGAGTCCTTCACGCAGGATCAGCTCGAGGGCGTGCTGCGCGGGGTCATCGCCCAGCAGACGGTCATCTCCCTGATGCGCGATCGCAAGGTGTTCTCCGAGCAGATCGCGGAGACGGTGATCCCCGAGCTGCGCGAGCAGGGCCTCATCCTCGACTCGTTCCAGATCCGCGGCATCACCGACGGCGTGGGCTACATCCAGTCCCTCGGGGCCCCGGAGATCGAGGCGAAGCGCCAGGCGGCGGAGATCAGCCAGACCAACGCCGAGCGCGCCGTGGCCAAGGAGCGGATCCGCAACGAGGAGCAGAACCTCGTCGAGAAGCAGGCGCTGGATACGAACCGCGCCAACGCCCAGGCCGAGGTGGGCCGTGCCCGTGCGAAGGCCGAGCAGGCCGAGGCGCTCGCCGGCGAGAAGTCTCGCCAGGAAGTGCTCCAGCAGCAGGCGGAGAACAAGCAGGCGCAGCTGGATGCGGACGTCAAGCGCGTCGCCGACGCCGATCTGTACCGCCGCCAGAAGGACGCCGACGCCGCGGCCTACGATCAGCGCCGGCAGGCGGAGGCACGTGCGGAGGTCGCCGAGGCCGATGCCCGCGCCGTGAAGATGCGCGCCGAGGCCGATGCCGAGGCGGAGCGCCTGGCCGGCGAGGCCCGCGCCGATGCGATGCGCGCCGAGGCCGAAGCCCTCAAGGAGAACCAGGAAGCGCTGCTGGCGCAGCGCGTCGTGGATCAGCTGCCCACCCTCATGGAGACCTTCGCCAAGGGCTACGCCCAGATCGGCGACATCACCGTGATCAGCTCCGACGCCAACGACGGCGACGTCGCCGGCAAGCAGTTCGCCGGCGAGTCCGTCGGGGCGCTGCGGGGCGTCTTCGACTCGGTCGAGTCGACGCTCGGACTGAGCATCCGGGACCTCATCCAGGGCCGTGCCGTGGGGACGGCTCAGGGTGAGGCGCTCGGCGCGGCGCTGCGGGAGCAGGCCGCCGACGGCGCGGCGCCGAAGCGCTCCGCCGCGACGTCCGGCTCCGGCACCGCCGAGTCGGGACGCGCCACCACCCAGACGCGGGAGAGCACCGCGGGCGAGGGCGAGGCATCGCCGCAGGAGTGAGGCGCTCCCCGGCGCCCGCTCCCCGCTGAGCTCAGCTCACGATCCCCTGTCCGGCCATGCGCTCTCATCAGGAGAGACACGGCCGGGCAGGGGACCGCTGCTGTTGTGGGGCGGAGCCGCCGCCGTGCCACGACCGTCCCGGCCTAGATGTAGTTGGTCATGACGTTGTCGACGCCGGCGTGGAGGCGTGAGGCCGGGGGCTGATCGCCGCAGGCGGTGTGGGGGCGATGGTAGTCATAGTGATGGACCCAGATCGCGATGGCCTCTCGTCGCTCGTTCTCGGACTCGTAGGCG
>NZ_NRGS01000054.1 GCF_002332425.1 Brachybacterium alimentarium | reverse complement strand
CAGGGACCCGTTCCTTCATCCCCGCTCCGTGACTACAACGTCATGACCCGCAACACCTAGTCGATTGGAACAAGCTATCGAGGCTCCTGAAGCATGACCCTCAAGTGCGGGCCCTCGCGGCGCTGACGAGTGCTTCAACGGAAACGATCAGCAGGGCGCGGTGCCGCTGGAGGCGGTCATCAGACCAGGGCCCCTCTGAAGCGTGCGCGCGAAGACCAGGCGATGCGAACTGCCACGCCGTGATCTGGCCAAGCAACAGGGCGAGCACATCGACCGCCGCACCATCGAAACTTTTCGACAGCTCTCGCACCTTGGGTTCGTACGCCTGGACCTCGCTCGGCGATGCATCTTCCCGTTCAAGGCCAGCCCAGGACGTTAGGCGCAAGATTTCTGGTCGAGCCGTCAGATAGTCGAAGAGTGCCCCTGCATACGACGGGAGGTCCTTAGCGGTGAATGGCACCTCGTCTGCCATCTCGGCCAGCGCGGCCGACACCACGAAATCGAACAGCTGGCGCTTCGGTCCGAAGTGGACATAGATGGAGCGCTTGTTGACCCGCCCAGTCTCAGCGATCCTGTCCACGCGCGCGCCAGCAAGGCCGAACTGCGCGAACTCGGCCCGCGCCGCGCCGAGGATCCGGCGTTTGGTGTCTGTGGCATCGGGTGGCATGCCCCCAGTCTATAGGTAACCATCTGGTTATTGACGTTCTCGCCGTGACGTGACAGTCTCCTTCTCGTAAGCATCCAGATAGTTACACGAGGAGTGTCCATGTCCCAGAAGATCCTGATCACCGGTGCCAGCAGTGGATTCGGGCAAGGTGCCGCGCTCGAACTCGCCCGCCAGGGCCACGACGTGATCGCCGCCGCCGAGACGTGGCCCCAGGTCCGCGGCCTTCGAGCGGATGCCGACGCAGCCGGCGTCGAACTCAACGTCATCAAGCTCAACCTGCTCGACCCCATCGACATCGCTCACGCCGGCTCCTTCGACGTGGACGTTCTGGTCCTCAACGCCGGAGTCATGGAGGGTGGAGCAGTGGTCGATATCCCGCTGCAGCGCGTGCGGGAGTCGTTCGACATCAACCTGTTCGGGCACCTCGAACTGGTCCAGGCCATCGCACCGAAGATGATCGCTCGCAAGAGCGGACGCATCGTCTGGACCTCCTCGATGGGCGGGATCCTCGTCGTCCCGTTCCTGGGCGCCTACTGCGCGACCAAGCACGCGATCGAAGCGGTCGCCGGGTCGATGAAGGCCGAGCTGGAGCAGTTCGGCATCAAGGTCGCCACCATCAACCCCGGAGTGTTCGGAACCGGGTTCAACGACACCGGCGCCGAGAGCTACGTGCAGTGGTACGACGGCGAGACCGCACATGTCCCGATGCCTGACTTCGGTCCGTCGCTGGCCGACCAGGCCGACCCCCAGGAGATGGTCGACGCGATGGTGGAGACCATCACCGCCGACAATCCCGACTACCGGACCATGCGGCCACTGGAGACCATCGACGCTGCCAAGCAGTGGCAGGAAACCGAGTGGACCCAGAAGGCCTGACACCGAGAGAGAAGGAAAGGACAGAACCACATGTCACACCCCACAATCACTCTTGAAACGGCCAGCCGCATCATCGACGCCGGCCAGGAGAAGGCCCTCGATCTCGGCCTGAACGCCGTCTTCGCCGTCCTCGACGCCGGGGCGAACCTTGTCGCCTTCGAGCGGATGGACGGCGCTTGGCTGGCCTCCAATGATCTCGCGCTGGCGAAGTCACGTACATCCGTCATGTTCGAAGCACCAAGCGAAGCGTTGAACGCGCCCCTACAGCTCGGTGAGCCGGTCGCTCACTTCGATCACACCAACGGCGGTCTGCTCCTCATGGGCGGCGGCGTTCCGATCACTGATGACACAGGTCGACTCCTCGGTGCGCTAGGCGTCTCAGGAGGAACCCCAGAACAGGACGCCGAGATCGCTCGGACAGCGATCAGCTAGGGCGTGTCTCCTATGTG
>NZ_NRGS01000053.1 GCF_002332425.1 Brachybacterium alimentarium | reverse complement strand
TGAACCGACCCGGGTTCTCTGCCGCTACTTTGCGGGTTCGGGCTCTCGGTTGAGGGCCTCGTAGTGGAGCGTCTCGAACTCTACTGGGGTGAGCATCCCGAGTGAGCCGTGGAGACGGCGGTTGTTGTACCAGTCGACCCAGCCGGCGGTCGCGTACTCGACGTCTGCGAGGGTCCGGTAGGGGCCGGCGTGGAAGATGGTCGTGCGGATGCATTCGGTCTTGAACAGGCCGTTCACCGTCTCCATCAGCGCATTATCGTATGCGTCGCCGACGGATCCGATCGATGGGGCGATGCCCTCGAGAGCGAGATGCTCGCTCAGGTGGATCGCTGTGTACTGGGATCCGGCGTCGCTGTGATGGATCAGTTCACCGTGTTCGACGGGGTGGCCGTCACGGTCTCGCTGCCACAGCGCCATCCGCAGCGGAGTCATGACCAGGTCGACCTTCTTCGACGTCGAGGCGTGCCAGCCCACGATCCGCTGAGCGAACACGTCCAGGACGAACGCGACGTAGACGAACCCTGCCCAGGTCCGGACGTAGGTGAAGTCGGTGACCCACACCCGGTTCGGTGCCGCAGCGGTGAAGTCCCTGTTCAGCAGGTCACCGGCCCGTTTTCCGTCCGGATCGGGGATGGTGGTGCGCAGCTTCTTCACCCGGCGCACGCCCTCGAGTCCGAGGGTCCGCATCGCCCGGTCCACAGCGCCGCGTGACGTGCCGGCCAGGCCGGGCTTTCGGCGGAGCAGAGCGACCCATTTCCGTCGCCCGTACAGACCCTCCGGCGTCATCTCGATCTGCCCGGTGGCCTCGTTGACTTTCCAGGCGAGGGCGCGGATCTTGTCCTCGACCAGAGCATCGGTGACGGTGCGGGCCGCGATGCGGGCCGGGCGTCTCCAGGCCCGGTAGGTGCGTGCAGCGATCTTCAGGCCCTGCTGGCGCAGGACGCGGAGGATCGACTCGACTGCATAGCCCTCGGCGCGCATCTCGTTGATGAACGCGAGGATCAACGGTTGCGGGGGTCGAGCTCCCCCGCGAAGAAAATCGAGGCACGGCGGAGGATCTCGTTGTCCTCCCGCAGCCGCTTGACCTCGCTTTTCAGTCGTTTGACCTCGGCAGACTCCTCGCTCGTCACACCCGGCCGGGTCCCGTCATCGACCTCGGCCTGGGCCAACCAGCGCCGCACCGACTCGCGGGAGACACCTTCTTGGCGGGCGACCGCGGTCACCGCCGCGGTCAAGGTCGGGTACTCCTGCAGGTGCTCGCGCACCAGCCGCACGCACCTCGCGCGCAGCTCGGGATCGATCTTCTTCGGCATGCTGTCCATCCTTCCGGACTCAAACAGCAACGGCATCAAACCTGGGTCGGTTCA
>NZ_NRGS01000052.1 GCF_002332425.1 Brachybacterium alimentarium | reverse complement strand
TGCGGGGATAGACGTCGAGGTCTCCCGATGATGGAAGTTCTGACGCTCGCCATCTGGAAGACCTCGACATGCCCCACGCTACCTTCTCGTCCCCTGATCTCGATGCCTTCTGCGGCCTGGACGGGCTCGGCCTCACAGCCACCGGCCAGCACATCGAGACGGGCCAGGCAGTTCTGGAGTGCCGGGTCCTCGCGGACGATCAGTGGTGCCATCGCTGCGGCCAGGCCGGAGTTCCTCGCGGCACGGTCCTCAGGACGATCGTGCACGTCCCCCTCGGCTGGCGACCGACGATGCTGCAGGTCAGAGTGCGTCGCTACCGCTGCCCGGACTGCTGCACCGTGTGGCGTCAGGACACCACAGCCGCTGCCGCGTCCCGCACGAAGCTGTCGCGCAACGCGGTCTTCTGGGCACTCAAGAGCGTGGTCATCGACCGGATGTCGATCGCGCGGGTCGCCGAGAACCTCGGCACCGCCTGGCACACCGTGAACGACGCTGTCCTCGAAGCCGGCTCCGAGCTCCTGATCAACGATCCTGCCCGGTTCGAGGGGGTCCGGGTCCTCGGCGTGGACGAGCACGTCTGGTCCCACACCAGAGGCGGTAACAAGTACGTCACCGTGATCATCGACCTGACCCCGGTCCGCGATGGCACCGGAGCCTCGAGGCTGCTGGACATGGTCCCCGGCCGTTCGAAGAAGGTGCTCAAGACCTGGCTCGACCAGCAGGAACAGGGCTTCCGCGACCGGATCGAGACCGTGGCGATGGATGGGTTCACCGGTTTCAAGACCGCCGCTGCGGAAGAGATCCCGCAGGCCGTCGCGGTGATGGATCCGTTCCACGTCGTCGCCCTGGCCGGTGACGCACTGGACCGCTGCCGGCAACGGATCCAGCAGACCACCTGCGGGCATCGTGGCCGATCCGGGGATCCTCTCTACGGGATCCGCCGAGTCCTCCGCACCGGCGCAGATCTCCTGACCGATCGCCAGTGCGGCCGCCTGAGCAGCGTGTTCGCCGCAGACGAGCACGCCGCAGTGGAGGCGACCTGGGGCATCTACCAGCGGATCGTCCAGGCATACCGCAATCCCGATCGCGTTGCCGCCAAGCAGCAACTCACCGCCGTGATCCAGGACCTCGCCGGCAACGTTCCAGCCTCGCTGACCGAGGTCATCACGCTCGGCCGCACTCTGAAACGCCGGGCCGGGGACGTGCTGGCCTACTTCGACCGGCCCGGCACCAGCAACGGCCCAACAGAGGCCATCAATGGCCGCCTCGAGCACCTCCGTGGCACCG
>NZ_NRGS01000051.1 GCF_002332425.1 Brachybacterium alimentarium | reverse complement strand
ATCAAACCTGGGTCGGTTCAAACCCAGCACCCCCTCCCACCACTCCGGCCAGAGGCCCGTTCCCCACCCAGGCGCCGCGTCGACCACGTCGTAACGGTGCGCAGCAGCTGTCGCACTCACGGAGCCGAACGACCAAAATCTCCACCGTGTGAAACACACTTCCCTCACGAAACCCCTGCCCTTGGCGTGGCCAAAAACGTCAGTGCGGCGGCGAGGACCAGAGCAGCGCTCACTACGAGTGGCCCCGTAGCTCCGGCTGTTGCGTAAGCGATCCCGCCGAGGATGGGACCTGCAGCAGCGCCGATGTTGAGGGATGCTGTCGCGAACGAGCCCGACATAGTTGGGGCAGATGCCGCCGCGCGGATCGAGGCGGCGATGAGGGTGCTTCCGACGGCGAATGACAGCGCTCCTTGAAGAAGTGCGAGGGTGAACACCGCGGCAGGGACCGTGGCGAACACCGCGAGGGACCCCCATCCGATGAACAAAGCCGCTCCGCCTGCGACGAGGATGAGGGTGGAGTGAGCATCGCCGTGCCGTCCCGCTGTCCATACTCCGACGCATGATCCGATGCCGAAAACCGCCAACACAGCAGGCACTGCGGGCGCGGCGAGGCCAACGGACTCAGTGATCACTGGCGCGAAGTAGGTGAAGGCGCAGAACGTGGCACCGTTGATGAGTGCCCCGAGCCCCAACGGGATCAAGAGTCCCGGTCGGCGCAGAACTCGGAGCTCCGCCACCAGCGACACAGGGCGCTGCGTGCCAACCGCTCGCTGAGGGGTCGCCACCATCACGGCGACCAGAGCCGGCACAGAGATGGCAGCTACCGCCCACATGGCTGCTCGCCAACCGAGCAGAGATCCAATCACAGCGCCGCCGGGGACACCTGCGATGAGTGCCAAGGTGGTCCCACCAAGGATCACGGCCAGCGCACGCGCAATGCGGCCGGGAGGTACCAGTGCCGAGACTGTGGAGAGTGTGACGGCGAGAAAGCCTGCGTTGGTCAAGGCGGCCACGATGCGCGTGGCGAGGAGGAGTGCGAAGCTGTCAGTCATGGCTCCGATCGCATGCATCGCGATAAAAACGATGAGGAAGACCGAGAGGGTAAGCCTCGGCGACCAGCGGCGACTGACGGCGGCCATGGCAGGAGCGCCGACGATCATGCCGAGGGCGAAGGCTGAGGTCAGTAGACCCGCCTGAGGGATGCTGATTGCGAGGTCTTCCGCGATATCCGGCAGAAGACCGGCGAGCATGAACTCGGAGGTTCCCTGGGCGAAGACCGCTACAGCGAGCAGGACGATAACGAGTGGCATGGTGAGTCTTTCGAAGTGAGGTGGCGGTCGGGTTAGACCGGCACGCGTGCTCACTGGCCGCGATCAACGTCGCGCAGTCGCACCCACTCGAAGAGGAAGGCGTCGAAGTAGTGAGCTACCGGCGTACCGGCAGCTCGACCTTGGACGCTTCGGGAGAACTCACTGAACCACCATAACCGAGCCCCGGACTGACACGCACAGAGGTGTCACGCGCAGCGTCGCCAGGTACGTCTCGAACTAGGGAACCCCACCATGACAGCTACTCGCAGGTCGTTTACGGTTCCCAATAGGGCCCGAGAACGCATTTTTGCGAGCGTCGCTGCGCCCACGATCGGTACATGCCGTTCTCTTGTGGGCGGCGGCCGTGCGCTCGGGGCGGTGGCTCGATCTGCATGATCACGTCCGCACTCACCACCACCAGAAGCTAGCGACCGACATTGGAAACCGGGCTATAGGTCAGGTCACCTCAACTGGACACATCTGCCACATTGAACACCACCCTGCGTGACAGCTACGGCACCGTAGGCTCCCCCGTCCCACAGGGTCCGAAACGACGGCGGTCTCAACCGGTCAACGCACCACCCGCCTACTCTGTCAGGTCTTCGTGCCGTAGGTGCCATGTCTGCGGTAGCGAGACCCAGCGATGCCGCCCCCGTATCCTCGAGGGATGAACATGAGTCGTGGTCGCGCAGTTGGGAGTGCTTTCTCCGCGAAGGAGAAGACGGTGCTGGATCTTCTGTGCAGCGGGGATCACCCGTACCGTGAACAGGCTCGCGAGCAGCTCCGCGTCGCGTCGTGGGGTGGGTACCAGCTCGACGAGTGCGACTGCTTCCTTATCTCGGTTCCCAAGTTGCCGAAGGCAGCCCGGATCAGGCACGGTGGCGGACCGTTCTCTACCTTGGATGTCTCGCGCGCCGGAGAAGGGCTTGGCCAGCTCGATCTATGGGTCGTCGACGGTTACCTGCACTCCGTTGACTACATGACCTACGACGATCACGAGATGCTGCCTGACCTCGAAGATGACACTCTCGAGCCGCTCTACTGAGCCGTTTAGGCGAGCCTGCAAGCACGAAGTCGTTCGCGGCTGCTCAGCCAGTCAAGGACCTGGCGTGGACGTGTGTTGATCTTGTTCGCGATCTGATCGAGTTCGTCTTGAGTGAAGCGGTACAGGTCGGCGTTCTTCGCCAGGTACTGGCGTAGGAGCCGGTTGGTGTTCTCGTTCGAGCCTCGTTGCCACGGTGAGCGAGGATCGCAGAAGTAGACGTGGATGCCGAGGTCGTGGGCGAGTTGTTCGTGCTCTGACATCTCTCGACCTCGATCCCAAGTGATCGACCTCAACAGTGATTTCGGCATGCCGCGGAGGTTCTGGACGAGCGCGGCGCGGACGTCTGGGCCCTTGATGCCATCGAGCTTGACGAGGCGAACGATCCTGGTGGTGCGTTCCACGAGGGTTGCCACGGCGCTGGGGCGTCGCCCCATGACGAGGTCCCCTTCCCAATGCCCTACCTCGGTCCGGGTCTCGATCTGCTCTGGTCGATCATGGATAGAGACCATGTTCCGCAGCCGGCCCCGCCCGTGCCCGGTACGACGCGCTTTCCTCGAGGTGCGCATGCCGCGCCCCGACCGCAGATGCGTCTTCAGCGTCGAGGGGAGCGACAGGCGCGAGCTGATGTAGAGGGTCCGGTAGATAGCCTCGTGCGAGATCCGTACTCCCTGTGCTGAAGCCGGAGTCAGTCGGAGCCATGCCGCGATCTGCTGCGGCGACCAATCCGCCATCAGCTTCTCCTGCACGATGCTCCGCAGGTCATCGTGCGTTTCCAGCTTGCACGGCTTCGGACGCCTCGCGTTCTCCCACGCTCGTCGATCGGCTGCCGCAGCCCGGTACTGCGTAGGTCCACCGTTACGGGCGATCTCCCGCGAGACCGAGGAAGCAGACCGGCGCAGGCGAGTCGCGATAGCGCGCGCGGAATCACCGGCCGCGAGTCCGCGGGAGATTTCCTCTCGTTCAGTGAGCGACAGTCTCAGCGGTGCCCGTGAACGCGCTGCCGGGCGGATCCCGCCGGTCACTGCCAGGAGCCGACGCACCGCCTCACGGTTGCAGCACACAGCCCGGGCGATAACCCGGACCGGCTCGCCCGCGCGCCATCGTTCCCATACCGCGTCCTGCTGTTCGAGACTCAACACCATGCCCGGGCCTCCTCGCCGATCTATCCGCATGCTTCCACCACTGGGTGGTGCGTTGACCGGTTGAGACCGCCACCGTTTGTGGCACAAGGTCCATGAACCACACCAACGGCGCTGTCAAAAGCGGTTACCCCTCACGCTGTTGTGCCACACCCGTATCCTGCCCCCCCCCCCGTTAAACTCCAGGGAGTATCAATGACTCAGCCTCGCGCCTTCGTCAGCTTTGACTTCGATCTGTGATGTCTCAGGACTTC
>NZ_NRGS01000050.1:3553-6625 GCF_002332425.1 Brachybacterium alimentarium | reverse complement strand
TGCCGGGGGAAGGAATCATTCGCCGCTGCACTATTCATCCGAGAGAGATGCTCGCAGTTCGGGGTAGTTACCCCATCTCGAGCCGGTGCGGGCGGCGTGCCTGATAGCGGTTCCAATGTTGATCCCGAGGGTGTCTGCGACGACGCTGGCGGGCACGGTCTGGACGAGCTGATCGATACGGGCGTTCTGCGTCCTGCGAGCATCGATTTTGTGCGGTGCGAGATGGAGCGTGACGATCGCTTCGCTGACATGGAGATGGGGCGTTGTTCCAGGGAGGAGCCAATCGGGGCCTCCACCGACGAAGGTCCGTTGTTCCTCGAGCTCGCTAACGTAGCGGCGGAGGAGTTCGGCGATCGGCTCGGGCAGAGCGAGAGGCGTGCGCCCGAAGGTGATGCTCAAAGTCGTCTCGTGACCTGAGACGTCTGATTGGCGGAGGCGGACGCAGTCGCTGATCCGTTGCGCGAAGACGAGCACCAGCAAGCCGATGATGCGGCTTGCGGACGGGATGGACGTGTCATCGAGAAGCTCATCGACTTTCCGCCAGATGGTGTCCTCCGGGACAGAGGGGGCGGGCCGAGCTTGCGGGCGATGAGGCGGCATGAGGGGTCTGGTCAGCTTCTGCCGGATCGCCCAATTGAGGAAGGTGGCGACCGCTCCCTGGGAGCGGTGATGGGTGAAGAATCGATCTACGGAGCGCTGGTCCAACGTCCCCATCTGAACTCCCTGATCATCCAGCCAGACCAGGAAGGAGGCGATCTTGCGCAACGCGGACCATCGAGCGTTGAACATGCCGACGGTCAGGGGCTTTTGCGCGCGCCGCTGCCTGGTCTGGCGGAGGACTTGCCAACGGAAGTACTGGTTGATGATCTGCGCGTGGTGGGAGGGGAGGTCGTTGACGAGATGCTCAGCAAGTATCTCGAGGTCGTTGAGCCGGACGTCGATCGTGGGGAGGGTTTCGGCACTGATGAGCATGTGGCGCAGATACCGCACGCGAGGCGAGAGTGGGAGGGCGTCGAGTGTGTCGTGACTGATCTGCACCTCGCCAGTAGCCATGGCACGCAGAGTCTTTCCGATCGGCGATCTTCGCAGCCATCGCACCACCGCGCGCGGGTCACGTGCAGCCATGAGGTGGCCGTAGAGGCTAGCGAGGCCAGGATGGATATCGCCGTTCTCGTCAGCGAGGACCTCGCGGAGGCGTTCGGCCAGTCGACAGGTGCCGCACTGAGATCCAGTGAGCTGTTCCTCGCTTCCGCAAGTGATGCACGCGAACCGCGGAGGTTCGCCAGCACAGGGCGCGCAGACGATGCGTCGCTCCGAGTCGTAGAAGGCCAGGACCTTGACCTGAGCGCACCCGGGACAGGATCCGGGATGTCGGCGGAGTCTTGAGTAGCAGGCGTTGCAGATTCGCTGCTCGAGAATCGAGTAACGGGCTGCGACATGGCGAGCACATTCGTCGCAGCCGACCTGGTGACCACGTGTGCTCCCAGGCGGGGTCATTCGTGCGGGCGGTGCAGCTTGGCGGGGATGGGGCGAAGCTCGCCAATCGCAGGCCCGGAGGCCTCTGGAGCGCCAGCAACTCGGCGAGGACGCACGCTCTGGACCTTCGGGATCTCGATGAGATCGTTGGGTGTGCACTCGAGGATCCGGCAGAGGGCGGCGAACACTTCGACGTTCAGCCTCTCGGGCGTCTTCGTCACCAACCGGAACACTTGCTCGCGCGAGAGCTGCACTCCCTGGGCGCGCAACGGTGCGATCAGATCTGTCGTCTGGAACATCCCAGCCGCAGCCATCATCGGGCGTAGATTCCAGGTGATCGGGATGTCAGAGTCGGGAGTCGTCGGCATCGGGTCCTCCATAGATCCGGGAGAGGGCTTGGTTGATCATGCGGTTCTTGAAGTCGTCACCGACGGACGTGTAGATGGCGGTTGTCGAGGCGTAGGCGTGCCCGACCTGGTCCTGCACGAACTTCTCGGCGTATCCCCATTCGATGAGGTTGGTGACGTACGTGTGGCGCAGGGCATGGACACTGAGCTCCGGCGGCAGCCCCGCTTCGTCGCGGAGCTGCGCGAAACGCAGGTCGATGTAGCGCAGAGAGACGCGCGTGCCTCGCTCGGTCGGCCACAGCGGTCCCGACAAGTCCGCAGTGAACCGGGACCGGGCCTGGTCGACCCATTGGGCCAAACCTTCCGTGATCCAGTCCAGCTCAGGGAGCGTGAGCACCGAACGTCGACGCGGGCCTGAGCCGTGAGAGCCCTTGCCCCAGCGCACGTCGACCGCCCCGAAGCGTCCGAACCGCGGGGCAGCACCGTTGGGCCGCAGATCAGCTACATCCAGACCGACGGCCTCGGCCCTGCGTAGTCCGTAGGCGTAGATGGTCTTGAAGATCTGGGAGTCACGCAGCGCGGCGAGGGCACCCTTTCGACCCTGCCGAAGGATTGTCTCGACGCGGTGGTCGGCCACCGCGAAGAGCTGCTCGAGCTCGTCGTAGGTGAGTGCTCGCCGCTGTGGGCGGCCTTCGTAATCGACCAGGTGTGCGAGCGTGTTCCACTCGTGGCAGATCTGCTGTGGCGCGGTTCCGAAACGTTCTTCACAGTCCGCCGCCCACCGGTACCGAGGATCGGTGAGGTAGTCGCAGAACAGGCGGATGATGGAGTGATACCCCCGGATCGTCGAGGGAGTCGCCGGACTCTGCCCAGACTTCGCCCGGGTCGTGAAGTCCTCCAAGTCCCCCGGCGACCACTCCCACGGGTAGCGGCCAACAAACTCTTCAAACCTCCTAACGACCAGCTCGCGACCGCCGATCGTCCGCTCAGTCAGGCCTCGACTGATCTGCTGATCAGCCCAGCCCGAGAGCATCGCCTCGAACACGAAGCGATGCTCATCCAGCGCCCGCACGTTGCGGAGCTGTCGAAGCGGAGACACTCCACGGATGCCCATGTCCACCACTCCAGTATTGCATCTATTGCATCATTGATGCATCTCGGCTCGCGCGTTCGTGGTCGTCTCCGACCTAGCTCCTTGCCCCCGAGGTGCCGGGCCTGCGGAAGGGCGGAGCGTTTGGATGTTTTGGAG
>NZ_NRGS01000050.1:3344-3469 GCF_002332425.1 Brachybacterium alimentarium | reverse complement strand
TCATCCCGGACGAGGATGATGTCGGCAGTCTTGAGGGCGACGTCGGTGCCGGTGACGATTCCGAGTCCTAGGTCGGCGGCTGCGAGGGCGGGGGCGTCGTTGATGCCGTCGCCGACCATGGCGAC
>NZ_NRGS01000050.1:0-3284 GCF_002332425.1 Brachybacterium alimentarium | reverse complement strand
GTCCCCTGTGAGCAGCACCGTCCGCAGTCCGAGCCCGTGCAGTGCGGCGACGGCCTCCGCGGCGTCCTCCTTGACCGCATCGGAGAGGGTGACTACTCCGATGACCTCTGCGTCTCGTGCGACCAGCGCTGTGGAGCGACCTGCCTGCTCGGCCTCGCTGACGGCTTCCTCCATCGGCCCGCTGAGGTGGGCGCCCAATTCGTGCATGAAGGCGGGGCTTCCGACTGCGATGCTCTCACCATTGATCGTTGCGCTGATCCCGTGACCGGGGGAGACGATGTGCCCAGTGGCGGCAGGGATGTCGGCGACCATGGTCGCGGCGTGGGTGCGGAGTGCTTCGGCGACGGCGTGCTCGGAGGATGCTTCGACCCCCGCGGCCAGGCGCATCAGCTGCTCAGCGGTGACTCCGTGGGGGTGGATGTCGATGACGCGCGGGGCGCCGAGCGTGAGGGTTCCGGTCTTGTCCAGGACGACGGTGGTGACCTTGCCGCTGGCTTCGAGAGCGTCTTGTCCCTTGACCAGGACCCCGAGCAGCGCGCCGCGTCCGACGCCGACCATCAGCGCGGTGGGGGTGGCGAGGCCGAGGGCGCAGGGGCAGGCGATGATCAGCACGCTGATCCCGTTGGTCACCGCAGTGGGCAGGTCTGCACCGGAGAGGAGCCAGGCAGACGCGACGAGCACGGTGAGGACGAGGACGACGGGCACGAAGACGCGCACCACGGCGTCGACGAGGTGCTGGACCTGGGCCTTGCGGATCTGCGCCTGCTCGGCGATGGCGGCCATCTGTGCGAGCTGGGTGTGGGCACCGACCCGGGTCGCCTCGAGGGCGAGGATCCCGTCCGCGGAGACGGTGCCGCCTATGACCTCGTCGCCCGGTCCGACGGTGCGGTGCAGGGATTCCCCAGTCATCGCACCGGTGTCGAGGGAGGCGGTGCCCTCGATGACCCGGCCGTCGACGGCGATCGTCTCGCCGGGGCGCACGAGCACGACGTCCCCGGTGCGGAGCTCCTCGACCGGCACCATCGTCTCGACCCCGTCACGTCGACGGCGGGCCTCCCGTGCCCCGAGGGCGGACAGCGCGCCGAGCACGTCGCCGGCGCGGCGCCGGCTGCGGGTCTCGAAGTAGCGGCCCGCGAGCTGGAAGGTCGTCAGTCCCGCGGCGACATCGAGGTACAGGGCGTTGGCGCCCTCGGGGACCTCGCCGATGCCGAGCCACACGCCGTCGGCGGCGTCGATGCCCGCGAGCATCGAGACCAGGGCCCAGCCGAACGAGGTGAGGATGCCGATGGAGACGAGAGTGTCCATGCTGACGGAGCGGTTCTGCAGGTTCCTCCAGGCAGCCCGGTGGAAGGGCCATGCCGCCCACGTGATGACGGGGACCGCGAGGAGGACGCACAGCAGTTCCCAGCCGGGGAACCGCCATTGCTCGATGAGTGCGAGGGCGATGGTGAGGTCCATCAGGGGGACGGTGAGCAGTGCTGCGGTGATGAGTCTGCGCCGCAGGCTCACGATGCGGTTCTCGTTGGCGCGGCGCGACCACTCGTCGTCCTGGTCGTCGTGCTCGGCGGCGTCATACCCGGCGCCGCGGATGACATCGATCGCGTGCGCCGGTGAGGTGATGCCCGTGACGACGGCGCGCTCGGTGGCGTAGTTGACGGTGGCGCTGACGCCGTCGAGCTTGTTCAGCTTCCGCTCGATGCGATTCGCGCATGCCGCGCAGGTCATCCCGGAGACGTCGAAGGTGTACCGCTCCTCCAGGGAGAGGGCTGGTGGGGCGGCCTGTGCGGTGGGGGTGTGGTTCATCGGGTGCGTTCCCTGTCCGAGAGTTTCTTGAGCATGTCGTTGTAGGCGTCGAACTCGGTGTCCAGGCCGCGGTCGAGGTGCCGATCCCGGCGACGGGCCTCCTTGTCGTCCTGGCGCGCCCATTGGATGCACAGTGCGACGATCGCGATGATCAGCGGGATCTCCCCACCCGCCCAGGCCACCGCGCCGGCCATCTTCTGGGACTCCCACAGGTTCGCCCACGGCAGTGCGAGGTAGTCGTAGTAGGTCTGGGCGAACAGCGTGGGCGAGGAGTAGATGGCCACTCCGAAGAAGGCGTGGAAGGGCATCGCGGCGAAGGTGTAGCCGAGCTTCCCGATATGGGGCAGCGGGCGCGGCGGACGGTCCACACCGATGATCAGGCTGTAGTACGCGTACCCCGTGGCCAGGAAGTGGAGGTTCATCAGCTGGTGCGCCCAGTGGAAGCGCATCATCGTGCCGAACAGCGGAGTGAAGTACAGGCCGTAGTAGGAGCCGATGAAGATGATGAACACGACCGCCGGGTGGTAGAGGGTCCGCAGCAGCCGCCAGTGCAGGATCTGCGTCACCCATGAGTGCACGCCCGCTCGGTGTCGATCCGCGCGTGCGGTGCGCAGGATCAACGTGATCACCCCGCCCTGGACCAGGAGGATCGGAGCGAGCATCGACAGGCTCATGTGCACCACCATGTGCACGCCGAAGTCGGGGGCGGAGTACTTTCCGAACCCGGAGCTCGTGGCCGCGAGAACGACCAGCCAGCCGCCACACCACAGCAGTACGCGGCTGATGGGCCATCTCGTGCCCCGGCGGCGCAGGACGATCACCATCGCGAGATAGGACGCGATGCCGACGACGGCGAGGACGGCGAACAGCAGGTTGAGCCTCCCTGTGCTCATCAGCGTCGCGAAGGTCGGCGCATCCGGCACCTCGAACCCCATGAACACCTCAGGGATGCTCGTGGGCACGAAGTACTGCGGTGGCGGAATGCGAGTCATCGCCGCACCGATCGCCACCCACACGGTGATCAGCAGGGCCGGGACCGCCATCCGGTGAGAGCCCCTGCGCCGCATCATCACGAGAGAGACCACGAGCGCTGCCAGAAGAGCAAGACGCACCAGGGTGAGAACGCCGGTCACGCTCGCCCACGGATCGCTCCCGGCAAGTTTGAACCACGTCACCACGAGCTCCGCCGCGAGCACGGCGACCGCCCCGACCAGGCCGACGCGGAGGACGAGCCCCTCGTCGAGAGGGCCCCGTTCCCCGCTGCGGATCAGCCGCACCGCGGCGGTGACCAGGACCGGTCCGAGGAGGACTCCTGCCGCGATGGTCTGGAGCGCGCCGGCATCCCCGCCGATGTCATGGTTCGGACCGACGAGGATCTGCCCCACCACCACCGGCGCCAGCGCGCCGATGATCCCCGCCCACAGCCCCGGCAGCAGCGTCGTCCAGCGCGTGCCCCAGTAGGAGCACAGCCACAGGACCAG
>NZ_NRGS01000049.1 GCF_002332425.1 Brachybacterium alimentarium | reverse complement strand
GGGACTGATGCACGATCAGGTGTCACATGATCTGTGGCGCCGTGCGGCGTTGCAGGGAAGGATGTGCGCCATGCCCGCTCCCTATCCCAAAGAGTTCCGTGAGGACGTCGTCCGCGTCGCGAGGAACCGTGAACCCGGCCAGAAGCTCTCCGTGATCGCGAAGGACTTCGGGATCTCCGAGTCCTGCCTGACGAACTGGATGCGCCAAGCGGACGTCGAGGACGGCAACCGGCCTGGGAAGACCCGTGAGGATTCCACCGAGCTGCGCGAGCTCCGACGCCGGAACCGGCTGCTGGAGCAGGAGAACGAGGTGCTCCGCCGTGCTGCTGCATACCTGTCCCAGGCGAATCTGCCGGGAAAATCCTCTACCCGCTCGTGAGCGAGCTCGCCGCCGACGGGATCCCCGTTGCGGTGTCCTTGCGGGTCCTGAAGCTCTCCCGTCAGCCCTACTACCGCTGGCGCAAACAGCAGGTCACCGAGGCCGAGCTGGTCGAGGCCTATCGAGCCAACGCGCTATTGGACGCTCACCGCGACGACCCGGAGTTCGGGTACCGATTCCTCGCCGGCGAAGCCGCTGAGGCTGGTGAGGTCATGTGCGAGCGAACCGCGTGGCGGATCTGCCACGACAACCAGTGGTGGTCCGTTTTCGGGAAGAAGCGCGCCAAGAACGGGAAACGTCCGGGACCGCCTGTCCACGATGACCTCGTCCAGAGGGACTTCACTGCCGATGACGTCAACGAGCTGTGGCTGACCGACATCACCGAGCACTGGACTGATGAGGGCAAGCTCTACCTCTGCGCGATCAAGGACGCCTTCTCCGGCCGGATCGTCGGCTACTCCATGAGTGACCGGATGAAGGCCCGCTTGGCGGTGAACGCCCTGGCCAACGCGGCAACCCGGCGCGGCGACGTTGCTGGCTGCATTGTTCACTCAGACCGCGGGTCGCAGTTTCGATCCCGGAAGTTCGTCCACGCCCTGAACCAGCATCACCTCATCGGATCCATGGGCCAAGTCGGTGCTGCCGGTGATAACGCGGCGATGGAATCCTTCTTCGCGCTACTCCAGAAGAACGTCCTGGACCGGCGCCGTTGGCGCACCCGTGAGGAACTCCGGATCGCGATCATTACCTGGATCGAACGGACCTACCACCGCCGCCGGCGTCAGGCCCGCCTGGGCCGATTGACCCCCATCGAATACGAGACCATCATGAACCCGACCGTCACCCTGGCGGCCTAAACCAAGCTGACACCTGATCGTGCATCAGTCCC
>NZ_NRGS01000048.1 GCF_002332425.1 Brachybacterium alimentarium | reverse complement strand
CACATAGGAGACACGCCCTAGAGGATTCACGCGCGGATCGCTGAAGAGTACTGCTGCGGGCGATGAGTACGATCGTGCCCACGATGCCAAGGGAGGCAGATCATGTGCGGACGGTATGTTCTCGAGGTCGATGCTCAGGGGCTGATGCGGGCCTACGCCGCACAGCCGGCGAAGGCGTTCGACTGGGAGCCGGTGTTCAGCGTCGCCCCGCGCACGAAGGCCCCTGTGGTCCGCGAACACGTCGACGACGAGGGCGAGCTGCAGCGGACTGTCGAGTTCGCGCGCTGGGGCTTCAAGCCTGCGTGGGCCAAGGACAAGGGTCCGCGGCCCATCAATGCCCGCTTCGAGACAGCGCACACGAACGGAATGTTCCGCGCCGGCTTCGCGAGCTCCCGAGCCGTAGTGGCGATGACCGGCTACTACGAGTGGGTCGAGATGGACGACGGCAAGCAGCCCTACTACGTCCACGCCACTGGTGGCGAGCTGCTGCATGCCGCTGGGCTGACCACGGCCGAGCAGAACAGCGATGGGGAGTGGGACGTGTCCTTCACGATCATCACCCGCGAGGCGAAGGACGCCGCCGGCGACGTCCACGACCGCATGCCGGCGTTCTTGGACGACGAACTGATGGTCGACTGGCTCGCGCCCGGGAAGCTCGAGAAGGATGAGCGCGAGCACCTGCACGGCGTGCTCGGCGATGTCTCCGAGACGGTCGCCGCGTCGCTGGTGACGCACCCCGTCGATCGCGCCGTCAACAACGTCCGGACGCTCGACCGCAGCGATTCAGCTCTGATCGCGCCTATCGAGCTGGAGTGATGGCGGCGAAGATCTCCGCGGCGCGAAGTCTGTCCGCCCGTAGGATCTATTCACACACAGCGTGAGGTCGCCCGTTAAGAGTTTTCCGGCTCTTCGCAGATGGGGGTGTAGTGGCTGGTGACGGGGTGGGCGCGTCGGTGCGGGAATAGACGTCGAGGCCTCCCGATGATGGAAGTTCTGACGCTCGCCATCTGGAAGACCTCGACATGTCTAACGCTACCTTCTCAACCCCTGATCTCGATGCCTTCTGCGGCCTGGATCCTCGAAGCCATGACCGACGACCGTCACCTTCTCGCTCCGCGCGCAGATGACGACCGATTTACATGGCATCCCGGTCACGGATGCCCGAGCAGCAACTCACCCAGGCCACGCTGTCCTACGCATACGACGTGAAGCGCCCTAGGCTTCGTTCCTTTTTCTCTGTGGTACTCGGAACGCAACCCAGGGCGCTTCACGTCAACGCAATGGAAAGAGTGATTCTAGTAGACGGTCACCTTGACGAAGGTAGCAGGTCCGTCGAGGTTGATTCTTGAGTTGGTGCCAATCTTGGGGAGGGCCACGGTTGAACCATTCCAGGAATAATATCCTTTGCCTGCGTGACTCTTGGTAAGGAAGGCTTCCTGTCCCAGCCATGCCCCAGTCTTGGTTCCAACTCCAGTGAACCCGTAGTTCGGGCGCGGAACCTGACCCGAAATCGTGCACACATGTGACGACGAAGTGCACTTGTTCGTTACCGAAGTGAGCGCAGAGATTGCAGGCTCGTTTCCCGCGATAACAGAAGTCATCTCCCCGGTCGCGCGATCAACGGTGATGGTCTTAGCTTCGTCCGACTCGATGTACGCGTCGAGCTCGGCCCGGGTGTCAATAGAGCTGTCGTCGATCGAGACTTTAATGTCGCCGATCTGTACCGGACCATCTGTCTCGCCCGGCTCGGCCCAGGCAGGGACGGCTGCAAAGCCAGCCACTGTCAAAGTTGCGAGCCAGATCGCCGCATTCCTAATTGTTCGAGACATTTTTCAACCTTTCGTGAAGTACCTCACAATTCGAGGTGTGTTGAATGATGTTACCACGGCCACGCAGCCGTATGGATCTCAAACGCCAGGATTTAGTTTCGTAGTCAGATGGTCGCGGGTGCGGCCAGCTGATCCTTGACGTGAGCACCTGCCTTGGTGGCTCATTGCATGTGACCGTGCAGCAGGGGCCTGAATCCGCCGGTGTCGAGCAGCGATCGGAAGATGTAGTGGGCAAGGTTGCGGAAGCCCAGGGCTGTGCCGCGGAGGTGTTCGAGGCGGCCATTGATCGCTTCGGTGGGACCGTTGCTGGTGCCGGGCCGGTCGATGTAGTCGAGCACGTCC
The DNA here is from genome assembly GCF_002332425.1 of Brachybacterium alimentarium. Classification (GTDB taxonomy): domain Bacteria; phylum Actinomycetota; class Actinomycetes; order Actinomycetales; family Dermabacteraceae; genus Brachybacterium; species Brachybacterium alimentarium. The sequence goes on along the minus strand of NZ_NRGS01000048.1, from coordinate 4,952 downwards.
TCGACCCGGCGATTCAGAGTGCGGCCGAGGGTGATGACCTCGATCGGCGAAGCTGGAACATCGCCGGCGAGGTCCTGAATCACTGCGGCAAGTTGCTGCTTCGCGGCAGCGCGATCGGGGTTGAGGTATGCCTCCACGATCAGCTAATAGATGCCCCAGGTAACGTTGACCGCGGCATGCTCGTCGACAGCGAACACGCTGTTCAGACGGTCGCATTGGCGATCGGCGAGAGGGTCCGCACCGGTTCGGAGGACTCGGCGGATCCCGTAAAGGGGATACCCAAATCGACCGCGATGCCCGCAGGTGACCTGCTGGATCCGTTGCCGGCAGCGGTCCAGTGCGTCACCGGCCACGGCCCAAATCCCGTCACCAGCCGCTACACCCTCATCTGCGAAGAGCCTGCTTACCCTCGTCCCGACAGTGGATGCGAAGACGCTTGTCTTCTTCAGGCCGCGTCGACCGGCCTGTCAGAACTGAACGGGTGAACGGGTAGGGGTTTCTGACGCCGATCAGTTGGAATCTTCGACGAGGCGGCCGAGCCACTTGATGAGGAGCTCGGTCTCCGTCTTGCCCAGGACGTTGGGGTGGGCTGCGGCGAGTTCCATGGCTGCGGTGAGTTGACTACTGGTTCGTGCGCCCCTGTCCGTGATCGCGGCGATCGCGCCTTCTCGAACTGCGCTGGAGAGCGCGGGATCCGGAGTTGCCAGGATGATCTGACGGAGTGTGACGCCGATGTTTGTCACCAGAATGTGCGCCGCTGCCTGGTCTGACGGGACGGCGAGACGGTCCTGTTCCGCTGCTCGGGCCGTGATCCCACGGAGGATCCTGCTCGGGCGTGACTGTGCGTCGGGGGAGTGGCCCGGGCGGACCTTTCCGTACATGAGCGTATAGAACCCTGGGTTGGCCAGCCCGAAAGCGACGTGGGCGTCCCATCCGGCGCGGATGTCCTGTATCGGGTCGCCGGATGACTCCATGGACGCCTTCTCGCCGAGGTATAGATCGAATCCGTGGTCGATGACCGCGTCGATCAGACCTTGCTTAGAGCCGAAGAAGTGATAGAGCGTCGGCATCTTCACCCCGACGGTGTCGCACACAGCACGTAGCGAGAACTCTTCCCCTGGAGACGCAGCGATGAGGTCGGCAGCTGCCGCGATCAGACGCTGGCGTGTATCGCTTGTCGGCGCTCCTGTCATGCTGCTACGTTACCGCATGTAGCAGTCAGACACTGGTACATATCAATGATACGGGAGGCCTGTCATGGTTGAGTACGCACTCAACGGTAAGAACGTCCTGATCGCGGGAGGCGCGAAGAACCTCGGTGGACTCATCGCACGCCAGGCGGCCGAGGCCGGCGCGAACGTCGCGATCCACTACAACTCCGACTCCAGCCGTGCCGATGCGGAGCAGACGCTGGCCGCCGTCGAAGCGACCGGAGGTAAGGGTGCAGTATTTCAGGGTGATCTCACGGTCCCCGCGAACGTGGCCCGTCTGTTCGCAGACGCGAAGGCCGCTCTCGGGGAGATCGACATCGCGGTCAACACGGCCGGGAAGGTGCTCCGCAAGCCGATCATCGAGACGACCGAGGACGAGTACGACTCGATGTTCGACATCAACTCCAAGGCCGCGTACTTCTTCATCAAGGAAGCCGGGGCCCATCTCGCGGACGGCGGCAAGATCATCACCATCGTCACCGCACTGCTGGCGGCGTTTACCGACGGCTACTCCACCTACGCCGGCGGCAAGTCACCGGTCGAGCACTTCACACGTGCCGCGGCCAAGGAGTTCGCCGACCGCGGCATCTCCGTCACCGCGGTCGCGCCCGGCCCTATGGACACGCCGTTCTTCTACGGGCAGGAGACCCCCGAGCGCGTCGAGTTCCACAAGTCCCAGGCACTGGGAAACCAGCTCACCAAGATCGAAGACATCGCCCCGATCGTGCGCTTCCTCGCCACCGACGGCTGGTGGGTCACAGGCCAGACGATCTTCGCCAATGGCGGCTACACCACCCGCTGACCCGACACGCACGAGAACCCGACACGCACGAGAAGAGGAGTATTCATGTCAGTACCGAGCATTCCCGAACCGGTGGCGTCGTTCATCGTCGCCGTCAACAACCATGATGAGCAGGCGTTCCTCGACGCCTTCACGAAGACCGGCGCAGTGGACGACTGGGGCCGCACCTTCACCGGCCGACAACAGATCAACGCCTGGAGCGACAGGGAGTTCATCGGCTCGCAGGGCAAGCTGACCGTCGAGGAAGTCGACGACAAGGGTGCCAGGGTCGCCGTCATTGGCGACTGGCGCTCCAACCACGCCAATGGCCGCTCGAAGTTCGTCTTCGACATCGAGGGCGACAAGCTCGCAAAGATGACCATCCGCGAAGGCTAGAGCCGACACTCGCACCTCGAGCGGGCGTCCAGCCAGATGGACGCCCGCTCGTTGCTGTCGCCTCTGCGCCCGAAAGACCCCACGCCACACTCCTTCGGGCAGAGCTCGCGAGAGGCCGCATCGACGTTCTGTCCGCAATATCGAGGCATCCCAGTTTCAGTTGAAGCGTGATGGCGGCGCGCCGAAGGCGCGCGTGAACGCGGCGGTGAACGCTGCTGGGGAGGCGTACCCAAGACGAGCAGAGACCTCCGTGACGCTCGAGATGGGGAGCAGGCGAAGGCTGGTCAACAGGCGGGCGTGCGACCGCCAAGCCGCTGAGCTCGTGCCAGTTTGCGCGCGAAACTGGCGATCGAACGTACGCGAGCTCCTGTTCGCTGCCTGTGCCCAGGTCTCATTCGTCACCGCGAGGTCTGGTTCTGCAAGATACGTGCGGCACAGAGATCGGAACGGTTCGTCGTGCGGCAGTGAGACAGACAGGGCCATGGGGGTGAGATGGCGCAGTTCGTGGAGTGTCAGGTTGACGACCGCGCCGTCGTGTCCGGTGACGTCGTAGTCCGGCGCGAACGTGTTCGCGGTTCGAAGGAGCTCGCGCAAGAGGGGGTTGACTTCGGCGACCATGCAGCTGGCCGGCCACCACGGCACGGCGTCCGGTTCGATGTACAGGCTCCAGGTCGTGACATCGTCCATCAACACCTCGTGTGCGACTCCCGGCGGGATGAGGACGGCACGGTCGGTGGGAACGGTCCATGACCCGACATCGGTCTCGACCTGCATCACTCCGCTCGCGCCGTAGAGCAACTGTGCCCGCCGATGCGCGTGACGGGGCAGCACGTGACCGGGCGGGTAGTCCGTCCCGATCGGGAGTACGTCTACCGGAATGTGGTCGACGGCATCAAGGCGAAAGTTGTGCACGGCGCTACCGTAGTGGCTAAAACGCGAAAGTGTGTGAGTAAAGATCGATTGCCCGACACTGCGGGCGCGCAGTGTGATGGAACCATGTCACTGTTGGTTCTGTTCTTCGTAGGTTTAGCGGTCGGCGCGACGACGGTCCTGTTCGGCTTCGGCGGGGGCTTCGTCACGGTCCCCATCATCATGCTCGTCGACGCGGCGAGAGGGCCCGATGCGCTGCGCATCGCGATCGCGACGTCAGCACTCGTCATGGTCGTGAACGCGGTCATCGCGACCTCGGCGACGCGCCAGACCGTCCTTGCCCACCTTCGTGGACGGCGGACACTATTCGTCCTGCTTGCCCTCGGGGGCACGGCAGGTGCTTTCGGCGCGCTATTCGTTCCCGACGTCGTCCCGCGGTGGGGCTTCGTCATCTACATCGGCGTCACCGTTGTCGATCTGCTGCTCCGTCCGGGGTTCTTCCCCGGGCACGGACCAGCGCGACGGCCAAAGGAAAGCAGCGATCGCGCACTCCCCGATGGGTGGGGCATCCCGATCGGTGGACTCGCGTCCTTCCTGGGCGTCGGCGGGAGTGTGATGACCGTGCCGATGATGCGGCGCTCCGGCATGGACATGAGTGTGGCGACGTCGTTGGCGAACCCGCTGACCATCGCGATCGCGGCACCGGCGATGATCGTGGCACTCGTATTCGGCGGTGGCAGCGTCGCCTCGGTCCCAGGCTTGGTCGGGACCGTCGACGTCGCCTCGGCGCTCGCACTGCTGGCGGGTGCGATTCCTGTCATCGTCCTGCTTCGGCGACGGCCTCCGAGGATCAATAACGCCGTGCACAGTTGGGCCTATCTCGCGCTGCTTGTCGTGGCCGCGATCGCTGTGGCTGTCACAGGGTGAATTCCAGCGTGTTCGCAGACCACGACGACTTGGAGATCTCGTCCTAATCTCCAGTTTCTTGACCCCTTCACGATGGAGTCCTGTGCGTCATTTGCATGGCGACGGTGATTGAACGCTCGACCCGCTTCGTGCGCGTCGTAGCTCTGCCTGACGGGTACAAGCCCAACGCTGTGCGCCGGGCGTTCCTCGACGATCTCTCTCAGCTGCCAGCCTCGATGAGCAAGTCGCTGACTTGGGACCAGGGTCGATAGATGGCTGGACACCAGGAACTCGGCCTTGACCTGGGCATCGATGTCTACTTATCCGACCGTCGCCGCACGTGGCAGGGCGGCATCAACGAGAACACCAACCGCCTACAAGGCCAGTACCTGGCCAAGAGTGCAGATCTCCGCTCGTTCTCCATGCGCGAGCTCGACGACTTTGCCGAACACATCAACACCCGCCCAGGGCGCGTCCTGGACTGGGCCGGTGCCCACGATCGCCTCTGGCCACGGTTGCAGACTGCCTGGCGTCACTGAGCGAGGTCGTCCCGCAGCTCTGGGGCTTCGAGATGCTTGCGCATCTTCACGCTCGTCGTCTCATATCCCAGTGATTCGTAAAGGCCCCGGGCAACGGAGTTGAACCCGAAAACGCTGAGTCCGAGCGTGCGCGCGCCGCGAGCGTGGGCGTAGGTCTCGGCGAGCTGCATCGCAGCTCGTCCGTAGCCCTGCCCCCGGTGTTCGGGGTCGATGACCACGTCCCAGACCTGAATCGCCCCGGGTTTGTTA
>NZ_NRGS01000047.1 GCF_002332425.1 Brachybacterium alimentarium | reverse complement strand
ACCACTTCCAGGGACTTGACCTCGGCGTCAGCGAAGGAGTGGCGCAGGGCCGCGGGGTTGTCATAGTTCGCTTGCCGTACCCGGACCCCTCGATCGGCCAGGTGTGCCGCACGCGCGGGGTCGCGAACGCTGACACCGATCTGGTGTGGCGGTATCCGCTTGAGGAGGTGGTCGACCGTAGCCCCATTGAGGGCGCCTGTAGCTCCGGTCACAACAATCATCTGAACGTCCTTTCGTGCAGCGGTGACCCGGCGTGCAGCTTTGCTCGAGCGCCGGGCGAGCGGCGAACTTGAAGTTGACTCTCGTGGTCAACTTCCTGCGGTCCATCCTGCACTAACTTGACTGCTAGGATCAAGTTAGTCGTCGATCCGGGAGGAGTATGCGTCATGGCCGACTCTCGAAGTGCGCCAGCTCTGCGGGCGGATGCCCGCCGAAACGTCGATCGGATCCGGCATGCGGCGGTGCAGGTTTTCCGGGAGCAGGGGTTCTCTGCACCGCTCGAGGAGGTCGCCGCGGTCGCCAATGTGAGCAAGGCGACCATCTTCAATCGGCTCGGCGGGAGGGTCGGGCTGATCGATGCTGTCCTCGACGACGTCGTCGCGGGGGAGCTGCGGACTGTCATCGAGGATGCGCGGTCCGTCGTCGAGGTCCGAGAGCGGATCTGCTCCTACATCGGTGCACTCCGGGACCTGCAGTATCGACTCCCCGCGGTCAATGACGTCCTGCTGCAGGAGTACCGAGACTCCGAGCCTCTGCTCGCTCTGTGTCATGCCGGGACGGCTTTCCACGACAGCCTCGTCGCTCAAGGGCATGCCGCAGGCGTCCTGGTTCACGATTTCACGGCTGCTGATTTCCAGGCGCTCGCCCGAGACAATGCCCTGGCACTCAAGTACGGCGGCCGGCCGCCTCGCGCTGACTACGATCGCCGAACCGCGTTCGTCGTCGGCGGGATCTGCATATCGACGGGTGCGTTGGCCTGACCTCGCGGATTCAAGCAGATAGCCCTACGTGCGCGAAAGCGGTGGAGTTCCAGTTCAAGGTGTAGCGGAGTTCCGCTTTGACGTCTGGACGCCACGTTCACTGCCTGCTTGAGCGCAACGTGTAGAAGTTGCACTACGGGTTCATGGCTTCCGTGAACCTGTCCGAGTCCCGTAACTGTGAGCCTGTCCGAGCCCCGTAACCCTCCCGGGCCGAACGGCGAAGTCGACCTGCGAGGTCGCGCGTGGTGACCGTCGAACGGTCGGTCCGTGCCGGTGCTCGGTGCAGTCCGAGATTTCGCTCTGACGTCTGCGGAGGGTCACTTGGCCCGTTGTGGCCACGACGCGTCGCTCGCGAGGACTCTGTGCTCATCGCTCACGGGAACTCTGTGCGGCCAGTTCCACGGTGTTGCTGCATCGTGGAAGGGGGTGATTCTGGATCTTGTCCGCGCGTGTCGCGGGGGCGAAGGACAGCACGAGCAGCGAGGTGCAGATCCCCGCTATTCCAGCCCATGCGAGGAGGGGAGGCGTTCTCCGACGATCACCACGGCGAGGACCGCGGCCACGGCGGGCTCCGCAAGGGTGAGCGTTGTTGCGGTGCTCGCGGTGAGGTGCGTGAGGCCGTAGCCGAAGAGTACGTAGCCGAGGAACATGGGGATCAGCGCCATGTAGGCACTGACCGTGAACGACTGGGCGTCGGCGAGGAGGGGCGCGCCGGAGATCAGGAGCACGGGCATCAAGGCCGCTCCGCCCAGGCCGAAGACTGCCCCCATCGCCGCCGCTCGGCCGATACCTCGGTTGATGAGGCAGTGGGCGCTCCATGAATACACGGCATAGGTGCCTCCAGCGACCAGGCCGAGCCCGACACCCGCGATCGTGGGGAGCGCCTCACCAGGTGCATCGTGCATCTTCGCCCCGCTCAGCACCGCGCTTCCCGCGATGCCCAGAGTTGCGGCGAGCATCCACCAGCCGCTGAGTCTGCGACGTTCGACGACGCGTTCCAGGATGCCTGACACGATCGGGGCGGAGCCGAGTGAGACGACTGTGCCGACGGCGACGCCGGCCAAGTGCATCGAGCTGTAGAACGCCAGCGGGTAGATGGCGACGCCGGCTGCGCCGGCCATCACCGTTCCACGCCGCGAGATGAGGGCGGAGCTCTCTCGTCGCAGGGGCGGGACGGCGATGGCGGCTTGCAGGAGGCCGCCGACGCCGAGCGCGGCGGCACCTATTGGCAGGGGGCCGACGTCCGGCGCGAACGTGGCGGCGGTCCCCGTGGTGCCCCAGAGGAACGCGGCGGTGAGGACTGCGAGGATCCCGGGGAGCGAGCCGCGGCTCACAGGTCATCCAGCATCTGCGCCGCGAAGTCGCGGGCCCGCTCCAGTCGCTCGGGTGTGCCCTCCAGACCCGCACGGGTGACCGACCCTTCGACGAGATAGCTGAAATGCTCCGCCAGCTCGCGCGCTCGTGCGTTGTCCGTGAGGGCTGTCAGCCCCTGAGCGAGGAGTCGCTCCACCTGTTCTTTGTGAATGCGCACAGAATCACGGGCCGGGTCGCCGGCGGGGAACTCCGATGCTGCGTTCAGAAGACCGCATCCGCGGAACCCCTTGGCATAGGCGTCGTTCGCGTGGTCGATATAGGCGTCGAACACGGCCAGCACCCGGCCGCTGTCCGTAGAGGCGGCGGAAGCGCGGGCACGGTACAGACCGACCCACTCCTCATGGCGGGCATCGATGAAGGTACTGACGAGATCCGCCTTGGAGGAGAAGTTGTTGTAGAGACTCTTCCGTGCGACCCCGGCCTCGGCAGTGATCGTATCGATCCCCGTGGCGTGCACTCCATCGGCGTAGAAGAGCCGTGCCGCGGCAGCAAGCAGCCGCTCTTTCGCAGTCCCCATACCTGTGCACCTCCGCAGTAGGCAGACCAGTCTACCTACCGGAGAAGCTGTCCGGGCGCCGGGTCGATCCTCCGCACCTGCGACGGGAGCGTGGGCCGGAACCCGGCTGCATGCGAAGGGACGGCGAACCCGCCTGGGCCCGGTCGCCTCGTCGGCCGGCGCCGGCCCCTGTGGTCGTGTCCTACTCCATCTTCAGCGTGAGCAAGTGCGTTCTCGCCAGCGCTGATGCTGTCTGACCGTCGTGGTCGGCGATCGCCTCGAGGATGGCGGTGTGTGCGTGCTGATCGACGTCGCTCCCCAACGTGCCCCGCAGGCGCAGCAGCTCGATCATGGCTTGCCTGCTGCGCGGGGTGAAGCTGTCGAACAGGTCGACGATGAGCGGATTGTGCGATGCCGTCACGACAGCTCGATGGAACGCGATGTCAGCGTCGACGTGCGCGTCAATCTCAGTTCGCTGACTGTCACGCTCAGCTGCGGCATGCCTGATCGCGCGCAGCTCGACGGGGGAGCGTCGCTCGGCGGCGAGAGCGGCGGCTTCGACTTCGACCGCGATGCGGGCCTCGATCACCGAGTTGATGTCTGCCTTGCGCAGCGCAACGCCCCAGTCCTCGACGATGTCGAGCGCATCGACGAAGACGCCGGCTCCTTGCCGGGTGGACAGCACCCCCTGTCCTGCGAGGCGGCGGATGGCTTCGCGCACGGTCGATCTGCCGACTCCGAGCTGCGGGCCGAGCGTGCTCTCTCCGGGAAGCTTCGATCCCAGCGGCCACTCGCCCTCCCGAATCCGGTCGAGGAGCAGGTCTGCCGCTTGCTCTGCGAGCGGGACGCGTGTCACCTGTGCCATGAACCCTCCACCGCGCTACTTGTCTGAGAAGTTGTGCAGAGCCTAGCTCATCTGTGCATGGGGGCATCGATGTGCGGCGGTGCCGACCGGGGAGGACGCGGATGGCTCGTCGCGACAGAAGCTGGTGCAGTTCAGGTTCACCGTGTAGACACTGTCCTGAACGCCAGGCCTGCGTCCTGGCAGCGCTCAGGGAGGTCTTCATATGTGCGATGAATCCGTCGTCCCCTCGTTCCAGCCGACCGACGAATGGCGCGAGGACTGGCCGTACGGTGTGTCGACGTCCGTGCAGGTCCTGGCGTCCGTCACCGGCCCGGCTGCGACTCGCGCGGTGCAGAGTTTCCTGAAGCCCCTCACGCACAACCCGGACGCCGATGTGCCCGACGGCGTCAGCCTCTACTACCAGGGTGGATTCACCGTGGAGTCCACGCCGCCGGCCGCTGGCGGCGCCTGGAAGATACTCCTGACCTCGGCCGGCGAGGACGGGTTCGACTCCCTCGAGAGTGCAGCGGACGACCTCACGGCAGCGCTGCGGGCGACGCCCGGCGAGGTGCAGCTCGCCTGGCACGAGTTGCCCGCCACCCAGGTGGACTGACCCGGGAAGCCACTCTCCGCCTGCGAGGGCAGCGCAGAGCGGTTCGCGCCATCGCCCGCATCGTCGGCCGGCACCTGCATCGTCGGCCGGCGCCATCGCCCGCATCGTCGGCCGGCACCTGCATCGTCGGCTGGCGCCGCGCCGAGGTGCGGGAATGTGGGCTACGGTGCCGTCGGAGTCGTCGGCACTGCGGCCCCACGTCGGGGCAGGGGTATGAGGTGGAGTGAGGGTGTCTGAGGCAGAGGGGCGTCCGGTGCGGGGACGTCAGGACGGGGTCGACGTGCGGCCCGCACAGCCTGGAGCTGCCGTGGCGCAGGAAGAAGCCACCGGGCAGGGAGGCGCCGGACGGAGCGAGCAGGCCCGCACGATCACCGTCGACAGCGAGCACGCCGGCCGACGGTTGGACAAGTTCTTGCGTTCGCGCCTCAAGGGCGTCCCGGCGGGATTGGTGTTCAAGCTCCTGCGCCAGGGAAGACTGCGCGTCAACGGGCGCAAAGAGCAGCAGGGGTACCGCCTGCAGACGGGCGATGTCATCGATGTCCCGGCGCTGCGGATCGACGACGCCGCCGTGCCGCGCGGCGCAGTCCCGGCATCGCTGATCGACCAGCTCCGGGGCACCGTTCTCCACGAGGACCAGGACCTCCTGATCATCGACAAGCCGGCCGGTGTGGCGGTCCATCGGGGCACCGACGTCTCTGCCGGGGTGATCGAAGCGTTCCGTCAGCTCCGACCCGGACTGCCCGCGCTGGAGCTCGGCCACCGATTGGACCGCGATACGTCGGGCGTGCTCGCCATGGCGAAGAGCCCGTCGGCGCTGCGGTATCTCCACACGCTCCTGCGCGAGCGGGAGGACGAGATCGAGCGCCACTACCTGGCCGTCGTCGCCGGGAGCTGGCCGTCCGACATCGAGGTCCTGGACGCACCGCTGCGGCGCGAGGACGCCCGTGTCGTCGCCGATGCAGATGGTCAGCGCGCCGAGACCCGTGTCTGCGTGAAGCAGCGCATCAGAGATCGAGCCACCCTCGTGGGCGTCCGCCTGCTGACCGGGCGGAAGCATCAGATCCGCGTCCACCTGCAGCACGCGGGGCACCCCATCGCGGGCGACGACCGCTACGGGGACCGTCGCTTCAACCATCAGGTGGCGAGACTCGGCGGAAGCGGGCTCCACCTGCATGCCGAGAAGCTCGTCATCCCCCGCGCCGACGGCACGGATCTCGTGGTCACAGCGCCGATGCCTCCGCGCTGGGAGCAGCTGCTGAAGGCCGGCCTGTGACCGACAGCCTCATCTGCAACGCGTCCTGGGGTCCGAGGTGGTCACAAGGGCTCGGCCACAGGGATGAGGAGCGTGCGCAGCTGTGCGATCTGTTCAGGCGGCAGACGTTCGAGAAGCCATTTCTCCGCGGCGTCGTCGGTGAGACTGATTGCGTCGTCGACGAGCGATCTTCCGCTGTGGGTCAGCTGGAAGTGACCCTCCTCCGTGCACTGAACCCATCCGAGCTTCTCCAGGGGACGGACTCTTCGAATTGTCTGCGATCGGGGTGAGCGCAAACGGTTCGCGAGTACCGCACGATCGATGCCCACGGAGCCGATTGCTGTGAGCGCCCGAAGGTCATCGATGGTGATGCCGATTCGGGACAGCTTGGCGTCCATGGCCGAAGCGATGGCGGCCTGTGCGTCCGTGAGCAGCATCGTGCTCTCGAACCCCCTCGACCTGCGTGCGCCCGAGGGATTCTCGTGATCGTGCTCCGGCGGTTCTGTCATCAGTATGAGTGCCCTTTCCTGAAGCGCATGTCGTCGACGCAAACGGCAGTGGTGTCGACGATTCGCCCTTGGTATCCACGGTTCTCCAGATCGGTGGCTGCGCTGTCCTCCACCTGGAGCCTGGCGAGGAGCTCTGCATCGACCGGGTTCGGTTCGTCGACGACGACTTCATACCGGAACTGATATCCGACGAGCTCCGGGCCGTACAGGAATGTGCCCTCCGGGCTGAAGCGCGCACTGAACATTCCGTGGTTGCCCTGTTCAGCCAGCAACCGCGTGCGCTGGTCCGATGTCAGGCCCATGAATCTGCCCCAGACGGTCATCCGATAGGTGCGTTCCATCAGCGATCATCCGTTCTCGTGGCTCGGTCAAATGTCGTGACGATCTCGTTGGCCGCCTCGTCCGCCGATGTCGGCAATGCGCCCGCCGTGAGGTGCGCCGCGACGGCATCCACCGTGGAGCGGAGCATGTAGGCCATGAGCCATGGGTCGAAGGCCCGCATCTCCTCGCGGCGTTGTCCGTCTTCGAACAGCTCGATGATGCCCCGGAGCGAGTCCTTCCCTCGGGAGTCGAAGCGGTCGAGGTCGAAGCGGCTCTGATAGCGCGCCACTGCGATCAATGCACTCGTCTGGAGTGGCTGGTCCGTGCAGAACTGCAGGTATGTGCGAATGTAGTCCTCGAGTCGTCTTCTGCTCGCGGCGGAGCTGGCCAGCACCGCATCGATCGACGGGCCGATCTTCGAGATGACGTTCAGTGCGACGGCTTCGGCGAGTTCCGCCTTGTCGGCGAAGTTGCTGTGGACTGCACCCCTGCTGTAGCCGGCATGCTCAGCCACTGTGCGGAGCGACGTATCGGAGACACCGAGCTGAGCGAACAGTTCGGTCGCGGCGTCGATCAGCCTGCTGCGCGTCACTTCTCGGCTTTCATCGCGCGACATGCGGACTCGTGTCTGCGGGGTCTGGCTCATCATGCACTGGACGATACCACGTGGTATCTGGATGCCAAGTGGTATGTGCTGGGGTGTGGAGTGGTCCGTCGGGCGGTGGAGCCGATCGGTCCGCTGGCGTCCCAGGGCGTCGCGCCGCTCGGCGCGAGGTCAGCGCTGCGGCGTCAGGGTCCGGGTGTACTGCACGTCGCCGTTGGCATCGATCAGCTCCACGGTGAACGACTCGCCCTGCGGGGCGATCTCGACCCGGCCGAAGAACTGGCCGGTGCCGTCGCGAGGGGAGCCCATCGCCGGGCCAGCCTTCTGGAAGTCCACCTCGGGCCCGAACGTCCCGTCCATCTCGTTGGGACCGAAGGAGCCGGAGTTGATCGGACCGGCCACGAACTCCCAGAACGGGTCGAAGTCCGTGAAGGCGGCCCGGTCGGGCGAGTAATGGTGAGCGGCGCAGTAGTGGACGTCGCCGGTCAGGAACACGACGTTCCGAGTCTTCTGCGCCTTGAGGCCCGAGAGCAGGCGGGCGAGCTCGAGCTCCCGCCCCAGTGGCGCGCCGTTCTCGGCGTTGGCGATCGACTCCTGGCCCTCCCCGTCGGGGACCACGATGCCCAGGGGGAGATCGGCGAGGATCACCTTCCAGGTGGCCTGGGACCTCCGCAGCCCCTTCAGCAGCCACTGCAGCTGCTCCTCGCCGAGCATCGACGTCGACTGCTGCTCGAGGCCGTCGGTGTTCTCGCTCTTGTGCGTCCGCATGTCGAGCACGAACACGTCCAGGTCGGGACCGCGCTCGATCAGGCGGTAGATGCGCTCCGGCTCGAAGCCGCTGCCGGGCGACAGGGCGCGCACGTCGGCGATCGGCTGGTACTCCTGCCAGGCGCGTCGACCGCGAGCGGCGAGAGTGTTCACGTCACGGATCGTGTAGGCGTCGTCCTCGAGCACCTCGCCGGGCCACCAGTTGTTGGTGGTCTCGTGATCGTCCCAGGTGGCGATGACCGGCACCTCGGCGTACATCGCACGGATGTTGTCGTCCAGGAGGTTGTAGCTGTGGCGGCCGCGGAACTCCCGCAGGGTCTCGGCGACCTTCGCCACCTCCTCGGTCACCACGTTGCGCCACACGGCGCCGTCCGGCTCCTCCAGGGTCTCCGCGATAGGGCCGTCGGCGTAGATCGTGTCGCCGGCGTGGAGGAGGAAGTCCGGTGCGAGCGTGCGCATCGTCTCGTAGCCGAACATGCCGCCGACGTCGGGATTGATGCCGTACCCCTGGCCGGCGGTGTCCGCCGTCCACACGAAGGTCTGCGCGCCGTCGGAGCGCTTGCCGGGGGCCGTGCGGAAGCGCCCGGCGCCGACCTCGCTGCGTCGGCCGTGCTCGTCCTCGAAGAACAGTTCGGTCTCGAACGCCGTTCCGGCGGGCAGGCCCTCAGCACTGATCCGCGCCGTGAAGTCGGTGTCCGCGGTGGCCCACGGCCCGCGGAGGGAGATCGGCTGCCCGTCGGCGCCTGCTCCTCTTGCGCGGCGTCGGCCGCCGGTGGGGAGGCGCTCGCCGGCCGCATCGAGGGCGTGCAGCACGGCATGGAGGCGTCCCTCGCCGGAGGCGCGGGACCAGAGCACCGCGGAGCTCGAGGTGACGTCCCCGGTCTGCAGACCCGAAGGCAGGGTCAGGCGGGAGCCCGCGGGACCGGAGGGCGTGCCCGGTGCTGCGACCGCGGAGCCGGTGGGGAGTGATGTGGCCAGGGCTGCGGCGGCCGCGCCTCTCAGCACGGCCCGACGGTTCGGCGACGAGGAGATGTCCATCGCTCCAGTGAACGGCAGCCCCGTGACGAGCCGGTGGCGTCAGGATGACGGCAGGGAGACGAACCGGAGCCGGGTCGCTCGGACCCGGCGCGGTTCGGCGTGACCGAGCGCGCTGAACCTGTGGGCCTCCCGGTACGTCAGCTCCCGAGGACACGCTCCGCCGGGATGCTGCCGTCCTGCCAGGGAGTGAGGATCCAGACCGCCAGATATGCGCCGACGCCCAGCACCGGAAGCAAGAAGGAGGCCAGGACGAGTGCACGCACCAGCCACACGTTCAGCCCGAGCTTGTCGGCGATGCCTCCGGCGATGCCGCCGACGAGTCGCCGCGGTCCGCGTCGGAAGCCGAGGCCGCGGAGGGAATCAAAGAAGTTGTTCATGTCGGCCACAGTACGCAGGCGCGGCGGTCGCCGCAGTAGGGATGGCCCCAGGATCAGGATGAGGAGAACCGTAGAGATCCCCTGCACCACACAGGTCATCATCGTCGAGGCGCTGCGGTCCGTGCAGGAGGAGGGCTGGCTGTGACGGTCGACGAGCTGATCGAGCTGATCGAGCTGATCGAGCTGATCGAGCTGACGGAGCTGACTGGGCTGACCGAGCTGTCGGGGTCGTAGCCAGCGAGTCTGCGGGCACGTAGGGTCCCAGCATCTGGAGCGGCCGCACGGGCGCTCCGCGAGCGACACGGAGAAGGAGTGATCGACATGCTGAACTGGCTGATGCGACTCCGACGAGCGAGCGGGGATGCGAGGGCGGTGAGCCGCGGCCCGGAGGCGGTCGGCAAGCGCGCCGGCCGCCGCACCGCGCACGGGCTGCTGCGGCGGCTGCTCCGCTAGACCTCGGCAGGGGTCCGTGACACGGCCCGCAACGGGCGGCCCCTGAGGGCCGCCGTCGGCCGTGACTTACGGCGACTCCGCTGAACACATGGGCGTCGGAGACTAAGCTGAACACCCGATGGTCTCCGACGCCTCTGAACACCCCGAGCCCTCGATCGATGACACTCTCGATCGTGGCCGGATCAGCGCCCCGAACGTGACTTGGACCGGCCTGCTCACCTCGGCGCCGGCCCTGGCCGCAGGCCTGATCTTCGTCATCCTCATCGCGTCGGGCCCGATGGAGCGCTGGGACTACCTGCTCGCTCACCGCTGGCTGCGGAACTATCAGCCCGAACTGCTGTGGTTCGCCCAGAACGTCCTGGACCGTGTCGCCAGCCAGGCCATCTGCCTGCCTGTGCTCTGCGTGACAGCGATCGTCCTCGCCCGTAGGCGGAGGTCCTGGCGACCGATCAAGGTCGCTCTGCTCGCCGAGTTCGCCTTCCTCGCAGGCGTCGGCGGGATGAAGGTCGTCTTCGCCCGGCCCGTGACGTACTCCCGAGAGCCCGGTTTCTTCGAAGGCGGCCTGATCGACATGGGCGCCAAGGGCATCAGCTTCCCCTCCGGTCATGCGGCGGAGTCGATCCTCATCTTCGGTGCGGCCGTCTACCTGCTCGCCCACTACAGCGCGGCGTCCCCGCGACTCGTGCGCCGCCTGCGCTGGGTGGTCGCCCTGATCGCCCTGAACTCGGTGGTGGTCTCGTTCCTGCTGGGCTGGCACTGGATGAGCGACCTCCTCGGCGGCCTCCTCCTAGGCGGGCTGCTCCTGCGGCTCATCACCCGGTGGGACGAACGCGGACGTGAGCGGCAGGGCGATGCGGCCGTCGGTGCGTGAGCGGTCGGCGGTGCACGAAACTCGCTGAGGCGACCTGTGCGCCCACCGGGGCGGCGGGGCGGCGGGCGAGTCAGCCCAGCGGCTCGGCGAGCGCGACGATGATCCCCTCCGGGCCACGCAGATAGCAGAGCCGATATGCCTGCTCGTACTCCACGATCTCGCCGATCAGCTCCGCTCCGTGCGGGAGGAGCTGCGCGACGGACTCCTCGACGTCCTCGACCTCGAACATCACCGAGCGGTACCCGAGCCCGTGGGGCTCGTCCTTCGGGCGCTCGACGCCGACGGCGGCCGGAGTGGCGAACTGCGAGAGCTCGATCCTGCCCGTCCCATCCGGCATGGCGAGCATGGCGATCTCCGTGCGCATCCCGGGAAGTCCCGTGACGCGCTCGGCCCATCGTCCGCTCACCTCTGTGCGCCCTTCGAGCTCCATACCCAGCGCGGTGAAGAAGCGGGCCATCGCGTCGAGATCCTCGACGATGATTCCGACGTGGTCCATGCGTCTGATGCCCATGGCGCAGAACGTAGCACCGCGGGGGCTCCGAAGGCAGTACCGGCAGAGGCAGGGGCAGTGGCAGGGGGCGGCTGCCGTCGCCGCTTGACGGGACGGCCGCGGCGGCGGCGACCACAGCACGGTGAACGACCAGGGGAGCGCCAGCGGGGGCACGATGACGATTCGTGGAAGTTCTGGGGGAGTGCCGGGCAGATGACGGGCTGGGTACGGAGGGTCGCCTGCGCGCCATCTGCCCGCCCACGAAGGTTCGCATCCTCGGCACGCCACGGTGGTCCTGGCTCCATAGCGTCGTGCGCGGCCCGCCCACTCCTCACTCCTGGAGCCCCTATGTCCGCCACCTCCTGGCGTTCTGCCCCGCTCACCCTCGCCGTGGCCGTAGCCCTCGGCCTGACCCCCACCCTCACCTCCGCCGCCCATGCCCTCCCCGCCCTCGCC
Source organism: Brachybacterium alimentarium (assembly GCF_002332425.1). Classification (GTDB taxonomy): domain Bacteria; phylum Actinomycetota; class Actinomycetes; order Actinomycetales; family Dermabacteraceae; genus Brachybacterium; species Brachybacterium alimentarium. The sequence goes on along the minus strand of NZ_NRGS01000047.1, from coordinate 8,838 downwards.
ATCTCCGCCCCCGCGCATCCGGCCGCCCCCACGGCCCGAGACGCCCTGCCGTCGGCCGCCGTCGAGGCGCCCGAACCCGACGTGCTCGACGTCGACATCGCCGATTCCGGTCTCCAGGAGCAGACCTCGGATCGCACCGTCGCGCCGTTCGGCCCCGAGCCGACGATCGCCGAGGACCCTGCGCTCGGCCGCGAGGTCGCCTCGTACGACGGCACCGGCGCGACCCGGTACGACTTCGCCGACGGCTTCGAGCGCACCGCCCACGCCGTCACCCTCGAATGCACCGTCCGCTTCGACGACGGCCTCACCACCGGCACCGACGAGTCCACCGGCAACTTCTGCGGAGCCAAGGAGGCGGGCGGCTACTCGCTGACCGCCTACGGCTCGACCCTGAAGATGGTCGTGAACATCGAAGGGACCTACTACTCCGCAGGCACCGAGATCGACGAGGGAGTCTGGTACCACGTGACCGGGACCTGGGACGGCGAGACCGTCGCGCTGCACCTGAACGGCGAGAAGGTCGCTGAGACCCCGACGGAGGGATCGACGGTCACGCCGCCGACGGCCGCCGCTCGGCAGTTCTTCCTCGGTGCGGACACCAACAGCACCGGGTCCCCGCAGTTCCACGGCACCGTGTCCGTGGCCGATGCCGGCATCTACTCGCGCGCACTGACCGCGCAGGAGGTCACGGCCCGCTACGCCCGCAGCTTCGCGGACCGGTCGACCGAGCAGGTGTCGTTCACCCCGACGAGCCCTGCCGAGGGTTCCGAGCTGACCTCGCCCACCACGCTCGCGGGCACCCTGGAGAACCCTGAGCTGCTCGCCGCCCCGCTCACCTACACCCTGGACGGCGCCGAGATCGCGCTCGGGGACGAGGTGGGCCCCGGGCTGAGCGCCGGCGATCATGTCCTGGCGTGGTCCGGTCTGGACGCCTTCGGCGAGGAGATCACCGGGGAGATCACCTTCTCCTCGTCCTCGATCCCCGTCGGTGCCGGTGCCTCCCAGCGGCCCGGCGCTCGATCGGCCCAGCTGACCGCCACCGCGGACAGCCCCACCGGAGACGATCTGCGCACCACCTTCCTCGAGGGCGACCTCTCCTCTGCGACGGGCACCGAACAGGGCGTGATCACTCCCGCCGACATCGCCGACGACGGCTCCGTGCCCGGCGACGTCGAACTCCAGGACGCCGCCTCTGTCGAGGACCCGCTGGACCCCACCGATCGTGAGGAGCTCGAGAGCCCGGTCAGCCAGCAGGTGCCCGCCCTGCGCACCGAGATCCCGTTCACGCAGGCCGGACAGACCGTCCTGTGGCGAGGTCAGGTCGACCCCGCCCGCGAGGTGCGCCTGCTGCTGCTGAACGAGGAGACCGGAACGTACGAGCAGGTGGACGCCGCACGAGGCTCCTCGGACGCCGCGACCGAGCTCAGCGCTCCGGCCGCGGCGGAGCACGGAACCAGCGGCACGGTGCACGCCCTCGTGCTGGGCACCGATCCGTTCGCCGACGATCTCGACGAGCCGGTGCGCGACGGCTTCGAGGACCCGGACAGCTACGACTTCTCCCTCCTGCACCTCACCGACACCCAGTACCTCTCCGAGGGCGCCACCGAACGGCCCAGCGCCGAGGAGCGGGAGGTCTGGGCAGACGCCTACGAGGACTCCTACCGCTGGGTCGCCGAGCACGGCGAGGAGCACAAGCTCGCCTATGTGGCCCACACCGGCGACATCATCGAGAACTGGAACACGAACAACGAGGACCGGGCCAAGGCCACCGAGGAGTTCGAATTCGCCTCCCGCACCCAGGAGATCCTCGAGGACACCGGGGTGGTCCACTCCGTCCTGCCGGGTAACCACGACAACCGCGGCGGCAACGACATCGGGCAGGACAGCCTGTACAACGAGTACTTCGGGCCCGAGCGGTACGAGGCGCTCGCCGAGCAGCAGTCCTGGAAGGACGCCGGCGCCGAATATCACCCGTGGAAGCCAGGGGACAACGAGAACAGCTACACCCTGTTCAGCGCCGGCGGCCAGGACTTCATCGCGCTCAACCTCGGCTACCTGGTCACCGAGGAGGAGACTGCCTGGGCGAGCGACGTGCTCGACCAGTTCTCCGAGCGCAACGGCATCCTCCTCACCCACGCGTACAACAAGCCCAGCTCCGAGGAGGACGGCCGCGGCGGCTCGTTCTCCCAGGACGGCGCCATCATCCGCGAGCAGCTGCTCGAGAAGCACTCGAACGTCGCCCTGGTGCTGTCCGGCCATGAGCACGGCGTGAGCATCGGAGTGCGCACCGACGTCGGCGATCCCGGGAACAACGTGGTCGAACTGCTGGCCGACTACCAGTTCTACGAGGTCGGATCGGACCAGCTGGGGCTGACCGAGACGGGCGGCTACGACCAGGACACCGGCCTGCGTTTCGGGGCGGCATTCTTCCGCCTGCTGCAGTTCGACCTCGACCGTGGAGAGGTCTCGGTCGACACGTACTCGCCGCACCTGGACGAGTTCGGTGCCACCGAATACGACACGAAGGACCGGTACAACGGGCATGAGGACGACTTCCGCCTGCCGGTCCAGTTCCAGGGCCGCACCACCGGCTTCACCACCGATGCGTTCCTCGGCCTCACCCCGAGCGACCGGGTGATCGACGAGCTCACCCATGCGTCCGGCGAGCAGGCGACAGCGATGTGGCGGGGCCTCAGCGCGGGTAGCCCGTACGGATGGTTCGCGGTCAGCCGTGACGAGTCCCGGGCCGTCGGCGCTCAGGAGCTGCGGACCCTTGCGCTGAAGGGCGAGGACGCCGAGGGCATCGTGCAGCTGGGCGCCTTCAGCACCTCCGCGAAGAAGCGCGCCACCCACCCTGCTGATGCTGATGCTGATGCTGATGCTGATGCTGATGTCGACGAGGCCGACGCCGACGAGGCCGACGCCGACCTCGAGGCCGGCTCCGACGCTGACACGCGGAACGAGGAGGATCCCGAGAGCACCGAGTGACCCGAAGGGGTCCGCGTCGCAGCGATCGCGTCGGATCCAGCCGCCGGAACTGCACGGGGCCCGTCGTCCACTGGGGCGACGGGCTCCGTCGCGTCGGCCGACGGTCGGCCCTCGTCTGGTCTGCTCTCGTCTCGTCCGGCTTCGTCTCCTCTCATCTCGTCTCATCTGGTCTGCTCTCGTCTCGTGTGGATTCGTGGCTCTTCGGAATCAAGGGTGTAGGTGAGGTCTGAACCCTCCGGCTTCGAGCAGCGACCTGGCGATGTAGTGGGTGAGGTTGCGGAAGCCGAGCGCGGAGCCGCGGAGGTGTTCGAGGCGGCCGTTGATCGCCTCGGTCGGGCCGTTGCTGGTGCCGGGCCGGTCGAAGAACGCGAGGATGTCGGCGGCGCGTTGCTTCATGGTGCGGCCGAGCTTGCGGATCTCCACGAGCGCCGCGGGAACCCCGGTGGTGATCGTGGCGATCACCGCCTGCATGGCCTGCCTGGCCTTCTTCTTGTCGGGTTCCCGGTAGGCGGCGACGATGCGCTGGTAGATGCCCCAGGTCGCCTCGACCTCGACATGCTCCTCGCTCGCGAACACCGCGTCCAGGCGTGCCCGCTGCTTGTCGGTGAGCAGGCTCGCGCCGGTGTGGAGGGTGCGGCGGGCCTTGTAGAGCGGGTCGCCCTTCATCCCGCGGTGCCCGGTGGTGTCCTGCTGGACCCGGCGCCGGCAGGCATCCAGCGCGTCGCCAGCGAGACGGACGGCATGGAATGGGTCCATCACCGCAACCGCGTCGGGGAGCTCTTCCGCGGCGGCGGTCTTGAACCCGCTGAACCCGTCCATCGCGACCACCTCGATCCCGTCGCGCCACTGCTTCGGGCGGCCCGCGAGCCACTGCTTGAAGACGGACTTGGAGCGGCCTTCGATCATGTCCAGCAAGCGCGCGGGGCCGGTCTTCTCGCGGGCGGGCGTGAGGTCGATGATCACGGTGACGTACTTGTCGCCGAATCGGGTGTGTCGCCAGACGTGCTCGTCGACGCCGATCGTGGTGACCCCGTCGAACCGGGCCGGGTCGTCGATGAGGCGCCGCTTGCCTTCGGCGAGGATCGCGGTGTTCGCGGTGTGCCACGACACCCCGAGACCGGCGGCGGCGCGCGAGACGGTGAGGTGGTCGACCACGATCGCAGTGAGTGCCCACCCGATCCCGCCGCGGGAGATCTTCGCCCGGGGCGCGGCCGCCTTCGACGTGTCCTGCCGCCAGGTGCGGCGGCAGGACACGCACCGGTAGCGGCGCACCCGGATTAGCAGCGTCGTCGGCCGGTGCCCGAACGGTTCATGCGCCAGCGGGCGCGTCACCGTGTCCCGTGGCGCGCCCTCGGCGCCGCACTTCCGACACCACGGGTCGTCCTCGACGACGCGGCACTCGATCACCGCCCGATCTGGCTCGAGACGCTGCCCAACGGCCTCGAGGCCGAGCTCGTCGAGACGGCAGAACGTGGTCAGGTCGGGCGCGGCGAAGGTAGCGTGGTGCAAGTCGAGGTCTTCCGGCGGATGAGCAGTGTAGGAACTTCCATCTTGGAAGACCTCGACGTCTATCCACGAACCAGCCGCCCACCCCCGACTACACCGTCAACTGCGAAGAGCCCGATATCCAGGCGTCGAGATGCCGCTGGCTGCATCGTCCACTCGGACCGCGGATCCCAGTTCCGATCACGGAAGTTTGTGCACGCCCTGACCCGTCACCACCTCATCGGATCGATGGGGCAAGTCGGTGCCGCCGGGGACAACGCCGCGATGGAGTCCTTCTTCTCGCTGCTCCAGAAGAACGTCCTGGACCGCAAGCGCTGGCGGACCCGAGACGAGCTCCGGATCGCGATCATCACCTGGATCGAGCGGACCTATCACCGCCGCCGCCGACAGGCCCGCCTGGGCCGATTGACCCCCATCGAATACGAGACCATCATGAAACCGGCCGTGAGCCTCGCGGCCTGACACCACAACTGTCACCTGATCATGCGGCAGTCCCGATTGAAAGGGAACGCGTGCGGCTGGGAGACGGCAGTCGCATCCGAAGCTAACGGAAGGTTGAAAATGAGCACGAACACATGGAGCTCCCCGGTGACGGGCTTGACCTGTCACGGTTGTGTCGAGACGGTCACCGCGCAGTTGATTGCTGTGCGCGGCGTCAAAGAGGTGAACATCGATCTCGTCGAGGGTGGCGTATCCACGGTGAGCGTGGTCGCCGACCGTGAGCTCACGGACGGCGAGGTCGAGGGCGTACTACACGCCGGCGGCGCATTCGCACTCGCTCGTGTTGATGCGATGAGCTTCCTCGGTTCGACTACGAACGCGCCCGACCTCGCAGTCGACGTGCTTTTCTTCGACGGGGCCGAGGAACTCGATGCAATCGGTCCCTGGGAAGTGCTCCGCTTCTGGGCGGAGCTTGGTGACCGACGCGTCGACGTGCGTGCGGTGAGTTTGGACGGCAAGTCGGTCCGTTGCGCGAAGGGGCTCACCGTCGATGTCGACGGTAGCCTTGGCGACCGCCCCATCGATCTTCTTATAGTCCCGGGTGGTCGCGGTGCCGACATCCTCGCGGGGGATCTCGAACAGGTCGGGCGGATCTCGCGCCTCGCTGAACAGGGAGCAACGATGGCGTCCGTGTGCACTGGCGCCCAGGTGCTCGGCGCTGCTGGCCTTCTCGACGGGATCAATGCGACGACCCACTGGATGGCCCGCGGCCAGCTCCAGAAGTCCCACCCGTCAGCGCGCATCTCGTCGGGCGAACGATGGGTCGACTCTGGCGATGTCGTCACGAGCGCCGGCGTGTCGGCCGGAATCGACATGGCCCTGCACCTCGTAGATCGGTTCGACTCCCGCGCCGTCGCTCACCGAATCTGCAGCGTGATGGAGTACCCGTGGCATCCAGAAGCTCGCGGCGAGGCCGTTATCTCTACATGATGTAGAGTTAAGGGGTGACTTCGCGACGCATCCTCCCCTCTGCTTTCCTCGCCACCCTGACGATCGCCGCCCTCGCGGGATGCGGTGGCGGGTCGATGGACCATTCCGACCACAGCGGGCACTCCGCCGGCTCCTCGGCTTCTCCCACCGGCGCCGCCGACGTCGTTACCGACCCCACATGCCCGGCGGTTGTCTCACTCGAATCCGTCCCCGAGCGCGTTGTGACCATGGACGCCGGAGCGGCGGCCTTTCTCATCGAACTCGGACTCGGCGACACGGTTGTGGGCACTGCGGCTCCAGACTTCAAGACCGACTTCTCCGGAGACATCCGCGCTCAACTCGACGCAGTGCCCGTTCTTGACGACGGACAGGGGTCAGCTGAGGCAGTGATCGCCTCCGACCCGGACCTGGTCACGGGAATCTCGCAGTACGAGTTCGGCGGTTTCGACGGCACCGCGTCTGTCGATCAGCTGGAGTCCGCGGGATCTGCCGCCCTGTCCGCCTGCGGCGCGGTGCAGGATGTCCCGGTGGACAACATCGATGAGACGTACAGGTATATAAGCGCGCTCTCCGATGCATTCGACGTTACCGAGCGTGGCGAGGAGCTGATCGACCGGATTCGTACTCAGGTCTCAGACGCGACGGCGGCCTCGCGGGACGCAGACGTGCCCGTGCTCAGCTTGTCCTCCGTGCCCGACGCTGGCGCGGGCATCAACACCAACGGCGGATCAAGCTTAGCGAACGGCATCATCACCTTGGCCGGCGGTACCAACATCGCCCGTGACCAGCTCCAGGACTTCGCAAGCTTGTCTGCGGAGGCGGTGACAGAGGCCAACCCGGCTGTGATCGTGGTGGTGTCCGGTTTCGCGGATTCCAGCGATGAGGACCTGAAGGCGGCCATCATGGCCAGCCCGCTGTTGGCCGAGACCGACGCCGTCAAGAACGAGAACGTCGTCGTGGTGCCGCAGCGCATCCTCCTGTCACCGAGCCTGCTGAATGCGGACGCCGTCCAGATCATCGCGGATGCGGTCGCGAATGCTTCCTGAGGAGACGCGCAGACGCCGAACCGGGGCCCTGCGCGCCATCCCTCTGACCGCCATCCTCATCGGGCTCCTCTTCCTGCTTCTGACAGTGATGGTGATCAGCGTCGGTGTCGGCGCGGTATCGATCGCCCCCGGAGAGGTGATCGAGGTCATCTCCGGGCGCGTGGCGGGAAAACCCGAGCTTGGCTCCCTGGATTTCATCGTCTGGGAACTACGCATGCCGCGCGTGTTGCAGGCCGCAGTGGTCGGCGCCGCCCTGGCAGTCGCCGGAGCGTGCGCACAGGTCCTCGTCCGCAACCCCATCGCCGACCCCTACGTCCTCGGCCTGTCTTCCGGAGCCGGGGTCGCGGCGGTCCTGGTCATCACTTCCGTCGGTGTTGCCACCTTCGGAGTGCTGTTGCTCCCGGTCGCCTCTTTCGTCGGTGCCGCTGCGACCGGAATCATCGTCGCGGCCACAGCGACCTCACGCTGGGGGATGTCCGCAGGCCGACTGGTGCTGTCCGGAGTCGCGATCGGTCAACTTCTCGGAGGGGTGATGTCCTTTCTCCTCATCCGATCCGGGAATTCCGATGCCACTCAGCAGGTGATGTTCTGGCTTCTCGGGAGTCTGGCAGGCGCCCAATGGCGACTGCTGCTCGTCATCGGCCCCGTGATCATCGTCGCGATCGTTCTCGTCGCAATGTCTAGCGGGCGCCTTGACCTCCTCGGCCTCGGAGACGCTCAAGCGGCCGCGTCAGGGGTGCATCCGGGGCGTTCCCGGGTGCTCGTCTTCGCTCTCGCTTCCCTGATGACCGGCGCCGCAGTCGCCGTCTCGGGGACTATCGGCTTCGTGGGCCTCATCGTGCCGCACATCGCCCGTCTCCTCGTGGGCGGTATGCACAAGCGCGTCATTCCCGTGTCTGCGTTGCTGGGGGCGATCCTGCTCAGCTCGGCGGACCTCGCCGCGCGCACCGTGCTAGCATCGTCAGAGCTTCCAGTCGGGATCTTCACCGCGGCGATCGGCGTGCCAATCTTCATCCTCCTCATGCGCAAGAATCGCGCCATGGCCCTCTCATGAGCTCATCGCATACGACGCCATCCGAAGTGGCTTTCAACGCCGTGTCCGTGAACTACGGACCACGGCGCGCGCTCGACAACGTCAGCGCCACAATCGCAGCGGGTGAGATCGTCGCCGTCGTCGGACCCAACGGATGCGGCAAGTCAACTCTCCTGAGCCTCCTTACCGGATACCATCCGGCCTTCACCGGCACCGTCACGGTCGACGGTGAAGACATCAGCACGATGCGCGCTCGCGACAGGGCTCGGAAGATCGGAGTTCTCCGGCAACACACGGGGCCCCTTCCCGACGTCACCGTGACCGAACTCGTCGCTCTGGGCCCTCAGAAACTCTCCACGCACCAGGTCAATCGCACCCTGGCGCGCGTCGGACTCGACGAACTCGCGACCGAACCAGTCGCGGCTCTCTCCGGCGGACAACTGCAACGCGCACTTCTCGCACGAGCCCTCCGTCACGACCCCACTCTGCTGGTGCTGGACGAGCCCACGAACCACCTCGACGTCCAGCACAGATTCGCCCTCATGGAGCTCCTGCAAGACCTTCGGGTAACGGTCCTCTGCGCCCTCCACGACCTCGACCTCGCGATCCGCTACACGGACGACATGCTCCTCCTCGCCGAGGGGCAGTTGCGCGCACACGGACACCCCGACGCCGTGCTGACGAAGTCTCGGGTTCTCGAAGTCTTCGCGATCGACAGCGAAAGCGTGACCACAGCCCGAGGCCAGACGCATCTTCTCTTACGCTCCGCGCGAGCTCGTGCCGCCGGGGAGTGAGACCTGCACATGAGATATGCGGCTCATCGCATTTGACGGT
>NZ_NRGS01000046.1 GCF_002332425.1 Brachybacterium alimentarium | reverse complement strand
GGACATCGGTGACAGTTGATGTCTCAGGACATCGGTGACGGTTCGGGGTTCTTCGGTGGCCGGCCTCGGCGTTTGCCGCTCCGTTGACCCGTGTGCTTGGAGGCGTATCGGATGCCGAGCGGGGGCCAAGCGTGCTCGGCCAGGATCTCGCCGTGAAGGTCGACGAACGTGACGCTGGCCTGTTCGACGAGGACGTGCACTTCCTGCTGGGCATGAGGGTAGGAGACCTGGAACGCGACGCCGTGGAGGGTGATCGTGCCGTTGTTGTTCACCACCCGTGTTCGTTCACCGGTCTGGATGACCCGCTCCCGGGGGAGCTTCCGGGAACGCTTCTTGCTGTCCCCGACGGACTCGATGATCAGGCTGGGCTCCACGACAGGCCGGGGAGACGGTGCCGGCTCAGTCGCGTCCCAGGCTTGGCGTGGTGTGATCCGTCCGGGAAGTCCCTGGTGAGGGCGTTGCTCGTTATAGATGACGTCGAACTCGTCGACCTGTGCTTGGAGCTCTTCGATGCTTCCCGCGATGGGCTGCTTGTCCAGCCAGCGGAACAAGGTCTGGTGGAATCGTTCGTTCTTGCCCTGCGTGGTCGGCTTGTAGGGCTTCCCGGTGATCGCCTCGACTCCCAGCGCGGTCACGTGGATGACGAGCTGGCCCTTCATCCCACGGCGCGTGGGGTTCAGCGCGGCTCCGTTGTCGGTGAGCAGACGCTGTGGAGTTCCGCAACGCGCGGTGCCCTTGTTGAACACCGCGATCGCTGCTTCAGCGGTCTCGCTGCCCGCCACGTGAGAGGCGACCGCGAGGCGCGAATGATCGTCCTGGAGCTGGAAGATCACGCAGGTCCGGCCGTTGGTGAGGACGTACTGGGTCGCATCCAGCTGCCAGCACGCGTTCGGTGCCGGATAGACGAACCGCCGCCAGGACGCGCGAGGCCGCTTCCTCGGCTCCAGTCGAGCCACGCCTCGTTCGCGGAAGATCCGTGCCAGGGCCGCGATCGATGGCGCTTCAAGTCCCATCGCTTTCATCCGGTCGTGGACGCTGATCGGACCGTGATCCAGCCCAGACGCTTCGAGTGCGGCGCGGACCTGAACAGCCTGGTCCTTGACCTCTTCATCGAGCTGGCCCGGGGAGGTATGTGGTCGTTTGGTGCGGGGCTCGAGCACGGCCGCGGGCCCATCGACGCGGGCGCGAGCACGGAGGACGTAGAACGTCTTGCGCGAGATGCCGTGCTCGACGCAGAACGTGCTCACCGACCCACGCGGCGCGTCATCAGGCCACCGCGAGATGGCCAGGCGGACAGTGGGATCGACGGGCTCGTTTCTGCTCACCGCCCATTTTTACCGGCGAAGTGTCACCACCAAGAGCCACGGAAGTGTCACCGATGTCCTGATACAGAACTGTCACCGATGTCCTGCGACATAACA
>NZ_NRGS01000045.1 GCF_002332425.1 Brachybacterium alimentarium | reverse complement strand
CGCTCGATGTCAAGCTGTGTGGAGTCACGCGGTCTGCTTTAGCGGCTCTTGCTCGGGCAGGTTGATGCCGACTATCTCGGCGGGGGCCGGTGTCCGTGGGCGTGCGCGGAATCGTTCCGGGTGCTTGTGGAAGTAGCGCTGCAGCGCGGTGTCACGGGTCTTCCATGCGTCACGCCAGGTGTCGTCGTGGACCTGCGCGGGTGAGAACAGCGCGATCCCGGAGTGCTTGTGCTGGTGGTTATACCAGGGCACGTAGCCGGCGATGTATTCGCGTGCGGCGGAAAGATTGGTAAACACCTTCGGGTAGCCCGGCCGGTACTTCATCGTCCGGAAACCAGCCTCGGAGAACGGGTTGTCGTTCGACGTATACGGCCGGTTGTGAGAGAGGTTCACACCCTGCTCGTGGAGGGAGTCCCTCAGCAGGTTCGAGGTCATCGCGGCCCCGGAATCGGCGTGCACCACCGTGGGCGGGCCGTGCTCGGTGAACGCGGCGGCGAACATCTCCACGGCGAGGTGGTCAGCCTCGCGATCCTCGACTCGCCAGCCGACAATCTTTCGGGAGTAGATATCGGTGATCTTGTATGCCTTGAACACCTTCCCCCGCCACGGCGAGTACAGGTCGGTAATATCCCATGACCACACTTGCCCGGGGCCAGTCGCTTTCAGCACTGGTTTGTTCCGCGGCTGCCGGCGATCCTTCCGAGTCGGGACCGTCGGCCGGAGCATCTGGTCCTCGATCCGTGCCGCGATCCGCCACCAGGAGCGTCGCGACGCGAGCATCACCCCGTCATCCCACGCGGTCGCAAACGAATGATCGACAGAGTTTTGCTGCGCCCACCCGGCGAGGATCAGGCCGCCGATCCGTTCCTCATCGGCGGTGCTGATCCGTGATTCATAGGCACGCTCAGTCTGCGGGATCGGATCAGCGATCCGCTCTCGCGGACGCTGCCGGTAATGCCACGTCGACCGTGACACGCCCGCGAATTCGAGTGCCTGCCGCTGCGATCCGGTCGCGGCGGTGAGCTCGGCGACGAGGTCGTTCTCCGCGTTCAAGAACCGGGCTGATCGGTCTTCGTCGGGGGCTCGGCGGGCTCTTCCTCGCTCATCGCGTGCAAGAGCCCGATAGCTTTTCCCAGCGCGCTGTTGGTCTCCTCCAACTCCCGCACCCGGGCGCTCAACCGCACAAGCTCGGCCTCATGAGCAGCGCGCTCGACCGCTCGTTGCTTCTCCAGCGCAGTGCGCTTGCCTGGTGGAA
>NZ_NRGS01000044.1 GCF_002332425.1 Brachybacterium alimentarium | reverse complement strand
AGTTGAGTCCCGCATAGTGGTGTAGCGCGGTGGCCCCGTGATCGTCTCTGACGAGGACGCGGTCACCGTGTGATCCTTCGAGTGAACCTCTCACAGCACTCTCGAACGGAGTCATCACGATGACCGCTCCTCATATTGTCGACCCTCACGGCCTGCTCGGTGAAGCCCTGGCCGAAGCCTCCCCGGATCTGATGCGCACGATGCTGCAAAGGATCATCAACGAGCTCCTCTCCGCGGATGCTGACGCGGTCGCCGGCGCTGAATACGGCCGGCCCAGCCCCGGTCGAACTGTCCAGCGCAACGGCTACCGCCACCGCGACCTCGACACCCGCCTCGGCACGATCGACGTCGCCGTACCCAAGCTCCGCACCGGCACCTACTTTCCCGAGTGGCTGCTCGAGCGTCGCAAACGTGCCGAGTCCGCCCTGATCACCGTGGTCGCCGACTGCTACCTCGCCGGCGTCTCCACTCGCCGCATGGACAAGCTCGTCAAGACCCTCGGCATCAACTCGCTCTCGAGATCGCAGGTCAGTCGCATGGCGGCCGATCTCGACGAGCACGTCGAGCAGTTCCGCCACCGACCCTTGGACGCTGCCGGCCCTTTCACGTTCGTTGCCGCCGATGCGCTCACGATGAAGGTCCGTGAGGGTGGGCGGGTGATCAACGCGGTCGTCCTGGTCGCGACCGGAGTCAATGGTGACGGGCACCGCGAGGTCCTCGGCATGCGAGTGGCAACCAGCGAGACCGGCGCCGCGTGGAGCAGCTTCTTCGCCGACCTCGTCGCACGTGGGTTGGGCGGAGTCCGGCTGGTCACCTCCGATGCCCACGCCGGACTGGTCGAGGCAATCGCAGCTCACCTGCCCGGCGCATCCTGGCAGCGCTGCCGCACCCACTACGCCGCGAACCTGATGAGCATCTGCCCCAAGAGCATGTGGCCTGCCGTGAAGGCGATGCTGCATAGCGTCTATGACCAGCCCGATGCCGCCGCGGTGACCGCGCAGTTCGACCGACTCCTGGACTACGTGGGCGAAAAGCTCCCCGACGTGGCCGAACACCTCGACGCCGCCCGCGCTGACGTCCTCGCGTTCACCGGCTTCCCCAAGGACGTCTGGATGCAGATCTGGTCGAACAATCCCGCCGAACGACTCAATCGCGAGATCCGCCGGCGCACGGACTCAGTGGGGATCTTCCCTACCCGCGACGCGATCATCCGACTCGTCGGCGCGGTGCTGGCAGAACAGACCGATGAATGGGCCGAAGGACGCCGCTACCTCGGCCTCGACGTCCTCGCCCGCTGCCGTCTCACGCTCACCACCAACCCCGCGAACGAGGTGACCACCGAAGCCCTTCCCGCCCTTACCGCCTGACCCCTCTCATCGAAGGACCGCTACACCACTTCCAGGGACTTGACC
>NZ_NRGS01000043.1 GCF_002332425.1 Brachybacterium alimentarium | reverse complement strand
CCGGCCCCGAAACAACAGCAGCATCCGGATCGGTGGCGTCATCCGGGCCGGGACTGCCAGCAGACCGGGGAGCGGACGCGTCGATGGCAGCCGGACGCGGGGGCGTGACCGGAGTACCGAGCGGACCGAACACACTCCTGCTGCCTGCTATATCGGGACGCTGCTCTTCACGCTCGAACTCTTCCCCCACCGTGACCCCTCCTCCCACACATCCAACCCCTGGCCCACACGCGCATCCTCAACGCCAGGAGTATCGACCTCAACGCCGATAACTCCCCCCATTTTATGTCGAGAACACCGCCACCGAAAGAGCACCGACGCAATGGGGATGAATATGTGGACAACCCACCCACGGGGAGGAAAGGTGAGCTCCTCGAGGAGCATGGAGACGGGCTCATCGACGGTTCATGAATGGCAGATGCGGGGGCTCGCAACCGCAGATGCATGGACGCCCTCGGGGGTCGTCACCAGCACTCATTCCGCAGAGAGTGCCATATAAGCGCTGGCAGAGCCGCTTTACACGTTCGGACGGAAGTGCCCACCGCCGGGCAGCCCGGGCTGGTCGCGCCGCCCATGCCGCCCTCCCAGGACACGGCGACCACTCGTCCGTCGTCGCGCACGGCGCCCGGTGCCGCTGACTCCCGAATTGACCCAGGGGTGCATTTCAGTGAATGACCTGCGCGGTGTGCATAAATTGTCTCTGGGGAGGAGAGGAGCGAATTCCTCAATGCGCACTTGAGGTTCGCCGTCCACCTCGGCGCCCCCTCCGAGGGATTCTCGCCAGCATGGACTCACGCCCTCCCTGCCGCTCCATCGGCACACCGTCCGCCACTTCGGCACTCCCCGATGCATCGCCCCGCCGCCACGCCACTCCGCCACCATGTCGCCCCGCCGTCACGCCACCTGTCACACCCCACCATCAGACTCCGTACGTACGTTCGAAGCCGGGGCCGGCACGGCTTGACCGGAGAGCAGTAATCAGGCGTACAGTTCGAACAGACGTTCGAACTGTAGTTCGAGCCCGGCACGGTTCCCGTCGTGCACGGGATGTCGGGAGGAGGTGGATCGATGAGCACGCGTCTGCAGGTGGCTGCTCGCGAGGCGGAGCCCGTGGACCGGGAGGACCGTCTGGCCCTGGCTCGTGCCACCCTCGGGGCCGCCGAGCGCAGCGCTGCCCGCTGGGGCGGGAAGATCGACCGGACCGCTCTGCGGGGAAGCTCCCTGCATCCGGTGCGGCCCGATGCCGGCTCCAAGCCCGGATCCGCGTCCACGACCTTCCCCGAGCTCGAGTCCGAGGACGGGCTGGGCACACGGCTGGCGGTGCCGGGGCCGCTGTCCGCGCTGTTCCCTCGCAGCAGTCTGCGCGCGGGCAGTTCTGTCGCGATCGAGGGAGCGGCGAGCACCTCCCTGCTGCTGTCCCTCGCGATCGCGGCGATGGGGGAGGACTCCTGGTGCGCGATCGCCGGCATACCCGATCTGGGGCTGCGAGCCGCCCTCGACGCAGGCCTGGACCCCACACGCCTCGCGCTCGCCCCGGCGCACGGGGAGCACCGTCCTCAGGTGCTCTCCGCGCTGGCCGACGGTGTCGGCGTGCTCGTGCTCGGTCCGGGCCTGGACCTGGCCCCCGCGCTGTGGCGCAGCCTGCTGGGCCGCGCCCGCACCGCAGACACATTGGTCCTCGCCGCCGTCCCCCCTGGTCGGGCCGATCTCTCGCTGCGCTCCACCACGCGCAGCTGGACCGGGCTCGGGGCGGGCTCGGGGCGGCTGAGATCGCGCCGTCTGGCGGTCTCCGCCGTCGGCCGAGGGATTGCCGGGCAGCGCGAGGTCGAGGTTCTCCTGCCGCAGGTGGGCGGGATGATCGCGTCGGTGCCGCAGCCCCGCGCCGCCTCCTCCGGGATGCGGCTGCTGGAACCCGTGCAGAGGGCCGGATGATGACTGCTGCCGCCGACCCCCGCACCGACCTCAGCACCGACCTCAACGTCGGCATCGACACCAACATCGACACGAACATCAGCGCCAGCACCAGCACCAGCAGCACCAGCACGGCCACCCGTACCGTCGCCGTCACCGTCCCGGACTGGCCGCTGGTGGCCGCACTGGATCGCCATCAGCGCCGCACGGCCGACGGTGCCAGCAGGACAGACGGCGCCGACAGGACGGACGGCGCCGACGGGCCCTCCGATGCCGCTCCCGCTCTCGACCCCTCCGTCGACCCGGTGATCCTGCTCGACCAGCACCGCGTCACCTTCGCCGGGGCCGCGGCGCAGGAGGCCGGGGCGCTGCCGGGGATGACACGCCGGGCGGCCCGCGCCGCCTGCCCCGAGGCACTCGTGCTGGAGGCGGACAGGGAGCACGAATCAGCTCTGTTCGAGCTGGTCGCAGCCGCGGTGGACACGATCGCCGCCGGGGTCGACGTGCTGCGCCCCGGGGTGCTGCTGATGTCGGCCCGCGGTCCGGCCCGTCACCAGGGAGGGGAGGAGGCGCTGGCCGAGCGGATCCTCGACGCGGTCGCCGAGCTCACCGGCTGGGACGCCGCCGTGGGGATCGCCGACGGACCCTTCGCCGCGCTGCTGGCCTCCCCGCCGGGACGCATCGTGCGCGAGGGCCGCAGCGCCGACTATCTCGCCCCGCACCCGATCACCGCACTGCGCAGCGCGCCCGTCGGCCCGGGATGGGGGCACCGCGGGCAGCCCTCGGCGACTCGTCCTGAGAAGCGGCTGGACCTCGCCGAGACCGTCGACCTGCTGCAGCGGCTCGGCATCGCCAGTCTCGGAGATCTCGCCGCCCTGCCCTCCGCAGCGGTCGCCGATCGCTTCGGGCCCGACATCGCCACCCTGCACCTGCTGGCCCGCGGCGGGGAGCCCGCCCCGCCCGCGGCGCACCATCCCACCCAGCCGCTCCTCGCCGAGACCACCCTGGAGACCCCGCTGGTCCGCACCGACCAGGCGGCCTTCATCGCCCGTCCGCTGGCGGAGGAGCTGCACACGATGCTCGTCGAGCGCGGACTGATCTGCACCCGGCTGAGGATCGTGGCCCGCACCGAGGGCGGCGAGGAGATGGAGCGCACCTGGCGCCACGACGGCGCACTCACCGTGGCCGATGTCGTGGACCGCATCCGCTGGCAGTGCGACGGCTGGATCACCCGCTCCCGGCTCGGCGGCCCCGCGACCGGCGCGATCACCCGGATCGGTCTGCACCCGCTGCAGCTCGCACCGGCCGGGGAGGGTGCACCGGCCCTGTGGGGCAGCGCCGGCGAAGCCGCCGTCCGGGCCTCGCGCGCTTTCGCCCGTGCGCAGGGACTGGCGGGCGAGGATGCCGTCCAGGTCCCGGCGCGGCTGGGCGGACGTCTGCTGGCCGAGGAGACGACGCGGGTGCCCTGGCGCAGCGAGAAGCCGGCCGCGCGTCCCGGACCCTGGCCGGGCTCCCTGCCGCGTCCGGTGCCCACCACCGTGTTCCGCGAGCCGCCGTCGGTCGCCCTCCAGGATGCCGCGGGACGGCCCGTCGTGGTCACTGCTCGGGGTCTGCTGAGCGCCGCTCCGGCCCGGCTGCTGGTCCTCGCGCCCGGGGCTCCGGTCCTGCAGCGTGCCGGGCTCCGCGCCGGGTCGGAGCACCCGGTGCTCGCCCACGGTGCGCCGACGGTGATCGACGAGCGCTGGTGGACCCCGGCGGGCGTCCGCTCCGCCCGGCTGCAGCTGGTGGTGCGCTCCGCGGGCGACGAGGAGACCGCGGTGCTGGCGCTGTCGCGGACCGGGAACTGGATGCTGGAGGGGCTGTATGACTAGGCAGAGCGCACAGAACGCCCAGGCTGGGCAGATCACGCAGGAGCACGCCTGATGGCCGGCTGGTTCCTGGGCCCGCCCGCGTGGAAGGACCTCGAGGCGGTCCTCTCGGATCGTCCGGCCGAGCCGGTCTCCCCGCCGGTCGTCGTCGAGCGCACCGGCAAGGTCGTCGAGGACGCGTACCGGCCTGCCCGGCTGGTCGACTACGCGGAGCTGCATGCCCACTCGCACTTCAGCTTCCTCGACGGCGCCTCGAGTCCCGAGGACATGGCTCGCCAGGCCGCTCGGCTGGGTCTGGGCGCGATCACCCTGGTGGACCATGACGGCCTGCCCGGGGCGGTGCGCTTCTCCCGCGCCGCGGAGGAGCAGGGAGTGGCCACCGTGTTCGGCGCCGAGCTCACCCTCGGCCTCGAGCCCGGGGCCGACGCCGCGAGCGCGACTCCCGTGGTCTCCGCGCCCCGCACCGGCGTCCCCGATCCCGAGGGGGAGCACCTGCTGGTGCTGGTGCGGGACACCGCCGGGTACCGGAAGCTGTCGGCCGCGATCGCCCGCGCGCATCTGGACAGCGGGGAGAAGGCCGTCCCGCGCTACCGCCTCGCGGAGCTCTCCCGCCTGGCCCATGAGGGGAACTGGCAGATCCTCACCGGCTGTCGCAAGGGTGCCGTGACCCGAGCGGCCGCGCCGCATCTGGAGACGGGCGATCTGGAGGGGGCCGCGCACGCCGCGGCCGACGCGATCGCCCGTCTGGTGGACCTGTTCGGCGCCGGCAACGTCGCCGTGGAGCTGGTCGTCGGCGGCGGGGGAGAGGCAGACGAGCTCCACGACGCCCTGGCCCAGGGCACCCGTCTGGTGCGCGAGTCCCACGGGCTCGACACGGTCTCCCTGCCCCTGGTCGCGACCACGAACGCCCACTACGCGCGACCGGCGGACAAGCGCCTGGCCGACACCCATGCCGCCCTGCGCGCCGGGGTCCCCCTGGCGGACGCCGACCCGTACCTGGCCTCACGGCCCGCCCATCTGCGCAGCGGGGAGGAGATGGCCCAGCTGCTGCCGCGCTATCCCGCGGCGATCGCCGCGGCCGCCCGACTGGGCCGGGACTGCGCCTTGGACCTGCGGCTGCTGGCCCCGGACCTGCCGCCCTTCCCGGTGCCCTCCGGGCACGACGAGGCCAGCTGGCTGGTGGAGCTGGTGGAGATCGAGGGTCGCGAGCGCTACGGGCCACGGCCCGCCCCCGACCGGCCCGAACGCACCCCCGGAGCGTGGGCGCAGATCGACCACGAGCTGAAGGTCATCGTCGACCTGCACTTCCCCGGCTACTTCCTCATCGTCCACGAGATCGTCGACTTCTGCGCCGGCGAGGGCATCCTCGCCCAGGGCCGAGGCTCGGCCGCGAACAGCGCCGTCTGCTATGCACTGGGCATCACCGCGGTCGAGCCCGTCCGCCATCATCTGCTGTTCGAACGGTTCCTGGCCCCGGAGCGGGACGGCCCGCCGGACATCGACATCGACATCGCCTCCGATCGTCGCGAGGAGGTCATCCAGCACGTCTACGCCCGCTACGGCCGGGAGAACGCCGCGCAGGTCGCCAACGTCATCACCTACCGGGCGAAGCTCGCGGTGCGCGACGCCGCGCGGGCGCTCGGCTACGACCCCGGGGCGCAGGACGCCTTCTCCCGACGGATCGAGCGGTCCTTCTCCTCGCTGGCGGACGCCGACATCCCCCGTGACGTGGTCGAGCTGGCCCGGAAGCTGCGCGATGCCCCGCGTCATCTGGGCATCCACTCCGGCGGCATGGTGCTGTGCGACCGTCCGGTGATCGAGGTGTGCCCCGTCCAGTGGGCGGCGATGGAGGACCGCAGCGTGCTGCAGTGGGACAAGGAGGACTGCGCCGATGCGGGCCTGGTGAAGTTCGATCTGCTGGGTCTGGGGATGCTCACGGCGCTGGACCACGCGCTGCGGATCGTCGCCGAGCACCACGGCCAGCATTTCGAGCTGCACACCCTGCCGCAGGAGGACCCCGCCGTCTACGACATGCTCTGCGCGGGGGACAGCATCGGCGTGTTCCAGGTGGAGTCCCGCGCGCAGATCTCCACCCTGCCACGGCTGAAGCCCCGTGAGTTCTACGACCTGGTGGTGGAGGTCGCCCTGATCCGGCCCGGACCCATCCAGGGCGGCTCCGTCCACCCGTACATCCGTCGGCGGAACCGGGAGGAGCCGGTCACCTTCCTCCATCCGCTGCTGGAGAAGTCCCTGGGCCGGACGCTGGGGATCCCGCTGTTCCAGGAGCAGCTGATGCAGATGGTGGTCGACGTCGCCGACTTCACCCCGGCCCAGGCGGACCAGCTGCGCCGCGCGATGGGCTCCAAGCGCTCCACGCAGAAGATGCTCGAGCTCTCCGATGCGCTGTTCTCCGGGATGGCGAACCACGGCATCACGGGGGAGGACGCCGACGCGGTCCACCGCAAGCTGCTGGCCTTCGCCAACTACGGCTTCCCCGAATCCCACGCCTACTCCTTCGCCTACCTGGTGTACGCGAGCTCGTACCTGAAGTGCCACTATCCGGCGGCGTTCACCGCGGCGCTGCTGCGCTCCCAGCCGATGGGCTTCTACTCGCCGCAGTCGCTCGTCGCGGATGCCCGTCGGCACGGCGTGCTCACCCGCGGGCCCGACGTGCTGCGCAGTCGTGCCCGCACCGATCTGGAGACCGACGACGAGCACCTCGGCTACCGGGTGGACCCTCCCCGTGCCCAGGTCCAGGGCGAGGCGGCGGCACAGGGCCCGGCGATCCGGCTGGGCCTGGACCAGGTGCGGGGGATCAGTACGGAGACCGCCGAGCAGGTCACTGCCGAGCGGGAGCGGGGAGGGGCCTTCGTCTCGGTCACGGATCTGGCCCGGCGGGTGCGGCTGACCGCTCGCCAGCTCGAGGCGCTGGCCACCGCCGGAGCGCTCGACGCGCTCGCGAGCTCCCGACGCCAGGCGCTGTGGGCCGCCGGGGCGGCGGCCCAGGAATCCCCGGACACGCTGCCGCACCTGGCCATCGGCGCCCAGGCCCCGATGCTGCCGGGGATGAGCGAGGCCGAGCTCGCGACCGCCGACGCCTGGGCCACCGGCATCACGCTGGATGATCACCCGATGGCGTTGGTGCGCGAACGACTCGCGGCCGACGGGATCCTCTCGATCCGGGGCACCGGCGCGGCGGAGGACTCCAGCCGGATCCGCGTGGCCGGCGTGATCACGCATCGGCAGCGTCCGGCGACCGCCGGGAACGTCACCTTCCTCAGCCTCGAGGACGAGACCGGGATCCTCAACGTGGTGTGCTCACAGGGGTTCTGGGTGCGTCATCGGGCTGTGCTGCGCACCGCCCGGGCGATCGTGCTGCGCGGGGTCGTCGAGAACCGCACCGGGGCGGTGAACCTCGTCGCCGATGACGTCGTGTCCCTGGACCTGGCCGCGGCGGGCCGGTCCAGGGACTTCCAGTGACCAGGGACGACGGGGAGCGGTGACGACGGTCAGCGGGGCTCAGACGGCGGCCGGCGCCGCGTCCACCAGCACCCGGTCCGAGCGGTCGGCGCGTCGGGCCGACCGTGCCGTCGCGAGCGTCACCAGCAGTGATACCGCAGCCCAGGCCAGGATCGACAGCAGCGTTCCCGAGGTCGAGACCAACGACCCGCCGAGGGCCGCGTGCACGAGCCCCTCGGTGACGATCGGCAGCGGCAGCAGTGCGCTGACCGACTGCAGCAGCGGGGGAGCGGTGGCCAGCGGGACGATGCCCACCAGCGTCACCACCTGCAGCACCATCACCACGATGGAGGCGATGCGTCCGATGCGGTCGCCCAGCACCGTGAGCAGCGCCTGGTGCAGCGCGGCGAACATGCCCGCTCCGGCGAAGGCCACCACCCCCACGGTCGCCGGGGAGACCGGGGAGATGCCCACGGCGGCCAGCACCGCGAGCACCGCGACGGTCTGCACCACCGCGATGAGCAGAGCAGGGGCCAGCGAGCGCAGCACGACCCGACCCATCGGGACCGCACGATCCAGCAGCTTGCGCGACAGCGCCGGCAGCAGCAGGAAGCTCGCGAAGGCGCCGAGCCACAGGGCGAGCGCCGTGACGAACGGGAAGGTGGCGGTCGAGGCGCCGTCCGCCTCGTTCTGCCGCTCCGCCTCGGTCGTGACCGGGTTCGAGGCCATCTCCGCCATGCGGCTGCGCTCGTCGTCGGTGTAGGTCGGCACGTCGTCCGCACCATCGCGCAGACCGGTCGCCAGCTCACCGGTGCCCTCGGAGAGCGACGTGGTGCCGTCGGCCAGCTCCCCGGCGCCACCGGCGAGCTCCCCGGCGCCACCGGCGAGCTCCTCGCTGCCGTCGGCCAGCTGGTCGGCCCCCGTCCCGAGAGCGGCCGCGCCGCCGGCGAGCTCCTCGCTGCCGTCGGCGAGCGTGCTCGCCCCGTCGGCGCTCGAACGAGCACCGACTGCCAGCTCGTCCGCCCCGTCGGCGAGCTGATCCACACCGTCGGAGTACTGGTGGAGCCCGTCCTGCAGCCCCGTCACACCGGTGACGAGCTCACCCGCGCCGTCGGCGCTCGCTCGAGCACCGGTGGCCAGCTCGTCCGCGCCCGCCACCAGGCCCGGGTTCGCGTCGGTGCCGTCGCCCGCGAACGCGGTGTCCAGGCCCTCGGAATACGCGACCAGTCCCTCGGTGCCCTGGACCAGGCCCGGCTCGGAGTCGGTGCCGTTGACACCGTCGGCGAGCTGTTGGACGCCGGGGGCGATCTGCTGAGCGCCCTCGCTCACGCCGTCCGCCACAGCGCTCAGACCGGGATTGTCAGCAGTGCCATCACCGTTCACGGCACCAGAAACTCCCTCTGCCGACGCGCCGAGCCGGGTTGCCTGCTCGCATTCCGCACTCGTGGGGTCCTCAGCGCAGAGGCTCGTCTGAAGCGCCTGGGCATCCGCCGCCATACCAGGGTTCGACTCCGTGCCGTCTCCGTTCACCGCGACATCGATCCCGCCGGCGTACTCCGCGATGCCGTCGGCCGCCTGTGACAGTCCCTCGCCCTCGCCGGCAAGCCCGTCAGCAAGCTGCTGTGCGCCCTGACCGAGCTCGGCGGTGCCGTCGGCGACGCCCTGGGCGGTGGTGACCAGGCCGGGGTTCTCCGCGGTGCCGTC
This sequence comes from Brachybacterium alimentarium, assembly GCF_002332425.1. Classification (GTDB taxonomy): domain Bacteria; phylum Actinomycetota; class Actinomycetes; order Actinomycetales; family Dermabacteraceae; genus Brachybacterium; species Brachybacterium alimentarium. Next base: position 30,683 of record NZ_NRGS01000043.1, on the reverse strand, counting down.
GCCGGAGACGACGTCACCGGCCTGGGCGACACCGCCGGCATAGTCCTCGGCCCCGGTGGCGAGCTGATCGGCGCCCGCGACCAGGCCCGGATTCTGCTCGGTGCCGTCGCCCTCGACGCCGGCAGCCAGCTGGTCCACGCCGTCGAGCAGTCCGGGATCGCCGTCCCTGCCGCTCATGCCCGTCCGGAGCTCGCCGGCTCCGTCGGCCAGACCCTCGGCGCCGGTGGCGAGCTCATCGAGCCCGTTCGCGAGCTCGCGGGTGCCGTCGGCCGTCTGCCGGGAGCCGTCGGCGAGGCTCCACACGCCCCCGCTGAACTCCCTCGAGCCCTCGGCGGCCTGCTGCGTGCCGTCGGCGAGCTCGCGGCTCCCGTCCGCGAGGCCCGAGGTGCCGTCGGCGAGGTCCGAGGCGCCGTCGTCGAGCTCCTCCGCGCCGTCGGCGGCACCGGAGAACCCGTCGTGGAGGTCGTTGAACCCGAGGTAGAGACCGTCGAGGTACTGCTCGGCCATCTGCCCGCCCATCGTGGAGGACGAGGCATCGGCGACCGCGGTGCCCACCAGGGCGTTGATCTGCCCGCTGGCGTCGTTCGTGGTGACCTCGAGGATCGCCTGCGCGGCTTCGGGGGAGCCGATCGTCGCGAGCTTCTCCGAGAAGTCCTTCGGGATCACGACCACGGCGGAGTAGGTGCCGTCGGTCAGGCCCTCCTCGGCGTCGTCCTCCGAGGTGAGCTGCCAGTCGAAGCCGGTGGTCTCCGGGGCATCGGAATCGTCGACGGTTCCCGGCTGGGTGAGGGACCCGGCGAGCAGACGCCCGAAGGGCACCTCCTGGGTCTCGCCGTCGGCATCGGTGACCTCGGCGCCCTCGTCGAGGTTGACGACGGCGGCCGGCACCGCGTCGAGCCGGTCTACGCGGCCGCTGAGCGCCCACAGTCCGATGCCTGCCACCAGCAGGGGGAGCAGGAGCACCACGATCAGGGTGCGGGGATGCTTGAGGCGGGTCATGCGAGAGCTCCTTCGGAAACGGAAGCGGTGGAGCGCTGAACGGCGAGGGCGAGCAGACGACGGGGGTCGCGCAGCGTGCCCTGGAGATGATGTTCGGCCTCGGAGACGCTGGTGGTGCGGGAGCCGACGACGACCGTGGCACCCTTCTCCAGCAGTGCGTCGAGACGCTCGACGAGGGTGTCGTCCAGGGCGGTGGCGCCGTGCACGAGATCCTCGAGGCGTTCGACGACGATCACGGCGGTGTCCAGGCCGCGACCGGGGACGTCCCGCAGCCGCGCGGCGACATCGGAGCCCGTCGGGATCCAGTGGGCGCGTCCCTGGATCGCGCCGAGATCATCGGGGGCGAGCCGGTCGTGGACGGCGAGCACACCGGAGGAGGGCGCGAGCCGGCCGGCGGCCAGGGCGAGGAACGAGGCACGGGCCGGATCGTCGGACGACCGCACCACCAGGAGCGTGCCCGGCGTGACGGCGCCCGTGAGCGGGCCGATCTCACCGCGCGCGCCGACCAGCGGGGCGACGACGTCCTGCAGGCGCAGCGCATGGACGCCGTGCTCCTGCGTCCAGTGACGGTGCTCGAGGACCGCGTGCAGACCCTCGCCCTCGACGTCCACGCGCGGCAGGAGCCGGTCCAGCCAGGCGGGCAGCCACCAGGCGTGCTTGCCGAGCAGTGCGAGCACGGCGGGCACCAGGGTCATGCGCACCACGAAGGCGTCCACCAGCACCCCGACGGCCAGGCCCACGGCGATCGGCTGCAGCATGAACCAGCCGGAGGTCACGAAGCCGGCGAACACGGCGACCATGATCAGGGCGGCGGCGATGACCACCGGGGCGCTCGCGGTGAAGCCCTTCTCGATCGATCCGCGGGCGTCGCCGGTGTGGGTGAACTCCTCGCGCATCCGCGAGACCAGGAAGACCTCGTAGTCCATCGCGAGACCGAACAGGACGCCCATCACCATGATCGGCATGAAGGCGACCACCGGGCCGTTGACCGAGACCGACAGCGGGGCGTTGAACCAGCCGTACTCGAACACCATCGAGGTGACGCCGAAGGCGGCGGCCACCGAGAGCAGGTAGCCCACCGACGCCTTGATCGGGACCCAGACGGAGCGGAACACCATCGCGAGCAGGATCAGCGACAGCCCCACCACGAAGATCGCGAAGGGGAGCAGCGCGGAGCTGAGCTTGTCGGTCACGTCGATGCCGACCGCCGTGGAGCCGGTGACCGTGACGTCGGAGATCGAGTACTCGTCCTCCCAGCCCGGACCGCTGTCGCGCAGTTCGTGCACGAGGTCCTTGGTGGACTGGGCCGTGGGCCCGCCCTCGGGGACCACGGCGATCACGGCGAGGTCCGCGCCCTGGTTCGGGGTGGCGATCTGGATCTCCTTGACCTCGTCGATGTCGGCGATCTCGGCCTCGAGGTCGTCGACGACGCCCAGCGGATCCGTGGTGTTGATGATGTCCGCAGTCACCAGGAGAGGCCCGTTGTACCCGGGGCCGAACTCCTCGGCGATCAGATCGTAGGTGTCGCGGGCCGGGGTACCCGGCTGCTCGGTGCCGAGATCCGGCAGCGCGAGCTCGAGGTCCTTGATCGGGATCGCCAGGGCGCCCACGCCGATCACGACCACGAGGATGGTGAGGGCAGGCACCTTCGTCACCAGGCGGATCCATCCGGTGCCGAAGGGCCGACGCCGACGATGGGTGTCCTCCACCGGGGGCAGCACGCCGTCGTTCTCGGCCATGAGCCTGCGGATCTTCCGGGGGCGCAGGTGCTCACCCATGATGCCCATCACGGCGGGCAGCATGGTCAGGGCGACGACCACCGAGAGCGCGACGGTCGCCGCCGCGGCGACGCCCATGATGGTGAGGAACGGGATGGCGGTGACGAACAGACCCACCAGCGCCACGATCACCGTGAGACCGGCGAAGATCACGGCGCTGCCGGAGGTCGCGAGGGCGCGCCCGATGGATTCCTGCACGTCCTCCCCGCGGCCCAGCTGGTCTCGATGGCGGGAGAGGATGAACAGCGCGTAGTCGATGCCGACGGCGAGGCCCAGCATCGCGCCGAGCGCCGTGGTCACCGAAGCGATCTCGACGCCCGCCGAGAGCGCCACCACGGCGAGCATCGACACGCCCACGCCGACGATCGCGGTGACGATCGGGATGAACGCGGGCACGAACGAGCGGAACACGATCGCCAGGATGATCAGGGCGATGATGATGCCCGCGACCTCGCCCGCACCGAAGGGGACCTCGGCGTCCTGGAGCACCTGCCCGCCGATGTTGGCCTCCATCTCCGGGGTGCTTGCCGACTCCACCAGGTCGACGAGCTCGTCGACGGACTCCTCGGGGTAGGACCCCTGCTGCCCGTCCATCTGGAACTGGCCGATGATGGCGGTGTCGTCGTCCGTGCGGGTGCCGGGGGAGAGGTCGTCGAAGGGGGACGGCGCAGTGGCGACGCCCTCGACGTCATCGATCTCCTCCATGAGGTCGTCGATCTCCGACTGATGGTCGTCGATCGTGGAGCCGTCCTGGGTGACCAGTACGACCTGCCCGGAGGTGCCTCCCATCTCGGGGAACCGGTTGGCGAGCGAGTCGATGCCCCGCTGGCCCTCGGTGCCCGGGATCTCGATCTCGGAGGAGAACGTTCCGCCGAGTCCGACGGCCAGGCCTCCGAGGGCGACCAGGAGGATCACCCAGACGGCGACGATCTTCCACCGCAGGGAGGCCATGAGGAGGCCGAGGCGATACAGGGACGAGGACACGCGACCTCCAGAGCGGGGTACAGCAGACGGGCGTGAAGCCGACCAGCACTCGGATCGCCGCTGTGATGCACTGGCGTATCCGGAACGAGCCCGCATTCAATACACGATTGTATCGATGGGATACTCTGGAGTCACGCGAAGCCGACTGCCCATTCGAGGGCAGGCCTGAGACCTTCCCCACCCCGACTGCCGGACACCCCGAGGAGCCATGACCGATCTTTTCGAGCCGCTGCCCGAATCGGCGGGCACGCGACGCAAGGAGAACACCCGCACGAAGCTGGTGCGGGCCTCGCTCGACGTGTTCGTCGAGAAGGGGGTCGACGGTGCGACCGTCGACGACCTGGTGCGCGCCGCCGGGTTCACGCGCGGAGCGTTCTACTCGAACTTCTCCACCAAGGAGGAGGTCTTCGCGGCGCTGTTCGCCTCGGTCACCGAGGAGATGCTCACCATCGCCGACAGCTCGGTCGAGAAGGCCGTCGAGGGCGCCCATGGCGACGAGGATGCGCAGATGATGGTCGCCGTCTTCGAGGGCATCCGGCCCTTCGGGCGCCAGTGGTACCTGCTCTACTCCGATGCCGTCGCCCGGTCGCTGCGCGACGAGACCATGCGTGCGGAGCTCGCCGTCCAGCGCGAGCGCCTCCGGGACCGGATCGGCAAGATGCTCACCACGCGGATGGGGGAGAACGGCAGCCGCCTGCTCCTGCCGGCCGAGGATCTCGCCCAGCTCCTGGTCGGTGTCTTCGTCGATCTCATGGTGCGCGAGCAGATGGACGGGCGGGACGTCACCGAGCTCGCGGCGACGACGATCCTGGGCACCCTGCATGCCTTCGTGGAGCCCGGGAACGCCTGATACGACGGGAATTCCCGCCCGTTCCCGCCCGATTCGTCGCCTTCCTCCGCAGATGCGGGGCTTGCCAAACCCCTGGTCGGGATGCCTACGGTGTGTCTGGTGTGGCGCCCGTCGCACTGTGCTTCCCCCTCCTCAGGAGACACTCATGCCTCCCTACCTTCCCCGACACCTCGCAGTCCCCGCTGCGGGTTCCGCCCCCTCCTCCGCCACCTCCCGACGCTCGATCCTGCGCGGCGGCGTGTTCGGCGCGGCAGCGCTCACCGCGGGAACGGCCGCGCTCGCTGCACCCGTCGCTCAGGCCGCCGGCAGCATCTACGGCCAGGACGTCTCCGGCTGGCAGGGAAAGGTCGACTGGGCCGCCCAGGCTGAGCTCGGCTCCCGCTTCGCCTACGTCAAGGCCACCGAGGGCCGCACCTTCCGCAGCTCGGACTTCGACCACCAGTACCTCGGCGCCGGCAACGCGGGTCTGGCGCGAGGCGGCTACCACTTCGCGCGGCCCGATTCCGGCGCTCCCGAGGAGCAGGCCGAGTTCTTCCTCAACAATGGTGGAGGCTGGACCGGCGATGGCATCACCCTGCCCGGCATGCTCGACCTCGAGGCGTACTCCGGTCTTCCTCGGGACTACGGCCTCAGCCCGCAGGAGATGCGCGACTGGATCATGGGCTTCTCGAACGCGTACCACGACGCCACCGGCCGCCGGCCCGTGCTCTACACCAGCCTGAACTGGTGGAATGACGTGGTGGGGGACTGGACCCCGGTGAACTCCCCTCTGTTCCTCGCCTCGTACAGCAGCTCGGCCCCCACGACGCTGCCGGGTCGCTGGTGGGCCTACGAGGTCTGGCAGTACTCCGATTCCGGGCCCTTCGCCGGCGACTCCAACGTCTGGCACGGCAGCGAATCCGAGTTCGAGAGCTTCGTCGGCGACGCCGACTATCACGCCATAGGCATCTGAGCTCCGCCGCTGCGGGCCGGGTCACCCACGGATGTGGAGGACCCGGCCCGCTGTGTACCCTGCCCCGGTGAACACGCACAGAAACCCACCCCCGTCTGGAGGCCCGGCCGGCGCCGTCTACGCCGACCGGGGAGCCTCGCACTTCGACATCCTTCTCGCCGCCATGGTCACCGTGGTCATCCTCTCCGGGATCGGAGCCGCCAAGGGCGTCAGCTTCGGAGACGTCCCGGGCACCGGCTTCGAGATCATCACCGACGGCGGCTTCTTCCTCTTCCCCCTCGCCTATGTGCTCGGCGACATCGTCACCGAGCTGTACGGCCCTCGCGCCGCCCGCCGCGCGATCCTGACCTCCTTCAGCGTCAGCATCCTCGCCTCGATCTGCTATCAGGTGATCATCGCCCTGCCTCCGTTCCCGGATGACTACGGCCTCGCCAAGCAGGAGGCCCTCGAGCTCGCACTCGGCCCCGTGTGGATCGTGGTGCTCGCCGGCCTCCTCGGCTTCCTCGCCGGACAGTCCCTGAACTCGCTCGTGGTCAGCCGCATGAAACGACGCACGGGGGAGCGGGGCCTGGTGGCCCGCCTGTTCACCTCGAGCGGCCTCGGTGAACTCGTGGACACGATCATCTTCTGCTCCATCGCCGCGACCGCGATCGGCATCACCTCGATCCAGCAGTGGGCCGAGTACACGGTGCTCGGCTTCGTCTACAAGGTCCTCGTGCAGTACGCGATGATCCCGGTGACCTCACGCGTCATCCGCTGGCTCAAGCGCACCGATCCGACCTACCAGGAGCGGCTGGCCGCGGCGTCGGCCGCGTGAGCGCCCGTCGATCCTCGGAGCGATCCGGATCCACGACGGAAACCCCCTTCCGTGAACGCTCACGACGTCCCTAGGATGGTCCGGACGAGCCGGGCGCGATCCGCGTTGATCCGCCCGGCTCGCTCTGTGACCGCTCGAAAGGACACCCGTGGCTCCCGCCGCCCCTGCCCCTGGACGCGATGACGATCGCGACGAACCCCTGACCTCCACCGGGTCACTCCCCACCCAGACCGGCTCCATCCCGACGATCACCGGTGCGATCCCGGTGATGGAGGATCCTGCCGATCACGATCAGGCGCACCTGCCCAGCGAGGCGGAGCTGCGCCGCACCCGCAGCAAGGTCACCGCGCTGGTGATCCTCGTGCTCACCACCCTGAGCGCGATCGGGCCGCTCGCGACCGACATGTACATCCCCGCGTTCCCGGACGTCGCCGGGGAGCTGTCCACCACGGCCTCGCGGATGCAGCTGACCATCACCGCCTTCTTCCTCGGCACGGCGAGCGGCCAGGTCGTGGCGGGCCCGCTCTCGGACCGGCTGGGCCGCCGGGCTCCACTGCTGATCGGGATCATCCTGTGCCTGCTGGCGTCGATCGGCTGCGCCCTCGCTCCCAGCGTCGAGGTCCTGCTGGTGCTGCGCGTGATCCAGGGCATCGGCGGCGGCTTCGGCATGGTGCTGGGGCGTGCCGTGCTGATCGACATGACCGACGGCCCCGAGCTGTTCCGGGTCATGAACATCATGCAGGGCGTCGGCGGCGTGGCCCCGATCGTCGCGCCCCTGCTGGGCGGCATCATCCTGGTGTTCGGGCAGTGGCGCGAGATCTTCCTCGTGATCGCCGCGATGTCGCTGATATCGCTGATCGGGGTGATCTTCCTGATCCCGGAATCCCTTCCCGCCTCCCGACGCCATTCAGGCGGCTTCCGGACGTTCCTGCGCAATTGCCGCAAGCTGCTGCATCGACGCATCTTCGTCGCGTACATGCTGGTCAACGCCTTCTCGGCCTTCGCCCTGATGGCGTACGTCTCCGCCTCCTCCTTCGTGGTCCAGGAGATGCTGGGCTTCACCTCGAGCGAGTACTCGGTGAGCTTCGCGATCAACTCGATGGGCATGATGGCGCTCTCGCTGCTCTCGGCGAAGCTGACCCGCACGATCCATCCCCGCGCGCTCATCCGGGTAGGGCTGATCGTCGTGTCGCTGGCAAGCTTCTCCCTGCTGATGGGGAGCCTCTTCCTGGACACCCCGGCCTGGATCGTCCTCCCGGCGTTCTTCTTCACGGTCGCGCCCCAGGGCATGATCTTCGGCAACGGAGGAGCCCTGGCCTCGGATCAGGCACGCGAGTTCGCCGGCACCGGCTCGGCGATGCTCGGGCTCGGGTTCTCCTTCTCCGCCTCCGTCGCCGCCCCGCTGGTGGGCATCGCCGGAACCCACTCGTCGCTGCCGATGGCGATCGCCATGGTGGCCGGCTGTCTGATCTCCGGCACCTTCTTCGTGATCGCCGGACGGGGGAGCGGCACTCCCAATCCCCACACCGCGGCGGCCTGAGCCCGCTCGCGCCGAGAGCCGGGATCCGTGCAGCAGCGGCCGGGCTCCTCGGCGCGAGACGGCTCAGGACAGCTTGGGCTCGACCTGGCTCGAGTAGATCTCCTCGAGGGTGGCCTGCAGGTCGGTCAGAGCGTCCTCGACGTCGCCCTCGGCGGTGAGAATGGTGCCCACGGAGTTCGCCATCTCCTGGTCTGCTCCCGGCAGGAACACGCGCGCGTAGTCCTGTGTGCGAGCGACCTCGAGCTGATCGATAGCGGTCTGGATCTGCGGGGTCTTCTCCAGCAGCTCGGAGATGTCCGCGCTCTTGCGCACCGGCATGTATCCGGTGGCACCGGAGAAGGCGACGGTGCTCTCCGCCTCGCCCATGAATTGGATCAGCATCGCCCCGGCAAGCTGCTCCTCGGGAGAGATCTCGGCGGGGATACCCAGGCCGGCGCCGCCTGTCGGGCAGACGGGGCCGTCGACCGGACCGGCCGGCAGGAAGCCCACTCCCACCTCGAAAGACGCGGCCTCGAGCACCCCGATCAGGGACCCGGTCGACGCGATCGTGGCCGAGCACACGCCGGCCGCGAAGGTGTCGGCCGAGTCGCTCGAGGACACCTGCGCCCATCCGTTGGAGTACACGGAGTCCTGCACCCACTGCATAGCCTCGATCGTCGTCGGATCGGTGCAGGTCATCGTCCATTCATCGGACCATGCGGTGCCCTGTCCCCACAGCACGTTCTGCAACGTCCACCCGGCGTATCCGGCCAGGTCGGGATACATGTAGGCGACCTCGCCCTGGGTGAGCTTCGGAGCCCACTCCTCGAACTCCTGCCAGGTCTCCGGGGCGCGGTCCTCGAGGCCCGCCGCGGCGAAGTGGTCCTTGTTGTAGTAGAACAGCGGGGTCGAGCGCCCATAGGGGAGCGCCCACTGCTTGTCCTCGTACTGGTAGTCCTCCACGAGGGTCTCGCGGTAGTCGGAGATCTCGATGTCGAGCTGCTCGATCAGCGGATCCAGCGGCGCGATGTTGCCGTTGATGTAGTAGCGGAACCACCACACGTCGCTGAGCACCACGACGGCCGGCAGATCGTCCTTGGCGGCCTGCGCCGTCTGGAAGCGCTGCGCGATCTCCTCGTAGTTCGACCCCGCCGTGACGTGGTTGACGGTGATCCCGGTCTTCTCGGTGAACTGCTTCAGCAGCTCGGCCTCGACGTCCTTGGACCCGCCCGGATGGCTGGACCAGAAGGCGATCTCGGTGGCGGGTTCGATGTCGGAGTAGTCGGTGGCGTCCTCGTCGCCGCCGCCTCCGCCGTCGTCCCCGCCGACGGAAGGGCCGCCGCAGGCCGCGAGGGCGGCCGCGCCGGCTCCTGCCGAGGCCATGCCGAGCAGGCCTCGCCTGCTCAGGGGCTGCTGGGTGGAACGCTGGGTGTGCTTCATGAGAGATGTCCTTCCGGGACGATGGTGCCGACGAGGTGGTTTCGAGGAGCGGACAGGGGGCGTGGTGCGATGTCACCGCTCATCCGGTCACGCTCCCTTGGGTGAGGCCGGAGACGATGTATCGCTGGAGCAGGGCGAACACGAGCAGGACCGGGACGATCACGATGACGGTTCCGGCCATGAGGATGCCCCAGCCGGAACCGGTGTTGCCCTCGGAGTTCTGCAGCGCGGTGAGCCCGACGGGGAGCGTCATCATCCTCGAGTCGGTCGTGATGATCAGGGGCCAGATGTAGTCGTTCCACTCGGTCACGATCGTCACCAGCGCGACGGTCGCGACCGAGGGCAGCGAGATGGGTGCCACGATCCGCCACAGGGTGCGCCAATGCCCGGCGCCGTCGATGGAGGCGGCCTCGAGGATCGAGGCCGGGATGGTCATGAAGTACTGGCGCAGCAGGAAGGTGCCGAAGGCGGTGCCCAGGCCCGGGAGGATGATGCCCCAGTAGGTGTTGACGCCGCCCCAGCCCGCGATGAGCACGTAGTTGGGCAGGATGGCGACCTGCGGCGGGACCATGAGGGCGACGAGGATGCCGATGAAGATGATGCGCTTGAACGGGAAGCGCACGAACACCAGCGCATAGGCCGTCATCACCGCGAGGACCACCTTGATCGAGGCGCCGACGGTGGTGACGATCACCGAGTTCAGGAAGAAGCGGGGGATCGGCACGGAGTTCATCGCGACGTCGTAGTTGTGCAGCGTCGGTGTTTCGGGAAGCACGACCAGATCCTGGGTGAGGATCTCCGAGGGCGCCTTGAAGGAGCTGATGACCATCCACAGCAGGGGGAGCACGACGATCGCGGTCGCCGCCAGCAGCGGGAGATACCCCGCAGTGAGCGTCCCGACGAGATTCTCCTTCGAGAAGGGCCCGTGCTTCCGGGTGGGCGTGGTGACGGGGGAGTCGACGGAGCTGCTCATGCGTAGTGCACCTTCTTCTCCACGTAGCGGATCTGGACGACCGTGATGACGATGAGCATCACGAACAGGACCACGGAGATCGCCGCCGAATAGCCGGCGCGCGAATATCCGCCGAAGGCCTGCAGGTAGGACTCGAAGATCAGCGCGTTCGTGCCACGTCCCGTCGGGGTCATGATCCGCAGCAGGTCGAAGGCCTGGAGGCTGTTCAGCATCGTCGTGATCAGCAGGAAGAACGTGGTGGGGGAGAGCAGCGGCAGGGAGATCGTCCAGAAGCGCCGCACCGGGCCGGCACCGTCCAGCGAGGCTGCCTGGAGGACGTCGGTGGGCAGGGACTGCAGACCGCCGAGATAGACGATCGCGCAGTAGCCGAGGTTCTTCCAGATGTACACGACCATCACCATGATCAGCGCCATGTCCGGGTCGAGCACCCATTGGGGGCTCGACAGCCCGATCATGCGCAGGAAGTACGCGAGGACACCGAACGACGGATCGAAGATGAACAGCCACACGAGACCGACGCCCACGCCCGAAAGCACGTAGGGGGCGAAGGCCGCAGAGCGTGCGATGGTCACTCCTGGGATCTTCGAGTTCAGCGCGAGCGCCAGCAGCAGTCCCAGCAGCATCGACCCGCCCACCGTGACGAGCGTGAAGATGATGGTGATCCTCAGGCTGGTGAGCCCGGCGCTGCTGGTGAAAAACTCCTTGTAGTTGTCCAGGCCGATGAACGCCGCAGAGGTCGACCCGAGGGTCCAGTCGAGCATCGAGTAGTAGATGTTCGTCAGCAGCGGCCGATAGGTGAACAGGGCGATCAGCGTAATGTTCGGAAGCGCGAGGGCGAGGAAGACGAGCGCATCGCGTCGGGAACGTCTGCTGGTCCGCGGTCGCCGGGGGTGCTTGGACTCGACCGTCTTCTCCGGAGTCGCACCGCCGGCTGTCTTCTCGGGGGTCGCAGTGCGGGACATCAGACCTCGATCCTGCGCGGTCCATCGCCCGCGAGCGGCACGCGACGCTGCGTGCCGGGCCCCGCCTCACGAGAGGGCCTGCGCGAACGTCGGATGATCGTCAGGGGCCTTACCGGATCATAGGCATGTCGCAACGAGGAAATGTGGCGCGGCACACATGCGAGCCGGAGAATCTTGCGATAGCAGGTCTTTGAGACAGCAGGGTCGTTGCGGCAGCAGAGTCTCCGATGAGCGGCGGGCGCCCGACGATGTGCGGCGGGCGCCCGGTGACGCCGCCCGGACTGCAGCCGACCATAGCCAGAGTTGCTCTGACGGCTCGCAGCGGCTCATCGCAGTTCGTGGCAGCGCATGGCACAGCGCATGTGCGCTTCATCGATCGGCTCGACCGACGATGCTCGACGTGGCACTACCTGCCGCTCGCACCCCTTTCGGCAGTACGCCGATAATGTACGTTATGTAAAGTCAGGGGTACGAGACGCGTGGTGAGCGCTCCCCTGGACTGCCGCAGCGCCTCAGAGGATCGCGACGTGCCGTGCACGGATCGGCTCAGAACGCGGCGAGGACGCCCGTGCCGTCCGACCACTCGGCGACCAGTCGCACGGTGCCATCGAGACCGCCGACGGTGCGGACGATCGTGAACGGCTCACCGTCCAGCAGCTGCTCGGCCGTCGGCGGCTCCTCGCCCTCGTCGACCTCGAGGCTCAGCGTGACGCTCTGCGAGCGGCGCTCGGCCAGCTCGCCGTCGGCCGAATGGATCTCGAGGTCCGCCTGCTGCTGCTCGCCGCTCAGGGCGCGACGGAAGCAGTCCAGGGCGACCTCGTCCTGCAGCCCGTCGTAGACGAACCGCTCGCCGAGCACCGAATGCTGGAGGGTGCCGATGAGACCGTCCTCCGCGCCGTCGACCGCTTCGGCGCGATACGCGAGCGGCAGGTGATAGATCGTCTCGCCGACCCGCACCAGATGGCATTCCACACCGACCTCGCCGTCCGGGTCATCGAAGCGATAGGCGCCCAGCACCTCGAGCTCCCCCGTCTCGCCCCAGGAGCGCGAGGTCAGGAAGCTGCGCAGGATCTCGGGCTTGGAGGGGGTGAGCTCAGCCTGATAGATGATCGCCATGGGTCCACGCTATCGCGGACGATTCGCGGTCGCCGCATGCTGGGTGTTCACTGGGACCGTGCCCCTGCTCGATGAGTTGCTCCAGATTTCCGTGCTGACACTGATATTCCTGGTCGGAGCCGCTTTCCTCGCCGGCTGGGTCGACGCCGTGGTGGGCGGCGGCGGGTTGATCCAGCTCCCGGCGCTGCTCACCTCCCTGCCGGCGGACACCTCGACGGCGACGGTGCTGGGCACCAACAAGGTCGCCTCCGCTGCGGGTACGGCGGTGTCCTCCTGGACCTACGTCCGACGGATCACGCCGATCGCTGCGACCGCGCTTCCGCTGGTCCTGTGCGCGCTCCTCGGGAGTGCGGCCGGGGCGGGCCTCGCCTCCTTCATCCCTCGGCCATGGCTCTCCCCCATCGTGCTGGTCGCACTGCTCGCCGTCGGGGTCTACACCCTGCTGCGACCGGCGATGGGACTGGTGCACGATCCGCGGCACCGGGGACGGGCGCAGGTGCTCCGCTCCGGCGGGATCGGTGGCGTGATCGGCGTGTACGACGGGATCCTGGGCCCGGGCACCGGAAGCTTCTTCATCATCGCGATGGTGGCGCTGCTCGGCTACGGGTTCCTCGAGGCCAGCGTGCACGCCAAGCTCGCGAACCTCACCACGAACATCGGCTCGCTCCTCGTCTTCGGGCTGCAGGGCGAGGTGTGGTGGCTCCTCGGTGCGCTGATGGCGTGCGCCAACGTTCTCGGCGGCTTCCTCGGCGCCCGCCTCGCGATCAGGCTCGGCTCGCGCTTCGTGCGGATCGTCTTCCTCGTGCTCATCGGCGCGCTCGCGATCCGGCTCTCGCTCGACACCGTGGCGCTGCTCACGTGAGCTCCGCGGCGCGAAGGGAATAGGAGTCCGGAGCGCACCGTTGAGCAGGACGTCACCCGTTCCGCCCGCCGCGGCGGCTCTTGCCTGGAGGTCATCATGGATCCGACGACCCTGTTCACCTATGAGCGTCACGTCGACTCTCGCTCTCTGCACGGGCGCACGCTCCTGGTCACCCTCGGCGCTTTCAGCGATGCCGGCAGCGCCCAGGACCTCCTGGACGATCATCTGCTCAACACCCTGTCCAGCCGGGTCGTCGGCCGTCTGGACCTGGATCAGGTGTACGACTACGCGGGGCGGCGCCCGGAGGTCACGCTCGAGCTCGACCACTTCGACGGCTACGAGAAGCCGGAGATCCTGCTCCACGAGGTGACCGACCCCGACGGCGAGGCGTTCTTCCTGCTCACCGGACCCGAGCCGTCCTTCCAGTGGGAGCGGGTCGCGAGCGCGCTGCGGATCGTCGTGGACCAGCTGGGCATCGAGCGCACCCTCATGGCGCAGAGCTTCCCCGCGCCGGTCCCCCACACCCGCGAGCTGCCGGTCACGCGGTTCGCCGGCGACCCGGACTCTATCGAGGTGCGGCGCACCATGCCGGGCACCTTCCGGCTGCGCGCCCCGTTCACGGCGCTGCTGACGATCCGGCTCGCCGAGTCCGGCCACGAGGTGGTGGGCCTGGTGGCGCACGTGCCGCAGTACCTCCACGAGATGTCCTACCCCGACGCGGCGATCGCCCTGCTCTCCGCCGTCGGCGAGGAGAAGGGTCCACGGCTGCCCGTCGACGCTCTCGAGGCCCAGGCGATCCCCATCCGCGAGACGGTCGCCGCGCAGATCGCCGCGCAGGAGCAGCTCCAGGAGATGGTCGCCGGTCTCGAGCACCAGTACGACCGGATGATCACCTCCGGTGCGGGCACCGAAGTGCCTCGCGCGGAGGACATCGCCGCCGAGGTCGAGCAGTACCTCGCAGGCTTCACCGAGGACGACGCCCCGCCCGGGGACGACGGCCCCCACGGCGGCAGCACCGGTGACGACAGCGACGACGATCCGGACGCCCCCGAGAGCTGACCTCGACGTCCCGGACGCCGCCTCAGCGCAGCTGCACGCTCGCGCTGGGATCCTCGCGAGGCAGCGCCGGATCCACCACCGCTGTCACCTGGATCCCGGTGAGCTGCACGTCTCCGGCGAGGGTGGTCATGAAGGCGGTGTCGGCGGCGTCCTGCCCGGTCGCGATGCGCACCATCGCCGAGCGGGGAGCGAGCCCCGTCGCGTCGACGACCAGCCATTCCTCCCCCACCAGTGCCTCCACCACCAGGTGGAAGTCCATCGGGTCGAGCCCCGGCGCATAGACCGAGGCGCAGCGCGCGGGGATCCCCGCGGCGCGCAGCAGCGTGGCGGTGAGGTGGGCGTAGTCCCGGCACACCCCGCGGCGGGCGTCATAGGTGCTGCGGGCGGAATCGGTGACGGTGCTCGAGCCGGGCACGTACTCCAGGTGCTCGTGCACCCAGCGCACGACGGTCCGGACCGCGTCGATGCCGCCGCGCTCCCCCACGAGCTCCCGGGCGACGCTCGTGAGCTCGTCGACCTCGCAGTATCGCGAGGGGCGCAGGTGCAGCACGGCGTCGGCCTCGCTCGTCGGCGGCACCGGCGCCGCGGCGATCCCGTCGGCCGTGTGGACGATCTCGACCGTCCCGGCCGGGAGCCCCGAGACCAGGTGCATACGGTTCCCGTAGCGATCGCGGGCCTCCGTCACGGGATGCTCCGCTCCCCCGGCGCGCACCGTCAGCGACTCGCGTGACGCCGGTGCGGCCGACGGCGCGACCAGCAGGGCGATGTCGGTCCCCTGGACGACCTCCGCCGTCATCCAGGCGCGCACATGTCTCTCCATAGACACCAGTGTGTGGCATGGCCGCCATGCCGGGGGCGGGAGATCTTTGCCGCAGGGTGCGGGCCGACATAGGGTTGTGACCTATTCGTCGACGAATGCCGAGGAGCAGTCAGTGCAGATCTCCGTCCAGCTCCACCGTGTGCGGGACAGCTCCTCCATGGCCGCCGGCAGCATCCTCCGCCGGCCGGCGGACCACGGATCCCCCATGTCGGGTCGTCAGGCCTGAGGGGGCACGCGCGTCGCTGCTCGCGCGGCCACCGGTCGCCACGACCAACTCACCCAGCACCTCCAGGAGGACACGGAATGACCCGTTCGTCAGGACCCGTCGGCGTCGGCATCATCGGCGCCGGTGTGATCGCCGCCCAATATCTCGACCAGCTCACCACCTATCCGGACATCGAGGTGCGCGCGATCGGCGACCTGCGTCCCGAGGCCGCCGCCGCACGAGCCGCGGAGTACGACGTGCCCCGCCACGGGCCCGTCGACGTGGTGCTCGAGGATCCGGAGATCGAGATCGTCGTGAACCTGACGATCCCGGCGGCGCACTTCGCGGTCTCTCTGAGCATCCTCGACGCCGGCAAGCACGTGTGGACCGAGAAGCCCCTGGTCACGACACGCGACGACGCCTCCGCCCTGCTCTCCGCCGCCGAGGAGCGAGGGCTTCGCGTCGGCGGTGCGCCGGACACGGTGCTCGGCGCCGGGGTGCAGACGGCACTGCGGGCCCTGCACGACGGGGAGATCGGCGAGCCGCGCTCCGCGCTCGCCCAGTTCCGCTCCCGCGGGCCGGAATCCTGGCACCCCCAACCCGACTTCCTGTTCCAGGTCGGCGGTGGTCCCCTGTATGACATGGGTCCGTACTACCTGACCTCGCTCGTGCTCGCCTACGGTCCCGTCGTCTCCGTCTCCGCCGTGGGGTCGCAGTCGGTGAGCCGTCGCACGATCGGTTCCGGTCCGCGCGCCGGGGAGAGCTTCGAGGTCGAGGTGCCCACCCGGGTGCAGGGACTGCTGCGCTTCGCCGGAGGCACGGGCGCCGCCGTCGAGTTCTCGTTCGACGCGGCCATCGATCAGCCCCACGTGCTCGAGCTCTCCGGAGCTGCGGGCACCCTCGCCCTGCCCGACCCCAATCAGTTCGCCGGCGAGACCTCCCACGCCGCGAGCGGTGACGAGGACTGGACCGAACGGGAGCCCGTCGGCGCGGTGGGAGGTCGCGGCCTCGGCACGCTCGAGATGGCCCGCGCGCTCCGCGCAGATCGTCCCCATCGGCTCTCCGGCGACCTCGCCGCGCACGTCCTGGACATCATGATCAGCCTCGACGAGGCGACCCGCACCGACGGCTCGATCGCCGTCGCCTCGAGCGTCACCGTCCCCGACCTGCTCCCGGAGGACTTCGACCCGTTCGCCCCGACCCTCTGACCCGGTGACGCCTCCGATCCGCTGACGGACCGGAGGCGTCCCGTGGGCCGCTCTCCACGTCGGCCCTCGCTCATCCGCCGTCCCTCATGCGTCCGCTGTTCATCCCGCTGATTCCGCTCGACCCGTCTCGACTCGAAGGTGATCCCGTTGACCGTGCCCTCCCCCGTTTCCGACCGACCGCTCGGAGTCGCGATGATCGGCTACGCCTTCATGGGGCGTGCCCACTCCCAGGCCTGGCGCACCGTCGCCGCCGCCTTCGACGTGCCCGAGATCGCGCGCCGCGTGATCGTGGGCCGTGATGAGGACGCGGTGGCCGCAGCCGCTCAGCGCCTGGACTGGGAGGAGCACGCGACCGACTGGCGCGAGGTGATCGCCCGTGATGACATCGACATCGTCGACATCTGCACCCCCGGATTCCTGCACGCCGAGATCGCGATCGCTGCGCTCGAAGCCGGCAAGCATGTGCTGTGCGAGAAGCCGCTGGCCAATGACACCGCCGAGGCGGAGCAGATGGTGGCGGCCGCCGAGGCCGCGCAGGCCCGCGGGCAGATCGCCGCGCTCGGCTTCACCTACCGTCGCGTCCCTGCGCTCGCCCTGGCCAAGCGCTTCGTCGAGGACGGGCGGCTCGGCACCATCCGCCAGGTCAAAGCGGCCTATCTCCAGGACTGGCTCGTCGACGAGGACGCGGGGATGTCCTGGCGGCTGCGCCGGGAGACGGCGGGCTCCGGCGCCCTCGGGGACATCGGATCGCATGCCGTCGACCAGGTGCAGCACCTGACGGGTCAGCAGGTCACCGCAGTGCGGGGCCGTCTCGCGACCATCGTCCCCCGGCGTCCTGGTGAGGACGGCCTCGAGGACGTCACCGTCGACGACGCCGCCTGGGCGTCGCTCGAGCTCGACGGCGGCGCTCTCGCCTCGGTGGAGGTCTCGCGAATGGCCACCGGTGCCAAGAACCGTCTGAGCGTGGAGCTGTTCGGCAGCGCCGGCGCACTGCGCTTCGACCTCGAGAGTCCCAACGAGCTCTGGTTCCACGACGCCACCCTCCCGGTCGCCGAGCAGGGCCTCCGGCGCGTCCTCGTCACCGAGCCGGAGCATCCCTATCTGGAGGCCTGGTGGCCGCAGGGCCACGTGCTGGGCTGGGAGAACGCCTTCACCCACCAGGTCCGCGATCTGCTGATCGCGATCCGCGACCGTGAGAGGCCCGACGCCTCCGGCTTCTCCCCCGACTTCGCCGACGGCCTCGCGCTGCAGCGCGTCCTGGACGCCGTCATCGCCTCCGACGCCGCCGACGGCGCGACCATCACCCTCTGATCTCCACCCCCTCACCGCAGAGAAGGAGCACCATCATGGCGCAACCGCATACCCTCTTCACCGGCCAGTGGGCCGACCTCACGCTCGACGAGGTCGCCGAGCTCGCAGCCGGCTGGGGCTACGACGGCCTCGAGATCTCGGTCTCCGGCGAGCACCTCGATGCCAGCCGCTGGGACGACGACGAGTACATCGCCGACCGCATCGGGATCCTCGAGAAGCACGGCCTGTCCTGCTGGGCCATCTCCAACCATCTCAAGGGCCAGGCGATCTGCGACGATCCGATCGACTTCCGCCATCAGGCGATCGTGGGCCGGGACGTCTGGGGCGACGGCGACCCCGAAGGCGTGAGGCAGCGGGCGGCCGAGGACATGAAGAACACGGCCCGCCTCGCCCAGAAGCTCGGTGTGAAGACCGTCATCGGCTTCACGGGGTCGAAGATCTGGAAGTACGTGGCGATGTTCCCGCCGGTCCCCCAGGACGTCATCGACGAGGGATATCAGGACTTCGCCGACCGCTGGAACCCCATCCTCGACGTCTTCGAGGAGTGCGGCGTGCGCTTCGCCCATGAGGTCCATCCCTCCGAGATCGCCTACGACTACTGGACCACGCAGCGCACGCTCGAGGCGATCGGGCACCGTGAGTCCTTCGGTCTGAACTGGGACCCCTCCCACTTCATGTGGCAGGAGATCGACCCGGTCTCCTTCATCACGGACTTCGCGGACCGCATCTACCACGTGGACTGCAAGGACATCCGAGTGCGGGTCACCGGTCGCAACACCCGCCTGGGCTCGCACCTGCCCTGGGGCGATCCCCGGCGCGGATGGGACTTCGTCTCCTTCGGTCGCGGGGACGTGCCGTGGGACGCCGCCTTCCGGGCGCTGCGCTCGATCGGCTACGAGGGCCCCCTCTCGATCGAGTGGGAGGACGCCGGCATGGACCGTCTGCACGGCGCCGCCGAGGCGATCGAGGTGCTGCGGGACCTCGACTATCCCGCATCCGAGCTGTCCTTCGACGCTGCCTTCAGCACTCAGAGCTGAGAGCATGTCCCCCATGGATCCCAGCCCGGAACGCCTCGCCCTTGCCGACTCCTTCCTCGCCCTCGGGCCCGAGGCGCCCACGATCCTTCCGGGCTGGGACGCCCCGGACCTGCTCGAGCACCTCCTGGTCCGGGAGCGGTCCCCGCATCTAACGGTGGGCTCGAGACTCCCCGGGCCGCTCGGTGCCCGGGCGGAGTCCGCCCTGGAGAGGCTGCGTGACACCGGCTGGGAGGAGCTCGTCGAGCGACTTCGGGAGGGGCCGGGCCGCCTCTCCCCCATCGGCCGCCTGGACCGATTCATCGGCGAGGGCGAACTGCTCATCCATCACGAGGACCTGCGTCGGGCCCAGGAGGACTGGGAACCGCGCCGCCTGACCCCCGCGACGGATGCGCAGGCCTGGCGGGCGCTGGCCCTCACCTCGCGGGTCAGTCTGAAGGTGCCGACCGACATCACCTTCGTCTCGCCGCTCGGCGGCCTGCGACGCACCTCTCGCGGTGCGGACGGCTCGCTGCGGGTGCACGGCGACGCGCTCGAGCTGCTGCTGTGGGCCAGCGGTCGCGATGACGTGGCACGGGTGCAGGTCCACGGCGACGAGCACGCACTGCAGGCGCTCCGGACCGGCCGACGAGGGCTCTGAGGGCTCTGAGCCCAGGAGGCATGCCTGTCGCGGCTGTCTCGCCCCGATGCTCACCGTCTCCGGGGCATCATCCGCGCTCGAGCACGAACAGGCGCGGGTGGTGCCCCTTCTGGAAGAAGCGGTGCTCGCCCACCGGGCGCCAGGGGCTCTCTGGCCGTTCGAGCACGCGGTGCATGCGCGTGATCTCATGGGTGAGCACTCCGAGCCGGGCCTGCGGTGCGGCGAGCTCTGCCGCACGATCCACCAGGCGGGCGAGCAGCTCCTCGTTGGTCTCGTGCTCGCCATGCAGCTCGCCCCAGGGCGGATTCGTCACCAGGCGCGTGAACCCGGGCTCGAGCTCCGTGGTCAGCACGTCCCCGACCACCCAGTCGATCCGGCCCTTCCGCCGAGCAGCCCGCTGGTGCTGCTCGGCGGCGTGGATCGCGTCCGCATCCAGGTCCACCCCGATCGCGCGGGCCGGGACCACGTCGTGCAGCTGCTCGACGAGGAACGTGCCCGAACCGCAGGTCATGTCCAGCAGGGAGTCGTCCTCGTCCACCTCGAGCAGATCCATGACGGTCGCGGCGATGGTCGCGTTCACGGCGCCCGGATAGTTCACGGTGCGCCACGACCGGGCGGAGAGCGGACGGGGCGTGGTGCGCAGCAGCACCTGCCAGGTGTGCTGCGGGGCGCCCCGACGAACGCGCACCACGAGATCGCCGTCCTCGGCCACGGGGAGCCCCGCGAGCTCGGCGATGGCCTCCGCCAGACGCCGCATGTCCGGGGTGTCCGAGCCGGCCGCCTCCAGCCGCAGTCCATGGAAGCGCTGTCGCGGGCGCTGACGCCCGATGTCCTCGTACCGCTCACTCAGGCGCTGCTGCACGGACGTCTCCAGCAGTTCGCGGGGCCGGCGGGCCGTGACGGTCAGCCCGCTCGAGGCCGCGACCACGCGGCGCAGACCTCGCACCCCGTCGAGGTCGTCGGTGCGCAGGGTCAGCTCCGTCGGCGTGACCTGTTGCACGAACCCCAGCTCCCGGGACTCCGCGAGGGCGCTGGACCCGCAGCCGTCGAGCACCTCCAGCACCAGGTCGTGCGTGATCTGCGACATCGTCGGCCTCTCTCCACGGGATCTGAACACGATTCATGCAGGTTACCGCCCGTGGCGGTGCCCGATGATCAGCCTCGGGTCGGTAGACTTCCTGATGTGTTCATCGTGAGTGTGTGTTCCCTGAAGGGCGGCGTCGGCAAGACGTCGGTGACCCTGGGCCTGGCTTCTGCTGCCCTCCACCAGGAGGTGAACACTCTCGTGATCGATCTCGACCCGCAGGGTGATTCGACGCTCGGTCTGCTGGGTGAGCCCGCGAGCACCGTCGACATCGCCGAGGTGCTGTCCTCCCCGCGCACCGAGACGATCGACCGCTCGATCCTTCCGGCGCCGTGGTCGGCCGATGCCGGGTCCCATCTCGACGTGATCCCCGGCTCCAGCCGCTCCTCGGTGATGGATGCCCCGTCGCAGAGCGCCAAGGACGTGCGCCGGCTGCACGACGCGCTGGACAAGCGCACGCACCAGTACGACCTCGTGCTCATCGACTGTCCGCCCTCGCTGAACGGTCTCACGCAGATGGCGCTGGCCGCATCGGACCGTGCCCTCGTGGTCGCCGAGCCCGGGTTCTTCGCGGTGACCGCCGCGGATCGCGCGCTCAAACTCGCCTCCGAGATGCACGACGACGGCATCGCCCCTCGCCTGCAGACCCTCGGGCTCGTGGTCAACCGCTACCGGCCGCGCTCCGTCGAGCACCAGTATCGGCTCGCCGAGCTCCGTGAACTCTTCGGCGACTCCGTGCTCTCCCCCGTCATCGAGGAGCGTGTGGGGCTGCAGCAGGCGCAGGGCGGCGCCGTGCCGCTGCACCGCTACGAGGGAGCCTCGGGCAAGCGCCTCACGGAGGACTTCGACGCACTGCTGAAGACAGTGCTGGATTCTCGCCAGCACTCCTGAGCACCAGCGCTTCCTGAGCGGGAGCGGTGCCGCACGGCGTCATCGTCCCGCACGGTCGGTGCATGCCGGACACACACATACACACAGACGACGGCGAGCCCCTTCCCGGGACTCGCCGTCGTCGTCTGCCGTGACGCAGTGAGTGGTGTCAGCCTGCCTGGCGCGAGCGGCGCCGTGCGGCCAGCTCGTCCTGCAGCGCAAGGGCCGCGTCATCGGCCGGATTCACGCCCGGCAGCACCGACAGGTCGTTCTCGACCTCGCGCCAGACCCGACCCACGGCGATGCCGAAGACACCCTGGCCGCCCTGGACGAGGTCGAAGACGTCCTGCGCGGTGGTGCACTCGTAGACGGAGGCGCCGTCGCTCATGAGGGTGATCTCGGCGAGATCGTCGATCCCGCGCTCGCGCAATGCGCTCACGGCCACGCGGATCTGCTGGAGGGACACGCCGGTGTCCAGAAGTCGCTTGACGACCTTGAGCACGAGGATGTCGCGGAAGCCGTAGAGGCGCTGACTGCCGGAGCCGGAGGCCGCGCGCACGCCGGGCTCCACCAGGCCGGTGCGAGCCCAGTAGTCCAGCTGACGGTAGGTGATACCGGCGGCCTTGCAGGCGGCGGGGCCGCGATAGCCGAGCTCGCCAGGGGTGTCGACGACGTCGTCGAACAGGACACCTTGTGCAGGTTCGGCGGGCACCGTCGACTGCTCGGTGCGATCCTCTCCGCGCGTGGCGTTCACAGCTACCTCCGTATTCCGGCTCTCCACAGGGGGAAGGATGAGAGCACGCGACCAGAGTAGCGTGTCCGCGCCCGCCGTCGACGGCAACTCGCCGGAGCGGCGTGGCCGCCGGGAAACGGCCTCAGCTGTCCCGGAGCTTCGTGCGGAACACCGCGCCGTGCAGCGAGATCATGGATTCCCCCAGGTCACGAGCGAAATCCTCGGCTTCGCCGCGGGCCGCGGAGTCACCGGGCCGGTCCCGGGGCTTGGCGACGGAGCGGATCATGTGCGCCTCCCGTTCGGCGGAGGTACGCAGCATCACCAGATGGCGCGGGTGGAGCCCCACGTCGGCCAGCTCCCGCGCGGAGGTGACGATCTCGAGTTCGGCGGACCCGTAGTTCTCCAAGCCTTCGGAGAGCATCCCGTACTGCTCGAGCTCCTCGAGGAAGTCCTCCTCGACAGCGGCCCGACGGGCAAGCCCCCTTCGATCCAGACGTACGGGCTGCACGGCAGCGGTCGGCCCCGGACGGGAGGCGATCGAGGTGACCTCGGACTCCAGGCCGTGCTCGAGGAGGTGCTCCTTGATCACCTTGAGGGGCCAGAACCGGTCTCGCTGAGCGCGCAGCACGAACAGCAGGCGCTCGACGTCCTCACGGGTGTACTTGCGATATCCCGCAGCGGTGCGCTCCGGGGAGATCAGACCCTCGGACTCGAGATAGTGCAGCTTGGAGTGGGCGAGGTCGGGGAACTCATCGCGCAGTGCCGAGAGCACCTGCCCGATGCTGAGCCGTGCTGCTGCCGACGAGGCCGACCTGTGCGCCGCGGAGGCGGGCATCGGATCAGACCGCCCCGTGGAAGGGGTGGTACGTGAGGCGGTACTTGCCGATCTGCACGTCCTGGCCGGACTGGAGGCGGACCTCGTCCACGCGATCCTTGCCCACGTAGGTCCCGTTGAGCGACCCGAGGTCACGCACGAGGAAGCCGTCGTCGTCGCGCACGAACGCCGCGTGCTTGCGAGAGACCGTCACGTCGTCGAGGAAGATCTCGCTGTTGGGGTGGCGGCCGGCGATCGTGGTCTCGGAGTCCAGCAGGAAGCGGGCTCCGAGGTTGGGGCCCTTCCGCACGATCAGCAGCGCGCTGCGCGGGGGCAGGTTCTCGATCGCCCGACGATCCTGGGACGAGAGGCCGGAGTCGGCGTCCTCCTCCACCGGGTCGCTGGGCGAGATCGCACTCAGCTTCGACGTGTGATCGAGGTTCTGATCGTTCCACTCGGTGTTCCCGGACACTCCGCACCCCTTCCTGGCCAGCGGTCGACCCTGTTCCTGTGGTCTTCGTGCACTCAGGATCCGACTGACCCATCTTCGCACGCCGAGAAGCGCAGATGCGTCCATCCACAGCACCCAGGGCAGGATTTGACGATCACTTGACCACTCGGGAGTGCTCGGGCTCGGAGAGTTCGACCGTCGCGTCGATCTGCACGTCCGTCTCGGACGCCACGGCAAGGGTCCCGCCGTCGGCCGTGACGGAGTCCGCGGCTCCCCCGGGGATGCGCAGCGCCGGCTCCATCACCTCCGGATCGCCGATGACGCTGAGCGTGTACGGGACGGGGACCGGGGTCCCGTCGACCTGCAGACGGCCGGACGGCGCGGTGGTGATCGAGGTGGAGGCCACCACGCGGACATCACCGATCTGGATCACCTCGGCGCCGGCGTTGCGCAGCTCCTGGACGACGCCGAGCAGCGTCGAGGCCCGCACCCCTTCGTCCGGGTCCGAGATCGATACGACGATCCCCCTGCCGTGCGCGGGAGACGTGCCGGCGATGATCTCCAGGTCCTCCAGGCGCTCCTCGGCGGCGGTCCGGGCCGCGGCGTCGTCCCCGGCGCCCGAGCGGAGCGACTCCAGCGTGCGGTCGAGCTCCGCGTTCTCCACCTCGAGCCCTGCGGCATGGCGTCCGGATTCGTCCAGCAGACGCACCAGCTCCTGCTGGGAAGCGCCCTCGAGCGAGTCGTCGGACTGACGCAGCTGCGCCGCGATGGCCAGTCCGAGCAGGACGCACAGCAGTCCCACGATCAGCTGCGTCCAGGTCGCCTGGGGGCGCAGGGTCTCCCGCAGCCGCGTCCACACCACTTTCTGCTGCTCGGGACTCTCCGGGGTGCGCGTTCCGTCGCTCATGACCGGAACAGCAGCCGGCGGATGGCCGCTGCGTTGGAGAAGATGCGGATGCCCAGCACCACGATCACCGCGGTGGAGAGCTGCGCGCCGACACCCAGCTGGTCGCCGAGGAACACCAGGAACGCGGCGATCAGCACGTTGAACAGGAACGACGTGATGAACACGTGGGCATCGAACGCTCCGTCGAGGCTGGCCCGCAGGCCGCCGGCGAGGGTGTCCAACGCCGCGACGACGGCGATCGGGAGATAGGGCTGCAGCACGACGGGGACGTCGGGCTGGACGACGACGCCCAGCACGACGCCCAGGATCAGGCCGATGATGGCGATCATTCGGTGTCCTTCCTGGCCTCGTCCTCGGGGACGGTGCCGGCGGTCGGTTCGGTGGAGTTCTTGGAGCTCTCAGGGTTCTCGGGGTTCTCGGAGTTCTCGGGGTTCTCGGAATCCTCGGAGTCCTTGGTGTCCTCTGTCGACGGAGCGGAGGCCTCGCGCAGGCTGCCGATCGCGCGGGCCGGCACCGTGAGCTCCTCCCCCGTCGTCCAGGAGGCGCGGATGCCGAAGCGGCTCGAGAGGTCGGAGAGGTATTCGCCGCCCTCCCCCGCGTCGACGCCCTCGCGCAGCGCCTGCGGGTCCCCGAGGGCGGTGACCTCGTACGGCGGCGAGAGCGGTCGGAAGTCCACGAGGACCGCCGATCCGGCGGTCCGGATGGCGCTGGTGGCGCTGAGACGTTGCCCGTTGATCGAGATCGCCTCGGCCCCGGCCGCCCATAGGGCGTTCACTGTGATCTGCAGATCCCCATCGGTGACGCGGTTGACGGTCCCCTCCGCGACGCCAGGGCTCGCGGGCAGCGGCACGGAGTCCTGGAGCGAGAGCACCACCCCGGTGCCCTCCAGGGATGACGCGGCGCTGAGCCCCTCCTCGGCCTGCAGATGCTCGGCATCGTTCGCGTCCGCACCGTCCAGCACGACGGCCTGGGCATCGGCGATCTCCCCGTCGAGGGTCTCCTGGCGCGCCTCGAGCTCCTCGATCTCGGCGCGGGCGTCGAGCACCTCCTGCTCGAGCAGTGCCCGCGGATTGTCCTCCGCAGCGGCATCGCGCCGCAGCTCGGTCACCGCGACGGCGACCGTGAAGCCGAGCACCAGCGCGAGCAGCACCGTGACGGTCCGGGTGATCCGGTTGTCGGGCGGCGTGTCCTCCGCGGGCGTCGGTTCGTGCCGTCTCAGAGCGTCCACGTCGTAGGGGTTCGCCGTGAGGGCGCGCAGCAGCGACGACGGCGAGTAGGGGGTCTCACCGTGAGGAGTCGAGCGCCGGGGTTCACGCATGTCCGCAGACTAATGCCGCGGAGGTCTCGGGGCGCGCAGGCCCGCGGGGAGCGCCGGGCACGGTGTCCTCCGCCCTCCCGGAGGGTCGCTGCGAGCATCCGTTCGGGAAGAGTGCCGCAGGTCACGCACGTCTCGATTCGCCCCCGGGGGCATGGGCGGGGTACTGTGTTCCACGGTCCTCCTGCCACGGAGGGCACGGTCCTTCGCTCGTGAAGGACCACGGGCTGTGGCGCAGCTTGGTAGCGCACCTGACTGGGGGTCAGGGGGTCGCAGGTTCAAATCCTGTCAGCCCGACAAATGCCCTGGTGAGAACAAGTTTCTCGCCAGGGCGTTGTCTTTCTTAGCGGCGATGTGACCGCTAGAGTGACCGCTAGAGTCGCGCCGGCTGGAGACCGCACGAGCCTCGGGGTCACCATCACGACGGCGATCGACCTTCGAGTGCCGCACCTGGACCAGGGGCACGCGGGGCGAGCACAGAACGGGGCCGGCTCGAGGCCAGGGCCAGAGTCTCCCCCATGTCCTCTCGTCGCCGCGACTCAAGACCAGGCAGGCCGTCTCGCCCGTCGCAAGGCTGCCCTTCCCGTCGGAGCTCGCACGTGGGGAAGAACTGCGGCAGTGTCGGCGCGGCCACTCTCGGCTGCCGGGGCATCGATAGCGCTGCGCCCTCACGGGTCATCCACTGGGTCACCTCCCACGTACACCTCGAAGTGCCCCTGCACCGCGGCTACCCGTCAGGGCGAGCTGGACCCACGTCGCGGTGGGAAGCCATCCCGCTGCACCGAAACGCATATTTGGCCGTGCGGGCACCATCTGTGGAGTGCTCAAGTTCTATGCGTCAGGCTCCTCCAGCTGATCGCTGAAGAGGTGCCCGGCCCTCTGTTGATGAATTTCGTATGACACGTGAACTCAATGTCCGATAATGGCTGTTACCGGACATTGAATGATCCTGAAGAGTCTGCCGGCGTGGATTCCACACTTTCTGACCTCCACCCTACGTGGTGCGACGGTCACATTCTGCGGCACACTCACTTCGAGGCCATCACGCAGAAAGTGTCTGCTGCTCGAATTGGCGATTCGGGTTTGGAATGCTTTGTTGATGCCCATAGTCCGCAGCACCAAGCCGAATCCCGACGAGCAGATCCCGGTCGCTCTCGCCGCGCGCATCGTCGGCATCGATCGCTCCTCCCTGGCGTACCTGGTTGATCACGGGCTCGTGCCCCGCCTCGACGTCGACGCCGTACGAGCGTTGGCCACCAGTGGCGAGGTCATGGCGAAGAGCTCCGACTCGCCGAGCCCTCTCGTCATCCGCCTGGATGTCAACCCCGCCGTGCAGCGGATCGTGGACATGAGCGAGGACGAGCTCTCCCAGAGCGCCCAAGGACCCCATCGTCTCCCCGGGTCCTCGCTCGGCCGCGACGTGCTGCTGTGCGTGCGCTCGTTCGTCATCGCCACGGGGACCCTCGAGGAACTGGGAGATCCGATCCCGCTGGTCACCGATCGACGAGGTCGCGACATCACCGGACGCACAGTCTCCGTCCGCATCACTCACCGACTGGGCATTCTCACCTCTCGGCCTACGAAGGCGGTCGAGGATGCTCGGTGGCTCGGCCGGCGCGCCCGTGTCGGCACCGGTGGCGCAGTGCTGCCCCTGAAGTCCTAACGCCTCCTGCCCTGCCAGGTCGTCCTCGCGCCCACTGCACGAGTATCCGGACGAGCCGGGCCACGAGGAGCAGGAGCCGCCATGACCACCATCGCCCAGCACGCCGAGCCCCAGCGTCTCGGGAACCCGCGGACCGTGCAGTCGCGCCTGCGCACCGCCGAGTTCAGCGACGACGTGGAAGCCCTCGATCAGCTCGCCCGCTCCGAGGTTCCCGGCGAGGTGCTGCGGAAGATCGCGCACAACCCGGCGACGTCCGAGGCCACGCTCGAGCATCTGATCGACCTCGACCAGCGGTGGCTCACCTTCCCCGTCACGCGCCGCTGCGACCTCTCCCCCGCGTTCATCGACCGGATCGCCCGCCGGCTCACCGACCGCAACGCGATCTTCCACGCCTCCAGCGCTCCGAACGCCGCCCCGGAGACCCTGCACTACCTGGCGGAGCACCCGTCCGCTCCCCCGGCCACCACAGAGACCGTCACTCAGCGTCTCGGCGCGGGCGATACTTCCGTTTCGTGACCATGCAGGGCTGGGGAACAGGGAAGAGACGGTAGATCGCGCTCGGCTGCTCGAACCGTCCGCTGACTCGTCTTAGGTCTCGTAGCTGCTCAAGAAGCCGCGAATCCGGTTCTTCACGAGCGCATGCTGATCGGGCAACAAATCGCATCGCGCCTGGAGTATTGGGAGTTCCAGCATGTCTGCTTGGAGGAGTGCGTCGACGAAGGCCAGATCTTTCGGGCGGTGCGCTCCGAGCTTGGCGATCGTGAGATCGTGCGGCTCCAAGAAGTGAGGATCGGCTGGGTCAGATGATCGCAGCGGCCAGCTGATCAGCCGGTCGCGCCAGCCTGATGGCAGGTAAGTTGCAGTGTCGACGTGCACGCCTTCCGCGTAGACGCCATTGGCCTGGTGGAACTGGGACATCTCGCCGATCACGGCTTCGACGTCATCTGCCTTGGCGCGGTCAGGATCGTCGAGGAACCCGATGTCGGCCTCGATGGACGCGGTGGCGGCGGCCGGAAGCTCGTCCTCGTCGTAGGTCCCCAGGATGGACTGGGAGCCGATGACTAGGACGTCGCGATCGCCAGCCACGTCGCACGCGGCGCGCAGGAGGTGGGCGAGATCGGTGCGTCTCACGCGGCTGCGTGCTCGCCATCCCAGTGCTCACGGAAGGACCGCAGCACCTGGCGACGTTCGATATCGGAGAGCACTCCCGCAAAGGGACTGTTCTGACGAAGTTCGCTGGAGACCTCATCGGTGCCGACGAGCACCGGAACGACAGAGTCCACGCCGCCTTCGATGACCTGCTCCCACCGCTGGAGGTAGCTAGTCGCCATCCCGTCCTCACGGTGGATGGACTTCCAGCTGCTCAGGTTCGACCTCGCCGTGTCGAGCACGGACGCGGGCTCGATCATGAGGTGGCCGAGCAGCGCGCGGTGCAGCCACAGGCTCTTTTCCTGCTCGCGCGTGAGCAAAGGCGTGATCATGCGCTCGACGTCGGAACGTCGGATCCGTCGGTGGGTACCGGCGCGGGTGCAGGGCAGCTCCCCGCGATCGCACAGGTCGACAACATGCTGACGCGAGACGCCGAGCATGGTCGCCGTCTCGCCGGTGGTCAGCCAGTCATTGGTGGTCATGTCGCCATTCTACCGCTAAACACCATAAACACAACGGCGCCCCGTTCGGCTCGCACACCATCGCCACAGTGAAGCAAGGGTGCGGCGACTGTCCGCGATAGCGTGATCGTCCCGCCAGAGCACGACTTCGCCCACTGGCGCGAAGCACAGGGGTGGACGGACGGAGGTGGCGACGTGGCGCTGACGCACTACGAGACCCTCGGCGTACCCAGGGACGCTTCAAGAGCCGACATCACTGCTGCGTTCCGGTCACAGATGCGGGCCTTACATGGTGATGCCGGCGGGGACGACGAGCTCGCCAAGCACGTCAGCTCCGCATACAACGTCCTGTCCAATGCGTCCCGGCGGGCCACCTACGACCGCACGCTCGCACCCGATGCCCCTGCTTCCGCACCCGAGCCTGCGCCAGCCTCGACGACCGCGCGGCGGCGCGTGTTCCACTCCGACGCAGGGACCGCGGCCGCGTCGATGCTGGATGTCGATCCCTCCCAGTGGGACTGGCACATCCCCGCCGAGGAGGCTGCAGCTCGACCGGGCAAGAAATCGCCGCCCCGCTGGCATGGACGCAGGATCTTGCTCGTGATCGCCTTCCTGGCCTGGACCCTGGCCGGTACGGCTGCCGCGATGACTCTCGGTTTGCCACTGGCTCGCATCGGGCTGGTCTCGACATTGGTGGCGCTCCTGTGCGGCGCGGGTGCGCATCTGCTCTGGTCGCTGCTCGTAATCACGCGAAGCCCGCTCCACCGGTGGGGAATCTTCGCGGCTCTACTCGTCGCAGCAGCAGGTGCCGTGTTCATCTACCTCGACGCCGGCACTCCCCTCCCCATGCTCGGCAGCGCCCTGTGCCTCGTCGCGACTTCGCTGACGACCTATGCGTCGTTCGGCGTCGTGCTGGCCCGCGGCTCCCGGGACGAGAGCATCATCGACTCCTCGTTCATCACCCAGGTCGGCGCCACTTCGCTTGGTCCGCGGAACGCTGACGTCGAGCGACTGCTCGGCGCCCTGACCGGTGCATTCGGTCACCGTGACGGGGTGCGCGTCATCCTGCTGCCCGATCGCGTAACGCCGAAGGGCGGCGTATCCATGGTGCGGTCGCAGGTCGCCGTTGTCGTCGGCCGGTCCATGCACCTGATCGCGATCCCGCCACTCGGCGCCGAAGGCCTGGAGATCTCCGGGTCCGAAGTGATCAGCGACGGCCAGGTGCATCGCAACGTCGTCCGCGACGAAGTGCAGGCCCTCCGCGCGCGATACGGCCGAGGCGCCGACGTCCACGGCTACGTCATACCGACGCAGCTCTCGACCATTCCGCCGGCGGTTCAGGCGGTCGATGGGATCTCGTTCGGTTCACTCACCCAGGTGATCGATGCTGTTGGCACCGATACCGGCTCGAGCCTCGATCGGCCTAACGCGCTGTTTCGTCACCGGGCGCTGGAGTCCATGTCCCTGTTGGCCTGAGGGAATGGGGCGCGGTCGTTGGCCTGCTCGTGGCCGTCAATGGCTGCCCTATTCAAGGCGACGGAAGGCTGAGTCAGCGGTAGGTTGCAGAAATGACTCTGACGCTGATGTGCGGACTCTCCTTCTCCGGCAAGAGCACCCTGGCGGCCCGCTTAGCGGAGGGTCTACCCGCAAGCGTGATCAGCCTCGATCTCATCAACGAGGTGAATCGGGCTCTTCGCAGTTGAGGGG
>NZ_NRGS01000042.1 GCF_002332425.1 Brachybacterium alimentarium | reverse complement strand
CGAAGTCCTGAGACATCACACAGCTCGGGCATCGGTCCTCAGGCCACAAAACTCGTGGTGCTCGGTGCGGGGTGCGGGGTGCGGGGTGCGGGGTGCGGGGTGCCGACGGGGTGCGGAGTGCGGACGGGGTGCGTCGGCCCGTGGCGCCTCCGGCGCGTCGGCGCCTCTCGCCGCCCGGAACCTGTGCGTCGGCTCGTCGGCACCGCTCGTGACCTGCTGCCCTGCTGATCCACCGACCCACCGACCTGCTGATCCACCGACCCACCGACACACCGACCTGCCGACCCACCGGCCCGCCTACCCACCGACCTGCTCGGCCCTACTTGACCGCGCCCATCGACAGGCCGCGCACGAGCTGCTTCTGCGCGATCCAGCCGGCCAGCACCACGGGCAGCGAGGCCAGCACCGAGGCGGCGGACAGCCGCGCCAGGAACAGGCCCTCCGAGGTCATGGTGGACATGAGGAAGATCGGCACGGTCGCGGCATTCGCGGCCGTGAGGTTCAGGGCGAAGAAGAACTCGTTCCACGCGAAGATCACGCAGATCAGCGCGGTGGCGGCCACGCCCGGCGCGACCATCGGCAGCAGCACCGTGCGCATCGTGCGCATCAGCGAGGCCCCGTCGATCGACGCCGCCTCGAGCACCTCCCCGGGCACCTCGAGGAAGAACGAGCGCATCATCCACACGGCGATTGGCAGGTTCATCGCCGTGTACAGCACGATCAGCGTGAGGATGTTGTCGAGCATGCGGATCTGCCCGGCGATCACGTAGATCGGCATGATCACGGCGACCACCGGCAGCATCTTCGTGGAGATGAAGAAGAAAAGGAAGTCCTGGGTGCGTTTGACCGGTCTGATGCTCACCGCATAGGCGGCGGGCACAGCTAGGATCAGCACCAGCAGCGTCGAGCAGACCGTCGCGATCACCGAGTTCAGCAGGTACGAGCCGGCCCCGGAGGAGCCGATGATCGAGGCGTACTGGTCCAGCGTAGGCGTGAAGAAGAAGGTGGGCGGGTTCGAGGCCGCCTGGCTCTCCTGCTTGAAGCTGGTCAGCACCATCCACGCCACCGGGGCGAAGAAGATCAGCCCGGCCGCCCAGGCCAGCACGGTGAGCAGGTGGCCGGTCGCCGTGCCGCGGGAGCGGCGCGGGCGGAGGGGCGCGGCCGGAGGCGTGACGCGCACGGCGTCGGCGGTCGTGGCACTCATGACTGCTCCTTGCTGTTGATGCTGGTGAAGATCAGGCGCAGCGCGAAGGTGGCGATCACGATCGTGGCGATCACGGTGATCACGCCCATCGCGGCCGACTGCCCGATGTCGAAGCCGAGGAACGCGCGCTGATAGATGTAGAACGGCAGGTTGGCGCTGGCCGTGCCGGGCCCGCCCGCGGTCATCAGGTAGATCTGATCGAAGGTGTTGACCACGTAGATCGCGCCCAGGAGCACCGACAGCTCCAGGTAAAACCGCAGGTGGGGGAGCGTGATGTGCACGAAGGTCTTCAGCGGTCCGGCCCCGTCCATCGAGGCGGCCTCGAGCACGTCACCGGTCTGGGACTGCAGGCCCGCCAGGAGCAGCAGCATCATGAAGGGCGTCCACTGCCACACCAGCGCGATGATGATCGAGACCATCGGGAACTGGCTGGTCCAGTCCACCGGCGAGATGCCGACGGTGCCGATCAGCCAGTTGACCAGGCCGTACGTGGGGTCGAACATCGAGATCGACCAGAGCATCGCACCGGCCACCGGCATGATGAGGAACGGCGTGATGAGCAGTGTGCGGATGAAGCCGCGGCCCACGAACTTCCGGTCCAGCAGCAGGGCGAGCCCGAGGCCGAGCAGCAACGAGACGACCACGCAGCCCAGGGTGAACAGGATCGAGTTCAGCGCCGCGCTGCGGAACGTGGAGTCGACGAAGATGTCGAGGTAGTTGCGCAGACCCACGAACTTCTCGCCCTCGGGGCGCAGCAGGTTGCGTGAGCGCAGCGAGTACCAGATGGTCAGCAGGAACGGGATCTGGGTGCAGACGACCACGAAGAGGAACGCGGGCATCAGCGGGAGCCGACGGCGCCAGGCCTCGGCCTTCGAGTACTCGCCGTGCGGCGGGCGGGTGTCGGACCCGTCCGAAGGTGGGGCGGGCGGGGCGTCGGCTCCGCGGCCGACGGGCGTGTCCGTGGCGGTGCTCATCGGGTCTTCTCCTGCCCTTCGTCGCTCAGATCGTCGCTCAGATCGTCGCTCAGGGGTCGTCGGCCGGAAGCGGGCATCGCTCAGCCCTCCCATCCGTAGGTGCGGGCCACGGATTCGGCGAATCCCTGGGACTGCTCGAGCGCCTCGTCGACGCTCTTCTGGCCGGCGATCGCGGCGGAGAACTGCTGGCCCACGCGGGTGCCGAGGTCCTGGAACTCCGGGACCACCACGTTCTGGAGGCCGTCATAGGGCACCTCCTGCGTCATCGAGTTCTCCTGGGTCGCGTTCTCCATCGAGTCGAGCGTGGGCTCGGCGTAGTTCTCGGAGAGCTCGGCGTACTCGGGGATCTCGTAGGTCGACAGCCGCGAACCCGGCGGCAGCGCCTCCCAGCCGAGCTCCTCGCCCACCAGCTGGAAGTAGTCCGGGTGGGTCATCCAGGCGATGAACTCCCAGGCCGCGTCCTTCTTCTGGCTGGTCTCAGGGATCGCCAGCGACCAGGCGTACAGCCAGCCGGCGTACGGCGTCTCGAGCGTCGGCCCCAGGGCGTAGCCCGTCTTGCCGACCACCGTGGAGGACGAGGGGTTCTCCACGCCCGAGACCATCGAGGAGGCGTCGAACCACATCGCGGCGTTGCCCTGGCTGAACTGCGTGAGGCATTCGCCGAAGCCGGAGGTCGCGGCGCCCGGCTGCCCGTAGGAGCGCAGCGTGTCCACGTACATCGACACCGCGTCGTGCACTTCGGGGGAGTCCAGGCTCGGGGCCCACTCCATGTCGAACCAGCAGCCGCCGAAGGTGTTGATGACGGTGCTCATCGGGGCCAGGTTCTCGCCCCAGCCGGCCAGGCCGCGCAGCGCAATGCCGGACATCCCGCCCTCGGGGTCGTGCAGGGTCGAGGCGAAGGAGCGCAGGTCGTCCCAGCTGGGATGCGCCGGCATCTCCAGACCCGCCTCCTCGAACAGGTCCTCCCGATACACCAGGAACGCGCTCTCGCCGTAGA
Source organism: Brachybacterium alimentarium (assembly GCF_002332425.1). Lineage (GTDB taxonomy): Bacteria > Actinomycetota > Actinomycetes > Actinomycetales > Dermabacteraceae > Brachybacterium > Brachybacterium alimentarium. The sequence goes on along the minus strand of NZ_NRGS01000042.1, from coordinate 10,986 downwards.
AGGGCACGGAGTACATCGATCCGTCCACCGTGAGCGCGTCCTTGATGGTGGGCACGAAGTCGTCGGGCTGGTAGCCGTCGGTCTTCGCGATGTAGGGCTCGAGGTCGGTGAGCCAGCCGTTGGGCGCCCACAGCGGGGTCTCATAGTTGGAGATCATCACGACGTCGAACTCGCCGCCGCCGGACGCCACGGATGCTGTGATCTTCGCCCGGGCCTCGTTCTCCGGGAGCGACACGAAGCGGACGTCGATGTCGGGGTGCTGCTCGGTGAAGTGGTCGATCAGGCTGATCGCGTCCTGCATCTGCGGGTTCGACACGATGGCGACGACGATCGATTCGCGGTCGCCGGAGCCGGATCCGGAGCCGCAGGCGGCCAGCCCGGCGCTGGCGAGTCCGGCGGTCAGGCCGGCGCCGAGCACGGAGCGCCGGCTCGGAGAGATCGTGCCGGGTGGGCGGGACGCGCGCGGTGAGCGGGGCGTGCGGGGTGGCTGGGGAGGGCGGGAAGTGCGGGGAGGGCGGGGACGTCCCATGCGAAGTTCTCCTCTGAACGGCGTGGGGCCCGGCAGGTCCGTCGCGGAGGAACGGCGAGGGTCCCGCTGGGGGCGATGGCATCGGCGACCTCGCCGACGCACTTAGACGACCGGAGCACTCATGTGATGAACCCATGATGCTCAACTGAGAGTGAGCGTAGTCATATACCCTCACTTGAGCAACCGGTGCGACACAGATGATCGCGTTCGGGGTGGTGACGGAAGGGGTCGCATGGCGTACGACAGCAGCACGGGTCCGCAGGGTTCCCTGGTCAGCGGGCAGATCCCGGCCGACGCCGCAGGCGCTCGCGACGAATCGCGCACCTCCGACGAGCACGGCTCCGCCCGCGCCGCCCACGGGCCGACGGGCGTCGCGGCGCGCACGTCTGAGGCCGGGGCAGGGCCCGCTGACGCCGGGGCGGGGCCTTCGGCGGGCGGGCCGGGAGCGGCGCCGGCCGGGTCGCTGAAGGTGTCGCTGGCGACCGAGTACTTCCTGGACGGGCTCTCCAAGGTCGAGATCGCCAGGCGCCACGGCCTCTCGCGCTTCCAGGTCGCGCGACTGCTCGACGAGGCGCGCGCGGAGGGCATCGTGCGCATCCAGATCGTCGACCCCAGCGCCTCCGGCCACGAGCACGCCACGCTCGCCGAGAAGCTCGGCATCTCCTCGGTCACCGTCGCCAATCCGCGCCCGGGCGAGTCGATGCGGGCGGCCATCGCCCGGCAGGTGGCGCGGCTGCTGCCGACGGTGCTCAATGAGGGTGGTCGCCTCGGCGTCGCCTGGTCGCGCACGCTCATGCACCTGCCCGATTCGCTCGAGGCCCTGCCTGCGGCGGACGTCGTCCAGCTCGTCGGTCCCCTCAGCACCCCCGGCTACTCCACCGCGCAGTCCTCGGAGCTCGTCCACACCCTCGGCGCCCGCACCGGTGGTCGCATCTGGGCGCTGCCCACCCCGTTGATCGTGGACTCCGCCCAGGTCGCAGCCTCGCTGCGCTCCATGCAGGAGGTGCGCACTGCCCTCGACGCGGCCGACTCGCTGGACGCCGCAGTCGTCTCGATCGGCGCCTGGTCTGCCGGTGCGTCGACACTGTGGGCGCGCCTCGGTGTGACGGAGCAGCAGGGTGCTCACGACGCCGGCGTCGTCGCCGAGATCTGCGGAATCCTGCTGGGCCCCACGGGCGCCGTCTGGCACTCCGCGATGGAGGATCGGGTGATCGGAGTGCGTGCTGATCAGCTGCGTCGTGCCCGTGTGGTCGCCGCGGCACCCGCCGTCGGCCGCCCCGAAGCAGTCCTCGCCGCGGCCCGCTCCGGGCTCGTCGACGACATCGTGCTCGCTCCTGAGCTCGCCGACCAGGTGGCCGCCCTGCTCGAGTGAGCTGGTGCTGGTGCTGGTGCTGGTGCTGGTGTGGGTGCTGCTGGTAGGCGTGCTAGTGCCGGTGCCGGTGCCGGTGCCGGTGCCGGTGCCGGTGGTGGCGTGGGTGACATCGACTTCGCCGTTGCCGTTGCCGTTGCCGTTCGCGGTGCCGGTGGCGGGGGCGAGGGCGGGGGTGGGTGCAGACACGAGCACGGGCGCCAACGGACGCCGCCGGGGGTGATCGGCGTGCACCGGGAGAGGGCTCGCGCATCCCGCATTGATCAGATGAGCATCGCGGGGTGCTCATTTGGCGATACGGTGTGTATCGTCGTTGTCAGCAGCACTCGCCGACGAAGGATGAGCCATGACCGCCCTGAACGCCTCTGCCCTGTCCGAGATCGCCGCCGACGGACAGGTCGCAGTGCCCGACTATCCGCTCGATGAGCGGAAGATCGGGATCGTCCACTTCGGCGTGGGCGGCTTCCATCGAGCGCACCAGGCGATGTTCCTGGACCGCCTGTTCAATGCCGGGCGCGACCGCGACTGGGCGCTGTGCGGCGTCGGCCTGCTGCCGGGCGACTCCCGCATGCGTGACGCCCTCACTGCGCAGGACGGCCTGTACACGCTGGTCACCAAGGCGCCCGACGGGGATCGCGATCCCCGCGTCATCGGCTCGATCGCCAAGTACCTCTTCGCGCCCGACGACCCCGAGGCGGTCCTCGCGCAGATGACCGACCCGGCGGTGCGCATCGTCTCGCTGACCGTCACCGAGGGCGGCTACAACTACAACCCCTCCACCGGCGAGTTCCAGTACGAGACCGATGCCGTCGCCGCGGATCTGACGACCAGCTTCGATGCCGTGGGAGCCGCGGCTGCCGCTGATGCTGCGGACGAGCGAGGTGGGGCGAACACCTCTGTGCCCGCAGGTCACCCGACCACCATGTTCGGCTACGTGGTGGAGGCGCTGCGCCGCCGCCGCGAGACCGGGACCGCGCCGTTCACCGTGATGTCCTGCGACAACGTGCGTGGCAATGGCGACCTCGCCAAACGCATGATCCTCGCCTACGCGCGCCGCCGCGACGAGAACGGTCTGCACGGGGACGCGCCCATCGCCGACTGGCTCGAGTCCGACGTGGCGTTCCCCAACTGCATGGTCGACCGGATCACCCCGGTCACCGCCCCCGGAGACATCGAGATGATCTCCGCGGACTACGGCATTGACGACGCCTGGCCCGTGGTCAGCGAGGACTTCGTGCAGTGGGTCCTGGAGGATGACTTCCCCGGCGGCCGCCCCGCCTATGAGGAGGTCGGGGTGCAGATGGTCGAGGACGTCGAGCCCTACGAGCTCATGAAGCTGCGACTGCTCAACTGCTCGCACCAGTCGATCGCCTACTTCGGCCTGCTGCTCGGGCAGACCTACGCCGACGAGGCCGCTGTCGACGAGCACCTCGCTCCCTTCACGCGCACCCTCTATATGGATCGCGAGGGCACGCCCACCGTCCCCGAGGTGCCGGGCATGGACCTGACCGCCTACAAGGACGAGCTCATGGCGCGTTTCGCGAACACGAGCATCAAGGACACCCTCGCGCGACTCGCCGCCGAATCCTCCGATCGCATCCCCACCTGGCTCGTCCCCGTGATCCACGAGAACCTCGACGCCGGCCGCGACGTCACCGCGAGCGCCGCGATCGTGGCCTCCTGGGCGCGTTATGCCGAGGGCACGGGCGAGAACGGCGAGAAGTGGGAGATCGTGGACCGCCTCCGCGACCGCGTCACGGCGGCCGCCGCGAAGCACGACGAGGATCCGCTCGCCTTCCTCCGCGATGAGGAGCTGTTCGGCAACCTGGTCGAGCACGAGGCCTTCACCACGCCCTATCTCCACGCCCTCGAGACCCTTCGCGCCGACGGCGCCCGCGCCCTCCTGAAGGAGCTGGTCGACGCGGCCTGAGCGCTGAAAGGAACTGGTCGACATGGCCTGAGCGGCGGCGCGGCGCGGCCCGGCGTCGCCTGCCCGAGTTTTGTGGCGTGACGACCGATGCGAGCGCCAACATCGGTCGTCTCGGTGCATTTCTTGGGCACGGCTGGGCATCGCTGGCCGCGGCTGGGCGCGACTGGGGACGGCTGGGTATGGCCGAGCACGGGTGGGACGATCGGGCACGGCTGGGACGATCGGGCATGGCTGGCCGCCGCCGGCCTGGCGCGCGTGGCTGGAGACCGGCGCGCGAGCGGGACGACGGCGACACGTCGAGGACAGGGCGAGCGACTGGGTGGGCATCCAGGCCGGCTCACGTCGTGGCTGGTGGGCGGAGTGAACGTCCCAGCAGTTCCAGGGCGCGGCCGGACCAGTTGCTTGCCGCAGGGGGACGGGCCCCAGCGCGGGCGAAGCTGCGGTGCAATGCGTCCAGTGCTCGTCGCGGCTCCTTGATGTCCTGGCTGGTCACAGTGCGCAGATCCCATCCCAGTGACGCGAGCGAATCCTTGCGGGCCTGATCGGCACGCCATTGGTTCTTGACCGTGCGGTGATAGTCCCCGTCATATTCCACGCCGATCTTGTACTCCGGAAAAGCGAGGTCGAGGTACCGCGTCGTCTCCGTGCCGGGATCCGTCACGGGGTGGTTGATGACCGGCTCTGGGAACCCGGCGCGGAGAAGAAGCAGCCGAGTCCTGGTCTCCCCGGGTGAGTCGGTGTTCGGCCGCGCATCGAGCAGAGCCTTCCTGAGTGCGGGGGCTCCCCAGCGTGCTTCGTACGAGTCGGTCGCGGCCCAGATCGCCTCCAGGCTCGCGCCGCGCAACGGGGGATCGCGGGAGATCAGGCTGTCCACGGCGATGACGAGGTCGTCGTGCTCAAGCATGCTCGCCAGTTCCAGCAGCACGACATACGGGTGCGACAGCTCCAACCCGCGATAGGTGAAGCTGGGACGCCGTGTGGTCCGGTGCACGACCACGTGCGGACCGGCGGACCGCTGCCTCCCCGGATCGATCCGACAATGCAGCAGCGGGGGCTCGATCAAGGGACGGACCGCTGTCGGTGGGACTGAGCGGACTCCCGACCTATCGAGCGGGAGGCCGGATTCGACGCGCGTGGCCCATGCGTCCGCCATGGTGTCTCTGCCTGCGCCTGCGCCTGCGCCTGCGCCTGCGCTTCCGCCTCTGCCTGCGACTCTGCCTGTGCCCTCGCTCGACACTGGAGCGTGTCCACCGTGCGGGACAGGAGGCGTGCTCGGGACGACGCGCTTCCCGTCGAACTGATAGGAGGCGCTGGACAGCACTCCCATCTCGCGGTCCACCCACCACGGGATCGCGATACCGAGAATCGCCGCAGCGGTCGTGTGGCTGATGACTGCACCGGGAAGCACTCTCCGCTGGAGCACTCGACACATGGTGTTGACGCTCGCCGGAGCGGAGGTCGGCGTCGAGAACCCCCGGAACACGGTGATGAGTACCGGTCCCGCAAGGCGTTGCGCAGAGACGCCGAGGGCACGCCACTCTTCACGGGATAGCAGTGCCCCCGGTGGGAGCGGAGTAGCTCGCATGCAGGCTGACGCTAGCTTCTCCTCACAGACTGCGTGGCGGTCTGCCGTGCGGTGAGGAGGAGGACGCGCTGTGGAGGAGAGGTCCTTGCTGCGGCCCCGCTCAACACCGTCGATCCCGGCTCCGCTCTCGCTCATCCGGCCCTCTGCTTGTGCTGGTGCGACATGGCTGCCGACTCTGGCCCGCACGGCAGCGGACTCGGGTCCACATGGCTGCCGACTCTGGCCCGCACGGTTGGTTGTCGTCCAGGCACTGCCTCGGCGCGGCGCCCACGCCCTGCCGCCCCTCTGTCGCTCCTCCATCAGGGTGGAGTCCCAAGTCCATCAGAGTGGAGTTCCGAGTCCATCAGGGTGGAGTTGCAAGTTTTGCTGGGCAGACGACCGATGCGCGTGCCGGCATCGGTCGTTCGGGGACAAAACTGGCGCGGGACGGGGGCGGGAGCAGCGCGCGGACCGAGCAACGCGCGTACGGAGCAGCGTGCGGACCGGGCCGCGGACGGGGCCACTGACGGGACCGCGGACGGGGCCGCGCACGGGACCGGGCACGGGGCAAGGAGAGCGGGATGCGAGGGCCTGGGGAGGGTGGGCAGAGGCTGCTGGTGCCGCGCCGGGGAGGGCGACGCTCCCGGGCGAGTGTTGGGTGGGCCACGTCTCAGTATTGCTGTGACCAGGGGGAGCGTCTCGAAGCGTGAGGCCACGAGCGTCTTGGCGGGAGCCCTCGTAGACTGGTTGCTGGTCCTGCGTGGACGGTGCCGGAGTGAACTGCGCCCCGGCCGAAGTCCGCGAGGGCTGTGGCCCCACTCGGTCACGGCCCACCCGGCCCGCCGTTCGCGGCAGGCCACCCGGCCAGCTGATCGCAGCTGGCCACCCGGCCCGTCGTTCGCGGTGGGCCACTTCGGCCCGCCACCCGCGGTGGGCCACCCGGCCCGCCACCCACGGTGGGCCACCCGGCCCGCCACCCACGGTGGGCCACCCGGCCCGCCACCCACGGTGGGCCACGCGATCTGCCGTCCCGGCAGGTCCACGCGGCCTGCTGTTCCCAGCAGCCCTGCCCGCAGGATTGCCCGAAGCCCGCAACCGTGAAGGAACTCGTCTCATGAGCCTGGTCGTCCAGAAGTTCGGAGGATCCTCCGTCGCCGACGCCGACTCGATCAAGCGCGTCGCGCAGAGGATCTCGAAGTACGCGAAGGCGGGCCACAAAGTGGTCGTCGTCGTCTCCGCGATGGGCGACACCACCGATGAGCTCATCGACCTCGCCGAGCAGGTCACGGATGCGCCGCCCGCCCGCGAGCTCGACATGCTCGTGACCGCCGGTGAGCGCATCTCGATGGCGGTGCTGTCGATGGCGCTGAACGACGTCGGCATCGAGGCCCGTGCCTACACCGGCTCGCAGGCCGGCCTGATCACCGATGAGGTGCACGGCAAGGCGCACATCCTCCGCGTCACGCCGGGCCGCGTCCAGGAGGCGCTGGACGAGGGGTCGGTGGCGATCGTCGCCGGCTTCCAGGGCGTCTCGCAGGACACCAAGGACATCACCACGTTGGGCCGCGGCGGCTCCGACACCACTGCCGTGGCGCTCGCCGCCGCGCTCGAGGCGGACATCTGCGAGATCTACTCCGACGTCGACGGCGTGTTCAGCGCGGATCCCCGCGTCGCCCCCGCGGCCCGTCGGGTCCCGTACATCTCCTGCGAGGAGATGCTGGACCTCGCCGCCAACGGCGCGAAGATCCTCATGGTGCGCAGCGTCGAGTACGCGCGCCGCTTCGGAGTGCCGCTGCACGTGCGCTCCTCGTACTCGGGGCGCCTGGGGACGATCGTCTCCGATGATCCCGAGCGCGTGATCCCCATCGACCCCGACGTCACCCTCCGCACTGCGGACGTCGCCCGACGCGACGCCACCGACCCGACCAAGGAGCTCCCCATGGACGACCATTCCGATCCCGGTCTCGAAGCCCCCATCATCTCGGGCGTCGCGCATGACCGCAGCGAAGGCAAGATCACCGTCGTCGAGGTGCCGGACGTCCCCGGTCGTGCGGCGCTGCTGTTCGACGTCGTCGCCGGCTCCGGCGCGAACATCGACATGATCGTGCAGAACTCCTCGACGGTGGACGACACCGTCGCGATCTCGCTGACCCTCCCCGAGACGGACGCCCCGGCCGCGCTGAAGGCGATCGAGGAGGCGAGCGAGGCGATCGGCTACACCGAGGTGCGCTACAACGACCAGATCGGCAAGGTCAGCATCGTCGGCGCCGGCATGCGCTCGCACCCGGGCGTCTCGGCGACGCTGTTCCGCTCGCTCGGCGAGGCGGGCATCAACATCGACATGATCTCGACCTCGGAGATCCGCATCTCCGTGGTCACCGAGGAGTCGCGCCTGGACGACGCGGTGCGCGTGATCCATTCGGCCTTCGGCCTGGACTCCGAGCAGACCGAAGCCGTCGTGTACGGAGGGACCGGACGATGAGCACCCAGCTTCCCGAGGACAACAGGACCAGCGTGAGCAACGACGTCGGCGTGGACGGGGCCGAGGCGGCCTCGACCGCCGCGGCTGGCAACGGCGCCGAGCGCGCCTTCGACATCACCGCCACCCCCGGCTACACCCCCGACGGCCCTGTGATCGGCCTGGTGGGCGCGACCGGCCAGGTGGGTCGCGTGATGCTGTCGCTGCTCGCGGACCGCGCCGTGCCCCACAGCGGCGTGCGCGCCTTCGCGTCGGCCCGCAGCGCCGGCTCCACCGTGGAATACGCCGGCCAGGCACTGGTCGTCGAGGACGCCACCACTGCGGACATCGCCTCCGACGGGCAGAAGGTCGACATCGCGATCTTCTCCGCCGGCGGCTCGACCTCCAAGGCGCTCGCCCCGCGGTTCGCGGACGCTGGTGCGATGGTCGTCGACAACTCCTCGGCATGGCGCCGGGACGACGAGGTGCCGCTGGTGGTCTCCGAGGTGAACCCGGAGGCGCTCGTGAGCCCGCCGCGCGGGATCATCGCGAACCCCAATTGCACCACGATGGCCGCGATGCCCGCGCTGAAGGCGCTGCATGACGAGGCCGGCGTCGCTCGCCTGAAGATCGCCACCTACCAGGCGGTCTCGGGCTCCGGCGTGGCCGGGGTCGCCGAGCTCGCCGAGCAGGTGCGCGCGGGCGTCGACGACGTCGAGGAGCTCGCGATCGACGGGTCCGCCGTGGACCTCGGCGAGCCCTCCGTCTACGTCAAGCCGATCGCCTTCAACGTGCTCGCGATGGCCGGCAGCTTGGTCGACGACGGCTCGGGCGAGACCGACGAGGAGCAGAAGCTCCGCCACGAGTCGCGCAAGATCCTGGGCCTGCCGGATCTGCCGGTGGCCGGGACCTGCGTGCGCGTGCCCGTGATGAGCGGCCACGCCGTCGCGATCCACGCCGAGTTCGATCAGCCGATCACCCCGGAGCGCGCCCGTGAGGTGCTCGAGGGAGCCGCCGGCGTCACGGTCGTGGACCTGCCCACTCCGCTCGATGCGGCCGGCAAGGACGGCACGTTCGTGGGGCGGATCCGCCAGGATCAGTCAGTTCCTGACGGAAAGGGCCTTGTGCTGTTCGCCGTGGCGGATAATCTGCGTAAGGGCGCTGCCCTCAACGCCATCCAGATCACCGAACTGATCGCCGAGGGAGCACGATGACGAGTGCCGCCACGAGTGGCACACCGGGGCCGGGGACCGGACCGGCCCCGGTGTCCTCGTTCTTCTCCGATCGGGTCGGTGGCGAATCGTCCGACGGGAGTTCGATGAGCATGAACGTGGATCCTCTGGCCCGGGTGCTGCGCACCCTCGATCAGATCACTGCCGCAGAGGGAGAGGTCGGCACGGGAGTGCGCGCGGACTTCGACACGTCGGCCGACGGGTCGGCGGCGCCTGCGTCGACGGTCTCCGAGGCCGACGGCGGTGCGCCGGCTCCGGACGGCTCGGAGCCGGGTGCTGTGCGCACCGTGGAGCTGGAAGAGGCGGCCACCACGCCGGTCACGACCGGTCCGGGACAGGCTCGCCGCGAAGCGATCCTCGACGCCGCCTCCTCGCTGTTCGCCGAGCGCGGCTATCACGGTGCGAGCCTGCGGGACATCTCCCGTCGGGCGGGGATCTCCCATCCGGGGATGCTGCATCACTTCGCCTCGAAGGACACGCTGCTGGGTGCGGTGATCGATCGGCTCGAGGACCATGCCCAGGGCCTGCTGAACTCGGTCGAGTCGATCCAGGGCTCCCCGGCCACGCTGATCGCGGCGCTGTCGGGCCCGTGGGATCCGACGCAGCACGAGATGGCGCTGCTGGCGACGCTGTCCGCGGAGACCGTGAATCCCGACCATCCGGGCCGCTACCGGGTCGCGCGGCTGCGACTGGTCCACGAGCACGTGCTGGAGAAGGCGCTCATCGGACTGTCCGAGCAGGGGCAGCTGGTGCCGGGCGCCCAGCCCGCGTTCGTGGCCCGGTCGCTCTTCTCGCTGCTGCTCAGCCTCACGGTGCGCGAACATTCGGTGCGTGAGCTGCAGCAGGACCGCTCGGCCGATCCGAGCCGGGATGTCCACGACTTCGTGCGACTCTGCGTCGTGAGCTGAGGAGCGAGGCATTCATGGCCCACGCGGGTGCTGACGCATCGAGCGGGACCGGGTCCGCCCCGCTCGCCGGGGCCGTCCCGCTCGCCGGGGCCGTCCCGCTCGCCGGGTCCGCTCCGCTCGCCGGGGCCGCTCCGCTTGCCGGGCCCGCCCCGCTCACCGAAGCTGAGCGGGGCGAGCGTCGGCAGCGTATGCAGGCGATGGCCGGCGCACCGGTGCGGGGGAGCGATGGCGGCGCAGTGGGCTATGTGCGCGACATCTATCTGCAGGACGCCACGGGCGAGCTCGCCGCGATCACCGTGGTGCGCCGCCAGCTCAGCTCCCGCTCCGTGCTGATCCCGGTCGCCGCGATCGCCGTGCTCCCGGCCCAGGCGGCGATGGAGGACGAGGGAGGCAGCTCCGCCAGCACCAAGCGATCCGCTGACGTCGACCGAGCTCGCGATGCCCACCGGGCTCCCGCTGCCGACGGGGCTCGCGATGCCCACCGGGCTCGCGCTGCCGGCGGGGCTCGCGATGCCCACCGGGCTCCTGACGCCGACGGGGCTTGCGATGCCGACGGGGTTCGCGATGCCCACCGGCCTCCTGACGCCGACGAGGCTTGCGATGCCGACCGGCCAGTCGCCTTTGACGGGCAGAGCGAAGCACGCACGTCGGCCGAAACCAGCCAATCCGCCGATGCCAACTCGTCGGCCGCTGCCAGTTCGTCGGCTGACGCCGGCTCGTCCTCCGCTGCCAACTCGTCGGACGCTGCCAGCTCGTCGGCCGATACCCGTCCGTGGGACGGCGACTCGTCGTCGCGCCGACGCAGCGGATCGCGCGCTCGCAAGAGGTCCAGGTCCGCGGCGTCCGAGCCTGCTCGTCCGCAGGCGGTCTGGCTGCACATCGACGCCGAGACGGCGCTCGCGGGCCCGCTGCCGCCGCAGCCGGCCCACCTGACCCCCGCGGCGCTGCGGGCGGCGGAGCGGTCGCTGGATATCGGGCTCTTCAGAGTTGAGTGTG
>NZ_NRGS01000041.1 GCF_002332425.1 Brachybacterium alimentarium | reverse complement strand
TGAATCGCCCCGGGTCTGGTGGAGGCTCTGAATCCACGGGAGGATGAGGAGCATGGCAGCACCGAGGAAGTACCCGGACGAGCTTCGGGAGAGAGCCACGAGGATGGCTGTTCAGGCGCGACTGGATCCATCGACGAGGTCGGGCACGTTCCGTCGTGTGGGCGAGCAGCTCGGGATCAATCCCGAGACTCTGAGGAATTGGGTCGTGCAGGCGGAGGTCGACGAGGGATACCGTCCCGGAACCACGACTAGCGAGTCCCAGCGCTTGATCGAGCTGGAGAAGGAAGTACGTGAGCTGCGCCGGGCGAACTCGATCCTGAGGTCGGCGTCGGCTTTTTTCGCGGCGGAGCTCGACCGCCCACAGCGTTGATCGTGGAGTACATAGACCAGCACAAGCATGAGTTCGGCGTCGAGCCGATCTGTCGGACGCTAACCGCAGCGGGCACGCAGATCGCGCCGAGCACGTACTACGCGAGCACGGCCCGCCCGCCCTCGAAGCGAGCACTGCGTGACGAGGAGTTACTGGTCGATATCGGCCGGGTCCACTCCGCGAACTTCAGCGTCTACGGGGCAAAGAAGGTCCATGCGCAGTTGCGGCGGGAGGGCATCTCGGTGGCGCGCTGCACGGTCGAGCGACTCATGCGCGTCGCTGGGCTACGTGGGATCAGCCGGTCCAAAGGCCCGCGCACCACGATCTCCGGTCGCGGTCCGGATTCTCGTCCTGACCTGGTCGAACGAGACTTCACGGCCACCGCTCCGAACCAGTTGTGGGTCGCGGACATCACCTACTGCCGAACCTTCGCCGGCTGGGTGTATGCCGCGTTCATCATCGACGTGTTCTCCCGCCGCGTGGTCGGCTGGCAGCTGTCGAAATCGCTGCGGACAGATCTTGCGCTGGACGCGTTGGAGATGGGCATCTGGGCCCGCGATCACGCAGGCCAGTCCGTCACCGGGCTCACGCATCACAGCGATAAGGGCGTTCAATACGTCGCCATCCGCTACACCGAGCGACTTGCCGAGGCCGGCGCGGTCGCCTCGGTCGGCTCCACCGGCGACTCGTATGACAATGCCCTGGCCGAGGCCTTCAACTCGCTGTTCAAGGCCGAACTGGTCCGCAACCGCGGGCCCTGGAAGAACATCGACGACCTCGAGATCGCGACCGCAGAGTACATCGACTGGTTCAACCACCGGCGTCTGCACGGCGAGATCGGAATGATCCCGCCCGTCGAGCTCGAGGACAC
>NZ_NRGS01000040.1 GCF_002332425.1 Brachybacterium alimentarium | reverse complement strand
TCGACGCCTTGACATCGCCGTGGATGTTCCACCGGAAGAGCGACTTCCCTACTGCCTACGTGGGCAGCTCCAACATGAGCCGTGCGGCGTTGGTGGATGGCCTTGAGTGGAACGTTCGGCTGTCGAAGCATGCGACGCCGACTCTGCTCGACAAGTTCTCCTCAACGTTCGCGACCTACTGGGACGATCCGGCCTTTGCGCCATACGACCCGGATACCGATGCCGAGTATCTCGACCAGATGCTCGCGAAAAATGGAGCACGACGCAGCGACGGTGAGGTGAACGTCAGTCTCCTCGATGTCCGCCCCTACCCTCATCAGCAGATCATGCTCGATGACCTGCAGTCCGAGCGGGAAACGCACGATCGGCAGCGCAATCTGCTCATCGCCGCGACGGGCACCGGGAAAACGGTAATCGCAGCGTTGGACTACAAGCGTCTCGCTGCGGGCGGGCCGCAGCCGAGTCTTCTCTTTATCGCCCACCGGAAAGAGATCCTGGAGCAGGCTCTACGGACCTATCGCGAGGTCCTCAAGGACGGCGCCTTCGGAGAGCTCTTCGTCGACGGGGCGCGCCCCACCCGCGGGCGGCATGTCTTCGCGTCCGTACAGTCCATCTCACGGGAGGCCGAACTCGAGCGATGGGCCCCGGACCACTTCGACATTGTCGTCGTCGACGAGTTCCATCACGCCGAAGCGACGACGTACCGGCGGCTACTCGACCATTTCGCGCCGCGTGAGCTCCTCGGTCTGACAGCGACGCCCGAGCGAGCCGATGGCGTCAACGTCGCCAACTACTACTTCGACGGCCGTTCAGCGAGCGAACTCCGGTTGTGGGACGCGCTCAAGGCCGATCTCCTCGTGCCCTTCCACTACTTCGGAACCGCCGACGGCTGCGACCTCCAGGGAATCCGCTTCACGCGGGGGCGTTACGACCTCGAGCAACTTTCGGCGGTGTACACAGGCAACGACGCACGCGCCCGCATTGTGCTGCAGACCGTCGCTGACAAGATCACTGACCCCACCAGGATGAAAGCCCTCGGCTTCTGTGTAAGCGTCGTCCATGCCCACTACATGGCGGACGTCTTCAATGCTGCCGGCATCCCCTCGCTCGCCCTTTCCGGAGAGTCGCGCAGTGGGGAACGGCGCGAGGGTCTGCAGCGTCTCCGCGACGGCGAGATCGCTTGCATCTTCGCGGTCGACATTTTCAACGAGGGCCTCGACATACCCATGATCGACACGGTCCTCATGCTGCGCCCTACCCAATCAGCGACGATCTTCCTGCAGCAACTGGGACGCGGACTACGCCGCACCGAGGGCAAGGCGGTGCTCACGGTGCTCGACTTCGTGGGCCTCCAACACGAGAACTTCCGCTTCGATCTGAAGTACCGAGCGCTGACGGGCTTGTCGCGCAACCGGCTCGAGAAGAGCATCCGCAATAAGTTCCCCTTCCTTCCGCCCGGCTCACAGATCGTCTTCGACGAGGTCGCCGAGGAGATCGTGCTGCGCAACGTGAGGCAGCAGCTGCGTCTGTCCACGAAAGATCTGGTGGCCGACGTCCGACAGCATCTGCCTGAAGAGACCTCGCCGAGTCGATACGCGCTCGGCTCGTACCTCCACGATGCGGAGCGGAGCCTTGCCGACGTATACGGCTCAAGCGATCGCGCATTCCAGGGCGAGAAGCAACCGGCCTCGTGGAAGGCGCTGGTGGATTGGGCCTTCCCGTCGGACGCCGTACGCGTCGCGGACCCCGAGGTCACTCCCCTTTTCAAGAAAGTCGCCAACCTGGCGCATGTCGACGACCAGCACCGCATCGATCGATACCGGGAGCTCCTCACTGCTCATGCGCTCCCCGGGGATCTCGAGGTGGATCTCACCGCGGCGATGCTCTACTTCACCTTTTGGCCAGCCGGGAACAGCGGCGGAATCCGGGCAGGGCTGGACCGTCTGCGGAGCCTGCCGGAACTCGTGAAAGAGGTGACCCAAATCCTCGACTACCGCGAAACAGAAATCCGCACACTCCCCCAGCCACTCCCCGGCGCGCTCCGGATTTCTCCGCTTCGATCGCACGCGCAGTACTCACGCGAGGAGCTGCTCGCTGGCCTGGGCCTTGGAACGCTCGATCCTGGTGCGCCCGGAGCGATTCGTGAGGGCGTTAAGTGGATCCCGTCGCTGAGGACCGATGCTCTGCTCGTGACGCTCAAGAAGTCTGAAGCTGATTATTCGCCGACGACGCTGTATCACGACTACGCCATTAACCAGGAGCTCTTCCACTGGGAATCGCAGAGCACCACCAGCACCTCAAGCCCTACTGGGTTGCGCTATCAGCAGCATCGCGAGCAGGGGTCACACGTGGTGCTCTTTGTGCGGCGCGCAAAGACCGGCGACATCGGCACCGAGCCGTACACCTGCTTGGGCACCGCGCAGTTCCAGAGCTGTGAGGGGTCTAAGCCGATGCAGATCGTGTGGAAGCTTGACCGCCAGGCGCCGGTCGAGCTGTACCTCGAGGCGCGGGCAGCGGCCTAGGACGACGCAGTAGACCCGACGCACGCCACGGTCTTCGCCGTGTCCAGGGTGGGACCGCGAATATTGTGCCCGCACGCCCGGAGTAGCCTGCTGAGATGGAACTCGACGGAACGATCGTGCAATGCAGCAAGGGCGCCTACTACGAGACCGTGTGGCTCCCCTTCGTGTCCTTCAAATCCATCCGATTGGGCACCCGACGTTTCCAGAAGTGCCCGGTCCATCAGCGCTGGGAGCTCGCTCGGATGGTTACCGAAGACGAGTGGAGCGAGGAGATCGTCGCCGAGGCCGCAGCACATCGCGACTCGAACATCATCTGAACTCCCGTGGGGCGCCCGTCCGCCGTCGTGCGGATGACCACTGGCAATATTTCCAGCTCCGAGTATCCAGGTCCGAAGCCCGCCAGCCTGTCGCCGTCCCGGCGGCGTCGGGCGCCCCGCATCGAGCCCTCGGGTGATCGTCACCGCACTATGCCTGACCACCTATGCGCGGCGCGCACGGCTCGTCGCCCTGCGGCGGCCTTTCGCGCACACACCCTCCCGGCCCCCGCGCATCTGCCAGGCTCTGCCCATGACCCACCAGCACCAGCACCAGCACTCCACCGCGCACGACCACGCCCCTGCCGAGCCCGGTCTCTCCCCCGCCGAGCACTGGGAGCAGCGCTACGCCGGCGATGACCGCGTCTGGTCCGGGCGAGTCAATGCCACCCTCGCCGTGGTGGTCGGCGGCTTCGCTCCCGGCACCTCGATCGACCTCGGCTGCGGGGAGGGCGGGGACGTGCTGTGGCTGGCCGAGCACGGCTGGCAGGCGACAGGCCTCGACATCTCGGAGACCGCCGTCGGCCGCGCCCGGACCGAAGCCGCCGCACGCGGTCTGCACGGCGCGACCTTCACCGCGGCGGACCTCAGCGCCTGGCAGCCGGAACCCGCCTCAACAGACCTGGTCACCGCGTTCTTTTTCCAGTCCGACGTCGAACTGGATCGGCGAGCGATCCTGCGACGGGCCGCCAGCGCACTCCGCGAAGGCGGGCACCTGGTGGTCATCTCCCACGCGGCGCCGCCTTCCTGGGCCGACGATCACCGAGGGGACATGGTCGGCGCGAGCGAACAGGTGGAGCAGCTTGCCCTTCCCGCCGAGGACTGGGCGACGGAGGTCGCCGAGGATCGCCGCCGCCCGGCCACCGGTCCCAATGGCGAGCACGGCGAGCATCTGGACGCCGTGGTGGTGCTGCGCCGACGCTGAGCGGACCGTCCCCGAGTCGTGCACAACGACACGCATCCCACAGCGCGGAACGCTGCGCGTTTCCCGCCTGCTTCGATCGATGCACTGGGACCCGGGGCCGTGGCCCGGGTGTTCCGTTCAATCGCGGCGCACGGATGGTCCACGACCGGTTCTATGAACCAGTCGGTGCGGCGCATAGTCCTTCACGGTGACAACCGGGGCCCGATCGTCGTGTTCACAGCAGCGTCTGGCCCCAGGGAGCTGCACTTCCACCCCACTGCTCGCGCATCTGGGCGCCCAGGCTGTGATGATCCGCGCTGCCGACCGCTTCAGCTGAGACATCGCGCCTCGGACCGCACCTCACATCCGGACATTGGGCCACGCGACTCGAGTCGCGTGGCCGGAGAACGCTCTCGCAGCGGACCGACAGACCACCTCACGACCCCGCCATACTGCATGAGACCTATCAGGACGAGCGGAATAACCCCTCGTCATCCGGGTTTTCCGGAAACGCTCCTCTCAGGCTTCCCACACGCTCAAGGCGTCGGTCCCTTCGGCACGTTTCGCGGCACGCCAGAAACTTTGTATTGACATAGTGTCGTTCGCCTTCTACGGTGTGCAGGCACGGGCGTCCCCTCAGCCATGCCGTTCATCGGCTGACCGGGCGCAGGGCAGGACAGTCATAGTCGATGTCTCCGGCCCCCGGCTCATCACCGGCCATCGCGTCTCTTCCCCACGAAAGTCACGGATCATGTCCCCCACTGCACTGCTTCTGATCGGCGCAGGATCCATCGCGGTCCTGCTGTTCCTGATCATCTACCTCAAGCTCAACGCGACGATTTCGCTGATCGTGGTCTCGGCCGGGACCGCCCTGGCCGCCGGGACCCAGATGTCCGGGCTGCTTGACCTGCTGATCGACTCTTTCTCCGGCACCGTCGGGAAGCTCGCGATCATCATCGGCTTTGGAGCGATATTCGGGCGGCTGCTCGAGCAATCCGGCGGAGCCGAGGTGCTGGCCGAGACGATGCTGCGCGTCTTCGGGAAGAAGCGGGCACCGTTGGCTCTCTCAGTCGCGTCTTTGCTGTTCGGCTTCCCGATCTTCTTCGACGCGGGTCTGCTGGTCATGTTCCCGATCATCTTCAACGTCGCACGACGCCTCAACGGCCCGGTGCTCCTCTACGCGCTTCCGGCCGCTGGCGCCTTCCAGGTAATGCACGGCCTGATGCCTCCCCACCCGGGCCCGGTCGCAGCTGCGTCTGTCGCCGGCGTGAACCTGGGCATGGTGTTCCTGATGGGTGCCGTCGTCGCCATTCCCGTCTGGTACCTCGCGGGATACCGCTTCGCCCTCTTCATGGCTCGCCGGTTCAACATCGAGGTCCCCACCATTCTCGGCACCCAGGATCCCAGCGAGCGCGAGCTGCCCGGCAAGGCGCCTTCGTTCGGTGCCGTGATCGGCCTGCTGCTCCTGCCGATCGTGCTGATCGCCGGAAACACCATCACCTCGACTCTGCAAAGCAGCGGGGTCATCGCCGAGAGCGCCTTGTGGGCCCAGATCGTGCGCTTCCTCGGAGAGACCCCGATCGCCCTGGTCATTGCGGTGCTGGCATCGCTCCTCGTGCTCGGCTACGCCCGACGCGTCCCCTGGGACAACCTCACCCGCATCGTCGACAAGGGCTTCATGCCCGTCGCATCGATCATCATGGTCGCAGGTGCGGGCGGAATGTTCGGCGGCGTGCTGCGCGAGACCGGCATCGGCGACGCGCTCGCAACTGTTCTCGACTCCGCCGGACTGCCGCTGATCGCCAGCGCCTACCTGATCTCGGTGGCGCTTCGCGTCGCCCAAGGGTCGGCCACCGTCGCCATCACCACCACCGCAGGCCTGCTCGGCCCCGCCATGATCGCTTCCGCGGCGAGCCCGGCGCAGCTCGGCCTGGTGATCGTCGCAATGGGTGCTGGCTCCTTCTTCGCCTCCCACGTCAACGATTCCGGGTTCTGGCTCGTCGGCGGCCTGCTGCAGCTGGACACCGCGACCAACCTCCGGCTCTGGACGGTGTTCACGTCGGTCATCTCGCTCATGGCTTTCGCCGTTGCGGCCCTGCTGTACGTGGTGGTCTGAGCACCCTCAGAGGGAGCTACTCGCAGCCCACGCCGTCCCCGTCGCGGTCCAGGTGCTTGGCGTACCCCGGGTCTCCGGAGTGCACGGGCGCGGCCCCTGCGGCGCGGGCGGCGTCGCAGTTCTTGTAGTACACCGAGCCGCCCGAGGAGGAGTCCGACCCTTCCGAGCTCGACCCGCTGCGTGAGCCCGAGCTCGAGCCGGAACTGCTGCTCGGAGTCGTCGACTTGGTGGGCTTGGGCGCCGGTGCCGGTGCCGGTGCGGGCTCCGGTTCCGGAGAGGGCGCCGGGGCGGGCTCTTCCTGAGTGGCGATCACGTCGCCCTCCCCGGCTGCGGGCCACAGCAGAGTGTCGTCGTCGGCGATCGCGGCGAAGCCGTCGCAGTCGGCGAGCACGCCTTCCATGGCGTCGGCTTCGGCGGGCTTGACCCACAGGTCGTACTTGTCCTTCACCGCGATCTGGCGACCGACGTACTCGCAGCGGTAGTCCTTCTTCGGCGGCAGCCAGCTGGCCGCGTCGCTGTCGCTCTTCTGCCGGTTCAGGCTCGACTCGACGGCCAGCAGGTTCAGCGGGTCGTTCGCGAAGGCGGCGCGGGTGGTCTCGTCCCAGGCGAAGGCGCCGGTCTGCCAGGCGTCGGAGAGGGCGACGACGTGTTATCTGGTACGCCGACAGGGCTGCCGATGATGTCGGGGACACCACGTTGAGTGTAGCGGCCGCCCTGTCGGCGGCGGTGTTATCAGGCACAGTCTGATGGCCGCTTGTGGGACTGTATGTCGGTGTTCGCCTCTATGCTGTTGTCGACCGAGGAGGGTCGAGGTGGCATCGACGCAGCGAGTGACGTTCCAAGATGGCCTGACGTGGACGGTTGTCGGTGACGACGGCCGCGTGATCGAGCCGGTCGAGGCGTACCTGGACTTCGCCCGGCAGTCGGACTACTCGCCCAACACGGTGCGCTCCTACGCGAGGAGCCTGGCGCTGTGGTCGACGCACCTGGCACGCCGTGGCCGCTCCTGGGACGCGGTTCGGTTGACGGACTTCGGTTCGTTCCTGCAGGCGCTGCGAGCGGGCGAGGTGGGCTCCGCGACCGTCGCGCTGAGACCCGTACAGGCGATATCGGATGCGACGGTCGCGGCGCGGCTGCGGCCGGTGATGAGCTTCTACCGGTTCCATGCGGCGATGGGGGTGCCGGCGGCCTCGTTCCTCTATGACCAGGTCAACGGTCGCCCGGGTCGTTACCTGCCATTTTTGGAGCACGTGGCACGACGCCAGCCTCGCCGTCGCTCCCAGGTCCGGGTGCGTGTGCGGCCCCGGGAGGTGACGGTGCTGGAGCCGGTCAGTGTCGAAGCCCTGCTCGCGGCCGAGGCGCAGTTCGACTCCGACAGCGGTGAGTGGTCCGGCGATCTGCGCTATCGGCTGTTGTGGACGCTGCTGGCGGAGACGGGGATGCGGATCGGGGAGGCGCTGTCGCTGCAGCACCGGGACTGGGCTACGGGTCGGGGCGACACCGCCTCGGTTCACATCGTGCCTCGACACCATCCGCACGGCGTGCGGGTCAAGAGCGGCGCCCGACGCGTGTTCGTCGGCAGCCGGCTGGACCGGCTCTACGGCGACTACGTGTGGTGGCTGTGCGACCGGGGCGGCGACGCCGTCATCGAGAACTGGGACGGCGCCTACATCTTCTGCAACACGATTCGCGAGCCGCTGTTCGCCCCGCTGCGCCCGGAGAGCATCTATGCGCATTTGGACCGGATGAAGCGCCTTGTCCCCGAACTGCCGTCGGCGATGACCCCGCACTGGTTCCGCCATACCCATGCAACGGCCTTGCTGCTGGCGGGCACGCCGCTGCATGTGGTGAGCCGACGCCTGGGACACCGAGACGTGCAGACGACCACCAACACCTACGGCCATGTCACCGACGATGCCGAGCTCGCCGCGCTGGCGAACTGGCGCCAGGTGGTGCAGGGATGGGAGCCGAGAGCGAATGACTGAGCAGCCGAACGGGACCCAGCGCAACGGATACGCTGCGAAGCGGCTGGACCGGCGAGACCCCCGCCTGCCGGTCTCGGAGATGTTCGACATCGACATCGCCGCCAGCCTCTGGGAGATCCTGCCGGAAGAATGTCGGCGCGACCATTTCGACAAGACCACGATGCCCACGCAGTACCGCGCGGCGGTGTCGGAGGCCAACGCCGGTGGGCCGTGGACCACGATCGCGCTGAGCATGCGCGGCCTGCCCGAACCGATGACCTGGGAGCTGGCATGGCTGCTTCATCGTGAGGTCGAACTCGGACGACGGATCCACCCAAACGGCTTCAACGCAGCCACCCGGGTATTGCGGACGGCCACCGGTCCCGGTGGTGCTCCAGCGCGCTCGGCGCAATCTTTGCTCCAGCTGACCCCTGAGGAGTGGCTGAGGCAGGCACACCGCGCGCGTCTGCGCGGCGCGCAGCTGGGGCGCGGCAACGACGGTAACGCGCTACACACCATCCGCCGACTCCAAGATGTGCTGGTCTACCCCTACGACCGCGGCGACTGGTGGCGGCTGAACGTTTGGAACCCCCAACTCGATGCCCGCGTCCCACAACGCGACCACGAGCCCAACGGGCGGAGCATCGCCAACTTCAGTCACCTCTCCAGTGACTGGCTCCGGGAGGCCGCGAAGTGGTGGCTCTCGGTGTGCCTGGAGACCGAACGCCACTGTTGGAGCACCCTGAAGACTCGACTGGACGGGCTGAAGTGGCTGCAACGCTACCTCGACGATGTCGGCGACACTGGCCCGACTCTCGTCGCGGAGACCGATGAGCTGCGTTCCTTCATCCGCGGCTTCCTGACCGCGTTGCGTAGCCACAAGGTGACCTCCGGACCACGCGTAGTGAATCGCCCCGGGTCTGGT
>NZ_NRGS01000039.1 GCF_002332425.1 Brachybacterium alimentarium | reverse complement strand
CTCCCGCGGTCACCACTACTGCGTCCGGACCATCGGGCGCTGGCTGGAACGGCTCGGGATCTCCCGCCGTCGTGACCTCGACCCGACCGGGGAGAACAACCGCGAGAGCGGGAAGATCATCGCGCGCTTCCCTGGTCACATGCTCCACCTGGACGTGAAGAAGGTCGGGCAGATCCCTGACGGTGGCGGCTGGCGGCTCCATGGCCGCGGCCAAGCGAAGGCGCGCACACGGCGGGTGGGCTACACCTACCTGCACTCCGCGATCGATGGCTACTCACGCCTGGCCTACACCGAGGCCCTGGGGAACGAGACCGCGGCAACCACCATTGCCTTCTTCTCCCGGGCCAGGGCCTTCTTCGCTGCTCACGGCATCACTCGCCTGGTCCGGGTGGTCACCGACAACGGCTCCAACTACCGCGCGAAGACGTTCGTCCGCACCGTGACCGCGCACGCGTCGCGGCATCAACGGACCCGGCCCTACACGCCCCGGCACAACGGGAAAGTCGAGCGCTACCAGCGGATCCTCGCCGAGGAATGCCTCTACGCCCACGCCTTCTACTCCGAGCACGAGCGACGCGAAGCGATCAGCGTCTGGGTCCACCATTACAACTATCATCGGCCGCACACCGCCTGCGCCGATCAGCCCCCGGCCACCCGCGTCCACGAACGTGTCGACAACGTCATGACCTCATACAGCTAAGGCTGCCCCATGGGGTGTCGGGAAGCTGGCGCATGGGCCTCTGACTTGGGGTTTTAGTCGGATCGCGCCGCTGTATCAGCTACCCATCGGGACCGATCGGCCGCTGCTGACTAGGGTAGCATCCGGGCAGATTGAGGGGTTGGCGTTAGGCGTCGTTGTACAGGTCGGATCATGCCGTGCTGCGCAGGATTTGCATCGATGCGGCGGTGCGTGCTGTTAGCCGGCCACGCTGACCAAGTACGGACATTCTCCGTCGTGGTTCCCCCAGTCGCACGCGTGGGGACCTTCATGGTGGTGCCAGCCGTAGTATCGACCAGCATCTTCGGACCAGTGCTCGCAGCGAATGACCCTCGGCGTCCGGTCGGTGTCATCAGTAGCCATGGGCTCATCCTTCCACTGTGAAAGTCCAGTTCCGCATTCTCTCATTCATGGCTAGATGTTGCGGGGCGGGAGGTTGATGTCGCAGCCACCCGAGCGCAGGCATATGCGAATCGCGTACATCTCTAGCCATGGAACCCGACCTTGAGGTTGAGGACGCGTCCTGACCCGAGAGCACTGGCTCCACGCGGATATCGACGATCTGTCGCAGCAGACACGGGCAGTGAGCAGGGGCGACGCGTGCTCGTTTGCGAGGCCATTCTCTGTGCGGCCCTGGCAACTGTAAACGCGAACGCGCAGGAGGTCGGGATCGACCAGAGCGGCGCAACCTCCAACAAGCGATGACCGATCTGGTTGAGCAATGCACAAGTCGTTCCATCGCCCACGTGGCCGTTACGATTGCCCTTTGCTCATGTCGAAATCAGTGAGTAACCGAAGTCGCAACATGGCCGAATATGCGTTCTGGCCTGCGGGTTCTCAGATATTGACCAGCTTCAGCCACATTCCGCCTCAGAGCAACCTGTGCGTTGTACAGGTCTACCAGGGGCCAGCGAGAAAAATCAGAGCGGAGCGCGCTTGTGCGCCTCTACGATCTCGTTCAGCCAGTTCGTCAACGGCTTGATGGCGCGGTGGCGACTCGATGCCGAGCCGAGGTGCTGCCTCAACAAGGCCGACGGAATATGTGGCTTCGCCTTGCCGGATTTTTTGCGGTCGGAGTTCCAGCCCTTCGCACCGAGGTGAGCCGCCATCGCCTTGCGGCCAGAGGCCCCCTTCGCGAACTCCTCCGCGGTCTCCTTGCTCACTTCGCCCGCCCCATCAGGACCGAGCATCTCCGCCAGGTTCTGCTGCCCGACGACGTCGAGGAGTAGGCCTTCGAGATCGGAGCTCAGCACGAAGGCGTCCCACGGCTGCAGCATCTTGTTCAGCTCCTCCTGGTGCTCAAGCGCACCTTTAAGAGTCGTCACTTGCTTGTCCGCGAGGTCGCGCAGCCCGTTGAAAAAGTGCGCGGGCGGCTTCGGATCCTTCACCTTCAGGATCTCGACCAGAGCACGCTTGTTGTCGCCGCTCTTATGGACGCCGTCCTTGTCGGTGAGTACGTAGGCGCGGACACCGAAGAGCTGCGCGAGCCGAAGCAGGTGCGAGATCGTCGTAATGCCGGAGGCCTCGATTACGGCGATGCCCAGTGCGTAGTGCCCGCCTGGACCACCAGTGATGCTCTCCAGCAAGTAGTCGATGACGAGCTTGTCGCCATGGCCCTCGACCAGGATCACCGAACTGGCGAACACGAGCTCGCTGTTGGTGGCGTCGCAGTAGCGCGTCAACCGCCCTTCCTCGTCGACGGCCAAGCGCGGATTCAGCGCCGAGTACGTCATACCCTCTGGGCTGAGCGGAAGTCGCGCGATCCTGGTGACTGAGAACGAGTCGACGAGCACCGGGCTGTGAGTGGTCACGAGCAGTTGCGCCTCAGCGGAGATTTCCTTCAGGATCTTAGCCATGGCTCGCTGCGTCTGCGGGTGGAGGAACGCCTCTGGCTCTTCGATGGCGAATATGACTTTGGTGCCCGCCTGTCTGCTTTTCGACGAGACGTAGCGGAGAATGCCTAGCACGAGAGCGGACTGGAATCCGGTGCCACGCTCGGCGATCGGGACCACGACGTCGTCGTGACTAGTGATCACTGCTCCTCTGAGCATTCCGCGCAGCGCGTGCCGGGGCTCGGGCAAGTCGACTCCCAGTACCGGATCCTGGAAGGGCAGTTCGGTCGCCACCGAGGTCACTGACTCGCCGAGTACCTCCCGGACGAGGTCTTCGACCGGCTTCATCGCCGTCGCGAAGTCCTTCTGGAGTTGCGTGGAGCGGGAGTTCCCCGAGCGGACGAGCACGCTTTCCAGGGTGTCGTGGAGCCGAGTCAACGACTGGTCTGCATCGCCCTCGTCAGCACTGCTCACCCTGATCGAGGGGATTTTCACGAAGTCGAACGACCGGAGTGTCGACTCGTAGATCTCGCGCGAGCGCGCATCGGAGCCTTTCGACGTGCGGTAGCTGATCTTGCCTTTCCTCGTGCACGTGATCTGGACCCAGAACGTCCCGTCCTGACCGAGTGTGTCTTCCAGCTCGTCGGCCTCCTCTCGTGTAAGGCCGCCGAAGTGGATCTCAATGCTCGAAAGCATCCTGGGGCCGCCGCCGACGTAGTAGTCGTTCAGCGGCTTCAGCTGATTGAAATCGTCCGCGGTCGGATCCGAGAAGAATGCCTCAAGCACTCGGATGAAGGACGACTTGCCAGCGTTGTTCGGTCCTGCAATGAGCTGAAGATCCGGATCTACTTCAAGCGACAGCGCCTCGAAGCCTAGTAGGCGCTTGATGTGGATCTGTTCGATGTGCATGACGTGAGCCTACGAGCTGGGACGCTGCCGGTGCGGCAGGCTGGCGTGCGTAAAGAGATGAGTCGTGGCCTCAGACTTTGTCAGGTCGGAGAATTGACTCTTAGTGCGTGGGCCCTCAAGCACTCTTGCGGTAGGTCGCGTTGAATACCGCGTTGGCAAGCCACTGCTTGAAGCTGCTGTTGTCCTGGAACTCCTTGAAGAGCTGAGTGTCGTCTGAGATGAGGCGCAGCATGACTTGGCTGAGGGCACGGTCGCTCTCGACTCGGGCATTCACAGGGTCGTCGTTGGCCTGCGCGTTCTTGTAGGCCTCGTCCTCGGACACCATCCGCGGGATCTCTTCGGTGATGAACCGCTGTACACGATCAGCATCGTTCCACTCGATGTTGCCGAAGTGATCGTTGAAGCTGCGCACAATCGCGGAGAGTCGCTCGAGCTCCGGGTCCGAGCGGTGCCCACCGCCGGCGGCTGGCACCGGATCGAGAGTGCCATCCTCATCGTCAAGGACGATCTTCATTGCGCTGAGCTTCTCGGCCCGATACGACTCCAGATCGATATTCTCCAGGATGCCGGCCGAGAGGTCCTCCTCCTTCGGCGCGGGCAGCTTGGGCACTAGGTGGTCGAGGAAGATCGAACGCTTCTCCCACTCGCTGCTCCCGTACGGAAGCACAGTCGAGAGGAAGTTGTACGTGCGAAGGAACGCCTTCGCACCGCCCTTGAACGCCACCTGATCGTCTTCGTCGGGCATCTCGATATACTCTGCGACACTCACATCGAGCAGCGGGTCGAGCTGGTCACGGCTCTCGCCAGCCAGGTAGCGACTCACGAACTCGTCGATCTGTTCGATCGTGTAGACCGCGAAGGTGTCGAGATCGTTGACCAGGTCATGAAGCTTGTTGGCGTCGGTCTCCTCGGCCAGCACGGTAGTGCGGTAGTACGGCTCAAACGCGCGCTGGATCTCATCAGCGTCGTTGGCGAAGTCGAGCACGAACGTATCGTGCTTGGCAGGATGGGCACGGTTGAGGCGCGACAGTGTCTGCACCGCCAGCACTCCGGAGAGTGCCTTGTCGACGTACATCGTGTGCAGCAGCGGTTCGTCGTATCCCGTCTGGAACTTATTGGCGACGACCAAGATCCGGTATGGATCGGTCTTCACCTGCTCAGCGATGGCGTTGGAGGGGAAGCCGTTCAGGCTGGCCTCGGTCACCTTCATGCCCTTGTATTCGTGCTCGCCGGAGAAGGCGACGACTGCTCGGTACGGGCTCTTGCGCGCAGCGAGTGCCTCACGGATCGCGTGGAAGTACTCGATGCATCGCGCGATCGACGAAGTCACCACCATGGCTCTGGCTTGCCCGGCGATCTTGCGCTTCGCCACCACCTGGGCGAGGAAGTGCTCGACCATGATGTCGGACTTCTGCGCGATGGCGTGCTCGTTGCCCTCGACGTACGCGCGGAGCTTCTTCGATGCGCGCTTCGCGTCGAACTCGGGGTCGTCCTCGACGGTCTTCATCAGCTTGTAGTAGCTGCCGACGGGGGTGTAGTTCGCGAGGACATCGACGATGAAGCCCTCCTGGATCGCCTGCTTCATCGTGTACGAGTGGAAGGGACGGAATCCCGTGCCGCCCTCGGCGTTCGGTACGGGCTCGCCGAACATCTCGAGCGTCTTGTTCTTCGGAGTCGCCGTGAACGCGAAGTAGCTCGCGTTCGGTAGCAGCTTCTTGCCCTCGATGATCCGGTTGATCTGGTCCTCAACGGTGTCGTCTTCGATGTCATCGACACCGGCGAGAGCTCGGGAGACCGCTGCAGACGTCTTTGACCCCTGCGACGAGTGCGCCTCGTCGATCACGATGGCGAACGTGCGGTCCCGATGGTCCGCTCCGATGTCATCCAGGATGTATGGGAACTTCTGCACTGTCGTGACGATGATCTTCTTGCCGGCTGAAATCGCGCGGCGCAGGTCCCCCGACCGATCCGCGTGTACGACAGTCGAGCCCACCTGGAGGAACGACTTGATGGTTTGTGTGAGCTGGTTGTCGAGGATGATGCGGTCGGTGACGACGATGATCGAGTCGAAAGCGATGCGACCGTCATGGGTCGTCTCAGTCAGCTGGTGGGTCAACCAGGCGATCGAGTTCGACTTGCCGCTGCCTGCAGAGTGCTGGATCAGGTACCGGCGGCCCGCGCCGTTCGCCTCGACATCGGCGAGCATCTTTCGGACGACGTCGAGCTGGTGGTAACGCGGGAAGATCGCCTTTGAGACCTTCTTGCCGGTCTTCTGGTTCTTCTCGACGACGATCTGTGCGTAGTTCTCGATGATCCCCGCGAGGCTGAGCGGAGCAAGCACCTGCCGCCAGAGGTAATCGGTCATCACTCCGTCGGGGTTCGGCGGGTTGCCGGCCCCGTCGTTGAAGCCCCGGTCGAAGGGGAGGAACCAGGAGGAAGTGCCCTTGAGCTGGGTGCAGAATCGGGCTCGCTGGTCGTCCAGGGCGAAGTGCGCGATGGTCCGGCCGAACGCGAACAGCGGCTCGCGGGGGTCCCGGTCGCGCTGATACTGCTGTACCGCGTCCTCGACCGTCTGGTTCGTGATGTTGTTCTTCAATTCGAACGTGAACACCGGCAGTCCGTTGACGAACGCGACGAGGTCGACAGCGTCGCCCGTGTTGCTGACACTGTGATGCACCTGCCGAGTGATCACGAACCGGTTCGCGTGGAAAAGTACGGCTGCTTTGGGGTTCGCCGCGTCGGGCGTCGGATAGTAGAGATCAACGTGCAGACCGAGGTGGTCGATGCCATTGCGCAGCATGTGCACGACGCCACGGCGCGTGATCTCGCCCTGGAGCCGCGCTAGGAACTTGTGACGCGTAGGCGTTTCCGACGTAAGCCCAAGCGGTTCAACGAGGTCGGGCTGGGTCGCCTCGATGAACTTCGTGAACTGGCCGAGGTCAAGCGCATAGGACGCGACGTAGCCGGCCGGCGCGCCCTCGGCCCATCCCCCGTCAACCATCTGGTCGACGATAAGTGCCTCCAAGCTCTCCTCGTTGAGACGTTGCATGCTCACTCCTCGTTTTCGCCCAGTTCATCCTCGAGGTCATCATCCAACAGCGCGTCCAGCTGGGTGTCCTGTTCCAGGGTGTCAGGCAACGATGCTGCGATCGCGCGGACATCGACCTGGCCTGTCACGACATCGGCAATCAGGCGAGTCCGGAACTCTTGAAGGAGTGTGATCTCACTACGAGCTCTCGTTGCAGCGACTCTCGTTGCTGCTCCTGCCGAGGCGATACGCGCCGACAAGCTCTCCTGGATGGCGAGACTCGGAACTGGTACCCGCACATTCATCAGTGCGTCCGTATCGAGCTTCTTCGTGCCATGTCCAGCTGTCTCAACGAGCTCAAGAACCTCCGCTTCGTGTACACGCAGCCAGTCCCGGAGGTACTCCGATTTGAGTTTTCCTTCTCGTGGCACCAGCGCCTTCATATCTTGGTTCAATGTCGAATCAACGCCGAGTGTTGCAACCGGGACAGTGCGTGCGAGAATCATTCCTCGCACGACTATTACAACCGCACCCTTGGGGACGAGCGAGATGCTCGTCTGCTCTAAAGCTGTCTGCGTAATGTGGTCAATCGAGTCCTGCAGAACACGGGATTTAACGTCCTTGGGGCTAACCCAGGGAACCTCTCCACCCCAGTATGCGTGGTTATCTTTGCTGGGGGTCATGCCGCCCCTCGTGGCAACGAGACGCTTCAGAGGGACAAATGGTGCGTCGCCATGATTGTCGGTAGAGAATAATTCTCTAGCCTGAGCGGCCACTTGTTCTTCGAGAAGGGCGATGAGGCGTGTCTTAGCGGCGATCGCCTTGCTGATTCGAGCGTTCGCGTGGGCGAGGTACTTCGCGATTGCCGCCTGCTCTTCGGGCGTAGGCACCGGAAGCTGATCGACGGCAAGTGCCGCGAAATCGATATTCTGCCCTTCTCTGATTCCAGTGATAGCTAGAGTCAGCGAGTCCACGAATGGAACAGATTTGAAGAGGTAAGTGAGGTATTCCCGATAGTCGTCGGATTTTGCCTTCAGAACCGTGTAGGCGGGTGAGATGATTCCGCGATGGTGACACCGCTCAATTCCGCCTTGGAAAGACCGCAAGCTGATCACAAAATCTCCCACCTCAACAAGCTTGAGGAGGTGTAGATCCTTGGTTGCAGTCACCGTGCGCGTACCGTAATCAGACTTGAGAATTACGCCATGGCTCTGAGTTGCAGCGAGGAGTGGCTCTTGCGGATATCCCTTCTGGGAGCGTTCCACAAGGAGGGTCTTGGTCCGCTGCGTGCACCAATGTGACGGTAGGTCACCAAGCCATGGGCTTTTGGTCGGCTCATACTGCTCGTAGCGTGGCAAGTTGCGAAACATCAGTCATCACCTGCGATCTCGGCGATCAAATCCTCAGTCTCTGCCTCCAGCGCGCGAATGTCGGCCTGAATCTCGGCCAGCGTGCGCATTGGTGCGGGCTTGTAGAAGTGACGGGTGAAAGAGATCTCGTAGCCGATCTTCGTCTTCGAGTCGTCGATCCAGGCATCGGGTGCGTATGGCTCGACCTCGCGTCGGAAGAACGCTTCGATGCCGTCGGCATAGTCACCGGCGGGCTCGGTGAGCGGTACCTGTTCGGTGTCGCGCAGCTCGGTGTCGGGCTCGTACTCGACGACGCGGGCACGGCCGTCGATGACAGCTTCGTATTTCCCGTGCAGCGGATCCGGCGTTGCCGCGTACGGCAGGGCCTTGCGGATGAGAGGCGGCGCGCTCTCGTCGCGCACGCCATCCTCCTTCAGCTGCTTGATCTCTTTCGCCGTGTAGACACGGTGCGGGTCGACACCGGCGATGCGCAACGGCCGCTCGACGGTGATCTTGTGGTACCCGAAGTCCACACCGTCGAACACCTTCGAGTGATCGGTGTCTTCGTACTCGTCGAATGCCTTGAACGCCTCGAGAACCTTGTCGGCGTCGGCCGAACTGACCTCGACGCCCTTCTCGCCCAGGTTCTTGCGCAGCGGCGTGAACCAGGTCGTGGCGTCGATGAGCTGGACCTTGCCCTTGCGGCGATCTTCCTTGCGGTTGGAGAGCACCCACACGTACGTGGCGATTCCGGTGTTGTAAAACATCTTCAGCGGCAGTGCGACGATCGCTTCGAGCCAGTCGTTCTCGATGATCCATCGTCTGATGTTGCTCTCGCCCTGGCCAGCGTCACCGGTGAACAGTGAAGAGCCGTTGTGCACCGATGCGACCCGGGAGCCGAGCTCGGTGCCCTGCTTCATCTTCGAGATCAGGTTCGCGAGGAACATCAGCTGGCCGTCGCTGCTACGCGTCACCAGCGAGAACTCGCTGTCATTGTCGTGGTTGACGACGAACCGTGGGTCGATGATCTTCTTCGCGCCGCCGAGGCGATCCTGGTCGGTCTTCCAGCTCTTGCCATACGGCGGGTTGGAGAGCATGAAGTCGAACTCCTGGCCCGCGAACGCATCGTTGGACAGCGTCGAGTACTCTGGACCGCCGACGACGTTGTCTGCCGCCTTGCCGTCGCCTTTGAGGATCAGGTCGGCCTTTGCGATCGCGTACGTCTCGGCGTTGATCTCCTGCCCGTAGAGGTGCGTGGAGACCTTCTTGCCGGACACCTCCGTGAGATGTTTCAGGGTCTCTTCGGCGACGGTCAGCATGCCACCGGTGCCCATCGCACCGTCGTAGAGCCGGTAGGTACCCGACGGGATCGTTTCAGCAATCGGTTCAAACATTAGCCGGGTCATGAGTCGGACAGCATCGCGAGGTGTCCAGTGCTCGCCGGCCTCTTCGTTGTTCTCCTCATTGAAGCGACGCACCAGCTCTTCGAAGACTGTGCCCATCCCGTGGTTGTCCATCCCCGATGGGGAGAGATCGAGGTCTGGAGCGAGGAACTTCTCGATCAACGCACCGAGCGCGTCAGCCTTCGTAAGCCGAGGAAGTTGGTTACGGAACTCGAAGTTGTCGATGATCTCCTGCACGTTGGGCGAGAAGCCATCGAGGTACGCCTCGAAGTTCTGCCGCAGCCGTGTGGAGTTCGAGATGTGCCGCAGGTCCTGCAGCGAGAAACCAGACGTGTTATAGAAGTCCTGTTTGGCCGCATCACGCAGCGGTGCATCCTGGTCAGCGACGCCCGCCTCGTCCAGCATCTTCTTCATCGCCATCACTGCATCGCGCGTCGGGCCAAGGACGCTGTCCAAGCGACGCAGGACCGTGAAGGGCAGGATCACGTCCCGATACTTGCCTCGAACGTAGAGGTCGCGGAGGACATCGTCAGCGATATTCCAGATAAGCGCCGCGATTCGCGCGTGGTTGATGGAGCTGTGTGGCACGGGGATCCTTCACTTGTGACTAGACAACCTGCCAAGCGGCGGGACGACGAGACTGGTACTAGTGATGCCGCCCAACCAACACTGAAGGTAGACGGCACCACTGACATTCTCTCAGTTCGCCCGAAGTCGTGTGTCCTCAGGCATGCATCCATGATGCCCACACGGTTCGCCACGCAAGAGTGACTCAAGCGCCGAACGTCACTGACGGACGACTAGTGCCTGCGCCTCAACACCAAGTTGCTCCGCCAGAGCATCGACGGAGTCCAGAGTGAGGTTGCGCTCCCCACGCTCGATGCCCGCGAGGTACCGAGTCGACACTCCGAGATCTTCAGCAAGGCCCTCCTGCGACAGTCGGCGCGCAAGGCGCAGATCGCGCACCTGAGCTCCGAGCACCTTCTTCAGCGGTTCTGTCACACATCAAGCGTCACGTCTGGTAGTTATGACTTCCAGGAAGTTATCGCTTCCAGTTGCGGTCGAGGCAGGGTCGCGCCGGACTCGCACTTCGCCGCATCAGACCTGGAAGGAGAGCGTGGCGATGCCCAATTCACAAGAGTTCCCTGAGGGCCGCGCGGCAGCCCTCCCCCGCGTCCTGCGTACACCGCGTAGCCACGCGTTACTCTCGGAATCGTGGGCCCAAGCAGACGAGGCGAAGCGGATGGATCGGGCCGGCGACGACCTCCAGCTTACGTACGAAGCCTATGCAGCGGGCGAGCCGTGCCGCGCGTGTGGGCGCGCCCTTCTCGGCGAGCCGGCCCTGGGTACGGACGAAGAAAGCCTTGCACTGATCGACGCCGACAATGCCGAGTTCCGAGCCGAGCACACGGCATGCAACATGGGTGTCTGGCGTCTCGAGAACAACAGGGTGGAGCACTGCCATCTGTGCTGCCCGTTCCCGCCACTTTCGCCGGCACGGCGCGATGCGCTCCGACAGCTCCTATACCCACCCTCATTGCACATCGACCACAGCGCCACCTGGCGCGTAGAACTGACCTGCCAGCACGTCGAGACTTTGGCCGGGCACTCCCCCCGCTACGTTGAACCAACCGTCCAATGCACCGAATGTGCTGCCATCCGCGGCGTCGTCAAAGCCGTGCGAATCGATGACCACGCGAAGGATGGTGACGACGTCAGCGTCACCGAGGGCCTCCAGCCCGACTATCAACGACTCACAGATGAGCAATGGAGCTGGATCAAGCACATCGTTCACACAGAAGATCGC
The DNA here is from genome assembly GCF_002332425.1 of Brachybacterium alimentarium. Taxonomy (GTDB): domain Bacteria; phylum Actinomycetota; class Actinomycetes; order Actinomycetales; family Dermabacteraceae; genus Brachybacterium; species Brachybacterium alimentarium. The sequence continues at coordinate 7,535 of NZ_NRGS01000039.1, read as the reverse complement.
CCTCGCCGCGGACGGCCACGCACTGACATACGTACGATCGTCGACGCCGCTCTCTACAAGACCCGCACCGGCATCACGTGGCGCGAGCTCCCAGCAGAGTTCGGGTCATGGCAGACCGCCTTGCGCCGACACCGCCAACTGATCGCGAGCTCCCAGTGGGACGAGATCACTCGCACTCTGGCGGAACGAGACCTGCTCCAGTGAACCGCTGCGTCGTCGAGGCGACCGACTATTGAGTCAGGCTGCTTATTGAGTCAGCGCACCTGCCGAGAAATCGCGCGTCTAACGACTCGAACCCTCCGGAGCATTGGCCAGCCGAGGCTGCATCCCAGAGGCGCTCCCGCACCGCAGAGAGCAGAATCGGCCCCTGCGGAAGCTCCGCAGGGGCCGATCAAAGTCCCAGGTCAGCGGACCAAACGCTTAGCAACTGATGGTAGATCGGAACTCGTCCGCCGAGCCAAATCGGAAGCTGCGAAGGTAAAACCCCTGGTCAGACGCGCTTTTTTAGACATTGAACCTGAATTCAACCACGTCGCCGTCCTTCATGACGTAGTCCTTGCCCTCGATGCGCACCCAGCCCTTGGCCTTGGCCTCGGCCATCGAACCGGCCTCCATGAGCTGATCGAAGGAGACGATCTCGGCCTTGATGAAGCCGCGTTCGAAGTCGGTGTGGATCACGCCGGCGGCCTGCGGTGCGGTGGCACCCTTGGGGATCGTCCAGGCGCGGGATTCCTTGGGGCCAGCGGTCAGGTAGGACTGCAGGCCCAGGGTCTCGTAGCCGACGCGCGCCAGCTGGTCCAGGCCGGACTCCTCCTGGCCGGTGCTCTCGAGCATCTCGGCGGCCTCTTCGGCGTCGAGCTCGATGAGCTCGGATTCGAACTTGGCATCCAGGAAGATCGCCTCGGCCGGGGCGACGAGGTTCCGCAGCGCCTGCTGCGAGGCGGTGTCGGCGAGTCCCTCCTCATCGGTGTTGAACACGTAGATGAAGGGCTTGGCGGTCATGAGCTGGAGCTCGCGCACCGCGTCCAGGTCGATGCCGGCCGCTTCGCCGCCCTGGTAGAGGGTCTTGCCCGTCTCCAGGAGCGCCTTGGCCTTGATGACGTTCTCGAGCACAGCGGAATCGACCAGGCCGCGCTTGGTGTCCTTCTCCAGGCGCTGCATCGAGTTCTCGATGGTCTGGAGGTCGGCGAGGATGAGTTCGGTGGTGATGACCTCCATGTCGCCGGAGGGGTCGGTGGAGCCGTCCACCCGGGTCACGTCGGGGTCGGCGAAGGCGCGGGTGACCTGGCAGATCGCGTCGGCCTCGCGGATGTTGGCGAGGAACTTGTTGCCGAGCCCCTCCCCCTCGCTGGCGCCCTTGACGATGCCCGCGATGTCCACGAAGGAGACCGTCGCGGGCAGCAGCTTCTGGCTGCCGAAGACCTCGGCGAGCTGCGCGAGGCGCGGGTCGGGCAGCGGGACCATCCCGACGTTGGGGTCGATCGTCGCGAACGGGTAGTTCGCAGCGAGCACCTCAGCGCGCGTCAGAGCATTGAAGAGGGTGGATTTGCCGACATTGGGCAGACCGACGATTCCGATAGTAAGAGCCACAGCAGGAGATTCTACGGGCCTGCCGTGGATCCCGGGCTCCGGTGCGGTGAGCCGCTGGTCTCACGTGCAGGCTCGACCGCGCGCCCGCGGCTGACCCGCGGCTGAAGGGCGGCCGAGCCTGCGCGGAGCATGTCAGTAGGCGACGGCGAAGCGCTCGCGGGAGTGGGCAGGCTTCTCGACCTCGTCGAGCACGGCGAGCGCGAGATCGGCGCCCGAGAGCTCGGACTTCCCGGACTCGTCGGCCAGCAGCAGGTCGCCGCCCGTTCGATAGGTTCCCGTCGCCTCGCCCGGGTTGAGGGCGTTGAACCCGGCAGCCGGGCTGATGTAGAACCAGTCGAGCCCGTCGGCCCGCGCCTGAAGATCGTCGAGCACCGCCTCGAGCTCACGGGCTTCGTCGACGAAGGCGTCGGGGAAGTCGGGGGCGTCCACGAGCTTCGGCCCGCCCTCGGCCATCCTCAGCGAACCGGCACCGCCGATCACGCCGAGACGGGTGTCGTTCTCCGCAGCGTGCCGCGCGAGAGTCGCATAGGCAGTGCGCAGAACGCCGGGAACGGCAAGGTCTCCGCGCGGTGAGGCCGCCGCGATCACGGCGTCCGCATCGGCGGCGATCTCACGCAGCAGCGCCTCGTCCCGCACGTCGCCCGCCCGATGAACAACACCGTCGGGCAGGGCGTCCGAGGCGGTGCGACTGACGGAGACAACCTCATGGCCGCGCTGGATGGCCTCCCTGACGATGTGGGCTCCGGCGTATCCGGTGCCGCCGAGAACGGTGATGCGAGCCATGAGCTCTCCTTCCGGGCGCTCCTTCGAGCGCCACGATCGATGCGGGACGGGGTTGCCCCTTGCCCGCAGCCTGCGCTGTGGACCTCGTTGCTCACTGTAGGTAACCTAGTCTCCAACGGGAAGTAGGCACTTTGCGGTAACCGTCCCGGGGCGACTGTCGTCCGCCTCCCGAGACGCCCGCACACGGCCCGGCCTGCCCTGCCCTGCCCCGAGCAGGGCAGACCCGCCCAGACCCGACCCGACCCGACCCGACCCGACCCGAGGAGCATCTGTCATGACCACGCTCAGCTTCGACCCGTATGTGCGCGACTGTCCCTCGCGTCGGCTCCTGGACCGCATCGGTGACCGCTGGACGGTCCTGGTGATCGGCATGCTGGAGGACGGCCCGCAGCGCTTCTCCCAGATCGCCCGTCGCGTCGACGGGATCTCGCAGAAGATGCTCACCCAGACCCTGCGCTCGCTCGAGGCCGACGGGCTGGTCCTGCGCACGGCGTATCCGGAGATCCCGCCGCATGTCGAATACGAGCTCACCGAGCTGGGCCGTTCGCTGCTGGGACCGTTGCATGTTCTCGTGGCCTGGGCGAAAGAGCACATGGGTGAGGTGCAGTCGTCCCGCGACCGGTCGTCGGTGGCGTGAGCCGGCCCCGTGATCGCCGCGCGACGTCGTGACCGGATGCCCCTGGCCGTGATCGGAGGTCCGCACTCCGTCGACCACCCCGCAGTCGTGTCAGCAGCCTCAAGGCCGGGTACTTGCCGAGCGCTGTGAGCACTGTGAGCACTGTGAGGGCAGCAGTGGGAGGGCGTCGACCATCACGTCTGTGTCCTCATCCGCGCGCCGGCACGCTCCGGGCGCAGGAGCGGGCGAACCAGGCGTGCCTCCGCTCGCCTGTCACACCCCCGTGGTGAGCTGATCCCATGAGCGGTGTACAGATGCTTCTGCTGGGACTGATGCTGGGCGTGGCCCTCGGAGCCGCGGCGACCTGGCTGGTCGTGCGCGAGCGCGCGCAGCATCTGGAGCAGCGCCGACGAACGGACTCCGACACCGCAGGCAGCCTGCTGCGCCTGGCGGACGAGCGCCACGAGCGCGACGTCGCCCGCCGGGACGCCGCGGAGGAGGAGCGCGAGGCCGAGCTGCAGCGCACCCTGGCCCCGATCACCGCGACCCTCTCCCACCTGGAGCGCTCGCTGGCGCGCTCCGAGGCTGCCCGGATGGAGGCCGAGGGAGCGCTGCGTTCCCACCTGGCCCAGCTGGCGCAGCGCGCGCAGTCCCTCGAGACGGGCACCAGTGCGCTCACTGCGGCGCTGCGGGCTCCGACGGCGCGAGGGCGCTGGGGCGAAGTGCAGCTGCGTCGGATCGTCGAGGCCGCCGGGATGCTCGAGCACGTGGACTTCACCGAGCAGCTGTCCGGCACGCGGGCCGACGGCAATGCCGGGCAGCGCCCCGACCTGGTCGTCCATCTCTCCGGGGACCGTCACGTGGTGATCGATGCGAAGGCCCCGATGGACGCCTACCTCGACGCCACCGAGGAGACCGATCCGGTGCGCGCCGCCTCACGGCGCAAGGCTCACGCGAAGGCGCTGCGGCACCACGTCGGCGTCATCTCGTCCAAGGCGTACTGGAAGGCGCTCGGGGACACCCCGGAGTTCACGGTGCTGTTCGTGCCGAGTGACGGCGTGCTCGCCGCTGCCCTCGAGACGGATCCGAAGCTGCTGGACGACGCCTTCGGCAAGGACGTCGTCGTCGCCTCCCCTGCCACCCTGATGGCGCTGCTGCGCACGGTCGCCCACACCTGGCGCACCGACGCCCTGAACCGCGATGCCCGGGAGGTGCTCGATACCGGCCGAGAGCTGCACCATCGCCTCGGCACCTTCACTTCGCACCTGGGCAAGGTGGGTCGTTCGCTGGATTCGTCAGTCGCGGCGTTCAACGACGCCGTCGGCTCGCTGCAGACCCGGGTCATGGTCACCGCGCGCCGCTTCGAGGATGTCGGGCTGACCGGCACGGCGGTGGACGAGGTCGACCAGCTCACGCGCCGTGCGCGCACTCTGGACGAAGCGGAGATCCAGGAGCTCGCGGCCTCTGGCGCGACCGGAGGCAACAGCGCCACCGACGACTGCGGGCAGCAGCGCTCAGCCGGCTGAGCGCCCCATGGTCCGACCTGGTCACGGCAACGGACCGACTCGCCACGCCGGACCGACCCCTTACACAGGACCGGTCCCCTCGACGTCCTGATCGGGCACCTGCTCCGTTTCCCTTGCGGCCGAGCGCTGCAGCGCCTCGAGCCCTGCGATGAGCAGCGACAGGCCCAGCCCGAACTCGCCGTCCACCTCCAGCGTCCCGCCGTCGATCACCGGTGCGAACCCCGCACCGCCGTCGGCACCCACCCGGGAGTTCGCGGCGAAGAGATCGGCGATGTGAGGGAAGCGCTCGGGCGTGATCACCTCGGCGAGCAGCCCGGTCCCCTCGGGAGTGGTCGAGACCAGCCCCTCTTCAGCCAGAGACCCTTCGAGCTCGACCATCGAGGCGGCCAGCTGGGAGATCACCAGGATCACGCCCACCTTGGACTCCTGGTCGATGTCGAGATCCGCGAGCGCGGCCATGCCCAGGTCCGCAGCCCAGACGGAGTTCGGCATCAGCACCGACGCCTGCCCGCGAGGGATCTCGAGTGCCCAGGGATGCGAGCGGTACGCCGCGCGGATCAGCTCGGCCCACGCCGGCAGCGCTGCCCTCCAGCCCGTGGGCAGCGTCGACCTCTCCGGCAGCGCGAACGCGGCATCCTGCATGAGCAGCAGGAGCTCTTCCTTGCTGGACACGTAGCGGTACAGCGACATCGTGGTGAATCCCAGAGCCTTGGCGACTCCCTGCATGGTCACCGCCGTCAGCCCCTCGGCGTCCGCGAGGTCGATAGCTGCGCCGACGATCCGCTCATGGCTCAGTCCACGGCTGGGGCCGCGCTGCGGCGTCTTCTCCATGCCCCACGCGATCATCACTGCACGCGGCAGTCCCGTCTCAGTGCTCTCGGCCATGCGCACAGTGTTCCACCTCGCCGACCCTCCGCTCACTGCCGATCAGAGAACAGCATGCAACACCGATCAGAGAACAGTATACAACGCACACTGTGTATGCGACACTCAATCATGCGCTCTCAGCGTATGCCGCACACAGTTCGCCGATCCTGCGAGGAAGTCCGATGCCACCGACCTCACCGCCCCTGCTGCGGGCCCACGGCCTGACCAAGTCCTACGGCGACCGTGCCGTGCTGCAGGACGTAGACCTCACACTCCCCCACGGCATCCACGCCCTGCTGGGCCCCAACGGTGCCGGCAAGACGACCCTGGTCAAGATTCTCTCCACCCTCATCCCGCGCGATGGCGGCGAGCTTCGCGTGCTCGGCCTCGACCCCGCGCGGGACCGCCGTGCCCTGCAGAGCCGGATCTCGCTGACCGGGCAGTTCGCCGCTCTCGATGGAGCGCTGAGCGCACTCGAGAATCTCGAGATGCTGGGCAGGCTGTTCGGCCTCGACGCGGCGAACGCACACAACCGAAGTCTCGAGCTGCTCGAGCGCTTCGACCTCGCCGCCTCACGGACCACGCGCACCTCGGCGCTCTCCGGCGGCATGCGCCGCAAGCTGGACATCGCCGCGGGGCTGATCTCCCGCCCCCGCCTGGTCTTCCTCGACGAGCCGACCACTGGGCTCGACGCCCGCAGCCGGCTCGTGCTGTGGGAGGAGCTGCGCGCGCTCGCGTCCGAGGGCACCTCGATCCTGCTCACCACGCAGTACCTCGAGGAGGCCGACGCCCTCGCCGAGCAGATCCGGGTCCTGCACGACGGCCGCATCGTCGCCGGAGGCACCGCCGAGGAGCTGAAGCGCCTCGTGGGCGGCGCGGTTCTGCGAGTCATCGGGGAGAAGGAGGAGGTGCTCGAGGAAATCACGACGACGGGCACCGCCGAGGATCTCGCCACCCACCTTGCCGACGTGGCATCACGACTGCCCCGCGCCGCCGTCGCCCTCCACCGCCCCACGCTGGACGACGTGTTCCTGCAGCTCACCGGGCAGAGCGCCGACAACACCGGAATCACCCCGCCTCGCGATACCGCGCTGGAACCCGCCTGACCACCGGAGGATACTCATGACCCCTCTCACCACCACCGCTGTTGCACCTGCGGCCACGCCGCCTGCGTCGGGCTCGGCCGGCTTCCTGACAGGTCTAGGGCGTGTCTCCTAAGTTTGTGGGAGTTCGGGGTGTGATGGTGGGTGGATGAGCCGACGAAGCGTGTTGTCCGACGCCCAGTGGGAGACGATCCAGCCTTTGCTCCCCGCTCAGCGCCCCTGGTCGGGAAGGCCGAGGAGGGATCATCGGCAGGTGGTCGAGGGAATCATCTACCGCTACCGGTGCGGGATTGCCTGGCGGGACCTCCCGGCCGACTTCGGGCCCTGGCAGACGGTGTGGAAGCGCCACCGCGCCTGGGCCGCCGACGGCACCTGGGACCAGGTCCTCGACGCGCTCCTGGTCCGTGCCGACGCGGATGGTGAGCTGGACTGGTCGGTCGCGGTCGACTCCACGATCTGCCGCGCTCACCAGCACGGCACGAACCTCGAGCGCACCACGGGGGGCGCTGTGGAACCACAAGAATCTCCGCGTCGAGCCGGCTGATCACGCGCTGGGTCGTTCCCGTGGCGGGCTCTCGACGAAGATTCATCAGCTCGTCGACGGCCACGGCCTGCCGCTGGTGATCCTGTGCGGGCCCGGGCAGGGCGGGGACTCACCGATGCTCGCCCCACTGCTCGATGCCCTCTCCGTCGCCCGCAAGGGACCCGGGCGGCCACGCACGAGACCGAACATGCTGCGCGGCGACAAGGCCTACTCCTCCCGCGCTACCCGCCAGACACTTCGGCGTCGAGGCATCAAGGCAGTCATTCCCGAACCTCGCGACCAGCAGCAACACCGCCGCAACCGCGGGTCACGCGGCGGTCGCCCTGTCGGACTGGACGCCGAGGCCTACCGCGGCCGCAACGTCATCGAGCGTGGCTACAGCGACGTGAAGCAATGGCGCGGCCTGGCCACGCGCTACGACAAACTCGGCCTGACCTACCGCGCCGGAGCCGTCCTCCGCGCGATCATCCAGTGGCTCAACCACCTATTTTAGAGACATGCCCTAG
>NZ_NRGS01000038.1 GCF_002332425.1 Brachybacterium alimentarium | reverse complement strand
GGAGCACAGCCACAGGACCAGCGCTCCGAACAGGGTCACGGTCCATGCCCGGGGCATGTAGCCGAACGTGTAGAGCGGTCCGAACGCACCTGGCTCCAGGAGGCGGCCCAGCTCGACGCCGTTGGACTCGGGTGCAGCGACGATCAGGTTCGCCGCCGCCAGCACGGTCCAGGCGCCCGACGCCCAAGTGAGGAGGCGCAGGTCCGGGCCGAATCGCAGCCGGCCTGCCTCGCTCTTCCCGCGCGGATGCAGGAACAGCACCGCGACGACGGCGCCCAGGGAGGTCACGGCCGCGAGGTCTGCGGCACCGCGCAGCGCGGCGGCAGTCACGGCCGTCCCTGTTCCGGGGAACCCTCGGTGGATGTCCTCGTACACGGAGGGGCCGCCGAGCAGGTTCGCGGCCATCGCAGGAAGTATTGCGACGAGGAGCGCGCCGAGCGCGAAGGCCACTGCTCTCTGCTTCACCACGCCGACTCTACAAGATGTCGAATACTGGTCTCGGGGCGACAGGTCGCGATGTCGCGGACGTCTCCCGTGCGCCACTCAGCGATGCTCGGGGCGCAGATGTCCGCTTGGGGTGCGCGAAGACGGCAAGGCGTCCGGCGCGCAGTGCTGTGGGTGGAGTGCGCTGACTCGAGCGGCGCGAACTCCGAGCTCGCGGGAGGGGGTGAGGCGGTTGAGAGCGGCCAGGGCCGCCCGCAGGTGGGCCGGACCTACCTTCGAGGCTGCAGCGTCATCCGCGGCCAGCTCGGTGAGCAGCGTGATCCGTGAAGCGAGCTCTCTTCGCAGGCCGGAACGTTTGGGCAAGCACGCCGTGTGCCACGCTCCAAGCCTCCTCAGTAGTGTGTGGTGCTGTCTGAGATGCGCTGCCTCATGGGCGAGAACAGCGGATAGGTAGGAGGGCGGCAGTGCGTGCTGGACAGCGCGCGAGACGAAAATCGTTGACGGCGTGCCCGGTATAGCCACGGCCACATAGCGCGGGTCCTCGATCTCCACGACGGTGATGGTGCCCATCTGCCAGGAGTCTGTCCGCCGGCGGGAGAGCAGTTCGGTGATGCTTGGCCGATCGTCATCTTCCTCGCCGAGATCGACCCGGCGCAGCTGGGTAAGGGACCCCGCGATACCAAGACCTCCGAGCCCGGCCCAGGCGATGAGCGTCAGGGCCAGCCCCTCGATCGGGGCGCCAGCAGAGCTCGTCGACAGCGACAGCGCGGACGCGACGAGAACGGCCACGATCGTGACGACTAGTCCCAGTGCGCCGGTGAGAGCCCACGCCGCCAGCGCGCGACGCGGACGACGGATCTGCCACGTCCCACGAGTGAGAAGACACGCCGAGAGCGGGACCGCGGCGAGGCCTGTCACTAACGGCCCGACGATCGCCCAGATCATCATCGTTCCCGGCGAGAACGCCGTGAGGTGATCGCATCCATCACCAGATCGAGGTCGGCCTCGGAGAGGTTGTTTGTGAAGGCCATCAGTGCATCCTCGCGGTCCTGGGCGTCCTCGAGCACCTCGACCATGTCGGCGGCGTGCGCCTGCGCGCTACTGACGGCTGCTTCGAAGGTGACCCGCCGGGGGGAGAGGGCTCGTCGGGTGACCATCCCTTTCGTCTCGAGCCGGGACAGCACCGTCAGGACCGTGGTCTGGGCGGGTGCGGGGTCATCGAAGGTCACCTGGATCGCGCTGGCACTAAGTGGTGCGGCGGCGGTCCACAAGGCGCGCATCACCAGAGCCTCTAGCGCTCCGGCAGACCGAGATCTCACACCCGCCATGACCCCACCGCTTCCTGCTGTCTGTACGCCTGCAGCGTGCCACACGGTATCGCAGCCCAGCGGACTCGCCGCACCCTATTATTTCTACGGCGTGTAGAGTTCGGGATCGTGATTGAGTCTCCCTGGTCCTTCGTGCTGACCGCCATCTTCCTCGCAACGGCCGTACTCTGCGCACTGCACCTCGCGCAGAGCCATCGCACGCCCGCCGCAGTGACCACCGAGTCCGTGCACGCCTCCCACAATGGGCCGATAGCGACGGCAGTGCACGTGAACCACCTCGTGATGAGCCTGGCGATGCTGCTGATGGTGTGGCGACCAGTCGGCACGGCCGGGACCTGGATTCAGGTCGCCCTCTTCGCGCTCTTTGGCGTTGTGATGCTGCTCGGCCTACCCGCTGTCCACGCCGTGGGTGAGCGTGCCGGAGTGGTCAGCCACGTGATTCTTAACGCCGCGATGATCTGGATGCTGCTGGCGATGCCGCTGCTGATGGGCCACGCCATGGAAGGTTCTGCCGATGCGCACGCCGGACACCACGGCGGCGGTACCGGGGACGAGATGGCGATGGAGATGACCCCGACCCCCGTCTGGGCGGAGGCAGTCAATTGGGGGGCCGTCGTGCTCAGCGCCGTGATCGCCGTGTGGTGGCTCGTGCGCCTTCTC
>NZ_NRGS01000037.1 GCF_002332425.1 Brachybacterium alimentarium | reverse complement strand
GGAGCACAGCCACAGGACCAGTGCCCCGACCAGAGTCACGGTCCACGCCCGGGGCATGTAGCCGAACGTGTAGAGCGGTCCGAACGCACCTGGCTCCAGAAGGCGGCCCAGCTCGACGCCGTTGGACTCGGGTGCGGCGACGATCAGGTTCGCCGCCGCCAGTACGGTCCAGGCGCCCGACGCCCAGGTGAGGAGGCGCAGTTCCGGGCCGAATCGCAGCCGGCCTGCCTCTCTCTTCCCGCGCGGATGCAGGAACAGCACCGCGACGACGGCGCCCAGGGAGACCACTGCCGCGAGATCGGCGGCGCCGCGTAGCGCAGCAGCTGTCACGGCCGTCCCCGTCCCGGGGAAACCTCGGTGGATGTCCTCGTACAGGGAGGGGCCGCCGAGCAGGTTCGCCGCCACCGCGGGCAGCGCCGCGAGGAAGAGCGCGCTGAGCGCCAGGGCCGCTGCTCTCTGCTTCACCACGCCGACTCTACAAGATGTCGAATACGGGTCTCGGGGCGACAGGTCGCGATGTCGCGGACGTCTCCCGTGCGCGACTCAGCGATGCTCGGGACGCAGATGTCCGCTTGGGGTGCGCGAAGAGGGCAAGGCGTCCGGCGGGCAGTGCTGTGGGTGGAGTGCGCTGACTCGAGCAGCGCGAACTCCCAGCTCGCGGGAGGGGGTGAGGCGGTTGAGAGCGGCCAGAGCCTCCCTCAGGTGGGCGGGGCCTACCTTGGAGGCTGCAGCGTCATCCGCGGCCAACTCGGTGAGCAGCGTGATCCGTGAAGCTAGGTCTCGTCGCAGGCGGGAACGCTTGGGCAAACATGCCGTGTGCCACGCTCCAAGCCTCCTCAGCAGCGCGTGGCGCTGCCTGAGATGCGCTGCCTCATGGGCGAGAACAGCGGACAGATAGGAGGGCGGCAGTGCATGCCGGACAGCACGCGAGACGAAGATCGTTGACGGCGTGCCCGGTATAGCCACGGCCACATAGCGCGGATCCTCGATCTCGACGACGGCGATGGCGCCCATCTGCCAGGAACCTGTCCGCCGACGTGAGAGCAGTTCGGTGATGCTCGGCCGTTCGTCATCATCCTCGCCGAGATCGACCCGGCCCAGCTGAGTAAGGGATCCCGCGATGCCAAGACCCCCGAGCCCGGCCCAGGCGATGAGCGTCAGGGCCAGCCCCTCTATCGGGGCGCCAGCAGAGCTCGTCGACAGCGACAGCGCGGCCGCAACGAGAACGGCCACGATCGTCACGACCAACCCCAGCGCGCCGGCCAGAGCCCACGCCATCAGCGCGCGACGTGGACGACGAACCTGCCACCCCCCACGAGTGAGAAGACACGCCGAGAGCGGGACGGCGGCGAGTCCTGCCACCAACGTCCCGACGATCGCCCCGATCATCATCGTTCCCGGTGAGAGCGCCGTGAGGTGATCGCATCCATCACCAGATCGAGGTCTGCCTCGGAGAGGTTGTCAGTGAAGGCCATCAGCGCATCCTCGCGGTCCTGTGCATCCTCGAGCACCTCGACCATGTCTGCGGCGTGCGCCTGCGCACTGCTGACGGCTGCTTCGAACGTCACTCGCCGGGGCGAGAGGGCTCGTCGGGTGACCATCCCCTTCGTCTCGAGTCGGGACAGCACTGTGAGTACCGTGGTCTGGGCGGGTGCGGGGTCATCGAAGGTCGCCTGGATCGCGCTGGCACTAAGTGGTGCGGCGGCGGTCCACAAGGCGCGCATCACCAGAGCCTCCAGTGCGCCGGCAGACCGAGATCTCACACCCGCCACGACCCCACCGCTTCCCGTTCTCTGTATGCCTGCAGCGTGCCACACGGTATCGCAGCCCGGTCGATGCGCCACACCTCGCGAGCTCTACTGCGTGTAGAGTTCGGGATCGTGATCGAGTCTCCCTGGTCCTTCGTGCTGACCGCCATCTTCCTCGCAACGGCCGTACTCTGCGCACTGCACCTCTCGCAGAGCCATCGCACGTCCGCCGCAGTGACTACCGGGTCCGTGCACGCCTCCCATCATGGGCCGATAGCGACGGCAGTGCACGTGAACCACCTCGTGATGAGCCTGGCGATGCTGCTGATGGTGTGGCGGCCAGTCGGCACGGCCGGGACGTGGATTCAGGTCGCCCTCTTCGCGCTCTTTGGTGTTGTGATGCTGCTCGGCCTCCCCACCGTCCACGCCGTGGGTGAGCGTGTCGCAGTGGTCAGCCACGTGATGCTCAACGCCGCGATGATCTGGATGCTGCTGGCGATGCCGCTGCTGATGGGCCACGACATGGGCGGGTCCGCCGATGCGCACGCCGGACACCACGGCGGCGGTACCGGAGACGAGATGGCGATGGAGATGACGCCGACTCCGGCCTGGGTCGAGGCCGTGAACTGGGGCGCCGTCGTCCTCAGCGCCGTGATCGCCGTTTGGTGGCTCGTGCGCCTTCTC
>NZ_NRGS01000036.1 GCF_002332425.1 Brachybacterium alimentarium | reverse complement strand
GATGTCCTGCGACATAACACGGCGCCCGCATCGGTCGTCACGGTACAAAACTTCGCGGCGTCGCCGAGTAGGTCGCTGCCACGGGCGGCACGGCCGAGTAGGTCGCTGCCACGGGCGGCGGGGGCTCGGGCGACGCGCATCGGACGCTCACGTCCCGGGCGACGCGATCCGGCGGGGCCACAGGATCGAGACACGCACCTCTCACAGGCTCGAGGCGCGCACCTCCAGGCGCGGCGCGAGCACCTGGCGCCGCGGGGGCTCGGTGCGGCCCTCGACCAGGTCGAGCAGGGTGCGGCCGGCGAGGCGCCCGAGCTCGGCGAGGCCCATGTCCACTGTGGTCAGCGGCGGCCGCGAGGCGAGCGCCATGACCTCCCAGTTGTCGAAGCCGGTGACGCGGACCTGCCCGGGGACGTCGATCCCCTTCTCCCGCAGTCGGTCGGTCACGCCGCGCGCGATCTGGTCGGAGCCGCACACCAGGCCGTCGAGGTCGGGATGGGAGGCCAGCAGCATGTCCACGGCGGTGCGGCCCCATTCCTCGGACCAGTGCCCGAACAGGGCGGGGGTGATCAGGCTGTCGCCCAGCGTCTCCTGCACGGAGACCGCTCGGGCGTCGGCCGAATGGTGCCGCTGCGGACCGGTGACGTGGGCGATACGGCGTGACCCCATGGCCAGCAGGTGCTCGGCGGCCATCGCCGCACCGGCCCCTTCGTCGGCCACCACGGCGTGGTCCTCGGGGTCGTCCGAGGGCGAGAACGCGTAGACGGTCGGGATCTGCAGCCCGACCGACGGCCGCGGATCGGTGGTGCGACCGGTGATGATCAGCCCGTCGACCCGGCGCTCCTGGAGGGAGGCGAGGTAGTGGCGCTCGCGCAGGACGTCGTCGCGGGTGTCGCACAGGATGATCGCCATCCGTCCAGCGGCAAGGGCGTCCTCGACGCCCATCAGCAGCGGGATGGTGAAGCGTCCGAAGCTGTCCGTGGTCAGCAGGCCCACGGTGTAGGTGCGGGTATCTGCGGGCCCTCGCCCTGCGGCGCCGACGACGAATCCGAGGCGCGCCGCGGCCTCCTTGACGCGGGTGCGGGTGTCCTCGCGCAGCTGCCCGGTGTCGTTGAGGGCCTTGGACGCGGTGCTCACCGAGACCCCGGCGAGCTCGGCGACGTCGACGATGCGCGGCACCGCGTTCTGCAAGTTCTTCACGTGACCTCCAGTGATGTCCCGGTGCTCCGCGCCAGGGTCGGAGCGAGGGGTTGTCGCGTGGACGCGACCGTGCCATTATCGTCACAGAAACACAGTTTCCGCATTTTCCGCAACGACGCATCCTGCGAGGTTCCTCCATGGCCGCTGCGCCCGCCCAGCTCTCCGCCCCCGCTGTCCCGACCACGCAGGCGAGCGCTGCCCTGCGACCCCTCGCTCCCGGCGACGCCCGCATCACCGACGGCTTCTGGCACACCCGACAGCAGCGCAACCGCTCCGCCGGGCTCCGCTCGGGGTACGAGCAGCTCGAGGCCTCCGGCACGTTCCGCAACTTCCGCATCGTCGGCGGCGCGGAGCAGGGCGAGGCGTCCGGCATGATCTTCCAGGACTCGGACGGCTACAAGTGGCTCGAGGCGGTCGCCTACGAGCTCGGCCGCGAGGACGACCCCGAACTGCGCGGGATGGCCCAGCAGGTCACCGGCTGGATCGCCTCCGCCCAGCAGGAGGACGGCTATCTCAACAGCGTGCACACGCTGCGCCACTCCCCCGAGGAGCGCTACTCGAACATGGCCTGGAACCATGAGCTCTACTGCTACGGGCACCTGATCCAGGCCGCGGTCGCCCTGTCCCGCAGCGCCGGCGAGGAGGAGCTGCTGGCCGTCGCCCTGCGGATCGTCGATCACCTCCGCAGCGTCTTCGGGCCGGATCTGCGCCACTCCACCTGCGGGCATCCGGTGATCGAGATGGCGCTCGTGGAGCTGTACCGCCTCACCGACCGCACGGACATCCAGGACCTCGCTCGGTTCTTCCTCGACGTGCGCGGCGCCGACGAGCGGTTCCCCGGCGCCCACCCCGGGCCCGGCTACTTCTCCGCCGACGTCCCGGTGCGCGCCGCCCACTCCGTGGAGGGCCACGCCGTGCGCGCCCTCTACCTCTTCGCCGGAGCCACCGACCAGGCGATCGAGGACGGCGACGCGGAGCTGCTCGCCCGCAGCGAGGCCGTGTTCGCCGACCTCCTGGCCACCAAGACCTATGTCACCGGCGGGATGGGCGCCCGCTGGGACTGGGAGGCGTTCGGGGACCCGTACGAGATGACCACCGACCGCGGCTACGCCGAGACCTGCGCGGCCATCGGCGCGATCCAGTGGGCATGGCGGCTCCTGCTGGCCACCGGCAAGGGCGTCTACGCCGATGCCGTCGAACGGCTCCTGTTCAACGCCTTCCTGGCCGGGGTCTCCCTCGCCGGCACCGAGTACTTCTACGTGAACTCGCTCCAGCTGCGCGAGGGCGCGAAGGCCGACGAGGGCCGCTCGATCGCGCACGGCCGACGCGGCTGGTTCGACTGCGCCTGCTGCCCGCCGAACATCATGCGCACCTTCGCGAGCCTCGACCACCTCGTCGCCACGTCGACGAGCGAGGGTCTGCAGATCCATCAGTTCGCCGCGGGCACCTGGTCGACCGGAGAGGGGACGGAGCGCCTGAGCGTCTCCGTCGCCACCGGCTACCCCGTCGACGGACTCGTGCGCGTCACCGTCGAGGAGGCGCCCTCCTCCCCGACCAGCCTGTCCGTGCGGATCCCCCACTGGTCGCGCGGCACCGCCCGCCTGAGCGTCGGCGGCACCGACGTCCCGCTCCTGGCCGACGACGACTACGCGACGATCGAGGCGACCTTCGACGTCGGCGACGTGATCGAGCTGCACCTCGACCTCACCCCGCGCTTCGTCGGCACCCATCACCGCCTCGACGCCTCCCGCGGCGCCGTCGCCCTCGAGCGCGGGCCGCTGGTCTACGCGATCGAGAACGAGGACATCGCAGACACCGAGGGCACCCACGACACCCACAACACCCACAACACCCGGGACACCCAGGACACCCAGGACACCCAGGACACGCAGGACACGCAGGACAATCGGAGCCAGGACGAGGCGCTGACGGTCGACGACGCGGCGGTGGATCCGAGCGCGACTCCGGTCCCCGGGGCGCCGATCGCTGCGCTCGACGGCGCGATCCCGCTGGCGATCCAGGGCAGCTCCGTGACGGTCTCGCCGTCGGCATCCGCCTGGCCGTACCCGCTCCACGGATCCGCCGAGGCCGCGAGCACCCGCATCCCGGCCACCTGGACCGCGATCCCCTACTACGCGTGGGGCAACCGCAGCGTCGCCCCGATGCGCGTCTGGCTCCCCCTCGAGGTCGACTGATGCTCTCCCGGCGCCGATTCCTCCACGGAGGTCTCGCGCTCGGGACAGCCGGCGCGGGTCTGGCCGCGCTCGCCGGCTGTGCGGGCACCCTCGCCCCGGTCGACACCACCGCAGACGGCTTCGGCGAGGAAGCCGCCGGTACCGTCACCGTCTGGTGCCGCGCCGCGACGCAGACGGCGATCCAGGCAGCCGCGACCTCGTTCAATGAGCTCCACGAGGACCTCGAGGTGCAGGTCCTGCCGATCCCGGACGCGCAGTACGTCACCAAGCTCGCCACCTCCATCCGCGGCGGCTCGGTGCCGGACATCGTCGACTTCGACCTCATCAACTGCCCGCTGTTCTCGGTGCGCGATGCCTTCGCCGACGTCACCGAGCTGGTCGAGGCGCTCCCGTTCCGGGACGCGCTGTCCGCCGGGCATCTGGGCCTGGCCACCTACGAGGACCGGATCTACGGGATCCCCTTCATCGGGGACTACTCGACCCTTTTCGCGAACACCGACCTGTTGGGGGACGCCGGGTTCGAGCTCTCCGAGATCTCCGGCAGCCTCGAGTCGTTGATGGAGACCTGCCTGTCCGTGAAGTCCGCTCTGCCGGACGTGCACCCATGGACGTTCCCCGGCAACGCGTCCGGTGCGATGGGCTTCACCATCCAGCCGATGATCTGGGCGGCGGACACCGACCTGATCACCGGCGAGCTCGGCGACCAGTCCGGGAACGTCGTCGGCAACGACACGGTCGAAGCGGTGCTCGAGTTCCATCGCCAGCTGTGGGTCGACGAGCTGGTCCCGCGGCGCAGCTTCGTCGAGGACGGCGCGCAGTGGGGCCACGACTACCGCTCCGGCGAGGTCGTCTTCTTCCCCGGGGCCTACGGCTCCGCGGTTGCCGAGGCCGACGCGGACTTCCGCCCGATCTCCCAGAACGTGCTCCTGCCGGGGCCCGAGGGAGGACACGCCACCTTCTCCGGCGGGGACAACATGTGTCTGCTCAACGGCGCCCCGAACGCCTCAGGCGCCTGGATGTTCATGGCGCACACCCTGGAACTGAACGTCCAGCGCGCGCTGCCGGACAGCGGCTACATGCCCGTCCGGTCCGACAGCGTCGACGCCGAGTTCGCCGAGTCCTACGAGCAGGCCGTCGTGCCCGTGTCGAACCTTGACGAGGGCTATGTCCCCTCCACCCTCGCCTACAACCTGCTCTACAACCAGTCCGCCAGCCCGTGGCTCGCCATGATTCGCCGTGCCGTGTTCGACGGGGACGTCGCCGGCGCCATGGCCGAGGCGCAGTCCGAATACGACCGCATCCTCACCCAGACACAGCTCTAGGAGTCCGTCATGACCGCTCTCAACGCTGAGGCGCGACCCGGACCAGCGGGGCCTGCTCCCCGCACGGGACCGCCCCGCCCACAGCGCTCCGGCCGACCGCGCTCCCTGACGCACCGTCCGACGACAGGCATCGTGCTGGTCGCCCCCGCGATAGCCCTGGTCACCTTCTTCGCGCTGATCCCGCTCGCCTTCGCGGTCTACATCTCCTTCACGAACTGGCCGCTGATCGGTGAGTACAGGTTCGTCGGCCTCGACAACTACGTCCAGGCCGTGCGCGACCCCGGGATGTGGAAGGCACTGCGCTACACGCTGCTGTACACCGCGATCGTCACCGTCCCGATCCTGCTTCTCGGGTACGGGCTGGCGGTCCTGGTGCGTGCGAATCGTCGGGGATCTACCCTCCTGCGCACGATCTTCTTCATCCCGTACGTCGTGGGGCTGACCACCCTCAGCTACATGCTGGTGCTCGAGGCGCAGCCCGACTCCGGGGCCCTGAATCGGATTCTCGCAGCGATCGGCGTCTCCGACGGGAGCACGGCCTGGCTGCTCGACGGCACCACGGCCACGATCCTGCTGTCGGGCCTGGTGATCTGGGCGGTGCCGGGCCTGACGATGATCCTTCTGCTCTCCGCGATGCAGGGGATCCCGTCGGAGGTCTACGAGGCCGCCGACATCGACGGCGCGAGCTGGCTGCGTCGCGAGCTGTCGATCACCGCCCCCATCATCCGACCGGCCATCGGAATGTCACTGATCATCTCCGTGATCGGCTCATTCCTGGCCTTCAACCAGTTCTTCATCCTCACCAAGGGCGGGCCGGGGACCGACACGATGACCATCGTCGGCTACATCTACAACCGCGCCTTCGTCGAGCTCCAGCTCGGCTCCGCGACCGCGATCTCCCTGATCCTCGTCCTGTTCACGGCGCTGATCACCGTGCTCCAGTTCGTTCTGCTGAGAGGGAGTGACGAGTGATGAGCCGTCCCCAGCCGGCCACCCGGGACCGACGTGCGGCGTCCGCCGCCGAACGTCGACATTCACCGCACGCCACCGGCGACCACCATTCAGCGCGCGCCATACGGGATCGTCGGAAGGTCCCCTACGCGATCATCGGTGTGCTCTTCGCGCTGATCTTCATCGTCCCGCTGCTCTGGTCGATCCTGCGAGCCTTCCAGCCGCACGAAGTGATCCTCGGGACCCCCGGTCTCGGAGAGATGTTCGATCTGACCTGGGAGAACTTCTCGTTCTTCCTCTCCTCGGACGGCACGATGCTGCGCCCCGTCATCAACAGCATCATCGTGTCGCTGTCCACCGCGGCGCTGACGGCTGTGGTGGCGACGCTCGCCGGGTACGGATTCTCCAAGTTCCTGTTCCGTGGGTCCCCCTCGCCTTCAGCCTCATCCTGCTGTCGATGATGGTGCCGTTCCAGGCGATCCTCACTCCCCTGTACCTGCTGATGAACTCCGTAGGACTGACGGACTCCCTGCTGGGCCTGGTGCTGTTCTCGACGAACTTCGCCCTGCCGTTCGGCATCTTCCTCATGAAGAACACCTTCGACACGGTGCCGCAGGCGCTCGAGGACTCCGCGATCATCGATGGTGCCGGGACCGTGCGGATGCTGGTCAGTGTGCTGCGGCCGATGATCCTTCCGGGGATCGCGAGCTCCGCGCTCTACGCCTTCCTCACCTCGTGGACCGAGTTCCTGGGGGCGCTCACCTTCCTCACCACGGAGAGGTACTTCACCCTCCCCATCGCCCTGCTCAACATCCAGGTGGGCACCTACGGCGAAGTCGACTTCGGGCAGCTGGTGGCAGGTTCCGTGATCGCGATGATCCCGTGCGTGATCCTGTTCCTCTGCCTGCAGCGCTTCTACGTGCAGGGCCTCGCCGCCGGCGCCGTCAAGGGCTAGGCGACGGACTCAGCCTCGGACTCAGACTCAGACTCGGACTCAGACTCGGGCACGGACACGGGCACGGACACGGGCAGGGGCACGGGCACGGGCACGGGCACGGGCACGGGCACGGGCACGGGCACGGGCACGGGCACGGGCACGGGCCGACACTGCCCCGCGCCGCGCCGCACGTGGGCGTCCCTGCTGCAAATGTGAGCTGGGGACCTATGTGAGGTGCTCACATAGGTCCCCAGCTCACATTTGGTGACTGCGACGCCGCGGACCGGACCAGGGCGCCAGCCGGGCGCGCCCGGGTTCGCCGCGCCGCCGTGCCCCGTGCCCCGCGCCGCCCGGGTCAGTCGAGCGCGCTGCTGAGCTCCTCCCACAGCGGCTCGGTCAGCTCACGGCTGTAGTGCGCCGTGAGGTGATGGCCGTCGCGGTAGACCAGGAAGTTCCCGATGATCATCGGGCACTCCTCCTCGTTGCAGAGGTAGTCCGAGAAGTCCAGGTAGCGGGCATCGGTGTCCTCCGTCGCCGCCTTCTCGGCCTCCACGACCGCCGGATCGAAGGCCTCGGCGCGCGGGATCGCGCACTCGTCGGCGCTCTCCAGATCCTTCGAGAGGCAGACTGCCGGAGTCACGTCCTGGTGGGGGACGTCGGCGATCACGTCGACCTGCGGGCCATCGATCGCGGAGATCGTGGATTCCATGCTCTGCTGCCAGTCGGCGCCGAAGTCGTCCGTGCCGCCCACGCGATCGATCCGCTCGGCGCCGTAGTTCGCCATCAGCACCAGCTCGGGCTGCTCCTCGTTGATCCGGTCGATCACGCCCTGGCGCCACTGGTCGCAGTCGGTGTACGGCACACCCTCGAGCTCCTCCTGCACGTTCGCCGAGTAGCAGGAGCTCTTGGTGTTCGTGTCCAGGCGGATCTTGCCGTCCTTCGCGAGCTCCTCGAGCGCCGGATACCAGCTGGCCGCATGGGAGTCGCCGAAGAGGAACACCAGCGGGGCGTCCTCGTTGTCACCGATCTGGCAGCCGCTGGAGTCGGTGCCCTCCTTGTCGCGATGGCAGTCGTTGTCGTAGATCGCGGGGTTGTCGTCGTCGGCGTCCTCGAGGGTGGGCGTGAGGTTCGCGGGGACGAAGTCGGTGCCCTCGGGCTCCTCCGTGACCTCCTCCGCCGAGGCCGTCTTGTCCGTGGTCGTGTCCTCCTGCTCGGTGGCGAGATGCGCACCGCTGCCGGCCGCGATCAGCACGGCGGAGGCGGCCAGGGCGGAGACGCCCGTCCACAGCTGCGAGCGGGTGCGCAGCGGGGACCAGGCGATCACCGGGCGCTCCACGAAGCGGAACAGCAGCCAGGCCACCGGGACCGCGAGCGCGCCCAGGGCGAGCGTGCTCCACAGGGGCAGCGGGTTCTCCTCCCCCACGGCGACCTGCGGGATCACCAACAGCGGCCAGTGCACCAGGTACAGCGAGTACGAGATCGCGCCGACGAACTGGAACGGGCGCAGGCTCAGCAGACGATTCGCGTTCAGCGCGCCCGGCGCGGCCCCGCCGATGATCAGCAGAGCCGTCGCGATCACCGGCAGCGCGGCCGTGTAACCGGGGAAGGGGGTCTCCTCCTGGTACAGCAGGCCGACGCCCAGCAGGAGTCCGAGGCCCACCCAGGACAGCAGACCGATGCCGACCCGCCGCAGCCACGGGGCTCCGGTGCGCATCAGGAAGGCGACCAGCGCGCCGGCGCCGAGCTCCCACGCTCTCGTGGGCAGGGAGAAGAACGTCCACGGCTGGGAGACGCCCATCCATGCCACGCACAGCGCGAAGGATCCGGCCGTCAGCACGGCGGCCATGATCAGCAGCCGTTTCTCGCTGCGCCGGCCGAGCCAGAAGCCGAGGGCGAGGATCGCGGGCCAGAACAGGTAGAACTGCTCCTCGATGCCGAGCGACCAGTAGTGCTGGAAGACCGACGGACTCGTCTCCGCCAGATAGTTCGTCTCCTGCGAGGCGAAGAGCATGTTCGGCACGTACAGGGCGGCGGCCACCGCGCCCCGGGCCACCTCGTTCATCAGCAGCGGCGGCATCCAGATCCAGGCCGCCACCACGGTCAGCAGACCCACCAGGAGGGAGGCCGGCAGGATCCGCCGGGCGCGCTTGGCGTAGAAGCTGCCGAAGCGGATCCGTCCGTGCGTCTGCAGCATCTCCAGCAGGTGCGTGGTGATCAGGAATCCGGAGATCACGAAGAAGACGTCCACTCCGACGTACCCGCCGGAGAGCCGCGAGACGCCTGCGTGGTAGAGCACGACGAGCAGCACGGCGATCGCCCGCAGCCCCTGGACGTCCGGACGGAAGCCGGATTTCTTCGAGGCCGGGGCTTCGGTGGACTTCCCGGTTGCTGCTGTCACAGGGATCCTTCCCGCGGAGTTCTCGGCCCGTGGAGTGTAACGGTTCCCTGGGAGAACGAGCTGGACGGAGGAGGCCGACGCTCAGCGGGTGCCGGTGCCGCCCCTGCTGCTGACATCGGCGGCCGCGTCGGAAATGGGCTCTGACCAGGTGTCCGAGGCTGGCTCAGAGGGGGTGTCGGAGGTCACATCCGTGCTGTGGTCGGTATCGGCCTGTCCAACGGCATCGGCATCGGTGCCCTCGATATCCGGCTCTTCAGAGATGAGTGTGGGGTGAGGCGTCGAGTCCGCCAGCGATGAGGAGCATTCGGAGGCGGTAGTGCTCGAAGTTCCGGAACCCACGGGCAATACGGCGGCCGAGCTCGATGATCCCGTTTATGGCTTCCGTGCCGCCGTTGCTCGCGCCGTCGGTGTCGAAGTAGGCCAGGAACGCCGTCTTCCAGCGACGCAGCGTCTTCCCGAGCCTTGCGATCTCGGGAATCGGGCAGGACGGCAGAGTGTCGATGAGTTGCTCGGCGAGCCGACGTCCCTGGGCGGGTGTGGCCTGGTGGAACACGTCTCGGAGGTCCTGCGCGCACTGGTAGGCGACCTCGACTGCGACGTGATCGGGGTGAGCGGAGAATGCCCTGGCCAGGCGGTTCTGCTGGCGCGTGGTGAGGCGTTCACGCCCGGCGCGGAGGATGTGCCGGATCCCGAACAGAGGGTCGCCCTTGCGGCCGCGGTGGCCGAGGGTCTCTTGTTGAATTCGGCGGCGGACGTCATCGACCGCTGCGCCGGCGAGCTTGACGATGTGGAAGGCGTCCAGCACGCAGGTGGCGTCCTCGAGCTGGTCATCGATCGCGTTCTTGTATCCCTGGAACGGGTCCAGCGTCGCGATCTCGATCTCCTCCCGGAACCTCTCACCGCGTTGGCCCAACCAGTCGCGATAGACCGTCCCGGACCGACCTGGGACGAGGTCGAGCAGCCTCGCAGTGGGGTGGGTTCCTCGGGTCAGGTCCACCATCCCGGTGAGCGCTTTCGGCCCGCGCCGGCGCGGGTCACGGTGGTGCCAGATGTGCTCGTCCACGCCCAGGACCTGCACGCCCTCGAACCGCGACGGGTCTTCCGCGGCCCGGGCCAGGACGGGCTGGACCTGGGACCAGAGCGTGTTCCAGGTCGTGCTGAGCTGGCGGGCGAGGCCCTGGATCGTCGCTCCCTCACGGCGGAGCTGACCGATCGCCCAGCGGATCGCGCGCGTGCTCAGCAGGCCCCGCGGGGCGCAAACCTCCGGGTCCTGCTCGAGAAACGTGGCCACCTTGCAAACGTCCTCGAGGCAGACCCAGCGGCGCTTGCGCCAGCGGATCCGCACCGGCCGGCCCGCCCAAGGCGCATCGATCACCTCAACCGCGATCCGTCCGTGACCAGTGGCGATGACTCCGCAACCAGGACATCCCGTCACCGGGTCACAGGACTCGACCTCGAGGACCAGCCCGGCCCGGGCCTTCGAGACGGCCACCAGATGGAGGCCGGGGAAGTCCAGCAGAAGGTCGCATCGGTCGCAGCGATCGAGCGTGTCAGGGCATACGCAACTATGGTTGTGCATTGTCGAGGTCCTTGGTGCGAGCAGAGGTAAGAGTCCGCTCATCATCGAGGACCTCGACGTCTATCCCCAGCTACCCCGCACCACCGGCGCGCCCACACTCAACTCTGAAGAGCC
>NZ_NRGS01000035.1 GCF_002332425.1 Brachybacterium alimentarium | reverse complement strand
CTGAGACATCACAACCGATGTTCGACGCACGTGGCGGCACAAAACTCGCTCGACGCTCCCGCACCCGGCGCACCCGACACCCGACACACCAGGCACCCGGCACCCCGCACCCGACGCGGCCGCACTCGACGCTCCCGCACCCGGCACCCGGCACCCCGCGCCTCAGTCGTTGTGGACCAGCGGGCCGGCGGGGTCGCGCCATCCCTCGAGCACCTCGAGCATCCGCACGAAGCGCGCCGTGGCCTGCACGTCGTGGACCCGGAGGATCCGCGCGCCCCGGTGCACGGCCCAGGCCGCCGCGGCCAGGGAGCCCTCGAGCCGGTCCTCCTTGGGCAGGCCCAGCGATTCGCCGATCACGTCCTTGCGCGACAGCGCCGCGAGCACGGGCAGGTCGAACCCGGTGGCGGTGCGCCAGTCGCGCAGCACCTCGAGGGTCTGCAGGGTGCTCTTGTTCAGGTCCGGTCCCGGATCCACGATGAGCTGCTCGGGAGCGATGCCCGCCTCCCGGGCACGGGTCAGGCGCGCGGCGAGGAACTCCCGCACCTCCTGGACCACGTCGTCGTACTGCGGACGGGGATACGGCTGGCGGGGCTCGGCCGCGGAATGGGTGAGCACGAGCGAGGCGCCGGTGCGGGCGACGGTCGCCGCCATCTGCGGGTCGGAGAGTCCGGTGGTGTCGTTGATGAGATCCGCGCCCACTTCGAGGCAGGCCTCGGCGACCGTGGCGTGGAAGGTGTCGACGGAGAGCAGCACGTGCTCGGGCAGGTCGTGGCGCAGGGCCCGGATCACCGGGACCACCCGGGCGATCTCCTCGTCCACGGGCAGCGGGTCGCCGGGCGCGAACTTCACGCCGCCCACGTCGATGAGGTCGGCTCCGTCCGCGGCGGCCGCGCGCCCGGCCTCGACGGCGTCCTCGAGGCCCCAGGTGCGGCCCTCGTCGAAGAACGAGTCCTGGGTGCGGTTGACGATCGCCATCACGAGCACCCTGGAGGAGGTGCTCGGAAACGGACGCGGAACGCGGGATACAGTGGATTCCGCCATGGAGGAACGCGCCGTCGAGACCTCGTCGTCCACGTTCGTCATGGCATGTTCCTCCGCAGTTAAGGCGGGCTTTCCGTCTCTTTGAACAGCCCGCGACCTGCACTACGTTATGAGTGGACACGCACTTTCACAATCCGGCCGTCGGCTTCGGCACATCGGCCGGGATCCGGACCCATGGGAGGACCCACGAGATGAAGATCGTCGTCGCCGGCGGAGATGGCTTCTGCGGATGGCCCACAGCCCTGTACCTCTCGCAGAAGGGCCACGACGTCACCATCGTGGACAACCTGGTGCGTCGGGACATCGACGAGGAGCTGGGTTCGAACTCCGTGACCCCGATCCTCCCGCTCGAGGAGCGGGTGGCGGCGTGGAAGGAGGTCTCCGGCAAGGACATCGCCGTGAAGATCGCGGACCTCACCGACTACGACGCGGTCTCGGCGATCTTCCAGGAGACCGCACCGGAGGCATTCGTGCATTTCGCCGAGCACCGCTCCGCGCCCTACTCGATGATCGATCGCGAGCATGCGATCGAGAACCATCGCAACAATGTCGAGGGCACGTTGAACGTGCTGTGGGCGATCAAGGACCTCGCCCCCGACTGCCATCTCGTCAAGCTCGGCACGATGGGCGAGTACGGCCAGCCGAACATCGACATCGAGGAGGGCTGGATCGAGATCGAGCACAAGGGCCGCAAGGACCGTCTGCCGTTCCCGAAGGCCCCCGGCTCCTTCTACCACCTCACCAAGGTGCACGACAGCGACAACATCATGTTCGCCTGCCGCATCTGGGGCATCCGCGCCACCGATCTCAACCAGGGCGTCGTCTACGGCCTGGAGACGGACGAGACCCGTCTGGACCCGCGCCTGGTCAACCGCTTCGACTACGACGCGGTGTTCGGCACGGCCCTGAACCGCTTCATCGTCCAGGCGGCCATCGGCCACGACCTCACCGTCTACGGCAACGGCTCCCAGACCCGCGGCTACCTGGACATCCAGGACACCGTGCGCTGCATCGAGATCGCCTGCGAGAACCCGGCCGATCGCGGCGAGTTCCGGGTGTACAACCAGTTCACCGAGCAGTTCTCCGTCAAGGAGCTCGCCGAGAAGGTGCAGAAGGTCGCCCACGACCTGGGCCAGGACGTGGAGATCGCCACCACCGAGAACCCGCGCGTGGAGAAGTACGACCACTACTACAACGCGGTCAACACCACCCTCCTCTCGCTGGGCCTGGAGCCGCACCTGCTCACCGAGGAGCACCTCACCGAGGTCATCAAGGTCGCCCTGAACAACACCGATCGGGTGCGGCGCGAGCTCGTCATGCCCACCGTGACCTGGAAGTGAGCATCCGTCCGTGAAGATCGCGATCGTCACGGAGACCTTCCTGCCGTCGGTCGACGGCGTGGTGACCAGGCTCCGCCACGCCGTCGACCGGTTCACCGACCTCGGGCACGAGGTCATGGTGATCGCCCCGGAGCTGGGTGTCACCGAGCACCATGGGGCCCGGGTGGTGGGGATCAGACCGGTGACTCTGCCGTTCTACAAGCATCGGCGCTTCACGCTCCCCAACCCCACCGTGGACGGCATCATCCGCGGCTTCCATCCTGACGTGGTCCATGCCGCGCAGCCGCTCCTGCTGGCCTCCTCGGGGGCCTACGCCGCGCACCGGCAGCGGATCCCGCTGGTGGCGAGCTATCACACGCACATCCCGCGCTACCTGGACCTCTACCGGGCATACCGCTGGGGCAAGCCCGCCGTGTGGTGGCAGATCAAGCGCAACCACGCCCTGGCCGACATCAACCTCGCGACCTCCGAGTCGATGAAGGCCGAGCTCGCCGAGAAGGGCCTGCAGAACCTCCACGTGGTGCGTCGCGGGGTGGACACGCAGACCTTCCACCCCCGCTTCGCGTCCGAGGCGATGCGCGAGCGCCTCTCGCAGGGGCATCCGGAGAAGAAGCTGCTGGTGTTCGTGGGCCGGCTGGCTGCGGAGAAGGAGATCCACTCGCTGCGGCCGATGATGGAGCGCCGGGACGACGTGGCGCTCGCGATCGTGGGCGACGGCCCTTACCGTCGGGAGCTCGAGCGGATGTTCGCGGGCACCGCGACCCTGTTCCCCGGCTTCATGGAGGGCGAGGAGCTCGCGAGCGCGTTCGCGAGCGCGGACGCCTTCGTGTTCCCCTCGGTCACCGAGACCCTGGGGCTGGTGATCCTCGAGGGCATGGCCTCCGGGCTCCCGGTGGTCGCCGCCCGCTCGGGACCGACGATGGAGCAGGTCACCGACGGGAAGGACGGGCTGCTCTTCGACGCCGGGGACCAGGCGAGCCTCGACGCGGCGCTCACCCGGCTGGGCGACACGTCTCTGCGCGGCCGGATCCGCGCGGCGGCGCGCGCCGAGGCGGAGAAGTTCTCCTGGG
Organism: Brachybacterium alimentarium; assembly: GCF_002332425.1. Classification (GTDB taxonomy): domain Bacteria; phylum Actinomycetota; class Actinomycetes; order Actinomycetales; family Dermabacteraceae; genus Brachybacterium; species Brachybacterium alimentarium. The sequence goes on along the minus strand of NZ_NRGS01000035.1, from coordinate 13,023 downwards.
AGAATGCGTCCGACGACCTGCTGCGCTACTACGAGATGGCGATCGACAAGCACTGATGGACAAGCACTGATGGACAGGCACTGATGATTTCGCACCGGTCGACCCTCGCGAGCGTCTCCACCGCCCCCATGGACCAGCCCCGGCCGGTGCCGCTGGAGAACGATCGCGTGCGCCTGGAGCCGCTGGGCCCGCAGCATGTCGACGGGCTGCGGGAGGTCGTGGCCGACGGGGAGATCTGGCGGATCCCCTACGCACCGCACGTGCCCCCGCCCGAGGAGGTCGCCGCTCGGGTGGCCGACCAGTGCGCCTCCGACGAGGCGGAGCGCACGGCCTCCTGGGCTGTGGTGGAGCGGGGGAGCGGCCGGGTCATCGGCCACACGACCTTCCTGAACATCTCCCTGCGGGACCGTCGTCTCGAGCTCGGCAGCACCTATATGGCGGGCTCCACCCACGGCACGGGGCTGAACGCGGCCACCAAGCTCGCGCTGCTCACCCATGCTTTCGAGGAGCTCGGCTGCCTGGGTGTCGAGTTCCGGGTGCACCACCTCAACATCGCCTCGCGCCGTGCCGTCGAGCGCCTCGGCGCCCAGCAGGACGGCATCCTGCGGGCGCACCGCATCATGCCCGACGGCACCCTGCGGCACACGGTCGTCTACTCGATCCTCGCCGACGAGTGGTCCGGCGTGAAGGCCTCCCTGGAGCACCGTCTGCGCCGCTGAGCGCACAGTCCTGAGTCTTGAGCCGGTGCCCGGTGCCCGGTGCCCGGTGCCCGGTGCCCTGTGCGCGGCGCCCCCGAGCCTCGAGCCCATAACGACGAGACCCGGCCCCGCTGGATGCGGGGCCGGGTCTCGGGGGTCGGCGCAGTCGCCGAGGGGGTCGATCAGCGGTAGGTGACGAACCCGGTGGGGTTGCCCCAGATCCCGCGCTCGACGACCTGCTGCTGGGAGCCGGAGGCATCGATGATCTGTCCGTCGCCGGCGTAGATCGCGACGTGGCCAGGCCACACCACGATGTCGCCGGGCTGCGCCTCGGACTCGGAGATGCTGCGGCCCTGGGTGGCGATCTCGCCGCTGGTGCGCGGCACGTCGATGCCGGCGGCCTCGTAGGCGTAGGTGATCAGGCCGGAGCAGTCCATCCCGCCGAGCGAGTCCCCGCCCCACGAGTAGGGGCTGCCGATGGCGGAGCGCGCGGCGTCGACGATCGAGTCGCCGCCGGCGGACGAGGTGCTGGCCGGGATCGCGGAGGCGCCCGGGGCGGAGGCGCCGGCGGGGGCGGACTCGGCCTCGGCGGATCCGTCGGATCCGCCGCCGAGCACGCCGTGGGTGTCGGGTCCCACCACGCCGTCGACCTGGAGACCGTTCTCGGCCTGGAGGTCGGTGACCGCGTCGAGGGTCATGGAGCCGAAGTAGCCCGTCTCGGGCAGCTCGGCGCCCTGGGCGTTGAGCGAGGCCTGCAGCGCCTCGACCTCGGTGCCGGAGTCGCCCTGGCGCAGCGTCTGCGAGCCCTCCGAGGAGGAGGCCTGCGAGGCGCTGGCGGTCGGAGCGGACGGGGCAGAAGCGGACTGGGAGGTGCTGGGCGCCTCGTCGGAGCCGGCGAGGCCCTCGTCGTTGGCCATCGCGGAGGAGCCTCCGGCGAAGGCGGTGCCGACTAGGACGGTGCCCAGGACGGCGCTGCCGCCGACGGCGTGGACGGCGCGGCGGGTGCTGCTGAGAGGCGTGACGGCCCGGCCGACCGCGCGGTGCGTGTTCTGATGCGTCATGGGGGTTCTGATCCTTCTCGGTGCTGCTGATGGTCTGCCTCATCCCGCGGCGCGGAGGCGATGTCCTCAGGACTCCGGACGCTCAGGACACTCCGGATTCCGTAGACCGGGAGCTGTGCGCCGGGATCGGCGCCCGCAGCTGGGGCGGCCGACGGGAGGACCCGGGGATGAAGCGTCCACGCTAGGAGCCGTCCCCGCGCGTGTTCGAGGGGCTTGAAGGAGCCGGGTCGAGGGATTTGTCGGCCATTTGCTTGCCACGGGCCGAGATGCCCGGAACCTGGTGCGACTTGACGTTCACGGATGGTCTGCGCCACATGCGGGGGAGGCGTCGTCAGTGCCCGCTCCGCTGCTCCGCCCCCTCCGCGCACCGGCGCTCCACTCGCCCCGACCCTCGCTCGACACGCCACCGACCCGCGTCTCGCCCGCGTCCCGCCCGGCCCATCCGCATCGCGCATCGCGCGCGGACCGCGGCCCGGACCCTCCCAGCCGTTCTCTTCGCACCGCGACTATGACGGCTTATGACACGCTGTTGGCGTCGGGCCGCCGTCGGCGTTCATGATCGAGGACATGACCAGCACTCTCGACGCCCCCAGCAGCAACGCGGGCGGTCTCCGGGACCGCGGGGCCGCCTCGGCCCCGGCGCACCCGCAGTCGCACGAGGTGCGCCTGGACGCTGTCGGCCGGTCGTTCCCCGCTGCCGGTGCACGCCAGGTCGTCCTACGTGAGGTCGACCTCGACCTCACAGCCGGCGAGATCGTCGCCGTGGTGGGTCCCTCGGGCTGCGGGAAGTCCACCCTGCTGCGACTGATCGCGGGCCTGGACCGGCCCAGCGCGGGTGAGATTCGCATCGGGGACACCCCGCTCCGCGGCACCGACCCCCGCACCGCGGTCGCCTTCCAGGAGCCGCGCCTGCTGCCCTGGCGCACCCTCGAGCACAACGTCGCCCTGGGCCTGCCCCGCGGCACCGGGAGGCGCGAGGGCCGCGAACGGGTGCGCGAGCTGCTGCAGCTCGTCGGCCTCGAGCACGCCGCCACGCAGCGCCCCCGCGAGGTCTCCGGCGGCATGGCCCAGCGCGCCTCCCTGGCCCGGGCGCTCGCCCGCAGCCCCGAGGTGCTGCTGCTGGACGAGCCCTTCGGCGCCCTGGACGCCCTGACCCGGCTGCGCATGCAGGACCTGCTGCTGGAGATCCATGCGGCCGAGCCCACCACCGTCCTCGTCGTCACCCACGACGTCGAGGAGGCGCTCTACCTCGCCGACCGTGTGCTGCTCCTGCGCTCTCTCCTCGAGGACAGCTCCTCCGGATCGATCGCCCGCACCGTGGAGGTCCCCGGCGACCGCCCCCGTGATCGCGCCGACCGCACCCTGGCCGACCTCCGCGTCGAGCTCCTCGAGGGTCTCGGCGTGCACGGATAGTCACGCCCCACCCCCTCGCACGCCGCCGCACCACCCCTGCCACACCACGGAGTTCCCTCATGACCCACCGCATCAGCCGCCGCACCGCCACCGCCCTCGGACTCACCGCGGTCGCCGGGATGGGACTGTCCGCCTGCGTGGCCGGAGAGGGCTCCGACACGGGCGGCGGCGACGGGGAGTGGAGCACGGGCACGCTCAGCATCGACTGGGCCACCTACAACCCGCTCAGCCTGGTGGTGCGCGATCAGGAGCTGCTCGAGAAGGCCCTCGGCGAGTCGGTGACCGTGACCTGGGTGCAGTCCGCCGGATCGAACAAGGCCAACGAGTTCCTGCGCTCCGGCTCGGCCGACGTCGCCTCCACGGCCGGCTCGGCCGCGCTGCTCGCCCGCGCCAACAACTCGCCGATCAAGGTCATCGGCATCTACTCCCAGCCCGAGTGGTCCGCCCTCGTCGTCGGCCCGGACAGCGACATCGCGGACCCGGCCGACCTCGCCGGCCGTGCGGTCGCCGCGACCCCCGGCACCGACCCCTACTTCTTCCTGGTCCAGGCCCTCGGCGAGGCCGGTCTCACGATCGACGACGTGGAGCTCCAGCCGCTCCAGCACGCCGACGGCCGCTCCGCCCTCGAGGGCGGCAGCGTCGAGGCCTGGTCGGGGCTGGACCCGATCATGGGCGCCGCCGAGGTCGAGTCCGACGCGCAGCTCGTGTATCGCAACGTCGACTTCAACACCTACGGCTTCCTCAACGCCACCGAGGACTTCATCGACAATCACGCGGACGTCGCCCAGGTGGTCGTGGACGCCTACGAGGAGGCCCGCGCCTGGGCGCTGGAGAACCTCGATGCGACCGCGCAGCTGCTGGCCGACGCCGCCGGCATCGAGCTCGAGGTCGCGACCACCGTCATCCAGGAGCGCTCGAACCTCGACGTCAGCGGCGTGCCCGGCGACGACCAGCTGGCCGTGCTCGAGGCGATCTCCCCGATGCTCGCCGACTCCGGCGACGTCCAGGGCGGGGCCGACGCGGTCGAGAAGGCCCGCGGCGAGATCATCCACGCCGACTTCGCGACCTCCGCGGTGGAGCAGTCATGAGCCTGGAGAGCATTCCCCTGCCCACCTCGACCGGCCCTGCGACTCCTGAGTCCGCGCCGACCGGCCCCCGGACGTCGGCCCTGACGGAGTCCGGCCGTCCTGCTCTCTGGGACCGCACCGGGGTGCGCCTGGCCCTGGGCGCCGTGCTGCCGCTGGTCATCCTCGCCGCCTGGCAGATCGTGACCGCGACGGGGCTGGTGCCGGCGTACCGTCTGCCCGGCCCGCTGGCGGTCGTGCAGGCCGGCGCCGAGCTGGCCGAGCGCGGCGAGCTGGGCCTGCACATCGCGATCTCCGTGCAGCGCGTGCTGCTGGGCTTCGCGATCGGCTCGCTCGCGGGCCTCGCCGTGGCCGCCGTCGTCGGCCTCTCCCGGGCGGGCGACGCCCTGCTCAACCCGACGCTCGCGGCCCTGCGCGCCGTGCCGTCCCTCGCCTGGGTGCCGCTGCTGATCCTGTGGCTGCAGATCGGCGAGGAATCGAAGGTCACGCTGATCGCGATCGGTGCCTTCTTCCCCGTGTTCACGACCGTCGCCTCCGCGCTGCGACACATCGACCCCCACCTGGTGGAGGCCGGGCGCTGCTTCGGCCTGCGCGGCTGGTCGCTGTTCCGCACGATCCAGCTGCCCGCTGTGGTGCCGTCGGTCGTCTCCGGTCTGCGCCTGGCGCTCGCCCAGGCCTGGCTGTTCCTCGTCGCGGCCGAGCTGATCGCCTCGTCGATGGGCCTGGGCTTCATCCTCAACGACTCCCAGCAGAACGGTCGGGTGGACCGGATCCTGCTGGCGATCGTGCTGCTCGCCCTGCTGGGCAGCCTCACCAACGCCCTGCTGGGCCTGGTCGAGAAGAAGCTGCTGGCGAGGTGGGCATGAGCGACGTGGGCACGAGCACCGCACCGAGCACGACAGAGAGTACGGAGAGCACTGTGACCACCGGAGCCGTCGACACCGCAGGAGCCATCGGCACCCCCGAAGCGCGACTCGTCGAGTCCCGCACCTATCCGGCGCCCGCCGCGGTCACCGCGCAGGCGAACGTCGACGCGAGCATCTACGCGACCGCGTCGGCCGATCCCGTCGCCTTCTGGGAGGACGCCGCGCGCCGGCTGGACTGGGCCGAGCCCTGGCACACCGCCCACGAGTGGGAGCCGCCCGTGCCGGACGCCGCTACCGGGGAGCTGAGCGTGCCGGCGGCCCGCTGGTTCGTCGGCGGCCGGCTGAACGTGGCCGAGAACTGCGTGGACCGCCACGTGCGCGCCGGGAACGGCACCAAGGTCGCCCTGCACTTCGAGGGCGAGCCCGGGGATCGCGAGTCCGTCACCTACGAGGACCTCCAGCGCCGCGTGAGCCAGGCGGCCAACGCCCTGACCGATCTCGGCATCGGCCCGGGGGACCGCGTCGTCGTCTACCTCCCGGTGCTCGTGGAGACCGTCGTCATCGCCCTGGCCTGCGCCCGCCTCGGCGCCGTGCACTCGCTCGTCTTCGGCGGCTTCAGCGCCGAGGCGGTGCGCTTCCGCCTCGAGGACACCCGCGCGAAGCTCCTGGTCACCTCCGACGGGCAGTTCCGTCGGGGGAAGGCCGTCGAGGTGAAGTCGCAGGCCGACGAGGCCGCCCGCGATCTCGAGCACCTCGAGCACGTGCTGGTGGTGCGCCGCACCGGGCTCGACATCGCCTGGACCCCGGACCGCGACGTGTGGTGGCACGAGAGCGTGGACACGGCGAGTGAGCACCACGAGGCCCGGAGCTTCGACGCCGAGCACCCGCTGTTCATCATCTACACCTCCGGCACCACCGGGAAGCCCAAGGGCCTGGTCCACACCTCCGGCGGCTATCTCACCCACACCTCGTGGTCGCACTGGGCGCACTTCGACGCGAAGGCTGACGATGTCCACTGGTGCACCGCGGACCTCGCCTGGGTCACCGCCCACACCTACGAGATCTACGGGCCGCTCTCCAACGGCCTCACCCAGGTGATCTACGAGGGCACCCCCGGTGAGCCCACCCGTGAGCGCCACCTCGAGATCATCGAGCGCTACGGCGTGACCGTCTACTACACCGCCCCCACCCTGATCCGCACCTTCATGTCGTGGTTCGGGGACGAGCTGCCCACCGGCCACGACCTCTCCTCGCTGCGCCTGCTGGGCACCGTCGGCGAGGCGATCAATCCCGAGGCCTGGGTGTGGTTCCATCGCACCTTCGGGCGCGGTGAGCTGCCGATCATCGACACCTGGTGGCAGTCCGAGACCGGTGCCTCGATGCTCGTCCCGCTGCCGGGCGTGACCACGCTGAAGCCCGGTTCTGCGACCGTAGCGCTGCCCGGCATCGACATGGCCGTCGTGGACGCGGAGGGGAACGAGCAGCCCGCGGGCGTCGCCGGCACGCTGGTGGCCCGTCGGCCGTGGCCCGGGATGGCCCGCACCGTGTGGGGCGACCCCGCGCGCTACCGCGACTCGTACTGGAAGGACTACGCCGGCCGCGGCGAGCACGGCGGCTACTACGTCGCCGGGGACTCCGCGACGGTCGACGCCGACGGCTGCTTCTGGATCCTCGGCCGCCTCGACGACGTCGTGAATGTCTCCGGGCACCGGCTGTCGACCATCGAGATCGAATCAGCGCTGGTCGCGGATCCGACCGTCGCCGAGGCGGGCGCCGCCGGGGTGCACGATCCGCTGACCGGCCAGGCCGTGGCGGTGTTCCTCATGCCCAGCGGCGGCGACTCCGAGGTGCCCAGCGGCGGGGGCGCCGAGCTCGACCACGCCGCGCTGCGTGCCCGGGTGGCCCGCGAGATCGGACCGATCGCCAAGCCCCGGCACGTGATCGAGGTGCCGGACCTGCCCAAGACCCGCTCCGGGAAGATCATGCGCCGCCTGCTCGCCGAGCTGGTCCACGCCGAGCGCGACCGTCGCGCCGGCCGCGAGCCGACACCGCTGGGGGACACGACGTCCCTGCAGAACCCGGAGGCGGTCGCCGCCGTCGCCGCCGCGCTCGCGTCCCTGCCCGCGGACGACCCGGCCGTCGCCGGGCTGAGCTGACAGACTCCCCGACGGATCCGACCCTGGAGGACCTATGACCACCACCGTTCCCGCCTCGAGCTTCGAGACACCGCTGAAGTTCGCGTACTGGGTGCCGAACGTCTCCGGAGGCCTCGTCGTCTCCACCATCGAGCAGCGCACCGACTGGCAGCTGCCGTACAACGCGCGCCTGGCCCAGATCGCCGAGAACTCCGGCTTCGACTACGCGCTCACGCAGACCCGCTACGCCGCCAGATACGGCGCGGACAAGCAGCACGAGGCCTCCGCCTTCTCCCTGGCCCTGCTCGGTGCGACCGAGCGGCTCAAGGTCATCGCCGCCTTCCACCCCGGCATGTGGCATCCGGGCGTGCTCGCGAAGTGGCTGATCACCGCGGACCATCTCTCCGAGGGCCGTGCCGCCGTGAACATCGTCTCCGGCTGGCTCAAGGACGAGTTCGTGAAGTTCGGCCTGCCCTGGCTCGAGCACGACGAGCGCTACGTGCGCACCGAGGAGTTCATCAACGCTCTGCGCGGGCTGCTCACCGAGAACGGCTACTCGCAGGACGGCTCGTACTACTCCATCGACGACTTCACCCTGAACCCGAAGCCCGTCGACGTGCCCGGCCGGCCCCATCCGGAGATCTTCTTCGGCGGCAACTCGACCGCCGCGCAGGACACCGCCGGTCGGGTCGCGGACTGGTACTTCTCCAACGGTCGCACCCTCGAGGGCTACGAGGAGAACGTCGCCGGCGTGCTGGCCTCCGCCCAGCAGGCCGGCCGTTCGCCGCGCTTCGGCCTGAACGGCTTCGTCATCGCCCGGGAGTCCCGGAAGGAGGCGGAGGAGACCCTGCGCGAGATCGTCGACAAGGCGCACCGCCCCGCCGTCGAGGGCTTCCGGAAGTCCGTGCAGGAGGCCGGCGCCTCCACCAAGGACGGCAAGGGCATGTGGGCCGGCTCCTCCTTCGAGGACCTCGTGCAGTACAACGACGGCTTCAAGACCCGCCTCATCGGCACCCCCGAGGAGATCGCGGATCGCATCATCGAGTACAAGAAGGTAGGAGTGAACCTCATGCTGACCTGCTACCTCCACTTCCAGGAGGAGATCGCCGCCTTCGGCCGCGACGTGCTGCCCATCGTGCGCGAGAAGGAGAAGGACCTCGCCCGTGCGCGCGGCACCGAGCTGAACACGGACCTGCTGCCCGTCGTGCCCGGCGTGAGCGCGCAGGAGGCCGCCGCGGCGACCGCCGAGACCCTCCCGGCCGACCACCCGTCCAGGACGGGGGCAGCGGCATGAGCGCGGAGCGCACTTTCGGATTCCGCACCCGCGCCCTGCACGCGGGCGGCACGCCCGACGCCCAGCACGGCGCCCGCGCGGTCCCGATCTACCAGACCACCTCGTTCGTCTTCGACGACGCGGCCGACGCGGCGAACCTGTTCGCGCTGCAGAAGTACGGCAACATCTACTCCCGCATCGGCAACCCCACGGTCGCCGCGTTCGAGGAGCGCATCGCCTCGCTCGAGGGCGGGATCGGCGCGGTCGCGACCGCGTCCGGGATGAGCGCGGAGTTCATCACCTTCGCCGCCCTGGTCGGCACCGGGGACCACGTGGTCTCCTCGGCCCAGCTGTACGGCGGCACCGTCACCCAGCTGGACGTGACCCTGCGCCGCTTCGGCGTGGAGACCACCTTCGTGCCCTCCTCGGACCCGGAGGACTTCCGCGCGGCCTTCCGCGAGGAGACCAAGGTGCTCTACGTCGAGATGATCGGCAACCCCTCCGGGGAGATCGCCGACCTCGAGGGACTCGCCGCGGTGGCCCACGAGCACGGTGTGCCGCTCGTGGTCGACGCGACGCTCGCGACCCCGTACCTGGTGCGGCCGCTCGAGCACGGGGCGGACATCGTCATCCACTCCGCCACGAAGTTCCTCGGCGGGCATGGCACCACGCTCGGCGGCGTGGTGGTGGAATCCGGCCGCTTCGACTGGGGCAACGGCAAGTTCCCCAGCATGACCGAGCCGGTCGCGTCCTACGGCGACATCAAGTGGTGGGACAACTTCGGCGAGTACGGCTTCCTCACCAAGCTGCGCTCCGAGCAGCTGCGCGACATCGGCCCGTCGCTCTCGGCGCAGGCCGCGTTCCAGCTGCTGCAGGGCGTCGAGACGCTCCCTCAGCGGATGGACGCCCACCTCGCGGGCGCCCGCGAGGTCGCGCACTGGCTCGACACGGATCCGCGCGTCTCCTTCGTGACCTACGCCGGGCTGCCTTCGCACCCCCACGTCGAGCGGGCCGCGAAGTACCTGCCGCTGGGCCCGGGCGCCGTCTTCGCCTTCGGCGTCACGCCCGTCGGCGAGTTCGAGACCGCCGAGGAGCAGGCCGCCGCGGCCCGCGCCACCGGCGAGAAGGTCATGGAGAACCTGCAGCTCGCCTCGCACCTGGCGAACATCGGCGATGCCCGCACGCTGGTCATCCATCCGGCCTCGACCACCCACCAGCAGCTCAGCCCCGAGCAGCTGCTCGAGGGCGGCGTGCGCGCGGACCTGATCCGCATCTCGGTGGGCCTCGAGGACGTCGAGGACATCCTGTGGGATCTCGACCAGGCGATCACGGCCGCGACAGGAGTGGAGCGATGAGCGACCAGACCCAGATCCAGCCCCAGCGCACCTGGCAGGGCCCGTCGGCCCCGGAGCGCCTGGCGATCCTGCGCCGGGCTCAGTCCATCGCGATCGTGGGCGCGTCGGCGAACCCGGCGCGGGCCAGCTACTTCGTGGCGACCTACCTGCTCTCCAGCGCTCCGTACGACGTGTACTTCGTGAACCCCCGCGCGGACACGATCCTCGGCCAGCCGGCCTACGCCTCGCTCGCCGACCTCCCGGTGGCGCCGGACGTGGTCGACGTGTTCCGCAAGGACGCCGACCTGCCGGGCGTGGCCCAGGAGGCCGTCGACGCGGGCGCGAAGACCCTGTGGCTGCAGCTGGGCTCGTGGAACGAGGAGGCGGCCGCGATCGCGGAGAACGCGGGGCTCGACGTGGTGATGGACCGCTGCGTGAAGATCGAGCATGCGCGCTTCCACGGCGGGCTGCACCTCGCGGGCTTCAACACCGGCGAGATCACCTCGAAGAAGCAGCGCCTCAGCGGACGCGGCTGAAGCTAGGCTGGCTGTTCAGGCGCGGGTCGGGGATCACCTCGGCCCGCGTTCTGCTGTCTGGGGGCGTGCCGAGACCGCTCGCATCACCCGAGAGGGTGGGAGAAGTCGATCGTCACTCCCGGTGCGGCGTCCAGGCGCACGCACGCGGAGCGCTCGCCGAAGTCCATGTCCGTCGGCTCCCGGACGGCGATCGCGCCGCGGGACACGGCGTGCGCGAAGGCTGCGTCGACGTCCGTGCACTCCATGTGGAGGACGATCCCTTGCGCGGTCCTCTCGCCGTCGGCCGGGGCGTTGAGCCACAGCGGAATGCTGTGCGGGGCGGTCAGCGAGGCGAAGCTGCCGTAGTCGGCGTCGAGGGTCCAGCCGGCGGCGTCGCGCAGGGCTGTCGCTGCGGCTGATGGGTCGTCCAGGACAAGGGTGAGAGCGCGGATGCCGGTCATCGGTCGACTCCTTCGTCGGGTGGGTGCTCGGCGACCCACCCTATGGGGGTTCCCTTGCGACCGAGAGGCGTTCTCAGCCCTCCACCCGAATGCCGAGATGGCTCGCGAAGGCCGGGGCCAGGGCGGTCACCTGCTGGGCGTCGAGCGTCGCGCCGGACATCCCCTCGAGGTTGCTGATCGAGCCGACCTCGAGCCCGCGCAGGTCCACGTCCGTCAGCCGGGCGTGCGCGAGGGAGACGCTGCCGGCGCGGCAGTTCACGAAGGAGACCCGCGTGGCGGTGACCCCGCCGAGGTCCAGCTCGTCGATCGTGCAGTCCTCGAACAGGACGTCCTCGAGCGTCGAGGAGCGCAGGTTGATCCAGTCGAACTTGCTGCCCACGACGTGGGTGGAGCGGATCTGCGCGTCGTAGATGTCCAGGGCGCCGATCCGGGAGCCGAGCAGCTCGACATCGCGCCAGGTGGAGCGGGTGGCGTCCAGCACCGGTGCGTTCAGCCGTTCCAGGCGGGTCTCCACGAGCCGGCCGTGCTGGAGGATCGTGGTGTGCGCGGTGACGCCCACCAGCTCGCACTCGGTGAAGGTCGTGCCGGTCAGATCGCGCCCGGAGAGGTCACCGCCCTCGATGCGCAAGCCCTCGTAGCTCTCGTGCGGCTCGAGCTGTTCGGCGTCGGCGTCCTCGAGACCGGGCAGGACGAGTCGGCCCAGCACGGGCTTCTTGGTGGTGGCGGACCGGCGCACGGGGCTCCTCAGGAGGTGGGGGCGGAGCCGTCCGGGCAGCTGTGGACGGCTCGTCCGAGAGTACGGGGCGGGTGCGACGGACGGTTCCGTCCCGCGAGGCCGCTCAGGACGGCCCGATGCCGGGTTCCGTCGGCCGGTCGCTCCGATCCGGCGTGCGGCGACCGGTGAACTGGTCCATCGAGGAGTAGACGTGGAAGATCCTGTCGGCGATCAGGTCCCACGCTCGGGTGGGCAGCACTCCGCGCAGCATCGAGGCGCTCTTGACCGTCCACGGCGTCATAACGACCGGCGTGCCCCGCAGCATTGCCATCCAGGCCTTCTCGACGGCGCGTTCCGGGGTCATGACCGGGGTGAGCAGTGGGCCGCGGGCTCCGTCGAACATGCCGGTGGAGATATAGCTGGGACAGAAGGTGGTCACGGCCAGGTGGCGATGCCCTGAACGCTCGAGCTCGAGCCGCAGCGATTCGCTCCAGCCGTACAGCGCCCACTTCGAGGCCGCGTAGACGCTCATCCGCGGGTTCGGCATCGTCCCGGCGGCCGACGCGACGTTCAGGATGCGTCGTGGCCGGGAGGCGTCGGCCATCATGTCAGGGAGGAACTCCCTGGTCAGCCACATCGGGCCGAGGGAGTTGATGCGCACGGTCTGCTCGATGTCGCGCTCGGGATCGTGCTCCCAGAACATCGCACCGCGCACGATGCCGGCATTGTTCACGAGGAGGGTGGGGGTGCCGAGGTCTGCCCGAGTGTCTGCGGCGGCCGACGCGATCTGTTGCTGCTGCGAGATGTCGACGGGGTAGGCGCGGGCATCCACCCCCTGCGCGGAGAGCTCGGCGGCGAGCTGCTCGATCGCGACGGTGTCCCGGTCCCACAGCGCGAGGGACGCGGCGCCCTCGCGGGCGGCTCGTCGGGCATAGAGGGCGCCCATCCCGTGCCCGGCGCCGGTGATCAGCACGGTCGCTCCGCGCACGAGGGACGGATCCGGGGCTGTGCGAGACATGCATCCTCCTGCGGTCGCGGCGGTGAGCGCACGGCGGTGAGCGCATCGCCGCGGCCAGCTTAACCAGGGGCGACAGGCCCGGGTGCGGTCCTGGACCGCCTCGACGCTCCGGCAGGATTCGAACCTGCGACGCGCTCCATATGAGGGAGCTGCTCTACCGGACTGAGCTACGGAGCGATGCGCCGGTGGGGGAGTTCCGCGGCCGGCGAGCTCCCATGGTGAAGGGCCGGACGTCGCGCTGTCGACCTTCTCGTCATGAAACGTCGCATGCTGACTTCGGGCGTGATGGGGATTCTTTGCGCCGGGTTTATCGGCTGATGCTTCCTCCACGCGTGACGGTTATCCACGCTTCTCAGAGTGCCATTGTCAAGGGTGAATTCTGTGGGTGTGCGTGGGGTGCTGTGGGCCGAGTGTGATGGCGCGTCCTGCGGGACTGATGCACGATCAGG
>NZ_NRGS01000034.1 GCF_002332425.1 Brachybacterium alimentarium | reverse complement strand
CCCCCTCAACTGCGAAGAGCCGAATTGATCGAGCTCACGATTCCTTGGATCTTCCACATGTACTCAGTCGTGAAGGCGTCCCGGTTGTCCCCGTTCACGAAATCTTCGATGGCGAATGAGCACGCCCTCCACACGATTCGGGGGTTTGCAGCGTCACGCGCCGAGGCCTCCCCCGCAGCTACCCTGCCGAGGCGACCCTCGTCGCCTTCTCGCCGCTCCGCACCTCCGGCAGCGCCCGCGTCCCCAGTGCGCAGACCACGCACAGCACGGAGCACAGGAGTGCCACGAGCCACGGCCGCCCGTCGAGCACCCCGGTGAGCGCGGCAGCCACGAAGGGGATGCCTCCTCCCACCACGGCGCCCGTGATCTCGCGGCTGAAGGTCACCGAGCCGTAGCGCACGTCCACGTCGAACAGAGAGCTGAGCATCATGGCCTGCGACGCGAGGGTCATGTCGCAGCACAACGTGAAGATCATGACGAATGCGATCCAGATCAACAGCGGGATCCCGGTGTCCAGCAGCAGGAAGAAGGGGAAGAACAGTACCGCACCGGCAAGGGAACCGATGATCATGATCCGACGACCACCGAAGCGGTCACTGAGCCAGCCAGCCGTCGGGACCGTGACCACCTTCAGGAGGTTGGCGATCATCAGGCCCAGCAGGCCCACACTCTCGGGGGCTCCCACCTGGTTAGCCAGATAGGTGAGGGCGTAGACGGAAGGGAGGTACGAGAGCACGTTGGGCGCGATGCTCATGAGCATCGCGAGCGGGATCCTGCGGCCGCCGCGCCGCACCACCTCGACAAGCTGGTCTCCACCGCTTCGCTGCGGGCCCTCGCTTGCCCGGAACTCGGGGCTCTCGGCAACGCGCAGCCGGATCACGAAGGCGGCGACCGCGAGCACTGCGCTCAACAGGAAGGGGATTCGCCATCCCCAGTCCAGGAACTGTTCCTGGGGCAGTGCGGCCGCGGTGAGGTAGAAGATCCCTGTCGCGATAAGCGAGCCGAGGGCGTTGCCCACACTCGGGATCGAGGCATTCAGGCCACGGTGCGCATCCACGGCGTGCTCGGCCGAGAGCAGCATGGCGCCGGCGTACTCACCGCCGGCTCCGACCCCCTGCAGCACGCGCAGCATCACGAGCAGCACGGGAGCCCAGACCCCGATGGCCCCGTAAGTAGGCAGCAGGCCGATAGCGGTGGAGGCCGCGGCCATCAGCAGCAGCGTCACGAAGAGCATCTGACGTCGGCCGACCCGGTCCCCGAGCAAGCCGATGATCACCCCGCCGACCGGGCGGGCGAGGAAGCCCACGGCGAACGTGCCCAGCGACGCGAGGGTCGCCGCAAGCTCGCTCCCCGAGGGGAAGAACACGTGCGCGAAGACCAGGGCTGAGGCGGTTCCGTAGAGCGCGAAGTCGTACCACTCCAGGGCGGTGCCCGCGGTCGAGGCGAGGGTGGCGCGCGAGAGGCGCGGAGAAGTCGTCATCGTCTTCCTTCCGAAGGGTTTCCGAGCAAGGTAGACGATCTAACGGTGAGATGAAACCCCTTGACGTGATCTAACGTTAGCCTTAATGTTGGCGTCCATGACCACACCAGCACACCCGGACGACACCGCCGCCTCCCTCAGAGAGGCGATCCGCAGCAGCGATCCGCACCTCTCGAAGTTCCGCCCCCTGCCGCGGATCCTCGCGCACGACGACTTCAACACCGGCCTGCACGGCTGGGTCGAGCTCGGCGGCAACTACAACGGCAAGGGCGAGTACGGGTCATTGGACCGCCACTTCCGGGACTTCCGCCCGCCCCAGCTCTCCACCTGCAACTTCTTCGACGTCGGCACGCACGGCGCGATGTCCGGCACCTACGCCCTCAAGCTCGCCACCCGACCCCACCCCGGGCACACCGCCACCGGCATCCGCCGGCTCACGATGAGCGGGCGCGGCCTGCTGCAGATCGAGGCCTATCTGGCTTACAAGGCAGAGGCCGTCGTGGACCCGTCGGCAGAGAACGGCTTCGGGGACATGGAGTGGGACGGGAACCGCCATCCGTCCGAGGCGCAGTTCGGCGCTTTCACCGTCGCGACCGACCTGTGCGGGGATGACGGCGTCCGCTACCACACCGTCGTGCGCTACCAGAACGCCGACGAGGACGGGAACATGCTCCGCCAGTGGAGGTACCCGATCGTTCCGGAGCCCACCCCACGTGAGGCCTACGAGGGGAAGGTCGACTACCCCTACGCCACAGACTTCACGGCGCCGGACCCGGAGGACTGGCGGGTTTACGGGCAGCCGCAGGAGCTGTGCATGAACGAGGTCCCGACCAAGGTCAATTGGCACTACCTGCGCTGGGTCATCGACACCGACAAGCGCAAGAACGTCGAGGTCCAGCTCAACGACCAGCTCATGGACTGGTCCGACGTCCCGGTGCCGATCTACGAGGACCGCTACGGGTCCCTCGAGAACCTGCTCAACTTCTATTTCTCCGTGCGCACCCTCAGCGGCCAGCGCAACTTCCTGTACCTCGACTCCGTTCTCATCTCGGCAGATTGGTGATCCTCGTGCGTGAATCCCAGACAGCAGTGCTCGAGCGTGGCCTCGACCTCACCGACCAGTGGGCCACAGAGCCCTTCGAGACCGCTTGGGCCGGCGAGGCCCGCTGGTTCGTCCAGTTCCTCGAGCGGGGCAGCGGGTCCGTATCCCTGCACAGTCAGATCTCGGCTGACGGGCTGACCTGGGTGGACCACGAAGACGCCCCGGTCAGCGGTGAGGCCGCTGGTATCCTGACCGCGCCTGTACGCGACTTCGGGCATTGGCTGCGGCTCGTCGTGACTCCCGCCGAGGGAACAGTCGCACCTCTGGTGCGCATCGTCCTCTCCCTGAAGGAGTGAACCTCTCCCCTCGGCGAGGAAGGGGCGGGACCCGGCACCGACGTCGAGGCCGGACCACGCCTCGCTGGACGCCTATATGTTCACGGTGCCTTGCATAGAGAGGAACACGATGACCGATCGACGGCACACGCTCGATGACCTCGCGTCGTCCCTCGGACTCTCGGCCAACACAGTCTCCCGTGCATTGCGAGGAAAAGACGGCGTCGGCGAAGCCACCCGTCAGCGTGTACTCGACGAGGCCGAGCGCGTCGGCTACACGACTCCTCGTGCCGGCTCCACCGCCCCGCACCTCGATGCGGTGGCGCTCTGCATCCCCTCGTTGACCCACCCTTTCGCCTCGGAGGTCGCGGCCGCCATCGAGACCGGAGTCCGTGCCGCTGGGTGCGCACTCGAGGTCTTCGCGACGAACGAGGACCCGCAGCAGGAGGAGCGGATCGCCCAGCAGCTTCTGGACTCCCGCCCAGGGGGCGTCATCACCATCCCGGTACACGCCCAGAGCTCCTGCTGGCAGCGGGTCGGCGAGACCGGGACGCCGGTGGTGACCGTATCTCGCGAGCTGGACGGCGTTGAGTGCGACTTCATCGGAGTGGACAGCGAGCACGGGGCCTACGTGGCAACGCGCCATCTGCTCGGCGACGGTGCCAGCTCGATCCTTTATCTCGACGAAGAGCTCGCTATCGGCACAATCGCCGCGCGGCGGCGCGGATTCGAGCGTGCGATGGACCCCGCGGAGTCTCGGGCCCAGGTTCGAATGATCCCGACTCGCAGGTACGAGAACGCGGGGTCCCAGTGGAGGGCTCAGGAGGGTTATCGCGCCTGTCTCGACGCGTTGCGTGGTGGGGACGAATTCGACGCCGTGCTGTGCGGTGATGACTTCTTCGCCCTCGGAGCGATGCGTGCGCTCGCCGAGAACGGTCGTCGCGTCCCGGAGGACGTCCGCGTGGTCGGTTACGGAGATCTGCCGTTCGCCGAGTGGCTAACCCCCTCACTGTCCTCGGTCGCCCTTCCCGTTCGTCTGATCGGTGAACTCGCTGTAGCGAACGTGCTGCAGCGCATCGGCGGTAGCATCTCGGCGCCGTCACGCCGGTTGATCCGTGCGGAGCTCGTCGTACGCTCCTCCTCGGGCTGACGCCGCGGAACCTGCGCTCGAACTGCATTCACACCGAGCTCTCGCCCGGCGCGGACGTCGATCCGCGCACGATGAGCCGGGGGGACGGATCATCGAGAACCGTCGCCCCCTCCGTGGGTGATGCGATCTGCTCGATCAGGAGCTCCACGGCCAGCTGACCGATATCGGCGAGCGGAAGCTCGACCACCGTCAGCGGTGGGCTCAGATGCTCGGTGAACCACGTGTCATGGATGCTCACGACGGAGGCATCCTCCGGGATCGACAGCCCGGCCGAGATCACTCCTGCGTGCACACCGAGGGCACTCGTCGACGTCACGACGACGAACCCCGTGGCGCTGCCGCCGCCCGCGACGTACCGCTCAACCGCCGCACGCGCTTCTGCGGCATCCCAGCCGCCGGGGATCGTCGCCAGCGGAGAGATCCCCCCGTCGTCGAGGGCCCGCTGGTATCCCTGGAGCCGACGGTCGGAGGACGCTCCCTCGGCGCCCACGAAGGCGATCCGGGTATGGCCCAGATCCATGAGATGCCGAGTCGCCATCGCTGCCGCGGTGATGTCGTCCAGACGGACCGTCCTCAGTCCGGGGGCCTCATCCGCATTGAAGACCACGGAGGGCACTGACCGCGCCACCTCCTGCAGGCCGCGGCTGTCCGCTGCGAATCCGCTCTGGACGAGCAGGCCGTCCACCCGGTGCCCGCGGACCAGCGCACGGAATGCGTCCTGACGCTCCATGAGCTCGTCCGCGTTCAGCAGGACTACCGAGTACCCGCGCCCAGCCGCGACGACCTGTGCTGTCTCGACGAGCTGGGCGTAGATCGGATCGTTGACGTGGTGCAGGGCGAAACCCAGGAGTCCGGTCTGAGAATTCCGCAGTGCGCGCGCTGAGGCATGCGGCGTGTACTGGAGCAGATCGATGGCGTTCAGCACCCGCTCGCGGGTCTCCGGTCGGATCTTGAGCATGGGGTCCTCGTTCACGATCCGCGAGACCAAGCCCGGCGACACCTCCGCGAGCTTCGCCACTTCCGACAATCGAGCCGCCCTCCGGGAACCCTGCATCCACTTCTCCGTCCGACTAGCGGCCAGGGGCCGCGCCCGCTTCAGCCCTTCAAGTTCAGATGCACCAGAATACGGGCCGGCCGCTCTTCGCTCGCCCCCTCGATCTTCAGCCGGACCCACGCGCCGAACACCGTCAGGCTGCTGTCGAGGATCGTCTGGTCCTCGCCGAGGGCCCGGGGCTCGCCGCGAGGGGTCCAGGTGATCCCGTCCGGGGAGATCTCGGTCGTGATCGTGAGGTCCGGGTGCTTACCCTCCACCTGGGTGAAGAAGACGGCTTCTGTGGCCCATCCGGCCTCGTAGGGGAGAGTCGTGTGCTCAGAGGTGATCCAGATCCTCCGTGCGAGGACTGAGGTGTTCGTGGTCTGCACTGGGTTGTCCTTTCTTGGCGTCGGGTCCGGGTCACTCGGTCGAGTACACGACGGAGTCGAGGAAGAGGTGCACGGGGCGATCGGTGTCCGTCTCCACGTAGAAGATGGGGTTGATGAGGTTGTCGATCGAGCGGTATCGATCTGCGAGGGTCGGCTGGATGCCGCGCAGGTCGAACACCTTGTCCATGCTCTGCAGCTCGATGTACTCCCGCTTCTCCACATCGACCAGGAGCCGGAAGTACAGCCAGTTGATCTTGTCCGGGCTCTCGTTGTAGAGCAGATCCTGCTCACCGTCGGGCACCCACTGATAGCCATCGGTCGAGCCGTCCTCATACCGTCGGCCGTACCAGAGGCTGTCGATCCCCGGGGCGCACCATCCGTCCTCCACCCCGAAGTTCCAGTCGGCATGGGTCACGCCCTCTGCGGCCTTCCAGTACTGCCACTTCTTGACGAGCTTGCCTCCCAAGGAGTTCACGTAGCGCACGCCGGGCATGTACCGGTGCTCGGAGTCCTGCACGTCGAAGTAGAAGCCGAACGCGCGGATGTCCTCCTCGCCGATCCCGATCCGGTCTTGAGCCGGGGTGTACGAGTACCAGGTCTCGATCTGGATCTTCGAGGGGTCGCCGAAGCGCGAGAGCCGCTTGAGGGAGATGCCCATGCTGCCGTCGGCAGGCGGTTCGGTGTGCGGCGCTGCCGCGGCACCCGTCGTCAGCTTGAGGGAGTAGGTGCCCTCCATCGAGCCATGAGACGCCGCGAATCGCATGGGGGCCGAGCTCAGCATGGACGGTGCCCAGCTGGTGAGGTCGACCGCGCTGCTGAAGGACTCGTAGTTGTCGTAGACGAAGTTCGGGGTGAGGTCCATCCACCCGTTGAAGCCCGTGTCGAAGTCGTCGAAGGTGATCACTCTATCGAGCGGGTTGAAGCGCTCGAGCTGCCGGTCATAGGCCAGGAACTTGTGCATGTCTACCTCGGTATATCGCTGTAGTCGATGGGTTCAGGCTGCAGGACCGCCCGATAAACAACCAGGTTGTGGCGTTAAAGGAGTCTTGCGTCACTGAGTATTGCGTTATACCGTACCGCATAGGCGCCGCGACGTAGCGGCACCCTACGGACAGGAGGGCACCACATGCGACGACGCAGTTTCCTCGCCGGGCTCGGGCTCGTTACCTCGACGGGAGGCCTCGCCGGCTGCTCGTCCGGATTCTCGCGAGGCAGGCCTGAAGGCGACGGCATCACCCTCCGGATGACCATGTGGACGTCGGACCCGGACCAGATCGCACTCTTCGACGAGATCGCCGACGATTTCATGTCCCAGAACGACGCGGTGACGAACATCGAGTTCGAAAGTCTCGCTCTCGACCAGCTCGACATGGTGCTCACCACCGGCATCACCGCGGACGATGCTCCGGACCTCACCTGGCTTCCGGTGGAGTCCAGCCTCGAATACATCGACGCGGATGCGCTGCTCGATGCCGCCCCGACCCTCTCCGTCACGAACGGGTACGACCTGGATGATCTGGTCCCCCATCTCCAGGAGTCATGGCGTCACGGCGATGCCCAGTACGGGGTCCCCTTCTCCACCGGACCGTTCATCATGTACTTCAACAAGGACCTCTACGCCGAGGCGGGGGTGAAGTCTCCGGCGGAGCTGCTCGCCCAAGGTGACTGGACCTGGGAATCCTTCCGCGAGACCTCATCGCAGCTCACCGACGCCACCGGTGTCCCCGGGTACGTCGTGAACGACTTCGAATTCCGCAACTGGACACGCTTGCTTCCACTGATGGATGCGTACGACGCATCTCCGTGGAACGACGACGCCACGCAGTGCACCGTGGACAGTCCCGAGATGCGCGAAGCACTCGACCTGTTCCATGGAATGGTCTTCGAGGACAGGTCCTCCCCCGTGCCCGGACAGCAGGCCGACTTCTGGGGAGGACAGGCGGGCGCCACCTCGGCGTTCCTCGGCGCCAGCACCCTGCTCGCGGACGCGACCTTCGACTGGGACATCGTCCCCACCCCGAGCGGGCCCGCCGGTGACGTGCAAGCCGTCGGGCAGTCCGCGATCGTGGCCCTCGCTGCTGGCAAGAACCACGACGCCGCCCTGGAGTTCCTTGCCTTCCTGACCAATAGGGAGAACGCCGCACGGATCTCGAAATTCTTCCCACCCGCACGCGAGAGCCTGCTCAACGCCGAGGTCCTGGCAGAGTCCTCGGGACTCCTCTCGGCGCAGGACCTTGAGCCGATCGTCACCTCGATCACGACCAAGGGGCGCATCTTCCCGGTCGCACCGAATGCGGCCAGTGTCGCCAACGCTCTCGACTCCTCCTTCGACGAGTACGTGTACAGGCCGGATGCGGACCTCGATACCTCGCTGCCCAAGGTCTGCACCGCGATCGAGCCGGTGTTGTCGCTATGACGACAGAGACGGCAACCTCTTCCGTTCGACGCCGCCCGCCGGGACGGGACACCGGACGCAGTCCCTTCGGCTACGCACTCCTGGCCCCTCAGATGATCGGCTTCACCGCGGTCGGTGCGGTCGCGATCATCTGGGTGATCTGGCTCAGCTTCCACCACGTCAACGCGCTCGCCGGCACGCAGGAGTTCGTCGGCCTCGACAACTACGGCCGGATCCTCACCGATCCGAGCATGATCACCGTCCTGCCCAACACCTTCTTCTTCGTGTGCGTGCTCAGCATCGCCGGAACGGTTGCGGCTCTGCTCCTCGCGCTGCTGCTCAACCAGACGCTGCGCGGGATCACCGTCTTCCGCTCGATCATCTTCATCCCGGCCCTGGTCACAATGGTGGCCTGGGCGCTCGTGTGGAGCTTCATCGTGCAACCCGAAGGTCTGCTCGACGCTCTCCTGGGCAGCGTGGGAATCGACGGTCTCCCGTGGCTGCGGGGTGGCTGGCTGACGCTCGTGATCTTCGCGGTCATCCAGCTGACCAAGAACATCGGCATCAACGTGGTGATCCTGCTCGGTGCGCTGCAGTCCGTTCCCCAGGAGCTCCTCGAAGCGGGTCGTATCGACGGCGCCGGCCCACCTCGGCTCATTCGCAGCGTCGTTCTCCCACAGATCTCGCCCGCGATCCTCATGGTCTTCATGCTGACCGTGGTCGGCTCCTTCAAGGTCTTCGAGATCATCCTGCTGCTGACCGAAGGCGGCCCGGGCGTGCAGAGCTCGGTCCTGTCCTTCGAGGTGTACAAGCAGGGCTTCCTCCTGAACGACATCGGGTACGCCAGCGCGCTGGCGGTTCTGCTGTTCGTGCTGATCCTCCTCCTCACAGCGGTCATCTGGCAGGCAAGGAAGCGGGTGGTCTTCCATGAAGACGACTAAACAGACGAAGCACATCAAGCGCACGCTGAATTATCTGTTCCTGTGCCTCGTCGCGCTTGTGGCCCTGGCGCCGATCCTCTGGATGATCAGCGCATCGCTGAAGTCCCCCAATGAGATCCTGCGCTACCCGCCGACGATCATCCCCGAAGACATCAAATGGGAGAACTACCAGGCGGTCTTTGAGCTGCAGCCGTTCACGCAGCAGTTCATCAACTCCGTGGTGATCATGGCGCTGGTCGCCGTGCTCACGATCCTCATGTCGGTCCCCGCTGGATATGCCCTGGCACGGGTCAAGCCCGTCGCGTCCGGGGCGATCTTCCTCGTCCTCCTGAGCGCCATGTTCATCCCTCCGGAGGCGACGATCATCCCGTTGTTCCAGTACGCCGCGAAGCTCGGATGGGTCGACACCCACTATCCGCTGGTTGTCTTCACAGCTGTACTGGTCACCGCCCCGATCGCGACGTTCGTGATGCGTCAGGCCTTCCTGACCTTGCCGGCCGAGTTCGAGGAGGCCGCCACCATCGACGGCTCGAGCCGTCTGCGCACGATGCTCCAGATCTACTTCCCACTGGCGCGACCGTCGCTGGCATCTGTCGTGGTCCTCTCCTGCTGGTACAGCTGGAATCAGTTCCTCGAACCGCTCATCTACCTGCGCTCACCGGAGAAGCTGACGGTGCCCGTTGCTCTGACGCACTACGAAGACCCTCTTGCGGGCCCGTTGTGGGGCGCGCAGATGGCGGCCACCACACTGTCCATCATCCCTGTGCTACTGGTCTTCTTCTTCGCGCAGCGCCACGTGGTCTCCGGGCTCACGGCCGGCGGCCTGAAGTCTTGATCGCTCCCCCACGAGAGGATGCCCATGCCCGCGCAGTACTCCGCCCCATTGCGTCTGAACTACCTGCAATACACCGTGAGGTCGAGTCGGCAGATGCTCGAGACGACCATCCGCGTCCTCGAGCCCGACAGTCTCGACGCGATCGAGCGACCACGAATCCTGTACCTGCTGCCGTCGACCCCTGAGCTGAGCCATCGCTCAGGCGACGGCCTCGACGAAGTCCTCGCGCACGACCTGCACAACCAGCACGGCCTCGTGACCGTTGCGCCGACGTTCTCGGAATGGCCGTGGATGACGGACCTCCCGGATCAGCAGATGTTCCAGCAAGTCCTGTACTTCCTCGAGGACGTGGTCGGATTCATCGATCGGCAGTACCCGAAACTGCCCCGCGTGCTGATGGGCTACAGCAAGGGCGGTTCAGCCGCTCTGCAGCTGCTTCTGCGTTATCCGGAGCTGTTCCACGCAGCCGCTGCCTTCGACTCCCCGATCATGAAGGAGCAGCCCGACCAATGGGAGATGCCCTACTACTGGCCGAATCGGGAGCGCTACCGCGACTTCGCGATCCCGCACCTCTTGAGGACACGGGGCCACCTTCTCGGCCAAGAGCCGCGGATTGCACTGTACGGATACGGAAACTTCGGCAAGCACGCACCGGACTGGACCTACGACCACTTGAGCGCGGGCCACGAACTCATGGACGAGCTCAGCATCCCGCACCGGTATGACAACAGCACCCGGCGGGAGCACCGATGGGACTCTGGGTGGCTTCCGGAAGCTTTAGCCGGACTGGACCAGATGTCTCGATGAGCTCGCCATCTGCACGAGCGGTGCCAACTCGAACCGGCACATCCCTGTCCTCATGACTCGCGCCGGAGGCTCCGGTCAGCCAGCGCTGCCCTGGTCCTGAAACGTCAGCGCAGATCGCGCTGCTGACCCGTGAGAAGTGGATGAGTCCCCGCGCCGTTGACTTGCCCCCACGCAAGACTACGATCGGAATTTCAGCGACATCACGTCAAGGGAGACGACATGGCTGGGAAAAGCACGGGTCTCAAACGTCAGCTCTCACTGTTCAGCCTGATCGCCATCGCAGCGGGTGCTGTCCTCGGCGGCTGGCTCGCCGAAGCGCCGTACTGGTTCGAACTGACGGGCGCGGGGGCCGCCTTCATCTTCCCGATACTGGCCATCATCTTGATACCTATCGCGCTGGCGTTCTCCGAATTGGCGTCGGTGCTGCCGTTCTCGTCGTCGGTCGACGTCTGGTCCAGCAACGCGATGAACCCGACGGTCGGCTGGGTCACCCAGTGGCTTTTCTTCCTGGTGCAGGTGGTGGAGCCTCCACTGGTCGCCTTCATCTTCGTGACCGCCGCAGACTTCTTCATCGACGTCCCGGCCCCGCGAAGCCGCTGATCGCCATCGGCATCATGGTGGTCTGGTACATCTTCTCGAACTTCAACATCGAGCTGACCGGCAAGCTGGCGATCATCCTGTTCATCGTGATGGTGAGCATCACCGTCGGTAATGCGATCTACTACCTCTCCAGTGGGCACTGGGAGTTCACCAACATCTCCGACCACGGAGGATTCTTCCCCCACGGAATCTACGGTGCGGTGGCGGCGGCGTCGGCACTCGTCCTGAAATTCATCGGATTCGCGATGACTCCGACCATGATCCAGGAGACGAAGTTCCCCGCGAAGAAGATGATCATCGTGATCCTCGCCGGACTGTTCATTCCCGCCGCCGTCTACGTGCTGGCCACGGTCGCGATCAGTGGCCTCGCTCCTCATGACGTGATCGCGAATCTGAGTGTCCCCGAACCAGAGCTGGTGGGTCAGCTGGGCATGCCTGCGATCATCGGGCTGCTGGCCATCCTGGCCGGCCTCTTGTACGCCTTCACGACCCTCATGGGGTTCTGGACCTCCTCGGCGCGGGTGCTCTACGGCGCGTCCCAATTGCGGCAGCTGCCGCCGTGGTTCACCAGGACCAATCGTCATGGCCAGCCGTATATCGCCAATATCGTCGTGCTGGCGTTCGGCATCTTCTTCGCAGCGTTCACCGGCTCGAACTGGGTGGAGTACACCTACTCCCTCTCGGTGGTCGCCGCCGGCGCCGTGTACTTCCTCGGCTGCCTGGCCGCCTACCGACTCCGCGACAAACGTCCGGAATGGGCACGTCCTTTCCGCTCCCCTGCCGGCAAGCCGATATTCGCTCTCGGGATGCTGATCTCCGCGGCCATCACCATCATCGGAGTAACTCTGCTTCCTCCGAACGCATGGCCGCCGATCATCGCGTACATCATCATCGGGGCGCTGATCCCGCTCGCCATGAAGCAATACCGCACGCACGTCGACCCGGGGTACACGCCAGTCGTGCTGACCCCCGAGGACGTGCAGAAGATCGAGGAGTGAGAATGCCTGACCCGACGCCCATCGACAGGGTCCGCGACCGCTATCCCGAGACTCCGGACGAGGACGCCTCCGCACTCCAGGAGCACGCAGAGCACCTCGTCAGCCTCCGCCGCTCGGTGCGCACCTCGCAGCTCCAGTGGGTCGAGCCTGCCTTGACGTTCGACCCGAGGGGCGGGGCACGATGACCATAGATCCCCCTGCTCTGGCCACCGCCGCTGCACTGATCCGCCAGCAGGACCTCAGCTCCCGCGAGCTGACTGAAGCCTGCCTGACCAGAATCGACGAGCTCGATGAGGTGCTGCGCGCCTTCATCACGGTCGAGGCGAGCAGTGCCCGGCAGCAGGCCGACGCCGCCGACGATCTGATCCGGCGCGGACGATTCAACGGCCCTCTCCACGGGCTGCCCGTAGCCATCAAGGACAACCTCTCTGTCGCGAACCGCGTCACCACGAGAGGCTCCGCGCTCTTCCGGGACCACGTGGCTGACGACAACGCGGGAGTCGTGGACCGACTCGCGGCGCAGGGTTCCGTGCATCTCGGCACGACGAATCTCCACGAGTTCGCTCTCGGGGTGACCACCGAGAACCCTCACTTCGGAATCTGTCGCAATCCGTGGAATCACGACAGGACGCCTGGTGGATCGAGCGGAGGGTCAGCCGTCGCGGTCGCCACCGGCATGGCCCTCGGAGCGATCGGCTCCGACACCTCCGGGTCAATCCGGATCCCCGCCGCCGCCTGCGGAGTCGTCGGGCTGAAGCCCACGTACGGGCGCGTGAGCACGTACGGCTGCTACCCCGAGGCGTGGAGCCTCGACCACGTCGGCGTACTGACCAGGACGGTCGAGGATGCCGCGATCCTGTTCGATGCCGTGAGCGGACACGATCCGAGGGTTGCGTCCTCACTGGACCTCGCCCCATCGCGCACAGTGAGCGACCTGGACTCCGAGCGTCCGCTGCGGATAGGCATCGAGGAATCGTTCTTCTTCGCGGATGTTGATCCAGGCGTCGAATCCGTCGTGCGGGAGATGCTGCAGTCTCTTGCCGACGCGGGTGCGCAAGTCCAGGCCGTCTCCGTCCCGTCGCTCAGCGATGCCATCTACGCGCTCACGGTGATCGACACGGCTGAGACCACCGCCTTCCATGACGAGCAGCTCCGGCACCACGGGAATGAATACGGCCCCGACACCCGGCTTCTCGTCGAATGCGGAGCCTTACCATCTGCCGTCGACTATCTCCACGCCCAGCAGATCCGTTCGCAGGTCCGCGATGACTTCCGCCGGGCCTTCTCACAGGTCGACGTGATCGCCTCGCCGACCCTCCCGATCCAGACCCCTCGAGTCGGAGAGCCGGTGATCCAGGTGGAGGGACGCGAACGGGACCGTGATGGAGAGCTGATGCGGCTGGTCGGGCCGGCGAACCTGGCCGGCATCCCTGCAGTATCGGTGCCCTGCGGCCTCCTGCACGAGATGCCCGTGGGGATGCAGTTCATGGGGCCCGCTCTGGGCGAAGCCGCCGTGCTCCGTGCCGCGGCCGCCGTCGAATCGCGATACCGGCTGCCGGATGTACCGCGACGGCGCGCGACGTACGGCTGAGTCGCCGGTCAGGCTAGGGGGACAGCGGGGCTCACGCGCGGTCCTCCAGCCGGCGGATCTCGTCGGGCCACTCCAGTACGGCACCGAGCCGGTCCCGCAGCACGTCCTGCACCTCCGCGGTCAGTGACCGGGACCCATGCACTTCTGCCGGGTCCACTCCGCGCTCGCGTCCCACCTGAGCCAGCGCACCCACGGCCTCCCCGATCGCCCACTCGACCGGGTGCAGCCGGTAGGCGCCGTTCGAGATATGCGTGGTCCCGATGTTCTTGTTGGCGGGCACCAGGTTCGCCACATCCCGGGGTACCAGCGCCCCCAACGGGATCTGGAAGGGGAAGCAGTCGATGTCGACGTAAGTGCGACCCGCTGTCGAGGGGTGCAGATCGATCCGGTAGTGCCCGATGCCCACGGAGTCCTCGAAGATCTGGGATCCGGCGTGCGTCCCGCGCATCTCCCGACCGATGTGTGCCTCGGTCACCGTGAACTGTGCGCGTATCCGGCGGGATTCGCGGATATAGGGCTGGCGCGCGAGGCCGTCGCCCGTGCCCAGCACGTCCCCGCGCAGCCGCAGCTCGGGGTAGCCGTTGCCACCGTCGCTTCGGGGCGCCTCGTGCTGCAGCCAGTGCACGAAGGACAAGGTCAGCTGGCGCGCCTCGTCTTCCGCGCGCGCCCGCTGCACCGTATCCACGCCCAGCAGCGGCGCGCCCCAATAGTCGATCTGCGGC
Source organism: Brachybacterium alimentarium (assembly GCF_002332425.1). Classification (GTDB taxonomy): domain Bacteria; phylum Actinomycetota; class Actinomycetes; order Actinomycetales; family Dermabacteraceae; genus Brachybacterium; species Brachybacterium alimentarium. The sequence goes on along the minus strand of NZ_NRGS01000034.1, from coordinate 6,848 downwards.
CAGTTGACCAGGGCGATGTCATCGCCCGGTGTGCCGGGCAGCATTTGACGCTGAGCGCGCACCCGCCGGTAGTGCCACATGTCGGGGACGCCCTCGAGGCGGCCGTGGTCCGCCGGATCCCCGTCGAAGATCGGCCGAGTGCGAGGCTCGAGCGTGATCGGGTGCACGTCATCGAAGGACAGCTGAGGGCCCGGCCAGAAGTCCGCGACCTCCGTGGCGAACTTCTCGTACAGCTCGGGCCGCGGCACGAGCTGGTCGTGTCCGGGCTCCCATCCCAGCGCGCAGCACCAGGTGATGGATTGCTGGTCCAAGGGATTCGCGACGTCTGGGGCGTGCAGCTCGCCGTGCTCGCTGCGCGCCTCGGCACCGATCACGTGCTCGACCCCGCCCAGCTCGAGCAGGTCACCGAGCTCGGTCGCGTCCGCGAACAAGGGAGCGCGCAGCCGACACTCTGCCCCGTCGACGATGTCGCGCACCACGACTGCGGTGACACGGTCCCCTGTCCGCTCGACCGCGATCGGCTCGTGCTCGCGCAGCCAGGTGATCTGACCACTGGACAGCAATGGCGACAGCATCTCCTCGAGCACCAGTGCCCCGACACGGGGCTCGTGGCAGAGGCGGGAGACAAAGCCGGCCCCGGGGTTCAGCTGGGGATCCTCGGCCGCAGTATCAGTCAGGGGGAAGACCCTCTTGTAGTGCTCGCGCACGCGTTCTCGGAACTCGGTGTACGAGGCGGAGGTGCGGTGGGAGTCCACCCATCTCGACTCGTCGGGCGGGACGCCTTGAACGGTCAGCTGGCCTCCCAGCCAGGGGTCGGCCTCTGTGAGGATCACCCGTTGGCCGAGGCGGGCGGCGGTGAGGGCCGCGGCGACGCCGCCCAGCCCGCCCCCGATCACGACGAGATCTGCGGTCGTCTCGGGAAGGGCACCAGGGGTCGGGAACGCGGGCATGAGTTCTGTCCTCTCGATCGGGAGCGGATCAATCGCCGGTGGAGGCGATCGAGCCGAGGTGATGCGGCAGGCAGCGGATCATCTCGTGGTGGTCCCGCGGCAGGTCGCCGCCGAGAATGCCGCTCAGTACCTTCATCGTGCGTGCACCCACTTCACGCTTGGGGATGACCAGATGGGACCAACCGGCGGAGCGTCCGCTCCGCAAAGGTGTCTCGAGGCACGCGGCCGAGAAATCATCGGGCACGCGAAGGCCCGCCCGGGTGATCGCTGCGCCCAGCGCCTCAGCGGCGATCGGGTTCTCCGCCACGACCGCTGTCACGCCTTCTCGCGACCAGTTCTGAACCGTGGTGGCGTCGAGCGCGGACTGGGGGATCATCCGGGCTTCATCCTCGCCGGCCGCGGCGGCGAAGGCAGTGCGCCGAGCGCGAGACGGGAGGCGCTCATCATCGCCAGCTACGTAGCCGATCGATCGGTGCCCGGCACCGTGAAGATCCGCCACGATCGCGCGCACTGCCGCCGCGTAGTCGACGGCGACCCAGGCCGCCTCAGGGACGGGGTCGTACTGTCCGAGGCTCACAAACGGGTACTTCTCTTCCGCGAGCCGACGCAGCTCCTCCTCCGAGCGCTGCTGACCCAGCACGATCGAGCCGTCAGCCACCCGTAGGCGGTTGGCCCCGCCGTGGAAGATAGTCCGACTCCCGTCGGACTGCTGGGTCGAGGAGAACAGCACCAGATCCCGGCCGAGCTCTGCCGCGCCCACCTCGATGCCGACGAGGAACTCGTGGAAGTAGTCGTCGGGCCGTGCGGGGAACACGGGTTCGAAGGTGAACACGCCGTACAGGCCGCTCCGCCCTCCCCGCAACGACTGAGCGACAGGATCAGCGACATAGCCGAGGTCCGCCATCGCAGCGCGCACCCTCTCCTGGGTGCGCGTCGAGACGCCGCCCTCTGACGAGCGCCCACTGACCACGAGCGACACCGTCGCCTGCGAAACCCCCGATGCTCGCGCGATGTCCCGTTGTCGAACTGCCATAGCCGCTCCCGTTTCGTATCAGCAATGGTGACGACTCTAAGCATCGGCCAGCGATTCCTCAAGAGCAAACCGTCTCTCCTTGACTGAATATCACCACTACCTGCAGCAATGACCACTCATTTTCCACCATTCGACTGCCTAGCGCCGTGAAGATGCTTGACCCCATTCACCGACGACGCCTAGGCTCGTGAGCACATCACTTATACGTAACATCTCTCGGGGTGGGGCTGTCCTGCGACGTCGCAGCAACGGGCGCTCCGCTTGGCCCTGGCCCTCCGGACCCCTCCCGCCTCGATATCTCTGCTGGTCACCGTCGACACATCATGGATCGGAACGAGAGGCACACCGTGTATCCCGCTAACAGACGCACCTTCCTGAAAACATCAACCGCCGTGCTAGGAAGCTCGCTGCTGGTCAGCGCATGCGGCGGCCCATCGGGAGGAGGCTCCGGGGCCGATGGCGACCTCACCGTCTGGTGGCCGGGCGTGAACCCGACCGAGCAGGACTTCGTCACGGAGGTGCTGATCCCCGCGTTCACCGAAAAGACGGGCCGCGGGGCGCAAGCCACGTTCATCGACTGGCCGGACATGTCCACACGATTGAACGCCGGCTTCTCCTCCGGAACCGGTCCGGACGTGTACGGCCACGGCCCAGCGGCCGTGGCAGACCTCGTGCAGTACGGTCGCGTCGAGCCACTGGACGATAACCTCGACCAACTGGACGAGTCCGACCGCAAGGACCTGCAGACCGGGCTCGAGAGTGGTCTGGTCGACGATGTCCACTACCTCTACCCGATCGCAAGCACTGGACGGCAGGTCGCGTACAACGCGGAGCACTTCACAGACGCCGGGCTGGACCCGGACACTCCCCCGACGACCTTCGTCTCCCTCCGGGAAGCCGCCGAACAGCTCGCCGTGCACAAGAGCGGGAAGCTCCAGCGGGCGGGGATCGTGTTCAGCGCTGAGGCTGTCGGGATGCAGCAGGCCTTCACCAGCATCCTCTGGGCTCACGGCGGGGAGATGTTCTCCGAGGATGGAACCAGTGTCCTCTTCACCAGCGATGAGGGCGTCGAGGCCCTCACGTGGTACGCGAGCCTCTACCAAGGCGACGCCCCCGTCGACGACAACCTCGGCGGGACCTGGGACGGTCTCCCCCCGGCGCAGTCACCGCTCGCGACCGGGGACACGTCGATGACGTTCACGGATCCGGCGACCCTGAAGCAGATCATGGACGCCGCCCCGGAACTCGATCTGCGCTTTATGGACGTACTCGCCTTCGACGAGGGCGACGAGCCCGCAGCCTTTGGTGGCGCCGCGACCGGTCTGATGATCAACCCGGACAGCCAGATGCAGGACGACGCCTGGGAGTTCCTGAAGCTAACGGGCAGCAAGGACTACAACAGCATGTACGCGCAGGAGGTCGGAATCGTCCCGGTGCGTGCTTCCGCGATCGACACCGACTACGTGAAGGCGTCACCGGCAATGGCCTCCGCCGTGGCGAACTCCGAGGCGTTCCGCTCGAACCCCAACATCCCTGCGTGGACCAAGATCCGCGACACCCTTGCTCAGTATCTTGAGCAGGCACTGAACGGACAGGGCACACCGAAGGAGGCGCTTGACGCGGCAGCAGCCGAGATCGAGCCCATCCTCGCCGAAGGGAGGTGAGTCCGATCTCCGACGCCACACCCTCGGCAAGTGCGGCCGCGAGGCACCGCTCCCCCATCACGCCGTCCCGATCCCCGGGGGCACCGCGTCGGAAGCGCAGGGGCGGTCACCATCCGCTGGGACGCTCGATGGCGCGAGCAGGGATGCTCCTGGTCGCACCGGCCGCCCTGTACGTGCTCGTCTTCCAGATCGTCCCCGTCGTGTACGGGCTGATCCTCAGCTTCACCGAGTACACGCCTCTGCAACGTGGGGCACCAACCTTCGTCGGGCTGCAGAACTACGCAGCACTCGTCGGAGATGCCGACTTCCGGGGTGCTCTCTGGGTGACAGCGAGGTACACACTGCAGGTCCTGCCGGTGACGATCGCCATCGCCCTCGTCCTCGCACTGCTGGCCAACAGGTCATTCCGCGGAGTCGGAATATTCCGCTCCGCCCTGTACGTGCCGCACATCGTCTCCCTCACCGCCGTGAGCATGATCTGGCTATGGATGTACTCGCAGAACGGGCTGATCAACGACATCCTCGGAACTTTCAACCTGTCTCCGCAGCACTGGCTCAATGAACCCTCGTCGGCACTGAACGGTGTTTCCGTCATGCGCATCTGGAAGGCGCTGGGCAGCAACATGGTGCTGCTGCTCGCCGGCCTCCAGACCATTCCGAAGAATCTTTACGAGGCGGCGAGCATCGATGGCGCGGGCCGCTGGCACCTGTTCCGTCACGTGACGCTCCCCGGCCTGCGCCCGATGCTCATCTATGTCATCGCGACGGACATCATCTACCTCTCGCAGAGCTTCGCCGAGATCTTCGTGCTGACCTCCGGCGGTCCTCTCCGATCGACGACCACGGTGAACTACCTGATCTACACGGAGGCCTTCGAGTACAGCAACATGGGGTCCGCCTCTGCCATGGCTTTCGTCCTCTTCGCTTTCATCGCAGCCCTGACACTGATTGCCCTGAGAGGAGGGCGGGAACGATGACCGACACGCTGCCCATCGATCACCAACGGAAGCGACGATTCTCGCGCGCTGAGAGAGGGCGGGCGCTGAACATCACCGTTCTGCTCATCGCCACACTGATGGTCCTGTTCCCGTTCCTATGGATGATCAGTCTCGCATTCACGCCGGCCCAGGAGGCGTTTCGCGACGTCAGCCTGTGGCCCTCGAACCCGACCCTCGAGAATTTCGTGACCGCACTGACCGTCGGAAACCTGAGCCGAGCCTTCGTGAACTCGGCGGTGGTCGCCCTGGTTGCCGTACTCACGAACTGCCTGTTCACCGTCTCGGCCGGGTACGCCTTCGCCCATCTCCCCTTCCGTGGCAGCAACGTGGTCTTCTACTGCCTGCTCGCGACGGCGGCGATACCCGTGGCGGTCACTCTGATCCCGCTGTTCCTGATGGCCTCCAGCATCCCTTTCGCAGGAGGGAACGATGCCTTGGGGCGAGGCGGCAGCGGTCTCATCGACACCCTGGGCGGCCTCTCGATCCCTTACCTGGTAGGGACGATGAGCATCTTCCTGGTGCGCCAGTTCTTCCTCGGCATGAGCCGCGATCTCGCCGAGGCTGCCCGCATCGACGGGGCGAGCGAGCTGCGGATCTTCTGGAGCATCTACCTCCCGATCTCCAGACCGATCGTGGCGGTCGTCGCGATCTTCGCCTTCACGGGTGTCTGGGACGACCTCCTCTGGCCACTGGTGGTCTCCTCGTCGGCGCGCAGCCAGACGGTCCAGCTCGCCCTGACCGGCTTCACGCAGAGCGGCAATATCCAGTACGCGCCACTTATGGCCGCAGCGATCATCGTGACGATCCCCGTGCTGCTGGTGTTCCTGTTCAACCAGCGCCACTTCATCTCGGGCCTGTCTGAAGGTGCCGTCAAGGGGTGAGGTTCGGATGCCCGGCTCAGTTTCCCACTACCCGCGGGGACGCTTCCGCGGAGCTGCCGGACCGCCCGTGCCGGGCTGCTGCCTCGCGGCGCAGCGTTCGGCGGGGCGGGTGCGCGGGCCGATCAGGACGGCGAAGCGGGCACCATGGGACCAGCCGACTCAGACGGAGCGAAAGTTCAGAGCTCAAGGACAGCGCACCGTCCCCTCGGCGTCTGCCGGCGGCGTCCCCGTGCGTGAGCGTCAGACTGGGCCCATCGGCTCGTAACGCCACCGCTCCCATGACAACAACGTCATCCCCCGCCCGTTCTAGTCAGAGAGGTGCGGCGGGTACGGATGCGACCCCCGAACGCCGAGAGCTTCGAATCGCAACTCCCCGGCCGTCGCCAGGAGGTGCATCAATCCTTACGGATACTGAAGATCGTGGCGTCCTGAGGGCGATTTAGACACCCGTGGGGTCACGGAGTGGTCTCTCGGTGCCCGGTTGTCGGGCGCTCGTGCAAACCTTCAAGCATCACGACGACCCGCACTGCGAACGGAGAAGGCCATGGGATTCTGGACTAAGCCGATCGGCGAAATTTTCGAGGAGCGCAAGGACAAGAAGGCTGGGGTCGACCCTGGCAAGAAATACAAGCCGATGATCTTCGGGACCATGAAGACTGGCTTCATCGACCTGAAGCGAGACGGCCGTATGGCCTATCACGACGCAGACAGCACGAAGCCCACCCGCTTCCAGGCAGATGACGTGGAGAGCATAGAGATCGAGGATGCCACCGAACTCGACAAGCGCGTCTCTGTCGCCCGCGCCGGCGGCGGTGCACTCGTCGGTGGCGTACTGCTCGGCCCGATCGGCCTCCTTGCTGGCCTCGGCCTCGGCGCGATGGCGAAGAAGGAGCGCGGAGGGGAGAAGTTCCTCGTCATGGAACTCCATGACGGGCGGACGATCATTGCCCAGATCGCTCACAAGCACGTCATGAAGGCACACGAGCTACGGAACCAATTCCGAAGCTAACGAGCGGAAAGCCCTGGCTGATGACCGGCCGAAGCGCTGAGGTGGAGGAGCGCGCGACCAGAGCCTCCAGCTGGCCAGTGGGCGCGAGCAGTGATCCACCTGCGATAGTTGCCGTACCGCGAAGAGTCGATCAGTCTCGAGCTGGTGGCGCGCGGCGTGGACCGCGCTCGAACCGAGCAGCTCATCACCACCAACCCGCAGCGTTACCTCGGAGGACAGCGACAGTGACCGAGCAGCACCGGCCCGATGAAAGGCGGATCCTCGTCGTCGGATCCGTGAACGTGGATCTAGTTGTTGCGGGTCATGACGTTGT
>NZ_NRGS01000033.1 GCF_002332425.1 Brachybacterium alimentarium | reverse complement strand
CGCCTACGAGTCCGAGAACGAACGGCGAGAGGCCATCGCGATCTGGGTCCATCACTATGACTACCATCGGCCCCACACCGCCTGCGGCGATCAGCCCCCGGCCTCACGCCTCCACGCCGGCGTCGACAACGTCATGACCAACTACATCTAGTCCTCGGAGTTCCCCGGCACCCGGAGCCGGGCGAGACCCTCGCCGGCACCGGGTCCCGACGCTCACCGGGCGGCAAGGGTGCCAATCAGGCCTGCGCCGCGGCCCTGCTGGGCGGCGACGTCCGATTCGCGGGTCGCACCGGCGCCGGGCCCGACGCCGACCTCGCCCTCGCTCTGCTGCGCGACGCCGGAGTCGATCTGACCGCGACGGAGGAGGTGCCCGCGGAGGAGACCGGGTTGGCAGTGGTCACCGTCGACGAGGCCGGCGAGAACAGCATCGTCATCATCGCCGGGGCGAACGGCTCCTGGTCGGCGCAGGACGTGAAGAGCCTCCGGGCCGCGGTGAAGGCGAGCGACCTCGTCGTCTCCCAGGGAGAGATCCCGGCCGCCGCAGTGGAGCAGCTGGCACAGCTCTGTGTCGAGACCGGCACCCGATTCCTGCTGAACCTGGCGCCGGTGATCGAGGTCGGAGCCGGCACGCTCGCCACCGCGGACCCGCTCGTCGTCAACGAGTCGGAGGGCCGCCTCGCGCTGACCGCGCTCACGGGCACCGACGCACCCGACGCACCCGACGCACCCGACGCACCCGACGCACCCGACGACGATGCGGCCACCGTGCGAGGCCTGCGCGATGCAGGCGTCCCCTCCGTGGTGATGACACGCGGCGCACGTGGCGCGATCCTCGCGACCGACGCCGAGTTCGCCGAGGTCAGCTCGCCGAAGGTGCACGCCGTCGACACGACCGGCGCCGGTGACGCCTTCGTCGGGGCGCTCGCCGTGGGCCTCGCCCGGGGCGAGAGCGCGGCCGACGCCTGCCGGCGCGCGGTGCGCGTCGGCGCCTTCGCCGTGACCCGGCACGGGGCGCAGCCGTCCTACCCCTCACGGCAGGACGAGCTGCCTCAGTGACACCGCACTGAGCTGGGACACGGCACTGAGCTGGGACGCCGCAGTGAGCTGGCCACACGCTCGCTCGGACGTCCGCCCACGTACCCGGACGTCGGCCCACGCACCGGGCGTCTGCCCACACGCCGGACGTCGACCCACTCCTCGGACGTCCGCCCGCGCTCCGGGACGTCGGCCCCATTTCATGTAAAACGATTGCCACCGTCCGTGGTCTGTGCCACATTGGAGCCAGTCCGGCCACACCGACGTACCGGGCGAGGCCGCCGGGTCCCCGCGGTCGCGGCCCTCGCGCGAGGGCTCCTCCTCCACCCCACTCCTGAGGTGACCCTGGTGAACCATCCCTCCCCCTCCACCCCCTCCCGTCGCGGACTGCTCGGAGCAGCCGGCATCGCGGGCCTGACCGTCGCCGGAGCCGGCACGGCCGCACCGGCCGGCGCCGCTCCCGGCCCTGCCGCCCCGATCCCCGGCCCCGCCAGCATGATCGGCGTGCCCTACGCGCAGCGCGACACCGTGCGCATCGGCATCATCGGCCTGGGCAATCGTGGTGCCTCGATGGCCTCCGGCTGGGCCGCTCCGCCCGGAGCACGGATCGACGCGGTCTGCGACATCCGGGCCGACCGCGCCACCAAGGTCGCCGCCGCCCTGGAAGAGGAGGGCCACGACCGCCCTCGCGAGTTCGGCGGCGAGGACACCTCGTTCCAGGACATGCTCGACGAGGTCAAGCTGGACCTGGTGTACATCGCGACGCCGTGGGAGTTCCACTATGCCCAGGGGAAGGCGGCGCTGCTGGCCGGGGCGAACGTGGCCGTCGAGCTGCCGATCGCCACGGAGATCGACGAGATGTGGGACCTGGTCGCCACCGTCGAGCAGACGCAGAACCACCTCTTCCTCGCGGAGAACACCTGCTACGGCCGCAACGAGCTGGCCATGGCGCGCGCCTCCCACGGCGGCCTGTTCGGCGACGTCACCAGCGGCGCCGGCGCCTACCTGCACGACCTGCGCGGCCTCATGTTCGACGAGGACTACTACACCGACCACTGGCGTCGCACCTGGCACACCACCCACAACCGGTCCTTCTACGCGATGCACGGGCTGGGCCCGATCGCGAACGCCATGGACATCAACCGCGGCGACCGGATCACCACGATCCGGGCCACGGCGACCGCTCCACGGGCGCTGGCCGACTACCGCGAGAGGTTCATGCCCAAGGACCACCCCTCATGGGCCGACACCTACATCAAGGGCGACCTCATCACCTGCCTGCACGACACGGACAAGGGGCGCGTGATCCGCACCGAGCACGACGTCTCCTCCCCGCGCCCCTACAGCCGGATCAACTCCCTGGCCGGCACGCGCGGACTGCTGGAGGACTACGTGCCGATGGGCGATTCCGGCGCCCGCGTCTACGTCGAGCCCGACCACGCCGACGACGTCTGGCGCAGCTTCGACGGGTTCCGCGACGAGTTCGACCACTGGCTGTGGCAGGACGTCGGCGAGGACGCGGAGAACAACGGCGGCCACGGCGGCATCGACTACCTGCTGCAGTGGCGCACCGTGCAGGCGATCCGGCTGGGGCTCGAGCCCGATATCGACGTCTACGACTCGGCGACCTGGTGCGCACCGGTGCCGCTCAGCGAGGAGTCCATCAACCAGGACGGCGCCGTGCTGGCCATGCCCGACTTCACCCGCGGGCAGTGGAGCACGCTGCGCCAGGGCATCGATTCCGAGCGGAAGGAGATGCCCTGATGAGCATCCAGAACCTCACCCCCACCCCCATAACAGCGCGACCGGGAGCAGGCGCCGGGGCGCTCCCCGCGACCGCCCGAGCGCTCGCCATCCTGGTCACCGGGATGGCCCTGCTGCTGGGTGCGGTGCTCCCCGCCCAGGCGGCCATCCAGACTCCCCATCAGATCGGGGTCCGCCTCACGCCGCTGGACCTCACCGATCAGGACACGCTCCAGACCCTCACGGTCACCGTCACCAACTCCTCCCGCGAGGCGATGACCGAGACGAGCGTCGACCTGCACGGGCCGGCCGGCTGGAGCATCGCCCCGGCGCAGCGCGAGGTGGAGGAGCCGATCGCCGCGGGCGATACGGTCACCGAATCCTTCCAGGTGCGGGTGCCCACGCTGCGCGAGGGCTTCCGCGTGCATCCCTTCACCGCGACGGTCACCTACAACGGCGGGGACGGGCACGGCACCGTGGTGCAGGAACGGGTCCAGACGACGGGCACGCCGCTCGCCTCGCTGGAGGAGGCGTACGACAACGTCGGTGCCACCACGCTCGACACCCTCGCGGAGGGCGACTTCGACGGGGAGGGCAACTCCTTCTCCGCCGAGCAGCTCAGCGAGGCCGGGGTGGAGTCCGGAGCGCACGTCACGGGCGCCGGGGCCGAGTTCACCTGGCCGGACGTCGAAGCCGGTACGGCGGACAACGCCACGGCCGGCGGAGAAGCGATCTCCCTGTCCGGGTCGGGCAGCGACCTGGCGTTCCTCGCCTCCGGCTCGGGAATGAACGCCACCGGCACCGCGACCGTGTTCTACACGGACGGCACCACCAGCACCGGCACGATCTCCGTGCCGAACTGGACCGGTGCGGGCGCCAACCCGGACGCCGAGGTGGTCGCGGCCACCTCTGGGCGCAACACCCCGGACGGCTACGGCAACGAGAACGGGACCTACTCCGTGTATGCGGTCTCGATCCCGCTCGAGCAGGACAAGCAGGTCGAGACCGTGATGCTGCCTGGGAACGGGTCGATCCACGTGTTCGACATGCAGGTGGTCGGCTGAGGCTGCCTACTCCACCAGGAGCCGCCCCGCAGCGGCATTGTTCAACCGTCACGGATGTTCCAGCATGTTGAACAGAGGGACTCGATTGAACATCCGAGGGGCGCTCGGAGTCGAGGTCGACGATCTGAGCGCCCGGCGGCTCGCCAGCTCGGGGGCCTCAGCGTCGGTTGTTGTATCTGTAGGCCTGTGAGAGCTGCGCCTTGCGAATTTCCGCGTCCTCGCGCTCGCGCTTCCTCGTGGCCATCGCTTGCGTGCTGAAGTACGCCGGCCCGCGAGCTGCCGCCTCCCGAGCTGCGCGCTCTTCGCGGGCAGCTGCCCGTCGTCTCTGCGAGCCCCACGCCGCGGCGCCGCCCCGTGCAAGAGCACGCGCCCCAGTGGCCGCAGCGCGCCCGACCCTGCGGAGGTCCTCGTCTCGCCGCTGCGAAGCGGCGTCCGCCTGCGCCTCGTCGGAAGGAGTCTGCGGCGGGACTCTCTGCGCAGCGCCGTCGACCGGGGACGGAGGGAACTCCCGCTCGGAGGCCGAAGCGGATTCGTAGGTCGAGGGTGGCTGCTGCGGAGAGAACGACGTGCGGCGCCGACTCCCGGCGAGATGGTTTCGGTAGATCACCAGCACTCCGGAGCCGACACCACCCGCCAGCGCACACAGGCCGACCAGGAGAGCACCCAAGGCAGCGAACAATGTGGACCCGGCGGTGGCCTGAGAGGTCGACACGATCGCAGCGATCAGGGCGGTGAGGAGGGCGAACGCTGATGCGCCGAGGCCCACAAAGCCCGCCCATCGCACACGGCGATACCCCAGGACGGCAGTCGCCCCGAAGACGGGGGCGAGGAGCAGGCCGGTGAAGAACGGGGAAGGAAGGCTGAGGAGGGTGGTGAGTCCCAGCATCGCGACCCCCACCAGCACGGGCCCGGGGGTCGGCTGTTCCGCAGTGTCCGAGAATGGTGTCATGAGCACTCCTGGTATGGGGATGGTCGAGGGGCATGCTGTCCGGGCGTGGGTCCCTCAACCCCGTACGCGACGTCAGCCACCGGTCACCCACACCGACCCCTATGTCAGTAAACGCTAACATGGGTCGGTATTGCGGGGGCCGCCGTAGGCCGCAGCACGAACACCCGTACCCCATTCGTCGACCTAGGAGCGCAGTATGCGGTCGGTGCTCTCCGCTGACCTGTCCACGTTTGCAGGGCGCCAGCTCGCCGTCCCCCTGCCGGATGACTGGGTCTCGACAGGGCTGGTCATGGAACGGCTCGGCCTCACCCAGTCCCTGGCGACCCAGCTCATGGTCTCCGAGCTGGCTGGCGATCTGGCCGCTCGGGAGCCCGCCGCAGATGCCCCCGAACAGAAGTGGGTCATCCGGGCGGGGCGCAAGCTCCTGATGCCTCGCCACGGACTGGACCTCCTGACAAGGGTCCCGTTGGCGAACGAGGACCCGGGCCCTTACATCAATGTGCGCCTCGGACCCGGAACGCTGACCGACAGACCCGAGGACCCTCGCCGCTATCTCGGCTTCCACCGTGCCTTCACCGCGCAGGAGCGCTACGACGCAGCCACGGAATGGTGGTACTTCAAGCGGACCGAGGAATGGATAGGTCGTCCTTTCGTCGCTTCCCTCGCGGGATTCGTGACGCTCGCCGGACGCATCGAACGGGTGACCCACCACCCGACACGCGAGGTGGTGTCGTTCGAGATAGACACGGCCGACGAGCACGCCCTCCGCGCCTTTTCGGGAGCACGGATTCCCGTTCACCCAGGAGGCCCCGCGCTGAAGATCCAGCCGCGCAGCACTTGAACGCAGAGAGCACGGGGACGGCGACGACGCCGCCCCATGACCGCACCGGGTACGGGGACCGAGCCGAGGTCGCGGGGATGATCGTCGGGGCCCTGGCGGGCGTGTGCAACCTGTTGGGACCCAACATTAGCGTGAACGCACCCGACCGGATGCTCATCACTGCCGTGCACCTCGACACCGGGGACGTCGAGCAGCTCACCCGGCTCGGCATCGCTCCCGTGCTCGCCCCCGGCGCCGTCTTCGGCGACCACATCGTGTTCGGTGATCTGGCAGGGACGATGCATGCCGTGGAGCGGGCCTGAGGACTGAACCTGCTCGGTCCCGGAATCGGGGTTCCGCGGTGGCCGATCCGTGGCGCGACATGGAAGGTATCCGGTGGAAAAGTATCCGCGGGACTGCATCGCTTCTTGCCCGACCGGCATAGGATGGCTACGGTTGCTATACCGCTTAAGTGCCGATAGGCACCGGTTGCTTTGCCGCTGACCACTCGATGAAGAGGATCCCCATGACGTCCCTCTCCCGCCGCACGCTGCTCCGCGTCGGTGCCGCCGGAGCCGGCGCCGCCGCCCTCGGCGCGCACGCCTCTCTCTCCCCTGCCCATGCCGAGACCGACTCCGACCTGGGGAGCAGCGGCCCGTTCACCGCCCCGACGATGACGCCGGCCGAGCCGGGCTTCCCCGAGGGGCCCCTCAGCCGTGGCTTCCTCATCGACGACCTCGCTGATTGGACCCCGGAGACCGTCGAGTACGCGGAGAACTTCCGCAGCGCCGTACCGCTGCGCGACCGCATCCCGCACGACCCGGAGTCCCAAGCGCACCGCGACCTCAGCGCGGACACCCAGTACCTGGCGCTCGAGATCGACTACGACGGCTCCTCGTATCAGCCGCGAGCGCAGATCGACGGCGCGGAGGGGTACGTGTGGACACAACGGTTCTGGCCGTACTACGACGTGTGGGGCAGCTGGCACGGGCAGGTGGTCGACGGCGGCTCCTACGACGACGGCCCCGCCGGTCTGATCGACCTGCCCAACCCCGGGTTCGTCGAGATGGGGCACCTCCACGGTGCGAAGGTCATCGGTGGCTGGTTCTGGCCGCGCGAGGGAGATTTCGGCCCCTATGTCGAGCAGCGGGAGGACGGTTCGTTCCCGGTGGCGGACGCGATGATCGCGATGCGGCGCTACTTCGGGTTCGACGGCTTCTTCATCAACCAGGAGAAGGAGATCACCGCACGGGAGGCCGAGCAGCTCGCCGCGATGCTCCGGTACATCCGCGCCGAGGATCCCGAGCACTACCTGTGCTACTACGACGCGGTGCTGCCCGACGGCGAGCTGGACTACCAGAACCGTCTCAACGAGAAGAACCTCCCGTGGCTGGGGACCCCCGAGGACCGTCTGGCGGACTCGATCTTCCTCAACTACGACTGGCCGAAGGCAGACCCGGGTCTGGCCGGCAGCGCGGACGCCGTGCGCGCCGCCGGGTTCGATCCGCTGCAGGTGGGCTTCGCCGGCGTCGAGCATCAGAAGGGCGGCTTCGACCCACGAGAGCGGTTCGGCGATCTGGCCCATCCCGGTACCGAGGCTCCGCTGAGCATGGGCAATTTCGTCTCGCAGTCCTTCTGGTCCGATGCGGGCGACGACGCGCTCACCGTCGAGGGCCGACGGAGGTTCCGCACCCTCGAGCAGCAGTTCTTCTCCGGCCCGTCGGGCAACCCTGCCACCAGTGGCCGGGTCATCGACCCCACGCCCGACGGTCGCACCGACGTGCTGAACCCCGAGCGCTACGACGGCGTCGCCCACATGATCGTCGAGAAGTCGACGCTGGATTCCCTGCCGATCCGCACCACTTTCGGCGTCGGCGTCGGCAGTCACTTCCGGATCCACGGCCGGGTGGTCTCCACACGGCCGTGGAACAACGCGGGCATCGGTCAGCTGAACCCGACCTGGCAGTACTGGACCGAGCCGGAGCTGCCCCTGGGCGAGGTGCACCTCGACGAGACGATCGCCTGGGAGGGCTCCCATTCCCTCGGTGTCGACTCGGACGCGACCGACGTCGAGCTGCACCTGTTCAAGACGGCGCTGTCCCTGCCTCGGCAGTCCTTCGCAAGCGCCAGGATCCGCTCCTCGGAGGCCGTGACGGCGACCATGGTCCTCACCCATGACGACGGTTCGCGTTCGGAGGTCGTCCTGCACCGCGGCCGGCCGGACGAGGGCGATTGGGCGCAGCACCGCGGGCCCATCCCTGCCCGCGCCGCCAGGCGCCCGATCACCCGGGTGAGCCTGTCGCTCTCATCGACAGCGCCGTTGTCCGTGAACGTCGGCGAGGTCCTGCTGGTCGAGGCCCCGGAGATCATTCAGCCGACGACCCCGGCCGGGTTCACCGCCGAGGTCGCCTCCTCGCAGGGCGATGCCCGAGCCATGCAGTTCGGCTGGGAGCAGCAGGAGGCCGCAGAGTTCTGGGACCTCTTCCACATCGGCGCCACGACGCGGACATGGCTCGGTCGCACGCGTCGCGATCGGCTGTACGTGCACGCCGTCCCGTCCGGCGGCAGCGTGGAGCTGGTGGCGACCTCCGCCGATGGCAGCCGGTCCGACACGGCCTCGATAGAGGTCTGAGGGCTCGATATCTGATCTGGGGCGTCCCGAGCTCACCCGGCATCGTCACCGGCGGTCAGCGCCAGGCCGATCAGGGCGATCGCGAGGTCGTCCGGTCCGGGGACCGGCAGCCCTTAGGCTCGCCCCATGACGACGACGTCCCTGATCACCGGCGCCAGCTCCGGCCTCGGCACCGAATACGCCCGCCAGCTCGCCCGTCGCGGCGGCCGCCTCGTGCTGGTCGCGCGCGACAGCGTCCGCCTCGCAGCACTCGCCCTCGACCTGGAGCAGGAGGGAGCGGCGGAGGTCGAGGTCCTTGTCGCGGACCTGTCCTCGCCGAGCGGTGTCGCCGCCGTCACCGACCGCCTCGCCGACGCGAGACGACCGGTCGACACCCTGATCAACAGCGCCGGATTCGGCCTTCCCCTCGCCTTCGAGAAGAACGACATCGAGGACGAGGTGCGTCACCTCCGACTGCACGACGAGGTGCCGATGCGCCTGATGCACGCCGTACTGCCGGGCATGCTGGCGCGGCGTTCCGGCACGATCATCAACATCTCCTCGGCCGCTGCCGTGATGCCACGTTCCACCTACGCGGCCTGCAAGGCCTGGCTGGTGTCCTTCTCCCAGTGGGCCAACGGCCGGTACTCGACGCGGGGCGTGACCGTCACCGCCGTGTGTCCCGGCTACACCCACACCGACTTCCATGCCCGGCTGGGCCTCGCCAAGGGCGAGGAGGGCATCCCGGACTGGCTGTGGCTGGACGCTCCGAGGGTCGTCGAGGAATCCCTGCGGGACGTCGGCCGTGGAAAGGCCCTCTCCGTGCCGAGCCGTCGCTACCGCGCGATCTATACCGTGGCGCGCTTCGCACCGACCGGGCTCATGTCCAGACTCGCCGCACGAGGTCGCTGAGCGACGCCTTCCAGCCGCAGACGCTCAGGAAGAGTGCAGCACCGCGATCACGGACTCACGGACTCACGGACTCAGCAGCTTCTCCAGGTCGGAGGAGTCCACCAGCGGGTCATCGAGGTCCACGGTGATCCTCGAGCGGGCCATCAGGCGCGCCCGGCCCGTGATCGTGGATTGCCAGGCGGGGAAATCGCCCACCGTGGCCTCCTCGCCGACGGTGCCCACGAAGCGATTGCCCCGCGGGGAGATGGTCTCCAGCGTGTCCCCGGTCGCGAGGTCGCCGGTGCCGGCCAGGAGCGCCAGCCGCGCGGAGGTGCCGGTCCCCGTCGGGCTGCGGCAGATGACGCCGGGATGCACGTAGGTCGCGGACCGCGACTCGACCGTGCCGTTCTCGAGCGTGCGCACCCGCCCCATGAAGTGGACGAACGGGAGCGGGCCCACGTCGCCCAGGGTCGGATGCTCCTGGCGCAGCCCCGGGCGGGCCGTGCGCACGAAGGCGTCCCCGAAGGCGGTCAGCGCGATCTGCTCGTCGGCCGTGAGCTCGAAGCCGTGGTCGGCGGCGGTGATCATGGCGTAGTAGGCCCCGCTCCACACCAGGTCGAAGCGGACCCGTCCGTAGGAGGGCACCTCGACGGACAGTCCACGTTCGGCGACATAGGCTGGTTCGCCCTGGGTGGTGATCGACTCGACCCGCCCGTCGCGATTGCGGGCGGTGATCCGGGCCAGCCCGGCCGGGGATTCCAGGACCACCTCCTGCAGGCCCTCGGTCATCTCGATCATGCCGCTCTCCAGCAGGGCGGTGGCGGCGCAGAGCGTGTTGGACCCGGAGTACATCGGGTATCCCATCGCCTCCATGATGATGTATCCGGCCTGCGCCTCCGGATGCCCCGGCTCGACGATGAGGTCCACCGACATCGCCGGGTCCCCGTACGGCTCGGACAGCAGCAGTCGGCGCAGCCCGTCGCCCTCCCGTTGGAGGTAGCGGGCCTTCTCCAGCGCGGTGCTCCCCGGCAGCGGCTCGATGCCGGCGGTGACGATGCGGCTCACGTCGCCGCCGGCCTGGGTGTCGATCAGCTCGATCGTGCGTTCATCGCGCATCGGGATCACCGCCCGTCGACGTCACGCCGGCCGCTGCGAAGGGCGCGCCGACCTCGTCCCAGTGGCGGTCCGGCACGACGACCAGCTTGCCGATGTAGCTCTTGCCCAGGAACGTGCGCTGCGCCTGGTGGAAATCGGAGAGGCGGAAGGTGCGGTCCAGCAGTGGACGGATCGTGCCGTCCTCGATGTAACGCACCAGGCGCCGGAACGCGGTGCGGGTCCCCTGGGAGGAGCCGTGCAGCTCGAGCTGCTTGAGGTACATCGTGCGCAGGTCCAGATCGACCACCGGGCCGCCGATGGCGCCAGCCGTGCTGTAGCGGCCCTCCGGGCGCAGGATCCGCAGCAGATCGTTGAACATCGGCCCGGCGACCAGATCGGCCACCACGTCCACGGGTGCGTCGACCACGCGTGCGACCTCGGCAACCAGGTCCGGGGCGTCGCGGAGGATGATGCCCTCGGCGCCGATCTCCCGCAGCGCCTCCTCCTTGCCGGCGCTGGTGACGGCGTAGGGGATCGCCCCGCGCGCCCGCGCCAGCTGGATGATCGCCGAGCCGACGCCCCCGGAGGCCCCGGTCACCAGCACCCGCTCCCCCGCGGCCAGACGGCTGCGCACCAGCATCTGCTCGGCGGTGAGATAGGCGCAGCAGAAGGTGGCGAGCTCGGCGTCGCTGATACCGGTGGTCATCTCGTAGGCGTTCTCCGAGGGCACCGCGACGTACTCGGCGTACCCGCCGTCGCGGCCGTGGCCGATGTAGTCGATGTCCGCCAGGCTGTCGTCGCCCTCGGGCCGGTGGTAGATGCTGAAGTCCACCATCACCCGCTGTCCGAGGCGCGCCTCGGGAACCCCGTCCCCGACGGCCACGATGCGGCCGACGATGTCCGTGCCCTGGATGCGCGGGAACTCGAGCGTGGAGCGGCCGCGCCGCCAGGAGGACACCTCGGTGGGATCGGTGTCGCTGCCATACGCGCCCTCGCGCACCCACACATCGGTGTTGTTCATTCCGCAGGCGTGGACGTCGATCAGCACCTCCCCCGCCATCGGGCTCGGCGTGGGCGCCTCGCGAGTGTGGATCAGCTGCTCGAGACCGCCATGGCCCACCAGCTGGACCGCGCTCATCGTCTCGGGGGTCGAGGTCTTCTCTGGGTTCGAGGTCGTCGACATCATCGGGGTGCCTCCCCTGCTCGGAACGCCCGACCATGCAGTCGCGCGGTTCCCATCGAGGATTCCACCTCGGAGCGGTCCCGGTCCATAGGGAGGGCCGACGGCGCCGCGCGTGGCGCGCCGCGCGCTCACCACTCACCACTCGTCACTCACCACTCACCACTCACCACTCACCACTCACCACTCACCCAGGCTCGCCGTGGCACGATGCCTCCATCGCACGCCCTGAACGCAGAAGAGCAGAAGAGGTGGACCATGGACTGGATCGTCGACGTCGTGATCGTGCTGATCCTGCTCGGCACCACCGCCTCCGGGCTGCGCTCAGGATTCGCCGCGACCCTGGGGGCACTGCTGGGCCTGGCCGCCGGGATCGGCGCCGCCGTCTGGGCGATCCCGCACATCACCGACGCCGTCGATCCTGACTGGCGCACTCTGGCCGCGGTCGGCTCGCTCCTGGCGCTGCTCCTGATCGGCAGCGGCATCGGCGGCCGGATCGGGCACATGGTGCGCCGTGGCGCGGACCGCCTGCACCTGGGGATCATCGACCGTCTTCTCGGCGGCGCGCTCGGCCTCGTGATCGGCGCGGCCGTCGTCTACCTGGCCGGGTCAGTCCTCACCGGATCGGGCATCCCCGCCCTCTCCTCGGCCGTGGACTCCTCCCGCGCGCTGCAGATCGTGGTGGAGACGACGCCCGCAGCCCTCGACGGGGTGCTCGAGCGGCTGCGGTGACGAGCACCCGCCCGGGCTGACACGGGTGACGCGGAGACGCGAAGAAGCCACCGTCGGCGGTCTCGCGCCGGAGCAGCCGTCGGCGGCGACGTGCAGGCGTGCTCCGTCCGCGCTCAGCCGCCCGCGGGCCCTCCCCGCTGGGCGAGCTTCTCCTTGACCCCGCGCAGTGCGCGACCGAGTCCTGAGGCGTTGTCCTCCTCCTCGGGCAGCTCCACGTAGTCGACGACGGCGCGCATGGTCGCGAAGTCGACGCTGGGCATGCCGTCCTCGAGCAGGGTCCCGATCCGCTCGCCGACGAGGACTTCGAGGGTCTCGGCCGCCTCGGTGCCCCGCTTCTCGCGAACGCTCTGGAGGCGCTGCTCCAGCAGGGAGGCGGCGACGGCGGAAGCAGGGATGGGCTCAGAGTGGCCGGCGACGGTGATGTGTTCCATGGTGCGTCCCAACGTATCGAGGATCGGCGCGCGATACGTCCCTGCGCGCCTGCCGGGCTGCTGCGACCGGCTCCACAGCACAGTACCGGGATCGTCCAGCGCGACCGCGGACCATCCACGGGCGGCCGCCGCAGATCCCTCACCCCACCCTGGCCCCGGCACGAGCCCGCCTATAGGATCGAGGCGTACTCACCGCTACCAGCGTCGGCAGCGTTCCCCGCCCGATCTGTGCTGGAGCTGTTGTGACCTCGCATCCCACCTCGCCGTCCGCCCCGCTGAGTCCCGGCCGCCTGCGGCTGGTCATCCTGGCCATGGCACTGGGCGCCTTCGCGATCGGGACCACCGAATTCGCCAGCATGGGTCTGCTGCCGCAGATCGCCCGCGACCTCGAGGTGTCGATCCCCCAGGCCGGCATGCTCATCACCCTCTACGCCCTGGGGGTGGTGATCGGTGCGCCGCTGGTGACGATCGCCGCCGTGAGGATGCCGCGCGCACGACTGCTGGTGCTGCTGATCGCCCTGATCGGGCTGGGGAACCTGCTCTCGGCGATCGCGCCGAGCTTCGCGGTGCTGGCCTCCGCCCGCCTCTTCGCCGGTCTCCCCCACGGGGCGTTCTTCGGCGTCTCCGCTCTCGTGGTCTCCCGGCTCTCACCGCCCGGCCGACGCGCCCGCTCCGTCTCCCTGGTCATGCTGGGTCTCACCATCGCGACGATGGTCGGCGTGCCCGCCTCGACCGCGCTCGGGCAGCACGTGGGCTGGCGCTCCGCCTACGTGATCGTGGTGGTGCTCGCCGCGGCCACCACTATCGCGATCTGGCGCCTGGTCCCCGAACCCGAGGGCACCGGCATCGCGAGCTCGATCCGCGGTGAGCTCCGCGGCCTGCGCCGTGCCCAGGTGTGGTTCGGCCTCGGCATCGGCTCGATCGGCTTCGGCGGCATGTTCGCCGTCTACAGCTACATCGGCGAGATCGTCCCGGGCGTCATGGGGCTGGGCGAGCGAGCGGTGCCCGTCGCGCTGTTCATGTTCGGCGTGGGCATGACGATCGGGAACATCGTGGCCGGGCGCCTCACCGACCGCAGCATCTACGGGACGATCTTCCTCGGCCTGATCGGCATGGCGATCAGCCTCGCCGTGTTCGCGCTCGTCGCCCACCAGGCCTGGGCCGGCCTGCTCCTGCTGTTCGCGATCGCCGTCACCTCGCAGTTCATGGGCCCCTCGCTCCAGGTGTTCCTGCTGGACGCCTCCCCCGAGGCGCCCTCGCTGTCCGCCGCACTGCATCACTCGGCGCTGAACATCGGCAACTCGCTGGGGGCCGCCCTCGGCGCCGGAGTGCTCGCCGCGGGCTGGGGCCTGCTCGCCCCGGCCTGGACCGGCGTGGCGCTCGCGGTGCTGGGGCTCGGCGTCGTGACGTGGTCCTATCGCGTGCACCTGCGTCAGCAGGCGCGGGCCGGGGCGGCCGTGGCCGAGACAAACGTGCAGGCCATCTGCTGATCAGCATCTGGCGAGCGGGGCCACGTGCTCAGTACCCAGGCATCGAGGAATCGGTCGATCAGTGTGAGGACGCGAGCGTTCCTGGACAATGCGAGCCTCGAAGCGAGCTGACGTCGGTCGGCGCCCACATCCGATCGGAATTCAAGGCGCTCACTCTTCCGACGGTCGGCCAGGAACAGGCTGCCCTGTTCGCTGAATCGACAGCACTACGAGGCCCAGAGGCCGGTGAGCTGTCTGGAGAAACGGCAGCTCGTTAACCTGACCTGCCACCGCGGCGTACCCCGTTTCGTCGCTGGACTCTCAGGCCGCACCTGCGAATCGCCTCAAGACCAAGGCCCTGCCGCTTGCGACGAGCCTGATGCCTCACCCTGCGGCTTCGCTGGCCGGGCGTCCTTTGAGCTCGTAGAGGTCCTCGATCCTTCCGAACGGGAGCACGCCAACACGGTCCGCCCAGCTGCACCAGGCAGCAAGCAAATTCTGCGCGAGTTCGGTGTTCTGCGCGCTCACGTCATGCAGCTCTGTGGGATCGACGGAAAGGTCGTAGAGCTCCCACCGGGACCCATGTTCACGCACCAACTTCCACGCCCCGTGACGGATGGCCGCATTCCCGCAGTGTTCCCAGAACAGATCGCGGTCCGATCCGACTGCGACCTTCTCCTCGGCGACATCCTCCAAGAAGCTCTCCCCCTCGAGCGCCGGGGCTCCTCCAGCGCGCACGTCATGAGCGTCGAGGCCTGCGGCTTCCAACAGGGTTGGCAGCACGTGGACCAATTGCAAAGGTGTCCGGCACAGCGTCCCTTCGGGGAGTCGTCGCTCCGGCCAATGCAGGATGAAGGGCGCCGCAATCCCCCCTTCGTGTGCCCACTTCTTGTACATCCGGAACGGGGTGTTGGATACGTTTGCCCAGGGTCTGCCATAGCTGGTGTAGCTAGCCTCCGGGCCGGGCCGGATCGAAGGCTCATTGCCGAGACGCACCGCGGTGCCGTCACGGGTCGTCGGACAGAAGATGTCGCGTCGCTGGACGAACATCTCGCGTTCGAAGTGCGGGAGCTCCTCCGGGGAGGCACCGTTATCGGAGAGGAATACCAGCACGGTGTTCTGTAGCGTCCCTTTCGCCTCGAGCGCTTGGATGATCCGCCCGACACCTCGGTCCATGCGCTCCACCATGGCCGCGTAGGTCTCCATCCGCTGTGCCTGCCAGGGTTTGTCCGGGGTCTCGTCCCAGGCCAGCTCCCCGGGAGCACGTGGGCTCAGCGCAGTCTGTTCCGGCAGGATCCCCAGCTCACGCTGCCGCTGCAGTCGCTCCTCGCGCACCTGGTCCCACCCCACGTCATAGCGTCCCGCACATGCAGCTACGTCCTCCTCCGGGGCGTGCAGGGGCCAATGCGGTGCGGTGTACGCGACATACAGGAACAGGGGGTGCTCGGAGCCCGTCGAGTCCTCGATATTGCGCACGGCCTCATCCGAGATCGCGTCGGTGTAGAAGAAGCACGGATCGTTCGACTCGTGCTCGACGTTTGTCTCGTCCCGCACGAGCGTCGGCGGGGCGTAGTAGCTGCCGCATCCGGTGAGCGTTCCGAAGAAGCTGTCGAAACCGCGCCGTGTCGGCCAGGAATCGTTCGGTGTCCGAACATCGGAAGCAAGGTGCCACTTGCCGACCGCGGCCGTTTGGTACCCGCCGGCCGAGAGCATTTCGGCGACGGTGGGCACATCCGGCTGCAGGTTTCCGGGATACCCGGTCGGAGAATCATCCCCGGTGAGAACCCCAATCCCAGTCTGGTGCGGGTGCATCCCGGTGAGCAGCGAAGCCCGCGACGGGCTGCATCGCGCGGTGTTGTAGAACTGCGTGAGTCGCACGCCACCTGCCGCCAGCGAGTCCAGGTGGGGAGTGTCGATCTCACCGCCGTAGCAGCCGAGATCGGAGTATCCGAGGTCATCAGCGAGTATCAGCACGATGTCAGGACGGGTCATGGATAGGTCCTTTCGCGGGCGTCAGCCCTTAACGGCCCCCGAGGTGAGGCCGGAGACGATATAGCGATTGGCGACGATGGTGAGCAGGATGATCGGGACCGCCGCGAGCGTTCCCGCCGCCGCCATCTCGCCCCAGGCCACTTCGTACGGCTGAACGAGCGAGGCGATGCCCACGGTCAGCGGAGCGGTCACGCCACCGGAGGTCATCGTTAGTCCGAACAGGAACTCGTTCCAAGCCATGATTCCGGTGAATGTGCCTACGGCGGCGAGCCCCGGGGTCACCAGAGGGAGCATCACGGAGCGGAACACTACGAACTCCGTGGCGCCATCGATATGCGCAGCCTCCCGGAGCGTCCCAGGCAGAGCGTCGAAGTAGACGCGCATCAGAAGAGCGGCGAATGGCAGCTGGAAGACGGTATTGAGGACGATGAGCCCAGTCGACCCGCCAATGATGCCCAGCGAGTTCATGAGCGCGTAGAGCCCAGGAACGACCACCATCGGCGGCACCAGCGGGATGAAAGCCGTCAGCGCGAGCAGAGGGAACAGGACCGGCCGCGGGATCGTGAGCTGCGAGAGCGCGTATCCCGCGAGTGACCCGAAGACGAGGCAGAGGACCACTGTCCCGATCACAATGACCAGGCTGTTGCCGAGCTGCTGCAATAACGGATTGCCCGGCGCGAACAGATCTCGATAATTGCTGAGCGAGAAGTCGAGCTGCAATCCCGTGCCGATGATGTTCTTCAAAGGCTGGAAGCTGAGAACAACCATCCAGATGATCGGCGCGATCGTCGCTGCGACGGCCGCGACGAGGAAGATGCCGGCGACGGTCCCCACGGGACTGCGGCGTACGCCGGTGGCCATGTCAGACATGGGTACTCTCCTTTCTCCGGGCAAGAATCCGCACGAATGCGTAGGCGATTCCTACGGCGGCGTAGATGAGGATGACGGAGAAACCGAGAGCGGCCCCGTACCCGAGCTCCAGCTGGTCGAAGAAAATGGTCCGGATGTGCAGGCTGATGAGATTCGTGGCGTTCCCCGGACCCCCGTGAGTCAGCAGATACATCTCGTCAAACGACTTGACGGACAAGACAAGCCTGACGGCCGCTGCAGCGAGGATCGAGGGGAGGCTCATCGGCAGGATGATTCGCCAGATGGTTTGCCCCTCGCCCGCACCATCGACACTGGCAGCCTCGAGCACCTCTCGGTCCATGGACTGAATCGATGTGTACACCAGCAGGAACACCAACGGCGTCCAGTGCCAGACGTCTACCAGGAGAATCGAGGCCATCGCACCGACAGGCTGACCCAGCCAGCCCTGAGCTGGCAGCCCCACAGCGGTCAGGACCGTGTTGAGCACTCCGATCGTCGGCGACAGGATCAGCAGCCAGATCACACTGACCACCACGGGCGCGACGACCGTCGGCCAGATCAGCACGCGGCGCGCGAAGGCCTGAAAGAATCTCGCCCGGTCCAAAAGTACGGCCATCGCCGTCCCGAGGACGACGGTCAGGGCAACCGCACCGACGACGAAGATGAGCGTTGCGGTAACCACTGGCAGGGTGTTCTCGTCGTCGAGGATCCGCAGCAGGTTCCGCCCGCCGGTGAAGTCGAAGGTGAACCCTCCCTGCACAAGGCCGACGTCCGAGAAGGCCATGCGGATCAGCTGGACGACCGGGTAGATGCCGAACACCGCCATGAAAAGCGCAAACGGCGCGATGGCCAGGACCCCGAAAAGAGAAGGAAGGCGAGCTCTCCTCCGACGGTGGGGGGCGGAGACCATCTGCGTTGCTCGCTCGGTCTGCTCCTGCAATGCGTTCATGACAAGAATCCCGCTTCCCTCACGACACGGACGACGGCGTCCTGGAGCTCACCCATTCCTCGTCGCGGCTCCACCTCTCCGGCAGCGATCCGACTCAGATGTTTCTCCGTCTGACTCGCCATGGCAGGACCGAAGGAGTACCGGATCGGCGCCCGGACATCGTCCATGGACCGCGCAAGCGGTTCGAGATAAGGGCTCGCTTCCCCGTTCTCCGCTCCCAGATCGAGGACACTGCGCCGCGTGGGGATGCCTCCGGACTCCATGAACATGCTTTGGGCGTCCTGCGATAGAACCCATTTGATGTAGTCGAGTGCGGCTTCCGCACGCTCGGGGGCGAGCCCGCGAGGGACGCACAGTGACCACGTGCCGCTCGTTGGCGCCGACCTGCCTTTCGGCGTCGCGGCTGGCACCTCCTGGAATCCGACGACTTCAGCGATCTGCGACTTGTCTGGGTCTAAGAACTGGTTGGCGGCCGCCGCGACGGCGTGCGTCTGCATGGCCCGCCCGCCCTGCATCAAAGAGATCACCTCGGCCTGCCCGATCGTCATAGTCTCTTCTGGGCCTGTCAGCGCGAGGTCGCGGAACATCGTCGCAGCGGCGATGCCTCCATCACTGTTGATCGTCGGGGTCCAGTCTTTCCCCTCGTCCGCGAACCACGACCCCCCATAGCTGTAGAAGACCGGCATAAACTCGTAGGTGATAGACAGGCCGTTCTGAGTGGCCTGTGCTCGGGGCACGTGACCGTACTGAACTTTGCCTGATTTCTTCGCAGCCTGCGCATTATGGAGGGCTTCGTCCCAGGTGGTCGGGACACCCAGGCCGAGTTCGTCGTACACGTCTTTCCGATAGACGAAAAGGTCCATGTTGCCGTTGATCGGGTAGCCCATAACTTCACCCTGACTATTGGACGTCTTCGTTGCAGAGTTCCAGAAGGGGAGACCCGCGTACGTCAGAATTCCGTCGTCGACGGCGAACTTCTCGTCGATCTCACCGAACGGCACGACCCATTCGTTCTCAAAAAAGTTCCACAGCCCCGCCTCGTCGATCTGAAACACATCGAAAGGCAGGGCATTGCTCTGTATAGCATTGACCTGCTGGGTGTAAAGCCCGTCATAAGGGAATTCACGTAGCACGATTCTGATCCCACTGACATCCTCGTACGCCGCCGCCAGTCGCCTGTAGGCGTCCAGCCACGGAGTGCGCGCCGTCGGGACGATCAGTTCCTTCACCTTCCCCGAACCGCCTCCCCCGCCGAGCGCCCCGGTACCTCCTGAAGCACAGGCAGTCAATGACGCGGCGAGCGTCACCCCGCCGAGAGGCAACGCTTCCAGGAGTCGCCGTCTGCTCAGTGTTGTCATCGTCATTCCTCGCTCCTCATCGAACGTGGGTCTACCTCGGACTCCGACAAGGCGGATCGCTCTGCCCGCATAGATTAAGTCGGCTTACCGAACGTAATATTAAACCGTATGGACCCCGTGGGACCCTGTCAAGGGTTCACACGACCGAGGCACGAGGGTCGTCAAGCGCTCCAGGGCGCAGCAAGAAGGTCATCACGCGCAGCGCGCACCCCACCCGCGAGCACGGCGTTCGCTCCCGTGATCGAGATTCTCAGCTCGGTCGCCCGACCGTTCTCCACCTCGGAAACCCCTTCCTCCAGCGCGGAGCCCATCAGGCGCGCGAGCGAGCCGAGGTGCCCCCCAAGAATGAGAGCCCTGGGGTCGAAGACCGTCTGCAGCGTCCGTAGCGCCATCATGAGCCATGGCGCCTGCTCGCGGGCCGCAGCAGCTACGGCCCGATCCCCCGATTCAAGAAGATCCAGCACTCGCTGCATGACACCGCCCTCCTGGTCGTCGACGATGCCGAGCGCTGCTGCGAGCGGGCGGATGCCCACGTACATCTCCAGGCATCCGCGGTTGCCGCAATAGCAGTGCGGGCCACCGGGATCTACGGAGATATGCCCGAACTCGGCACCGGAACCCGAGTCGCCACGGAGGATCACTCCCCCCTTCTGGAACGCACCTCCGACCCCCATGTCTCCATAGAGCAGGACTATGCCGCTATCGGGCATGAGCCCCGCCCGTGCGCGCTCCTCTCGGATGGCGAGATTCGCCAGTCGGTCAAGAGTGAACTCGAGATCCGCGTCAACCGACCGCTGGAGGATGTCCACCGCCGGCACGCCGTTCCAACCGAAGCTCAAAGAGGTCAGCACGGTCCCGTTCCGGTGATCAATGAATGCAGGCAGGCCGATACAGACACGCTTCAGGAGCAGCCCCTTCCTCAGCAGCGCCCGGTGGGCACGGTTCACACACATGGCAGCGAGCTCCAGGACATGGTCGGGTGAGAGGCCCTCCCCCACCATGTCGATGGCTTCCTCGTGCACGACGCGCAGCTGCAGAGTCGAGCACAGGATCCTGATCCGGTCGACATTGATCTCCAGTGCAGCGACCGCAAGATGGTCGTCATCGAGCTCGAGCGTCATAGCAGGTCGTCCCGAACGTCCCGTAGAGACTGAAGGGTGCTCGCTGATGAGATGTCGTCCGTGCAGCTCCGCGACCAGATCCAGGACGGTGACTCGATTCAGAGCGGTCGCAGCCACCAGATCCTTCCTGGTCACCGCGCGTCGGTCGCGAATCTCGGCGAGGACGCGCTGCAGATTGAGGCGGCGGACGTCAGCGAGCCCCTGCGGTCCACTGGACTGCTGACTCCCCCGCGCCTCGTCCCCCTTAGCGAGCGATTCCGAGTCACGCATCATCTCTCCTGCTGTTCGTTGGACTGCGACGGCCACTTTCTGACGGACCACCAGACTAAATGGGCGACGAGCATTTTCGGATGGCCGGATCACTAGCAGCAGCTCGCAAGAACTCGGATGCTCTGCCCAGCGACTACCGTGGAACGACGAGGCGACTCAGGATTCTCGGGACCGCTCAGAGAGTGGGACGACGCAAGGAGGTCACAGGTGGGATGCACAACGCTTCTGGTGGGCAGGAAGGCCAGCGCCGACGGGTCCCCGCTCGTGGCGCGCACGGAGGATTCCTCGAACGGGTCCTTCGACCCCAAGCGGGTCATCGTGGTCCGTCCCGAGGATCAGCCCCGCACCCACACCAGCGTGCTCGCGCACCGACGGGTCGAGCTGCCGCAGAACCCGCTGCGCTACACCGCCGTGCCCAACGCCCTGCCCGATGAGGGGATCTGGGGCTGCGCCGGCATCAACTCCGCGAATGTCGCGATGAGCGCGACCGAGACCCTGACCAGCAATCCCCGGGTGCTCGGCGCGGATCCACTGGTGGAGTACGTGCCCGAGAGCGGCACCCCCGGGTCGCCGGACCACCGGCCGGAGGTGCCCGGCGGGATCAGCGAGGAGGACATGCTGACCCTCGTCCTGCCCTACATCCGCAGCGCTCGCGAAGGGGTGCTGCGCCTGGGCGAGCTGCTCGCCGAGCACGGCACCTATGAGATGAACGGGATCGCGTTCTCCGACGTCGAGGACATCTGGTGGCTCGAGACCGTGGGCGGCCACCACTGGATCGCGCGTCGCGTGCCCGAAGACCATTACGCGGCGATCCCCAATCAGCTGAGCATCGATTCCTTCGACCTCGAGGACGCCGAGGGCGAGGGGCGCGATCATCTCGCGAGCCCGGACCTGCGCGCCTTCGTGCAGACTCATCATCTCGACCTCACGCTGCGCGATGAGTCGGCTGACCCGTCGGCCACCCCGTCACCCGGTCCCTCCGCCGATCCAGCCACCGGCGCGCCGAGCACGCACGTGTTCAACCCGCGCGACGCCTTCGGCTCCCGTTCGGACTCCGACCACCGCTACAACACGCCCCGCGCCTGGTACATGCAGCGCACCCTGAACCCCACGAGCGAGGACTGGGACGGTCCGGGGCCGGGCAGCCGGCCGGATTCGGATGACCTTCCCTGGAGCCGTCGGCCGGAGCGGAAGCTGACGGTCGAGGACGTCAAGGACGTGCTCAGCTCGCACTACCAGGGCACCCCGTTCGATCCGTACTCCCCGCACGGCACCCGGGCGGAGCGTCGAGCGTTCCGCCCGATCGGCATCAACCGGCACAACGCGCTGGCGATCCTCCAGATCCGGCCCGACCGGCCGGAGAGCTCGCGCGCACTCCAGTGGATCGCCTACGCCTCGAACCCGTTCACCACGCTGATCCCGATGTTCACCAACGTCGACGAAGCCCCCGAGTACCTCACGACGACGACCGGGCAGGTCAGCACGGACAGCTTCTACTGGACCTCGCGTCTGCTCGCGACCCTCGCCGACGGCCACTACGCCGAGACCATCGCGGACATCGAGCGGTACCAGCGCACCACCCTCGCACTCGGCCGCGCCGCCGTGCACGCGACGGACGAGGCCATCGGAACCTCTGCCCGGGAATCGGCCGACGGCGACTCGACGTCCTCCGTCTCAGCACGGCTGGCCCAGGCGAACACCACGATCGCCGAGCAGATCCGGGCCGAGACCGATCAGGTGCTCGCTGCCGTGCTGCACACGACGAGCAACCTCATGACCAACCGGTTCTCGCGCTCGGACGGCTGAGGCAGACGCCCACGGTGCCGGCTCGTCGGCGCGCGGCCAACGGTGGCTCAGCGGGTGGCCGTGCGCTGGCAGGTCACCACGGGCTGGGCTTGTAATCCTTCACGAAGCAGCCGTAGAGGTCCTCGCCGGCCTCGCCGCGCACGATCGGGTCGTACACGCGGGCGGCGCCGTCCACGAGATCCAGCGGGGCGTGCCACCCCTCCGCCGCAATGCGCAGCTTGTCCTGATGAGGGCGTTCGTCGGTGATCCAACCGGTGTCCACGGCAGTCATCAGGATGCGGTCGGTCTCGAAGGCCTCGCCGGCGCTGGTGCGGGTGAGCATGTTCAGGGCGGCCTTGGCCATGTTGGTGTGCGGGTGGCCGGCGCCCTTGTAGCGGCGCGAGAACTGCCCCTCCATCGCCGAGACGTTCACGATGTACGCGCGCCTCGCCCCGGCCTGCACGGCAGCGCGCATCGAAGCCCGCAGCCTGCTGATCAGCAGGAACGGCGCGGTCTCGTTGCACAGCTGCACCTCGAGCATCTCGAGGGCCTCGACCTGGTCCACCGTCTGCGTCCACGAGTTGGTGGTCTGCAGGTCCGGCAGCAGGCCGCCCGCGTCGACCGCGGTCCCGGCGCGATGCTGCTCGAGGCTCGCGTTCCCGGCGCGCAGCGCGAGCGCCGTCATCGAGGCCGCGGACTGCGCCGCCCGAGCATGCTCGAGAGATTCCCCGTCGTGCTGGGACACCGACGTCGACTCCAGCACCCCGGCGATCGCCGCAGGATGCGCCTGGGAGATGCGGTCGAAAGCCGTCATCTCCGGCAGCGCGAGGTCGGTGGGCAGCGGAGCGTCCTCGAGCTCGACCAGGCCCGAATAGGCGCTGGGTGAGCGGCGCACCGTCTGGGCGGCGTTGTTGATGAGGATGTCCAGCGGGCCGGCGGCGGCGACGTCATCGGCCAGCGCCATCACCTGGGTGGGATCGCGCAGGTCGATGCCGACGATCTTCAGCCGGTCGATCCAGTCCGCCGCGTCCTCCATCTGGGCGAAGCGCCTCGCGGCGTCCTTGGGGAACCGGGTGGTGATCGTGGTGTGCGCGCCGTCGCGCAGCAGGCGCAGCGCGATGTACATCCCGATCTTGGAACGCCCGCCCGTGAGCAGCGCGCGCTTGCCGGTGAGGTCGGTGTGCTGGTCCCGCTTGGCGTGGGACATCGCCGCGCACTGCGGGCACAGCCAGTGGTAGAAGGCGTCCACCAGGGTGTAGTCCTGCTTGCAGATGTAGCAGCCGCGCGCCTTGTTCAGCTCCCCGGCGTAGGCACCCTTCGCCGTGGAGACCAGCGGGATCCCCTTGGTCTCGTCGTCGATCCGCAGCGGGGAACCGGTCGCGGTCGCCTCCACCACGGCGCGGTCGGCCTTGCGCTGCGCCCACGTCTTGGTGCCGCGGCGCGACTTCGCCAGGCGCTTCTCGAAGGTGCGCGAGGCGCGCTTGAGGGCGACGAGGTCCTCGCTGCCGTCGGCCAGGGTGGGCGCGGCCTGCAGCACGCGCAGGGCGGTGGCGAGCTCCTCGGGGGTGAACTCGGCAGGCGCGCTGGCGCCTGCGGGCGACGCGGAAGGATCGTGGTCTGGCACCGGGCGAGTGTATGACCGAAAGCCTCACAACCCCGCGCTGTAGCATCCCGCAGATGGCCAGAATCATGCAGGTCCAGGACAGCATCGTCGTCGCCGCCGAGGCGATGGAGCTCTACGAGCAGATCGCCGATCCCTCGCAGATGGGCCGCTGGAGCCCCGAGAACACCGGAGCCAGCGTGCCCTCCCCCGGCCGTCCGGCGACCGTGGGCATGACGTTCGTCGGCTCGAACCACCGTGGAAAGGCCCGCTGGGTGACGTCCTGCACCGTCACCGAGGCAGACCCCGGGAAGAGGTTCGCCTTCGACGTCACCGCGATCGGGCCGACCAAGCCCCTCCTGAAGGGCAGCATCGCGACCTGGGCATACACCTTCGAACCGGTCGAGGGCGGCACCCGGGTCACCGAGACGTGGACCGACGGGCGCAGGCGCTGGCCAGATGTCCTGGCCGCACGGTTCGACCGGTTCGTGACGTCGGGCCAGCTGTTCTCCGACTTCCAGCGCGGCAACATCGCGCGGACCCTCGCCGCCCTCCAGGCCGACTTCGAGGGCAGTTCGCAGACGAGGCCTGATCAGGCTGACGACGGCTGACGACGGCTGACGACGGCTGACGACCGGCCTACTCGAAATACAGCTCGTGGTGCAGTGCGCACCCGGGGTTGAAGGCGGCCGCGCAGTACGGGCAGTCCTCCGCCTGGAGGTACTGCGCGATGGTCAGCTCGCTCCAGCACACCCCGCACAGCACCGCGGGCTCGTGCCGCGACGAAGCGGGCCATGGGCGCGAAGCATGGCCGGCAGTCTCCTCGTGGCACAGGTGACACGGGTAGTACTCGCCGCAGCAGGCGAAGCGGAGCGCGATCACGTCCAGCGGCGTCCGATAGTGGATGCACCGCGTCTGCGCATCGACCGTCGGCCCGTGCACCACCGGCACCTCGCCCTCTGCCGGATCCGCCCGATCTCCGGACGCCGGCGGGTCCACCGGCCCCGCCGGGCCGACAGGGCCGACCGGTTCGACCGGGTCGACCGGGTCGACCGGGCCCCGCCGGGTCATCGCACGCCCCTCGCGGTCAGCGCATCCCCGAGCGCGTCCGCGTGCTTGAGCGCGAGGACGAGGAAGGGCATGGCGAAGTGGCGCAGGCTCTGCCCTCCGCCACGTGCCCGCTGCGCCTCGCGCACGTCCCGTGCCAGCCCTGCCAGCACGGGCAGGGTGTTCAGCGTGACGGCGAGGACGAGCGCCGCGCGCTGGGGGTCGATGCGCAGCAGGGCGAGCGGGCCCAGCGCCCGCTCGAGCGCGTCCAGCAGTTCGCTGACCGGGGTGGTCAGGGCCAGCAGACCGCTCAGCACCACGGCCGCCGCGACCCGCATGGTGTTCGCGGCCGCCTCCTCCGGCCCGAGGAACAGCAGCTGCCCGGCGACGGTCACCACGAGGATCCAGCGGGTGATGTACAGCTGCCGCACGAGCTCCCGCGGCCCGGTGCCCGGCACCGCGTAGCAGACCACGCACACCGCCGCGGCGATCGCAGCGCTGGTGTAGCTCACGGGCAGCAGGCACACGCCGAGCACGATCATCATGAGCACCGCGGCCTTCGGGCCGGCCGGCAGGCGGTGCCAGAGCCCGGTGCCGGGTCGGTACAGGGTCAGCATCTCAGGGCCTCCTCGTAGGTCGCGATGATCGCGTCGGGCGCGCCCGTGGCGATGATCGTGCCGTCGCGGACGAGCACCACGGTCTCGCAGTGCCGGGCGAGCTCGAGATCGTGCGTGACCAGGAGCAGCCGGTGCCCGGCATCGGCGAAGAGGTGATCGGCGATCCGGCGGGCGTTGCGGGCGTCGAGATAGGCCGTCGGCTCGTCGGCGATCACCAGTCCGGGGCGCCGCACGAATGCCCCGCACAGGGCGAGCAGCTGCTTCTGGCCGCCGGAGAGGTCGTGCGCGGAGCGGTCCGCGAGCTCGACGAGACCGAAGCGCTCCAGGGCAGCCTGCACGCGACGGGCTTTCTCGACACACGGCAGCTTCTCCGAGCGCAGGGAGAAGGCGACGTCCTCCGCGACGGTGGGCATGATGATCTGCGCATCCGGGTTGCTGAAGACGACCGAGACGCCCCGCCGCAGCCGTGAGGCCTCACGCTCCGGATCGAGGCCGAGCACGCGGATCCTGCCGCTGGTGGCGGTGACCAGCCCGCCCGCGAGCCGCGCGAGCGTGGACTTGCCCGAACCGTTCTCCCCCACCACGGCGATCGTGCGGGCATCCAGCGAGCAGGTCACGCCGTGCAGCACGTCGGTATCGCCCAGGCGCACGCCCACGTTCTCGAGGTCCAGGACGCTCATCGGATCACCTCCACGACGGCGGCGATGCCCATGCCCCCGCCGATCGAGGCAGCGGCGACCCCGAGGGACCCTGCCGGGGCGGCTCCCCTGATCAGCCGGCTGAACAGCCGCACCATGGCGACCGCCCCGCTCGCGCCCCAGGGATGACCGAGGGCCAGAGCCCCGCCGTCGGCGCAGACCCGAGGATCGTCCTCGGCCAGGCCCACGCGGTCCAGCACCGCGAGCGACTGCGCGGCGAAGGCCTCGACGATCTCGATCGCGGTGAGGTCCTCGAGACCGAGGCCTGCGAAGACGAGAGCGGCTTCGACGGCGGGAGCGGCGCCGATGCCCGGCAGCGCGGGGTCGCAGCCGACGACGGCGTGAGAACGGATCGCGAGTCCCGGGGCACGGCCCCGCGCGCGCTGCGGGACGAGCAGCAGGGCTGCGGCGCCGTCGCTGATCCGGGTCGAGGTCCCTGCCGTGAGGGTGCCGCCGGGGAACAGCGGCGGCAGCCGTCCGAACGACGGCGCGGAGGCGCGCAGGGAGTCGTCGGCGGTCACTCCGCCGACGGGGACGAGCTCTGCGTCGAACCGGCCTGTGCCCTGGGCGGCGCGTGCACGTCGGTGGCTGCGGGCGGCGTGCGCGTCCTGGCGGGACCTGCCGATCCCGTCGGCGGCAGCGAGGGCGTCCGCGGCGCGCGGCATGTCCGGGTCGGGCCAGCCGTCCGGGGTGAACGGTGCGCGGTCGTAGGGCACGCCGTCCCGGGAGCGTCGCGGCGCGGTCGAGGCACTCTCGACGCCGCCGGCGAGGAAGACGCGCTCGTCCCCGGCCTCGATCGCGCGCGCCGCGTCGATCACGGCGGCGAGGCCGCTGCCGCACTGGCGGTCCACGGTCTCCCCCGGCACGTTCACACCGAGTCCCGCGGCGAGGGCGGCGACCCGGGCGGGATTCCCGCCCGGGCCCAGGCAGTTGCCGAGCACCACGTCCGCGATGACGGGCTCGGTCCCGAGGGCGGCCGACGCCTCATGCACGGCGGCGCGCAGGACCGGCGCGGCCAGCTGCTCGACGCCGTGGGCGGCGAGGGCGCGGCTGCGGGTGCCGATCGGGGTGCGCCGCGCAGCGACGACGACGGCGTGATCACGCACAGCGCCTCACCTCCCCCGCCTGCACGCGGCGCAGCGCCTCGGCGCGAGCCGGCTTGCCCGACTCGGTGCGGGGCACCGGGCCCTCGAACCAGATCCGGGGACGGTGGGACGAGGTGAAGCGGGTGGCCGCCAGGGAGCGCAGCGCGCGGGCCGTGGGGACGGCGGCGCCGGGCTCCGGCTCGATCATCGCGGCGACGAGCGCGCCGATACCGTCCGTGGGCAGCCCGAGCACGACGGCGTCGGCGATCCCGGGGAGCGTGCGAAGGCCGGCCTCGACCTCGTCCGGGATCACGGTGGCCGAGGCGGTGAGGATCGCCGCGTCCCTGCGGCCGTGCACGGTGAGCACGCCGTCCTCGAGGGTCGCGAGGTCGCCGACGCTCATCCAGTCTCCGGCGGTGCGCACCGGGCCCGGGCCGCCGAGGTATCCCAGCGCCAGGTACGGCGAGCGGACCCACAGCTCGCCCTGACGGATCTCGAGCTCGGCACCGGGGAAGGCACGGTGCCCGTCACCGGTGTCGAGCGCGACGAAGGAGAGCTCGGCCGCGCCGTAGTAGGAGACCACGCGGACACCGCGGTACTCGGCCTCGGCGCGCAGACCGGCCGGGAGGTGCGAGCCGCCGATGAGCGCCGTGCGCAGGTGCGGGAGATCGCCGGCCGCGAGGACGGCGCTCAGGGCCTGCGGCGTGCCGTGGAGCACGGTCGCCTCGGCGCGGTCCGCGCTGTCGGGCAGGACCGGTCGCGGGCCGCCCCCGAGCGCATGCGCGAGCGAGAACAGCGTGAGCGAGGAGGCGGGCGGCGAGGGCAGCAGGATCCGCTGCTCGGCGTCCGCTCCCCCGGGGCTCGCGAGGAGCGCGGAGACGGCCTCGAAGGAGCGCTCCCAGGAGGCGGCGCTGCGCAGCACGATCCGTGGTGTCCCACTGGTCCCGGAGGTCAGCGTTGCCCAGCCGGCTTCCGCCGGGACGGGCCGGGACGCGGCGAGCTCGCGCACCGCGTCCCAGTGCGCCGCCGGCCAGCGGTCGTTGCCCACCAGGGGCACGTCGCCGTCGGCGCGCACCGCCCGGAGACGGTCCAGCAGGCCCTCCCCCGAGCCGCCCAGCACCACGATCTGCGAACTCACCGCGGCCTCTGCGCGGGCGCGGCGTCGGCCCGGCGGATCGAGCGCCGGGCGGGCTGCCACGTGCGGCGGAAGGCGCGCGGGTAGGCGCGCAGCAGCGTGGCGACGACGGCGGTGGCCAGAGCGGCCTTCAGCAGGTCCCCGGGCAGGAACACGAGGCTCGCCAGGACGGTCTGCTCAAGCGGCAGGCGGGTCACGAGGCTCTGCACGGGGATGCCGACGGCGTAGATCACGAGGATGCCGCCGATGATCGCGGCGAGCGCGACCCGGAGCGCGGAGGGCTTGCGGGTCGAGGCGTGCACGATCAGACCGACCGCGAACGCGCCCAGGATCCACCCGAACATGTATCCGGCCGACGGTCCGACGAACGCGCTGAGCCCACCACGCCCACCGGCCAGCAGCGGCAGGCCCGCGGCGGCGAGGGCCAGGAGCACGATCATCGACAGCGCGCCCAGGCGCGGACCGAGCACGGCGCCCGCGAGCATCACGCCGAAGGTCTGTGCGGTGATCGGCACACCGCCGAACACGTTGAAGCTCCCGGGCAGGCCCAGCGCGGCCACGAGCGCGGCGAACACCGCCACCCGCGCGATGTCCTGCGCGTCCAGCGACCACCGCCACCCGTCGGTCCCGTCGGTGCTGTCCTGCTTCTGGGTCCTGTCGGCCATCTGACCACCTCTCTCCTGAACAGCGTTCACCTGAACGCCGTTCATCACTATAGTGAAGAGATGGCGACTTCAGGAACTCCCCGCAGACGGAGCCGTGAGGACGTCGCCGAGATGGCCCTGCAGCTCCTGGACGAGTACGGGCTCCCCGACCTGACGATGCGGAACCTGGCGACGGCGCTCGGCGTGCAGCCCAGCGCCCTGTACTGGCACTTCCCGAACAAGCAGGCGCTGCTCGCCGCCGTCAGCGCGCGGATCCTCGCACCGCTCGCGGAGCTCCCGATCGAGGACCTGGGTGCCCTGGGTGTGCATGAGGCGGTGCGCGTGCTCGGTGCACGGCTGCGCGACTGCCTGCTCACCTACCGGGATGCCTCGGAGCTGGTCTCCAGCTCCCTGTCCCTCGGGCTGGTCGGGTCACCGGTGCGACCCCAGCTGCTGGAGGTCGCACGACGCCACGGCGTGCCCGATGCGCTGTCCGAGGTGGCTGCCGAGGTGCTCGTGCACTTCACCGTCGGCTACGTCTTCCACGAGCAGCAGCGCCGCACCGCGGACTCCCTCGGACTCCTGGACGCACCGGACTCCCTGAACCCCGAGGATGCGGTCGCCGCCACGAGCGACGGGGACAGCTTCGCCAAGGCGCTCACGATGATCGCCGACGGTCTCGACGTCTCCGTGACGCGGAACGCCGAGCCGCGCGCCTGACGCCCGACGCCCGACGCCCGACGCCCGACGCCCGACGCCCGACGCCCGACGCCCGAGGATCATCCCTGCGCAGCAGCTCCCGCCGTGCGCGGCGCGCTGACCGCGATCGGAGCGGACTCCTCGCCGGCCAGGTCCACCTCGACGCCCTCGGCCGGCCAGTCGTAGCCGACGGGAAGGTCAGCGCCGCTGAGCGATACTCGTCCCTGCGGCCCGGAGAGGAACACGTAGCACGTGCCCTCCTGCTCGACCGCGCGAGCCCAGCTCACGCCGGGGATCTCCAGCTCGCCGAGACCTCGCGATCCGGCGAGGTGCGCCTTGTGCTCGGCCATGAACTCGCCGAGCGCTTCGAGCGCCTTCACCTGCAGCTCCGGCAGGGTGCCGTCGGCCCGCGGGCCGACGTTCAGCAGCACGCGGCCGCCCTTGGACACGGCGTCGACCACGTGGCGAACGGCCTGCGCACCGGACATGTACTGGGAGGCGTCCTCGACCTGGTTGTAGCCGAAGGACAGCCCGATGCCGCGGCAGTTCTCCCACGGCTGACCCTCCGGGATCTCCCCGGCCTGATACTCGGTGGTGACGAAGTCCTGGTGGGCGCCGGCGAACCGATCGTTGATCAGACCCTCGGGCCGCTGGGCGTAGAAGTGCTCGAGCAGCTCCCCGAGCCCACCCTCGTCGAAGTGGAAGTTCTCGTCGGGCCAGCCGATGTCGTTCCAGAACACGTCAGGCTGATAGCGGTCGATGAGGTCCCGCACGTGCGCGCTGCAGTACGTCCCGTACTCGTCATCGCGCGGTCGCAGCCTGTCGCCCACATCGTCCCCGCTCACCAGCGGATCCGTCGGCCGCACGTGCCAGTCCAGACCGCCGGAGTAGTACACGCCGAAGCGCAGCCCGGCATCCGTGGTGGCGCGTGCGATCTCGCCCACGAGGTCCCGGCGCGGGCCGCGCTGCACGGTGTTGCGGTCCCCCGTGCCCGGCGCATCCCACAGGGTGATCCCGTCGTGGTGCTTGGTGGTGGGCACGACGTAGTCGGCACCGGCCCGGCGGAACAGATCCGCCCACGCGGCAGGGTCGAACTCGGTGGGCACCCACTGGTCCAGGAAGTCGTCGTAGGGGGCGCCGCCGTGGACCTCCTGATGATGCTCGGCGGCGGGCGAGCCCTCGATGCGGATGGTGTTGAAGTACCACTCGGCATAGGGGTTGTGCGCGAACCAGCCGAGGTCGCTCTCGACCGCTCCGAGCTCGGCGGTGGGCTCCGCCCAGGCGGGGACCGAGTAGGCGCCCCAGTGGATGAAGATGCCCAGCGGGGCATCGCGGAACCAGTCGGGCAGTCGCTGCGGGAGGGCGTCGAACCGTGAGGAGTCGCGCATGGAGGGTTCTCTCTTCCGTGAGGGAATGGTGACAGTGCGGTACGCCAGATCAGTGCGGGGTCATACGGAGCCGTGCTCCCCCGCCGAGAGTCAGCCGACCTCCCGTGGGGCCGGCCCCCTGGGATCTCAGGACGCGTCGGCCGCCGGGAACCGCCTGGCGCTGCGGGCTCGGGCCTTCTCCCGTTCGACGTCACGGTCCTTCGGCGGGGCGGAGGTCACCAGATCCGCCAGCAGATGCTCGGTGGCGTGGGCGATCTCGGCGACGGCCCGGTCGAAGACCTCGGTGTTCGCCTGCGACGGCTTCGTCATCCCGCTGACCTTGCGCACGTACTGCAGCGCTGCATCATGCACCTCCTGCGAAGTGGCCTCGGGCGCGAAGTTGTGAAGCGGCCTGATGTTCCTGCACATGCCAGAAGACTCCCACGGGCCGTAACGGGCGGCAACGGGTCGGCGTCGGCGATCCTCAGCGCCATGCGGGAGAATCTCCCCATGCCTGCTCCGCTCACGATCACCGAGGATTTCCAGCGCGCCCTGGACGCCCTCAGCTCCGGCCGCCACCTCTTCCTCACGGGCCGCGCAGGCACGGGTAAGTCCACGCTGATCAGGCACTTCCTGGAGACCACCGACAGCGCTGCGATCACGGTGGCTCCCACAGGCATCGCCGCACTGAACGTCGACGGCTACACGATCCATCGTCTGTTCTCCTTCCCGATCGGGGCGAACGAGGAGTTCGTGCGCTCCCCGCGCTACTACCCCGGGCGCTTCGCGGCGACCCTGGCCGCGCTGGATGTGCTGATCATCGACGAGGCCTCGATGGTGCGGGCGGACCTCTTCGATGCTCTCGCCGCCGCGCTCGAGCGCTTCGGGCCGCAGCCGGGCGAGCCGTTCGGCGGGGTGCAGCTGGTGCTCGTGGGCGATCTGTACCAGCTGCCGCCGGTGGTGCACGACAGCGAGGCCGCGCATCTCGAGCAGCGCTACGGCACCCCGTTCTTCTTCTCCGCCGACGCCTTCGACCGTTCCGCAGTCGAAGTGGTCGAGCTGACCACCGTCTTCCGCCAGCAGGGCGATGACCGCCTGGTGGACCTGCTGAACGCGGTGCGCGAGGGCGCGCTGCTGGAGGACGCGCGAGCGGAGCTGAACGCCCGGACCGACAAGGACTTCGAGCCACCGATGGAGGAGTTCTGGCTGACGCTGGCGACCACGAATCGCATCGTCACCTCCCGCAATCGCCAGATGCTCGAGCGCCTCCCCGATCCGGTGCACACCCTCACCGCCCAGATCAGCGGCGAGACCGACGGCTTCGAGCACCCCACGGACGTGCAGCTGCAGCTGAAGGTCGGCGCGCAGGTGATGATGCTGAACAACGATCCGTGGGACCGCTGGGTGAACGGCACCCTGGGTCGGATCACCG
Source organism: Brachybacterium alimentarium (assembly GCF_002332425.1). Classification (GTDB taxonomy): domain Bacteria; phylum Actinomycetota; class Actinomycetes; order Actinomycetales; family Dermabacteraceae; genus Brachybacterium; species Brachybacterium alimentarium. The sequence continues at coordinate 35,624 of NZ_NRGS01000033.1, read as the reverse complement.
CTCTGGGCACGGACTCCGACGGGCCGCTCGTCGAGGTGCTCCTGCGGGACGGGCGCAGCGAACAGGTGCGCCCGCACACGTGGGACGTCACGCGCCCCTCGGTCGACGGCGGGCATCTGATCCACGAGGTCATCGGCACCTTCACCCAGCTGCCGATGAAGCTCGCCTGGGCGATCACCATCCACAAGTCCCAGGGGCAGACCCTCGATCGTGTGGTCGTGGACCTCACCGGCGGCACCTTCGCCAACGGGCAGCTGTACGTGGCGCTGTCACGGTGCACGAGCCTGGAGGGCCTGGTGCTGCGACGGGACGTGCTGCCGCGCGACCTCAAATCCGATACCCGGGTGCGGCGCTTCCTCGCCTCCCCCACGGATCCCAGCGCGCCGGCCGAGGCGCTCGGCGAGGTGTACCTGGCGGCGCTGACGGTGGGCACGATGGGCGACAAATACCGCCCGCGACCGGTGGAGCTCGCGGTGGTGACGGACGACGGCGATGAGGCCACCACCGTCGTGAACCCCACCAGCGACCTCTATGCGGCACGCACCGAGTTCGGGCTGACCACCCGCGACGTGCAGCTCGCCCCGGTGCTCGCCGAGGCCTGGCCCGCCCTCGCTCCCCTGCTGGCCGGGCGTGTGCCCGTGGGCCCCCGCGTCGACGAGCAGCTGGCCTGGATCGACTTCGAGCTCAAGCGCAACGGCGTGGTGGACCCGATGCCGCTGGGCATCGACCTGCCCACCGCCCAGCTCACGGCCGACGAGCGCTCCGCGCTGAATGCCCCGTCGGCCCTGGAGCGGGCCCGGGCCGTGCGGGACGCGGTGCAGCGGCTCCGCGCAGGGGCCACCGGCCCCTCCGCGTGGCAGCCGCCGGCCGGCACCGCGTTCCCGCCGTTCACCCACGGCACCGGCTATCTGCTGGCCCGCACGCACGGGGAGAGCGGGACCGCCGGCCCCGAGGGCTTCGTCGTCGGCGGGAATCTCTCGGCCGACGACGACCCCGCGCAGGTGCTGGCCGATGCCCTGCGCACCGCCTGGGAGCGGGTCATCGATCGGGACGACGCGGTGGTGGAGAGGCTGCGCGGCGCCGAGGAGCACTTCGGTGTGCGCGTCCTCCCGGAGGACCTCGTGCTCGAGGGCCCGCCGACCGCCGCCGACGTGCTCCGGCCCGGCGTGCGCGTGTGCTTCACGGGAGAGGTGGTCCACCCCGAGCACGGCTATCTCGACAGGTCGACGATGGAGCGCTTGGCGGAGCAGCGCGGCCTGCATCCCGTCGCGAACGTCACCAAGACGAAGACCGATGTGCTGGTCGTCGCCGAGCGCGGAACCCAGTCCAACAAGTCGAAGAACGCGGCGAAATGGGGCAAGCCCGTGCTGGACGCAGAAGAGTTCCTGACCTGGGCCGATGCTGCTCACTGAGACAGATTCCCGGGGGTCGTTCCGAGGGGACCCGGCCGCGTGCGAAGCACCTCTTCACGCCCTCCGTGGCCGTGTCGCGGCCATCTCACGAGCGGTGTTCGGCGCGGGCCCACCGCGCGGCGCGGAGTAGTGTGCAGCGAGATTTCGATCGACGAGGCGTGCCTCGCCGATCGTCCGATGACCACCCGGAAGGATGTCGACCATGGGTACAGCCCGCGTCAGCGTGCAGGAGGCGTGGGATGCCCTCGCCGAAGGCAACGAGCGGTTCATGCAGGGCGAGCTGCGGCACCCCGAGCAGGACGCGGCGCGACGCAGTCAGCTGACCGGCTACCAGGCCCCTGATGCGGCGTTCCTGGGCTGTTCGGACTCCCGTGTCGCCGCCGAGATCCTCTTCGACTGCGGTCTCGGCGATCTCTTCGTGGTGCGCAACATCGGCCAGATCGCCAACGAGAACACCGTCGCCACCATGGAGTTCGCCGTCGCCGAGCTCGGTGTCGCCGTGATCGTGGTGCTCGCGCACGGCTCGTGCGGCGCGGTGAAGGCCGCGATCGACCAGACCACCGCCCACCCGAGCACGGTCACCCCCGCGATCCTGCGCGAGCTCGAGCTGATCCAGCCCGCCGTGCAGCGCGAGTGGCTCGCCAGCCACCAGGACACCCCGTACGTCGACATCACGAAGATCGACGCCGACGCCGTGGGCCGCCGCCACCTCGACGAGACCATCCACGCCCTCATGCGCTCCTCGCGCGTGATCAGCGACGCCGTCGCCGCCGGCGAGCTCGGCATCGTGGGCTGCCAGTACCAGCTCGAGGAGGGCCGCGTCGCCCCGATCACCTCGGTGGGACGCCTGGACATCGGGCGCTGACGGACGACGGCTGCCGGTCCTGCCCGGCAGCCCGGTCCCTGTCCCGATCGGGCCCCGCCATCCGGACGGCCTGCCTCGCCTTGCATAATCCTGGCCAAGCTCGGAGACTCGCAGTTCATCACTGTCGAGCCGAACGAGGTCCCCATGTCCCAGCAGGTCCAGCGCACGGTCGAACTGCTCGACAAGTCGTTCCCGGCGGGCCTCGTCGGCCGCCCGATCACCGCGCTGGAGGCGCCGCTGGCGGATTTTTCCACCCCGCTGCTGGTGCTCGACGAGCAGGCGATGGCGCACAACCTTCAGGTGATGGCCGCGTGGACCAGCGAGCGTGGGCTCGAGCTGATGCCCCATGGCAAGACGACGATGGCCCCCGTGCTGTGGCGTCGTCAGCTCGACGCCGGCTGCACCGGGATCACCGTGGCCACCGGCTGGCAGGCCGATGTGGCGCTGCGCGAGGGCATCCCCACCGTGCAGCTCGCGAACGCCTGCACGGATCCGGCACTGCTGCGCCGGCTCGCCGCGCACCTGGCCGAGCATCCCGAGCAGGAGCTCGTGTGCTGGGCGGATTCGCTCGCCACCGTCGACCTGCTGGAGCGTGAGCTGCCCGATGGCTCCCGCCTCGGCGTGCTGGTCGAGCTCGGGGCCGACGGAGGCCGCACCGGTACCCGGGACGAGGCCACGGCCGTCGCGATCGCCGAGCGCATCGCCGCCTCCACCAGGCTGACCCTGTACGGGGCCGCGGGATACGAGGGCGCGCTCGCCCATGACCGGGCCGAGGAGTCCCTGCGGGTGGTCGGCGCCTACTGCGACGCTCTCGCCGCGCTGGTGGAGCGCCTGCGCCCGCTGATCGACGGGATCCCGTGGGTGACCGCCGGTGGCAGTGCCTACTTCGATCTGGTCGCCGCGAGCTTCGAGCCGCTGACCGACGTGCGGGCGATCCTGCGCTCGGGCGCCTACATCGTGCACGACTCCGGTTTCTACCGGGGCATCTCCCCGCTGGACACGACGCGCGAGGTCGCGACGGAGCAGGCCCTGCTGCCCGCGATGCGCGCCTATGCCCGGGTGGTCTCGATGCCCGAGCCGGGACTCGCCCTGCTCGACGCCGGCAAGCGCGACGTCCCCTTCGACGAAGGCCTGCCCACGCCGGTCGCCGTCGTAAGCCGGCTCGGCGGCGCGGAGCGCCCGTTCGCACCCGAGGCCTCCGCGGAGATCACCGCGCTGAACGACCAGCACACCTTCCTGCGCTACACGGGCGATCCGGGCATCGCGATCGGTGACGTGGTGACCCTGGGGCTGTCCCACCCCTGCACAGCCTTCGACAAGTGGCGTCTGATCCCCGTCGTCGACGCCGACGGCAGCACCGTGCTCGAGGCGGTCGAGACCTTCTTCTGAGCCGGCCGTGGAATGGCGTGCCGGCCCGCCGACCAGTCCCGCGAGCACGTCGCCGTGGAGACCGATCTGGTACGACGACCAGAGCCTCATGCGATGACCTTTGCGCGATCCTGCGCGCTCCGCACCTGAACACCGCCGACGGACAGGCGGTCAGCGTGAGCGTTCCTGCTCGTGGCCTCGTGGGAGGAGTGCGAGCACGCCGGCGAGCAGCACTGCGAGGAGCATGACGAGGTTGTGGCCGTATTTCGCCGCTGCCGTCACCTCGCCCGCCAGCGGGTAGTAGGTGAAGGCCAGCAGCCCGCGCTCGAGGAGAAGTCCGAACGCGACGGCCGCCATCTGCCGCCCCGTCCACCAGGGCCGTCGGGAGGCCACGAGCACCCCGGTGCCGAGCGCCGCAGTGACAGCGATCGACAGAGCGGTCCCGAGCCACGTCGGCGGCATGAGATCCGGAACGAGCCCGGCGACGAGACCCACGATGATCGCCATCCAGATCGGGGCCCGTCGGCGGCCATCGGGAGACTCGGTCGGCGAACCGGCCCCTCGGGGCGCTCCCTGCTCAGCATCGGCCGCGTGGCGGGTTCGCAGCTGCTCGTGCATCAGCTGATCGGATGGTCGAGCCGGCAGTGCACGGACCGGGACGTACGGACGGCACACCCCGTCATGCCCGCCCCACTCCCCCGGGATCAGCCGCGGCGGATCTCGTCGAGGTAGCCGTACACGGTCACGCGGGAGACCCCGAGCCGGGCGGAGACGAGATCGGCGGCGCGTTTGATGCGGAAGGCGCCGCGCTCCTCGAGCAGGCGCAGCACCTCGATCCGCTCGGGCTTGGTCAGCGCCGGCACGGGCTTGCCGACATGCGCGATGGACTCGTCGACCATCTCCTCGAGCACACTCGAGATATCGGGCCCCACCAGCTCCTTCGGCCGTTCGGCGACGTCCTCGCGGGCCGTGGGCAGCAGGGCGTCCAGAGCGGTCATCGCGGTCTGGACCGGCGTGAGATCGACGTTGATGCAGAAGGCGGCGATGACGTTTCCGTCGTGGTCGCGGTAGTAGGTCGAGGAGCTGATCAGCTCGCGACCGTCGGCGGTGCGGCCGCGGTAGCCGTGGGCGTCGTGGTCGGTGCTCTGGTCACGCAGCACCTCGACACCGAGGTTCGTCGATGGCCCGCCGACGGTGCGACCGCTGAGGTGCCCGTTGACGATTGCGGCGACGGAATGGTCGAGGTCGCCCCGGCTCAGGTCGTGCAGCACCACCTCGCAGTGCGAGCCCACCACCGACGTGATCGCCCCCATCAGCGGGGTCAGCGCGCGGTAGGCATCCTCGAAGGTCGCGAAACGGGCCCGGGGCAGCCCGCCGGCAGCCGTGCTCGCCGCCGCGCCCGGCCCGGCGCTCGGAGCCATGCCCGCCCCCGCCCCCGTCCCCGACTCGGCAGCGGCACCGGTGCTCGGCCCGGCGCTCGACGTGGTGCGTGCGGGGGTGCTCGGTCTGGTGCGCTCGGCCGTCATCTCCACATCATGACACCCGGAGTAGACATAATCTCTGTCAACCATGTATACAGTCAGTCAATCAATGCGCGTCGAGGAGGACAGCATGTCGTCGATACCAGGCGTCACCGTGCAGCCGGACGCCCCGATCCCCGGAGATCAGGGCCCCGCCGCCACGCTCAGCAGCACCCAGAAGCGCACCATCGCGGGCGGCGCCATCGGCACGCTCATGGAGTACTTCGACTACTACCTCTACGGGCTCGCCTCGGCGGCGGTGTTCCCCGCCGTCTTCTTCTCGTCGGACTCCGCCTTCGTCGCGCAGCTGTCGAGCTTCGCGACCTTCGCCGTCGGCTTCCTGCTGCGCCCCATCGGCGGGCTGGTGTTCGGGTACATCGGCGACCGCTTCGGCCGCAAGCTCACCCTGCTGATCACCGTGATCGGCATGGGTCTGACCACCGCCGCGATCGGCCTCATCCCGTCGGACGCCGCGATCGGTCTGGCCGCCCCGATCCTGCTGGTCATCGCGCGCATGTTCCAGGGACTGTTCGTCGGCGGCGAGATGGGCGGCGCGGCGACCATGGTCGTCGAGCACGCCCCCGTCGGCCGCCGCGGCCTGTACGGAGCGCTCCTCATCAGCGGTGCCGGCGTCGCGAACGTCGTCTCGGCCGGGATGATGGCGGGCCTGGGCCTGGGGCCGGAGTCGTTCTTCATGACCTGGGGCTGGCGCATCCCGTTCCTGTTCGCCCTGGTGCTCGCGATCATCGCGGTGTTCCTGCGCCGCCACCTCGAAGAATCCGAGGAGTTCACCCAGCACAGCCAGGACATCGCCGACGACAAGATCGCCTCCCCGTCGCCGCTGCGCGAGGTGATCCGCCATCCCAAGAACGCGATCCTCGGGATCCTCATCGGGCTGCCCCAGTCGATCGCCGGCTACGTGGTGCTCACCTTCGGCCTCGCCTTCATGGTCTCCGGCGGGGTCCCGCCGCAGGTCGGGTTCATCGGCACCATGATCGTCGGCGCCCTGCAGATCGTCATGGCGCCCGCCTACGGGATGCTCTCGGACCGCATCGGCCGACGCCGCGTGTACATCGCGGGCTGCATCGGCTTCGCTCTGCTGGTCTGGCCGGCCTTCGCCCTGTTCGGCACGCACGTCCCCGTGCTGATCTGGCTGGGCATGATCGTCGGCTTCGTGATCCCCGGCATCGCCATGCAGGGCACGCTGCAGACCATGCTCACCGAGATGTTCGACGTCGAACAGCGCACCACCGGCGTGAACATCGGCTACCAGCTCTCCAACACCTTCGGCGGCGGCTTCGCCCCGCTGATCGCCACCGCGCTGGTGGGCTGGGCGAGCGGATCGATCTGGCCGGTGATCGTCTACGTGGCCGTGATCTGCGCGGTCGGCGCGATCGCGACCGCCGCGGCGAGCCTGCGACCCGATGTCGCGAACCCCGGCCGGCTGAACGCTCTGCAAGGATCATGACCATGGCCGTTCCCGATCCCCTCCGTCCCACCGCCCTGCTGATCCGCGGGGGCCGCGTCGTCGAGGGGGGCATGGTCACACCGGCCGACGTGCTCGTCGAGGGCGAGCAGATCACCACCGTCGGCCGGATCGCCCCGCAGCGTGCCGCGGGCGCGCAGGTGCTCGAGGCCGACGGTCGCCTGGTCATGCCCGGCTTCGTGGACGCCCACTCCCATGCCGAGGGCGCCGTGTTCGACGAGGACGTGCAGCTCGCGCTGCTGCGCCAGGGCGTGACCAGCGTGATCGGCGGGCAGGACGGCGTCTCCTACGCCCCCGGCGACGGTGCCCACGGCAGCAGGTACTTCGCGGCGATCAACGGCCCGCACCCCACCTTCCGCGGCGGTTCGGTGGCCGATCTCCTGGCGACCTACGACGCCGCCTCTCCCCTGAACGTCGCCTACCTGGTGCCCGCCGGCACCGTGCGCCACCAGGTGATGGGCAGCGCGGACCGCCCTGCGACGTCGGCGGAGATCGAGGAGATGACGGCGCTGGTGGCGGAGGCGGTGGCCGACGGGGCCGTCGGCCTCTCCACCGGGCTGGACTACACCCCCGGCATCTACGCCGCGGCCGACGAGATCGCGGCCCTGTGCCGCCCGCTCTCGGCGGCCCGCCTGCCGTACGTGACGCACATGCGCGGCGGCTACGAGGAGAACTCGCAGGTGGGGATCGAGGAAGCGGCCCGGATCGGCCTCGACGCCGGCGTGCCCGTGCACATCTCCCACTTCCACACCCGGGCCGACGAGGCCGCACGGCTGATGGCCTGGCTCCAGGAGCAGGGGCTGGACGCCAGCTTCGACGCCTATCCGTACACGCGAGGCTGCTCGATCCTGGGGATGACGCTGCTGCCCCCGGCGGTCAACGCCATGGATCCCGCCGAGGCGACCGTGCTGCTGCGCGATCCGACCCGGCGCGAGCAGCTGCGCCGAGAGTGGTTCCCGCAGGTCGCCCACAACCCGAGCCTCGGGCCGGAGTGGCCGGAGCTGATCACCATCGCCCATACCGTCGCCCCGGAGTTCGCCTGGACGCACGGCCTGACCCTCGCCCAGGTCGCCGCGCGCCACGGCACCGATCCGATCGATGCGGCACTGGATCTGCTGGCCGCCTCCGCGCTCGAGGTCAACGTGGTGATGGCGGTGCGCGACCAGCGCCCCGTCGAGGACCTCGGCCGCCTCATCGCCCATCCGGGACACCTCGGGGGGTCCGACGGGATCTTCGTCGGCGCCCACCCCCATCCGCGCTCCCGCGGCACGTTCGCGACCTATCTCGCGACCTATGTGCGCGACCACGGCTTCCTCACCTGGCCAGAGGCCGCCCAGCATCTCTCCACCGGAGTGGCAGAGCGGTTCCGGCTCGGCGCCCGAGGCCGCCTCCGTCCCGGTCACCTCGCCGACATCGTCCTGGTCGATGAGGACGCTGTGGGTGCGTGCGCCACCTACGATGACCCGACCGCGCTCGCACGTGGCATCGACGACGTGCTCGTCGCCGGCAGACCCGTCCTCGCCGGAGGCCGCCTCACCGGCGAGCATCCCGGCCGCGGCCTGCGCGCCGCGTCCGCCCCCAGCCCCGACAGCGCTGCGGCCCCTCACGCACCCGGTGGCGGGCGCGACCCCAGCTCCGACGGCGGGCATGTCCCCGCTCCGTCGGCCCCGCAGGGCGCAGCCCCTGCACCTGCAGTTATCAGCACAACCCATCAGGGAGAACGATGAGCCACAAGGAAGCCCTCCACACCACCAGCGCCCCGCAGCCCGCAGGCCCCTACAGCCAGGCGATCGTCAGCGGAGACCTGCTGTTCACGGCCGGCTTCGGGCCGCAGGATCCGGCCACCGGGGAGGTCTCCGAGAACGTCGGCGAGCAGACACGCCAGGTGCTGCGGAACATCCAGGCGGTGCTCGCCGAGCGCGGCGCCACCCTGGACGACGCTCTGAAGACCACCGTTCACCTCGCCGACCTCGCCGACTTCCAGGAGTTCAACGAGGCCTACCGCGAGTTCTTCTCCGAACCGTTCCCGGTGCGCACCACCGTCGGCTCGCAGCTGGCGAACATCCGGGTCGAGATCGACCTGGTGGCCCGCCTCCGCGCCTGAGCGCGTCAGCAGCCGAGCCCGGGCTCGGCTGAGCCCGCGATCGGCTGACCGCTTCGGCATCCGGAACGCCGACCGCCTGCGGGCCCCTGCCAATTCCACCGTGGCAGGGGCCCACAGCCTCGCCATGGCAAGAGCTCGTCGCCTCACTGCGGCGGGGACCCATCGCGTCACCGCGGCAGGGGCCCGTCGTCTCACGCCGGTAAGGGCCCGTCGTCTCACCGCGGCAGGGGCCGGGAAGCGCCATGCTCTATCGTCAAGAGCCAGGGCGCCACCGGGCACCCAGGAACGGAAGCACGTGCTGCCACACCACCACGACCAGAGCGGGTCGATGACCAGCCCCGCACCCACCCTCGGACTTTTCGGGTTCTCCCGGAAGACGGATGAATGGCGGGTGCCCCTGCATCCGGCGCATCTCGAGCGGATCCCCCCGGATCTGCAAGGCCGGGTGCTGATCGAGGAGGGCTACGGCGAGCGCTTCGGCGTCCCCGACTCCGAGCTCGCCCCGCACGTGGCCCGGGTGTGCACCCGCGCCGAGCTGTTCGAGCAGGCCGACATCCTCACGCTGCCGAAGCCTCAGCACGAGGACATCCGCTCCATGCGCGAGGGCCAGACTCTCTGGGGCTGGCCGCACTGCGTGCAGGACCGCACCCTCACCCAGCTGGCCATCGACAAACGCCTCACGCTGATCGCGTTCGAGGCGATGAACCACTGGAACGCGGATGGCTCCTTCAACCTGCACGTGTTCCACACCAACAACGAGCTCGCCGGCTACAGCTCGGTGCTGCACTCCCTGCAGCTGCTGGGCTCGACGGGGAACTACGGCCGCCGCCTCACCGCCACCGTCATCGGGTTCGGCGCCACCGCGCGCGGGGCGATCACCGCACTGGGCGCCCACGGCATCACCCAGATCCGCGTGCTCACCAACCGCGCCGTCGCCGCGGTCGCCTCCCCGATCCATTCGGTGGACATCGTGCAGTTCGCCCATGAGGACGAGCCGTACATGAGCGAGGCCATCACCGACGAGGGCCGGGTCCCGCTGGCGCCGTTCCTCGCCGAGAGCGACATCGTGGTCAACTGCACCCTGCAGGACCCCAACGCCCCGCTGCTGTACCTCAACGAGGGGGACCTCGAGCAGTTCACGCCGGGAAGCCTGATCATCGACGTCTCCTGCGACGAGGGGATGGGCTTCTCCTTCGCCCGGCCCACCTCCTTCGTCGAGCCGATGCTCCGCCTGGACAACGGCGTGTACTATTACGCGGTCGACCACAGCCCCTCGTACCTCTGGAACTCGGCGAGCTGGGAGAACAGCTCCGCGCTCCTGCCCTTCCTGGAGACCGTGATGGCGGGTCCGTCTGCCTGGGCGAGCGAGGAGACCATCGACAGCGCGATCGAGATCCAGGACGGCGTGATCCGGAACCCTGCCATCCTCGAGTTCCAGGACCGCGAGGCGGCCTACCCGCACCGCTGACCGTCGTGCGCGGACTGCGCGTCGCCCGGCACCGGGCCACGCGCGGTCACGTCGGGCGTCGGGCGTCGGGCGTCGGGCGTCGGGCGTCGGGCGTCGGGCGTCGGGCGTCGGGGATCATCAGCGGGCCCGGCGCACCTCGTCCCCGGCCGAGGGTATGAGGACGGTCCACGCGCTCACCGGCGCAGGCGGCAGGCCCTGCGATGCCGTGCACTGCCAGTACCTGTCTCGCTCGAGGGCCCGCGGCTAGGCTCGAGGCATGGACTCCCAGGGCGATATCCGCGAGTTCCTCTCCTCGCGCAGAGCACGACTCACCCCCGACAAGGCCGGACTGCCGGCCTATGGCGGCAACCGTCGTGTGCCCGGGCTGCGCCGTGAGGAGGTCGCGATGCTCGCGGGCGTGAGCGTGGACTACTACAACCGGCTCGAGCGCGGGAGGATCTCCGGGGCCAGCGACTCCGTCCTCGAAGCCCTCGCCGATGCCCTGCAGCTGGACGAGGCGGAACGGGTCCATCTGTTCGATCTGGCCCGCCGCTCGGCGTCCAGCGGATCCGCGCGCCGCAAGCCCTCACGGCCCGACACCGTGCGCCCCGTGGTCCAGCAGGTGCTGGATTCGATCACCGGCGCCCCCGCGTGGGTGCGCAACGCCCGGCACGACCATCTGGCCCACAACCAGCTGGGTCGGGCCCTGTACTCGCCGGTCCTCACCGATCCCCGCAGGCCTGCGAACTCCGCGCGCTTCATCTATCTCGATCCTGCCGCGCAGAACTTCTTCGTCGACTGGGAGCGTGCCGCCGACGACATCGCCGCCATGCTCCGCTCGGAGGCCGGTCGCCACCCACACGACCAGAACCTGCAGGACCTCATCGGAGAGCTCTCCACGTGCAGCGAGGACTTCCGGCGGCGCTGGGCCACGCACAACGTGCGATTCCATCGCACCGGCGTGAAGCGGCTGCACCATCCGGTCGTCGGCGATCTGACGTTGAACTTCGAGGCCATGGCGCTCTCGTCGGACCCGGACCTGACCCTGCTGGTCTACACCGCCGATCCGCACACCCCGAGCGCGGACGCCCTGCGGATGCTCGCCGCGTGGGCCGCCACCGAGGAGGAGGCGACGACGGTCGCCGAGCGCAGCAGGACGGCTCCCGGCGAGAAGTGACGCCCCGTCCTCCCCGCGCAGCGGCATGCCGCCCGGCTGCGCGATCTCGGAGACCACCCCCTCTCGAGAGAACCACCCCACCTCGAGAACCGCTGACCAGAAGGAAGAGCCATGTCACGTCCCAGGATCATCTGCCACATGCACACGCTGCTCAACGGGAAGATCGACGGGATCGCAAATCCCACGTCGGTGGGGATGCGCTCCCAGAAGCTGTACTTCGATCTGTTCCTCGGCAAGGACCGGTTCTACACGAAGCACCGCGGGTGGATCAGCGGGAGCGGCACGAGCCGGGCGCTGCTGGGCAGTGAACCCGGCACCGATCTTCCCGAGCCGACCGAGCCCGTGCCGGCCGGAGATTTCCTCGCCTCTCCCGATGCCCGGATGTTCTACTTCGCGGTCGACGGCTCGGGGACGCTCGCATGGGACCGGAGCTCCTTCAACTACTTCGACGTCGAGGCGCACATCGTCGAACTGATCCCGGCCTCGGTCAGCGATGCCTTCAAGGCGCACCTGAGGTCGGTCGGGGTGTCCTACATCCTCGCGGGCGAGGAGCAGCTGGACATGGCGCAGGCCGTACGCAGGATCGGCGAGATCTTCGAGATGGATGAGCTCATCCTCGGCGGTGGCGGGACCCTGAACTGGTCGATGGTCCGGGACGGGCTGTGCGACGAGATCAGCCTGGTGCTCATGCCCACCGCGGACGGGGAGACTCCTACGAACTCCCTGTTCGAGGCCAATGAGAAGTACTCCGCGCCCGTGCCGATCCAGTTCGCCCTGAAGAACGTCGAAGCCCTGGACGACGGCAGCGTCTGGCTGCGGTACGACGTGCTGGGTCCGGTCGACGACGCCTGAGCCTGCGGCCCCGTCGGCTCCAGCGAGCCGCCGGACGTCATCGGCTCGGGCAGTGCGTCGAGCGAGCGGCCAGAACGCGACCAGGGCGTTGTCCAACTCCTCGAGAGCGCCGACCACGCCCTCATAGTGCTGGGCCGGATCGTGCAGCGGAAGGTCCCGTCATTCCACGTACTCCCAGTGCCTCCCTCATGCGCCGTCCCGCGCCTAGCGTGGCCGCATGACCACTTCCGATCTCACCCTGAACAACGACGTCGTCATCCCGTCCGTCGGCTTCGGCGTCTTCCAGACCCCGGCGGAGCAGACGAAGGAGGCCGTCGGCGAAGCCCTGCGCGTGGGCTACCGGCACATCGACACCGCCGCGGCCTACGGCAACGAGCGCGGTGTCGGCGAGGCGATCGTGAGCTCCGGCATCCCGCGCGACGAGATCTTCGTCGAGACGAAGATCTGGATCTCCGACTACGGGTACGAGGAGACGCTGCATGCCTTCGACAAGGCGGCCGGCAAGCTCGGGCTCGACACGATCGATCTGCTGATCCTGCACCAGCCCCTCACGAGCGATTTCGAGCGCACGATCCAGGCGTACAAGGCGCTGGAGACGCTGTACGCCGACGGCAGGGTCCGGGCGATCGGCGTCAGCAACTTCATGGTGGAGGATCTGCAGCGCCTGTTCGCAGCCACGGAGGTCGCTCCCGCCGTGAACCAGATCGAGATCCATCCCTACTTCCAGCAGCGCGGCGTCATCGCGTTCGGCGCGGAGCGGAGCATTCTCGCTCAGGCCTGGTCGCCGATCGGCGGGATCGTCGCCTACGGCACCGAAGCCACCAGCCCGCTCCAGGATCCTGCGATCACCGAGATCGCCGACGCACACGGGAAGACACCCGCCCAGGTGATCTTGCGCTGGCACCTCCAGGAGGGCCGACAGGTGATCCCCAAGTCTGTCCGGCCCCAGCGGATCGCGGAGAACTTCGACGTGCTCGGGTTCGAGCTCAGCACCGAAGAGCTCGCCCGCCTCGATGCACTGGAGACGGGCACCCGCGGCGGCCCCGAGCCCGCGGACCTCACGCTCGAGTCGTTCGGGATGGACATCCCCGAGGCCTGAGCGACCCCAGGATGCTGGCCCACCGCGCACCGAGCTGCCGCATGCCGTCGCTGATCTCGGCTTGCGGAGTTCCGTCGCCTGCGGGCACGGATCCGCACTATGGTTCCGGTGGGGACAGTACGAGGGGATCGGCAGCCGTTCCGGGCCCTCGTCGCGCGCACCGCGCACCAGCCATCAACGCATGAAGGACGTGAATCGCGCTATGACGCATCCATCCGACGGGGACCAGTTCGCATCGCCGCACCCGGAGCAGAACAGCTCCGCCGACCAGCCCTGGGCCGCTTCCGAGCAGCCCCAGTCACCGCACGGGGATGCCCAGGTGCCCGGTGCCGACCAGAGCTCCACCCCCTACGAACAGGGGCCCCCGACCTACGGGCAGGGCTCCCCCGCTTATGGGCAGGGCTCTCCGGCCTCCGGCCCGCAGATTCCGCAGGAGACCCCCGGGGCCCCTGCACCCACGGCGCAGGGCGAGGCGGGATTCTTCCGCGCCCTGTTCGACTTCACGTTCACCCACTTCATCACGGTGAAGTTCTCAGCGTTCCTCTACATCGTGGCGTTCCTCGTCGCGATCCTGATGTGGCTGGGCCAGATCCTGATGGCCATCCTGTTCGGCGTCGCGCTGGGCAGTGCGAACAGCTACTTCGACGAGGCGAGCTTCAACGCCGTGCCCCTGGTCCTCGCGATCGTGTTCGGCTGGATCCCCTCGGTGATCTCGCTGATCGCGATGCGTCTCGGCCTCGAGTTCAGCGTCGCGACCGTCCGCACCGCGCAGAACACGAAGACGATCGCCGAAGCGGCCACCGCCACCCGCTGACGCCGGTCGCGCATCAGACGAGGAGGGGCCCGATCACCGATCGGGCCCCTCCTGCGGTATGCGCAGCGCTCACTCCTGCAGTCCGGCGCCGATCTCCGCGAAGGTCTCGCGCATCGCCTCATCGTTCCAGGACCACACGTCGTCTCCCCGCAGCACGACATCCGCCCCGCCGTCACAGTAGATCGTCTGGCCCGCACAGTGGGTGTTCTCGACCGAGGTGAGCCAGATCAGCAGGTGCGCGATGCTCTCCGGCCCCTGGTGCGAGTTCAGCGGCATCGGCACGTACGCGTCGGTCATCGCGCGTCCGTCATCGCTGGCCAGAAGATCCTCCGTCATCGGAGTGACCACGGTGCCGGGCGCCACAGCGTTCAGCGGGATGCCGGCTCCCGCCCAGCGAGCTGTGGGGGCCTCGCGTCGCACCCAGCGGGAGATGGCGCGCTTGGACGAGGGGTAGATGACGTTCGCGGTGCGGGGGTCATCCGCCATGCGGGTCGCGATCTCGCCGGCCACCCCCTCGTCTCCTGCGAGCAGGGCGTCCACCAAGGCAGGGACGACGGGCTGCATCGAGGCCATCGAGGAGACCAGCGCGACGCGCGGAGCCTCGGACCGGGTCAGTGCCGGTTGCAGGGCCTCGAGGAATTCCGTCATCCCGAAGAAGTTCACCGACGCGGTGATCGGCTGAGGGATCGACAGACCGGCGCAGGCGATCACCGCGTCGACGGCGCCGTCGACCAGACGTCCCGCTTCCTCGGCCGCTGCAGCCCTGCCTTCGGGCGTCGAGAGATCTCCGGAGACGTCGGTGCCCTGGAGGTCGACGCCGATGACCCTCTCACCGCGGTCGATGAGGATCCGGGCGGTCGTGCGGCCGATTCCGGAGGCGGCTCCGGTGATGACGTACGTGCGAGGCATGGTGTGTCCTTTCGGGGCGACAGACGCCCGCGGTGGGTGGCTGGGTGATGGGGCGTTCAGTCGGAGTCGGGTCCACTCGACGATTCGGACGACCGACAGGGCGACTCGTCCTCGACCTCGGGACCGCCGGGATGTCCGCGCCTCATGCCTCACCCGTCCGTCGGCGCTTCCCGAGCGGCCCTCGCCGAGGCGACGTCGTCCACGATGACGGCGATGTGCTGCATGCTCGCGATCAAGGAGCCGTACAGCGGCCACGAGCGGCGCGGCAGCTCGGTGTGATCCGCCAGGTCGACGGCGAGCGCGGAGAGGCGGTCCGCGATCGGCTCCACCTCGGCATCGGGATCGGCGATCGCGCGGCCGGCGTCCCGGGCCACCGCGACCCATCGCTCTCGGAACTGGTCGTCCCACTCGTCGTCCGCGTAGGCCCCCTCGCGCAGCGTGCGGGACAGATGCCGCAGGTGGGAGATGCCCTCCTCCACCCGCGCCAGGATGTCCTCGTAGGAGGCCTCCTCGGCATGGTCGGCCGTCGCCCCCTGTCCACGGCGGGAGCGGCCGGTCGCACGCCGGGTACGAGGATTCCCGCGTTCGCTCTCGCGCGCGAACCGCACCATCTGCCAGGCGCCGCCGAGCTCCTCCGACATCGCACGGGTCTCCTCGACCCAGGCGTCGGCCCGCTCCATGTCCCAGGCGGTGGCGAACTCGTCGGCCATGTCGACCAGCACACCGCCCATCCTGCGGTTGATGCTGTCGACGTATCGCGACGCCTGCTTCTCCCGGAGCGGCGGGACGATCAGGAGGTTCACGACGACGCCGACCCCGACGCCGAGGGCGATCTCCACGATGCGGTCCAGCAGGAGAGGCTGCTGCTCCCCGAAGCCCGCGCCCAGCACGAAGATCGCGGTGGTCGCGATCGCGATCCCCTCATCACGGATCCACGGCACCAGGGCCACGAGCATCCCGACGGCCAGGGCGAGCGCGAAGGTCCCGACGCTCACCCCGAGCCCGACGCCGATGACGAAGGACAGCGCGACCCCGAGGATCGAGGCGACGAGGGTCTGCAGGCCGTGGGAGACGGACCGGTACACGGTCAGCTGCACCGTGAGCAGCGCGGTCCACGGCGCGAGGAAGGGCATCTGGGAGTCGAGCACGTCCCTCGACAGCCACCAGGCGACGGTCCCCGCGATCACGGCCTTGGCGATCTGCAGCCATCCGGTGACCGATTCGGGCTGCACCGCAGCGCTCCAGAGGGTCCGCGCACGCTGCTGCACCGAGGTCACCATGACCTGACGGTCTCACACCTCCGGAGCGGTGAGCTCCTCGGGCGGCGCCTCGGTGTCCAGGTGAGTGGCCATCGCGCGCAGGAATTCGATGATCGCCGGCCGAGCCGCCGGAGGCACCTCGCGGGCGATGGCGAGCATCCGCTCGTGCATCCCGCCCAGTCGCTCGCGCACCTGGGCGTGGGCGTGGTCCGTGGCCACGACGATGCGCGAGCGGCCATCGCGCGGGTGGGGCACGCGCTCGAGGTGACCGGAGGCGGTGAGGCGGTCCAGCAGCTTCGAGGTCGACGCGCCCGAGATCCCCAGGTGGCGGGCGAGCGCCTGCGGCGTCGCGGGGTCCTCCCCGACCTCATGGGCGATCACATAGCGGAGCGCGGAGAGGTCCGTGCTGTTCATCTCCATGCCGGCGCTGAGGCGCCGACGCAGCTCGTGATCGGCCGCGCGGAACCCGCTCAGGGCCGACAGGAGATCGACGGCGGAATCCTCACCGTCGTACCAGTACGAACCGCCCGGCTCCCCCGCGCTCTTGACCATCCTCCGATGCTACAGTCAAACTACGTAGATAGGCTAAGCAGCTTCGAGGAGGCGACATGACCGCGACCGCACCGGCCGCCCACGCCGCGAGCGGCACCGACGCCGCGTCCGCCCCCGCACTCTCGCCCGCAGCTGCACCTGCACCTGCACCTGCACCTGCACCTGCACCTGCGAGCGGATCATGAGCACCCCGGACCACCGCGCCGTGGATCGCGAGATCGCGCGGCTGCTCACCGGCGCCGTCTCCGCGCACGGCACCGCCCCGAGCACGGGTCGGCGTGACCTGTGGTCAGCCTTCGCGCAGGCCACCGACGACGGCAAGCGGTTCCGTCCGGCGCTGCTGACCGCGACGCATCGCGCCCTCGGCGGTCTCCGCGGCGAAGCCGCAGTGCAGGTCGCCGCAGCGCTGGAGCTGCTGCACACGGCTTTCGTCGTCCAGGACGACGTGATCGACGGCGATCTGATGCGCCGCGGCGTGCCGAGCCTGCCCGGCCGCTTCGCGCAGGACGTCCAGCAGCACGGCACCTCGGCCGCCGAGGCCCGCCGCTATGGAGATGCGGCGGGCATCCTCGCCGGGGATCTCGGCCTGCTCACCGCGTTCCGGGCGATCGCGCGCTGCGACGCGCCCGCCCCCGTGGTCGAGCGTCTCCTGGACCTCTTCGAGACCACCGTCCATTCCTCCGCGATCGGCGAGCTCGCCGATGTGCGCCTGCAGCTGGGCCCGACCGAGCAGCCTGGTGCCCTCCGCGAGGCGCTGGCCGTCGCCGAGTTCAAGACCGCCGTCTACTCCTTCCAGTTCCCCCTCCACGCGGGCGCGCTGCTCGCCGACGCCGACAGCGAGACCCTCGGCGTCCTCGACGAGATCGGCGGCCTGCTCGGCATCGGCTTCCAGCTGGTCGACGACCTGCTGGGGATGTTCGGCGACGAACGACTCACCGGCAAGAGCGCCCTCGGCGACCTGCGCGAGGGCAAGCGCACCGCACTCATCGCGCACGCGACCACCACCGCCCAGTGGCCCCAGCTGCGGCCATTGCTGGGCGAGCCGGACCTCGACGCCGCCGATGCCCGACGCGCCCGTGCCCTGCTCACCGACAGCGGATCCCGTGCCTGGACCGAGGAGCTCGCCCGCTGGCACCTGACCAGCGCCGTCTCCTCCGCGTCCCAGCACGGACTGCCGAGCCCCCTGGTGCATGCGCTGAGCACGGTGACCGACGAGATCCTCCGCACCGCCGACCTCCTGCTCCCACCCGAGTCGACGGCGACGACGGACACGGACGCCGGAGTGACGGCGGAGGCGACGGAGAAGGCGACGGAGAAGGCGAGCGCGGCGTCCCGATCGACCGCGGACCCGACCTCGAACCCTGCCTCGCGCTCGAAACCGGACCCGAACCCGAGCCCGAACCCGAACCCGAACCCGAACCATGACTCCATGGCTGCCCCGTCGGCCGAGCGGACCGATGCCCGCACCCCTGCGACGACAGGACGCCCTTCATGAGCTCCCCCGACATCCGCGCCGACGACCCCTCGGACCCGCCGCTGGCCCTGGTCACCGGCGCCACCGGGTACATCGGAGGCAGGGTCGTCCCCGAACTGCTGCGCGCCGGTCTGCGGGTGCGGGCGATGGCCCGCCACGCCGACCGGCTCGACGGACGCCCCTGGCGGGGCGACATCGAGGTCGTCGAGGCCGACGTCATGGACCCCGCGACGCTGGAGGACGCCCTGGACGGCGTCGACGTCGCGTACTACCTCATCCATGCGATGGGCGGCGGGAAGGGGTTCGCCGCGCACGACCGCGCCGGCGCGCAGAACTTCGCCGACGCCGCCGCCCGAGCCGGGGTGCGACGGATCGTGTACCTCGGCGGCATCCACCCCGACGACGAGGAGCTCTCGCCGCACATGGCCTCCCGCAAGGAGGTCGGCGACATCCTGCTGGCGGGCCCGGTCCCCGCCGTCGTCCTGCGCGCGGCGGTGATCCTCGGCTCCGGCAGCGCGTCCTTCGAGGTGATGCGGCACCTCGCCGAACGACTCCCGGTCATGGTCGCCCCGCGCTGGATCCACAACCGCATCCAGCCGATCGCCGTGCGCGACGTGCTGCACTACCTCGTCGGCGCCGCCCGGCTCGAGGGCGCACCGAACCGCACCTTCGACATCGGCGGCCCGGACGTGCTCACCTACTCCGGTCTGCTGCGGGCCTACGCCCGCGTCGCCGGTCTCCGCCCGCGGCGGATCCAGGCCGTGCCCGTGCTCACCCCGCGCCTGGCGAGCCATTGGATCGGCCTGGTCACCCCGGTCCCCACGGGGATCGCCCGCCCCCTGGTCGAGTCGCTGATCCATGAATCGGTCGCCGCGGAGTCCGACCTCCGCGATCTCGTCCCCGACCCCGAGGGCGGACTCACCGATGTGGACCGTGCCATCTCCCTCGCCCTGACCCGGATCCGGGATCTCGACGTAAGCACCGCCTGGCACTCCGCCGCCCCGGCCGGGGCCCCGTCGGCCCCGCTGCCGGAGGACCCGGAGTGGACCGGCGGCATCGTCCGCGGGGACGAGCGCAGTCGGCACGTCGCGGCCGCCCCCGAGACGCTGTGGTCGGTCATCGAGGGGATCGGGGGCACGAACGGCTGGTACTCCTGGCGGCTCGGCTGGGTCGCCCGCGGACTCATGGACCGGATCGTCGGCGGTCCCGGCCTCCGTCGTGGCCGTCGCCATCCTCAACGTCTCGCCGTGGGCGACGCGCTGGATTGGTGGCGGGTCGAGCGCCTCGTACCAGGCCGCCTGCTGCGCCTGCGCGCCGAGATGCGGGTCCCCGGCGAGGCATGGCTCGAGCTCGGCGTGGAGTCCGCCGACGACGGCGGATCGATCCTGCACCAGCGCGCCGTCTACCATCCTCGCGGTCTGCTCGGGGACGCCTACTGGTGGGCCGTGTGGCCCTTCCACGGCATCGTCTTCGGCGGCATGCAGCGCAATATCGCGCGCGCGGCCGAGAACGCCGACGGCGCCGCGGCCGAGCCCCCGCCCGGGCGCACCTCACCGTCCCCCACGCCGTTCACCACCCGCCCCACCGGGCAGGGCACCACGCGACGACACGACCAGGAGCCGGACACATGACCACCCCGCACCGCCGGACCGCCCCACCTCGGGGAGCCGACACCGCGAGACGCCGACGTGCCGCCGACGGCCGCTCCCGCATCCTGCTGCGGCGCGCGGCGGTGACGATCGCGTTCCTGGCCGCCATGGCCGGCACCGCGGTCGGCGTGGGCGCCTTCGGCGGGGACCCGATCGAGGAGGCCGCCGGCGGCCTCCTCGCCGCGGATTCCACCCATCTCGCCCCTGCCTCCTCGGCGTTCTCGATCTGGACGCTGATCTACGCCGGCCTCGGCGCCTACACCCTGTGGCAGTGGTGGGATCCTCGCGACGACCGCGGGATCGCCATGCCGGCCATCGCCTCCATGCTGCTCAACGCCGCCTGGATCCTCGTGATCCAGGCTGGCTGGGTGTGGGTCAGCGTGCCGGTGATCGCCCTGCTCCTCGCGGTGCTCGCGCTTCTGTTCCGCCGGATCACGGTGCATCCGCCCCGCAGCCTCGTCGAATGTCTCGTGGTCGACGGCACCTTCGGGCTGTACCTCGGCTGGGTGAGCGTGGCGACCTGCGCAGACATCGCCGCAGCACTGAAGGGCTCCGGTTTCCTGGGGCTCGGGGTCCCCGAGCTGTTCGCCGTCGTGGTGCTCGCGGCGGTCGCCGCCATCGGCATCGCGCTGACGGTGCTGGGGCGCCGCCCGCTCGCCGCACCGGCCGCGATGATCTGGGGGCTGGCCTGGATCGCCGTCGGCCGGGCGACCGATGCCCCGCACTCCCCCGTCGTCGCGATCGCCGCCGTCGTCGCGGCCCTCGTGATCGCGGTGGCGGCGGTGATCGGTGCGGTCCGGGGCCGTCGCTCACCCGCGGGCCCGGACCCGCGGCCGCGCCCTGACCCGGTGCCGACGCCGGGGACCCACCGGGCAGCACCGGGAACCCGCCGGGCAGCACCGGGATCCGGCCGGGCGGCACCGGAGGGACCAGGCCGATGATCCTGCGAGGAACGGCGACGGACGATGCCCGCTACGACCACGTCGCCCAGGCCAGCGCCCGCACTGTGATCGCCGGCTACTCGACCTCGTTCGGCTGGGCCGCACGCCTCCTGGCGGAGCCGGTGCGCACCCACGTGCGCAGCATCTACGCCCTGGTGCGCGTGGCCGACGAGACGGTGGACGATCCGGACCCGCAGCTGTCTCGCGCCGTGCGCACCCAGATGCTCGATGACCTCGCCGCCGAGACCGGGAGGGCCGTGCAGCGAGGGCGCTCCACCAACCTCGTGGTGCAGGCCTTCGCGATCACCGCGCGGCGCCACGGGATCGGCGCCGACCTGATCGACCCGTTCTTCGCCTCGATGCGCGCCGATCTCACCGTCGCCGAGCACGATCAGGCCAGCCTGGACGAGTACGTGCACGGCTCCGCCGAGGTGGTCGGGCTGATGTGCCTGCGCGTCTTCGTCGCCGGGGACGAGACCGCCTACTCCCGGCTGCGGGCACCGGCCCAGTGCCTGGGTTCCGCCTTCCAGAAGGTCAACTTCCTGCGTGACCTCGCAGAGGACCACGACCAGCTGGGGCGCACCTACTTCCCGGGCCTGGACCCCTCGGACTTCTCCGATGCGCACCGCGACCAGCTGCTCGACGACATCGATGCGGAGCTCCGTCAAGCGGCCACCGCGATCCCCCACCTGCCCGCGGACAGCCGTCGGGCCGTGGCCGCCGCGCACGGGCTGTACAGCGCACTGTCCCGCAGGCTGCGTGCGACCCCCGCCGCGCAGATCCGCCGCACCCGGGTGCGGGTCCCGGATCGTGAGAAGGCGCGGATCCTCGCGGGCGTCCTGCTGGGCAGGCGGCCATGAGCGGATCCGCGCACATGCCTCGCCCGGGGACCGACCCGACCGCCTCCCCCGCCGACGCTCCCGCCGATGCCTCCGCGGTCGTCGTGATCGGCGGCGGCATCTCGGGTCTCGCGACGGCGGCGCTGCTGGCTCACGACGGATGGAGCGTGGACCTGGTCGAGGCCCGCGACGAGCTCGGGGGCCGCGCCGGCTCCTGGGAGCAGGACGGGTTCCGCTTCGACACCGGACCCTCCTGGTACCTGATGCCCGAGGTCTTCGACCACTTCTTCCGTCTGCTCGGCACGTCCTCCGCCGAGCAGCTGGACCTGCGGCTCCTGGACCCGGGATACCGAGTGCTCTACGACGGCTACGAGGAACCGCTCGACGTCCACGCCTCCGCGGCCCGCAACGCCGATGCCTTCGAGCGGATCGAAGCGGGCGCGGGGCACCGGCTCGTGGAGTACCTCGATTCCGCCGCGACCACCTACGATCTGGCACTCGCGCACTTCCTGTACACCTCGTTCAGCGCACTGCGGGGGTCCCTCGATCCCGCCGTGATCGCGCGAGCGCCCCGACTGCTGACCCTGCTCCTCCAGCCACTCGAGACATTCGTCGCGCGACGCTTCCAGGATCCACGGCTGCGGCAGGTGCTCGGCTATCCGGCGGTGTTCCTGGGCTCCTCCCCGGACCGCACCCCGAGCATGTACCACCTGATGAGCGCCCTGGATCTGACGGGCGGTGTGCAGTACCCGCAGGGCGGGTTCGCCCGACTGATCGATGCCATCGTCGCTCTCGCCGAGCGCGAGGGCGTGCGCCTGCACACCGGCACCCGCGCGACCGAGATCCTCACGACGCAGCGGGACACGGCCGGGCACCGGCGGCGCCGATCGGGACCCGGGGCGCTTCGAGGCACCGACCTGCCGGCGCGCGACGCCGAGGTGCAGGGGGTCGAGGTGCGGACCGCCGACGGCGGCCACCGCACCCTCCGCGCCGACGTCGTCGTCGCCACCGCGGACCTCCACCACGTGGAGACCACTCTGCTGCCGCGCACGCTGCAGACGTATCCGGAGTCGTGGTGGCGCAGGCGCACCAGCGGCCCCGGCGCCGTGCTGGTGATGCTCGGCGTGCGCGGTCCGCTGCCGCAGCTGGAGCATCACACGCTGTTCTTCACCGAGGACTGGCGCGAGAACTTCGGGGCGATCCGCGCGGGCCGGGTCCCGTCGCCGGCCTCGACCTATGTCTGCCGGCCCTCGGCGACCGATCCCTCGGTCGCTCCTGCCGGTCACGAGAATCTGTTCGTGCTGGTGCCGGTGCCGTCGGACCCGTCGCTGGGTCACGGCGGCGTGGACGGCGCCGGCACCCCGGCCATCGAGCGCATCGCCGACGAGGCCATCGCCCGGATCGCCGAGCAGGCCGGGATCCCCGATCTCGACGAGCGCGTCGTCGTGCGCCGCACGGTGGGCCCCGCCGAGTTCTCCGAGGACCTCGGCGCCTGGCAGGGCAGCATGCTCGGCCCTGCCCACACGCTGCGGCAGAGCGCGTTCTTCCGCGCCGGCAACGCATCCCGCCGGGTGCGCGGGCTGCTCTACGCGGGCTCCAGCACCCTCCCGGGAATCGGACTGCCCATGTGCCTGATCAGCGCGGAGCTGGTCGCCAAGAGGCTGCGGGGCGACCGCTCGTCCGCGCCGCTGCCGGAACCGGCGGCCCGGACCGCTGGCGTCGGGGACGAGACCTGATGCCCGGGCTCTACCTCGCCGCGCTGCTGGTCCCGACGGGATGCATGGCGCTGCTGGACCGTCGCTTCCACCTCGTGCTGTGGAGGGCGCCGCGGCGCTCCGCCCTCGCCCTGGCGATCGGGATCGGGTTCTTCCTGCTCTGGGATCTCGCGGCGATCGCCTCCGGCCACTACCGCATGGGACAGAGCCCGGCGATGACGGGCGTCCATCTCGCCCCCGAGCTGCCTCTCGAGGAGCTCGTGTTCGTCAGCTTCCTCGCCTATACGACGCTCGTGCTGTGGGGCCTGCTCGATCTCGCAGCACGCCGTCGGCGCACGCACGGCGGGCCCCGGGGCGGACGGAGGGCACCATGACCTATGGCCTGCTCGCCGCCCTCTTCCTCCTGCCCCCGGTACTGGTGACGGTGCTCGCCGTCGTGGTGCGACGGCCCGGACCGCGCTGGTGGGCGATCACCGGTGCCACGATCACGGGGCTCCTGCTCCTCACGATCGTGTTCGACACCGCGATGATCGCGGCAGATCTGTTCCGCTACGACGAGGACCAGCTGAGCGGCGTGCTCATCGGGATCGTCCCCCTGGAGGACCTCGCCTGGCCGGTCGCCGCCGGACTGCTGCTGCCCTCGCTCGCCCTGCTGCTCGACTCTCCGGAGGACCGATGATCGCTGTGACTGATGCCCCCGGCGCCGTGCGCCAACTGGTCGGCTCGTCCCGTCCGCTGAGCTGGATCAACACCGCCTACCCCTTCGCGGCGGCGTACCTGCTGGCCGACGGCGGGATCACTCTCGCGCTGGTGCTCGGCACCGTGTTCTTCCTCGTGCCCTACAACCTGCTCATGTACGGCATCAACGACGTCTTCGATCACGAATCGGACCTGCGCAATGCGCGCAAGGGCGGCGTCGAGGGGATCGTGCTGGACCGACGCTGGCACGCGCTCACGCTGTGGTCCGCCGGCCTGCTCGCACTGCCCTTCGTGGTCGCTCTCGTGGTGCTCGGCTCGGTGGCCTCCACCCTCGTGCTCGCCGTGGTGCTGGCCGCGGTGGTCGGCTACTCCGCCCCGGGGATCCGCCTCAAGGAGCGGCCGGTGCTGGATTCGCTCACCTCGTCGACGCACTTCGTGGGCCCCGCTGCGGTGGGCCTCGCCCTGTCCGGCGCACCGCTCGGCGTCACCGCGTTCGCGGCGCTGGCGGCGTTCTTCCTCTGGGGCATGGCCTCGCACGCCTTCGGGGCCGTGCAGGACATCGTGCCCGACCGGGAGGCGAGGATCGGGTCGATCGCGACCGAGCTCGGAGCCCGCACGACGGTCCGCCTCGCGATCGCGCTGTACCTCGCCGCCGGACTGACCATGCTCCTCACCGGATGGCCCGCCGCTCTGGCCGGTCTGCTGGTCATCCCGTATGTCGCGAGCATCTGGGGGTACCGCTCGCTGCCCGATGCGCACGGCGACCGGGCCCATCCCGGATGGCGGCGCTTCCTGGTGCTGAACCTGCTGACCGGCTTCCTGCTCACCCAGCTGCTGATCTGGATCGTCCTGCGCGGCTGACCCTCGCACGTCGCACGTCGCACGTCGCCCGTCACCCGTCGCACCTCGCACCTCGCACCTCGCACCTCGCACCTCGACCCTCGACCCTCGACCCTCGACCCTCGACCGATCGGTCCCCTTCCGCCTCCGTCCCCTCCCGACGCGTCCCGCAGGCAGGTGGCCCGGCCGGGCACTGGTTCACGCCCTCCCAGGCGCACGCCCCTCGGCGCGACCCGTTGTGCGCCGGATGGCACGTCGAGACAATGAAGCATGACGGTCACACTGAGATCCTTGGAACTCGCGGTACCCAGCACGGAACTCGCCCAGCAGGAGCTGCGCGATGTCTTCCTCGCCCAGCCGAACCTGAGCCGGCTCGGGTCCCGCCTGGTCACCTCCGCTTTCGACAACTCCGGGATCGAGCGCCGCTACTCCGCACTCACCGAATGGGGAGAGGGAGCAGCCGACGAGGACCCGGTGTTCTTCGATGCCGGCACCCACGACTTCCTGAACCCGACGACCGGTGCCCGCAACGAGGTCTTCGCCCGCGAGGCCACCGAGCTCTACGTGCGCACCGCGGAGGCCGCGCTGGAGGGCTGCGAGGGTCTCGAGGCGGCGGACGTCACGCACGTCATCACCGTCTCCTGCACCGGGTTCTTCGCCCCCGGCCCCGACTACCGCATCGTGCGGGCCCTGGGTCTGAACCCCTCGGTGCAGCGTTACCACCTGGGCTTCATGGGCTGCTACGCGGCGCTTCCCGCCCTGCGCCAGGCCCAGACCATCTGCCGGGCGGACCCCGACGCCGTGGTACTGGTGGCGACCGTCGAGCTGTGCACTTTGCACGTGCGCACCTCGAACGACCCGGACACCATCGTCGGCTCGTCCCTGTTCGCCGACGGCGCCGCGGCCGCCGTGGTCACCGGCCGCGATCTCCCCTCGGACCGTCCGGTGCTCACGCTGGACCACTTCGAGACCGTCCTGACCCCGGTCGGCGAGGAAGCGATGGCCTGGAACATCGGCGATCACGGGTTCGAGATGGTGCTGGGCACCTACGTGCCCCACATCATCGATGACCACATCACGGACGCCCTGGAGCCCCTCCTCGCGCACGAGCCGTCCCTGGCCACGCGACCCCACGCCGAGATCGAGCAGTGGGCGATCCACCCGGGCGGCCGCAGCATCCTGGACAAGGTCGAGGCGCGCCTGGGGCTGAGCACCGAGCAGCTGCTGCCGGCCCGCGACACGTTGCGCGATTACGGGAACATGAGCAGTGCGACCGTGATGTTCGTGCTCAAGCACATCCTCGAGGGCGGTGCGGCCGACGCCGACGCCGATGAGCGCGTCTGCGCGATGGCCTTCGGGCCGGGACTGACCGTCGAGACCGCCCTGATGACCAGGGTTCCCGGCAGCCCGCGCGGGGCCGGTCGGCGCACCGTCTCGCCAGCGGCCCTGCGGATCGCCCCGGTGGGGCCGGCCGCCGCCACCGCGGCGGATCGGTGATCCTCCCGTCCCTGGCCCATCGGGACCGCGACGCGCGAGAGTGGATGGATGACCCGGGCTGTGATCGCGAGACCCTGGACCGCACCTATTCCCAGTTCCGGGTGGTCAATGCCCTGGTCGCCGGGTGGCATGCGACCTATCGACGGCATCTGCGCCCGGTGCTGCCCCGTGACCGACCGGCCACGGTGCTCGACATCGGGTGCGGCGGCGGGGACGTGGCCCGGAACCTGATCCGCTGGGCCCGGCGCGACGGATTCTCCCTGCAGATCACCGCCATCGATCCGGACCCGCGGGCACTCGCCTGGGCACGACGTCGGCCGCCGGTGCCCGAGCTCACGTTCCGTCCCGCGCTGAGCCGCGAGCTGGTCGACGAAGGCCGCTCCTTCGACCTCGTGCTCTCCAACCACCTGCTCCACCATCTCGACGAGCAGCAGTTCCCCGCGCTGCTGGCGGACTCTCAGCAGCTCGCGAGGGTCCGTGCGGTGCACAGCGACATCCGGCGCGAGCGCTGGGGCTACCTGCTCTTCTCCGCCGGGACCAGACCGTTCTTCCGCCGCTCGTTCATCCGGGAGGACGGGCTGATCTCGATCCGCCGCAGCTACACCGTTCCCGAGCTGCGGGCTGCCGTCCCGCCCACCTGGCGCGTCGCACCGCAGCGCCCCTCGCGAGCCCTGCTGATCCACGATCCGGATCCACGGTGAGCCGCATGCTGACCGATGCTGCTGACAGCCTCGGCCGGTCGTGCGAGGTCCTGATCGTCGGCGGCGGCCCCACCGGACTCCTGCTGGCGATCCTGCTGCGGCAGCGGGGCGTGGAGGCCGTGGTGCTGGAGCGCCGGCAACGGCCCGGGGCCCATTCCCGCGCCATCGGCCTGCATCCCCCGGCGCTCGACGCACTGCAGGCCGTGGGCCTCGAGGAGATCGCTCTGGCCCGAGGCGCGCGGATCGCGCACGGCACCGCACGTCGCCACGGCAGCAGCACCAGCCACCACCGCGAGCACGACCAGGACCGAGGCCAGTACCGGGGTCGGGAGCACGAGCACGAGCACGAGCACAGTCTGGGCTGGCTGAGCTTCGAGCGCTCCTGGCCTGCGCGCCCCTTCGTGCTCTCGCTCCCGCAGAGTCTCACCGAGGAGCTGCTGGCCTCGCGGCTCGCGGAGCTGGCGCCCGATGCCCTGCGCCACGGCGAGGACGTGGTCGGCCTCGAGGACGCGCCCACCGGCATGCGAGTGTGGACCCGTTCGAGCCGGAGCGACGGCACGGACGCGACCGCGGCCCGTGCCCGCGTCACGAGATGGCACGCATCGGTGCTGGTCGGGGCGGACGGCAGCCACAGCACGGTCCGTGCCCTGGCGGGTGTGGAGACCGCGCTGCGCACCTACCCGGACACCTACCTCATGGGCGACGTCGCCGACCCCGCACCTCCCGGACGCTCCGAAGGCCACGGACGCAGCCAAGACCACGGACGCAGCGAAGGCAGTGCCCGCACCGCGGACCCGCCGGGCACCGGACCGCCCGTCGGGACCTCGAGCACCGCCACGATCCACCTCGGCCCCGACGGCGTCGTGGAGTCCTTCCCCCTTCCCGACGGGCGACGGCGATGGGTCGCGCACACCGGGACCGCTCCCTCGGCCTCCTCCGCGGAGGACCTCGCCGCCCTGGTCAGAGCCCGGACCGGGCAGCGGATCGACCCCCTGACCTGTTCCATGGTCAGCGCCTTCACCGTCCGCCGACGGACCGTCCGGACGATGCTGAGCGGCCGCCTGGTGCTGATCGGGGATGCCGCCCACGAGATCAGCCCCATCGGCGGTCAGGGCATCACCCTGGGGTGGCTCGACGCACTGGCCCTGGCGCCGCTGCTCGAGCAGGTCATCACCCGGGACCTGCGCCATCGACTGGAGGACATGCCGCTGCTGCGGGAGGCCGCGCGTCGTCGTCTTCGTGCGGCACGCCTCGCCAGCCGACTCGCCGAGCTGAACATGGTGCTCGGCCGGCCCCGGTCCGGACCGCTCGCCCGCGGACGGGACGCCGTGATCCGTGCCGTCTTGAGATCACCGCTGCGACACCGCTTGGCCTGGGCGTATGCCATGGGCTGGGCCGTACGGGGACGTCCCGCAGCACTCCCTCGGCGTCGCGCGTAGCACGGCGCTCGCAGAGCCCGTGAGCGGACCTGCGCACGAACCCGTGCCCGAAGCTGCGCAGATCCGGGACCTATCATGTGCGCATCCACCCGCCTCGCCCGCCCGCGGCGATGCGGCGGTGGAGCCCCCTTCCCCGGCGTCATCGCCACCCAGACCCGGAAGCAGCTCATGACGCGGAAACCCTCCCGACCGACCGTGGCCACGATCGCTCGCGATCTCGGCATCTCGCCCGCGACGGTGAGCTATGCCCTGAACGACAAGCCCGGCGTGAGCGCGGCGATGCGCGAGCGAGTGGTCGGGCATGCTCAGGAGGTGGGCTGGACCCCGCACTCCGGCGCGCAGGCACTGCGTCGCGGCCGCAGCGGGAACATCGGGCTGGTCCTGGTCAGGGACCCGGAGGAGGTCTCCCGCGAGCCGTTCTACTCCGCCGTGACGGCCGGGATCGAGTCCTCCACCTCGGTGCACGGCTACGAGCTGATGATCCGCTTCGTGCGCGGCGGGGCCGACGCGGAGAGCGACGTCTTCCGCACCTGGTCCCATCAGCGTCGGGTGGACGGCGTCGTGCTCCTGGACCTCGCCGAGGACGACCACCGGCCCGCCGTGCTCGAGGCGCTGACCATGGACTTCGCCGTGCTCGGCCACTACAGCGGCCCGGAGTCGTTCGCGAAGGTCATGACCGCCGAGGCCGACGACGCCAGGACCGTGGTCGAGCACATCATCGAACGCGGTTACGACGGCTGCATCCAGCTCACCGGACCCGCGCAGTACGCCCACGAGCGCCGCCGTCTCGAACTGCTGCGCAGCCTGTGCCAGGAGTACCGGATCCCCCATTCCACAGCGTCGGGCCCGTACACGATCGACTCCGGGCTCGCCGCCTTCGAGGCCTCTGACCTGCTGCTCAGCAGTCGGCCGGCCGTGGTCGCCTCGAGCGATCTGATCGCGATCGGCGCGCTGCGCGGGGCCCAGCGTCGGGGCGTCGCGGTGCCGGAGCAGCTCGGGCTGGTCAGCTGGGACGACTCGCTGATCGCCGAGCTCACCGTCCCCTCGGTCACCGCGCTGGCGCGCCGGCCGTTCGAGATGGGACGGCTCGCCGGGGACCTCCTGGTGCGCCAGATCGAGGACGCCGGCACCCCGCGCACCGAGCTTCAGGTGGAGCCGGCCTCGCTGATCATCCGGGAGTCCACCGGCGGCCTCTGAGAACGTGACCGCTCCGTGACTCAATCCCGTTGACACCCGGCTCTCCATCGAGCCATACTCACCGAATCGATTAAGTTCGAATCGATTAAGCAGCTCTGCCGCGCGTCGCTCCCCTGCGGAGCCCGCGCATCTCCCGTTCCCTCGACGGCGCACCGATGATGGCGCGCCAAGGAGTCTTCCGATGCGACGTCGCACTCTTCTGACCGCTGCCCCCCTCGCCGCTGTGGGCCTGACCGGCCTCGCCGCCTGCGGCTCCGATTCGGGTTCCGGCGGCTCGAACAAGAGCCCGGACAAGCTCACCTACTGGGCCTCCAACCAGGGCACCAGCCTCGAGAACGACAAGGAGGTGCTGACCCCGGTCCTGGAGAAGTTCACCGAGGACACCGGTATCGAGGTGGATCTCGAGGTCATCGGCTGGGCCGATCTGCAGACCCGCATCCAGACCGCCATCACCTCCGGCCAGGGGCCCGACGTGGTCAACATCGGCAACACCTGGGGCGTCAGCCTCCAGGCGACCGGTGGCCTCCTGGAGCTGGGCGACGAGCAGTTCGAAGCCCTCGGCGGTCGCGACCGCTACGTCCCCGCGGCGCTGGCCACCGGCGGCGCGGAGGGCACCGATCCCACCTCGATCCCTCTGTATGGGCTCGCCTACGGCATGTACTACAACGTGCAGATGTTCGAGGACGCCGGCATCGAGCCGCCCACCACGTGGGAGGAGATGGTCGAGGCCGCCAAGGCGCTGACCGACGAGGACGAGGGCGTGTACGGCATGTCCCTGGCAGCCGGCTCCTACACGGAGAACAACCATTTCGCGTTCATCAACGCCACGCAGAACGGTGCTGCGCTGAACACCGAGGACGGCAAGCCCTCCTTCACCGAGGACGGCGTGGTCGACGGCATCATGCGCTATCTCGACCTCATGCAGGAGCACAAGGTCGTCAACCCCTCCAACGCGCAGTTCGACAACGGCACCAAGTCGGTCACGGCCTTCGCGAACGGCGAGGCGGCGATGATCATCAACCAGAACAACGCCAACGCCACGATCGAGGACAACGGCATGGACCCGGAGCAGTTCGCGGCGATCCCCTTCCCCGCCCCGGCCGATGCCGTCAGCGACTGCGCCTCGCACCTCGCGGGCATCAACCTCGCGATCATGAAGGACACCGAGAACGTCGACGGCTCCCTGAAGTTCCTGAACTACATGACCTCCGACGAGACGCAGTCGGAGCTGGGCAAGCCCTTCGCCTCGCTGCCCGTGCTGGTGGACGGGAAGCCCACCTTCACCGATGACACCGAGCAGGCGGAGATGTTCATGGAGGTCTACGGCGAGCGCGCCGAGCCGCTGCCGCTGGTGCCGTGGGAGGACCAGTTCGAGACCTCCGTCGGCCAGGCCATGAACAACATGTTCGCGACCATCGCCACCGGCGGCAAGGTCACCCGCGACGACGTCATGACCGCCATGCAGACCGCGCAGGACTCGATCCGCGCCTGAGGGTGCGTCCGGCCGACGGGGGCTCAGCCCCCGTCGGCCCTCGTGCGCCCGCCATTTCGACGAGAAGAGCCACATGACCAGCCTGACCGCCCCGGAGGGCACCGCGACGCCCCCGAAGCGTCCCGATCGGCCGACGCCGCGGCGCCCGCGCCATCACCTGTTCCCGTACTTGATCATCGCGCCGGCGGTGCTGCTCGAGCTGCTGATCCACATCATCCCGATGGCCACCGGGTTCTGGATGAGCTTCATCGAGCTCACCAAGTTCTTCATCCGGCGCTGGACGGAAGCACCCTTCTCGGGCCTGGAGAACTACCGGATCGCGGTCGACCTGAACACTCCCGTCGGCCAGGAGCTGCTGAACTCCTTCGTCGTGACGCTCGCGTTCACCGCGCTGGTGGTGGGCCTCAGCTGGGGGCTCGGCATGGCCGCAGCCGTCGCGCTGCAGCGTCCCTTCGCCGGCCGTGGCATCTTCCGCACCCTGTTCCTGATCCCCTACGCGCTGCCCCTGTACGCCGCGGTGATCACCTGGAACTTCATGCTCCAGCGGGACACCGGCGCCGTGAACCACGTGCTCGTGGACCAGCTGGGCCTGCTCGACGGCGCCCCGTTCTGGCTGATCGGCGACAACGCCTTCATCTCGGTGGTCGTCGTCGCGATCTGGCGCATGTGGCCGTTCGCGTTCCTCATGTTCATGGCCGGCCTGCAGTCGATCCCCGGTGAGCTCTACGAGGCCTCCGCGGTGGACGGCGCCAGTCCGATGCGCCAGTGGCGCTCGGTGACCCTGCCGATGCTGGCCCCGGTCAACCAGACCCTGCTGCTGGTGATGTTCCTGTGGGTCTTCAACGACTTCAACACCCCGTACGTGCTGTTCGGGACCGCCCAGCCTCCGGCCGGCGACCTGATCAGCTTCCACATCTACAACGCCTCGTTCCTGTCCTGGGACTTCGGAGTGGGCAGCGCGATGAGCGTGCTCCTGCTGCTGTTCCTGCTGGTCGTGTCGCTGGTGTACCTCTACTTCACCCAGTGGAAGAAGGAGAAGAACAATGCGTGAGACCGTCGGGGAGAAGATCTTCCGCATCATCGTGCTGGCCGGCCTCACCGTGTTCGTCGCGGTGCCGCTGTACGTCATGGTCACCACCTCGCTCAAGCCCCTGGGCGACGTGCAGGCCGGGTTCTCCTGGATTCCCAGCAGACTCACCATCACCCCGTTCATCGAGATGTGGTCGACGGTGCCGCTGGCGAAGTACTTCATGAACTCGCTGATCGTCACCACCGTCGCGACGCTGTTCAGCGTGGGCGTGGCGACGCTCGCCGCCTATGCGGTCTCGCGCTGGCGCTTCCGCGGCCGTGGTCCGTTCATGACCACCGTGCTGTCCACCCAGATGTTCCCCGGTGTGCTGTTCCTGCTGCCGCTGTACCTGATCTTCGTGAACATCGACGCCACCTTCGGGGTGCCGCTGGTGGGCACGCGCATCGGCCTGATCATCACCTACCTGACGTTCTCGCTGCCCTTCGCGATCTGGATGCTGGTGGGCTACTTCGACGGGATCCCCCGGGAGCTCGACCAGGCCGGCAAGGTCGACGGCGCCAGCAACCTCACCATCCTGCTGCGCATCATCCTGCCTGCGGCCCGGCCCGGCATCGTCGCCGTCGCGATCTACGCGTTCATGACGGCCTGGGGCGAAGTGCTGTTCGCCTCCGTGCTCACCACGGAGGAGACCCGCACCCTCGCCGTCGGGCTGCGGCAGTACGCCACGCAGACCAACGTCTACTGGAACCAGGTCCTCGCCGCCTCGCT
This sequence comes from Brachybacterium alimentarium, assembly GCF_002332425.1. Lineage (GTDB taxonomy): Bacteria > Actinomycetota > Actinomycetes > Actinomycetales > Dermabacteraceae > Brachybacterium > Brachybacterium alimentarium. The sequence goes on along the minus strand of NZ_NRGS01000033.1, from coordinate 2,479 downwards.
GGCGGTGTCGATCCCGGTGGTCGTCGGCTTCCTCATGATGCAGAAGAACTTCGTCGCGGGCCTCACCGCCGGCGCCGTGAAGTGACCTCGATCCACCACTCCCGCTGAAGGACACCCATGCAGTTCTCCGTCCAGATGTACAGCGTCCGCGAGACGCTCGCCTCCGACTTCCAGGGCACCGTGTCGCGCCTGGTCGACCTCGGGCTCACCCACGCCGAGCCGTACCACCTCGTCGAGTTCCGCGAGGAGCTGGTGCGTGCCCGCGAGCAGTTCGCGATCGATTTCCCCAGCGCCCACCAGTCCTTCCTCGGCGACGTCGACTTCGACGAGATCCTCGAGGCCGCCCAGGCCGTCGGCGTGCAGTACCTCGTGGACCCGCACTGGAAGCCCGAGGACTGGACCGATGCGGCGGCGGTGCGCGAGCTGGCCGCGACGCTGAACGCGCGCGCCGCGTCGGCCGCCGAGGCGGGCCTCCGCGTCGGCTATCACAACCACCAGTTCGAGCTGGAGTCCCGTCTGGAGGGCCGCAGCGCTCTGGAGCTGTTCGCCGACGAGCTGGACCCGCAGGTCATCCTCGAGGTCGACACCTACTGGGCTGCCGTGGGCGGCGCCGATGTCCCCTCCCTGCTGGACGCCCTCGGCGACCGCGTGCAGCTGGTCCACCTCAAGGACGGCGACCTCTCGGCGGACCCTGCAGCGCAGCTGCCGCTGGGCGAGGGGAAGATGCCGCTCGCCCAGACTCTGGATGCCTCTGCGAAGGCGGCCTTCGGCGTGATCGAGTTCGACGCGTACGCAGGAGACATGTTCGAGGGCATCGCTGCCTCGCTCGCCTATCTGAACAGGACGGTCGACACGGCGGCCTGACTCCCGGCGGCCATCTCCTCGGTCCCACCCGCACGACATCCACGCTCGCTCGACATCCGCTCCCGCACGCGCGTCCGCTCCCGGGCTCGCGCGCCACGCACTCCGCAGCTCCCAGCACCCAGAACCCAGAACCCGCATTCCGCACCCAGTACTCGTACCCCGCACCCGTACCCGCACCCCGTACCCCGTACTCCGCACTCCGCACTCCGCACTCCGCACTCCGCACGACAAAGGATCTTCTTCATGACCGCTCAGAACGCGACCGGCCCCGTCGGCGTCGGCATCATCGGTGCCGGCACCATCTCCGGCCAGTACCTCGAGAACCTCACCTCCTTCCCGGACGTGACGGTGCACATCATCGGCGACCTCTACCCCGAGGCCGCCGCGAAGCGCGCCGAGGAGTTCGGTATCCCCGACTCCGGGACCACCCAGGACGTGCTGGACCACCCGGACGTCGAGATCGTCATCAACCTGACGATCCCCACTGCGCATGCCGAGGTCTCCCAGGCCATCGTCGCCGCGGGCAAGCACGTGTGGACCGAGAAGCCGATCACCACCGCTCCGGCCGACGCGAAGGCCCTGCTCGACGCGGCCGACGCAGCCGGCGTGCGCGTGGGCGGCGCCCCGGACACCGTGCTCGGTGCAGGCATCCAGACCGGTCTGCGCACTCTGCGCGACGGCTCGATCGGCACGCCGGCCAGCGCCCTGACCCTGTTCCAGTCCCCCGGTCCCGAGAGCTGGCACCCCAACCCCGCCTTCCTGTTCCAGGAGGGTGCCGGGCCGCTGTACGACATCGCGCCGTACTACACCACCACGCTCGTCCTCGCCCTCGGCCCGGTCAGCGCGGTCAGCGCCGTGGGCTCCAAGGCTCGCGAGCAGCGCACCATCGGCTCGGGCCCCAAGGCCGGCGAGGTCTTCGACGTCACCGTGCCCACCCAGGTCGCAGCGCTGCTGCGCTTCGAGTCGGGCCAGAACGCGACCGTGCTGCTGAGCTTCGACTCCCCGCACACGCGCACCGGCTTCGTCGAGGTCTACGGCACCGAGGCCACCCTCGCGTTCCCGGATCCCAACGTCTTCGACGGCGACTCGGCCCTCACCGCATACCGCGGCGAAGAGCCCACGCCGGTCCCCGCCACCGGCGCCACCACCGGCCGCGGCCTGGGCGTGCTGGAGATGGCCCGCGCGATCCGCGCCGGCGTCCCGCATCGCGCCCAGGGCGAGATCGCCGCGCATGTCCTGGACGTCATGGTGGCCATCGAGACCGCGATCTCCGAGGGCTCGATCGTGGACATCAGCTCCACCTTCGCCGAGGTCGAGCCCATGCCGGCCGACTTCGACCCCTTCGCCACCACCCTCTGACCCTGCGCGGGCGGGGCAGCGCACCGCAGGCCCCGCCGCGCTCGCTGGGCTCAGCCCACCTCAGCCAGCTCAGCTCACTTCGGCTCGGCCCGGCTCAGCCCAGCTCACTTCGGCTCGGCCCGGCTCAGCCCAGCTCACTTCGGCTCGGCCCGGCTCAGCTCAGCCCAGCTCGGCTCAGCTCAGCGTTGAGTTTTGTCCCTCCAGGACCGATGTCAGCCACGACATCGGTCCTGGACCCTCTTTGCCAGGCTGATTG
>NZ_NRGS01000032.1 GCF_002332425.1 Brachybacterium alimentarium | reverse complement strand
CTTCTCCAGGGAATCGGTCAGAACAGAGATCACTGGTGAGCACTCCTCGGATACAACATCGGATCGAGGTGAGGCAGAGACCGGCAATACGCAGGCTCGCCGCACGCAAAACACCTCGTCGGACTTGCGTGATCTTGAGTGTATCTGACCTAAACAATCACGTACAGTCAGCTAGACTCCGCTGTGCAGGCAACACGCGTTCGGATGGACACCGCTGGACACGAGGCTTAGAGCTCCGGTACGCATCGTGGGCAGTGCACCAGGCGCCCGAACTGTCCGTCGCAGGTTCCTTCTGTGCGTGGACGCCCGTGAACTCAATGAGGAGGAGATGATGACAGTGACGTCCATCAGGCGACGCTCAGTGCTGGCCGGTGCCGGCGCAACTGCCCTGACAGTGGCGGTCGCGGGCTGCGGGGGCGAAAAAGCCTCTTCGACCGGGGCACTGGAGCTCTGGCTACCTGCACCCCAGGGCAACGGCAGCGTGCAGGATGAGAAAAAGGTCTATGAGGACCTTCTGGCACCCTTCGTCAAGGAGCACGGCACTCCGGTCAACCTCACGCTGACTACTTGGGACAGCTACGAGGAGCGGTACCTCACCGGCGTGTCCAGCGGCACCGGGCCGGACGTTGGCTACATGTACACCGAGATGATGGGCGACTACGTAGACGCCGATGCAATCGTCCCAGTTGACGAATACCTGTCACAGGATGCCCGACAACGCATGTTCTTCCTCGAGGAAGGAAAGTTCGACGGGCACCAGTATGGGGTCCCTTACGTCGTCGGCAACGCACGCGTCATCTGGGCGAACCAGGAACTGCTGAAGCAGGCGGGGATCGCCGCACTGCCCACCACCTGGGACGAGCTCGCCGAGGTCGCCGGACTCGCCCATCGTGAACTCGGACTCCCCGGCATCGTGATGCCCTGGGGAAATCAGGCCCGCGGCATGCTGAACGAATGCTATTTCCCGTTTATGTGGCAGGCCGGTGGGGAGATTTTCACGGAGGACGGCAGCCGCACAGCATTCAACAGCCCAGAGGGGCTCGAGGCCGCACACTTCATCAATGACTTCCTCGTCAAGGAAACGATGCCGCGGAACGTCTCCGGCCTCAACAGCGACGACATCGAAACGATGTTCTTGGAGGGCAGGACAGTCTTCGCACCCGGGAGCGCAGCCAAGTTGCCCGTGTACGCAGAGGAGATTGCGGACCTAGGCTTCATCGACTCGCTGACTAATGCCACGCGCGCAACCTTTGTCGCCAATGACGCCCTTGTCCTTACCAAAAAATGTCCTGACAAGGAGCTCGGCACGGCGCTCATTGAACACCTGACCGCTGGAGAGAGCATGGAGAAATTCCACAGCGACGTACAGCACTTCCCACCCATCGGCTCCGACGAAAGACCGAACACCGACGATCCCTTCTCGGACACTTTCGCCGAAACGGACATGCTTCGCGGCTTGCCGATAATGCCTCGAGGTAATGCGGCTTATAACGCACTATTCGAGAATCTCCAGCAAATGGTGCTCGGGCGCAAGACTCCTGAGCAGGCTCTTTCTGATGCGTCAGCCTCCGGCAACGCGGCACTCGCGGCAGGGGTGTGAACGATGGTCGCTACTAGCCCCGCGTCCACCTCCAGCACAGACACACTCTCCCGGACTGCCCAGCCCTCACCGCGCAAGGCCCGCAAGCCGTTCAGTGGGGCGCTGTACATCCTGCCGAGCTTCGCGATCCTCCTGGTTGTCATGATCATCCCGATCCTGACTTCGCTGTATTACAGCTTCACGTCTTACTCGGTCCTGGGGAGCCCCACGTGGATCGGGCTCGACAACTACCAGCTGCTGTCCCAGGACCCGTCGTTCGTTGATGCATTGATCGTCACGCTCATCTACACGCTCGGCGCAGTGCCCCTGCAGACTTTTCTGTCCCTAGTAATAGCCGAAGCTGTGGTACGGCGCTTCCGCAATGCATTCGGACGAGTCGTGCGCTCAGTACTGTTCGTCCCCGTGGTCTCCTCACTGGTCGTCGCCGCCGTCGTGTGGCGCGCAATCCTCGGCACGGACCAAGGACTGGTCAACTCGTTCCTCGGCATGCTGGGGTTGCCGGGGTTAAACGTCCTCGGAAACCCCAACCTAGCGCTGGCGGCCATCATCCTGGTGACCGTATGGAAGAATATCGGGTACTTCCTCGTAATCTATTATGCGGGCATCCTCGCGGTCCCTGCGGAGCTCTATGAGGCCTCGTCCGTCGACGGCGCCTCCCGCATACAGCAGCTGTTCAAAATCACGATCCCTTCGTTGCGTCCCATCACCTTGCTGGTGGTTATTCTGGGGACGATCTGGTCCTTCCAGGTCTTCGATCTGGTCTACGTGATGACCGGCGGCGGTCCTGGCGGAGCCACCGCCACCATCGTCGTACGCCTGTATCAGGCAGGCTTTGAGAACTTCCAGATGGGTTACGCGAGCGCGATGGCCATGATCCTGTTTGTGATTGTCGTGGCCATCGCGATCGTGCAGAGAAAGGTGCTCTCCGATGACTGAACTGACCACCGACTCAAGAGTTGATAGACCCACCGAGACGCACAAGACCTCCCGACATGACCTCAAGAATGACGCGTCGCGCGGGACGGTAGCCCGCCACCCCAGTAGTGGCGACGTCGCCTGGGCGGTCGCGCTGGGCGCTCTGGTGTTGCTAGCAGCACTGCCATTCGTGTTCATGGCGGTCACGTCAGTCCAGGAAACCATGCGGATGACCGCCACCCTCAATACAGCTGACTTCACCCTTGACAACTACGTGCGACTGTTCCTGGAAAATAAGTTTGCCCAGGCGCTCCTGACCAGCGTGATCGTCGTGGTGATCGCTTGCGTGCTTAATATTGTGGTGTGCTCAATGGCAGCTTTTGCCTTCGAGAAGAACCCTTTCCCGGGCTCAGAGGCTGTGTTCTGGATCTATATCGCGACCATGATGGTCCCAGGCCAGGTCACGTTGATTCCGCTGTACGGGATTACAGGCGACCTGGGGCTCCTGAACACACACCTCGCACTGGCGCTGCCGGTGGTCAATGCCTTCGGTGTGTTCTTGATCCGACAGTTTATGAAGGGCATTCCGAACGACCTGCTTGACGCCGCTAGGATCGACGGTGCCACCGACTTCCGGATCTTCCTACGGATCGTCATTCCACTGGTGCGACCGGTGATCGTTGCGCTGGCGGTCTTCACGTTCCTGTCTACCTGGAATGATTTCCTGTGGCCCCTGGTCTCAATCACGGACGCCGGGATGGAAACCGTGACGCTCGCGGCCGCGAACCTCCAGGGACGGTTCACCACTGATTACGGGCTGGTGATGGCTGGCGCAACAGTGACCTTCCTCGTACCACTGACCCTTTACGTGCTTCTACAGAGGCAATTCGTCGAAGGCATCGTCTCCAGCGGAGTCAAGGGCTGAGGATCCATCGGCCGTATCAGGCTGGTCGAGCGTGTCGGGGCCGAGACACCCGCGCTCCTCGAGGGCGTGTCAGATGGTCTGTGTAAGCCGTACCGAGAGGAACGGTAAGAATCATGACCATGACCAACGAGAAGCAGCAGCCGGGCGGTGAGCCGTCGGGCCAGGATTTGGTCGAGCAGTTGAAGGCCTCCGGACAGCTCGATGCACTGTTCGCGCAGATCGACGCGGGCAAGGTCGAGCTGACCGGCGACAGCGGGTTCGTGCCCGCGCTGGTCAAGGCCGCGCTCGAGCGAGGTCTGCAGGCCGAGCTGACCAGCCATCTGGGCTATGAGAAGGGCTCCGAGGACGCGGCGAAGCACGCCAACTCCCGTAACGGCACGACGCCAAAGAAGGTCGAGTCCGAGGTCGGGCCGATCGAGCTGGACGTGCCCCGCGACCGGGGAGGCTCGTTCACCCCGCGCCTGGTCCCCAAGGGGCAGCGCCGTCTGGGCGGGCTCGATGACATGATCATCAGCCTCTATGCCGGCGGGATGACGATCCGCGATATCCAGCACCATCTGGCCTCCACAATCGGCACGGACCTGTCCCACGAGACGATCAGCAACATCACTGACGCCGTCTCCGAGGAGGTCCTGGCCTGGCAGTCCCGGCCGCTGGAGGAGTTCTACCCGGTGATGTATCTCGACGCGATCCGGATCAAGATCCGAGAGAACAGCCAGGTCATCAACCGAGCTGCCTATATCGCCGTCGGTGTGGACCTGGACGGGATCAAGCACGTGCTGGGAATCTGGGTCCAGGACACCGAGGGATCGGCGTTCTGGGCCCACGTCTGCGCGGACCTCGCCAACCGGGGCATTCGGGACGTGCTGATCGTCTGCTGCGACGGCCTCAAGGGTCTTCCAGAGGCGATCGAGGCGACGTGGCCGGAATCGATGGTCCAAACCTGCGTGGTCCACCTGATCAGGGCCGCGATGCGGTTCGTGGCCTACCAGGACCGCAAGAAGGTCGCCAAGGCGTTGAAGCCGGTCTACACGGCCCCGAGCGAGGACGTCGCCCGCAAGGCGCTGGCTGATTTCGAGGCCTCTGAGTTGGGGCAGAAGTACCCATCTGCGGCTGCGACCTGGGCGGCCTCGTGGGAGAGGTTCATTCCGTTCCTGCAGTTCCCGCCGATGCTCCGCAAGGTCATCTACACGACGAACAGCATCGAGTCGCTGAACTTCCAGCTGCGGAAGGTCACCAAGAACCGCGGGCACTTCCCGACCACGGAAGCGGCCGTGAAGTTGCTCTGGCTGGCGATCTGCAACATCGAAGACAAGCGCGCCGCCGAGCGCGAGAAGGACCGTGGCAAGCCCGCCGGCCAAAGGAAGGCCCAGGGCCGACTCGTCGAGGGCCAGGTCGTCACCAACTGGAAACAAGCCCTCGCGCAGCTCGCAGCGGCCTATCCCGAACGGATCACCCCCTACCTGTGAACACCCCGCTTACACAGACAAGTTGACAGGCCCCTCCTCGAAGCGCGGCCGGTCATGATCCACGCCCAGACCGTGCGCGACGACCAACTCGACCGGATGGCCCCGGTCGGTATGATCGCCTCGATCTTCTCCGTGCACACCTGGTTCTGGGGCGATGTGCACCTGCGCAACTTCGGCCCCGAGCGTGGGCACCGGATATCCCCCGCCCGCTCCGCCCTGGATCGGGGTGTCCGCGTCACCTTGCACCAGGACTCCCCCGTCACGCCGCCGGACTTGATCCTGACGATCTGGGCCGCCGTGAACCGCAGCAGCCACACGGGTCAGCAAATCGGCCCCGCTCACCGCATCTCGACCTGGGAAGCCTTACGCGCAGTGACCGTCGAGGCCGCCTATCAATACGGCGAAGAGCATTCCAAGGGCCTGATCCGTGAGGGCATGCGGGCAGACCTGGTGATCCTGTCGGACGATCCTCTGAACACGGCCTCGAAGGACCTCCGCGATCTCGAGGTGCTCACCACCATCAAGGTTGACGAGATCGTCTATTCCGCATGATGTGAGGAATCGACCAACGGCGAAATCTCAGTCGATGATCTCGTCGTGCCCTTCGCGACGCAGCTCCGCGAGACCTTCACGCATGGCCTGGACGCTCTCCGGGCTGTGGCCGGTCCAGCCTTCGAGTTCGCGCACCACGCGCACCGGCTTGCCACTGCGGTAGGAGCGGGTGGGGTTGCCGGGGAAGCGCTTGTCGGTGACGTTGGGGTCGTCCTCGACCTTTCCTGTCGGCTCCACGACGTAGATGTGGGGCTGTCCCTCGCCCTGGGCGAGCTGGGCTCCCCAGGCCGCGGCGGCCAGCGTCTGGGTGAAGTAGATGTGGCTCATCGCCAGGTCATCGCGATAGTTCGAGGGCTGCTGCGGTGTGAGCCGATCTCCGGGCTCGAGCACCGCTTTGGTGCCGTGCAGGTAGACGCCTTCTTCGTACACCTCGAAGGGTGCGGGTTCGGTCATCATGCTCTCGTCTCCTCGGGGCCCGGCACCTCGGCAGGTTCCGGGATCATCACCGTAGCGGCAGGCCTCAGCAGCCTGCCCTGAGCAGCGCACCCGGTCAGGCCCTCTGTGGCAGCTGAGGCGTCGGGGTGTCCCCCTGAGGACCCTGCGGTTCTCCCCCTCGTGCCGCTGACCACCGCACTCGTACGCTTGTCCCATGACGTTGTCCGGGACCCTCGCCTTCCTCGGGCTCGCCGCTCTCACCATGGATGTGCTCGGCGGGGTCATCGCGACCGGCGTCCTGCTGCGCGGCGGGCGCCTCCGGCACCTGCTCACGTTCTGGGCCGGCTATGCGGCGGTGATCGTGGTCGCCACGCTGGTCCTGCACCCGCTGCTCGATGTGCTCGGGCGCTGGCTGCATCCGATCCTGCACTCCAACGGCGCGATCGGCAGCGTCGAGGTCGTCGCCGGGCTCGCTCTTGGCGGCTTCGCCGTCCACCAGTGGCGCTCTGCCCGCCGGCCACCCCTGCCGCGCGAGGGACCTGCACGGCGCAGCTCCCCCGCGCGCCTCGCACTGTGGCCGATGCTCACCGCGGGCGTCGCCTTCTCCGCGACCGCCCTCGCCGACCCTGCCTTCACCATCGCGGTGGGAATGGCCGCCCAGGAAGAGGTCCTCGCGCTGCGGATCGGCCTGCTCGTGCTGTGGAACCTCGTCTACCAGGCGCCCCTGGTGACGCTCACCGTGATCGCGGCCATCGGGAAGCACGAACGGATCGTGCGCCGCATGGCGGACTGGTTCGCCGCACGCCGACGCCCGCTGCAGAGCGCGCTCGCCGTGGTGCTCGCACTCATCGCGCTGGTGGTGCTCAGCGACGGGGTGCTCTCCCTGCTCGGGGGCCACGTGCCCTGGCTGCGCCAGCTGCTCTCGCTGCGCTGAGCACCTCCCGCAGCTGCAGCACGATCAAGTACTGACCAAGAGGGCAGAACGGCGGACCGGCCCGGTTCAGCCCTCCCGCGCGAACAGCCCCACCGCGTCCCACGCCACCCAGCCGCCCTCGGCGAGCTCGAACTCGATGACGTTCTCGCCGCTCTGCAGCAGGCCCTCGGGCATCTCGAGCTCGTGGAAGGACCGCAGCAAGGGGGAATCCGGCAGCGTGGCGTCGCCCTCGCGCGAGCCGCGGGTGCTGCCCGTCGGCAGCTCGATGTCTGCCATCGCCTCCTCGTTCACCCGCACCCGCAGGATCCCGCCCAGGCGCGTGGTGTCCGCCAGCCAGATCGCGAGATCGTGCGGGGCCGACGGCTCTCCGTCCAGGGTGAGGGTCCAGCGGGCGCGATGCGCCGTCGACCCCGCCCAGGCATCGCCCGGCCCGGGCAGCAGGTACGGCCAGGCGGTGCCCGGTTCGTCGACCCCCTGCTCGTACTCGATCACCGCGTCGGGGTAGTCCACGGCGATCTGCTCGTAGGAGCTCGGGGCGAGGTGCAGCTCCAGGGTGCGGCCGTCGAAGTCCCCGATCCGGGCGATCTCCCGACCGGTTGCGGTCACCGAGGGCTGCGAGGTGCCGGTCATCGCGTCGCTCGCCTCGCCGCGCAGCCCTGCGTCGGAGACGGCCAGCACCCGATAGGTCCAGGTCTCCCCGGCCGGGTCGAGGTCGACATGCACGAACCGGGGGTAGACGGTCTTGCCCAGCAGGTCAGCTTCATCAGGCTCGCCGGGGCTCGCCTCCCCCGCCACGGCGTAGATCCGGAAGTGGTCGATCAGCGGGTCCCAGCCCAGGGGATCCCAGGTCAGCTCGATCGAGGCGAGGGCAGGGTGGGCGGTGAGGCCGGTGACGGCGTCGGGGGTCGAACTCATGGGGTGCTCCTTGCCGGCCGCGATCAGGCCGGGATCAGGCGGGAGTCGCCCGCGGGGGTGGTGAACCGGGCCGAGAGCAGCTTGGGCGCGGTGTCATCCGCCTCCACCCACTCCACGATGTAGAAGCTGGAGACCAGCTCCTCGGGCGTCAGGCGCAGATGGAGGTAGCCGCGGCGGCCGTCGTAATGCTTGACGTACTCGTGCTGGAGCCAGTCCGGCGTGTTCGCGTCGGTCTTCGCGCCGTCCCCGTCGGATCCCACCGAGGTGCAGATCAGCTCGACGCCCACGGTTCCGCTGCCGGGATCGGAGAAGTCCGCGAGCAGCTCGGTGGCGACGTGCCTGTGGATGTCCCCCGTGAGCACCACCGGGTTCGGTGCGCCGGCCATCGCGTCCAGCAGTCGCTGCCGGGCCGCCGGGTAGCCGTCCCACATGTCCACGCGGTCCTCGGTGATCGCGGCGACGACCACCCCGTTGGCCAGGATGTTCCAGGTGGCCGGCGAGTCTGCCAGCCGGTCGCTCGCCCACTCCTCCTGCTCGGCGCCGAGCATGGAGCGCTCCGGGCGCTGCTGGTCCTCCGGGTCCGTCGGCGCGGGATCGCGGAACTGGCGGGTGTCCAGCAGGGTCAGGCGCGCGAGGTTCCCCACGTCGAATCCGGTGGTGATGTCGCTGTCGGGACCGTCGGGCAGGGCCTCGAGGTCCAGGGGCATGTTCTCGTAGAAGGCCCGGTAGGCCACGGCGATGCGATGGGCGAACAGGTCATCGGGGACCCCGGTGCTCGAGCTGCCGCCGAGGTAGTCGTTCTGCACCTCGTGGTCGTCCCACACGGCGACCGCCGGCACCCTGGCATGGACCGCCTGCAGGTGCGGATCGGACTTGAACAGGGCATAGCGCAGCCGGTACTGCTCCAGCGTCTCCGCCTCGACCTGATGGGCGGGCCCCACCTCGACGCCCTGGCGCCACAGGTTCGACTCGGTGATGCCGTATTCGTAGATGTAGTCGCCGACGAACACCACGAGGTCCAGCTCCTCCTCGGCGGCAAGATGCTTGTGAGCGGTGAAATGGCCGTGGTACCAGGCCTGGCAGGACACGACCCCCACGCTGAAGGACTCCACCTCGGCGCCCTCGGCGGGCAGGGTGCGGAAACGGCCGACGGGGCTGTTCTGACGTCCCACCGAGAACCGGTAGAAGTAGTCGGTGGCGGGCTCCAGGCCCTCCACGCGGGGATGGACGGCGTGGGCCAGCGCGGGCTGGGCGAGCGCCTGACCGCGGGCGGTGATCTGTCGGAACTCCGGGTCCTTCGCGACGTGCCAGCGCACGGTGACGTCCTTGCCCTCCATCCCGCCGTGCCCGTCCTCCGCGAGGGGCTCCGGGGCGAGGCGCGTCCACAGCACCATCCCGTCGGGCCGGGGCGCGCCGCAGGCCACGCCGAGGGAGAACAGCCCCTCGGGCTGCGGCGCGGTCTCGGCCTGCGCCTGCGGTGCGCGGATGCCCAGGGCGATCACGGCGGCGGAGGCGCCGCTCGCCTGGAGTAGGCGGCGACGGCTGACGGGGGCGGGCGCGACGGATGCCGGCATGAGGTCTCCAGGGGTCGAGTGCGGATACCTCAGCGAGTCGATCACGTCCTGGTGTCGCGGGGATGGCGAATGCAGAAATTCGGGTCGACCGGGGCGTTTCGGGAACCCGTGAGCTCGGCGCGCACAGCCAGCGAGAACGGGCGGCCGGCAGCGCGGGGCACGGTGAGAGAAGCTCGGCCGGAAGCGTGTCCCGACATCCAAGGACCCGACTTCTCGGACATCTGACCAGGTCAGAGGATCGTGGCGCATCTCATGTCGCCAATGGTCAGAGGTTGCGCTTTTCCACTCGACCGTACTTAGGGTAGCCAAACCTCACTCATCGAGGTCCGTAGGAATCGCGCCGTGCGCTCAGCTCTCCGGGCAGCGCGGAACGAGTCCCCGTCGGCCCTCAGCATGCGCAGGAAGGCTCTCTCCCCATGACAGATCTGACGCAGGACGTGCCTCCCTCCCTGGCCCGTCCCCGCTCGACCGATCCGCTCCCCGCCCCTGGCGGCGGGAGCGATCCCGCCACCGAGAGTGCACGCGCCGACGGGCCCCCGGCCCTGCTGACCACGGCGTCCGCCGAGACCTATGCGGAGCTGCTGCACGAGGTGGTCGACACCGTGGCGGAGCGCTTCCGCAGCGTCTCCTCCCCGTCCGTCGGCCCGGATCGTCGCGCGCTGGAGGCGATGGTCGCCGACGTCGACCTGGACACCGCCGGGATCGGCGACAGCGCCGCCCTGCGCGAGGCCGACGAGCTCTACGCGCGCCACGCCGTGTGGTTCCATCACCCCTCGTACACCGCACATCTGAACTGCCCGGTCGTGCTGCCCGCGGTCGCCGCCGAGGCGATGCTCGCCGCGATCAACACTTCGGTGGACACCTACGACCAGTCGCTCGTGGCCACCTTCATCGAGCAGCGCCTGATCACCTGGACCGCCGAGCGGATCGGATTCGCGGCCGGCGACGGGGTGTTCACCTCGGGCGGCACGCAGTCGAACCTGCAGGCGCTGTTCCTCGCCCGGGAGCACGCCATCCGGAAGTCCCCCGCACCGCGGCACGAGACCATCGGCCGGCTGCGCCTGCTGACCAGCCCCGTCGGCCACTTCTCGGTCGCGCGCTCCGCCATGCTGCTGGGCCTGCCCGAGGACGCGGTCGTCACGGTGGACTGCGCGGAGGACGGACGGATGGATCCCGACGCCCTCCGCGTCGCGATCGAGGAGTCCCAGGCCGAGGATCGCACCGTGATGGCGGTGTCGCTCACGGCGGGCACCACCGATCGTGGGCTCATCGACCCGATCCATCCCGCTGCGGACCTCTGCGCTGAGCACGGGATCTGGCTGCACGTGGACGCCGCCTACGGGGGCGGCCTGCTGATCTCTCCCGCGCGACGCCACCTGCTGGACGGCATCGAGCGCGCAGACTCGATCACGGTCGACTTCCACAAGACATTTTTCCAGCCGGTCTCCTCGAGCGCGCTCATCGTGCGCGACCCCGCGGAGCTCGCCGCCTCGACCTGGCACGCGGACTATCTGAACCCCGCGGCCGAGGCCGTCGGGAAGGATGCCGAGCCGAACCAGGTCGACAAGTCCCTGCAGACCACGCGGCGGTTCGACGCGCTGAAGCTGTGGACCACGCTGCGCTCGCTGGGCCCGGATCGACTGGGCACGATGGTGGACCAGGTGTGCGATCTGGCTACGGACGTCCGAGGCTTGCTCGAGACCGATCCCGACTTCGAGGTGCTGGGCTCGACGGACCTGTCCACGGTGCTGTTCCGCTTCCGTCCCGCTGGCACCGATCCGGCGACGGCGGACCGCTTCGTGCCGTTGATCCGACGGGTGCTGTTCGAGTCGGGCCGGGCGATGGTCGCCCGCACCACGATCGACGGCACGCCCTGGCTGAAGCTCACGCTGCTGAATCCCGAGGCCACCGTGCTGGACATCGCCGCCGTGCTGGACTTGGTGCGCGCCACGGGCCGCGGACTGCTGGCCGGGATCGACCTCTCCGACCACGAGATCCGCGGGGCCGAGTCCGCCCCGGCGACCTCCGCCCGTGCGACGGGTTCCGCTCCGGTCGCCGCAGGAGGTGCACGATGAGCCCCGCAGACGGCACGACCGCGGAAAGCTCCGCAGCTTCCGCAGCCTCCGCAGCTTCCGCAGCCTCTGCAGCCTCTGCAGCCTCTGCAGCTTCGGCGATCTCTACGTCCTCCCCGGCAGCGGACAGGGGGCCGATCCATGACCTGGTGGGCATCGGCATCGGCCCGTTCGGGCTGGGTCTGGCCGCGCTCTCGGACCCGCTCGAGGACGTCGACGCGGTGTTCCTGGACCAGCGCCCCGAGTTCCGCTGGCATCCGGGGATGATGCTCGACGGCGCCACGATCCAGGTTCCCTTCCTCGCGGACCTGGTGACGATGGCCGATCCCACCTCGCGCTATTCGTTCCTGGCGTTCCTCAAGGCCACCGGGCGGCTCTACCCGTTCTACATCCGCGAATCGTTCTATCCGCTGCGCTCGGAGTACGACGCGTACTGCCGCTGGGTTGCGGACCAGCTGGATTCGCTGCGCTGGAGCCGCAGGGTGATCGCCGTGGAGACGGCTCAGAACGCCGAGGGTGCTGCTGCGGCCGACGACGGATCTGCGGCGAGCTCGCGCGCCGCCGTCGAATCCGTCGAATCCGTCGGCCCTGTCGGCTCCGTCGGCCCGCACGAGCACTTCGTGGTCACCGCAGAGGTGCTCGACGAGGACGGCGCCGTGGTGGGCCTCGAGCAGCATCGCGGCCGCCATTTGGTGCTCGGCGTCGGCACCGCTCCGGTGCTGCCCGAGCCGCTCCGCATGCTGCGCGAACAGGCCGGCGAACGCTCCGGCCCCGTCGTCCACACCGCGGAGTTCCTGCCCTCGCGCGAGCGCCTGCTGGAGTCGGGGTCGATCACGATCGTGGGATCGGGGCAGTCCGCCGCGGAGGTGTACCGGGACCTGCTCGAGGAGACCGACCGCCGCGGCATCCAGCTGGACTGGATCACCCGCTCCCCGCGGTTCTTCGCGATGGAGTACACGAAGCTCACCCTGGAGATGACCTCCCCGGAGTACACCGACCACTACCGCTCCCTTCCCGAGGAGCTGCGCGACCGGCTGGGCCGTGAGCAGCGCAGCCTCTACAAGGGCATCAGCGGCGATCTCGTGGATGACATCCACGACACCCTCTACCGCCTGGGGCAGGGTGGGCGCGCGCCGCACACCACGCTGCTCAGCGACGTCGCCGTCACCGCGGGGCATGTCGACGAGGAGACCGGCGAGCACGTGCTGACCCTGCGGCACGGTCAGCTGGGCACCGAGCGGGAGCACCGCACCGGTGCCCTGATCGCCGCAACCGGCTACCGCTCCTCGATCCCCGCTTTCCTGGATCCCGTCGCCGACCTGGTGCGACGGGATGCCAAGGGTCGCCTGGACGTCTCGCGCGATTACACGGTCGACGACGCCGGACGGCTGCACGTGCTGAACGCCGAGGAGCACACGCACGGCGTGACCGCTCCCGACCTGGGCTTCGGCGCCTGGCGCGCGAGCGTCGTGCTGGCCGCGATCACCGGCCGCGAGCCCTACGCGATCGAACGCCGCATCGCCTTCCAGACCTTCGGCCTCCCGCCGCAGGAGGACCGCGACCCGCAGGCTGCGGCAGACGATCCGACCGCCGCCGCAGCGACCGCGGCGCCGTCGGCCGCAGCCCCGTCGGCCGAAGCGCCGTCGTCCGCAGCACCATCGGCCGCGGCACCGTCGGCCGCAGCACCCTCAGCGGATCCGCCGGTCCGCACCTCACCCCCGGCGGATCAGACCCAGGCTGCCCGCCCCCGTCCCGCAGGAGTCCCCTCATGAGCACCTTCACCCTCGCCCCGGTCCGGCCCACGCAGGATGCCGAGGCGGTCCACGCCTGGCTGACCTCCCCGCATGCCCGCTACTGGGAGATGCAGGATCACAGTCTCGAGCAGGTCCGCGAGCACCTGCAGACCGTGGCCGCGCATCCCGCGCAGAACGGCTGGATCGGGCGTCGGCGCACGGCGGCCGACACCGGGGACGCCGGCGCACCGCTCTTCTACGTCGAGACCTACCGCCCGTCGCTGCTGATCCCCGCCCACGAACTGCCCGAACAGCCCGGCGACCTGGGCATGCACCTGCTCATCGCTCCCCCGGGCGAGAATCCGGTGCACGGCTTCACGGCCGCCGTGATGCGCGATGTGGTCGCCTTCTGCCTCGGCGATCCGGGTGCCGACGGCGTGGCAGGACTGGACGCGCTGCGTCTGGTCGTCGAGCCGGATGCTCGCAACACCGCGATCCTCGCGAAGAACGCGGCCGCCGGATTCCGGGTGCTGCGAGAGATCGACCTGGTGGCCGACGGACACACCAAGCGGGCAGCGCTCAGCGTGTGCACCCGGGAGGACTTCGCCGCCAGCCCGCTGGGCCAGGGGTGGTCCGGCGAGCGCGCCCCGCACGCCCACCTCTCACGCGGCACGGCCGCTCGCGCGCACCGCCACCTGGTCGCCAAGGCCCTGTCGGAGTTCGCTCACGAACGCCTGATCGCACCCCGCGCCGACGCTGCGTCGGTGCAGGCCGACGCAGCGACGCAGGTCGATGCACCGATGCAGGCCGACGCACGGAGGCCGGGCGATGCGCCCGCCCCGGCGGCCGCGACCCCGGCGCCCACCCAGCCGATGCAGGCCACCGGCGCCGACCTCGCCGTCGAGCGCCGCTGGCTCCTCGAGCTCGGCGAGACCGTCTACACCTTCCGCGCTCGTGTGCTGCCGCTGGAGCACTGGCTGGTCGAGGAGGCCTCGATCGTGCGCCGGGTGAACGATCTGCCCCAGCCGCTGGACGCCCAGCAGCTGATCCTCGACCTGCAGGAATCGCTCGGCATCCCCGAGGACCTGCTCTCCACCTATCTCGAGGAGCTCGCCTCGACCTTCGCCGCCGGCGCCGCGAAACTCGACGATGCGCAGGAGGGGCGTCGGCCCACATCCGGTGAACTCGTCGGGGCGGATCTGCAGACGGTCGAGGCGGCCATGACCGAGGGGCACCCCGGGTTCCTGGCCAACAACGGGCGCATCGGGTACTCGCTCAGCGATTACCGGGCGTACGCTCCCGAGACCGGGTCGCGCACGCGCCTGTTCTGGGTCGCGGCGCGGCGCAGCCTGAGCCATCTCGCGGTGGGCCACGGGCTCGACGAGCAGGAGCACCTGCACCAGGCGCTCAGCACGGAGGAGCTGGATGCGTTCACCGATCGGCTCGCCTGCCGCGGGCTCGACCCGTCGGACTACCACCTGCTCCCGCTGCACCCCTGGCAGGCCGAGCATCGCCTGCCGATCACCTTCGCAGCGGACATCGCGCGCGATGACCTGGTGCCGCTGGGCCCGGGCGGTGACGAGTTCCAGGCGCAGCAGTCCCTGCGCACCTTCTTCAACCGCACCCGCCCGGGCGCCCCGTACGTGAAGGTCGCGCTCGCGATCCAGAACATGGGATTCCTGCGCGGACTCTCCCCGCACTACATGCGCGACACCCCCGCGATCAACGACTGGGTCGCCGCACTGGTCGCGGAGGATCCCACGTTCGCCGACGCGGGCTTCTCGGTGCTGCGCGAACGGGCCGCGCTCGGCTACACCGGGGATGCCTACCACCGCACGACCGGCACCAATCCGCATCGCAAGATGCTCGCCGCGCTGTGGCGGGAGAACCCCGTGCCGCTGCTCGAGGACGGCGAGCAGGCGCTCACGATGGCCGCTCTGCTGCACCGCGACCACGAGGGCACGGCTCTGGTCACCGAGCTGATCCGCGCCTCCGGCCTCTCCCCGCAGGAATGGCTGGACCGCTACCTCAGCGCATACCTGTACCCGTTGGTGCACGCCCTGCTCGCGCACGACGTGGTGTTCATGCCGCACGGAGAGAACCTCATCCTGCGCGTGCGCGACCACGTCGTCACCGGGGCCTTCATGAAGGACATCGGCGAGGAGACGGCCGTTCTCGGCGAGCGCCCGCTGCCCGTGGGCGTCGCGCGCATCCGAGCGCTCGGGGCTGACGGTGCCCCGCTCCCCGGCCATGAGAAGGCGCTGTCGGTGTTCACCGACATGTTCGACGGCGTGCTGCGGCATCTGTCGGGGATCCTCGACGCCGACGGCATGCTTCCCGCCACGGAGTTCTGGGACCTGGTCGCCGCCGTGCTCGATCGGTACGAGTCGGACCATCCCGCGACCGCGAAGGGCCTGGCCGGGGATGTGGACCTGCGCGCCCGGACTTTCTCCCACTCGTGCCTGAACCGTCTGCAGCTGCGCAACACCCTGCAGATGGTCGACATCGGCGACCAGTCCGCCTCCCTGCTGCACGCGGGGCGGATGGACAACCCGGTGGCGCTCGCACGGGACGTGGCTGAGGTGCCGGCCGACGGGGCGGAGGGAGCGACCGGCGGGACGGCCGAGGGGGCGGAGGAAGCGACCGGCGGGACGGCCGAGGGGGCGGAGGGAGCGACCGGCGGGGCGGCCGGTTCGCGCGACGGAGCGACGGGTCCGCTCGAGGCGGGTCCGGACCGCGCGATCGCCACGAGCGGGGTCTGACCCCGCACGGCCGTGCACGCGCCGGCCCGTCGGCGACGGCGGGCCGGCGCGGTTCGTGCCAGTCCGTCAGCCCGTCGGTCGGTCGGTGCTCGCCAGCCAGCCGTCGGCGCCGGTGCCGGCCCATCGGTGGAGCACCGTCGGCGGTGGCGGGGCGCCGCGAGCGATGGGCTCGGTCGCGAGACCAGCCCGCGTATCCTGCCCGGATGCGCCTCTCCCCCGATCTCGTACGGTCCCTTCCCGCTGTCGCGCTGCACGACCACCTCGACGGCGGGCTGCGTCCCGCCACCGTGCTCCAGCTGTGCGCTGAGCTGGGCATCGCTCCGCCGCCGATCCCGCCCGCCCGGGACGCCGAGGGCGGCACCGACGTGCCCGGCGGAGCAGAGGCCCCCACCGCGCAGGACATCGCGGACTGGTTCCACACCGCAGCGGATTCTGGCTCCCTGCCCGCCTATCTCTCCACCTTCGACCGCACCGTGGCGCTCATGCAGACCGCTCCGGCGCTGCAGCGCATCGCCCGCGAGTTCGTGGAGGACATGGTCGCCGACGGCGTGGTCTACGCCGAGACCCGCTGGGCCCCGCATCAGCACACCGCCGGCGGGCTGACGCTCGACGCGGCGGTGCAGGCGGTGCAGGACGGGCTCGACGAGGGAGTGGCCGCCACCGAGGCCGCAGGCTCGACCATCGTGGTGGGCCAGCTGCTGTGCTACCTGCGCCACCTCGATCCCAGCGACGACCTGGTCGATCTCGCTATCGCCCGACGCGACACGGGGGTGCTGGGCATCGACCTCGCCGGCCCCGAGGCAGGGTTCCCCGCAAGCCGCTTCGCCGCGCAGTTCTCCCGCGCACGCGAGGCCGGCATCCACGTGACGATCCACGCCGGGGAGGCCGACGGACCCGCCTCGATCGCCGACGCCCTGGACTGCGGGGCGGAGCGCATCGGGCACGGCGTGCGTCTGGTCGAGGACATCGACGCCGACCCGGGCGCGACGAGCTCGGCCGATGACATGGCCGGTGAGACGGCTGGCGGCACGGCCGGTGGGGCGGCCGGTGAGATAGCCGGTGGGGCCACCGGTGACGCAGCCGATGGGGCGGCCGGCGAGACAGCCGGTGGGGCCGCCGGTGAAACAGCCGGCGGGCCGGCCGGCGCGCCGACGTCGACCCAGGGCTCTGCATCGACGCCCACCGCACGCTTCGGGCCGGTCGCCGCACGGGTGCACCGCGAGCAGATCTGCCTCGAGGTGTGCCCGAGCTCGAACCTGCAGACCGGAGCGGCCGCGGAGCTCTCCCTCCACGCCGTCGGACCCTTGCACGAGCTCGGCTTCGCCGTCGCGCTGAGCAGCGACAACCGCCTCATGAGCCGCACCTCCACGTCCCGGGAGATGACGCTGGCGGTGGAGACGTTCGACTGGACGCTCGATGACCTCGAGCAGGTGGTGCTCACCGGGCTCGACGCCGGTTTCGCCCCGGCCGCGACGCGGCAGACGCTGCGGAAAGACATCGTGCTGCCCGCCTTCCGCGCCACACGCGAGCAGTCCGCGCGCGAGCAGAGCGCACGCGGGCAGAGCGCAGGCGAGCCGGACGCGCGCGAGCCGGGCCCACGCGGGCACGCCGCACGTGAGCCGGGCGCACGCGAGCCGGGCGCACGCGGGCACGCCGCACACGAGTCCTGAACTGGGCGACGAGTTTTGCGCTCCAGACGACC
>NZ_NRGS01000031.1 GCF_002332425.1 Brachybacterium alimentarium | reverse complement strand
GATGTCCTGCGACATAACAGCGTCGAACATCGGTCGTGGCGGCACAAAACTGGACGCCCGGTCGTGCCCGGTCGTGCGCGTCGTGGTAGTTGCGCCGGCTGCGCCGGTCGCACTGGGCGCCCGGTCGCGCCGGTCGTAGTGGCCGCGCCGGTCACGCCGGTCGTGGCGGCCACGCCGGCCGTGCTGGACGACTAGCCGCGCTGGACGCCCGGCCGCGCCGCGGGGGTCAGCTCTGTCGGCTCACCCGCAGGGTCTTGATCTCGAAGGGGTGGAAGACGAGCCGGACCGCGCCGTCCTCGTCGCGATCCAGCGCGGAGCGGAACGCCGGGGCGTCCTCGGCGAAGGAGCGCTCCAGCAGGTCCACCGCTGTCACCTCTCCCCCGGCGAGCGCCGCATCGAGCTGCACGCGCGCCGGCACCCGGGCACCGGAGGCCTCGTACAGGCGCACCACGAGGTCGCCGGAGCGATCCTCGGCGAGCTTCACCGTCTCCACCAGCACGCGCGGGGAGTCGACCGTGACCAGCGGCGCGGAGGCCGTTGCGGCGACCGCGGCGCTGACCTCGCGCTCGGGCAGGTTCAGGCGGTATCCCTCCTCCATCGCCTCGGCGATGCCCGCCCCGGGGCGCACGGCGACACGGAACGTGTACCGGCCGTGGTCGGCGGCGGGATCGGGGAACTCCGGGGAGCGCACCAGGGTCAGGCGGGCCGTCGTGGTGGTGCCGCCGTCGTCCTCGCGCAGGGTGCGCAGCACGTCGTGGCCGTAGGTGGAGTCGTTGGCGATCGCCACCCCATAGTCGCCCTCGGCGAGATGCACCCAGCGGTGGGCGCAGGTCTCGAAGCGTGCGGCGTCCCAGCTGGTGTTCACGGGGATCGGCCGGTCGAGGTGGCCGAACTGGATCTCGCTGCTCAGGGAGGCGGCGCGCACGTCGAGCCCGAAGCCGAGCTTCAGGACCTTCTTGCGCTCGTGCCAGTCGATGTCGAGGACGATCTCGAGCGACTCGTCCCCCGGGAGCAGCACGAAGGTCTTCACGATCGTCGAGCCCGCTCCGGTCACGCCGGAGCTCTCCGCCCCCTCGGGCACTGAGGTGGAGTAGGTGAAGCGGACCCGGACCCCGGCCCCCTCCTCGCTGACCTCGACGGACGTCGGCTCGTCGAGATCGCGCACCACGTGGCGGTAGAACTCATCGATGTCCCAGGCGTCCCAGGCGTTGGGCGTGTCGCGGTGCAGCTGCAGCAGGGCGCCGCAGGCACCGGGGGCGATGGACTCGCGCCCGCTGACGCGGTCCACGAGCGAGGTGATCGCCCCGGTGGCGTCGATCTCGGCGCGCAGCGCGGCATTCTCCACGCTGATGGTGTCTCCCGCACGGATCACCACGACACCCTCGGCGCTGCGGCGCACGGGCCCGGCGGTGTAGGCGGGCACTCCGCGACGCGGCACCGGTGCAGTGTTCAGCAGCACGCGGGCCCCCGCGGCCCCGCCGGCCCCGCCGACGCAGTCCCCGCCGACGGCGCCGTCGGCCCCGCCAGCAATCCCGCCGGCCCCGCCAGCCCCGCCAGTCCCGCCAGCCCCGCCAGCCCCGCCAGTCCCGCCAGCAGTCCCACCGGTCCCGCCGGCAGTCCCGTCGGCCCCGTGCCCAGCCGCTGCGTCGGCCCCGGCGTCGCCGAGGGCGGCGAGCGCCCCGGCGATGACCGCCTCGGCGCGCGCGGCGGTCTCGGCGTGATCCTGCTCGGCCTCGCGATGCACCCAGGCGATCGAGGAGCCGGGCAGGATGTCGTGGAACTGACCCAGCAGCACGTTCTCCCACAGTGCCTCGAGCTCGTCGTGCGGATACTCGAAGCCGGCGCGCAGCGCGGCGAGCGCGGAGAGGAACTCGGCCTCGTGCAGCAGATGCTCGCTGCGACGGTTGCCCTGCTTGGTGCCCGGCTGTGCGGAGTAGGTGCCCCGGTGCAGCTCGAGATACAGCTCGCCGTTCCACACCGGGGCGTCCGGGTATTCGGCGCGGGCCCGGTCGAAGAACTCCTGCGGGGTGCCGAACTCGACGCGCGGGGACCCTTCGAGGTCCGCGGCGCGACGGCCGGCGGCCATCATCTCGCGGGTGGGTCCGCCGCCGCCGTCGCCCCAGCCGAACAGGTCCATGCCGATCGAGGAGCGTCCCTTCTCCTTGAAGTTGCGCTCGAAGTAGGCCAGCTCCTCGCCGGTGAGCATCCCGTTGTAGGTGTCCGCGGGCGGGAAGTGGGTGAACACGCTGGTGCCGTCCAGGCCCTCCCAGCGGAAGGTGTGGTGCGGGAAGGTGTTGACCTGGTTCCAGGAGACCTTCTGGGTGAGGAAGTTGTCCTGACCGGCGAGCGCGGCGATCTGTGGGAGCGCGGCGGAGTAGCCGAAGGAGTCCGGCAGCCAGGTCTCCCTCGTCTCGACTCCGAAGTTCTCCAGGAAGAACCGTTTGCCGGCGATGAACTGCCGGGCCATCGCCTCGGAACCGGGCATGTTCGTGTCCGACTCGACCCACATGCCGCCCACCGGGACGAAGCGTCCCGCGGCGACGTGCTCCTGTATCCGGGCGAAGAGCTCCGGATAGCGGTCCTTCAGCCAGCGGTACTGCTGCGCGGAGGACGCGGAGAAGGTGAGATCAGGATCGGACTCGAGGAGCGCGCACACGTTGGCGAAGGTGCGCGCCACCTTGCGCACGGTCTCGCGCACCGGCCACAGCCAGGCGGAGTCGATGTGGGCGTGCCCGGTGGCCAGGACGGTCAGCGCCGAGCGGTGCGCCGGCCGGGCGAGGGCCGGGGCCAGCACCTCACGGGCGGCCTCGACGGTGCCGGGCACGTCGTCGGGATCAACGGTGTCGCAGGCGTCCTCCAGGGCGCGCAGGATCTCGTGGCGGCGCTGCGAGGCCTCGTCGAGCTCGGCCATCAGACCGACAAGCGCCCGGACGTCCTCGACGAGCTCCCCGATCCGCACGTCACGGCGCGCCAGGTGCAGCTCGCGGAGCAAGTAGAGGTCCTCCTCGGGCACGGTGGCGAGGTCGCCGAGCGGGGTGGGCGCGAAGGTCCACTCCCCGGCCACGTTCGGGTTCGCCGCGCACTCGAGGTAGTAGTCCAGCTGCTCGCCCGGGCGCACCGGCAGGTACCGGTTGTAAGGGTTGATCGCCTTGACGGGCACGGCGTCGGGCGTGAACACAAGCGCCTCGGCCTGGAAGCCGGGCTGGCCGCTGAAGGCGAGGTCGACGATCAGCTCAGGGTCCGAGCGTTCGTCGTCGGCCCACTGTGCGGGGACGGTCCCGGTCACGTGGAGCCAGGTGGTCGACCAGGCACGGCCCAGCGGTGCGCCGACCTCGAGCGGGGCGTAGTCGCCCGCGTGGTCCACGATCGCCTCGCGCGGAGGGATCGGCTCGCCCTCGACCCGGTACGCGGCGATCGTGACCGGCGCGGTCTCCTGGTGGACCTGGGGCGTCAGGTGGTCCCTGGTGAAGCGGCGGATACGGGACTCGGTGAGCTCCCTGTCATCGAACATGCAGCTGCTCCTCGAGGCGCGCGAGCGCCCGGTAGGTCAGGATCGTCGGGATCGGCGGATCACCCGTCGACTGCTCCCGACTGTATCGAGCGGGAGAGTCGCGCGTCACATTCCGGACGCACCGGATGCGGTGACAGCGGGAGCGGCGATGCGGCGATGCGGAAGCGGCGACGGCGGGAAGCGGGCCCCTGCGCTCAGCCCCGTCGCCCTCAAGCCGCGTCGCACTCAGGCCCCGCCGAACCGCGCGAGGATCTCGTCGCTGAGGCCGGGCCAGATCCGGATGTGCGTCTTCCCGAAGGGCTCGGCGCCCAGGAACGCCGCTGTGAGTCCGGCGTCGGGGTCCACCCAGAGGAAGGAGCCCGCCTGGCCGAAGTGGCCGAGAGTGCGTGGGCTCGAGGCAGAGCCCGTCCAGTGCGGCGACTTGCCGTCCCGGATCTCGTATCCCAGCCCCCAGTCGTTCGGCCGTTGCCTGCCGTAGCCGGGCAGGATGCCGTCGAGCCCGGGGAACTGCACGGTGACCGACTCCTGCCACAGCTCGCGGGAGATCAGCGTGGGCTCGAGCAGCTCACGGCCCAGGGCCAGCAGGTCGCGGATGCTGCCGCGGAAGCCGGCCGCCGGGGAGCCCGTCAGCTCGAGGTCGCTCAGACCGAGCCCCTGGACGACGGTCTGCTCGAGCCATTCATCCAGGTCATAGCCCGTGGCCTGCTCGACATGGGCGGCGAGCATCTCGAAACCGGTGTTGGAGTAGATCCGTCGGCCCCCGACCGCACCGACCACCTCGTCGCCGTCGAAGGCGTAGCCGGCGGTGTGGGCGAGGAGGTGGCGCACGGTGGCGCCCTCGGGCCCGGCGGGTTCGTCGAGGTCGACGAGCCCGCGGTCCACCGCGACCAGGGTGCCCAGCGCGGTGATCGGCTTGGACACGCTCGCGAGCTCCCACACGCGGTCCTCGTCCCCCTGCGTGTGCAGGGTGCGTCGGGCGTCGGAGACCCCGAGCGCGTGCTCGAAGTCGGCCTCCACCGGGATCATCCCGGGGCTGGTCTGGGGGCCGGCCTGGGGGTCGGCCTGGGGGTCAGGGGCGGTCTGGGGATCGGTCTCGGGCTCCACCCGATCCAATATGGCACACCCCTTCGCGCACCCCCTCCGCATCCCTTCGCACGCCCCTCCGCACGCCTCGCGGTCGTAGGCACCCCCGCCCGTCGCGGCGTCCGGCTCGACGTGCCCGAACAGTGCCCGCGCAGTACCGAACGGTCATCTCCCACCTGCTCGACGCCGCTGCCTGCACCGTCACACTCTACCCACAAGAAACCTCACGACCTGCACACTTTTGCTGTCGTTTACCTCCGCATGACCGTTACGTGATCATGGTGTGCGCAGTGACGACGCTGTGCACGGGGACGGATCCGGGCCACGCTCCGGATCCATAGCAAGGGGGAAGACATGAGGATGAGAACCACGACACGAGCCCTGCGACATCTCGAGGTCACCGACCGGCCCCTGCTGGCGATCGCTGCGCCCTCGCGCCGCGCCGTCCTGCTCGGCGTGGGCACGATCGGCGCGGGCATGACCCTCGGCATGGGCCCGGCCAGCGCGGCGCCGACCTTGCGCAAGGGCTCCAAGGGAGCTGCGGTCACGACGCTGCAGAAGGACCTGGCGGGCCTGAAGTACTGGCTCGGTGCGGCCGACGGCAGCTTCGGCCACCTCACCCAGCAGGCGGTCTACGCCCTGCAGAAGGTCGCGGGCCTCTCCGCCGACGGCGTCGTCGGCCCGAAGACGTACGACGCGATCGCGAGCGGCGCCCGCCCCTCGCGCAAGATCACCTCGGGCGTCGGCTTCGAGGTGGATCTCGCGAGGCAGATCATCGTCGCCACCACGGGAGGGAAGCTCTCCTACATCCTGAACACCTCGACCGGCAGCGGGAAGCGCTACTACTCGGGCGGCCGCTGGAAGACCGCGGCCACGCCGACGGGCGACTTCACGATGTACAGCCTGTACAGCAAGGGCTGGCAGAGCGGTCCCCTGGGCAGTCTGTACCGGCCCGGCTACTACGACCGGGGCTGGGCGATCCACGGGTCGAACTCGATCCCGTCCTCTCCCGCCTCCCACGGCTGCTGCCGCATCTCCGTCGCCGCGAGCGACATGCTGTGGTCACGGAAGTGGTTCGTCAAGGGCCGGCGCGTGCTCATCCACTGAGCCGTTCATGAGCCGTTCCTGAGCCGCTGCCGAGTCGTGCGCCCCTGGGGTGACCAGCATCCTCAGGCGCCGCGTCCCGGAGGGTCCACGGCCGACGTCGACCCTCCAAGGCCCACGCAGGACGAGCCCCACCTCGCGATCCAGGGGCGGCGGCGGGCCTCCGCGCCCGCCCCCGCCCCCTCGGCCTTTACGAACCCTGCACGAATCCCTTGCCGCACCACCGCCCTGCCGGACCACTGATGACCTGGCCACGCGCTACGATCGAGTAGGCGTACAGCCCCGTCTGCCGTCGGGGCACTGGGACAGCAACAGCGAAGGATCACCGTGGGGATCTTGGATCGGATCGAGCGCGGACTCGACCGCGGCGTGACGAGCATGTTCTCGCCCGGCCGCGGGCAGCTGAAACCTCTCGACCTCGCGCAGGGGCTCAAGCGCGAGTGCGACGACCAGATCCAGGTGCTCGACCGCACCCGGACCCTCGCCCCGAACGTGTACACGATCTACCTGCACCCCCAGGACTTCGAGCGCTTCAGCTCCTGGCAGGACACCCTGATCGACGAGCTGCAGCGCGTGCTCATGGAGCACGCCGAGAAGCAGCGCTACATGTTCGTCGGCGGCGTCACCGTGGATCTGGAGGCCGACGACGACGTGCGCGCCGGGCGCTTCGAGACCGAGTCCCGCACCGAGCGCGGCAGCGTGGCCCCGGCCACCACCGCCTCGCGCGCCGAGTCCGGCAGCAGCCCCATCGTCGAGATCGACGGCCAGCAGTACCTGCTCACCGGCCCCGTGACGGTGATCGGGCGCGGCGGCGACTCCGACATCATCCTCGAGGACACGGGCGTCTCCCGGCACCACCTCGAGCTGCGCGCCGAGCCGGGGCCCGACGGCAGCACCCTGGTGGCCACCGACCTCGGCTCGACCAACGGCACCTTCGTCGACGGCGAGCGCATCCGCACCCCTGTCACGCTCCGAGACCGCTCGTTGCTCAAGATCGGCCGCACCCGTCTGACCGTCATCCTGCCCGCGGCCGGGCCGGCGACCTGGTGAGCGCCCGATGAGTGAACTGACCCTGGTCGCCCTCCGTCTGGGCTTCGTCCTGGCGCTGTGGGTGTTCGTGATCGTCGTGGTGCTCGTGCTGCGCAACGACCTGTTCGGGACCACCGTGGTGACCCGTTCGAGCCGTGATCCGCGGCGCGAGCAGCGCCCCGCCTCCGGCCCGGTCGGCGGGGCCGGAGCCCCGGACGGTGGCGATCCGGCCGCGATGCGCACCGACCCGGAGGTCACCGCGACCGCCATGGTGGTCACCGCCGGGCCCCTGCGGGGCACCTCGCTGACGCTGGGATCCACCCCGATCCTCATCGGCCGCGCCCCGGAATGCACCCTGGTGCTCGACGACGACTACGCGTCGAACCGGCATGCCCGCGTGTTCGAGCGCGAGGGCGAGTGGATGGTCGAGGACCTGGGGTCGACCAACGGCACGCTGCTGTCCGGTCGCCGCATCGAGGGCGCCGTGCCGTTCCGTCCCGGTGCCCAGGTGCGGATCGGCCGCACCGAGATCGAGCTGAGACGAGGTCCGCGATGAGCGTCGCCCTGCGATACGCCGCCCGGTCCGACGTCGGCCTGGTCCGCTCCAACAATCAGGACTCCGGCTATGCCGGCAGCCATCTGCTGGTGGTCGCCGACGGCATGGGCGGGCACGCCGGCGGCGACGTGGCCTCCTCGGTCGCGATCGGCCGCCTGGCCCGGTTGGATTCGGAGACCCCGGCCTCGGACATCGTCGCCACCCTCGAGGAGGCGGTGCTCGAGGCCAACCAGGAGATCCTGCGCCGTGCCCGCGACGAACCGCAGCTGCGGGGCCTGGGCACCACGATCACCGCGATGCTGCGCGCCGAAGGCAAGTTCGCCCTCGCCCACATCGGCGATTCCCGCGCCTACCTGCTGCGCAACGACGAGACCTTCCAGGTCACCAAGGACCACACCTTCGTGCAGCGGCTGCTGGACGAAGGGCGCCTCACCGAGGAGGAGGCCGAGCGCCACCCCCAGCGCTCCGTGCTGATGCGCGTGCTCGGCGACGTCGACGCCGACCCCGAGCTGGACCTCTCCCTGCGCCCCGCGCATCCCGGCGACCGCTGGATGCTCTGCTCGGACGGCCTGTCGGGCCTGGTCTCGCTCGACACGATCGACGCGACCCTGAAGGCCTTCGAGGACCCGGGCGAATGCGCCGACGAGCTGATCCAGCTCGCGCTCAAGGGCGGCGGGCCGGACAACATCACCTGCCTCATCGCCGACGTCATCGAGCTCGACGACCTGCCCCGCACCGAGGAGGCCCCCTCCACCGCGCCGCAGATCGTGGGATCGGCCGCCCGCACGCGCCACCAGCCCACGAGCGCCTCCGGCCCGGCCGCGAAGGCCGCCGCCCTCACCCGCGAGGAGCCCGAGGTCCCCTACGAGGACGACGACTTCTCCGAGGACGAGCCCCCGCGCCGCAGCCCCTGGCCCGCACTGGTCGCCGTGTTCCTGCTGGTCGCCGTGCTGGGCGGCGTGCTGTGGGCCGGATACGCCTGGTCGCAGCGCCAGTACTATGTCGCCTCCGACGGCACGAACGTCGTGCTGTACCAGGGCCTGTCCCAGGATCTCGGGCCGATCTCCCTCTCGGAGCCGATCGAGGTCACCGACATCGCCCTGGACGACCTCCCGGAGATCACCCAGGAGCAGGTCGGCAACACCATCACCGCCGGTGACCGCGAGAGCGCGGACCAGATCATCGAGCGCCTCCAGCAGGCGGCGGACGCCAATCAGCCGCTGCTGCCCACCCCGGCACCGTCCGACGGCGGGGGCGAGGTCTCCGACGGCGGCGGCGAGGCGTCCGACGGCGGCGGAGGCCTGACCGAGATGCCCACCGGCAGCCGCTCCCTCCCGGACCGGTCCGACGACGACGCCGTCCAGCCCACCGAGGGCGAGGAGTCGTAGTGGCCACGATCGTCTCCTACACCGCACGACCCCGCCGGCTGATGCACGCCGTGCTGCTGGCCTTCGCGGTGCTGATCGGCGTGGGCTCCTACGCCCTGGTCGGGCTCGGCCGTTTCGACGAGCTCCCGCCGAACCTGCTCGAGTACGGGATCGGCGCGGCTCTGCTCGCCGTGGTCCTGCAGGTCGCGGTCATGTGGCGCGCCCCGTACACGGATCCGGTGATCCTGCCGCTGGTGGTGCTGCTGAACCTGCTGGGCATGGCCCTGATCAAGAGCGTGCACGCCGCGAACCAGATCTACGGGCTGCGCAGCTCGGCGACCGCGGAGCGGCAGATGCTGTGGGCGGTCCTGGGCGTCGGACTGTGCGTGGCCGTGATCGTCCTCCTGCGCGATCACCGGCACCTGCGCCGCTACACCTGGATCAGCGCCGTCGCCGGCGGCGTGCTGCTGCTCCTGCCCCTGCTGCCGGGCATCGGCGACTCCCGCAACGGCTCGCGCATCTGGATCTCCATCGCCGGCAACAGCTTCCAGCCCGCCGAACTCGCCAAGATCGCCTTCGCGCTCTTCTTCGCCGGCTACCTGGTCTCGCGCCGCGACACCCTGGCCCTGGCCGGCCCCAAGGTGCTCGGCATCCATCTGCCGCGGTGGTCCGACTTCGGTCCGATCCTCGTGGCCTGGGGCTTCGCGATGGCCGTACTCGTCTTCCAGACGGACCTGGGCACCTCGCTGATGTTCTTCGGCCTGTTCGTGGTGATGCTCTACGTCGCCACCGACCGGCTGAGCTGGCTCGTGATCGGCGCGGTCATGTTCCTGCCGCCCGCCGTGTTCGCGGCCACCCAGATGAGCCACGTGCGCACGCGCATCACCTGCTGGCTGGATCCGCTCTCGGGCGCGAACTACGGCGGCTGCGAGCAGATCAACCAGGGCCTGTTCGGTCTCGCCAACGGGGGCATCACCGGGGCGGGCCTCGGCGAGGGCCGCCCGGACGTGGTCCCGCACGCCGAATCCGACTTCATCTTCACCTCCTTCGCGGAGGAGCTCGGCATGGTCGGCGCCTTCGCCCTGCTGCTGCTGTACCTGCTGCTCGTCCAGCGCGCGATCCGCGCGGCGGTCGGCATCTCGGACGGCTTCGGCACACTGCTGGCCGGAGGGCTCGGCTTCGCGATGGCCCTGCAGGTGTTCGTCGTCGTCGGCGGCGTCACCCGGGTGATCCCTCTGACGGGCCTGACCCTGCCGTTCCTGGCGGCCGGGGGCAGCTCGCTGGTGTGCAACTGGATCATCGCCGGAATCCTGGTGCGGCTCTCGGACGCCGCCCGTCGGCCCGCCGCCCGCCAGGTCGACGGCCCGGGCGCCGCTCCCGCTGCGCGCACCTCCCCGGAGGTGATGGCATGAACAAGCCCCTGCGACACGTATGGCTCGTGGTCAGCGTGCTCTTCGTGCTGCTGTTCACCTCGACCACCTACTTCCAGGTCGTCGCCCAGGGTCGGCTCAACGCCCACGGCCAGAACCTGCGCACCACCTACAACGAGTACGGACGCCACCGCGGCCCGATCGTGGTGGACGGCGAGGCGATCGCGAGCTCCACCGCCTCGGAGGACACCTACGGGTTCCTGCGCGGCTACGACCCCGGCGCGATGTATGCCCCGGTCACCGGCTACTACTCGGTGGTCTACGGGTTCTCCGGCATCGAGCGCTCGCTGAACGACACCCTCTCGGGCGAGGCCGACGCGCTGTTCTACCACCGCATCTCCGACATCCTCTCGGGCAAGCAGGGCCGCGGCGCGACCGTCGAGCTCACGCTGGACTCCGGGGCGCAGAAGGCCGCCTGGGACGCCCTGGACGGCAAGCGCGGCGCAGCGGTGGCGCTGGATCCGGAGACCGGGGCCGTCCTCGCGATGGTGTCCGCGCCCAGCTACGACCCCAACGATCTGGCCACCCACGACACCGGCGCGGCCCAGCAGTCCTGGTCGGCGCTGAACGATGATCCCGAGCGCCCGCTGACCAACCGCGCCATCGGAGGCGACCTGTACCCACCCGGCTCGGCGTTCAAGCTGGTGGTGGCCTCGGCCGCCCTCGAATCGGGCGAGTACACCTCCGATTCCGTGATCCCCGGGCCCGGCAGCTTCGAGCTGCCGAACTCGTCGTCGGTGATGAACAACTTCTCCGGCGGCCGCACCGAGCCCTGCGGGCCGGACGACGAATCCACGCTCGCCGAGGCGCTGCGGCAGTCCTGCAACACCTCCTTCGCCGAGCTCGGGATTGCCGTGGGCGAGGACGATCTCACCGCCACCGCCGAGGAGTTCGGATTCGGCCAGCGCCTGGAGATCCCGCTCGCGGTCACCCCGTCCACCATCGGCTCTGATCTCGACGACGCGCAGCTCGCGACCACGTCGATCGGGCAGTACGAGGACCGCGTGAGCCCGCTGCAGATGGCGATGGTGGCCGGAGCGTTCGCGAACGACGGCGTGGTGATGGAGCCGCAGCTGGTGGGCGCGGTCCGCACGAGCGACCTCTCGACGGTCTCCGAGCTCTCGCCGAAGGAGCTCGGCCAGCCGCTGAGCGCCTCCAATGCGGCGCAGATGCGCCAGATGATGGTGGGCGTCGTGGAGAACGGCACCGGCACCGCCGCGGCGATCGACGGCGTCGAGGTGGGTGGCAAGACCGGCACCGCCGAGTGGGGCGAGGACCGTGCGGCGCACTCCTGGTACGTCGGGTACGGGCAGAAGGACGATCAGAAGATCGCGGTCGCGGTCGTGGTCGAAGAGGGCGGATACGGGTCGCGCACCGCGGCACCGATCGCCCGGGACGTGATGAAGGCGGTGATCGACCGATGAAGACCGAGGCGGGGCTCGTCCTCGAAGGACGCTATGAGCTGACGTCCCTGATCGCCACTGGCGGCATGGGACAGGTCTGGAAGGGTCGCGACCAGGAGCTGGACCGCGACGTCGCGGTCAAGGTGCTGCGCGAGGAGTACGCGGGGGACGAGGGCTTCCTCAAGCGCTTCCGCGCGGAGGCCCGCCATACCGCCGCGCTCTCGCACGATGCCATCGCCGCGCTGTACGACTACGGCGAGATCGACGGCCGGGCGTACATCGTCATGGAGCTCTGCCCCGGCAGGCCGCTCTCGGACATCATCGAGGAGAACCCCGGCGGTCTGCCCGAGAAGCGGATCGTCTCGGTGCTCATCGAGCTGGCCCGTGCGCTGGACGCCGCCCATTCCAAGGGGGTGGTGCACCGTGACGTGAAGCCGGAGAACGTGCTCGTCGACGAGGGCGACGACTGGTCGATGAAGATCACCGACTTCGGGATCGCCCGCAGCAAGGACCAGGCTCGGCTCACGAAAACGGGGCTGGTGATGGGCACCGCCCAGTACCTCTCCCCCGAGCAGGCGATGGGCAAGCAGGCCACGTCGCTCTCGGACATCTATGCGCTCGGGATCGTGGCCTACGAGATGCTCGTGGGACACCGTCCCTTCACCGGCTCCAGCCAGGTCGAGATCGCGATGGCGCAGGTCAAGCAGCAGCCGCCCGAGCTCCCCGAGGCCATCAACGCCGACCTGCGGACCCTGGTGATGATGACCCTCGCGAAGGCCCCGGCGAACCGTCCCCGCTCGGCGGCGGCGGTGTCGAGGATCCTCGAGGCCATCCAGCGCGGGGTCGAGCCCCGCTTCACCACCGGCGCGATCCCCGTCACCCGTGTCGAGGACCATGACTGGACGGGCGAGAACGCTGTGCGCCCGCCCGGCTCCACGGGTCCCGTCGCCGGGCCCGGCGCCTCGCCGACGGGCACCCGCACGGCCGCCATGCCGCTGCCGCTGTCGGGCCGTGGTCGGGGCGTCCGTCACCGCTCGGGAGCGTCGGCGACGTCCGGCCCCTCGGCGTCGTCGGGCCTGTCCGCGTCCTCCGCAAGGTCCGTGCTCTCCGCGGCCTCCGCCCGGTCCGCGGCGTCCCCGGCCCCCGCTCCCCGCTCGGCCCGGACGCCCCGGACGACGCCCTCCGGCGGCGCGGCGGCCGACGGGCGGACCGCGGCCGGGAGCCCGGATCGCGCGCTCGGCGAGCGGCGTCCCTTCGGCGACGTCGACACCGCCGCCTCGGAGCGCACGGTGCGCGGCACCACGACGGGACGCCGCGTCGGCCCGCTCTCCGTGCCCGGATTCATCGTGGTGGTCCTCCTGGTCGTGGCCATCGCGGTCGCGGTCGCGGGGGGCCTGGGATGGCTCCCCCTCGGGGCGCTGGGCGTTGATCACCTCGGCTCGGAGGAGACGGCGTCAACACGTACGATGATCGAATCGGTCGGTGTCGGCCACGGCCCGAGGACAGGTGTTCAGTGAGCGAAGAGAAGGTCGTCCTGGGGGGTCGTTACACCCTGGGCAAGGTCCTCGGGACCGGCGGCATGGCGGAGGTGTTCCTCGCGGAGGACTCCCGCCTGCACCGCACGGTCGCCGTGAAGGTTCTGCGCTCGGACCTGGCCCGTGACGCCAACTTCCAGGAGCGGTTCCGCCGTGAGGCGCACAGCGCCGCCTCCTTGAACCATCCCTCCATCGTCGCCGTGTACGACACCGGCGAGGAGAAGCAGACCACCCTCACCGGGGCGGAAGTCACCATCCCGTACATCGTGATGGAGTACGTGCACGGCGACACCCTGCGCGAGCACATCGATCCCGAGCGCCCGATGGACATCCACCAGGCCGGCGAGATCATGGCCGCGCTGCTGAGCGCGCTGGAGTACTCCCACCGGGCCGGCATCGTCCATCGCGACATCAAGCCCGGCAACGTCATGATCAACGACAGCGGCGCGGTCAAGGTCATGGACTTCGGGATCGCCCGGGCCGTCGCCGACGCCACCAGCGCGATGACCGCGACCCAGGCCGTGATGGGCACCGCCCAGTACCTCTCCCCCGAGCAGGCGCGCGGCCAGCTGGTCGACGCCCGCTCCGACATCTACTCCGCGGCCTGCGTGATGTACGAGATGATGACGGGCCGCCCGCCGTTCACCGGCGACACCCCCGTCTCCATCGCGTACCAGCACGTGCGCGAGCACCCGCAGCCCCCGTCGGCCTACAACCCCGCGATCACCCCGGCGCTGGACGCCGTGATCCTCACGGGCCTGGCCAAGGACCGCGAGCAGCGCTACCCGAGCGCCGTCGCCTTCTCGCGCGACATCGCCGCCGTGGTCGGCGGCCGTGCTCCCGCCCTGGTCGCCGGGGCCGAGCCGGTGGGCGCCCCGGGCACGGACACCGCCCCCACGACGGTGCTGAGCCCCATGGACGACGCCACCGAGGCGCTGCCCGCCCTCGCCGCCGCGGGAGTCGGTGGCGCCGGTGCCGGGATGGCTGCCGCGAACTGGAGGACCGGTCAGAATCCGTCCGTGTCCCCCGGCATGTCCCCGCACTCCCCCGGCGAGGTCGAGGAGGAGCCCCGGCGCAAGCGGCCGTGGTGGCTGATCATCCTCGTGATCCTCGCCGTCCTGGCCCTGGCCGTCGCCGCGATCGCCATCTTCAAGCCGTTCGATCGCGGCCCCGAGATGGTGCCGGTCCCGACCGTCGCCGGCCAGACCGAGGACGAGGCGAGGTCGATCCTGTCCGACGTGGGCCTGGACCCGACGTTCGAGACGGTGCAGTCCCAGGAGGTCGACAAGGGCCTCGTGATCGACACCGATCCGGGAGAGGGGGACGAGGTCGCCGTCGGCTCCACCGTGACGGTGAACGTCTCCGCCGGTCCGGAGAGCGTGACGGTCCCTGAGGACCTGAAGGGGATGACGCGCGAGGAGGCCCAGACAGCGATCGAGGACGCCGGCCTGGTGATGGCCGAGGGCGATACGGAGGACGCCGCCCAGGAGCAGAACACCGTCACCAGCACCGATCCGCAGAGCGGGGCAGCGGTGGACAAGGGCTCCGAGGTGGTCGTGAACCTCGCCTCCGGCGACGTCGAGGTCCCCGACGTCGAGGGCGTCCAGTTCGACAAGGCCAAGGAGACCCTCGAGGCCCGCGGCTTCGAGGTGCCCGACGCCTCGGAGAAGGAGGACGCGGAAGCCGATCCCGGCACCGTGCTCTCGCAGACCCCGAAGGCGGCCAACAGCCCCGCGCCCTTCGGCTCGCGGGTGGACCTCGTGATCGCTGCCGCGCCGGGACCGGTGACGGTCCCGAACGTCACCGGCCAGTCCCTCGCCGATGCACAGAAGACCCTCAGCGATGCCGGCTTCGGCACCGAGCAGACGGAGGAGGACTCCGACTCCGTGCCCGAGGGCCAGGTGATCCGCACCGAACCCGGGGCGAACGAGTCCGTCGAGCGCGGCTCCACGGTGCTGATCATCGTCTCCAGCGGTCCGAAGGAGACGCCGTCCCCGTCGCCCACGACACCCACGGAGGAGCCGAGCGAGACGCCCACCGAGGATCCGACCAGCGATACCCCGACCGACGATCCCTCCTCGAGCGATTCCGAGGAACCCACGGACGATCCCACCGACGACGACTCCGGGGACGACAACGCAAACGGGAACGCTGAAGGCGCCGGGAAAGGCAGGGGCGCTGAAGATGACTGAGGCGACGCACGCGGACACGACGACGGCGGCCGGGTCACCGGCTGTGGAGCAGCATCCGGGCGAAGACGCGCGCATCCTCGTGATCGACAACTACGACAGCTTCGTCTACACGATCGTCGGGTACCTGCAGCAGCTGGGTGCGTCCACCGTCGTGGTGCGCAACGACGACGTGCCGGCCCTGGAGGACGGCGCCGTGGACCTCACCGGGTTCGACGGGGTGCTGGTCTCCCCCGGGCCCGGCAACCCCGTGACCGCGGGCCGGTCGCTCGACGTGATCGGGGCCTGCGCCGACAGCGCGACACCGATGCTCGGCGTGTGCCTCGGCCACCAGGCGCTCGGCCACTTCTTCGGAGCCACCGTGGAGCACTCGCCGCAGCTCATGCACGGGCGCACCAGCGAGCTGACCCATGACGGGCGCAGTGTGTTCGCCTGCGCGCCCTCCCCGATGATCGCGACGCGCTACCACTCGCTCTCCGTGGACCCGGACACCATCCCGGACGTCCTCACGGTCACCGCCCGCACGGCCGACGGCATGGTGATGGGGCTGGAGCATCGCCGGCTGCCTCTGCACGGCGTGCAGTTCCACCCGGAATCGGTGCTCACCGAGAACGGCCACCTGCTGCTCGCGAGCTTCCTCGAGCTGTGCGACGGGCGCGACGCCGCCGAGCGCGCCGAGGGGCTCAAGCCCCTCATGACCGCAGGCTGATCCCGGCCGGTCGCGCGTGGTCCCGCATGATCCCGGCCGCGCGTGATGTCCCGCGTGGTCACGCCCGCGCGTGATCCCGACCGGTCCCGCGCTCTCCTGCGCGATCCCGACCGTCGTGGGCGCCGCGGGGGAAGCCCGCGTCAGCCGGCCGTCGCGCTGTCGAGGGTCAGGGAGCCGGTGAAGGCGGGAAGGGTGACCTCGTCAAGGGTCTCGATGCGCTCACCGAGGCGCACGTAGTCCACCCATTCCCGATAGACCTGGACCCCCGCGGTGGCGTCGAGCTCGGCGAGCATCTGGTCGGTCGGGCCGATCACCGTGATGGTGAAGGGCGGGGAGTAGACGCGGCCCTCGAGCAGAAGCGTGTTGCCGGCGCAGCGGAAGGCGCTGCCGTTCACCACGCGCTGGTCCTGCAGCATCATCGCCTCGGCTCCGCCGGCCCAGAGCGCATTGATGTACGCCTCCATGTCCTGCTGGTGGACGACGAGGTCATCGGGTTCGACCCCGTCGATCGAGCCCAACGTGCTGGAGGGGGCGTCGGTGAGGGTGATCCGCAGAGCAGGACCGCTGACCTCGTCCAGACCGACGGCCGAGGCGACCTGCGCAGTGCGCTCCTGGGCGCGGAGATCGCCTCCGGCCTCGCCCGCGGACAGCTCGTCGATCGCGGCACGCTTCTCCTCGGCATCGTCCGTGAGCTGCTCGATCGTGCGCCCGCGTTCGCGCAGCACCCCGGCCACGTCGCCGCTCTCGTCGCGGATCGAGCCGCCGCCGGAGATCCGAGCAGTGGTCGTGAACAGCACGCCGCACAGCACCATCACCAGAGCGAGGCCGACGCGCTGTCCGCGCCGGCCGGTCGCGCCCCGGCAGGGTGTCGACCGCTCCTCGGGGTCCGGGCTCGCCGCAGTGTCCACCCCCATGGCCCCTCCTTGCTTCGCGTGCTCAGCCGACGAGCATTACCCTAGGGCACGGTCCGCATCCGCGGACCCGTGCGGCACGCCCGCGCGAGAGGCCGCCTCGAGGGAGCACCGTTTCATGGCCACGAGCAGGAAGAAGGCGTCTGCACGCGCGAAGTCGACCGCAAAGGCCGATGCGCCCGGGACGGACGACCTCGACGGCCTCGACTCCGCTGACGGCGCATCGTCGGCCGACGAGCAGTCCGACGGCGCGAAGGACTCGAAGGGCTCGAAGGGCTCGAAGGGCTCGAAGGACGGAGCGTCGTCCCTCGCCGCCGGCAAGGACCCCGTGAAGAAGTCCCGTCAGAAGGGCTCGAGCGCGGCGACCCCCTCAGGCAGCGAGGTCACGCAGAAGGCGAAGGATGCGTCGCGCACGTCCTCCCCGAAGAAGGCCGCCGCCGCGGAATCCGCGCGCACCGGACGCCGTCGGGTCGCCGCCGTGGCGCCGAATCCGGCCTGGCTCGCCCCCACTGCCGTCGTGTTCCTCGTCCTGGGCCTCCTCTACCTGGTCACCTTCTACCTCTCGGCCGGTCAGCTGCCGCTGCCGATCGGCGACTGGAACCTGGCTGCCGGCTTCGGGCTCATGCTCGTGGGCGGCGGCATGCTGATGTTCTGGAAGTAGTCCACGGCGCGTGGCAGGACCGAGACGCATGCCGGTGCTGCGCCCACGCCCCCAGGTGCGGCCGACGTGCCTCCCGGTGCTGCGGCCGCGCCCCGGGTGCTGCGCAGAGCGTCCGGGAAGGGCCATTCCGGGCCGCCCCGGCTACGGTTCAGTCTCGAACCGGCGATGGGGACTTCTCCCCAGCGCAATCCTGGGAGTTCCCCGGTAGCCTGACCGGGTCGACCACCACCCGGGCAGTCGACGTCGGACTGATTCCACGGGGGCCACAATGGACACGATCACGTCACGCAGGAAACGGATCGCAGCGCTGGTGCTGCTGCCGTTCGTCCTGCTTCTCGCCGGCTGCGGTCGCCTTTCCGCCGATTTCGAGATCAAGGACGTCGACACTCTCGAGATCAGCATGGATCTCGCGATCGAGAGCAGTTTCCTCGACGAGATGGGGCAGAGCTTCGACTCTCCCCAGGCGATGTGCGACGACCTCACGGGGGGCATGGACGACGAGGTGCTGTCCGCCCCCGTCGAGGCCTATGAGGACGGCTCCACCTGGGGATGCCGCATCTCCGGCGTCAGCGACCGCGCGGACTTCGGCGAGGGGCTGGACCTGACCGAGCAGGACGGCGAGTACCACCTGACGATGGACCTGGGCTCCGAGGGCATCACCCAGTCCGACCTCGACATGATGGAGTCGCTGTACGGCATCGACATGTCCGACTTCGACTTCCAGGTCTCCTTCACGTTCCCGGGCAAGATCATCTCCTCCCAGGGCGGCGAGATCGACGGCAGCACCGTCACCTACACTGACCTCGCGGACTTCTCCAACGGCGTGGACATCACCGCCGAGGCCAACGGCTTCCCGTGGCTCGTCGTGATCATCGTCGTGCTGGTGATCGGCTTCTTCCTGCTGCTCGCGATCGCCGCGGTCATCTTCTTCCTGGTCCGTGCGCGGCGCCAGAAGAACAACGGCTCGGGCCCCAACGGACCGGGCGCTCCGGCGGCCTATGGTGCGGCGGGCGCCGCCGGCGCGGGCGTTGCAGGCGCGGCCGCCTCGCCGTTCGGGACCTCCCCGAGCAGTGCTCCTCCCGCGACTCCGCAGGGCGGCCCGCAGTGGGGCCCGCAGGGCTCCCCCGCGGCCCCGCAGGGCGACCAGCAGGGCGGCGCGTTCGCCGCACCCCAGTGGGGCCCGCAGGGCACGCCTCCCGCGGCACCGGAAGCCCCGCAGTGGGGCCAGGCCTCGCCGCCCCCCGCCGCTCCGCAGGACGGGCAGCAGTGGGGCCAGCCCTCGCCGCAGCAGCCGGGCGGGGATCAGCAGAATCCGCAGGACGGTAACCAGCCACCGCAGAATCCCGGCTGGTGATCCGGGGGTCGTCCGCCGATCCTGGGGCTGTGTGAGCAGCGTCATGGCCCCAGGATTGGCGCCGATCTGGAGCGTCGATTAGAGTTACTCAGGTCAGTTCAGCTGACAAGCGCCCGTAGCTTAACGGATAGAGCATCTGACTACGGATCAGAAGGTTGGGGGTTCGAATCCCTCCGGGCGCACTTCAGAGAAAGACCCCCACCAGCGGAAGCACTCCGCAGTGGGGGTCTTTTCCGTCTGTGCGAACACGGTCTGACCACGGTTCGGATCGAACCGCAAGGCGTGCGGTGCCCGGCGTACAGCGCTGGGCATGCGGCACCGGGCACGCAGCGCAGGATGCGGTGCCAGGCACGCAGCGCACGACGCGGCGCCAGGCACGCAACGCTGGCTGCGGCGCGGTGCGCGAAGCACCGGCGTACGGCCGGACGCGTCGAACAGCAGGGGCTGTTCGACGCGTCAGGCCGTACGGCCCGGATCGCATGCCGGCAGCGGGCTCAGCGCCCGGAGGCCACCACAGATCCCAGAGCCCAGCGCACTGTTCACCGCGCTGCGGCGAGCACCTCGCGCACGGAGCCCCAGGACTGCATGAGATCGCGTGCCTCGGAGTCGGCCTCCGCGGCGATCGCGTCCACCCGGGCCTGCTCGAGCAGCTCGTCGATCTCGATGCGGCCTCCGCGCTCCACGGAGGCGACAGCGGCCTCCACCATCGCGAAGCTGAGCAGGTTCTCGTGCACCTCGCACATCGGCGTGCGGCCCTCGCGCAGGGCGCTGACGCATTCGATGAGCGAGGCCGCGATCTGATCGGGCTCCTCGTCGGACTCGGCGTCGACAGCGGCCTGCAGCCGGGCCGTCTCCTCCTCGTCCTCGGTGCCGAGCACCGGGACGCCCTTGCCGTCCCAGGTCGCCGAACCCAGCTGGGCGCCGATGCGCCATTCGCTGTTCCAGTAGGTGGGCAGGCCGCGAGCGTTCCAGGTCCCGTTGTAGACGAACAACGACCCGTCGGACATCTCGAAGGTCGCGGTCACCGTGGCGTCGTGCTCGTACACGCTCCACTCCGGCTGCGCGCCCTGAGCGGTCACGGCGATCGGATCCGCATCCATGATGTAGCGGGCGGTGTCGAAGGCGTGGATGCCCATGTCCCGCAGGAGCGGGTGCTGCTGGGTGCGCCGATACCCCTCCATCTCGGTGAACAGTGAGAAGAATGCGCTGGTGAGCACCGTCGGTCCGTTCGCGGCGACGAAGCTGCGCAGCTGGCGCACCTGACGGAAGAACCGTCGGGACTGGGAGACCATGAACGGCACCCCGGTCAGCTGGGTATGCGCGAGCAGGCTGATCGCCTCGGGCAGGGTCTCCGTGACCGGCTTCTCCCCGAGCACGGGGATCCCCGCGTGCAGGGCCTTGACCGTGACCGGGTGGTGGGCGACCGGGACCGTGGGATCGATCAGCAGATCGGCGCCGACCTCGAGAGCCAGTTCGACCCCGTCGGTGCCGGCGGCGACCGTGGACGGATCCGCGACGCCCGACTGCGCGATGACGCGCTGGGGGGCGCCCTCGACCAGATCCGCGACACCGACCAGCTCGGCGACGCCGCTCGCGACGACCTCCCGCGACCACCAGCTGCCCATCCCGCCGGCGCCGACGACCACGACCCGTGCAGGGCGGTCCGACGGCAGCCGGGGGAACCCGGTCAGATGGGGCGCGAGAGTGGGCGCTGCGGAGGTGTCCGTGCCGTGACCGGCGGTGATGTCGAGGTCAGATGACACGCGCAGTCCCCTCGGGATCGTCGGCACGGAACCAGTCGCGCGGAGCGTTGGCGATCTTGATCGGGGCCGACGGGCGCTCCTCGGGGCGGGCCCAGACCACGGCGTTGGCCAGCACCCGCTGGATCTCGCTCTGGTAGTAGACGGGGTACTCCTGGTCGCCGGGGCTGAAGTAGAAGACCTTGCCCTTGCCACGGCGGAAGGCGGCGCCGGAGCGGAACACCTCTCCCCCGGTGAAGGAGGAGACGAAGACGAGCTCGTCGGGCGCGGGGATGTCGAACATCTCGCCGTACATCTCCTGGGCAGGGATGACGATGGGGTGCGGAACGCCGCGGGCGATCGGGTGGGAACCGTTCACGGTCCACACCCGCTCCTCCTCGCCCTCGTTGCGCCACAGCAGCGAGCAGGTGGTGCCCATGAGCGCCTTGAAGGGCTTGGAGTAGTGGGCCGAGTGCAACGGGATCAGGCCCATGCCCTCGTGGACTCGGCGCACCACCCGGGCGACGACCTCGTCCGGGACGTCCTCGTGGGCCATGTGCCCCCACCAGGTGAGCACGTCGGTCTCGGCGAGAGCCTCCTCGGAGAGGCTCTCGTCGATGTCGTCCAACAGGGCGATCCTCACCTCGGCGTCGACGCCGTCGGCCGCGAGCACCTCGCGCAGACCGTCCGCGATGACGGTATGCATGCCCTCGGGGTAGACCTCCTGGACCTTCGGATCGAACTTCTCGTGCCGGTTCTCGCCGAACACGGCGATGCGCAGTGTCATTGCAATCCTCTGTGATGTGACGGGGCGCCGAGGGTGTGCCCCCTCAGCGCGGTCCGTCCATCGTAGGGGCGCATTCCCACGAGGGAAGCGCCACGTCCACGACGCGCCGGAACGGATCCGACGAGAGGGCGGGCAGAGCCACCACGAGGGGACGGGCAGAGCCGCCACAAGAGGACGGGCGGAGACACCACGAGAGGGCGGGAACCGCGCCGATGAAGGGGGCGCGACCGGACATCTCGGTCCCGGGTCCTGTCCCGTGTCGAAGCCGCGTGCCCCTATTGGAGCCGACGCCATGGACCGTGATCGACCTGTGACTCATTACTCATTGGTAGCGGGCTATGGTCGTCGACAGGTTCCCTCAATGGCGCGGGAACCTCTCGGCCTCGCTGTTCACTGCCGGCCTCGCCGCCTGATCGCGGCGCCCATCGCGCACCTTCCCCGTGCTCCGTTCCCACGCTCCACGCGCGTTCTCGGCGTCGGCCACGCCCATGCCTCCGTTCCGGGCGAGGTGCCCGACGAGGCATGGCTCAAGCGCGGCGGGCGCGCACGAGGTGGCCGCGCGCGCGAAGCTGCTCCTCGAGCGCGGTGGCGGTCTCCGCATGGGCACGAGCCGCACGGGCACGTCCCAGGGTCCCGCCGAGGGCCCGGCCGTCGTCGGCTTCCCATCGGTAGCGGATCACGGCGGTGCGGTCCGCGCTGCGGGGCACACCGTCACGACCCGCATCGCGGATCTCGATCCGAGCCGTCAGGTGGAATGCCTTCCCGGCGAGGCCGCCGAGCAGGATGGTGCGGCGACGGCTGCCGCACTCGAAGTCGACGCGTCCCACGCCGCGCTCACGCGGTCTCCAGCCGCGCCCGACGAAGAACTCCTCGACCAGCGCCCGAGCAGCGGCGGGGTCGCCCGCAATGACCAGCTCGACCCCGCCGGGACCTGACGTGCTCATCGAGCGGCCCGCGAGCCGTCGCCGCCGCACCCGGCGTCGCGGGCGGGCCCGCTGCCAGCACCGTGACCACTGCCGCGGCCGCGACCGCTGCCGAGGCGCCGCATCACCGCATTGCCCAGATGGGGGACCTCGCGGTGGTCATGAGGGTCGGCCTCCGCACCGACGGCGAGCGCAATCTGCAGCACGTCCCCGTGTGCGACCAGCACCACGGGCACCCCGGGGGCCGACTCATCGATCCCCGTGAGCAGCTGCCCGACCCGGGCTGCGACGTCCTCGACGAGCTCGACGCCCTCGCTCTGCTCGCCGCGTGCGCGGTCCGCCTCCCACACCTGGTCGTATGCGCTCGCGGGCCCTTCGTCATGGAGCCCGAAACGACGTTCGCGCAGTCGCGGGTCGCAGCGCGGAGGGCGCGCACCGAGCACGCCGGCGAACTCCTCGGCGGTCTGGAGGGCTCGGGCGAAGTCGCTGGAGACCACGAGCGTGTCAGCGTCCAAGCCCTGCGCGCGCGCCGAGCGCGCCGCATCGCGGGCCTGCTCCCGGCCACGAGGCGTCAGCCCCACCTCGGTCAGGGCGCGCGGGCCCGGCATCGAGACGATCACCCCGTCGACGTTCGCGGTGGACTCGCCGTGGCGCAGCACCCAGATGTCGGCCGGACCGTCGTCGGCACCCGTGGTGCCCATCGTGCCCGTGGTGGCCGTGGTGCGGTGGTCGTGCGTCATCGCTCCTCCTGCCGGGAGAGGGAACCGGGAGCGCACCGCAGTGCGGCACGCTCCCGGTTCGCGGCGTCGGGTCATCCTGATCAGTCCGTCCGATTCGGGTCGTCCGAATCAGGCTGTCGTGCTCAGGGTGTGGTGACCTTGCCGGGGTTGAGGTTCCGGCCCGGGTCGTTGTCGGCGAACAGGCCCTTGACCATGCGCTCGCCGACCTCGCCGATGTCCTCCGTGATCCACGGCTGGTGCTCCGTGCCCACGGCGTGGTGGTGGCTGACCGTCGAACCGAGGTCCACGAAGACCTGCTGCACGGCGTTCTTGGCCGCGTAGTACTGCTCCAGCGCCTGCTCGTCCGAGGAGTACGGGAAGGCGAAGGTGAAGTAGAGGCACGCACCCGAGTGGTAGCTGTGCGACATGTGGCAGAACATGAAGCCCGGCAGCCCCTGGGCCTTCTGCACCGCGTAGAACGCGTCGTACACCGTCGAGTGGACCTCGTTGATGTTCGACCAGGTGGCGCCCGTATCGCAGACGTCGCCGAACACCTGGTAGTTCAGCAGGAAGTCGCGCAGGTAGGGGGTGTCGAACTTCTTCTGGTCGTAGATCGCGCCTGGGCCCGCCCCGAGGGTGATGCCGCCGGCGTTCTTCACGATCTTCTTCACGATCGACTTCTGCTGCTCGACGCTCTCCTTGGAGCCCTCGAAGCACACGTAGGAGATCGACATCTCGTTGGTCGTGTCCCAGCCCTTCGAGCGCAGGTAGGCGAACAGGCCGTCCTGCACCTTCGCGGCCACCTTGCCCTTGGTGGAGCTGGGCTCCTTGACCATCGCGAGGCTGAACTCGGTCTCGGGTCCGTCGGAGAGCCGGGTGAACGTGGGCGCGACGTCGGTGGAGCGGGCGATCGCGTGGATGCCGCGCACGCCGTGCTCCCAATCGGGGTACATGTAGGCGATCACCTGGCGCACCGGGGCGACGCGGTGCACCTGCACGGTGACCTCGGTGATCACGCCGAGGCGACCCTCGCTGCCCAGGATCATCTCGTGCACGCTGGGGCCCGAGTCGCGGCCCGGGATCGCCTTGGTGACGGCCACGCCGTCGGGGTGGACCATGCGCAGCCCGCGCACGATGTCCTCGATGTCCCCGTACTTGTCGGACTGCATGCCCGAGGAGCGGGTCGCGGCCCAGCCG
Organism: Brachybacterium alimentarium; assembly: GCF_002332425.1. Classification (GTDB taxonomy): domain Bacteria; phylum Actinomycetota; class Actinomycetes; order Actinomycetales; family Dermabacteraceae; genus Brachybacterium; species Brachybacterium alimentarium. The sequence continues at coordinate 56,768 of NZ_NRGS01000031.1, read as the reverse complement.
CCGACGGTGGAGTAGGTGAACGAGTCCGGGAAGTGGCCGACGGTCCAGCCCAGGGCGTTGAGCTGCTCCTCGAGGTCCGGGCCGTAGACGCCGGCCTCCACGCGAGCGAGGCCTGCGGTGTCGTCGATCTCGATGACCTCGCGCAGACGCCCGAGGTTCAGGGTGATCACGGGACGCTTCTCGTCGACCGCGGGAGTCACGGAGCCGGAGATGCAGGACCCGCCGCCGTAGGGGATCAGCACGAGATCCTTCTCGAGCACGATCTGCAGGATCCGGGTGACCTCGTCCTCGGAGACCGGGTAGACGACCGCGTCGACCAGGCGCTCGAAGTCGCCGGCGCGCACGCGGAACAGGTCCGGCAGGGAACGGCCGAAGGAGTGCACGACGCGGTACTCGTCGTCATCCAGCACGTTCTCCTCGCCGACCACGCCGGTCAGCAGAGCGCGGACGTCGGCGGGCAGCCGGCTCGCGGGCACCTCGTGATCCGACAGCTCCGGCTCGACGGGGATCGCCTTCGAGGCCAGGTCGACGCCCACCTTGTTCTTCGCCAGCGGGGCGAAGGCCGGCTTGTTGTCGTAGCGGAAGCTGACATCGTCCAGCCCCCAGCCCCACCACTTGTGCCGCTTGACCTCGCGGGCGCTCAGCCGTTCGCTCATGCGGTTTCCTCCTCGCCCCGGGGATCTGCTCCCAGGACCTCGTCGTGATTCTCGTCGTACAGGTTCTTGACCCGCTGCTGGATGCGGGCGGAGAAGTCGACCGCGGACTCGTTCTCCTCGGAGATCATCGGCTCCCCGAACACGACCGCGACCGGGGGGCGACCCTTCTCGGGCCAGTAGCGCCCCTTGGGCATCGCCTCGTAGCCGCCGATGATCGCCGCCGGCACCACGGGGACGCCGACCCCGATCGCGAGCGCCGCGGCGCCCGGCTTGAAGTCCGTCATGTGGCCCGTCGTCTGGCGGGAGCCTTCGGGGAACACCAGGATCGGCACCCCGGAGCGCAGCAGGCGGCGCGAGGTCCCGGAGTGCTTGCGGCTGCCGCCGCGATCGATCGGGAAGGCGTTCATCATGGTGCGCACGAAGATCCGGCGGTACCAGTGGTCGAACCAGTAGTCGGCGGCGGTGCCCGTGCACAGGTACTTCGCCTGGGTCCACGGCAGGCTCATCGCCAGCAGCGGACCGTCGACATGGCTGGTGTGGTTGGCGACCAGCACGAACGGGCCGCGGATGCTCCTCACGCGGCGATGCACGTCGACCTGCGGGGTGACCGCGGAGTTCACGACGGCGCGGAACAGCACGCGCTGCAGCACGAACCGGGCGGCCGCGCGCCACTGCGAGCGGTACTTGGCCAGCTCACCGGTGGGCTTCTCCCAGCCCTCGCCGCGCGAACGGGCGGAGAGCGATGCCATCAGGCGGCGGCCCGCGCTGGGCTCCTTGCGGTCTGCGGACTGCTTGCGGTCACCAGGCTGCTTGCGATCGCCGGCCTGTTTGCGGTCGCCGGACGACGTGCGACGCGTCGTGGCGTCCGCAGGTCCGGAGGAGTCCGTGGACCCCGAGGAGCCGACGGGCTCCGAGGGATCTGCCTGACCGTGCGCGGCGTTCTGCGGACTCATGCGATCACTTCTCCCGGCTGCGGCGATGGCTGAGCAGGGCGCTCAACCTGGCCACGATCCCACGCGGGGTGGCCCTGAGCACAGCGGAGATCAGCCTCCAGCGCTTGGACGGGATGGAGACCGGCTTGCCGCGGGCCACGTCGCGCAGGCACTCGGAGACCAGGCGGTCCGCATCGAGCCAGAGCACGCCCGGGATCGAGGAGCCCTTGATGCCGGCGCGGTCGTGGAACTCGGTGCGCACCCACCCGGGCATGAGCGCCGTCACCTGCACGCCGGTGCCGGCGAGCTGCACGCCGAGGGATTCCGAGTAGTTGCCCACCCACGCCTTGATGGCCGAGTAGTTGTTCTGCGTCACCAGTGCGCTCACGGAGCCGACATTGACGATCCAGCCGCGACCGCGCTCACGCATGCCGCGACCTGCCGCACCGCCGAGCTTGAGGACGGCGCGGATCATCACCTCGAAACCGAGGTCATGAGGGGTGATGTCCTCGTCCAGGAGGCTCGCGCGCACCGAGAAGCCGGCGTTGTTGATGAAGACGTCGACCGGATCGGTCGCGGTCTCCAGCCGTTGCGCGACCCGCTCCTGGGCAGCGCGATCGGCGAGATCGGCGACCATCGTCTCGACCTCGACGCCGTAGGTGCGGCGGAGCTGCGACGCAGCATCGTCCAAGCGGGTGGCATCGCGTGCGACCAGTACGAGGGAGGTTCCGCGGCCGGCGAAGGCTCTCGCGAAAGCGGCCCCGATGCCCGCGGTGCCACCGGTGATCAGGGCCCTATGCATGGCGGCTACGATACACTAGCGCCGCCCTGACCAGCGCGGAGAAGACCCCAGGTGAGGCACCCCAGGGGCTCGTCCAGCGCCACAGCGGCCACCGTCCTCCAGCTTCCCGCCGTACCCGTCCACAGAGGGATCCCATGTCGCACAGCACACCGCCCGCCGACCAGGCCGCCACCACCGGCGGAAGCCGAGAGGGTGACCGACGGATCCTGCTGACAGGCGTCACGGGCTTCCTGGGACAGGCGGTGCTGCGCTCCCTGCTGGAGACCACCGACAGCACCCATGTCACCGCCGTCGTGCGCCCCAAGGGCTCCCTGAGCGGGCGCAAGCGCCTCGAGCAGCTGCTGCGCAAGCCGATCTTCTCCTCCTGGGCCGACGCGCTCGGCGCCGACGGCAGCGACGGGAAGGCCGCCGTGAAGGCCGTCTTCGACGCACGCGTGGGGGTGCTCGAGGGTGATCTCACCGACATGCCCGCCCTCGAGGACCGCTACGACGTCGTGATCCACTCGGCGTCGTCCGTCTCCTTCGCCCCGCCGATCGACGAGGCGTTCCGCACGAACGTCGGCGGCGCCCGGAACCTGTACGAGGCGCTGCTCGCCTCCGGGCAGGACCCGCACGTCATCCACGTCTCGACCGCGTACGTCGGCGGCATGGCCAAGGGTCTGCGCCAGGAGGGCTCGCTGCAGACCGACGTCGACTGGCGCGCCGAGTACCAGGCCGCGCTCGAGGCCCGCGACCGCGTCGAGGCCGAGTCCCGTCGGCCCGAGACCCTGCGCTCCCAGATCCGCAGCGCGAAGCTGCGCGACGGCCGCATGGGCCCCAAGGCGGTGGCCGACGCCTCCGAGGAGGCCCGCCGCGCCTGGGTCGACGAGCGTCTGGTCGACTTCGGCCGCACGCGCGCCCAGTCCGTCGGCTGGACCGACATCTACACCTTCACCAAGGCGATGGCCGAGCAGGTCGCCGAGGAGCTGTGGACCGCCAACGGCCACCGCGTCTCCTTCGTGCGCCCCTCGATCATCGAATCCGCAGTGCGCAATCCGTTCCCCGGCTGGATCGACGGCTACAAGGTCGCCGACCCGCTGATCATGGCCTACGGCCGCGGCGCGCTGCCCGAGTTCCCCGGCCTCGCCGATTCGATCCTCGACATCATCCCCGTCGACTTCGTGGTCAACGTGATCGTCGCCCTCGCCACCCAGGACGTCTCCCGTCGCGGCGACGACGCCTACTTCCAGGTGGTCTCCGGCGCCTCGAACCCGCTGCCCTTCCACGAGATGTTCACGGCGGTGCGCGAGTACTTCGTCAAGCATCCGCTCGAGGACGACAACGGCAAGCCGATCGAGGTCCCCGAGTGGAGCTTCCCGGCCGTGGAGATGGTCGAGCAGCGCTTCCGGGCCAAGGAGCTCGCCACGAAGGCCGGCTCGGCCGCCGTGGCCTATCTCCCCGCCACCAAGCGCACCCGCGAATGGACCTCCAGCCTGCACAAGGCCACCTCGGGGCTGACCACCCTGCGGATGTACATCGAGCTGTACCGCCAGTACACGAAGACCGAGATGGTCTTCGACGACGCCAACACCCGTGCACTGCGCGAGGAGCTGCCGGCCGAGTTCCTCGCCGAGCACGACTTCGATGTCACCGGGATCGACTGGCGCGAGTACTTCGGGGACCAGCATCTGCCGGCCATCACCGAGCTCACCAAGGCGTACTCCCGCGCGAAGTCCGCCCAGCGCAAGCGCGCCTCGCGCCCCGCCCCGGAGCTCAAGCAGAACGAGAACGCGCTGGCGGTCTTCGACCTCGACGGCACGGTGCTGGCGACCAACGTGGTCCAGCAGTACTTCTCCGCGGTGCGGGCCACCCGCCCCCGCCGCGCCTGGCCGGCCGAGCTCGGCGGCCTGCTCGCCTCGGTGCCCGGCTACCTGCGCGCCGATCAGCGGGACCGTTCCGAGCTGATCCGCCTGGTCAACCGTCGCTACAAGGGCTACCGCAGCGACGAGCTGCGCGCCGTGATGCAGGGCGAGGCCGGGCGCCGAATCCGCTCCTCGATCCGCCCCGAGGCCCTCGAGGTCATCGAGCGCCACCGCGCCGCCGGCCACCGGACCGTGCTCGTCACCGGTGCGCTGGACGTGCTCGTCCAGCCGCTGTCGGACCTGTTCGACGAAGTCGTGGCCACGCACATGGACGAGGACGCTTCCGGCGTCATGACCGGCTACCTGGCCACTCCCCCGCTGGTCGACGAGGCCCGCGCGAACTGGCTGAGCAAGTACGCCGACTCCCGCGGCGCCGACCTCTCCGCGTCCTTCGGCTACGGCGATTCCCACGCCGACGCCGCCTGGCTCGATCTGGTCGGCACCCCCACCGCGATTTCCCCGGACCTCGGGCTGTACGCGGTGGCGAAGAAGAAGCGCTGGCAGATCCTGGAGTGGTGACCGCCTGAGATCGGCCCCGCAGCGCAGCAGTGCTGCGTAGCAGGACAGCGGCGCAGCTGCGCACTGCAGCAGTGCAGCAGTGCAGCAGTGCAGCATGGGGCCCGGGCGGTGGGGAGTTGTCCCCATCGCCCCTGGTGAGGAAGTTCCCTAGTGTCGACGCCAGGTCGAGAAGCAGCTCCGCACGAGCGGATCGCACGGAGCGGATCGACCTGGGGGATGGCGACGGACGCGATCCCGCATCGACCCGAGGGGATCATCATGTCCAGGACCATCATCGCCCGCGGCGCCTCGCTCGCCGCCATCACCCTCCTCGCACTGACCGCCTGCGGCGGCGCCGAGGACAGCGACGCCGAGCGCGAACCCACCGGGCAGGCCGACGAACAGGCGCCGGAGCAGGATTCCGGCGCCGACGCCGCTGACGATGCGGCCGACGACCGTGCCGACGCAGAGGCGGACGACGCAGAGGCGGCGGAGGCTGACGCGGCGGGGGCGGAGGGCTCGGAGGCCGAGAACGGCGCGGCAGCCGACTCGGACGCGGCCGACGCCGACACCGACGCCGACGTCCCGGGCTCCTCCACGGAGGACGGTGCCGACTCCGACCAGGAGCCCGCCGCGGTGGACATCGGCACCGAGTTCACCGACGAGGAGACCGGAGACGTGATCACCGTCGTGTCCGCGCTGCGCGGCAATCCGACCGAGTACTACGCCGCGTCGGACAACCCCGATGGCGAGATGATCTACCTCGAGGTCGCCATCACCCCTGGTGAGGTGTATGGCGGAGTGGTCAGCCAGTCGGACTTCGTCCTCGACGACGACGGCGACGAGGTCAACTACGCCGCGAGCGCCGACGACGAGCTGACCGCTGCCGGCTACGACTACTTCGACGGCGCCCCGCGCCGCGACGGCGAGGCCACCGGCTACATCCCGATCTACGTCGAGACCACCGGAGATACCCTCACCGGCGCCTATGTGCGCCCCGAGATGAAGGTGCTCGGCGAGGACACCACCGTCCCCGAGTTCCGCGGCGAGTTCGAGATCCCCGCGGCCTGAGGAGAGTGGGGGTTCGCTGGTGGCCTGGGGTGGCCGGGCACTCGCGAGCCCCAGAGGTGGGCGGGGCGCCCGCGAGCGGCCCGAGGCGGCGGGGCGTTCCCGGTCCCAGATCGCGCCCGCTCGGGAAGCCCCTTATACTGCGAACGACTCTCAACAAGCAGGAATCAGCAGGAATCGGAGTGAGTCCCACCGTGATCCCCACCATCGCCCTGACCGGCTATCTGGGCGCCGGCAAGACCACGGTGCTGAACTCGGTGCTGCGCGCTCCCGGCGCGCGCTTCGGGGTGGTCATCAACGACTTCGGTTCGATCGACGTCGATGCGGCGCTGATCACGGGGCAGGTCGACGAGGCCGCATCGATCTCCGGAGGGTGCCTGTGCTGCCTCCCTGACAGCGGCGGGCTCGACGAAGCGCTGGAGAAGCTCTCGCATCCCTCCCTGCAGCTCGACGCCATCCTGGTCGAAGCGAGCGGGGTCGCCGAGCCGCTGGCGGTGGCGCGGCTGATCGGCGAGGCTTCCGCACACCGGATCCGGCCCGGCGGCGTGATCGAGGTGGTCGACGCCTGCTCGTATCTCGACACGGTGGACCCCGTCGGCCCCAGCGGGACACGGGGCGAGCCCCCGGCGCGTTTCGCCGCCGCGTCCCTGGTGGTGATCACGAAGACGGCGCTGCTCCCGCCGGAGCAGCACCGTTCACGGGTGGAGGAGATCACTGCGCGGATCCGGCTGCGCCAACCGGCGGCGCCTATCCTCGAGGCTCCCCACGGCACCATCGATCCCGCGCTCGTGGCCGACATCGCTCACCGCGAGGAACCCGACGGCCAGCTCCCCCTCGCCGAGATCACGCGTCAGGACCGCGAGGAGCGCGCGCACCACGACCACGTCCATGCGGACGTCGTGACCGTCCACGCCGCCGGGCCCGTGGAACCGGGAGCGGTGCTGGACCTGCTCGAGGATCCGCCGGCCGGGGTGTACCGGCTCAAGGGCACGATCACCGTGCGGGCCCCCGAGGGCGACCGTCACTGCGCGGCCCAGCTGGTGGGCCGCCACCTCCACCTCGCCCCCTGCTCTCCGGGCGGAGAGGACGGGCTGGTGGCGATCGGGCCGCACCTCGACACCACGTCCGTGCACTCCCGCCTGACCGCTGCGCTGCGGGAATCAGGCACGGCGACGGCCGACGGCCTGCGCCGGCTCGACCGTCGCCTGAGGCTCAGCGACCGCTCGAGGGGCTGACGTGCACCCGCCGACACCGTCGGCCCCGGCGACGCCGGCGCGCCTGGCGGCCACGTCGATACCGTCGGCCCCGTCGGTCCTGGAGGCGCAGGCAGCCCCGTCGGCCCCGTCGGCCCCGTCGGCCCCGACCAAACCTGCCCGACCGAAACGACCCAGAGCACCGGGGCCCAGAGCGCCGGCGCTCTGAGCAATACGGCTCAGAGCACCGAGGCGAGGAAGCCCTTGAGACGCTCGGACCGCGGCTGCTCGATGAGCTGGTCGGGAGTCCCCTGCTCGAGGATCATGCCGTCGTCCATGAACACGACCTGGTCCGCGACCTCGCGGGCGAAGCCCATCTCGTGGGTCACCACGATCATGGTCATACCGCCCTCGGCGAGCTCCTTGAGCACGGCGAGGACCTCGGCGACGAGCTCCGGGTCCAGCGCCGAAGTGGGCTCGTCGAAGAGCATCAGCTCGGGGTCCATGGCCAGGGCGCGGGCGATCGCGACGCGCTGCTGCTGGCCGCCGGAGAGCTCCGAGGGGTAGTGGTCGGCCCGGTCGGCGAGGCCCACGCGCTCCAGCAGGGACAGAGCGGACTTCTCGGCCTCCGCGGCGGAGCGTCCGAGCACCTGGATCGGCGCCTCCATGATGTTCTGTAGCGCCGTCATGTGCGGGAACAGGTGGAAGCGCTGGAACACCATGCCGATGCGCGAGCGCTGGTGGGCGATCTGGGTGCTGGGGAGCTTCTGCCAGCGGCCGTCGGCCAGAGGCTTCTCGGCGTATCCCTGGGTGACCCCGGCGATGCGCACCCGCCCGGCCGTCGGCTCCTCGAGCTGGTTGATGCAGCGCAGCAGCGTGGACTTGCCGGAGCCGGAGGGACCGATCAGCACGGTGACCTCACCGGCGGCGACGGAGAGGTCGCAGTTCTTGAGCACGTGCAGGTCGCCGAAGGCCTTGTGCACGCCCTCGAGCTCGATGAGGGGCGCCGCGGCACCGGCTGCAGCGTCGGATCCGGGATCAGGGACGGGCGCAGCACCGGGGACGGCTGCAGGGTCTGGGGTGGGCGCAGAATCGGGGGTGGGCGCAGGAGTGGCGGCGTGAGTCATCAGAGCTCCACCTCCGGGAGCGAGTCCTTGGGGGTCGTGCCGGCGCGGTTCACGGCCGACTGGCGGGAGCGCTTGGCAGGGCCGACGCCGCCGGGACGGTCGTCGAAGCCGCGGCCGAAATACCGCTCCAGGAAGTACTGGCCCACCATCAGCACGCTGGTGATCGCGAGATACCAGATCGCGGCGACGATGAGCAGCGGGATCGGGGCGTAGAGCTTGTTCGCGATCGCGTTGGTGGCGAAGGTCAGGTCGAGGGTGAAGGGCACCGCGAGCACCAGCGACGTGGTCTTCAGCATGCCGATGGTCTCGTTGCCCAGCGGCGGCACGATCACGCGCATGGCCTGCGGGATGATGATCCGCCGCAGGATCTTGCCGTTGCTCATGCCGAGGGCCTTGGAGGCCTCGGTCTGGCCCTTGTCCACGGAGTTCAGGCCCGAACGGAAGATCTCGGCGAGGTAGGCGCCCTCGTTCAGGCCCAGACCCACCACGGCCGCCCAGAACGCCGGGAAGTAGTCACGGGTGGAGAAGGAGAACCATTCGGGGCCGAACGGGATCCCGAGCGCGATCTTCGGGACGATCACCGTGAACAGGCCCCAGAACACCAGCTGGGTGTACACCGGGGTGCCGCGGAAGACGAAGATGTACGCCCAGGAGACGCCGCGCAGCACCGGGTTCTCGCTGCGCCGCATGATCGCGGCGGTGAGGGCGACGACCGTGCCGAGCACCATCGACAGCACGGTGATCAGCAGCGTCCAGCCGACGCCCTGGACCACCTTGACGTCCAGGATGTAGGTCGCCACGGTCGCCCAGTCGAACACCGGGTTCGTGATGAGGAAGTTGATCAGTCCGAGGACGACCAGCACGACCACCACAGCGCTGATCCAGGTGCCGGGACGCGGGCTGGCCTTGGCCCGGATCCGGTGCGGGATCGGATCCTCGGCACGACGACCGGCGGCGGCCGGCACGGGGGCGGGGGTCTGTGTGCTCACTGCTGCGGGTCCACTTCCGAGGTCTCGATCATGCCGTTCTCGTTGCCCCACGCCGCGAGGATCTCGCGGAGGGCGCCGGAGTCGATCAGGTGCTGCACCGCCGCGCGGATCGCCTCGGCCAGCTCCGGCTGGTCCTTGGCGACGACGAGGCCGTTCAGGGCCGCGTCCTCGATGTCCCCGACCTCCTCGAGGGTGCCGCGCGAACGGTCCACGGCGTAGGCGACGACGGGCGAGTCGCCGATCAGCACGTCGGCCTTGCCGCCGGCCACCGCAGTCGCGGCGTCGGCGTTACCCACATAGGGCTGGTCGACGATGCCCTGGCCGCCGGCGTCCCGGCACTCCTGGTCGCGCTCGACGACGACGTCGTCCATGTAGGTGCCCACCTGGTGGGCCACGCGGGTGCCGCAGAGGTCCGGCGGGGTGATCCCATAGGGGTTCCCGGTCTTCACCGCGTAGGACATCCCGGCGGCGAAGTAGGAGACCATCGAGACCTGCTCGAGGCGCTCGGGGTTGATGGTGAAGCTCGAGATCCCGACGTCGTACTTCGCGCCGATCGACGGGATGATCTGCGCGAACACCGCGGATTCGGTGCGGGTGGTCAGCCCCAGCACCTTGCCGACCGCAGCCAGGATGTCGATGTCATAGCCGACGGCCACCCCGTCGGAGCCCAGGAACTCCCCGGGGGCGTAGTTCAGGGCAGCGCCGTTGACCAGCTCGCCGCGCTCGCGGATCTCCTCCGGAACCAGGGCGGCGATGTCGGACTGCTCCTGGATGGCGTCGAAGTCGACGACGGGGATGGCGTTGGAGTCGGCGTCCAGACGGACGGACGCGTCGGTGCACGCGGCGAGCGCAGGCGTCAGCGCGGCACCGCCGAGGGCGAGCGGCAACGCGCGCAACAGGGTGCGCCGCCGGGGACGAGGTGAAGTCACGCGTGAATAGTATTCATGGCCATGCATGAAAACAAACCGATGTCGCGTGGTTCACCGAGGCGGCGTCGGCGCAGGTCTCGCGCGTGCCGTGCACGGGGCGCCGCGCACGGCCACCGCCCTCCTGCGACGTCACCCGAGCCTCATCGGCCCGGTGGTGGTCGGGGTCTCGCCGTCGGGCGCGCGAAGCCCGCCGTCCTGGGCGGCGACCACACCGTCCTGCGCCGCGAGCACGTCGTCCTGCGCGGTGGGCTCCTCGCCGAGCGCGGCGACCTCCTCCTGGGCGTCGAGGTCCACGGCGGCACCCTCGAACTGCGAGCGGTACAGCCGTGCGTACGCGCCGTCCTGCGCGATCAGCTCGTCATGGTCGCCCTGCTCGACGATGTCGCCGTCCTCCATGACGAGAATCAGGTCCGCGTCGCGGATCGTGGAGAGACGGTGGGCGATCACGAAGGAGGTGCGCCCCTCGCGCAGGCGGTTCATCGCGTTCTGCACCAGCACCTCGGTGCGGGTGTCCACGCTCGAGGTGGCCTCGTCGAGGATCAGCAGGCTGGGCTTGGCGAGGAAAGCGCGCGCGATGGTCATCAGCTGCTTCTCGCCGGCCGAGAGCGAGGACTCGTCGTCGTCCACGATCGTGTCGTAGCCGTCGGGCAGCTGCCGGGCGAAGTCGTCGACGTGGGTGGCGCGGGCGGCCTCGAGGACCTCCTCGTCGGACGCGTCCAGGCGCCCGTAGCGGATGTTCTCCCGGAGGGTCCCCTTGAACAGCCAGGTGTCCTGGAGGACCATGCCGGTGCGCTGGCGCAACTGGGCGCGGGTGAGGTCGCGGATGTCGATCCCGTCGACCGTGATCCGGCCGCCGTCGACCTCGTAGAACCGCATCACGAGGTTCACCAGGGTGGTCTTGCCGGCGCCCGTCGGCCCCACGATCGCGACCGTGTGGCCCGGATCGGCCACCAGCGACAGGTCACGGATCAGCTCGCGCTCCGGGGTGTAGGAGAAGCGCACGTGCTCGAACTCGACGCGCCCCTCGCGGATACCCGCAGCGGCGGTGTCCACCGTGGTCTCGGGCTCCTGCTCCCCGGCGTCCAGCAGCTCGAAGACCCGCTCGGCGCTGGCCACGCCGGACTGCAGCATGGTGGCCATCGACGCGATCTGGCTGAGCGGCTGGGTGAACTGGCGGGAGTACTGGATGAACGCCTGCACGTCACCGAGCGTGAGCTGGCCGGAGACGATCCGCAGGCCGCCCACGATCGCCACGACGACGTAGCTGAGGTTCCCCACGAACATCATCATCGGCATGATCAGCGAGGAGACGAACTGCGCGCCGAAGGTGGCCCTGAACAGCTTCTCGTTGCGCTCCTCGAAACGCTCGGCGATCTGCTCACGGCGGCCGAAGACGGTCACCAGGCTGTGCCCGGTGTAGGCCTCCTCCACCTCGGAGTTCATCACGCCCGTGGCGTCCCACTGCTGGGCGAACAGCTTCTGCGCCTTGGAGCCCACCACGGCCGTGAGCAGCACGACCACGGGGATCACGGCGAGCGCGATGAGCGAGAGCTGCCAGGAGATGGTGAGCATCATGACGAGCACGCCGATCACCGTGAGGATCGAGTTCACCAGACCCGTCACGGTGTTCATCAGGGTGTTCTGGATGTTGTCGATGTCGTTGGTGACGCGCGAGAGGATCTCCCCGCGCTTCATCCGGTCGAAGTACGCCAGCGGCAGCCGGTGCAGCTTCTCCTCCACATCGCGGCGCAGGCGATAGACCATGCGCACGATGATCCGGTTCAGGGCCACCCCCTGCAGCCACATCAGCAGCGCGGCGCCCACGAACAGGGCCACGGCCAGCGCGAGGGTCTGGTGCAGGGCGGCGAAGTCGATGCCCTCACCGGGGGTCAGGCGCATCCCGGACAGGAGATCCGCCATCTTCCCCTCGCCGGCGGCGCGCATCTGCTCGATGACGTCTGCCGGATCCGCTCCGGCCGGGAGGTTCTTGGAGATCAAGCCGGTGAAGATGATGTCCGTGGCGCGGCCCAGGATCTTGGGGCCGACGACGCTGAGCGCGACCGAGACCATCCCGATCAGGACCGCGAGGACCAGGTACTTGGCCTCGGGGCCGATCTCGCGCACCAGGCGCTTGGTCGAGGGCCAGAAGTTCTTGGCGCTCTGACCGGGCCGCAGGCCGCGCTCGGCGTCCTTCTCGCTCGCGATCTCGTCGGCCGCCTGCGCCTCGTCGCCTGCGGGCGCGTCCCCTGCGGGCGCGTCCCCTGCGGGCGGGTCGCCTGCGGGCTCCTGCTTCTTCTCGGAGGAAGTCATCAGGCCACCTCCTCCTCGACGCCCTGCGAGCGGACGATCTCCTGGTACGTCTCCGAGGTCTCGAGCAGCTCGGAGTGGGTGCCCTGATCCACGATGCGCCCGTTGTCGAGCACGAGGATCAGATCGGCGTTGGTGATGGTCGTGACGCGCTGGGCGACGATGAGCACGAGGGCGTCGCGGGTCTCCGGCGCGAGCGCCGCCCGCAGCTTGGCGTCCGTGGTGAGGTCCAGCGCGCTGAAGGAGTCGTCGAACAGGTACAGCGACGGCGTCGCGGCGAGCGCGCGGGCGATGCACAGCCGCTGGCGCTGACCGCCGGAGACGTTCGTGCCGCCCTGCGCGATCGGCGACTCGAGCTCGGTGGGCATCGAGGCGACGAAGTCGCGGCCCTGCGCGACCGTCAGCGCATGCCACAGCTCCTGCTCGTCGGCCGACGGATTCCCGAATCGCAGGTTGCTCGCGACGGTGCCGGAGAACAGATAGGGACGCTGCGGGACCAGGCCCACGCGCTCCCAGAGCACCCGGGCGTCGAGGTCGCGCACGTCGTGACCGTTCAGCAGCACCCGGCCCTCGCTCGCGTCCATCAGGCGCGGCACGAGGTTGATCAGGGTCGTCTTGCCGGCGCCGGTGCCGCCGATGATCGCGACGGTCTGGCCGGCGCGCGCGGAGAAGGAGATCCCCTGGAGCACCGGGCGCTCCGCCCCGGGATAGGTGAAGGAGACGTCCTCGAAGGTCAGCTCGATCGGCCCCTCGATCTCGCGGACGCCGTCGGTGCGCTGGACGACGCTGGTCTCGGTGTCGAGCACCGCGGAGATGCGCTCGGCGGAGACCATCGCACGCGGGATCATCATCGTCATGAACGTCGCCATCATGACCGCGATGAGGATCTGCATGAGGTACGCGATGAACGCGGTGATCGAGCCGACCTCCATCTGGCCGGAGTCGATGCGCGGCGCCGCCACCAGCAGCACCATCACGCTGGAGACGTTGAGGATGAACATGATGATCGGGTTGATGAGGATCATCAGCAGGCCGATGCGACGGTTGAGGTCGGTGAGCTGGTCGTTGACCACGCCGTAGCGCTCACGCTCGCGATCCTCGCGCACGAAGGCGCGCAGCACGCGGATGCCGGTGATCTGCTCGCGCAGCACCCCGTTGATGTCGTCGATCTTCCCCTGCATCTGTTTGAACAGCGGTGCCGCCCGAGCGATGAGGATGCCGACGGCGACCAGCATGATCGGCACCATCACGGCGATCAGCCAGGCCATGCCCGGCTCCACGCGCAGCGCCAGCACCACGCCGCCGATCCCCGTCACCGGTGCCTGCACCAGCATGTTCAGGGAGAAGAACACCAGCATCTGGACCTGCTGGACGTCGTTCGTGGAGCGCGTGATCAGAGACGGAGTGCCGAATTCGCTGAGCTCGCGCGGCGAGAACGAGGACACCTTCGAGAACACCGTGGTGCGCAGATCCTTGCCGACCCGCATCGCCGAGCGCGCGGCGAAGAAGTTCGCAGCGACCAGCGCCACGATGTTGCCCAGGGAGATGACCAGCATGATCTTGCCCAGATCCCAGATCACCGGCACGTCCGCCTTCGCGACGCCCTTGTCGATGATGTCCGCGTTCAGCGTGGGCAGGTACAGCGCCGCCAGCACTCCGACGGTCTGGAAGACCACCACCAGGAGGATCCAGAGCCAGTACGGCTTCACGGATCTCAGCGCGAGTCGCAGCAGGGTCACAGGGCTCCTCCGGGTACGGGCACCGGCCGGCCGTGCCTGTGCGCCTGAGGAAGCATAGACCGCATAGCACAGCTCCAGCATCAGACTTCCGTCGTTTCATCTGATGGCGGATTCGGGCGGCGGCCGAGACATCGCACGGCCGCGACAGCAGGGCGCCGGGAGTCCGCACGGCGCTGGCAGCCGGCGGCCGGGAGCCCGCACCGCGGTGACGGCCGGGTGCCGGGACTCCGCACGGCCGCGACAACTGGGCGCCGGGACCTCGCACCGCGGCGGCAACCGGGCGCCGGGACTCTGCACGGTGCTGGCAGCCGGCGGCCGGGAGCCCGCACGGCGGCGAAAGCCGGGTGCGGATGAAGCGGCGGGAGGGCGGGCGACGCAGGCAGCGGGGGCGACGGCCGGTCGCGCAGCGGGGGTGACGACCGATCGATTTGAGGCCCGATCCAAGGACCTCCGGGCTGTCCGAGTGACGGGACCGACCCTCCGTTCCCCGCGCCAAGGTGCGTCGTCTACCGTGGTCCGCGTGAATCGCCCCGTCCAACGCATCGTCATCGCCGTGCTCGCCATCCTCCTGGTGGTGCCGCTCGGCGCCGTCGGGATCACCTCCCTGATGAATCCCGACGCGGACGAGCAGGAGACAGCGCAGGACCAGGGGCAGGAGCAGCCGACCGACGACCGCCCCACCGTCGACCCGGCGCAGCAGCCCCCGCGCCCAGAGGTCGCGAAGCCTGAGGCACCCGCCGGCCTCACGGAGCAGACCCCCGAGGGCGCACAGGCCACGGTCACCTACCTGCTGGATTCGTACACCTACATGATGACCAGCGGCGATGTCTCGGTGTGGGAGAACTCCGTGGACCCCAAGTGCGAGGTCTGCACGACGTTCCTCGGCAACGCTGAGCTGCTCGCCGAGCAGGACGGCTACCTGGTCGACGGCGGCTTCGACGTCAGCGACACCGCCTTCGAGGGCAAGGGCGAGCCGCCGGCCACCGGCGAGGTCACTGCCACCTTCACCCAGGCCGCGAGCATCATCGTCGACGACCCCCGCTACGAGGCCACCCCCATCGACGAGGTCTCCGGACAGATCGTCGCCCAGGTCGCCTGGGACGGCGACCGGTGGCGCGTGACCGACATGAGCCTCGCGACCGCCGACGGCGCGGGCGACGGCACGGGCGACGAGGCCGGCCCGGGTGACGGGGCCGGCGCGGGCGCTGGCGCTGGCGGCTGACAGCCAGCGGCTGCGGGCGGCACGGGCGCTGGCGGCTGACAGCCGGCGGCTGCGGCAGCTGGCGGACGGCGCGGGAGGCTGACGACCGGCGGCGCAGCCGATGCCGGGCACACCAGCTGACCCGGACAGCACGGGCACGGCACGCGAGGCACGCGCAGGTCGCCGACATCGCCCGGCTCACGCCCGGCTCACGCCCGCGGCCACTCGCGACCTCTCACGCTCGAGCACCCCGTCGAAGTAGGCGGAATAGGCTGCTCTCAACGCCTGTTCAGACGGGTTACCGACGCGGCACGACGAAGGCCCGGGGCGAGGCGGGGCAGAAGGCCAGGGCGAGGGCGGAAGGCCAGGCGGGGATGACGCGCCGGAGCTGGCGAAGCGGGACGAGAGGCTGGGCGAAGCGCGCGGGGCCTTCAGCACTCACACGTCGGGATCTCAGCGTCGCGCAGCACTCACACGTCGAGGACTCAGCGTCGCGGTCCGAGCCTCGGGCCGTCACCGCACCTCTCCTCCACAGTGCGGACTGTGGATGGCCCGCGGCGTCGGAGCGCGAGTAGTCCCATCCTGGCGTGATGTCGCGCCCTCCGCTCCCGCTCCCCGCTGCGCTCCCCTGGCATGTGTTCACCAGCGCCGAGGCACGACGAGCAGGCGTCTCCCAGGATCGCCTCAAGCGGAAGGACATCTCCCGAATCCGCCGAGGCCTGTTTTCACGCACGGGCCCACCGGTCTCCGAGGCCGCCATCGTCGCCGCCCTCAGTCGACAGGATGGCTCCGCCGTCGTCGTCGGTCCTTCCGCCGCTCGGCTGTGGAACATGCCTCTTCCTCCGCAGCTCGGTTCCTGGGATTCGCGAAAACCAGTGCACTTGTCGATTCCCGGCGGCCGCAACAGTCATGGCGCCGTCGTGCGGTGGCACGACTTCACCTTGGCTGAGGAGGACGTGCAGCGACTGGTCTTCACCCAGGTCCTGTCCTTCCACGAGACCGCGCCGCCACCGCACTGCTCGTTTCGCATGACCACTCGATCGCGAACGTGGCGAGATCTCGCGCGCCACCTGACCCATGGTCAGCTCGTGGCGGTCGGTGACCATCTCGTCCGGGCTCCGCGGCCGCAGTTCGAGAACGGACGACGGAAACCGTGGTGCAGCCTCGAGCAGTTGGCGAACGCCTGCACGGGTCACTACGCCGCGTCACTCCGGCGTGCCCTCACCGATGTGCGTCGAGGAGCGGACTCCCCGATGGAGACCATGCTGCGGTTGGCGTTCATCGACGCCGGGTTGCCCGAACCGCTGATCAACGTGCCACTCATCGGGCCTGACGGCGTCGCGCTCCACACCCCGGACTTCCAGTGGCCGCAATACCGCGTCTGCGCCGAATACGAAGGCGCCGCCCATAACAAGGATCAACAGGTGAAGCGGGACATCCGGCGTGCGCGGCGGGTGAAAGCCGCCCGGTGGTCCGAGATCCGCCTCTACAAGGACGACGCTCACGCAGGCTGCGCCGCTGCAGTGCACCTGGTCCGCGAAGAGCTCCGGGCCCGAGGATGGCGCCCGTGACACGTCGTCCCGCCTGGGTCTGTCGACCGACGCTTCACGCGCCCCGGCGAGTCGGACACCCCGGCGCCTCTCGCACCCCCCGCGGGTCGGGGCCCCGGCGTGTCAGGCACGCCGGCGCCTCACGCACCACAGCGACTCGGGCACGCCGGTGCCTCACGCGCCCCAGCGAGTCGGGCGCTCCGGTGCTTCACACACCCCAGCGAGTCGGGCACCCCGGGGGAGTAGGCGGAATGGAGCGCTCTCAACGCCTACTTCCCCCGGCTACTAATGAGTAACGGGAAGCAAAGCAGCGGGAGGGGAGTCGCGGGGGTCAGAGCGCCCGGCCGCAGTGAGCGGGCCAGAACGACAGGGCAGGTCAGAACGACGGGGCGCGAACGACAGGGCAGGTCAGAACGACGGGGCGCGAACGACGGGACAGGTCAGAACGACGGGGCGCGATCGGCGGTCAGGCAGCGGAGGGCCGGTAGAGGAACAGGTCGGTGCGGTACGGGATCCCGATGATGCTCCCCGGCGCGTGGCCGAGATGCTCGTGGAGGTACCAGTCGAGATTCGCCAGGACCTTCGCACGGCGCTCCTCGGAGGCAGTGATCACGTAGCTGCGGGTGCGGGCGAGGTCGATGACGTCCGGCGTGGGCATCGGGTCCTCCCACTGGTGCACGCTGCGCTGGAGGAGCTCGAGGCCGGGGCCGACCGTGGGCGAGAAGTCCTCACGATGGATGTCGCCGGCGTGCATGATCCGGGAGAGGCGGTGCACCCAGGGGATGGTCACGTCGAGCATGTTCCACACCAGCGCGAGCGTGCCGCCCGGTGTGAGAAGCCGCGTGACCTCGGCCGATGCCGCCTGCGCGTCGAACCAGTGCCAGGCCTGGGCGACCGTGACCAGTTCCGCCGATGCAGCCGGCAGGCCGGTGTCCTCAGCAGAGGCGACGTGCGTGGCCAGCCGGGGAGCGGCGAGCGCAGCACCTGCTGCGTCCGCCGAGCCGGATGAGTCGGCAGGTTCCGCTGAAGCCAGTGAGCCGGAGGAGACCGTGAGGTCCGCTGAAGCCAGTGAGCCGGATGAGTCGGTGGGGTCCGCTGAGCCGCCCGACGGGGCGCGGCGCAGAGCGGTCTCGAGCATGGCCCGGCTCGTGTCCACGGCGGTGACGTCGAGACCGCGCTCCGCGAGAGCCCACGACAGTTTTCCGGTGCCGGCGCCGAGGTCGATCGCACGGCGAGGCAGCGCAGAGCGCGGCTCAGCACCAGGCAGGGTGGCGAGGATCGCGTCGAGCACGGCGGGCGGGTAGCCGGGGCGGAGCCGGTCGTAGTCCTCGCCCTGGTCCTGGAAGGCAGCGGCGAGTGCGCCTTTCCGCTCGTCGCTCCCGAAGCGCGGTTCGTCGCGTGCGGAGACCGGAGGAACGGGAGGGTTCAGCGAATCGGGCGAGCTCATGCTCCCGAGTTTCCCATCCTGCTCGCCTCGCCATCGACTCCGCTCACCACGGCACCCGGCACGCAGCGCTCCCGCTCACCGCAGCGCTCCCGCTCACCGCACCGCACCGCACCGCACCGCACCGCACCGCACCGGTCACCGTGACGCTCGGTGGGCCACCCAGGAGCGGTGCAGTCCCGCGTAGATCCCGCCGTCGAGCTCCACGAGTTCGGCGTGCGTGCCGTGCTCGACGAGGTCGCCGTGGTCGAGCACCATGATCCGGTCGGCGCGCTCGGCGGTGGAGAGCCGGTGGGCGATGGTGATCGTGGTGCGACCGCGGGCGAGGCCGTCGATGGCCTGCTGGAGGCGCACGTCGGCCGCAGGATCGACGGCACTCGTGGCCTCGTCGAGCACGATCACGTCGGGGTCGGCGAGATAGGCGCGAGCCAGGGCGACCAGCTGCCGCTCCCCCGCGCTGAGGGACTCGCCGCGCTGGCCCACTGGGGTGTCCAGGCCGTCGGGCAGCTCGTCGGCCCAGGTGCCGAGCCCCAGCTCGTCCAGGGCGCGGCGCATCTCGTCGTGGGTCGCGTCGGGCTTCCCGTACAGCAGGTTGCCTGCGACGGAGGTGTCGAAGAGGAAGCCCTCCTGCGGCACCATGATCACGCGCGAGCGCAGCGAGGAATACGGGATGAGGTGCAGCGGGATGCCGCCGATGAGCAGCTCGCCGCTCGCGGGATCCATCATGCGGGTGAGCAGCTTGGCGAAGGTGGTCTTGCCGCTGCCGGTCTCGCCCACGATCGCGATGCGGCTGCGGGCGGGGATGTCGACGCTGATGCCGTGCAGCACCTCGGGCCCGGTGGGGTAGGAGAAGCGCAGGTCACGGATCTGGATGTCGAGCAGACCGTCGGGCAGCAGAGTCGCGCCGGGCACGGGGGCCAGGCGCCGTCCGGTGTGGGGATCCATGGCGCCGCCGGGATCGGCGACGTCGGCCGGAGTGTCGAGCACGCCGAGCACGCGCCGCCAGCCGGCCACCGCGTTCTGCGCCTCCGAGAGCATCTCGATGCCCATGCGCACCGGCTGGCTGAACAGGGACACCAGGAACACGAAGGCGATGACGCCGCCAGCGGTGAGGTCCGCCCCCGGCAGGTTCACGCCGAGCGTCTGCGTTCCCAGCAGGATGCCGACCACGACGACGATCGCGGTGGCCAGGCCGTCCGCCGTCTCCGAGAGAAAGAACGACGCGGACTGCGGCCTCAGCACGGAGAACTGCGCGTTGCGCACGTCGCGCACGCGATCGACCTGCCCGGAGCGGGTGCGGTCCTCGACGCCGTAGGCGCGCACGGTGGCAGCGCCGACGAGGGACTCTGAGACCGCGCCGAGCATGCTGCCGACGTTCGCACGGACCTGCTGGAAGCGGGCTCGGATGCGCTTCTGCAGCGAGCCCATGATCAGCAGGATCGGGATGTAGCAGAGCCACACCACGAGGGCGAGCGGCCACGAGTAGAAGGCCATCACGCCCGTGGCGAGGACGAGCTGCATGCTCATCACCACCAGCATGATGCCACCGAAGCTCATGAACTGGCTGACGGTGTCGACGTCGCTGGTCACGCGGGAGACGAGCGCTCCGCGCTGCTCGGTGCCCTGGGTGAGCAGCGAGAGGTCGTGGATGTGGCGGAAGGCGCGCTTGCGCAGCGTCGCCAGTGACGTCTCGGCCAGACGGAACAGCCGACGGTTCATGAGGACGTTGCAGGCCGCGGTACCCAGCAGGACGATGGCGGCGAGCCCTGCGGCGCCGGCGACGAAGGCGACGTCGGGCCGCTCCGGGGCGATGATGCCGCGGTCCAGGATCGACTGCACGGCGATCGGGACGACCACCTTGCCGCCGGTGGCGACCACGGCCAGCAGCAGCGTGACCCACAGCCCGCGCAGCAGCTCGGGGGTGAGCCCGAGGCCCCGCCGAATGGTGTGGAGGGCGGATTCGTCGGTGGTGGTCTCGCTGCCGAGCGCGGAGGATTCGGTGCGGTCGGCGGCAGGTGCGGCGGTCATCGGCCGGCCTCCTCATCGGTCGGAGCGGACACGGCAGCGCCCGGGGTGGGAGCGTCCGGGCCGGGAACGTCCGGTGCGGGAGCGTCCGGTGCGGGAGCGTCCGATTCGACAGAGCCCGGCGCGGCGCCGTCCGGCTCAGCAGCGTCGGGCTCGGGAGCGTCCGGTGCGACGGCGTCGGGCTCGGCAGCGTCCGGAGTGGCAGCGTCCGGTGCGACGGCGGTCAGCCCGCCGGTCGCCGTCGGCGGCTCGCACTCGCACTCCCCGTCGGCCGTCGCGTCCTCACGCCGGTATCTGCCCTCGCCATGGCGTTCGACGGCGGCGGTGACGGTGCGGGCGCGCGCGGCGTCCACGGCGATGCCCGGATCCGGGCCGTCACTGGGCTGGGGCCGGGAGGCCTCGAGCAGGTTGTGGGAGATCGCGGCCTCGTCATATGCGTCGACCAGAGCGCGGTAGCCCTCGCTGCGTCCACGCAGCTCCTCATGGGTGCCGGCGGCACCGACCCGGCCGTGATCGAGGAAGACGACCTGGTCCGCGAGCGAGATCGTGGACTTGCGGTAGGCGATCAGCAGGAGCGTCGAGGAGGTCATCTCGCGGCGGATCCCGTCGAGGATCGCCAGCTCCACGCTGGGATCGCAGGCGCTGGTGGCGTCGTCGAGGATCAACAGGCGGGGCCTGCGGGCCAGGGCCCGGGCGAGCGCGATGCGCTGGCGCTGCCCGCCGGACAGCGACCCGCCGCGCTCCCCCAGCTCGGTGTCGAGCCCGTCGGGCAGCGCGTCGACGAAGGCCTCGGCCTGGGCCACGCGCAGCGCCCAACGGATGGTCCGCTCGTCGATGGCCTCGCCGAGGGTGACGTTCTCGCGCACGCTCGCGTCGAAGACGAAGGCCTGCTGGAGCACGAGGGCGACGTCCGCGGTGAGGGCGTCGGCCGTGAGCGAGCGCAGGTCCGCGCCGTCGAGGGAGATGCTGCCGGTGCTGGGATCCACCAGGCCCGCGGCGAGCAGGGCGAGCGTGGACTTCCCGGAGCCGGTGGCGCCGACGACGGCGAGCACGCGGGTCCCGGCCTCGGGGTCGGCGCGCAGGGAGACGTCGTGCAGGGCGGTCGCGGTGCGCAGGTGGTCCTCCGCGCGGGCGCCGCGGCCCAGGATCACCTGGGCGGGGTCGTCGCGATAGACGAAGGAGACCTCGTCGAAGGTGAGCACGCCAGGGCCCTCGGGCAGGGCGTCGGGACCGTAGACGCGCTGTTCGGTGACGTCGAGGATCTGCTGCACGCGGCCGCCGCCGACGACGGTGCGCGAGAGGTCGCCGAGCACCCAGCCGAAGGAGCG
Organism: Brachybacterium alimentarium; assembly: GCF_002332425.1. Classification (GTDB taxonomy): domain Bacteria; phylum Actinomycetota; class Actinomycetes; order Actinomycetales; family Dermabacteraceae; genus Brachybacterium; species Brachybacterium alimentarium. The sequence continues at coordinate 35,079 of NZ_NRGS01000031.1, read as the reverse complement.
GATCGGCAGGGACATCAGCGTGAACAGGTAGGACACCTCGACCAGCTGGCCGGTGGTCAGATGACCCTCCCCGATCCGCCAGGCGCCGAGCACGGCGACGGCGAGGATGCCGAGGTTGGGCAGAGCGTCGATCGCGGGGTCGAACCAGCCGCGCACGTAGCCGAACCGGATGCCGGTGCTGCGCAGGTCGTCGGCCGCCCGGGAGAAACGCTTCTCCTCGACGTCCTCGCGGCCCAGGGACTTCACGACGTTCGCGCCGTCGAAGGACTCGTGGGCGATCTCGGCGACCTCCGCGCGCAGCCGCTGGGAGCGCACGGCGATCGGGGTGGCGAAGCGCTGCAGCAGCACGTTCAGGGCGATCAGCAGCACGATCAGCGCGAGCATGACCAGCAGGATCACCGGGTCAATGCGCGCCACGACGACCGTCGCGTACACCAGCATCACGATGGTGGACAGGGCGAAGGGGAAGGGCGCCATCGCGAAGAAGGTCGCCTCGACGTCGGAGTAGACCGAGCTGAGCAGGGTGCCGGTGGACTGTCGGCGGTGCCACAGAAGCGGCACCTTCGCGTACACGGCGGCCAGGCGCTCGCGGTACAGGCGGAACAGGTCGAACTGGGCGGCGGCCGCGAAGATGCGGCGGGCCATCACGGTCACGGCGCGGGCTACGGCGATGCCGAAGATGGCCAGGCCCCCGCCGACGACCAGGCCCAGCTCGATGTCGCCGCCGTCGGCGAAGGAGGGCACGACGACGTTCTCGGTGACGCTGCCGATGATCGAGGAGGTCGCGATCTGCAGGAGCGCGAACGCGGTCGCTCCGAGCACGGCCAGGATGAACCATCCGCGCTGTTCCCAGGAGCCCTTGAGCAGGCGCTTCAGGCCCGGGACGAGGACCGCGGGATGGTCGCGGTCGATGTTCTGGATCGGTGGGGTCACGGGCTCGGCAGGGCCAGGATCAGGATCAGGGGCAGGGGCAGGGGCCGGGGCCGGACCGTTCGCGCCAGCGGGATTGTTCGCGCCGGCGGAACCGGCGGAACTGTTCACGGGGCCCGAGCTGTTCGCGGGGGCGGGGCGGGGGGCGGTCATGCAGTCACGAAATGGACGACGACGCCGACCGCGAACACGATCGTGGAGAGCATGGCCAGGGAGAACTCGATCATGATGCCCACGCCGAGCGCCTTGACGGCGATCCAGGCGGAGCCGAGTCCCTTGGCGATGTCCTTCTGCCGCACGGCCTCGCTCACGCACAGGCCGAGCACGAAGCCGATCGGCAGGCCCAGCAGCGGGATCACGAAGAAGCCGACGATGCCGGCGGCGATGCCCACGTAGATCGGCCACATCGGCACCTCGGCGGCGTGCAGCTTCCTGCCCGTGAGCACGTAGCTGGTGGTCATGCCGATGGCACTGAGCACGAGCACGATCGCGAAGACGATCCAGGCCGGCCATCCACCGATCACGATGGCCCAGATCAGGGTCGCGATCGCGATGGTGATGGTGCCGGGCAGCACGGGCACGACGATCCCGGTCAGGCCGACGATGTACGCCAGACCGACCACGACGGTGACGATGATCTGGACGGTGAGGGAGTCCACGGGTCCTCCGAAGGAGATGGGTGGGGACTGCGGCCCGGAAGCGGTGACGGCGCCGGATCCCGTGATCGTTCACGGGCAGCGCGCGGAGCGGCAGGGTCCCCAGCAGTCAGGGCCGCACCCATCCTATCGGCGTGCCTGCGCCCGGTGGGAGACGCGCCACCGTACGGGCCTCGGCGTCCGGGCCTCTCGCGGTGGAGAGCGTGCGCACCGTCGCGAAGGAACCCCGCGATCGAGCCGCCGGCCTGCGAGCCTCCCGCATGCGACCCTCCCGTGCGTGAGCCTCCAGCGCGCGGCCGCCCGTAGAGGAGCCCCCGCTCGGTGGGCCGTGGAACACTGACGTCGCCCTTCGCGGCACCCTGCCCCGCCCCGACCACGTGATGGAGCGCCCCATGCGATCCCCGATCCTGGACTACCTCGACCGCGCGATCGAGCAGACGGCCCACGTCGCCCCCGGAGCTCCGGCCGACTACATCCCGGAGCTCGCCTCGGCAGATCCGCAGCGGATCGCCGTCGCGATGAGCACGATCAACGGGACCGTCTACGCCAGCGGCGACGCCGACCACCACTTCACCATCCAATCGATCTCCAAACCGTTCGTCTATGCCCAGGCGATCGAGGAGCGCGGCCTCGAGGACGTCCTGGCGCGGATCGGGGTGGAGCCCAGCGGCGAGGCGTTCAACGAGCTCTCGCTGGACCCCGACACCGGCATGCCGCGCAATCCGATGATCAACGCCGGGGCGATCGCGACCCACGCACTGCTCAGCCACGGAGCGAGGCCGGCCGATGAGCGGATCCTCGAGCTGTTCTCGCAGCTCGCGGAGCGCGAGATCGAGATCGACGAGGCGGTGGCGGCCTCGGAAGCTGCCAGCGCCCACCGGAACCTCGGACTCGCGCATCTGCTGCGCGCCGCGGGAGCCCTCGATCAGGAGCCGCAGGATGCGGTGGACGGCTACATCCGCCAGTGCGCGGCCTCGGTGACGGTGCGTGATCTCGCCCTGATGGCGGCCACGCTCGCCAACGGCGGGGTCCAGCCCAACACCGGCGAGCGCCTGTTCAGCAGGACCACCACTCGGCACCTGCTCGGCGTGATGACGTCCTGCGGGATGTACGACGCCGCCGGGGACTGGCTGACCACGGTCGGCATCCCCGCCAAGAGCGGCGTGGCCGGCGGCATCGTCGGCGTGCTCCCCGGGCAGCTGGGCATCGCCGTGTTCTCACCGGGGCTGGATGCCCACGGCAACAGCTCCCGGGGCGTGGCGATGATGCAGCACCTGTCCGAAGAGCTCCACCTGCACCTCATGGAGCCGGCTCGGCCGGCCCGGTCGTCGCTGCGGGAGACCCGGACGGTGTGGATCGACGAGCATCGGGCGACGCTCTACGTCCTGCAGGGCGATCTCGTGCTCAGCAGTGTCGAGTCGCTGGTGGAGAGGGTCCTGGAGGATCCGCCGACGACGGAGCGGGTGGTCTTCGACATGAGCCGGGTCGACGAGGTGCTGCCGGTGGCGCGCCACGTCGCGGGACAGATGGCCAAGAAGCTCATCGACGACGGCCACCGGATCGTCCTCATCGACCGGGACGGGGTTACCACCGAGGTCCCGGGCGCGGCGGAGCCCCGGGTCGAGCGCTGGACCCGCGAGCAGCTGGATCGCAGCGCTGGATGACCCCGAGTGACCCAGGTCGCAGGGGAGGCCACGATGCCTGGGCGGTCGCGACGCGCGGAAGCGCCGCAGAGGAACGAGGGCCGGAGGGCGTCGTGGAGTGATCGGCGTGCCGCTCAGGGAGCCGCACGACCTGCCCGCAGTGTCCCTCCAACATCACGTTCCTGTCCCCGGGATGCCGACACGGACGGAGAGCGTGTTCACACCGTCAACCCGTCACGCCGTCACGCCGTCACGCCGTCACGCCGTCACGCTCAGGGTCGAGCGGAAATCGGCGCCGCGGCGCACGTGGATCTGCTCGGCGATCTGCGCCTTCATGTCGCCGACGTGGCTGACCACACCGATCACGCGGCCGCTCTCGGCGAGGCGGCCGATCTCGCGCACCACTGTCTCGAGGGTCTCGGGGTCGAGGCTGCCGAAGCCCTCGTCGATGAACAGGGTCTCCATCTGCACGCCGCCGGCCTCGCCCATGACGATGTCGGCGAGGCCGAGCGCAAGGGCGAGGGACACGAAGAAGGTCTCGCCACCGGAGAGGGTCTCGGGAACGCGCACCTGATCGGTCCGACGGTCCAGGACCAGCAGGTCCAGGCCCGTCTTGCGGGCACCTCGTGCGCCGGTGTCCCTCAGCAGCTCGAGGTCGGAGCCGGAGAACAGGGCCAGGCGGGCGTTGGCGGCCTGCACCACGGCGTCCAGGCGCCACATGAGCACGTAGGTGGACAGCTGCACGCGGTCCCCGTCGCTCGAGCGGCCGGTCGCGAGGTCGGCGACGCGCACCACCACGCCAGCGTCCTCGCTGATGGTGCGCACCTGGTCGGTGGCCGTCTGCAGGGCCGTGCGGGCGGCTGCTCCCCGCTCTGCGACACCGCCGAGGCGCGCAGCGAGGCCGGCGGCGTCGCGGGCCGCTTCCTGCGCGGTGGCATGCCGGGCGGTGGCGTCCGCGAGTGCGGCGTCGGCCTGCTCCCGGGCCTCGTCAGTGGCGACGGTGGCCTCGATGCCCTCCTCGGCGAGACCGTCGGCGAGGCGGGACTCGTCGACGGCGCGGGCCTGGACGAGCGCTTCGAGACGTCGACGTTCGGCCGTCTCGAGCACCGCTGCTCGCGCGGCCTCCGCAGTGGCGAGCTCGGCGGCGGCCAGGGCGGCGTTCGCCTCCTCGGTGAGCTCGTCGGCGCGGGTGGTGGCCTCGGTGCGGGTGCGCAGTGCGTCGCGCAGCGCGGTGGCGGCGCGGGCGCGGGAGAGATGGGCCCGACGGCGAGCGGCGATGGAGTCGTCCTCGCCGCGGGCCTCGGCGACCTTCGTCCGGTCGGCCTCGAGCGCTCGGGCGGTCTCCTCGATCGCGGTGCGCTCGCGTTCGACGCCGAGCGCGTCGGCCTCCTTGCGCTTCGTGAGGCGGTCGGTCTCCTCGTCGAAGGCCGTGATCTGCGTATCGATCCGGGCGGCCTTCTTCTCGGCCTCCTGAGCCGTGGTGACCTGGGCGCTCGCCTCCTCCACGGCGGTCTTCGCCGTCTCGGGCGTGAGGTCTCCGGCGATCTCGCGGAGGCGAGCGAGTTCCTGGCTCGCGAGGGCGTGCGCCTGCTCGGCCCGGGCGTGCGCGGCCTCGGCGGCCTGGCGGGCGGTCTCGGCGGCCTCGACCTGCTCGGGGCTCACGGCATCCTCGGCGGCGCCGGCCGGGTGCGGGTGCTCGACCGCGCCGCAGACGGGGCAGGCGTCCCCCTCGGCGAGGTCCACGGCGAGCTCCGCAGCGATCCCGGTGAGGCGACGCCGGCGCAGGTCCGCCTCGGCATCGGCCTTCTCACGGGCGGTGCGCAGGGCGGCGACGGTCTGCTCGCGAGCAGCCTCGACCGTGCCCTGCTGCGCCGCGGCGGCGGTCGTGGCCTGCTGGCGCTCCTGGGAGCTGCGCAGTGCGAGCCGGGCGTCCCCGAGGGCCCGGGCGGCGGCACGGGCGGTATCGCGAGCGGTGAGGTGCTCGCTGCGCTGTGCGGGCCGTGCCTCGAGCTGCTCGCTGAGCGCCGCGAGGGCGCTCGTCGTCCTCGCGAGCGTCTCTCGGCGCTCGGCGAGCTTCTGCTCGCGGGCGGGGAGGGCGGCTTCGAGGGTGACGAGGTCGGCGAGGGTGCCGGCAGCGGTGGTGGCCTCGTCGGCCGCGGTGGCGAGCTCCGCGTCGGCCTCGTCGTTCTCCAGCAGGTCGACGAGCGCGGGCTGGTCCGGACGGGTGCTCTCGGCGAGCTGGGCGAGGTTCTCCAGGGCGGTGGCGGCCTGGGCGGTGGCGGTGTCTCGTCGGCGCAGCAGGTCCGCGACGGGGCGGGCGGTCTCATCGCGCTGCAGGGAGCGTCGGGCGGCGTCGACGACGGGCTTCTCCGTCGTGAGCCGGGCGGCCAGCGCATCGAGCGTGCGTCGGCGCTCGATGCGGGTGCGCGCGGTCTTCGCGGTCTCGGCGGCGGTGCGGGCGGTCTGCTCCGCGGTCGCGGCGCTCTGCGCGGCGCTGCCCGTCGTGGTCGCACGGGCGGTGACGGCGGCGAGGTGCTCGTCGGCCGCTGCTGTCAATGGGTCCAGCCGCAGGGCGTCCGCGTGGTCCTGCAGGACGGTCACCTGCTCGGTCTCCAGCGCGGTGGCTTCGGTGAACCGGGCGAGCGCCGTGCCGAGCGTCTGCTGCGCCTGGTCCACCTGGCGCTTGGCGGATTTGCGCATCTCCTCGAGCTGCTTCTCGACGGCGGCGTAGGTCTCGGTGCCGAACACGCGCTGCAGCACCTGCTGCCGCTCCCCGGTGCCGGCGCGCAGGAAGCGGGCGAACTCGTTCTGGGGCAGCAGCACGGTCTGGGTGAACTGGTCCCGGTTCAGGCCCACGGCGCGCTGGATCTCGCGGCCCACCTCGTCGATCCGGGTCGCGATCGCTTCGACCCCTCCCCCGCCGCCCATCTCGTCGGCGATCACCGCAGGGATCAGCTGCGGGGAACCGATGCGCCACAGCACGGCCTTGGGCTGCTCCTTCGTGGTGCCGGTGCCGCGGAGCTTGGGGCGCTGGAACTCGGGCTGGCGGCGCACCCGGTAGATCCCCGAGGCCGTCTCGAAGACGAGGTCCACGACGCTCGCCTCGGTGGGCTGGGCGAACTGGGAGCGGATCCGGGCATCGCTGGTGGCGCTGCCGGCGACCTGCCCGTACAGCGCGTAGGCGATGGCATCGAGGATCGTGGACTTGCCGGACCCGGTGGGTCCCTCCAGCAGGAACATGCCGCTCGCACCGAGGGCGGCGAGGTCGATCTCGACGGTGCCGGCGAAGGGGCCGATCGCGGTCAGGCGCAGGTGATGGAGCTTCATGAGGCCTCCTGGTCGCGCCGCACGTGACGGTAGGCGCGCTCGAGCACGTCGTGCTCGGCGGGCGTCGGGTCGGCGCCGGTGACCGCGGCGAGGAACTCGTCCATCACCTCGAGCGGGTTCGCCTCCCGGCGCACCACGGGGGTGCCCTCCCGGGCCTCTCTCCCGTCGGGGGCGTACTCGGTGAGCAGCAGGTGCGGGAATCCCTCACGCAGGTGCTCCTGCAGGTGGGCGGGCCGTGCGGGGTCGGTGACGACCGCCTTCACCCAGTCGCTGCCGTGCTGGTCCTGCTGCGCGAGGATCTGCTCGAGGGTGCCGCGCAGCTCCGTGAGGCGGCGCGGCACGGGGGTGCGGATCCGCTCGACGGTGACCTCGGCCCCCTCTTCGCCGGGGCCGGGCGCGCCGAGCTCGACGAGCAGCACGGACTTGCGGTGGGTGCGCTCGGAGAACGAGAACGCCAGCGGGGAGCCGGAGTACCAGGCCGGAGCGCCGACGGCGGCGGTGAGGTCCTGGCAGCCGTGCAGGTGGCCGAGCGCCAGGTAGTCGATGCCGCCCAGCACACCGGCGGGCACGGAGTCGACTCCGCCCACCGAGAGGTCGCGCTCGGAGTCGCTCGCCTCGCCACCGGTGACGAAGGTGTGGGCGAGCACGACGGTGCGGGCACCGGGATGCGCAGCGGCGCGCTCGCGCACCCGGTCCAGGGCGGCGCGGGTGACGGCCTCGTGGCTGCGCGCCAGCGGCGGTTCCCCCTCGGCCACGAGCTCGGTGCGCACGCGGTCGGGTTCGAGATACGGCAGCCCGAAGAGCAGCACCTCTCCGTGCTCGTCCTCGACGCTGACCGGATGCTCGATGCCCGCGATGTCGGTGAGCAGGTGGACGCCGGCCCGCATGAGCCCGCGGCCGAAGCCGAGCCGTTCCGGCGAATCGTGATTCCCGGAGGTCAGCACCACGGTGGCGCCCGTGTCCGCCAGACGGGCGAGGGCGGAATCGAGCAGCTTCACGCTGGTGACGGCCGGCACGGCGCGGTCGTACACGTCACCGGGGATGACGACCACGTCGACCTCCCGCTCGCGCACGAGATCGACCAGCCAGTCGACGAATGCCGCCTGGTGCTCGTGCAGATCGACCTTGTGCAGCGTGCGCCCCAGGTGCCAGTCCGAGGTGTGCAGGATTCTCATGCCCCGAGCCTAGGGACCGGGGCCGACATGCGGGCACGCGTCCGCGCCGTGTGGACGACGGGGAGGTGGGGAGGAACGTTGGCTCGCCGGTCGTCCGACTGGTCGTCGGGGCGGGTCTCGCCTCGCCCCGACTCGCCGCCTCGCCCCGACTCGCCGCCTCGCCGCCTCGCCGCCTCGCCGCCTCGCCACCAGGGCACCAGGGCACCTCGCCGCCTCACCCCCGATAGGTCACCTCGTCGAGCCCGGACATCGTCGGGTCGTGATCGAGGTGGCCCACCTCGTACATCGAGCTCATCCAGTGATAGAAGTTGTCGCCCCGCGCCTGCAGCCGGCTGTAGAGATCCGCGAGCATCTCTTGGCGCACGCCGCTCAGCCGCGGGTCGTCGTAGCGGTTGTGCAGCTCATCGGGGTCCTCCTGGAGGTCGTAGAGCTCGTTGCGGGACTCCGGGCTCACGATCAGCTTGTACCGGCGCCCGCGCAACATCCGCTGGGCGATCGGGAAATGGTGGCCGTGGAACTCGCACAGCACATGGTCGTCCCACTCGACGTCCTCGCCCCGTACGAGCGGCAGGAGCGAGCGCGAGTCGACGGCCGGTGCCGTCTCGAGACCCGCGAGATCGAGGAACGTCGCGGTGAGGTCGAGCAGGCTCACGAACTCATCGCGGACCTGCGCCGGAGCGCCCGGCACGTGGAGGATGCCACCGGTGCGGTAGATGTCGTCGTACATCGCCGGACCCTTGTCGTGCAGCCGGTGGGAGCCGGTGAACTCCCCGTGGTCGGAGCTGAAGGCGATGGCGGTGGTCTCCGCCAGGCCCAGCTCCTCCACCGCGCGGAGGATCCGGCCGAACTCGCGATCGATCATCGTCACGTAGCCCCAGTAGGCGGCGATCAGTGTGCGGGACTCGGCCTCGGTCATGGTGTCGAAGGCCCAGTGGCGCGAGTAGTTCTGCTGGACCGGCGGCTTGTCCGCGAAATCCTCGGCGACCGATCGGGGCAGCTCGACGTCGGCAGGGTCGTACAGGTCGAAGTACTCATCGGGCACGACGTACGGCAGGTGCGGGCCGGAGAAGCTCGAGACCACGAAGAACGGGACGTCGGACTCCTCTCCGTCGCGGGCGTATCGCGTGAGCATCTCGATGGTGCGGTCGGCGAGATAGTGCTCGAAGGTGGCCTCGACCGGCTGCTGCAGCCGGGCCGCCATCAGGTTCCCCACCTCTCCGTTGGGGAAGCGGCCGCGGATACGCTCGGTGATCCGATACGGCGGGTGCCCGTTCTCCTCGAGCCAGCGCACGTAGTCGGGATGGTCGACGGGGTTGTGCCAGCCCGGGTAGTGCTCGGCGTCGAAGCCGAAGTCCGCAGCGGTGCGCTCCTCCCCCACATGCCACTTCCCGACGAGTCCGCACTGATAGCCCTGGGCCCGCAGCTCCTCGGGGAGGGTCCACTGGTCCTCGGGGAGATCCTCGATGTAGCCGACGTTGCGCTCGTGGTTGGCCAGCAGCTTGTGGCGGAAGGGGGCCGCACCGGTGAACAGCGAGGCACGTGCCGGGGTGCAGATCGCCGACGGGGTGAACCAGGAGTCGAAGCGGGTGCCGGTCGCGGCGAGCGCATCGAGGTTCGGGGTGCGGCAGGTGGTGCTGCCGTAGCAGCCCAGGGTGTCCACCCGGTGCTGATCCGTCATCAGCATGAGGATGTTGCGGCGCGGGGCACCCGTCGGCTCGGCGGCGGGGACCGCCGGGGCGGTGCGGGATCCCTCGAGGGGCCGCTGGGTGTCATCGGTCATCGGTGGTGCCTTTCGTGGAGGGATGCGCAGGATGGAGCGGCCGACGCGGGGACGCGGGGCCCTGCGTCGGACACGGACGCGGCCGGGTCGGGTCGGGTCAGGTCGGGTCGGGTCAGGTCGGGTCGGGTCGGGTCGGGTCGGGTCGGCTCAGTTCGAGAAGTCGTCCATCTGCTCGAGCTCGAGATTCTTGGTCTCGGGCACGAACTTCACGACGAACCCGATGGACAGCAGAGCCACCGCGGCGTAGAGGACGTACGTGGACCCGATCGACCAGGCGGCGAGCACCGGGAATGTCAGGGTGACGGCGAAGTTCGAGGCCCATTCCACACCGCCCGCCACCGAGGTGGCGGCGCCGCGCAGGCGGTTGGGGAACATCTCGCCGATCAGCACCCACATGATCGGCCCCCAGGTGCCGGCGTAGGCGAAGACGTACAGGCACAGCGCGACCAGGGCGAGCGCGGCGCGGCCGGGAGATCCGGCCAGGTCGGGGCTGAGCGCCCCGTCCGGCCCGGCGACCTGCGGGGCCGTCAGCATGACCACGGCGGTCATCACGAGGGCGGCGAACATGCTGATCGACCCCACCAGCAGCAGGGGGCGTCGGCCCACCCGATCCACGAGCAGCATCCCGGTGACGATCGCAGCGATCTTGACCGCGGTGAGGATCAGGGTCTGCTGGAGCGCGGCCTGCTCGCCGAAGCCGATCGTCGAGAAGATGGTGGTCGCGTAGTAGAAGATCGCGTTGATGCCCACGAGCTGCTGCAGGGCGGCGAGGCCGATGCCCACCCACACGATCCGCTGGAGGTTGGTCCCGGAACGGTTCAGCAGCGATCGGAAGCCGCCGATGCTGTGCCCGCCCAGAGACTCCGAGATCTCCTGGACGCGGGCATCGACGGAGGTTTCGCCGAGGGTGCGCACGAGCACGCCCCGTGCTTCCTTCACACGACCTCGGGCGATGAGGAAGCGCGGGGACTCGGGCACCAGCAGCGAGGCGATGAGGTAGATCAGCCCGCCGGCGGCCACGGAGAGGAACGCCCACTGCCAGACCTCGAGGTGCAGGCCCAGCAGCCCCAGCCGTGCGGTGGACAGCGGGGCGTCGCCGGCGGGAGACGGCGCGGCCGCGAGCATCGCATCGCCCAGCAGACCGCACACGAACAAGCCGATGATCAGCATGAACTGGCGCAGGGAGACGAGCATGCCGCGCATGTCCGCCGGGGCAGTCTCGGAGACATAGGCCGGGGCGATCGTCATCGCCGCCCCCATCGCCATCCCGGAGAACAGGCGCCAGACGAGGAACAGCGCCATCGAGTCGCCGATGAAGGCCGTGCCGGTGGACGCGACGATGAACAGCACTGCCGAGACCACCATGATCGCCCGGCGACCGATGCGGTCCGAGAGGCGCCCGGCGAGGAAGGCCCCCAGCACCGCGGAGAGGACGCCGAAGGCGACGGCGAAGCCGATCAGCCCGGATCCCGACCCGGTGTGGAACTGCAGCGCGTTCTTCACGACGTTCAGCGCCATCGCGTCCCAGCCGAACATCAGTCCGGAGATGGAGGCGGCCAGGGCCGCCTGGACTGCACGCCGACGGGCGGCGCGCGGCGGCCTCGTCGCGGCGAGGACGGTGCTCTCGCGGGATCGGGTCTCGCGGGATCGGGACGTGCTCATGCGATCACGGTCCTTCCTGTGGAGGGTCGCGGATGGGTGAAGGGCAGGGCCGCGCCGAGGGCGCCGGCATCGCTGGAGAGACGGCCGGGCCCGAGCCGGACGGCGGGGAACCGCGCTCCGGCCTCCCGGGCGACGAGCCCTCGGACCCGGTCCAGAAGCGCGTCGCCGGCATCGAAGAGGTCGCCGGAGAGGAGGATCTCCTCGGGATCCACCATGGTCACGGCGAGCACCAGGGCGTGGGCGAGGCCCTCGGCCGCGCGGGTCAGGACGGGGTCGACGCGGCCGCGCCCGCTGGCCAGCTCCTGGTGCAGCTGCTCGACGGTGTGCAGACCGAGGCCCAGCGCCCGGCAGGCGGCGAGGACCGACGGGGTGGAGGCCACGGTCTCGAGGCATCCGCGTCGACCGCATCGGCACGGTGCCCCGGGGAACTCGACCTGCAGGTGGCCGATCTCGCCGGCCAGGCCCGCCGCGCCGCGGTCGATCCGTGCCTCGCGCACGACGGCTCCGCCCACGCCCTGGTAGCAGCGCACGTGCAGCGTGATCCGATCGCGGCGGGGAGCGGCGAGATGCTCGGCGAAGGCGGCGTACCGGGTGGTGTTGTCCACGCGGACCTCCGCCCCGAACCGCCCCTGGAGGTCGTCGACGAGCCGCTGCCAGGGGGCGTCGGCCCGGTGGAGGAACGCGGCGGGGCCGGGCACCCCGAGCCCGACGCCGCGCAGGGACGGCATCGCCGCGGGCAGCGCGAGCTCCTCGAGGAGCTCGCGGACGATGCCGAGCCGCTCCTCCCATCCGAGATCCTCCGGATGCTCCCGGGACCCGGTCGTGAGCGCGTCGCCGACGATGTTCAGCGCGGCGATGCGCACGGCCCCGTGGGCCAGATCGATCCCGAGCGCACTGATCGCGTCGAGGTCGATCTCGATCCGTTCGGTGGGCCGGCCGCGGCCGGGATGGTCCTCGTGGCCGGCCACCACCACGGTTCCCTCCTCCAGGAGCGGGGCGATCACGGCGGAGACCGTCGTCCTGCTGAGCCCGGTGGCCTCTGCGATGGCGGCGCGGGTGATCGGCCTGCTCGTGCGGAGGGCCTCGATGACCTCGGCCTCGCGCGGATGCGCTGGATCATGGTTCGACCCCGTTGTGGACATGCGCCCACGCTAAGGGCCGCGATTTCCTCCCACGGCACGATGCAGAAGTCACCGCCAACTGTGAGCCGCCTCACAGGTAGAGCGTCCTGCGACACCGAGACCATGCCCCGTCCTCCCTGGAGCCGCCCCGTGACGAGAGCCGCTCGCGGGCGTAGCGTGCCGACATGGCTCCTCATGCGCAGTCCACCGTCCCGCAGTCCGCCTCTGCCCCCGAGATCACCGCCGACGTCGTCGTGATCGGCGGCGGCCCCGTCGGCGAGAACGTCGCCCAGTACGCGATCGAGGGCACCGACCAGACCGCCGTGCTCATCGAGGGCGAGCTGCTGGGCGGCGAGTGCTCCTACTACGCCTGCATGCCGTCCAAGGCCCTGCTGCGGCCGCTCGCGGTCGCCGATGCCGCCGCACATCTGGACGGCGTCTCCACGCCGGAGGTGGACACGGCCTCCCTGCTGGCGCGGCGCGACACATGGGTCTCCCAGTACGACGACACCGGTCAGGTCGAGTGGGCCGAGGGCGCCGGGATGCGGGTGGTGCGCGGACACGGCCGGATCGTCGGCGAGCGCGAGGTGCGCGTCGAGGATCCCGACGGGGGCCCGCCGACGCTCGTCCACGCCACCCGCGCCGTCGTGATCGCCACCGGCTCGCAGGCCGTCGTGCCGGACGCGCTGCAGCCACTCTCCCCGTGGACCTCGCGCGACGCGACCGGGGTGCAGGAGATCCCCGGGGAGCTGCTCATCGTGGGCGGCGGTGTGGTGGCGGTCGAGGCCGCGACGTGGATGGCGGCGCTGGGCTCCCACATCACCCTCCTGGTGCGCGGCGACGCTCTGCTGCGGGGGATGGAGCCGTTCGCGGGCGAGCACGTGCTGGGCGCTCTGACGGCCCTCGGCGTCACGGTCCAGCTCGGCACCTCGGCGGTCTCCGCCGAGCGGGCCGACGCCCGCGACTCCGGGCTCGGCAGGATCCATGGCGGCCGCGTGACCCTCCAGGTGGAGGATGCGCAGGGCCGACGCGAGGTCACCGGGGACGAGATCCTGGTCGCGACGGGTCGCACGCCGCGACTGGCGGACGTCGGCCTCGAGACCATCGGCCTCTCCCCCGAGGACATCACCGGGGCGCAGGCCCCGACGTCGGACGATGCGACCGGGGCGCCGCTGCCGTCCTGGCTGCACGCGGTGGGCGATGCGAGCGGCGAGGCGCCGCTGACCCACTGGGGCAAGTACCGCGCCCGCGTGATCGGGCAGGCGATCCGTGCCGGCGTCACCGGTGAAGCTCTCGAACCGGTCCCGGAGACCGTGCCGGTGCCGCAGGTGGTGTTCACCGATCCGCAGGTCACCTCGGTCGGGCTCACGGCAGAGCAGGCGCGCGAGGCCGGGCACGACGTCGTCACCTCACAGGTCCCCTTCGGCGGCGCGGCCGGCTCCGCGCTGCTGCGGGACGACGTCTCCGGCACCGCCCAGCTGGTGGTCGATCGCGGCACGGCCACGCTGATCGGGGCGACGTTCGTGGGCCCGGAGGCCTCGGAGCTGATCCATGCCGCGACGATCGCGATCGTCGGCCAGGTGCCGGTGCACGTGCTGCGCCATGCGGTGCCGAGCTATCCGACGTCCTCCGAGCTGTGGCTGCGCCTGCTCGAGGAGCTGCCGACGGAGCTCCGCACCACCTGATCGGACCCGGCGCCCGGCGGGTCGGCGCGCGGGACCGACCGGGGCGGGGCGCTCACCGGGTCGATGCGCAGGTTCAGCTGGCGGGACGCGCGGACCCGCCGGAGTCGATGCGCGGAGCCGGCCCGGGCGGACCCGATCCCGGCGGCGGCTCCTCCCTTCGGAGGAGATGGCAGATCGCACTGGTCGCGGCGACCGTCGATCAGGTGGAATGGGGACGGCGGCAGACGCCGCCGGGGAACGACGGCCGACGTCGCCCTCAGACCGTCGGCTCGCGCAGTCCGCGCGGGCCGCCCGCCCCGGGGAGGACCATGTTCACGCGACGTCGCCGCATCAGGCGCCTGCGCCGTGCCCGCGACGGGGACGGGAGCGCGCTGAAGGACCTTCGCTGGTGGCAGACCCTCACCCGCACCCAGTTCCATCTGGACCCGCACGAGGGCGAGACCTGGGATGCGCAGGATGCGCAGTACACCGTCGACGTGCGCTACCTGGCCTCCGAGCTCGAGGGAGGCAAGATCCCCGAAGGGTCACGGCACGCCCCGGTGGCCCTGTACCGCGACGGGACCCAGCAGTACATCGCGAATCCGCCGGTCGCCTTCCCCATCCCGGGCGGAGTGATCGAGGTGGCCACCAGCTCGTACGGGCTGACCCGGATGCATGTCGTCCCCGACGAGGGGTCGCCGCGACCGCTGCGCCCGCATCCCCGCGGGCTCGAAGGCCTCCGGGCCCGGTTCGGCCGACGGTTCCCGCGGGTGAGCTCCGCCCTCGGACTCCTGGCGATCATCGTGCTCCTGGCGGGCCTGGCGGTGATGGTCCCGCAGCTCGCGGAGCTGGTCACGCAGATCGACGTGGTCGCCGAGCACGTGGGCACCTTCACCTCGCCGATCTCCCTGCCCGGCTGGGCGAACACCGCGCTCCTGGTCGCGGGGATCCTCGCGGCGATCGAACGGGCGCTCACCCTGCGCAACCACTGGCTGATCGACGCCGACACGACCTGGACCTCGTTCGCCTGAGGAGCTGGGCTGTGGGGCGTTGCCGGGCCCTGCGGAGACCTATTCGCTCGCGACCCGGACGAGTGTTCGTGGTGATCGCCCGCGCCGACTGAGCTCGGCACAGACTCCGGGCTCAGCCCTCTGCGCCGGTCCCGGTGTAGAAGCCGTAGGTGGCGTCGGCGGTGCGCTGGGCGGTCTCGGCGTCGGCCCCGGAGGCGGTGTGGGCGACAGCCCACCCGTCGGCCGCCCCGCGGTAGAACGCCCGCCCCTCCTCGGTGCCCGCCCACTCGGCGGCCTCGGAGGGTGCGAGGGCGCCCTCGGTGGCGCCGACGTGCAGCGCGAGGCCCAGCAGACCGCCGTCCCAGCCCACGCCGGTCGCGCCGGGGCCGAAGGTCTCCCACATCTGCGCGGGCACATCTGCGACGCGACTGGTGTGCTCGAGCTCGAAGCGGGTGGCTCCCGCGCTGATCTCCTCCAGGCGCACGGTCACCCAGGAGACGCCGCCGGCTTCCCAGGTGACGCGGTACTCGGCGACGCCGCCCGCCGGGGGCTCGCAGGCGAGGACCTCACCGCCGGCGTTGCCGTCGAACTGGTAGCGGCCGCCGTTCCGCAGGTCACCGCTGATCGGGAGGAACCACTGCTGGATGCGCTCCGCCGTGGTCACGGCCGCCCAGGCCTCGGCGAGGTCGACGGGGAGATCCTGCTCGAGGGTCTGCACGTGGAGTCCCTCGCCCTCGCGGTCCTCCTGGCGATAGGCGCGGGTGACGGACGCGAGCTGGGCGGGGACGTCGACCATGGCAGGTCTCCTTCGGGATGAGGCGGGTGAGGCGGGTGGGGCGGGTGAGGGCGATGCGATACGCGAGCACGGGCCGTGCGCGGGCGTCGGCAGAGCGCGAGGACCGGCAGCGCACGGTCACCGGGAGAATGCGGGCAGAGTGCGGGAGTCGGCAGTGGGGCGTGGTCCAGACTACGGGCCCGTAGCCGCTCTCACGGGGGCGTGGCGAGGTGCGTACGACGCCCTGCCGTGAGTCTCAAACCACGGTTCGGCCGGGCTCGGACCGACCGAACGGTGACCCCTCTCTCCGGCGAGCGCTTACCCCCGGGTCGAGCGGCCGACCAGGTGTGACTCGCGAGCAATGGACCGACCCGACGGTTACCTCATCCCGGGCTGAGTGGGTAGCATCGATGGGGACTTCGGACGGACGCGCATGCGGACACGTTCAGGCTCCGAGCCCGGCTGATCGCCGAGTTCGCTTCCCGGGTCGCACCCGGCACCGCCCGCAGCCCGCCGATCCTCTCCTCATCCTCCCGCCGACGCCGGCGCTCCCGTTCAGGGACGCCACCAGCGCCCCGCACGGACCGTCGACCACCGTCTCTCCTAGGAGTCAGCCCCATGGTCATGCCATTGCCCTTCTCCGTTCGCCGCCCCACTGTTCCTGCGAAGGACGGCGCGAGCTGGCCGCACGTGATCATCCTGGGCGGCGGCTTCGCCGGCGCGCACGCCGTGGGCGCCCTGCGCGATGCCCGGGTGCGCGTGACCCTCATCGACCGCAACGTCTACAAGACCTTCCAGCCGCTGCTGTACCAGGTGGCCACCGCCGGTCTGAACCCGGGCGACGTGACCATGTTCCTGCGCGGCCTCTCCCTCAAGGTCCCGAACATGCGCTACCGCCAGGGCGAGGTCGAAGGCGTGGATCCCGAGCGCAAGGTCGTCAAGCTCGACGAGGGACAGAAGGGCATCCAGGAGCTGCAGTACGACTACCTGATCATCGCCAACGGTGCCACCACCACCTACTTCGGCACCCCGGGTGCCGAGGAGCACGCGATGCCGATGTACACGCGCTCGCAGTCCCTGGCGATCCGTGACCGCATCTTCTCCGAGCTCGAGCGCTCCAGCCGCGAGGACGTCCTCGGGCACGACAAGCTGCACGTGTGCATCGTCGGCGGCGGGCCGACGGGCGTGGAGATCGCCGGCGCCCTCGCCGACTTCCGCATGCAGGAGCTGGACATCCTCTATCCCGAGATGGACCCCGGGACCCTGCAGGTCACCGTGCTCCAGCGCGGCGACGAGCTCATCAAGGAGTTCAGCCCGAAGTACCGCGAGTACGCCGCCGAGGAGCTCCGGGACCGCGGCGTGACGCTGCGCCTGGGCCACGGCGTGAAGTCCGTGGGCTACGACCACGTGGTGCTCGACAACGGCTCGATCCTCGAATCGGACATCACCATCTGGGCCGCGGGCGTCGCCATCCCCGAGTCCGTCAAGGAGTGGGGCCTGCCGCAGGACAAGCGCGGCCGCATCGCGGTCGATGACTACCTGCAGGTCAAGGGCTTCCCAGGAGTCTATGCCGCCGGCGACATCGCCGGCCAGGACGAGCCCCTCCCCCAGCTAGCGCAGCCCGCGATCCAGATGGGTCAGGCCGCGGCCCGGTCCATCGCCGCGGACGTCGCCGGCAAGCCCCGCAAGCGGTTCACGTACACCGATCTGGGCACCATGGCCACCATCGGCCGTCACGCCGCGATCGCCGAGATCCCCCACGTGGGCGGTCTCTCCGGTGCCATGGGCTGGGCCGCGTGGCTCGGCGTGCACATCACCAAGATGATCGGGCACCGCAACCAGCGCGCCGTCGCGATGAACCTGCTGTCCCTGTACGGCGGCACCCGCGGCACGCACCAGCCGAACCCCGTGGTGGGCGAGGTCGACTCGCTGCGCGCGGCCAAGATCTTCGAGGAGCAGGCCGCGCACCGGAAGTTCGGTCTGGGCGCTCAGGCCGGAGACCCCTCGGACGTGCTCGCCTCCGGCAAGAGCTCGGCCCAGGGACTCCGCAAGAAGCCCGAGAAGAAGACGGCGAAGGCTGAGAGGACAACGCGGCAGGCCCCCGGCGCTCGTCACGTGGCCGACCCCTCCCAGGACTGATCACGTCCGGCGCGGGCCGGTCCGGCGTGCGCGCCCGACGAGCCAGCGAGCCAGCGAGCCAGCGAGCCAGCGAGTCAGCGGGCGCGGCGGATGAGGGCGATCAGCTGATCGGAGTCGGCGCGGAGCGAGGCCATCGTGTCCGTGGCCGGTTCAGAGGCTCCGTCTGCGGAGGCAGGCGTCGAGGGGCCGGGGGCCGACGGCGCTGCGGCGTCCCTGGCAGAGCCCGCCGATGGCGGGGTTGCCGAGGCCGTCGCCTGCGCCGCCGCCGCGGCACCGGGCTCGGGGAGCGGGGCGGCGTACCGGGCGGCGGTGCAGGCCGAGGCGATGCGCGCTGCGGCGGCGTGGTCCTCGTCCGTGACCTCGGTGTCGCCGGCGGCGATCTGTGCCAGCAGGTCCTCGAGCGCTCGGCCCGGGGGCAGGGAGTCGTCCAGGGCGATGCGCTGCGGGGGCGAACCCCAGGCGCCGGTCCAGCCGATCAGGCGGAGCACACGGTCGCGCACCACGAGCTCCCAGGTCAGCTCCGTCCATGCCAGTTCACCGGCGCGGCGTCGGATGCGCTCGGCGAGGATCGCGGCGTCGGCCGGATCGAGCGGCCCGTCCCCTGCCCCGTCGCCCGAGCCGCGCTCACCCTCCGCATCATCGCCGGTCGCACCCTGCACGTACTGATCCCAGCGGGCGTCGCGCGAGTTCACGCGATGGCGCCGCACCAGGACCACAGCGGCCGCGCCTCCCGCGGCGACCAGGAAGCCGAGGATGAGCAGGGTGAACACACCGCCCTCGACGCGCTGCACGGTGGCGGGGTCGGTGACCAGGCCACCGCCGTCCGAGGTGGAGGCGTCCGCGCTGCGTGCCGGATCCTCCGTGGTGACGGCCTCCTCGCTCGCCGAAGCCTCCTCGGGGTCCTCCGTGGTGGGGGCCTCGCTGGGCTCCTCGGCGGCGTCCGAGTCGTCCTGGCCGGAGCCGTCCTCGGTGACCGACGGGGTGCTCACGCCGTTGGCCGCGGCGGAGGGCGTCGGCTCGAACCGCACCCAGCCGTATTCGGGGCCGAACCACACCTCGGGCCAGGCGTGGGCGTTCTTCGCGGTCACGGACCACTGGTCGCCGTCCTGCTCGCCGGGGGTGAAGCCGATGGCCACACGCGTCGGGTACCCCTGGGAGGTCATCATCAGGGCGAACGAGGCGGCGAACTGCTCGCAGTAGCCGATCCGGTCGGCGAGGAAGGACTCCAGCGGGTCCTCCCCCGGCGGGGAGTTGACGGTCAGGGAGTAGGCGAAGGAACTGTTGAAGTACTCCTGATAGGCGACCGCGGTGTCGAAGGCGTTCTCCGCGCCGGCGTCCGCCCGGACCTGGTCGGCGAGGTCCACCGCGATCTGCGGGACCTCCTCGGTGCGGATGTAGCCGGCCTCGAGGGGCTGGTCGAACACGGCGGGGTCCACGGTGCGCAGCGCCTCCGGCGAGGCGGGGCTGGTCTCGGTCGTCACGGTATAGCCCAGCCCCACGAGACTCGTGCGCACACCGCTCATCGCGATCTCGCCGTTGGTGGGCTGCACCGAGAGCGCGTCGGAGACCTCGGCGTCCGAGGTGGTCACACGGCGGATGTCCGACGGGGCGGGCAGGCGGTCCCCGGCGAGGTCCTCCACGCTGATCTCGGTGGTCTCGAGGTCCGCGGAGGTACCGGCCACGGCGGTGCCGTCGGTCCGGGCGTCGGAGAACGCGGTGCGCCCGAGCAGCGGCTCCTCGCCCGAGACGTCGGCCGTGAAGTTCTCTCCGTCGAAGCTGTTCAGTGTGCGCAGGCGCAGGTAGGACGGCTCGGCGGCGGTGGTCGAGTAGCGCAGCACCTCCGCGTCGGACTGCTCGAGCAGGGAGCGGCGCACGGAGATGTCGTCGTCGATCATCACCGGGCCCAGCTGCGGCATGTCCCGGTTCTGCCACTGGTTGATCACGTCCATGTCCAGCGCGACCTGGGTGGGGGCGATCTGGGGCAGGGCGGCGCCGAGCGGCATCGCCAGCGAGGCGATCAGCAGCGTGCCCACCACGGCCGCGCCGGCGGTGCGCAGCGGCATCGGCAGCGGTCCCGCCTGCGGCCGACGATCGCCCTCGATATAGCTGGGGTCGGCGTGCAGGGTGCGGGTGGCGAGGATCAGCAGCCCGGCGAGGACCGGGCCGGCGACGGTCCACCAGCTCCCGCCCTCAGGCGCCTGCAGGGCGGGGATCAGCAGCGTGCCCAGGAGCGCGAGGCCGGTGGGAGTGTGCCAGCCGAGGTCCACGTAGACCAGGTCCAGGATCAGGGTGCCCAGCGCCATCAGCAGCACCACGGCGACGGTGCCGCGCGAGCCCAGGGTCATCGGGGCCGTGCCGGAGGCCAGCTCGCTCATCGCCCCGGGGAAGATCGAGGTCTGCGCGGTGACCAGCGCGATCGGGCCGTCGGAGACGCTCACGAGCCCCTGCACGCTCTCCATCACCAGCAGCATCACCGCGAGCACGACGAGCTGCGCGAGAGGCACCAGCCACAGGTGCCGCAGCAGCGAGCGCAGCACCGCCCCGCTCACGATCACGGGAGCCGTCGCGGCGAGGGTGAGCGTGAGCCAGGAGGAGCCGTCCAACAGCATCGACAGCGGGGCGGAGGAGATCAGGATCGCGAGCAGCAGGGCGAGCTCGCGGCCGAGCAGGGCGGTCCCGCGCAGCGACGGCCTGCCCATCAGGGGGCTCATGCGGTCTCCTCCGCGTCGGCCGCGGTGAGCAGGTCGTCCAGGGAGTCGGCCGTGGTGCCGCGCACGAGCGTCCAGCCGCCCAGGCGCGAGCGGACCGGTGGCGCGTCCTCCCGGGCGGCGGCGAGCTGGGCGGCGTGCTCCTCGTGGGCCCGTCCGAAGTCGTCGCCGTCGGCCGGGCCGATGCGTCGGGCCCGACGGGGATGCTCGCCGTCGGCCTCCTCGTAGGCGGGGCGCAGGGCGATGGCCGTGCGGTGGGTGGCGCGGCCGGCGAAGCGATCCAGCTGGAGCCCTTCGAAGGGGTCGCCGTGGTCGACGCCGAAGGCGATGGCGAGGGCCGTCTGCCCGGCAGCATGGTCGATGCCCACTCGCACGCGCGCGGCCTCGTCGTCGTCGAAGACGACGCCGGCCAGGGCCATCAGGGAGGCGCGCTGCTCGACGGCATCGGCCTCACTGCCCAGCAGGGAGGGGCCGGGGATGCCGCGGCGGCGGCCGCTGCGGGTGATCTCGTCGCCGGAGGCGTCGACGATGCGCACGTCCCAGCCGTTGATCCCGAGGCTGTCCAGCACGGTCGCGGCGTGGGAGACCAGGCGGTCCTCGACCGCGGGATCCGTCTCCCCGCGTCGCGTCGTGTCCAGGACGATCACGGCGCTGAGCCCGGCGGCGGGCTCGTCCTCGCGGGTCATGAGCTGGCCGGTGCGTGCGCTCGCCCGCCAGTGGATGCGGCGGATGTCGTCGCCGGCGGCGTAGGGCCGGGCGATCGGGCCGATCTCCCCCACCCCGGAGACGGCCATCGCGCCGAGCGCCCCGTCCCGCGTGATCCCGGCGGCCCGCTCGGCGGCCGGGGCCATCTCGGTGAGCACGGGCAGCCCGGTGATGCGCAGGGCGTCCTCGGAGGTGCGACGCAGGTGGAACAGGCCGAACAGGTCGCGCACGAGGAGGCTGTAGGGACCCAGCTCATGGGTTCCACGGTGGCGCACCGGGAGCACATGCGGCATGCGTCGACCCAAGGGGAGATCACCCTGCCCGCCGAGCGCCCCGGGCAGGTGCTCGCGCACGGCGCCGCGGGCCAGCGGCAGCACCGTCAGCGGCGGGTTCCCGACCAGCTCGAGCTGCACCCGGGCGACGGCCCCGACGGGCGCGGCGTCGTCGATCACCTGGCGGCGGGCGCGCAGTCCGATGCTGCCCAGCACGATCCCGATACCGCCGACCAGCAGTGCTAGCAGCAGGGCGGCGGCGAGATAGCGGGCGGGCAGCAGGCGCGTGAGGTCCGAGAGCACCCAGCACAGCACGGCCAGCACGGCGACGACGACGCCCCGCGCGGTGGGCCGCAGAACCGTCCCGGGCCGCGGCGTCACGTCAGCGAGGTGCCCTTCAGCACCTGGTCGACCAGCTCCCCCGCGCTCCCGCCCCGCGAGAGGGCCTGCGGGGTCAGGTGCATGCGATGGCGCCAGACCGGCATGATCACGGCCCGGACGTCCTCGGGGTCCACATAGGTGCGGCCGACGAGCGCCGCATGCGCCTTGGCGGCCCGCACCAGGTGCACCGCGGCACGGGGCGAGGCGCCGAGGCTGACCTGTGGATGGCTGCGGGTCGCGTCCGCCAGGCGCACCACGTAGTCGAGGATCTGGGGCGAGGCGTGGATGCGGCGCACCCTGCGCACGTGCTCCGCGATCCGCTCGGGCGTGGTGCGGGTGCGCACGGCATCGAGCACGTCGCGATCGCCGCGGGGGACGGGCCCCGCCTGCGCGGCCAGCATCCGCGACTCGGCCGACGGCACGGGATAGCCCATGGAGGTCTGGGCGAGGAACCGGTCGCGCTGCGCCTCGGGCAGGCGGTAGGTGCCCTCCATCTCGACGGGGTTCGCGGTGGCCACCACCATGAACGGCTCCTCGAGCTCGTAGGTGGTGCCGTCGACGCTGACCTGCCGCTCCTCCATGGCCTCCAGGAGCGCCGACTGGGTCTTCGGGGAGGCGCGGTTGATCTCGTCTGCCAGCAGGATCTGGGTGAACACGGCGCCGGGGCGGAACTCGAACTCGCTGGTCGACTGGTTGAAGATGCTGGCGCCGGTGACGTCGCCGGGCAGCAGATCGGGCGTGAACTGGATGCGGTGGCGCTCGGCGCCGAGCGCGGCGGCGAGGGACTTGGCGAGCATCGTCTTGCCGACCCCGGGGATGTCCTCGATCAGCAGGTGGCCTCCGGCGAGCAGCACGAGCAGGGCGATCTGGGCCACTTCGCGCTTTCCCTCGACGATGGTCGAGATCTCGGCGATCACTCCCTCCGCCTCGGCAGCGATCTCCCGCACCTCGGCCTCGGTGATCGGAAGCTCGGGGTCGATGGGCTCCGGGCCGGTGGTGTCGGGGCCGGTGGTGTCGGGGTCAGCGGTGTCGGGGCCGACGGGGTCAAGACCCGAGGCGTCTGGGTCGACGGGTCCCAGGCGGACGTGTTCGGGCCCCGTGGACGCAGGACCAGTGGGCGCAGAACTCGTGGGCGCCGGACTCATCGCAGGAGCGTCATCGCTGTTCGGAGCGGCCGCAGCGGCGGTTCGGCGGGACTCTTCCCCTCCACGATAAGAAGCGTCGCCGGCTGCCTCGGACTGCGTCATGGGGATGCTCCTTGGATGTGTCGCCCGCAGAAGTGTTCGCGAAGAGTTTGCCCAGCGATGAATCCCGCATGGGCGCACTCCGCTGGGCCTGCTCATAGGGTAGCCGGGTTGATCTTCATTACCGAGGAGTCTTTCTGTGATCACCCGAGGCCGTTCCACGCTCGCCTGCCTGGGTGCAGGCGTGGCGCTGGTGGCGTCTGCAGGGGTCGCGCCCGCGGCGCTGGGTGACCCCACGCCCCCGGCGGCCGACACCCAGGGCGAGGTGTGCAACAAGCCCGCGACGCTCAGCGTCGCCGGGGATTCGGGCGACCCGACCGTGGGCCAGCCCGTCACCGTCTCGGGAATCTGCTTCCCCGTCGGTGAACAGACCCGCGGAACCGTCAACGTCGCCGGAGCCGAGTCGCAGTCCGAGGGGATCACGAGCGACCGGAACGGGCGCGTGAGCTATACGTTCGTGCCCGAGGAACCCGGTGAGCACATCGTCCAGATCGTCCTGCAGGGCGAGCGCAACAACGCCGACATCAGCTTCGACGTGGCCGAGGCCGAGCCTGCACCTGATGACCCCGAGCCCTCGGACGGCGGTGGGGATGACTCGAAGGACGACAACGACGACGACAGCGGCGAGGGCACCGAGGGCGACGGCACCAGCAAGGACGACGACGCCGCCAGCGACGACGACCAGTCGAATGCAGACGGTTCCGACTCCGACAACTCCGATTCCGACGATTCCGGGTCCGACGACTCGGGCTCGGGCTCGAACGGCTCGGGTTCCGGGTCGGGGGGCTCCGGCGGCTCCGACTCGGATGACGCAGGCTCCCACGGTTCCGGCTCGAACGATTCGGGATCCGGTGACTCGGGCTCCCAGGGAACGGGGTCCCAGGGCACGGGGTCCCAGGACTCCGACAGCTCCGGGTCGAACACCGGCGGTTCCAGCAGTTCAGGCGACTCCGACGAGCCCGACAGCTCAGGCAGCTCGGGCAGCTCAGGTGGCTCCTCGGACGACGACGCGAGCTCCGGCAGCTCCAGCTCGACGGATTCGGGGTCCGGGGGCTCCGACGAGTCGGATTCCACGGGCTCGGACGATGCCGATCCCGCGGACCCTGACGCCACCGCCGACGCCGACGCCGACGATCCGAGCGCGAACGGTTCCGAGGAGTCCGACAGCGCAGGGAGCTCGTCCGGCTCCGAGGAGTCCGGTGGGGACTCGTCGACCGATCCGCAGCAGCCCGCCCCGTCGCAGGACGCCGGTGACACGGCTTCTCACGATTCCGGAGAGGTCGGTGCGAACGATTCGCACTCGTCGGGCGACGACGTGGCGGAGGGCTCCCCCTCGGACGCCGGATCCGATCATCGTGCGACGACCGGCATCGACGTGAGCGCGCCGGCCGCGATCACCGCGACCGCGGTGAGCGGCGGCGCGATCGCCCTGGGCGTCGGCCTCCTGCGCCGCCGTATGCACTGACTCCGCTGAATGCACTGAGCTCGTCGGCCTCCTGCGCCACCGCATGCGCTGAGCCGCCCGTCCGGTGATGCACAGGCTCGTGCGGCTGTGCGCGGGCCACATCCGGCCATGGTACTGACCCGTCGAGCCGTGCACTGTCCTCGTCGGGTGCGACGGCCCGTCTGCCCGTCGGCAGGTTCAGGCCCGTCGGCCGCGTGCCGTCTGCAGTCCGGTGAGCACGGCGATCAGCACAGCACCCACCATCAGGCCGATGCCGCCCACGGCCACGGCGCCGCTCACACCGACCAGAGCGCCAAGCCAGGCGATCGTGATGCCGTTGCCGGTGCGCATGCCGCTGCCGACCATCCCGTAGACGCCGACGACCCGGCCGCGCCGGTCCGCCGGAGCACGCAGCTGCACGATCGCCTGCCCTACCGAGGTGGCCGCCAGGTTCGCGATGCCTCCGAGGACCAGTGCCGCCAGGGCGATCCCGTAGTGCGAGGTGGTCGCGACGATGAGACTGGTCAGTCCGAACATCACGGCCGCCACGATCGCGGCCTTCACGTCGGCCTTGATGAGTCCCGTGGCCTCGAGCAGGAAGCCGCCGATCACCCCGCCGATGCCGTTGGCGAACAGCAGCAGCCCATAGCCGAGGCCGCCCTCGTCCCCCGCACCGAGGGTGTCGGCGAAGTTGGGCATGGCGACCGTCAGGGAGGAGCCGACGCACACGGCGATCAGACCGGCGAGCGCGATCATGCCCACCAGCACCTTGTCGTCCGCGACACTGCGGATCACGCGCGGGGTGTCCAGGATCGAGACCCGTTCGCGCATCACCAGGCCGCTGCGGGAGTGCCCGGTGAAGGGCGTGCGCGCCATGAGCAGCGTCATCGGCAGGTAGAACAGGATGTTCGCGAAGATGCCCCAGGTGGGGCCGAGCAGCAGGAGCAGCGCGGAGCCGACCACGGGCCCGGCGAGCACGCCCAGGCTCTTGAAGGTCGCGTTCAGCCGCACCGCGCTGGGCAGCTCACGGGGCTCGGCGAAGTCGTGGAGCATGAGCTGTTCAGCCGGGCCCCACAGTGCCCCGGCGCAGCCGTGCAGCACCAGCAGCACGCAGGCGCTCCACATCTCCAGGGTGCCGGTCAGGAACAGCAGCCCCCATCCCAGGGACACGAGAGCGAACAGCCCCTGGGCGATCTGGATGATGCGTCGGCAGTCGTACTTCTCGGCGAGCCCGCCGAAGACCACGGAGAACAGGAGGAAGGGCAGCCAGTGGCTGATCACCTGGAAGCCGACCAGCCAGGGCGAGTGGAACGTCTGCCAGAGCACCCAGTAGGTGATGACGTGCTCGATGTTGTCGCCCATCATCGACATGCCGGCGGTGATCAGATACGGCCGGGAGTGCTTGTCGCGCAGCGGGCCGAAGCGGCGCGGGCGCGGGGAGACGGCTGTGGTCATGCCAGGTCAGACCCCATCGACCCCGTCGACATTGTCCGCCCCGTCGGGCCCGTCGGGACGACACATCGCGGCGCGGCGAGCACGAGCTGAACGGGCACTGGACTCCTTCGAACGGGGAGGTGCGGGGCCCGCGCAGCGGGAGTTCGACCACGGTACTCGCGGCGGCGTGCGCAGGGCACGGAGGGTCCAGAGGGCGGGCCGCGACGAGCGCGTCAGAGGGGCGCGACGAGGGCGACGGATGGTGCGTCCCCAGGCCCACGCGCTCGTCACCGATCCCGGTGAGGAATCAGGCTGCCACCGCATCTGTCCTTGTTACGTTGTCGACATGGACAGGATCCTGCTCATCCGGCACGGCCAGGCAGACGGACACGACGGGGATGACCCCGGCCTCAGCCCCCTCGGGGTGCGACAGGGGCGGCACAGGATGCGAGACGTCGCCTAGCTGGCGGATCTCTCCACGATCAGATCCGCCGTCTCCTCCGGGCTGAGGTGAGTGGAGTCGACCCAGAGCACGTCCGCCCCGAACGCTTGATGCATCCGCGCGATGACCCCCGCATGGTCGTCGAAGTCGAACCGCTCTCGCTCGTCCCGCTGTCGGTTCCTGGCCACGCACTCGGCAGGGTCGGGAGCCAGCACCACCGGGCGCAGACCCCACGCCCCGAGCGCCGTCGCGAACACAACGAACTGAGCCCTGTCGGGGATGATCCAGTCGATGACCGGAGTGATCCCGGCCGACGCGATGTTCTGTGCGAGAGCGCAGAGGTTCTGGTTGCACAGGGCCACTTGCCGCGCCGCCTCGTCGGCGGGCTCCCCGAGGGGCCAGACGTATCCACTCACGACGAGCCGGGCGATGAAATCGCCGTCGAGCAGAGCCGAACGGCGGAGCCTCCGGGCGAGCAGTGTAGTCACCGTGGACTTCCCCGCCCCGGGCGGTCCCGTGACCAGCAGGATCGCCCGGCCCGCGTCGAGAGCCTCGAGGCGTGCGGAGCCGACGGGAGAGGGGTCGACAGGCGTCATGAAGGCACCGTAGGTCGCGTCTCCGGAAGGAGCCAACGGTTTTCCGAGGCGGGCACCGCTCAGCCTTGATGACGCCCTCCGCGGACGACGCCCCGTCGCACGCACGGGTGAGCCTCGTAAACTGAGCCGCATCCGATCCGCTCTCGATCCGAGGAGCATTCCCATGGCTGCGAAGAAGACCGTCACCATCGAGGGGCGGGCGACCGTGCATGCGATCGGCGAGCGCCTGATCGCTCCTCTGCCGGAGGATGTGAGCGCGCAGCTGCCCTCCCGCGGCCAGGTCGCGATGGTGGGCGCACTGGAGGATCACGAGGTCGAGCTGGTGCTCGAGCCCGACGGCCGCAAGGGCCACTGGATCTCTCTGGACGATGAGCTCGCGGCCGCTCTGGAGGCGGCCGACGGGACGCGCCTCACCTTCACCCTCACCACCGCAGCCCGGTGGCCGGAGCCCGAGGTGCCCGAGGATCTCGAGGCCGCGCTCGAGAGCGCGGACGACGTCGAGCAGCAGTGGGACTCCATCACCCCGATGGCCCGGTGGGAGTGGGTGCGCTGGGTGGGCGCCACGAAGAACGCCGACACCCGTGCCAAGCGCGTGGACGTGTCGATCGACAAGCTCCGCAAGGGCAGTCGCCGACCCTGCTGCTTCGACCTCTCCTCCTGCACTGACCCCGAACTGTCCAGGAGCGGGAAGCTGCTCGGCATCGAGTGAGTGGCTGAGCGCCACGAGATAAGCCGCAAGGTAGGCGCCCGGCGCCGACGAGCCAACCTCAAGCCTTGTCCTTGGATGGACCGTCCGACGGTCCAACCTCAAGCCTTGTCCTTGGATGGACCGTCCGACGGCACCGCACCAGGTGTTGTCCGTGGGCCGCTTCGGCATCGACCGTCGGTCACCACGCTTACGCTGGTCGAATGGCCGTTCCGCATCACAGTCCGTCCCGCTCGAGCAACATCTCCGGCGGGCAGCGCGTGGACCTCGTGCTCGAGGGCGGCGGCGTCAAGGGCATCGCCCTGGCCGGGGCGATCGAGGTGCTCGAGGAGCGCGGCTATCGCGTGAACCGGGTGGCCGGCTCCTCGGCGGGCTCCATCGCCGGTGCGCTGGTCACGGCGGATATTCCCGCCTCGACGCTCGTGCAGATCCTGCGGGAGACGGACTACCGCATGTTCCAGGACGGCCCCTTCTGGGTGCGCCTCCTGCCGGGCAAGGTGCTCAGCGTGCTGCTGCACAACGGCATCTACCGCACCACGGCCCTGGCGCGGTGGCTGGAGCAGCAGCTGACGACCCACGGCCGCCCGGATCGCACCGGCACCTTCGCCGATCTTCGCTACCGGGATCCGGACCCGGAGCTCGATGCGCACCGTGGAGAGGAGTACCGGCTCGTGGTCACCGCCTCCGATCTCTCCGCCGGTCGGCTGCGCCTCCTGCCCGCCGATGCCGACGCCTTCGGGATCACGCCCTCGACGCTCCGTGTGGTCGACGCCGTGCGCGCGTCGGTCTCGATCCCGCTGTTCTTCCGCCCTGCGAAGTGGAAGACCCTCGGCGGGGGCACCTCGTGGCTGGTCGACGGCGGGATGCTCTCGAACTTCCCGGTCTCCGTGTTCGATCGCGAGCACGGCGAGCCGCCACGCTGGCCCACCTTCGGCATCAAGCTCTCCGCCCGCCCCGAGAACGGCTTCGGCACCGTCAACCGGATCTCCGGACCGATCTCGTTCGGCAAAGCCGTGCTGAACACCCTCACCGGGTTCTACGACCGCATGCACATCGAGGATTCCCACGCCGTGGCCCGCACGATCTTCATCGACACCGATGCCGTGCGGCCCACCGAGTTCGACCTCTCCGACGAGGACCGCGAGATGCTCTATCAGCAGGGCAGGCGCGCTGCCACGGAGTTCCTCGACGGGGCGGGCGCGCAGCAGGCCTGGGACTTCGCGCAGTACATCGCCACCTACCGCTCCCCCGGCTGATCAGCCCACATCTCCGTCGCACTCTGCGTGCGGGCGCGCGTGCACGGGGCACGGAGCACAGAGCACAGAGCACAGAGCACAGAGCACAGAGCAGAGAGCAGAGAGCAGAGAGCAGAGAGCAGAGAGCAGAGAGCAGAGAGCAGAGTTTCCTACCGGCCGTCCGTCGGCTCCTGGGAGGGCTCGCCGGTGCGGCGGTGCTTGCGGTGCCGTTGGAGGGACGGACGGGCACCCTGGAAACGGTGCGCATCGGCGATGTCCCAGTCCCGGGCCCACGCGGTGTGCTCGGTGCCGTGCAGGAGCTCTCCCTCGTCCAGCCAGGTGTACAGGTCCTCGTAGGTCAGCACCCGCGCAGGATCGATGCGTCGCAGCACGTGATGCGGGCCGAGGTCGTCGAACGACTCCAGCCCCATCGAGGCGAGCAGCTCCATGGCCGATCGCACCGTCGCCTGCTGATACCGCATCACCCGGGGCCCCTTGTCCTCGACGACCACTGCTCGGCTGCGCCGCGGGTCCTGCGTGGCCACACCGCTGGGGCACGTATTGGTGTTGCACCGTTGGGCCTGGATGCATCCGGTCGCCATCATCATCGGCCGGGCCGCGTTGCAGAAATCCGCCCCCAGGGCGATCTTCCGGATGATGTCGTTGCCGCCGGCGATCTTTCCCGAGCATCCGAGAGCGACGCTTTCGCGCAGCCCCGTCCCCACGAGCGCGTTGTGGACGATCACGAGGGCGTCGGACAACGGCGTCCCGACGTGGTCCTCGAACTCCAGCGGTGCTGCGCCGGTTCCGCCCTCGGCGCCGTCGACCGAGATCCAGTCCGGGGTGATGCCGGTCTCCAGCATGCCCTTGCACATCGACAGAACCTCGGAGCGCTCGCCGACGCAGAGCTTGATCCCGACGGGCTTGCCGCCGGACAGCTCCCGCAGCCGGGCCACGAAGTGCATCATCTCCACCGGCGAGCTGAAGGCCGAGTGCGCCGCCGGGCTGACGCAGTCCTTCCCGAGGGGGACGTCGCGCGCCTCAGCGATCTCGGGGGTGATCTTCGCCGCCGGGAGCACCCCGCCGACACCGGGCTTCGCGCCCTGGCTGAGTTTGATGAGGATGCCCTTGACCTCGGGCGTGGCCGCCTTCTCGGAGAACTCGTCCGGGTTGAATCGTCCGTCGGACGTTCTGCATCCGAAGTACCCCGATCCGAACTCCCAGATGATGTCGGCGCCGTATCGCAGATGGTATTTGGACAGTCCGCCCTCTCCGGTCTCCTGGGCGAACCCGCCGTGCTTCGCGCCGTAGTTCATCGCCATGACCGCGTTCGCCGAGAGGGATCCGAAACTCATCGAGGACACGTTCAGCATCGCGGTGTCGTACGGCTGCGTGCAGTCGGGCCCGCCGAGCCGCACGCGAGGCGGTGTGCGCATCGGCTCGAGCGGACTGGAGGCGTGGAGGATGTGGTCGTATCCGGCACCCGTGATGTCGTTCTCGGTGCCGTAGGCGTCGTCCGCGCTCAGGCCCTTCGCCCGCTGATAGATCATCGTGCGCGTGGAACGGTCGAACGGGCGGCCGTCGGTATCGCGTTCGATGAAGTACTGCTGGATCTCGGGGCGGATCGCCTCGAACGCCCAACGAGCGCGACCGATGACCGGATAGATGCGCAGGATCGAGTGCTTGCGCTGCAGAAGATCCCGGGCGCCGAGAGCCGCGACAGCGGCGGTCCCGATCGCCGTGGCCGCGAGCTTCCGGCTGGAACGGGGGATTCGGGGGGAACTCATGGGGCCTCACTCTGTCGCTCGTCAGTTCGGTGTCTCGTCGGTGGTGCCTGCGCCCGGCCGATGATCGGCGGGCCTGCTCGCGGGTCTGCTCGTGGCCCGGTCAGGGTCGGTTCGAGGCCTGCTCATGGTCTGGTCGAGGTCTGGTCGGGTTCTAGTCGGGGTCCTCGTCCTGCCCGAGATGCAGCTTCTGCTTGGCCCGCTCGACGCCTTCGACCAGCAGGGCCTGGGCCGACGCCGTGAGGACGCCCGGCTCCGCCGGGTCCCCCTTCAGCAGCGCGATGCCGGTGTTCTTCGCGAACTCGGCCGAGATGTGCGGTGGCAAGGGCGGGGTGTTCTTGCTGGTGTAGGCGTCGATGAGGGTGACGCCCCGGGTCGCGAAGGCCGCGTCGAGGGCGGGCTCGACGTCGTCGTCGGACCGGACCCGCCATGCCGCGAAGCCCAGCAGCTCAGCCCATCCGGCATAGTCCACGGATTCGACGTCCTGGGCGGTCGACCACAGGGGGTTCGCATCCTGCGTGCGCATCTCCCAGGAGACCTGCGTGAGGTCGTCGTTGTGGAGCACGATGACGATGAATCGGGGATCATCGCCCCAGCTCTCCAGATACTTCTTGATCGTGATGAGCTCGTTCATCCCGAGCATCTGGAAGGCGCCGTCACCGATCGTGCACACCACGGTCCGTTCCGGGAACGCGAACTTCGCCGCCGTCGCATACGGCATCGCGCCGAGCATCGTCGCGAGCCTGCCCGAGAGGTCCCCGGTCATGCCGTCGCGGAGCCGGATGTGGTGCCCGTACCAGTCCGCGGTGGACCCGGCGTCAGCGGTCACGATCGCCTGCGCGGGGAGCCGTTTGTTCAGCTCGTGGAAGACGCGCCGCGGGTTGACCCCGTCTTCGTAGGTCACCATCGCCTGCGCGGTCATCTCGGCCTCCCACTCGACCATGTTGTCCGCGGCGGTGTTCTGCCAGGACAGATCGTCGGTCCGGTCCAGATGCGGGATGAGAGCCGCCAGGGTCGATCGGACGTCGCCCCAGAGATCCAGCTCCGTGGGGTAGCGCAGGCCCATGTGCTCCGGCTTCAGGTCGATCTGGACGGCACGGGCCTGCCCGCTGCGGGGGAGGTACTCGCTGTAGGGGAAGTTCGTCCCGAGGAGCACGAGCGTGTCGCAGTCCTTCATCTGCTTCACGCTCGGCAGGCTTCCCAGCAGGCCGAGCTGCTGGGTGTGGTGGGGGACGTCCGACGGCACCACCTGCTTTCCGCGCAGCGCGGTGATGATCCCTGCGCCGACGAGGGACGCGGCCTCGAGGATCTCGGCGGTCGCCCCGGCCGCCCCGTGCCCGACCAGGAAGGTGACCTTCGCGCCGGAGTTGATGATCTCCGCTGCTCGCGCGATCTCCTCCGGCGGCGGCGTGATGGACATCGACGGCGCCACGGCGCTCGACCGCGCCACGGAGGGCCGGGGGGATGCCATGTCCGGCATCTTCATGGCCTGGACGTCGTGGGGAAGGATCACGACGGCGGGCCCGAGCCGGAGCCTGGCGGTCCGGAACGCGGTGTCGATCACCGCCTGCGCCTGTGCCGGCGCGACCACGGTGTGGACGTATACGGCCACGTCCGCGAAGGCGCGCTCGAGGTTGCTCTCCTGCTGCACGAAGGTCCCGAGCGATGTCGTGGGCTGCTGGCCGACGATCGCGACCACCGGCTGGTTGTCCATCTTCGCGTCGTAGAGCCCGTTGAGCAAATGGAAACCGCCGGGGCTCGACGTCGCGATGCAGACGCCCACCTCACCGGTGAATTTGGCGTGGGCGGTGGCCATGAGGGAGCTGACCTCCTCGTGGGTGGGCCGCACATAGCTCACCCCCGTGCCGGCGCGCTCGGCCCGGCCCAGCGCCCCGTCGAGATCTCCGATCCCGTCCCCGGGATATCCGAACACCCGGCCGACGCCCCACTCCTGCAGGCGATCGATCACGAAGTCGCTGACGGTGGCTGTCATGGAAGATCTCCTCCGGCTGGATCGCTGCCACGTCGCTGCTCCCACGCGGCACCCTCCCGGGCCACGGGATCGTGCGGTCACGGGATCCTCGATGCGGGGCCCGGCAGGTGCCTCTCAACGTATCCCTCCCGCGAGGCGGACAACAGTGCTGCGTCCGCTCGGTCGGCCGCCTGCGACCCGGGCCGCTCGCCCCCGAGCGCGCCGGGCGACGCGCTCGGACCGGAGCCCGACGGCGGGCACGGTCTGCTTTCTGATCGGCCCCCTCTGCTTCGCGGCCAGGAGGCTGAGGGGCACACGCGGGCAGAGTCCTGCGACCACCCGGTCGAGGAACGATCCGTAGCGCGTCGAACCCTCAACATCCCAGGTCACGGCGCCACGTTGCGCTGCCGAGCCTTCTTCGGAAGGGGCGGTGCCGTGCGCCGGCCCTACTCTGTGATCCACGGCACGTCTCGTACCGATGTTGAGCGACCCGAGCCCCGGTTCGCACTGGGACCGGTCGCCTCGACGTTCCGAAGGGAGCACTCGTGAGCAGTCCCCATCCACCAGAAGAAGCCTCCGTCGCCCATCTCGTCGATCGGCTGTCGGAGCAGACCTCGCGCCTGGTGCGGGACGAACTGAAGCTCGCCCGCGCCGAATACACCGAGAAGGCCAAACAGGGCGGGACGGCAGCGGGATTGTTCGGGGCGGGCGCAGTTCTCGCCTGGTTCGGGCTCGGAGCACTGATCGCCACGGTGATCCTGCTGCTCGCGCTGGTCCTGCCGCCATGGGCTGCGGCCCTGATCGTCACCGCCGTCGTCTTCCTCGCCGCAGGCGTCGCCGCGCTGCTGGGGAAGAAGAAGGCGGAGGGCCTGACCCCGACCCCCGAGCGGACCGTCGCCACCTTGCGCCGGGACGCCGACGAGATCACAGAACGGATCTGAGATGAGCACAGCCCACAACGGCCCTCGCGCGGAGGACATCGGGAAGCCGCCCCTTCGGCCCACCGATCCCGCCGGTCCTCCCGACCTGACCCCCGAGCCGGCCGACGACGCCTCCCCCGAGGACATCGAGTCAGATATCGCCCGCACCCGTCGCGAACTCGCGAACACCGTCAGCGAGCTCTCCCGGAAGCTCGATCCCACGGCGCAGGCACAGCATCAGGTGGAGGACATCGCCTCACGCGTGCGCGGCCAGGCCGAGCACGCCGGCCAGGCGGCGCAGTCCTCGATCAGCCGGGCGCGTGACGCGGCCACCGGGGATGACGGCCGCCCCGCCGCCACCGCATGGATCGCCCTCGGCGCGGGCGTCGGCATCCTCGTCGGCCTCGTGGCGATCGGTGCGCTCCGCGCCCGCTGAGCGTCTCGCGCCCCATCCACCCCACATGCGCCTCGAAGGAGACCACCCATGACGCACAAGAAATCCACGAGCACATCCGCCAAGGTGCTGTACCGGCCCATCGGTCTGGTGAGCGGCGTCGCGAGCGGCGCGGTCGCCGGGATCCTGTTCAAGCAGATCTGGAAGCTCGCCTCCCCGAGCAGCTCCGAGGACACGCCCAAGGCCCTGGAATCTGAGTTCCCGCTGCGGCAGATCGTGCTCGCCGCCGCCGTGCAGGGCGCTATCTACGCGACCGTCAAGGCGCTCGTGGACCGTGGCGGGGCCCGGGCGTTCGAGCGGGTCTTCGGCGAATGGCCGGGCGACTGAGCGGCAGGTGCACAGCTCTCAGCCCACAGCCCACAGCCCACAGCCCACAGCCCACAGCCCACAGGTTCACACGTCCAGAAAATTCGCAGATCCAGGAGGATCCCTCATGACGAGCACGCCCATCCATCACCCCGACGGGGACGATCCGCAGACTGGCTCCGAGGACCAGGGCTCGTCCGACGCCACCCCGGAACACGACCGCAAGGACCGTGTAGACGAGGAGACCAAGAAGCTCTCCCACGACGAGGCCGAGACGCACGACAGCACCGAGGAGGCTCAGAAGGAGGACGCCGAGGAGTCCGGAGGCTACGGGTACTGAGCACCACGGGCGGCGGGAACGCACTCGACACTAAACAGGTCGGTCGCGTTGACTTGCGAAAACCCTGAATACACTAGAACTCCGCCCCGTCTTACGGCACTGTTCTCAGTTCTCACAAACACCGCCCCGGATCGCAAGTCCGGACAGGGCAGATTCCGCTCGGGTCAGTTTGCGGCCAATGCCGCGAGGATCCGCTCGTCAACTTCATGGCGTGAAGCCAGGTGCTCGGCGACGTCGTAGGAGAACGACGAGTA
>NZ_NRGS01000030.1 GCF_002332425.1 Brachybacterium alimentarium | reverse complement strand
GAATGATTCCTTCCCCCGGCAATGCCCACGGGCTGATGCGGGCCTACGCGGCCCAGCCCTCCAAGGAGTTCGACTGGGACCCGGTGTTCAGCGTCGCGCCCCGCACGAAGGCACCGGTGGTGCGCGAGCACGTCGATGAGGACGGCGAGCTGCAGCGGACCCTCGAGTTCGCCCGATGGGGATTCCAGCCGGCCTGGGCGAAGGACAAGGGGCCACGGCCGATCAACGCCCGCTTCGAGACCGCCGCGACCAACGGCATGTTCCGGGCAGCGTTCGCCTCGTCCCGCGCCGTGGTGCCGATGTCCGGCTACTACGAATGGGTCGACACCGAATCCGGGAAACAGCCCTACTACGTGCACGCCACCGATGAGCACCAGCTGCACGCCGCCGGCCTCACCACCGCCCTGAAGGCGGACGAAGGCGGCTGGGACGTCACGTTCACGATCATCACCCGGGAGGCGAAGGACGCAGCCGGCGACGTCCATGACCGCATGCCCGCCTTCCTCGACGAGGACCTCATGACGGAATGGCTCGCCCCGGGGAAGCTCGACGCCGACGACCGCGAGCGGCTGCACGGCGCACTGGGGGACGTGTCCGAGCGCCTCGCTGCCGAGCTGATCACGCATCCCGTCGACCGGGCCGTGAACAACGTCCGCACCCTCGACCGCACCGATCCCAGCCTGATCGCACCCCTGATCCTCGGCTGACTGCGGCGAGGCGCCAGGAGCGACGCAGCGCCAGCCCCGGGCACGACGAAAGCGCCCCCTCCTGACCGTGAGGCCAGGAGGGGGCGCTTCTGCGTGTCCGGTCGTGTCGCTCCTGTGCTCCCTTGACCGGACGAACTGCCGGAGGCAGATGCCCGCTCCCGCCGTAGAAGGAGGAGGGCGTCCCTTCCCAGGGGTCACCTCGCCAAGGGTTTCGAGGACACCGCGAGGCGACCGCGACAGAGTACAAGCGCCAGGGCCGTGAGCGCCGAACACTCGGTCGGCCGTGAATACGGCGGCGTCGGGAACGCGCCGCTAGGGTCGCTGGATCGCCCACCTGACGAAGGAGTCGCAGATGGAACACGACAAACTGCTCGAGACGATCAGAAGCGTCATCGAGCACCGCCCGGACTCGGACGACTCGCACCGGCCGGAGGATTACGACCTCGAGGCCATCGTTGCCGAGGTCAACCAGGTCACCGGGGGAGCGGACGCGAGCGGCCTCGATCCTGAGCAGTACAGGCGGATCGTGGAGAAGCACCGCAGACCATGAGGCGAGCGCGCCGCAGCCCGACGAAGGGCGCGAGGCCAGCAGGCAGCCCCAGAGCTCTGTGCAAGGGTTCGTCAGTCGTCAGTCGTCAGTCGTCAGTCGTCAGTCGTCGGTCGCCGCGTCGTCCGTCGCGCGCCCTTCGTCCTTCGCCCTCCGCTCTGCGCCCTCTGGCTGCCGGTCGGTGACCACGACGACGTCGACGTGGTACTGGCGCTGAGCCTCGTCCCAGCGCCCCCGCTTCCTTTTCTTGAATTAGTCCAGAGAGCGCGCTAGAGTAGAGGCATGCCGACGATCGACCACACCTCAGCCCTGCGTGGGGCTGGACTGCGCGTGACCGCTCCGCGGCTCGCGACGCTGGCGGCGGTCGCTGAGCATCCCCACGCCGATGCCGAGCTGATCGCCCACGCGGTCCGCGAACGCCTGGGCACGGTGTCCCGGCAGGCCGTCTACGACGTGCTCAACGCACTGTCCGACGCGGAGCTGCTGCGCCGCGTCTCCGTCGGCGGCCGCAGCATGCAGTACGAGCTGCATCGCCACGACAACCACCACCATCTGGTGTGCACGGAGTGCGGTCGCCTCGAGGACGTCCCCTGCTCCGTGGGACACGCGCCCTGCCTGACCCCGGGAGACGACCACGGCTTCGAGATCGAGGTCGCTGACGTGGTCTACCGCGGCGTCTGCTCCGATTGCCGGGCCGCGAAGGGTTCCGGCGGCGCGCTCGGAGACGCAGCGCCCGCCGCCGTTCCCGCCGCTCCCGGCACCCCCTAGAACTCCCTGGCCCGTCCTGGGCTCAGGTGCTCCTGTACCTACCACCCTTGTCAGTACTTTTCGTTACGGTTCGTCAGAAAACCATCACCATCCGAGGAGAAGAATGAACGACTTCGATCCGACCATCCCCAGCACCACCGAGTCCGGTGCTCCCCGTGAGTCCGACGCGCACTCGCTGAGCGTCGGCGCCGACGGTCCGCTGCTGCTCCACGACGTCGCCCTGGTCGAGAAGCTCGCCCGCTTCGACCGCGAGCGGGTCCCGGAGCGCAGCCCCCACGCGAAGGGCTCCGGCGCCTTCGGTGAGCTCGAGGTGACCGAGGACGTCTCGAAGTACACCAAGGCCGACCTGTTCCAGCCCGGTCGCAAGACCCCGATGCTGCTGCGCTTCTCCACCGTCGCCGGTGAGCTCGGCTCGCCCGACACCTGGCGCGACGTGCGCGGCTTCTCGATGAAGTTCTACACCCAGCAGGGCAACTACGACCTGGTCGGCAACAACACCCCGGTGTTCTTCGTGCGCGACCCGATCAAGTTCCCCGACTTCATCCACTCCCAGAAGCGCACCCCGGATTCCGGCCTGCGCGACAACACCATGCAGTGGGATTTCTGGACCAACTCTCCCGAGAGCGCTCACCAGGTCACGTACCTGATGGGTGATCGTGGCCTGCCCAAGACCTGGCGTCACATGAACGGCTACGGCTCGCACACCTACATGTGGGTCAACGAGTCCGGCGAGAAGTTCTGGGTGAAGTACCACTTCCACACCAACCAGGGCATGGAGTACCTCTCCAACGAGGAGGCGGACCGTCTCGCCGGTGTCGACGGCGACTACCACCGTCGTGACCTCTTCGACTCGATCGCCGAGGGCAACTTCCCCAGCTGGGACCTCTCCGTCCAGGTGATCCCGTACGAGGACGCGAAGAACTACCGGTTCAACATCTTCGACCTCACCAAGACGGTGTCCAAGAAGGACTACCCGCTGATCAAGGTCGGCACCATCACGCTGAACCGCAACCCGCAGAACCACTTCGCGCAGATCGAGCAGGCCGCCTTCAGCCCGTCCAACACGGTGCCCGGCATCGGCCTGTCCCCGGACAAGATGCTGCTGGGCCGCTCGTTCTCCTACCCGGACGCGCAGCGCCACCGCATCGGCACCAACTTCAACCAGCTGCCGGTGAACCAGCCGATCGTGCCCACGAACTCCTACGACAAGGAGGGGTTCATGCAGTTCCTGCACTCCGGCGACGCGCCGGTGTACGCACCGAACTCCTACGGTCGCGCCTACCAGGACGAGCAGGGGCCGGTCGACAACGGCTGGGAGGCCGATGGTGAGCTGGTCCGCGCGGCGTACACCCTGCATGCCGAGGACGGCGACTTCGTCCAGCCCGGCATCCTGGTGCGCGAGGTCTTCGACGACGGCGACCGCGATCGCCTGGTCCAGACGGTCTCCGGTGGCCTGAGCACCGTCAAGGAGCCGGTGCTGTCCAACGCGATCCAGTACTGGAAGAACATCGACCAGACTATCGGCGAGCGCATCGAGAATGCCATCGGCACCGCCGCAGCCGACGATCAGCCCGGCGGCGACCCGCTGGACGCCTGATCCGCGAGATCCGCTCGGCCTGACCGATCCGTCGGGTCAGGCAGGGCGGTCGCCGATCTCGGCGGCCGCCCGCGGTCCCTCCGGCGCATACAGGAGCGCGGCCCGTCCCCCAGGGGATAGGCCGCGCTCTTGTGTGTCGGTGCGGTGCGGTGCGGTGCGGTGCGGTGAGCGCGAGGGCGCTTGTCCTGCAGATCACGTCCGTCAGGCCACGACGGTCGGGCCGCCGTAGCCGGATCACGCAGTCAGGCTTCCGGAGCCGGATCACGCAGTTGGGCCTCCGGAGTAGGGCCACGCAGTCAGACCACCAGGACTTCGCTGGGGGAGGAGAGGAGCAGCTTCTGCACCGTCAGCCCGAGCAGATGCCGGGCGAGGTCGTTCTGACGGCGGATGCCCAGCACGAGCAGCTCCGCGTGCTCCTCCTCGACCACGCGCAGCAGGACATCGGAGATGTCGTCCTCGGTGTTCTCCTGGCGGATCTCGACGCGCATCGTGGCCTGGCGGAGCTCATCGCGTGCGATCTCGAGCTGCTGGTCATCAGCGTGCCGCGGATCGGAGGCCACTCCCACGCGCACCACGTTCACGACGATCAGCGGCCCACCGCGCTTCTCGGCCTGCTCGCGAGCGGCCGCCAGCGCCTTGAAACCCACGTCGGTGGGGATGAATCCGACGACGACTGCCATCTGCTCTCCTCGGGTGCGGTCCGGACGTCGGCCGCACCCGGGGTCCGGGCGTGGCCTTCCCCGATCCTACGGGCTAGGGGCCGGTGACTGCTGGTGTCAGTGGGGGTTCAGAACTGCGAACTGGACGAGGAGCTGGACACGTCGGAGCGCTGCTGCCCCGAGAGCTGCTGGATCTCGTCCATGATCCGCGCCGTCATGAGGCGCCGCTTGACGCCCTTGGAGGCTGCGGGATCGATGTCGCTGAAATCGATGGGAGCGCCGATGCGCACGGTCACCGCGCCGCGCTCGGGCAGCTTCTTCTTCATCAGCTCCGGGGTGCCCTTGAGGCCGACGGGCAGCACGGGACGCCCCGATTCGAGCGCCAGCCAGGCCGCACCCTGCTTGCCGGTATGCAGCAGGCCGTCCTTGGAGCGGGAGCCCTCGGGGTAGATGCCGAATCCGGCGCCGTCACGCAGGATCTCCTGGGCCGCCTGCAGGGCGCCCTTCCCGGAGGCGAGCGCCTCACGGTCCACGGGCACCGCGTCCACGGCGGTGAAGAACCACCTCAGGAGCCGGCCGCGGGGGCCCTTCTGGGTCCACAGGCTCTGCTTGGCCACGAAGCGGATCTGGCGCGGCACCGCGACCGGCAGCACGAAGCTGTCGATGTTGGAGAGATGGTTGGAGGCCAGGATGAACCCGCCCTCACGGGGAACGTTCTCCAGACCGACGACTCGCGGCTTCCAGATGAGCGATACGAAAGGACGCACGAAGGTGCGCACCCCCATATAGAAGCGCTGTGACACGTGGTCCTCCTGAGTCGCCGACAATGCGCACCACGATAACCCCGCCGGGGCGGTGCGCTGCACGGCGGCTCCTGAGGCATTCTTCGACGACCCCCAGGTCGCGCCGGTGAAGCGGCCCGAATGGGGTCGGCCGGGTGTGGTAGAACAGGCGTGCGTCCCGCGCCGAATCCGAGGTGCGGAAGCCGGGGATCGCCCAGGCGCCCGCTGCGCGCCCGCGGTGCCGCCGCCGATCCCCGTCGAGCCCGAGGAGCCTGTCGATGCCGAAGACCCTGAACATCGCCGTGATCGGCGCCGGAACCATGGCTCAGGCCGTGCATCTGCCGGTGCTGCGCAGGCGCTGGGACCGGTTCGTGGTCACCGCGCTGGTCGACCACTCTCCCCGCCGCCGCCGGGAGTCCTCCGAGGTGTGGGGGATCCAGGAGGAGCAGCGCTTCGAATCGCTCGCCGATCTCCTCGCGGCCGTGCGCGCGAAGACGGTGAGCATCGATGCCGCCGTGCTGTCCACCGACGGTCTGCACGTGGACGACCTGCTGCAGCTCCTGCGCCGCGGGATCCCGGTCCTGGTGGAGCCGCCCCTGGGCTTCTCCGCGGAGGAGATCGCGAAGGTCACCGACTTCGAGCGGATGACGGGACGACGCCTGCTGATGATGGCCTACCCCCAGCAGTACGACGCCTCCGTGGCCGCGATGGCCGAGCAGATCGCGCTCAAGGACCTGCGGATGATCGACCACGAGGTGCTGATGCCCGCGAGCCAGCCGCTGTTCGGCGGCGCGCACGTGACCACCTCCTCCTACGACCTGCCCTCCGAGAAGCGCGCCGAGCGGCGCACCGCTCTGCAGGCCGCCGTCGTCGCGGGCACCGGTGACGGAGCCACCCAGCGCGACCGCGACCTCTATGTCAAGGGTCTGCTGACCGGCGTCGCCCACCAGCTGGCCGTCACCGAGGCGGTCTACGGCTCGGTGGCGCGACTGCGCGCGGTGCGTCACTGGCCCAAGGGCGTGATCCCCGGTTCGATCGAGCTGCTGGGCGAGCTCGAGGGGGGCGCGCAGGTGCGCCTGGTGTGGCACTACCTCCCGTTCGCCCCCGAGTACTCGGAGTCCGTCCAGGTGCTCTCCGCGCGGCGGCGCATGCAGGTCGAGCTGCACGCCCCCTCGCACGGCGACCGGCGCTCGACGCTCTCGCTGCGGGAGAAGAAGTCCGGCGTCGTCCAGGAGACCTCGACCACCGCGACCAAGGGCTCTGCGGAGGCGATGTGGGAGGCCTTCCATGCCTTCGTGGACAAGGGCACCGCGCCGCTGTCGGGTGCCGCTGAATCGCTGGCCCAGGTCGAGCTCCTGCGCGAAGTGCTCGAGACGATCGTGGTGGCCGACGGTCGCAGTCTCGAGGCGGAGGCCACGGACCCCGCTGACCCGGCCGACGACCCCGCTGGCCCGGCCGACGGCGCAGCCCCCGTCGTCGAGGCCGGCTCCGCCCAGGAGGCCGCCGTGGCTGACGGCGGCGATCCCGTGGCCCCCGGCGACGGCGATCCCCGCATGGTGGTCAGCGCGCCCGCCCACGTGGTGGATCCCGAGCAGGAGGAGGACCCGGCGTCGGCCGTCGAGCCGGGCTCGGCCGCCGAGCCCGCACCTGATGCCCTCGTGGATCCGGAGCCGGGGGAGGACCCCGTGGTCGACGCCTGGTCCGCACCGAAGACGGACGGCCCCTCCCGGAGCTGAGCGCCCCGGCCTCGCCCGCGGAGCCGCCTGCAGGCCAGGTATCCCGACGACGCGACCCCCACAGCTCCGGCTGTGGGGGTCGCCTCGTTCTGGCCTCACGGGGCTCGCCCGACCCATCGCCAGCGACACGCCGACTCTCCGTCACGGGTGCGCTCACCCCTGTGCCGCGAGCGACACGCCGCCCTCCGAGAGGACCCGCTAGCGACACGCCGGACCCGCTTGTGAGGACGCGCGGACGACACTCCGGACCCGCTCGAGGAGACACGCCGACGACACGCCGGGGCGTCGGCCGGACACGCCGGGGATCCTCCTCACGTCCGGGCAGTTTTCGGCCTCTTCGCGGCTCCCGTGAGCAGCCGTCGTCCACCGTCGATGCCGTCTGTCGGAGCCCTCGTCCACACTGCTTGGTGGGCGCATCCTCGGGTTTCGTGCGTGGGGCCGGTCCGTCGTCCCCACTGCTCCCGATCCATCCACAATCTGTCAACATGCGATTGTGGATGACAGTGTTGTAAGTCAGTACATCTTGTGGTCGTTCCGTCGAGGCACCACTAGGTGTAGTGTTGGGGACGTTGCAGCGATCCGGTCCTCCCGGGGATCTGCCGCCGGTCCAGGAGCCCTGGAACGGGGGCAGCAGGGGTGGTCCGAAGCTGGGCACCACGGTCTTCGGACCAACCGCATCACCTGCATGAACCCACCTCTTCGCGCCGCTGGCGCGGCGCTCGAGAAAGGCCCCTTCCCTTGGACATCACCGTGTACTCCAAGCCCCTCTGCGTGCAGTGCGACGCGACCAAGCGTGCACTCAACAAGGCGGGCGTGGCCTACGACGTCGTCGACATCACCGAGGACGCCGACGCCCTCGCCCGCATCAAGTCGATGGGCTACGTCCAGGCGCCCGTCGTCATCACCGAGCAGGACCACTGGTCCGGCTTCCGCCCCGACAAGATCAAGGCCGTCGTGGCCACCGCCGGCGCTGAGCGCAGCGCGACCGCGATCTGATCTGCTGCCGGAGTTCCAGGGACGTATCGGCGTGACGAAGCTCGTCTACTTCTCCTCGGTCTCGGGCAACACCCACCGCTTCGTCGAGAAGCTGGGGATGCCGGCCTCGCGCATCCCTCTGTATCCCCGGGAGGAGCACCTCGTCACCGACGAGGAGTTCGTTCTGGTGGTTCCGACCTATGGCGGGGGCAACGGCCGCGGTGCCGTGCCCAAGCAGGTCATCAAGTTCCTCAATGACGAACGCAATCGGATGAACATCCGGGGCGTGATCGGAGCGGGGAACACCAACTTCGGGGAGGCGTTCTGCTTGGCAGGAGACATCATCTCCGCCAAGTGCCGCGTCCCGCACATGTACAAGTTCGAGCTGTTCGGCACCCCCCGCGATGTGCAGCGGGTGCACGACGGATTGGAAGAGTTTTGGCGACCCTGACCGAGATGCCCCCGGTCGAGCACAACAAGCAGCTCGACTACCACGCCCTCAACGCGATGCTGAACCTCTACGGAGCGGACGGCTCGATCCAGTTCGACAAGGATCGCCTGGCGGCGCGTGAATACTTCCTGCAGCACGTGAACCCCAACACGGTGTTCTTCCACTCGCTGCGCGAGAAGCTCGACTACCTGGTCGAGAACAAGTACTACGAGCCCGAGGTGCTCGAGCAGTACGACTTCTCCTTCATCGAGTCGCTGTCGGAGCGCGCCTTCGAGAAGAAGTTCCGCTTCCCGACGTTCCTCGGCGCCTTCAAGTACTACACCTCGTACACGCTGAAGACGTTCGACGGCAAGCGGTACCTGGAGCGCTTCGAGGACCGCGTCGTGATGGTCGCGCTGGCGCTCGCCGAGGGCGACGAGCAGCTCGCCCGCAACCTCGTCGAGGAGATCCTGGACGGCCGCTTCCAGCCGGCCACGCCCACCTTCCTCAACGCCGGCAAGGCTCAGCGCGGAGAGCTCGTCTCCTGCTTCCTGCTGCGCATCGAGGACAACATGGAGTCCATCGGTCGCTCCATCAACTCCGCGCTGCAGCTGTCCAAGCGCGGCGGCGGCGTCGCGCTGCTGCTGTCGAACCTGCGTGAGTACGGTGCGCCGATCAAGCACATCGAGAACCAGTCCAGCGGCGTCATCCCCGTCATGAAGCTGCTCGAGGACTCCTTCTCCTACGCGAACCAGCTCGGTGCACGTCAGGGCGCGGGCGCGGTGTACCTCAACGCCCACCACCCGGACATCCTGCGGTTCCTCGACACCAAGCGCGAGAACGCGGATGAGAAGATCCGCATCAAGACGCTCTCGCTCGGTGTGGTCATCCCCGACATCACCTTCGAGCTCGCCAAGAAGAACGAGCCGATGTACCTGTTCTCCCCGTACGACGTGGAGCGCGAGTACGGCAAGCCCTTCGCCGAGGTCAACGTCTCGGACACGTACCACGAGATGGTCGACAACCCCCGGATCTCCAAGAAGAAGATCAAGGCGCGCGACTTCTTCCAGATCCTCGCCGAGATCCAGTTCGAGTCCGGCTACCCGTACATCATGTTCGAGGACACGGTGAACCGGGCCAACCCGATCCCCGGCAAGGTCACCCACTCGAACCTGTGCTCCGAGATCCTGCAGGTCTCGACCCCCTCGTCGATGAACGTGGACCTCACGTACGACGAGCTGGGCCGCGACATCTCCTGCAACCTCGGCTCGATGAACATCGCCAAGGCGATGGACTCCGAGGACTTCGGGCTCACCATCGAGACCGCGATCCGTGGCCTGACCTCTGTGTCGGACCACTCGGACATCGAGTCCGTGCCGACGATCGCCGAGGGCAACCGCAAGTCGCATGCCATCGGTCTGGGCCAG
This sequence comes from Brachybacterium alimentarium, assembly GCF_002332425.1. GTDB lineage: Bacteria > Actinomycetota > Actinomycetes > Actinomycetales > Dermabacteraceae > Brachybacterium > Brachybacterium alimentarium. The sequence goes on along the minus strand of NZ_NRGS01000030.1, from coordinate 18,921 downwards.
ATGAACCTCCACGGCTACCTCGCCCGCGAGTCCATCTTCTACGGCTCCGACGAGGGCCTGGACTTCACGAACATGTACTTCTACGCGGTGACGTTCAACGCCATCAAGGCGTCGAACAAGATCGCCAAGGAGCGCGGCGAGGTCTTCCACGACTTCGAGAACTCCGCCTACGGCACCGGTGAGTACTTCGACAAGTACATCGACAAGGTCTGGGAGCCCCGCACCGACAAGGTCCGCGGCCTGTTCGAGAGCTCCAGCGTGCACCTGCCCACCCAGGAGGACTGGAAGCAGCTGCGCGAGGAGGTCCGGGCCCACGGCATGTACAACGCGTACCTGCAGGCCGTGCCGCCGACCGGGTCGATCTCGTACATCAACCACTCGACGAGCTCGATCCACCCGATCGTCTCCAAGATCGAGATCCGCAAGGAAGGCAAGATCGGCCGGGTGTACTACCCCGCGCCGTACATGACCGACGACAACCTCGAGTACTACGAGGATGCGTACGAGATCGGCTACGAGAAGATCGTCGACACCTACGCCGAGGCCACGCAGCACGTGGACCAGGGCCTGTCGCTGACGCTGTTCTTCCCGGACACCGCCACCACGCGCGACATCAACAAGGCGCAGATCTACGCATGGCGCAAGGGCATCAAGACGCTCTACTACATCCGCCTTCGCCAGATGGCGATCGAGGGCACCGAGGTCGAGGGCTGCGTCAGCTGCATGCTGTGAGTCTCTGACCCGACGACGAGGGCGGGCATCCNNGGATGCCCGCCCTCGTCGTCGTTGCGGGTGCCGCTTGGAATGCTCGCCGTCGCCGTCGCCGTCGCCGTCGCTGTCGTCGCGTTCGTCCCCGCCCCCATTGCCTCGACTGCCCAGACCAAAGTGTCGGACGCAGTTCAGCAGGTTGGATCCACTGGGTATGGTGGTGCCGACAGCCCACCGGAGCGAAGGAGCTCGCATGTCCACGACACGACCTGCCATCCCCCAGACCGCACGTCCCGTTTCCGTCGAAGGCTCCGGGGAGGCAGGCGGACGGCCCCGCGTCGTCATCGCCGTGGACCTGCCCGAGGAGCTCTGTCGGACGATCGAGGAGGCCGAGCCGCGCGTCGACGTGATCCGCGACCATCGTCTCTACCGCCCCCGCCGTGGCCCCGCGGACTGGGCCGGCGACCCCGAGCACGTGCGCGGCCCCGAGGAGCAGGCGGCCTACGACGACATGGTCGATTCCGCTGACGTCCTGTTCTCCCTGCCCGACGTCGACCCGTCGGCCCTGCGTCGCACCGCCGACGCCAATCCCCGTCTGCGCTGGGTGCAGGCCATGGCCGCAGGGGGCGGCTCGCAGGTGAAGGCCGCCGGCCTCGATGCGGCCGCGCTGAAGCGGATCACGGTCACCACCACCGCCGGGGTCCATGGCCGCCCGCTCGCCGAATTCGCCCTCTTCGGAGTTCTTGCCGGCGCCAAGACCCTCCCGCAACTCACCGCCCAGCAGCGGGAGCACGAGTGGAGCGACCGCTGGGAGATGCGGCATCTCGACGAGATGACCGTGCTCGTCGTGGGCCTCGGCGGCATCGGTGCCGCCTGCGCCGCGCTGTTCTCCGCCGCCGGCGCCCACGTGCTCGGCACCACCCGCAGCGGAACGCCCGTCGAGGGCGTGGACGAGCTCATCCCCGCTGACGAGCTCGCCCTCGCCGCGGCTCGGGCGGATGCGATCGTGGTGACCCTTCCCGGCACGGCCGCGACCGACGGGCTCGTCGGCGCCGACGTGCTCGCCGCCGCGAAGTCCGGGGTGATCGTCGTGAACGTCGGGCGCGGCACCGTGATCGATGAGCCGGCCCTGGTGGACGCGCTGACGAGCGGTCAGGTCGGCTTCGCCGCGCTGGACGTCTTCGCGACCGAGCCGCTGCCGACGACGAGCCCGCTGTGGGATCATCCTCGTGTCCTGGTCAGCCCTCACACCGCCGCGCTGTCCTCCCGCGAGGAGGAGCGGATCGTACGGCTCTTCGTCGACAACCTGGGCCGCTTCCTCGATGGCGGTGAGCTCCGCAATGTGGTGGATACCGTCGAGTTCTACTGACCATCACCGCATCACCGCATCACCGCATCACCGCGCAGCCTCATGACTGCACGACCGCACAGCCGCACGACTGCAGGACCGTACGACCGCACAGCCGCACGACTGCAGGACCGTACGAGCGCACAGCCGCACGACTGCGCGGTGCACGGGCGACCCGGACGCTTCCGGGACCGCTCAGGGGCAGCCCGGCGCGCCCTGGCCCGCTGCGGGCAGCCCATGCTTCCGAAGGAGGGACCTACCGTGACCAGCCCTGAGACCCGAGACCCATCGCCCGCGGTGTCCCGAGCGATGGGGATCCTGCGCGCCCTCGAAACGGCCGGCGCTCCCCTCACGCTCTCCGAGATCGCGCGGGACATCGGGATCGCCAAGTCCTCGGCATCGAACATCTGCCAGGCCCTCGAGCACGAGGGAATGATCCAGAGGGCGGAGAACGGGTACCGCCTGGGTCTGCGCACGGCAGAGATCGGTGCGGCCTTCGCCGCACAGTTCAACCAGGTGCGCGAGTTCTTCGCCGTCGTCGAGTCGGACCCGCTGCTGCGCGACCAGGTCGTGCAGATCGCCATGCTCGATGCTCCCGATGCGATCTACCTCGCGCGCCACGAGGGTCGCGCAGAACGGCTGGGCACGCCGCTCGGCTCCCGGCTGCCGCTGATCTACTGCGCCGTGGGCAACGCGATGCTGCTCGCGATGGGGGAGGGCGAGCTCGACTCCACGCTCACCGCATCATCCTTCACGCCGAAGACCGAGCGTTCCGTGACGACGTCCGCGCAGGTCCGCGCGAAGGTCCTGGAGGGCCGTGAACGCGGCTACGCGATCGATCGCGGCGAGTCCTTCGCCGGAGTCCACGGCGTCGCGGTGCCGCTGGATCCATGGCAGCCCGGGGATCCGCGCATGGCCCTCGGCGTCGCCCTGGGCGCCTCCGAGGCCGACGACGAGACGGTCGCCGCGATCGGCACGGCGCTCCTGGCGGCCGCAGAACGGCTCACCAACCCGTTGTCGCGCCGACCCGACTGATCGTTTCCGCCCGATCACGGCCCTGCGATCACCGCGTCCCGCGGCCCCGGCGCCTCGGGGCTGCCGCCTCTGCGTGGGCCCGGTCGCCCCCGAGATCGCCGCGTCCTCGCACGCGGTGAGCGCCCGCGACCCGCCCAGTGTTCAACTGGTTGCACTGCGTTCGCAAACGAGTACAGTGGGCGACGCCCCGCGGCCCTCGCTGCGGCCCGGCACACAACCGTCGCATCGAAGGAGATGCCATGACCTCGACGACGAGCAGCCCCCGACCGGCGGGCGCACAGCACCTGTCCGACAAGGAATACGCCGACAACCTCCGTCGTGCCACGCTCTCCTCGAGCATCGGCAGCGCGATGGAGTACTTCGACTTCGCGATGTACGGCCTGATGACCGCGCTGGTCTTCAACACCCTCTTCTTCCCCGAGGGCGATCCGGCGATGAACACCGTCGCAGCGTTCGGGATCTACGGCGTCGGCTTCGTCGCACGCCCCTTCGGAGGGTTCCTCTTCGGCTCCCTCGGGGACCGGGTGGGCCGCAAGTGGGTCCTCGTGGTGACCGTGCTGCTCATGGGCGGCGCCTCCACCCTCATCGGCGTGCTGCCCACCTTCCACCAGGCCGGCTACCTCGCCCCGATCCTGCTGGTCATCCTGCGTCTGCTGCAGGGACTGGGGGCGGGCGCCGAGCAGGCCGGTGCCACCGTGCTGATGGCCGAGTACGCCCCGGTGCGCCGCCGCGGCTTCTTCTCCGCGCTGCCGTTCATCGGGATCCAGGGCGGCACCCTGCTCGCAGCGCTCGTGTTCTCGCTGCTCACCCTCATGCCGGAGGCGGCGTTCCTCTCCTGGGGCTGGCGCCTGCCGTTCCTCGCCTCGTCGGTGCTGATCCTCGTGGCTCTGCTGATCCGCTCTCACCTGCGCGAGACCCCCACCTTCGTGGAGCTGGAGAAGCACGAGCAGGTCAGCGAGCGTCCGCTGCGGGAGATCTTCACCCGCGGCCGCGCCGGCGTGGTGGTGGGCATCGGGCTGCGCATGGCCGAGAACGGCGGCAGCTACATGTTCCAGTCGCTCGCGCTCGCCTTCGTCACCTCCGCCGCGATCGGCCTGGACCGCGGGATCGTCACCTGGGGCGTCACCCTCGGCTCGCTCATCGGGATGATCACCGTGCCGCTCAGCGGTCATCTCTCGGACCGCTTCGGCCGCGTGCCCGTCTACCGGGCAGGTGCGGTGTTCATGCTGGCCTACACCTTCCCGGCCTGGTACCTGCTGTCCGTCGGCGGCGAGCTGGTCGCCGTCGCCATCATCGCCATCGGGATCGGCATCGCCGTGAACACCATGCTCGGCCCGCAGTGCGCGATGCTGCCGGAGCTGTTCGGCGCCCGTCACCGCTACCTCGGCGTCGCCATGGCCCGAGAGATCTCCGCCGTCCTCGCCGGCGGTCTGGCTGGCGTGCTCGGCGCGGCCCTGCTCGCCTGGACGGGTGGGAACTGGATCGTGCTCGCCGTCTACATGGGCACCCTCGCCTCGATCACCGTCGGCGCGACGTTCCTGGTCCCCGAGACCCGTGGCCGGAACCTGCTCGCCATCGAGGACGCCCTGCGCATCTCGCAGGACGAGTGGAGCGACAACGGCGACAACGCCGACGACGCGGACGGCCCGACGGGGCGCGAGCAGGCGCCCGCATCGGACCTTGTGCCGGAGAGCCTCGGCGCCGCACACCGCTGACCATTCGTCCTGGGCTCCTGGGCTCCTGGGCTCCTGGGCTCCTGGGCTCCTGGGCTCCTGGGGCCGCTGGCCGGCGTCCCGGATGGCGTCAGCTCCGCCCGGCTGCCTGCGGATCGTGCCGGCCGTAGGTCAGTCGCCGCAGCAGCAGCTCCGCCGGGCCGCGCAGCTTCTGTGCATCCATCCAGGCCGCGATGGGCAGGGAGATCAGCCAGACGCCGATCGCGATCCCCACGGCCGACGCGGTGCTCAGGCGCACGCCCAGTCCCAGCCCCCATTCCGCCATCAGCGGCGCCAGCATCAGGGACTGGAACAGGTAGAAGGTCAGCGAGCGCTGCCCGACGGCGCTCAGCGCGCGAGTCAGCGCACGCGGCTCAGCGGCGGTCGTCGTGACCACTGCGGAGGCCGACGCGCCGTAGGCCCGCTGGGCCGGTGTCAGCGCGGCCTCGGCAGCCGCTGCTTCTCGACGTCGTACCTTCCGTGACGCTCTGTCCGTGGGGGCGGCGGCCTGGTCCGGGCCCGCGGTCGGCTCCGTGGTGGCGGTGCTCCGGACACGCCCCTCGGCGTGCGCTGCGAGCAGACCGAATGCCGCCGCATAGCCGACGCCGCAGGCCACGCCGGCCAGGGAGTTCAGACCGCTGAAGGCCCAGCCCACCGACTCCGGCAGACCGATGGCACCCGTGATGAGGAGGGCGTCGGGCACTCCGCCGAGCCAGCCGATAGTGATGCCGACGATCGCCGTCCGCGTGAGCAGGTGTGTGTGCCGCCAGGGTTCGTCCAGCACGCGGTGGCGAGCGGCGACCCATCCCAGCAGGACGGCCAGCGGGGTCAGGAGCAGCGCGCCCGGCAGGAGTCCCATGGCCCAGACCGCCAGGCGAGCGAGGATCGAGACCAGGTACGGCTGCCCGTAGGCGTAGTCCCGCACGAGTCCCATCCCGAAGGATCCGGACTCCATGGAGGCGATGACCTCGGGCGGTGCGAAGTAGACCAGCGAGATCGCGCTGACGATGCTGAACAGGGCGAACAGGACCATCAGCGCGATGAGCACGCCGATCCAGATCATCAGGGTGCGTGTTCGTCGGCCGAAGAAGATCCACACCAGCAGCAGTCCGGCGACGGCGTACGCCCCCAGGATGTCGCCGTAGAACAGCAGAGCGGCGTGCAGCAGCCCCAGCAGCAGCATCGCCCAGTGGCGTCGGCGCATCATCACGCGCACGATGCGAGGTGCCATGCCGCGATCGAGACGAGAGCGGTAGAACTGCACCATCCCGTAACCGAAGAGGAACGCGAACAGGGGCATCGCCCGGTGGTCGACCGCGACCGTCATGAGGACCTGCACAGCCCAGTCGACGGAGCTCTGAGCGGGGACGTGCGGGGTCGTCCCCACGGATCCCTCGTGACCCCAGAGGTACCAGGAGACGTTCGCGATCGCGATCAGCGCGAGCATGAGGCCACGGGCGATGTCCGGTGCCAGGGAGCGGCGCGGGGCGACCCGCGGAGCGGTCGGGGGCGGGTCGGTGGCCGGGGTGGGCACGGCGGTCACGTCGGGGCCTTCCTCTGCGACGGCGCGCCCGGATGCCCAGCGCTGCTCGCTGACGGGGCGCCGCGTCGTCCTCCGAACCTAGTGCTGCACCGGAAGCTTGTCGCGCGACGAAAGTCGGGTGACTGTCACGGATCGCCGTGACAGCTCTCAGCGACGGGCGGGTCCGTTCTGGGTGCCGGGACTCGCCCGCGACGCGCCGGGGTGGGCCGCGGGGCACCGAAATCGGTCCGGAGGAGCACCGCTCCTCGGCCCCCGTGCAGGTCGCGGGCACGCGGGGGAGTGTGGGCGGACGTGGTGTCCAGAGACACCCGCGCGGGGTGAGCGGGGTGGGCCCTTCCGGGGTCGCCACTGCCTAGACTGGCGGGGAGCTATACCCCCGATTCTTTGCGACAGTGAGGCTGCGGTGAACGACCACCTGAAGACGACGGTCCAGGCGATCAACTGGAACCGGATCCCGGATCCGAAGGACCAGGAGGTATGGGACCGCCTCACCGGCAACTTCTGGCTGCCGGAGAAGGTCCCGCTGTCCAACGACGTCCAGTCGTGGAACCGGCTGACCGAGCAGGAGCAGAACCTGGTGATGCGTGTGTTCACCGGGCTCACCCTGCTGGACACGGTGCAGGGCACCGTGGGCGCTGTCTCGCTCATCCCGGACGCGATCACCCAGCATGAGGAGGCCGTGTACACCAACATCGCCTTCATGGAGTCGGTGCACGCGAAGTCCTACAGCCAGATCTTCTCCACGCTGGCGAACACCAAGCAGATCGACGAGGCCTTCCGCTGGAGCGAGTTCAACGAGCCGCTGCAGAAGAAGGCGAGGATCGTCATGGACTACTACACGGGCGATGATCCGGAGAAGCGCAAGGTCGCCTCCACGCTGCTCGAGTCGTTCCTGTTCTACTCCGGCTTCTACCTGCCGATGCACTACTCCAGCCGCGGCGAGCTCACGAATACGGCGGACATCATCCGCCTGATCATCCGTGACGAGGCGGTGCACGGCTACTACATCGGCTACAAGTTCCAGAAGGCCGTGGAGAAGGCCAGCCCGGCGCGCCAGGAAGAGCTCAAGGACTACACCTACTCGCTGCTCATGGAGCTGTACGAGAACGAGGAGGAGTACACCGAGGATCTCTACGATCCGGTGGGCTGGACCGAGGAGGTCAAGACCTTCCTGCGCTACAACGCCAACAAGGCGCTGATGAACCTGGGCTACGACGGCCTGTTCCCGCAGGACCAGGTCGAGGTCAACCCGGCGATCCTCGCCTCGCTCTCGCCGAACGCCGACGAGAACCACGACTTCTTCTCGGGCTCCGGGTCGAGCTACGTCATGGGCAAGGCCGTCGAGACCGAGGACGACGACTGGGACTTCTGAGTCCACGGGGCTGATGCCTCCGGGATCCGGTCACGACCGCTCCCCGCGCGACGCCGACGGCGCCGGACGATATCGTCCGGCGCCGTCGTTCGTCGTCCGGGACTGAGGGGTAAGGGAGCTCCGCAGATCGCGCCGATGACCGTCTCAGTTCGTGCTGCAGGTCTCGTCTAACCGTGCGGTCAAACGTCTGACCTGCATAAACAATCGCATCCCGGACATCTGGGAACTCCTGGAGCACAATGGCGGGTGCAACATCCTTTCTCTTCCCCTCGTAGAACGGACTGTGACCATGGGACTCATCGGCGCAATCATTTCCTGGATCATCATCGGCGGCATCATCGGCCTCATCGCCCGGGCGCTCATGCCCGGCAAGCAGGCCATGGGCCTCGGCCTGACGATCGTGCTCGGTGTCATCGGCGCGATCGTCGGCGGCTTCATCGGCGGACTCCTCGGTGGGTCCGGCGTCAGCGGCATCATGAGCAACCCGTGGAGCATCGGGACCATCGTGCTCGCCGTCGTCGGCGCGCTGATCGTCATGGTCATCTACGGCCTCGCGACCAAGAACCGCGTGTGAACTGACATGCTCCACGACCGTTCGCGGTCGTGACGCCACGGCGTCGTCCCGGTTCTCCGGGGCGGCGCCGTCGTCGTGCGCCCGGTGGCCGTCAGAGGGGACGGTCCGCGATCCGGCGGCCGGCTTCGTGCACCGCGACCCGCCCGGAGGACCAACGGGCGGTGTCCGCAGCGAGGTCCTCGACCTGCTCGGGGTCGACCAGCACCGTCAAGGTCGCGGCCCGGGAGGAGTAGGTCGTCGGCTCCACCTGTCCTCCGTGGGCAGCGGCCCAGATCCGCACCGCGTTCTCCGCGATGCCGATCTCGGCGAGCGAGACCTCGAGCTCGGCGACGACCAGCTCGGTGCGGCGCAGCACCGTCGCCGCCGCGACCGCCTGCTCGACGCCGGCGGTATAGGCACGCACCAGGCCTCCGGCCCCCAGCTTCACCCCGCCGAAGTAGCGGATGACGATCGCGAGGGTGTCGACGAGGCCGGCGTGCAGCAGCGACTGCAGCATCGGCATCCCGGCGGTCCCGGACGGCTCGCCGTCATCGCTCGAGCGATTCACCTCGGCATGCTCGGCCGTCTCGCCGATGACGAGCGCGGTGCAGTGGTGACGGGCATCGGGATGCTCGCGCCGAGCCGCTCGGACCAGGGCGTCGACCTCGTCGACCGCGCTCACCCGATGCAGGCGGGTCAGGAAGCGTGACCGCTTCTCGACCAGTTCCGTCTCGACATCGGCAGCGAGGACGAGGGGAGCGGACATGGTTTGGAGTCTAAGGCTGGTCGCCGCTCCGGGGCGATAATGTGGCTGTGGCTGTGGCTGTGGCTGTGGCTGTGGCTGTGGCTGTGGCTGTATCGAGGCATCGACATGATCCGCTCTGGAGGACCCCGTGACCGTTCCGCACTCTTCACCCGGCCCGCAGCAGGGCCCGCAGTCGGGGCAGTCAGGCCCCTACCAGGACCCGCGGCCGGGTGTGCAGCAAGGACAGGCCCCGGCTCCCGGCCCGCGGCCCCGGGGGACGGGCAAGGCCCCGACGATCCTGATGATCATCGGCAGCGTCGTCCTCGTGCTCTCCCTGGCCATCGGCATCACCCTCGCGGTGATCGGCATCAGCACCACGTCCGGCGGGATCAAGACCATCGAGGTGTTCGACAGCGGCAGCGGCGGCGTCGCCGCCGAGGAGGGGGACGTGCTGCAGCTCTACAAGGAGGCGGGTACCTCGGATCCCAGCTGCCGGATCACGGGACCGTCCGAGGGAGCCGTCGGCGAGGGCACCATCCAGACCAGCGCGACCACGGTGGACGGCGAGCAGTGGCAGTCCTTCGACTCGGTCACCGCGCACGAAGCCGGCGTGTACCGCGTGGACTGCGCGGGCACCCCAGTCGCGGTGGGTCCGCCCGTCTCCCTCGTCGGCATCTTCGGCGCCGTCGGCGGCATCCTGCTCGGCCTGGGCGGTGGGTTCCTCGGCCTCGTGCTCCTCGGCCTCGGTGTGCTGCTGCTGGTGCTGCGGAAGCGGGAGGTGCGGGAGTGAGCCATCCGGTGCCCGGGTCGAGCGCGACCCGGGGGAGCGGCTCGGGGAGCACCGCGGGCTCGGTGAGTTCGGGGTGACCCCGTGATCGGCGGGTTGATCGGTAGCCACGGCGTCAGCGGTATCGACGTGACCAGTGGGATGCGCGGGGCCGCCGCGGTCGACCGCACGCGCTGCCGTGGATTCCGGGCGCGCTGAGCGCACCTTCACGACCCCTCGGCACGCGAGAGGGGCCCGCCCGGAGCTGATCAGCTCCGCACGGGCCCCTTCTGCGCGACATCACCGGGCCGCGGGGAGCGGCCTCGGCAAGGACTCAGGCGTCCTCGGTCACCAGCGGGTATACGCCGTTCTCGTCGTGCACCTCGCGGCCGGTCACCGGCGGGTTGAACACGCACACGCACTTGATCTCGGTGCGCGGGCGCACGATGTGCTTGTCGTGGTCGTTGAGCAGGTAGAGGCTGCCGGGGGCGAGCTCGTGGATCTCGCCGGTGGCCAGGTCCTCGATGGTGCCCTCGCCCTGGGTGATGAACACGGCCTCGATGTGGTTCGCGTACCAGAAGTAGCTCTCGGTCCCGGCGTACAGCGTGGTCTCGTGGACGGAGAAGCCCACACCCTCCTTCGCCAGGATGATGCGCTTGGAGCGCCAGTTCTCCGACTTGATGTCGGCGTCGGTGTCTTCAACCTCTGCGAGAGTGCGAACGAGCATGGGGGAGGTGTCCTTCCGTGGAGGGTCTGTGGTCGTGCGGCTGAGCAGGCGCTCAGGGCGTCGGCCCGCACCCCGGGAGGGGAACGGGCCGACGTGACTGGGGGATCAGGCGCTGAGGGCCTCGTCGACGGCGCTCTCGATGATGTCCAGCCCGTTGCTGAGCTGGTCATCGGGGATCGTGAGCGCGGGCAGCAGCTTGACGACCTCGTCGGACGGACCGGAGGTCTCCACCAGCAGGCCCTCCTCGAAGGCGCGCGAGGTGACCTTGCCGGCGAGCTCGCCGGTGGGCAGCTGGAGACCGCGGGCGAGGCCGCGACCCTTGACGATCAGCTCGTGCTGATCGGCGTGGCGGGCGGCGATCTGGTTGAAGCGGCCCTCGATGTAGGCGCCCTTGGCGATCGTGGACTTCTCCAGCTCGTCATCGCTCCAGAACAGCTCGAAGGCCTTGGTGCCGGAGGCGAAGGCGGGGCCGAAGCCGCGGAAGGTGCCGTTGTGCTCGCCGGGCTCCCAGATGTCCAGCTCGGGCTTGAGCAGGGTGAGGGCGAGGGGCATGCCGTAGCCGCTGATGGACTTCGACAGGGTGATCATGTCGGGCTTGATGCCGGCCTCTTCGAAGCTGAAGAACCCGCCGGTGCGGCCGCAGCCCATCTGGATGTCGTCGATGATCAGCAGGATGTCGTGCTTGGTGCACAGCTCGGAGAGCCCGCGCAGCCACTCGGCGCGGGCGGCGTTGATGCCGCCCTCGCCCTGGACCGTCTCGACGATCACGGCGGCGGGCTTGTTCAGTCCGCTGCCGCCGTCGGTGAGCAGACGCTCGAGGTACATGAAGTCCGGGACGACCTGGCCGAAGTAGTCGTCGAACGGCATCGGGGTGGCGTGGACCAGCGGGATGCCGGCACCGCCGCGCTTGAGCGAGTTGCCCGTGACGGACAGCGCGCCGAGGGTCATGCCGTGGAAGGCGTTGGTGAAGTTCACGACCGACTCGCGGCCGGTGACTTTACGGGCCAGTTTCAGCGCGGCCTCGACGGCGTTGGCGCCGCCCGGGCCGGGGAAGGCGACCTTGTAGTCGAGATCGCGGGGCTCGAGGATGAGCTCGTTGAAGGTCTCGAGGAACTGGCGACGCACGTCGGTGAACATGTCCAGGCCGTGCACGATGCGGTCCTCGAGGAAGTGGTCGATGACGACCTTCTTCAGCTCCGGGTGGTTGTGGCCGTAGTTCAGGGTGCCGGCGCCGGCGAAGAAGTCGGTGTACTCCCGACCGTCGTCGTCGACCAGCGTGGAGCCCTTGGCGTGCGTGAACGTGGTGGGCCAGCTGCGCGAATAGCTGCGGACGTCGGACTCGAGATCGGTGGCTGCGTTGGCTGCTGCAATCGTCATGATGTCTCCTCGGGGTGGCGGTCGGTGGTCAGGGGTGTCGGGGCGCGCAGAAGCGCCCGCGTCGACGGGTCGTGCGGTTCGTGGCGGCTCAGGAGCCGGGGGTGAGGCCTTCGATCACGTGGAGCAGCTCCGCGTCGTGGCCGGTATCGGGGAAGTCGGATTCCTCGAAGAGAGGCTCAATGCGGTGCTGGGCGTCGTGGCGCTCGGCGAAGGAGGCGAACAGCCGCTGGGACGCGGCGTTGTCCTCGGTGATGGTGGTCTCGAGGGTGCGCACACCGGGAAGCCCGGTGAGCAGGTCGTCGAGCATCCGGGCGGCGACGCGGCGGCCGCGCGCTGACTCATCGACGGCGATCTGCCAGATGAACAGGCATCCCGGATCGGTGGGGCGCAGGTAGCCGACCACGAAGCCGGCGACCTCGCCGTCCAGCATCGCGATGCGGGAGGTCTGTGCGAAGTCCCGTGCGAGCAGGAGGTAGGCGTAGGAGGTGTTCAGGTCCAGCGTCCCGCTGTCGCGGGCCACGCGCCACATCTGGGCGCCGTCCCGGTGGACGGGGGTGATGATCTCCAGATCGGAGCTCTCGGCAGTGGATCGGGTCGTACCTCGAGGTGAAGGGTGGTCGTCGGATCGTGTCGTCAGCTGGCCCATAACGGTCCCCAACGCTATCGAGAGTCGCGACGAATGTGGACCCGGGCCCCCGGTTCAGGGGGTCCGCCTCGGAGTGTCGTAACGAAAACGTGATCGTCGGGGGTCCGACGGTCGGATTGTCCGACAACCCGGTTTCATTCAGCCTGAGCTGGGGTTTTGCTGGTGGTGCCGGGGCGCTTCCGGGGGGTCGGAGTGGCGGCGTGTGCAGTGCGTCACGCGTTCGGTTGGCGAGACGATCGCTACGCGTGCGCGGGTCCATCGCTGCGCGTGCGCGGGTACGTAGGGGAGCCGGGGTCGACGCGGAGCCGAGTCGGTCGCGGGGCGGGCGTCCCACTGTCGATACCGTCATGCCCATGACACCTCTCGAATCGCTCAACGAGTTCCTCGGAAATGCCGAGGGCTGGCTCTGGACCTGGGCAGGGATGCCCGTGGTCATCGTGCTGGGCCTCTACTTCACGATCCGGTCCAAAGGCGTCCAGTTCCGGATGATCCCCGCCATGTTCGGCGCGATCGCGCAGAAGGCGCAGCGGGAGGAGGTCGACGACGGCGCGAAGGGCGAAGGGCGCACGCAGCGCACCAAGTCCCTCAGCGCGTTCCAGGCGTTCTCCATCTCCGCCGCAGCGCGCGTGGGCACCGGGAACATCTCCGGCGTGGCCGGGGCGATCTTCCTCGGCGGCCCGGGCGCGGTGCTGTGGATGTGGGTGATGTGCCTGCTCACGGGCGCCGCCAGCTTCATCGAATCGACGCTCGCCCAGCTCTGGAAGACCCGGGCCGACGACACCTACAAGGGCGGCCCGGCGTTCTACATCGCCCGAGGCCTCGGCAGCCGCAAGTTCGGCCTGTTCTTCGCAGTGCTGTTCATCTTCTGCTTCGCCTTCGCCTTCACCTCGCTGCAGGCCAACACCATCGTCGACGCCTTCACCGGCGCTGTCGCGGTCTACACCGATCCCGAGGGCCTGCCGTGGCTGCCGATCGTGCTCGGGGTGCTGCTGGCGCTCCTCACCGGCGTGATCGTCTTCGGCGGCATGCGCCGCGTGGCCACCGTGGCCCAGAACATGGTGCCGATCATGGCCGCGATCTACCTGCTGGTGGGCATCATCATCGTGGGCATGAACATCGGCGAGCTGCCCCGCGTGGTCAGCCAGATCGTCACCGAGGCCTTCAGCCCGCAGGCGTTCATCGGCGGCGGCTTCGGCGCCGCTCTCGTCAACGGTGTGCAGCGCGGCATGCTCTCCAACGAGGCCGGCATGGGCTCGGTCCCCAACGTCGCCGCCACCGCCTCGGTGAGCCACCCGGTCAAGCAGGGCCTCGTGCAGACCCTCGGCGTCTACTTCGACACGATCCTGATCTGCTCGATCACCGCGTTCATCGTGCTGGTCGCCTTCCCGGACATCTCCGTCGGCGGCGAGGGCCTGGTGATGGTGCAGCAGTCGCTCTCCGACAACCTCGGCGCCTGGGCGGCGATCCTGCTGGCCGCGATCATGTTCCTGCTCGCGTTCACCTCCGTGCTGGGTAACTTCTCCTACGGCGAGGCGAACATGCACTTCATCACCTCCAAGCGCGGTTGGCACCTCGCCTTCGGCGCCGCGGTGACCGTCCTGGTGTTCATCGGCTCGGTGATCGCCGTGGACCTCGCCTGGACGATCGCGGGTGTGAGCATGGTGTTCATCGCCCTCATCAACCTCGTGGTCATCGCGATCCTCGCGCCGACCGCGTTCAAGCTGCTGCGCCACTACAACGCGCAGCGCGCTCAGGGCCTCGACCCGATCTTCCTGGCTTCGGACCTGCCCGAGATCAAGAACGTCGAGGTGTGGGTCGACGAGGACGTCTGCGACTACCAGGACGCCCGACGAGAGGATCAGGCGGCGGCCAGATGATCGCCGCAGCGGCCCCGAGGACGGTCTTCGACGATTCGACCGGCCCCTACCCTGGACGGCGATGAGACGAGTCGCGCCCTGTGCGCCCCAGGGTCGCCAGCACTGGATGGACCTGCTGCGAGGCGGGGCGATCCTGCTGGTGATCGCGCACCACCTGCGGCTGGTGCAGCAGATCTGGGACGGATCCGCGCCGCACGCGATGGTCGTGCTGTCCGAGGCGACAGCGCCGTTCCGGATGCCGGTGCTGCTGTTCGCCTCCGGACTCCTGCTGGCGCGATCGCTCGAGAAGCCGACCGGCCGCTTCCTGGCCGGGAAAGCCCGGGCACTGCTGTGGCCGTGGCTGATCTGGTCGGCGATGATGCTGCCGATCATGGGCTGGGAGTTCGGCCGGGACCCGCTGTGGTGGGTCAACGGGACCTACACGTGGTTCCTGCTGGTGCTGTTCCTGTACTACGCGGTGGGCCTGCTGACACGGTGGATCCATCCCGGGTGGCTCGCGCTCGCGAGCGTCGCGGGGTGGACCCTGCCGCCGCAGTTCGGTGTCGAGTACGACGTCGCCGGGAACCGGCCGGACAAGTTCCTCTTCTACGCAGTGTTCTTCTTCGCCGGAGCAGCGCTGCGACGCACCCTGGCGGCGGGCGCTGTCCCGGTCGCTGTCCTCGTCCCCGCGCTGCTGATCGCCGCGGGATGGGCTGGCTACGCAGCGCGGATCGACATGGAGCCGGCGATCCCTGTCCTCACCCAGGTCGTCGTGCTGATCGGGGTGCTCGGCGCCGTCGGGGCCGCACAGAGGATCCCGCGTGCGGGTCCCGTCCGCCTGCTCGAGCGGCTGGGCCGGAACTCGATCGTCCCCTACCTCGTGCACCTGCCCGTGATCGAACTCATCTGCCGCAACGTCGACCTGTCGCCGAGCGGGGCCACGTTCGCGCTCTACGCCCTGGTGACGCTCGCGATCTGCGTGCTCGCGATCCGGCTGCGCCCAATGACCGGATTTCTCTATGCCCTCCCCGCGCGGCGACGCTCCGCGGGAGAGCCGGATCCGGCTCCGAGGAGCGGGATCGACGTTCACGAGAGCGAGCCCGCGCCGGTAGGATGAGCTGGCCCGCTCGGCGGGCACGGGCCTGTAGCTCAGTCGGCAGAGCATCGGACTTTTAATCCGCGGGTCGAGGGTTCGATCCCCTCCAGGCCCACCCTGGTCAGAGCAAAGATCGTAGATCTGAGTACCGCCCCGGATGGGGCAATGCCAGCGACGCGGCTACGTGTGCTGTGCCGGACGAGGAGTGACGGCAGCCGCGCAAAGGCGACGCAGAAGATTCTGTAGGGACCGGTGCACGGTTAGGTGAAGATCACGCCTAATCGCGATTCAGTCCCCTCCTGAAAGGCTGCCCGATAGGCGGTCGGCGAGGTTCCGACGATGGATCCGAAGTGTCGGCGGAGGTTCGTGTCGGAGCGCAACCCGCTTGCATCGGCGATCTGGGTGACGGTGAGGTCGGTTCGCTCAAGGAGTTCGCGGGCATGGTCGATGCGGGCGCGGAGCACCCATTGCATAGGGGTGATGCCGGTGTCGGCGGTGAATCGTCGTGAGAACGTGCGGGGTGAGACGTTGGCTTGCCGCGCGAGCGCCGTGAGTGAGAGGTCGCCGTGGAGATGGGCGAGTGCCCAGGCGCGGGTTGCTGCGAAGACGTCGCCGAGGGGTTCAGGAATGCTGCGGGGGACGTACTGCGCTTGGCCGCCGCTGCGGTACGGGGCGCTGACGAGGCGCCGTGCGACGCGGTTCGCGAGCGCGACGCCGTGGTCCCGCCTGATGAGGTGCAGACAGAGGTCGATACCGCTGGCGGCGCCGGCGCTGGTGAGGACCTGACCGGCGTCGACGAAGAGCACGTTCTCATCCACGTCGATCGTCGGGTACTGCTCGTGGAGGATGTGCGTGTAGTGCCAGTGTGTGGTTGCGAGGTGACCATCGAGCAGCCCCGCAGCGGCGAGGGTGAATGCGCCGGTAGAGATGGCCGCGATGCGGGTGCCGCGTTCGTGTGCTGCTCGGAGGGCGGCGATCACCGTGGATGGGGTGGTGGTGTCGGCCGGGTTCCGGTAGCCGGGCACGAGGACGGTGTCCGCCCATGCGAGGGCCTCGAGGTCGTGGCTGACGGCGTAGCCCAGTCCGTTCCATCCTTCGACCGTGCCGACCTGTTCGCCGCAGACCCGTACTTCGTAGGGCATGCTCGGCCGTTTCGCGAAGACATGCGCCGCGATTCCGACGTCGAGCGCCTTCGCTCCGTCGAGGATGAGCACTGCTACGCGGTGGTCCCGAACGGCATTCATAGACGTGAATCTAGCGCGCATCGAGCCACCGCCGGGTACGGGCCTGCGCAACTACGACTACGCTCCCGAAGACGACAAGCAACACGATGACGGCCGCGGCCCCATACACAGCACGATACGGATCAGGAAAGACCCCGAGCCCAGCGATGAGGAGACCCGCCAGGACGGCGCCCACTCGGCGCGTGTTCGTGAACAGTCCCGACGCCAGTCCCGGGTTGGGGAAGACGTCCTGGAAGACGGTCAGGCCGACGCCTGCAACCACGGCGAAGAACCAGGCGTTCAGCGGCTGCAGGGCCAACAGCTGCCACGGCTCGTGAACAAGCGTAGCGAGCCCGTAGTAGAGGACTCCAGCGGCCCAACCGGTACCAAGGAGTCGTCGGGCCCGGGTTCGCTCGTGGAGGCGGCCAATGATCATCAGCCCGGGGACTTCCATGAAGGCGGCAGCCCCGAGGACGACGCCCGCCCAGACAATCGGGGCGTGCAGGTCATGAGTGACGAACAGCGTCGCCACAGTGACGGTGGCGATGTTCGACGCCTGCAGGAGGATGAAGGCCGTGACGACTGCGCAACGAGACCATCCGCGCAATTGCTTGAGCAGGCTCGGACGAGGCGCGTCGTCATACCTGGGGTTCGGGGTGCGTCGGCGCAGGAGCAGCAGCGCCGTAACAACGTTGACCAAGCCGATCCCGGCAAGTAGCAGCAGCACAGCAGGTGTTCCGGATGCGCCCGCGATCAGGGTCGCGAGCGGTGGACCGATCACCCAGGCGAGCGAGACGATCGCGCGGGTCCGGATGACCTGAGCGGGCGGTGCGCCCTCGTGACGCAGCTGCGCGAAGAGCAGAGTCGATCCCACCCCGGTCGGCCCGCCGAGAACGATCAGTGCGATCACCGCGATCGGCAACGACGTCGTCACCGCAAGGACTACGACCAGGCCAACCCCGCCGAGCGCACAGAACACGAGCGGGCGAAGGTAGTCGCCCGACCGGTCGGCCAATGTTGGGATGACCAGCGACGCGATGAAACCACCGAGGTTGTAGAGGCCGAGCACCCAGCCGACCTGTGACGGTGTTGCACCGTAGAGAGTGACGAGGAGAACCGCGAGGAGGGGGTTGAGAACTGCGAACTGGAGTGCCCAGAACCATGCGGCTACCGGCCAGAGCACTCGCCCTTGTCGCTGGAGACAGCTACCCGTCACCGGTGCCCCACGACGAGCCGGAGAGAGCCGTCGAACGTCGGCTGAGTACGTAGATGCCCATAACGGTCATCCCAAGCCCCGGACGCGAGATCCGCGCGAAGAGCCCTGTCGAAACGGTCTTCGGTCTTATGGCTCACGAAGCTCCACGCCGAGTTCGCGCGTCGCGCGCCGGGATCGAGGAGCGCTTCCGGGCGGCCATAGTAGGCCTCGGAGAACCCGTCGACGCACGCTAAAGGAATCGGTAGGTGCTCGACCTTGACCGTCCCACCCAGACCCGAACGCACATCGGTGATCGTGGGATAGCGGCTGGCTTCTGTAGCGATCACTTCGGGCGCGTAGTCGTTGATCCAAGAACGCTCGAGCGCGGCAGGGTCGCACGTGAGGATCACCACCGGCCCGCGGGTCACTCGCCGCACCTCGCGGAGCCCACCGTGCAGGTCACGCCACTGGTGCACGGTGAACGACGCCAATGCAGCGTCGAAGGTGCGATCGGAGAACGGCAGATCCTCCGCGACGGCGTCCACCACTTGGGCTGCTCCAACCGGTCGTTGCGCCCGCATCGCGGCACTGGGCTCGACCGCCGTCACCGTGAGGTGATCCGGTTCGTATGAGCCAGCGCCAGCACCGACATTCACCAGAGTCTGCGCGCCGTTGAGGGCCGCGTGGATGGCGTCGACGAAGACTGGCTCGGGTTGCCGGTACCGCGAGTAGCCTGATCCGATCGACCCGTAGTCCGCGTCTCCAGCGCTTCCGTCCCCGCCTTCGTGGTCAGCGGCTGATCGTTTTTCTGTCATGCCGCCACCCAACTGCGAACCCTCACTTAGCACCAGCCGCAGCCCAGTCACCGGTCGTACAGATCGCGCCAACCCTAATCAGCGCAAGATCCGTAACGGTCGCGACTACTCGATCGATTCCACGAGCAGCGGGACTGCTGGGGACTGATGCACGATCTGGTGTCACATGATCTGTGGCGCCGTGCGGCGTTGCAGGGAAGGATG
>NZ_NRGS01000029.1 GCF_002332425.1 Brachybacterium alimentarium | reverse complement strand
TACTCGTCGTTCTCCTACGACACGGGCGCCCATCTGCGCGCCCGACGGGCGGTGGACGAGAGGATCCTGGGGGTGCTCAGCTCAGCGCGTCGATGATCGCCGCGTTGAAGGCGTCGAGGTCGTCGGGCGTGCGGGAGGTGATGAGCAGGTGCCCGTGGCTGTCGTCGCGCACCACCTCCTGGTCGGTCCACCTGCCGCCGCCGTTGACCATGTCGGTGCGGATCGTCGGCACCGACGTGAGGTCCCGACCGTCCACGAGGCCCGCCTCGAGCAGGATCCACGGCGCGTGGCAGATCGCCGCGACGGGCTTCCCGGCCCCGGCGATGTCGCGCACGAGGGACAGGACGGTGGCGTCGGTGCGCAGCGCGTCGGCGTTCAGGGTGCCGCCGGGCAGCACCACGGCGTCGTAGTCGCCGGCCTGCACGGCGTCGTACGTGGTGTCGACGGGGACCTCGGGGCCGGGGTCATGGTCGACCACGAGCGTGCGCACGGTGCCGCCCTCCGTGGCGGCGACGGTGACCGTGGCGCCTGCCTCGCGCAGTGCGTCGATCGGGCGTCGGATCTCATCGCGCTCCGTGCCGAAGTTGCTGCTCAGCAGGAGGATCGTACGGCCTTCGAGAGAGCTGGTCATGAGCGTCTCCTTCCGTCTCGCGGGGACTGCGACCGTAGCACCGCGCACGGTCGCGCCCCCGACCGATCGGTGAGCGGGCGGGGGCGCGTGGGGTGAGGGAGGGGATCAGGCCTCGGTGCTGGGCGCGTCGGCCGCAGGCGCCTTCCTCTCGAGCTTCTCGAGCTGGCGCGCGGCGGCGTCGCGGCCGCCGAGGCCGAAGGCGAGCACCGCTGCGGCGGCACCGCCGATCACGAGCGCGCCGAAGGCCATCTCGATGATGGAGTCGGCCACGCCCATGGACTGCAGGCCCATCGCGGTGAACAGGATGATGATCGCCCAGCGCACCACCGTGGAGACGGTGCCCGAGAGGATCTTGCCCACGATCATCGCGATGAAGAAGCCGGCCGCGATGATCGCGCCGCCGAACAGCACGCTGCCGCCGAGGGCGAGGATCTCCGAGAGGAACGCGGTGATCTGCGGGAAGCCCAGCACCTGGGCACCCATCACCGCGAAGAACAGCACCACGGCGATCTCCACGATGCGCAGCACGGTCGGGGTGGCGGTGGAGCCGTGCGGGAGGATGTCCTGCTTGATGAGCCATCCGTCGATGCCGGAGCTCTCGAGGATCGGGCGGAACAGTCCGGAGACGAAGCGGGCGATGAGCACGCCGATGCCCACCAGCACCACGGCGGCGACGATGTTCGGGATCGCGGTGAACACCGCGGTGAGCATCGAGGAGGCGGGGTCGGAGATCGAGGCGATGCCGAGGATCTGCAGCGCCGCGATCGACACCACGATCATGATCAGCGCGAACACGACCGAGCCGAGGATCTCGGGCACCTTCGAGGCCGGGCGAGCCGGGGCCTGGGCCGGAGCGTCACCGGCCGCGGCGGTCGCGGGCTGACCGGAGGAGGTGACGCCGCCGGTGGCCTTCTCGAAGCCGGACTGGGCGGTGCCCAGCAGCTTGCCGAAGTCCACCGTGTTCAGGGCCGTGGTGATCAGGGCGCGCACGATCTTCGCGATCGTCAGGCCGATGATGAAGACGAACAGGGCGCCGACGATGTTCGGGAGGAAGCCGAGCGCCTGCTCGAGCATCGTGACGACCGGGGTGAGGACCCCGGAGAGCTGGAAGACCCCGAGGATCATGATCAGGCCCAGCAGCCAGATGATCATCGAGGCGATGGTGCCGATCGAGCCGCCGAGGCCGTCTCCGTCCACGCCGGGACGCTGCAGGGCGGGCACTCGACGGGTCAGGCTCGCGACGCCCTTCTTGACGAGCATCGCCAGGATCGCGGTGACGACGAGGATGACGACGGCGGCCAGGACCTTGAGCCCCAGCCCCGCCCAGTCGAAGTTCGAGAGTGAGTCCACGGGAACCTCCGTTATCCGAGGGGAAGGGATAGCAGACCGGTCGGTAGCCGGCCCGGCACCGAGCATGACCCATGTCACTCCATGCGTCCAGAATCCCTGGTCAGGGCACCCTGCTCACGTCCCGCAGAAGGTCAGGAAGTCCTCGCCGCCCTCGCCCGGGCCCTCCAGGTGCGCATGCTCCGCAGGGTGCTCGAACGGGCGGCTCACGGCTTCCAGCAGCGCCAGCACCGGCTCCAGGTCGCCCAGGTGCGCAGCGCGCAGCGCGGAGTCGAGGTGGACGTTGCGCGGGATCACCACGGGGTTGGCGTCGGGCGCGATATCGCCCCCTCCGCTGCCCCGCAGCCGCTCGTGCCAGGCCGTGAACGGCGCCGGGTCGGCGAAGAGCGCCGCCGCCTCGCCGTCGGCCAGGGCACGGAAGAACCGCGTGTGGTCGACCTGCTGCTCCTCGAGCAGCGCGAACAGCTCATCGCCCAGCTCGTCCCCCGCCGGCGCCGGGAGGCCCAGTTTCACGGCGAGGCCCCGGCCGAACGCCTCGCGGTACCGCGTCACATATCCCTCGAGCACGGCGGTGGCCTGCTCGACGGCGACGTTCGGGTCCTCCTCATCGAGCACCGCGAGCAGGGTCTCCGCGAAGCGCGAGAGGTTCCACAGGCCGATGCCGGGCTGGCTGCCGTAGGCGTAGCGACCACCCCGGTCGATCGAGCTGAACACGGCGCCGCGCCGATGCACATCGAGGAAGGCGCAGGGGCCGTAGTCGATGCCCTCGCCCGAGATCGTCATGTTGTCGGTGTTCATCACGCCGTGCACGAACCCCAGCAGCATCCACTGCGCGAGCAGCTCGGCCTGGGCGTTCATCACCGCCTCGAGCAGGTCGAGAGGCGACGTGGCCTCAGGGTGGTGGCGCTCGATGGCATGGTCGACGAGCCCGCGCACCGCGTCGGGCCCCAGGTTCCAGGCGGCGTACTCGAAGGTGCCGACCCGCAGGTGGCTCGCGGCCACTCGCACCAGGACCGCGCCCGGCTCGGGGGTGACGCCCTGCCGCGGGGCGATCCGCTCCCCGGTGCTCAGCACGGCCAGCGCGCGCGTGGTCGGCACGCCGGCGGCATGGAGGAATTCGCCGACGACGGCCTCGCGCAGCATCGGTCCCAGCGGTGCCCGGCCGTCCCCGCTGCGTGCGAAGGGCGTCGGCCCGGAGCCCTTGAGGTGCAGGTCGCGGCGTCGGCCACGGGTGTCGACGAGGTCCCCGAGCAGCACGGCACGGCCGTCGCCGAGCTGGGGATTGGGCTGACCGAACTGGTGGCCCGCATAGGCCTGCGCGGTGGTCTCGACACCCTGCCCGGTGAGCAGCGCGATGCCCTCGGGGCTGCGCAGCAGCTCGGGGTCGTAGCCGAGCTCGCGCGCCAGCTCCTCGTTCAGCCACACCAGCTCGGGGTCGGGCGGAGCGTCAGCGGGCCACGGGACGGAGAGCTCCGGGAGCGCCGCGGCATACGTCTGGGCCAGCACCGGAGGTTCCATGCCCCCACGCTACCTCCGCGCCTTGACAGCGGACCCGAGGGGGTCGACGATAGGACCCCGTATTGTGAAACCGGGTTGCGAAACGATCGAGGGCGAGGGAGCTCCATGAGCACGGCCGAGAGCGCCGCGGGCGCCGCAGTGCGTCAGGGCAACGCCCGCGACTGCGTGCTGTCCTTGCGCGAGGCGTCCGGCCCGGTGAGCGTCGCCGAGCTCGCGACGCGCACCGGCCTCTCCCGCCCCACCGTGGACAGCGTCCTGCAGGACCTCGCCGACTCCGGCGCCCTCCTCCTGGCCTCCCCCGCCGTCGACCGCGGGGGCCGGCCCGGCCGCCCCGCCCGCCGCTTCGCCCTGGATCCGTCGAGCGCGACCGTCGCCGCCGTGGATCTCGGCGAGCGCTCGGTCACCTGCCTGGTCAGCGACGCGGTCGGCACGGTCCTCGCCCGCACGACCGTGCCGGCGGAGACGGGAGACCACCTCGCCGCCGCCGAGGAGGCCGTTCGCGGCACCGGTCATGCTCCGCAATGCCTCGGCCTCGCCGTGCCCGGCATCCTCGCGGCCGACGGACGCATCGCCCAGAGCCTCGCCCTCCCGGATCTCGTCGGCCGTGATCTCGCCGCGGAGCTCGCGCAACGGCTGGGCGCCGAGGTCGTGGTCGAGAACGACATCAAGCTCGCCGCCCTCGCGGAGCGCCATCTCGGCCCGCCCGCGGAGTCCATCGCCTACGTGCAGATCGGCCACCGCATCTCCCTGGCCCTGATCCTGGACGGACGCATCCTGCAGGGCAGCCATCGCCTCGCCGGGGAGCTCGGCAGCCAGCGCGGCATGCGCTGGACCAGCTCGTCCGAACGTGGGCGTCTGACCTGGTCCACGGGCGACGAGGCCTTCCCGCTGCTCGAGCGCGCCGCCGCCGGGGACAGCGCGGCATGCCAGGAGATCGACGCCTTCTGCGCGGATATCGCCCCGCGCCTGGCGACCGTGCTGCTCACGCTCGATCCCGAGCTGGTCGTCGTCGGCGGCGGACTCTCGCGCGCCGGCGAGACCTTCCTGGACCCGCTGCGGCGCAGCCTGCACCACCTGCTCATGTCCCCCGATCAGCCCGACGTCGTGCCCGCCCGCCTCACCGCGGACGGCTCCCTCATCGGGGCACTGGGCCGCGCCTTCGAGCACGGCTCGGCCCGCATCACCGGCGTCGTCGGAGTGCCCGCACCCTGGCCCGCCCTCCTCCGCACCCCCACCCGAAGGACAGCATCATGACCACCGGCATCAGCCTCGGCTTCAGCTCCTACAGCTTCCATTCCAAGCTCTCCACCGGCGAGATGACCCTTCCGGAGGTGATCGAGTGGGTCGCTGCGAGCGAGGGCGAGCACCTCGAGCTCGCCGTGCTCAGCGACGCCGCCGACAGCCCGATCCCCACCATCGCCTCCGATCCCTCCTATGTGGAGCAGATCCGAGAGACGGCCGAGCGGGCGGGGGTCACGCTCTCCACGCTCGCGATCGGCGCGGACTTCCTGGCCGACGACCCCCGCGAGCTCGCCACCCGGATCAGCCGCGTGAAGGAGTACGTGGATCTCGCCGAGTCCCTCGGGATCCGCCAGATGCGCCACGACGTGGTGGCCCACGCCGGCGTCGACGGGGACGACACCCCGCGGTTCGAGGCGGCGCTCCCCTCGATCGTCGCGGCCAGCAAGGAGATCGCGCAGTACGCCGCGACCAAGGGCGTCACCACGAGCCTCGAGAACCATGGCTTCTTCGTGCAGGCGGCGGACCGCGTGCGCCGGATCATCCACGCCGTGGACGAGCCGAACTTCCGCACCACGCTCGATGTCGGCAACTTCGTCTGCGTCGACGAGGCGCCCGAGGTGTCCGTCGAACAGAACCTGCCGTACGCGATGGTCGTGCACTTCAAGGACTTCTACATCCGTCCGGCCGACGCCGATCCCGGCGAGGGCTGGTTCCGCAGCCGCGGCGGCAAGCACCTGCGCGGTGCGGTCGTCGGCAACGGCGACATCGACCTCCCGGCGGTCGCCCGCGCCATCAGGGCCTCCGGCTACACCGGGTTCGCCTCCATCGAGTTCGAGGGCTGGGAGGACTGCCTGCTGGGCTGCGAGCGCGGCCTGGCCAACGCCCGCCGGCTGCTCGAGACCGCCTGACCACCACCCGCACCCCGCAGAAGGAATCACCCCCATGTCGAAGTTCCGAGTCGGCGTCATCGGCGCCGGCAGCATCGCCCAGTCCCACCTCACCGCGTACTCGGAGAATCCCGACGTCGAGCTGATCGCCGTCGCCGACATCAACCTCGAACGTGCGCAGTCCGTGGCCGAGAAGTACGGCGCGCACCGCGCGTACGCGGACCCGCAGGAGCTGCTGGCCGACCCCGAGATCGACGGCGTCTCGATCTGCACCTGGAACAACTCCCACGCCACCTGGGCGATCGCCGCGATCGAGGCCGGCAAGCACGTGCTGGTGGAGAAGCCCATCGCGCGCACGCTCGAGGAGGCCGAGGAGATCCAGCGGACCGTCGAGGCCTCCGATCGAGTGGTCCAGGTGGGCTTCGTGCGCCGTCACTCCGCGAACTGCCAGGTGCTGAAGTCCTTCATCGATGCGGACGAGCTGGGCGAGATCTACTACGCCAAGGCCAGCTGCATCCGACGGGTCGGCAACCCCGGCGGCTGGTTCGCGGACAAGGAGATCGCCGGCGGCGGCCCGCTGCTGGACATCGGCATCCACGTGCTGGACCTGTGCTGGTACCTGATGGGCAGCCCGAAGGTGGTCTCGGTCAGCGGCAACACCTACGACCGGCTGGGCAACCGCGCGAACGTCACGACGATGCCGCGCTACACGGTGGCGGACTACGACCCCACCAAGAACACCGTCGAGGACCTCGCCAATGCCGTGATCCGCTTCGAGAACGGTGCCTCGCTGCTGCTGGACTGCTCGTACTCGCTGCACGCCACGCAGGACTCCATCGACGTGTCCGTCTACGGCGAGAAGGGCGGCGCGGAGCTCGAGCCGGCCCTGCACATCGCCACCGAGATGCACGATTCCGTGGTGAACATCGAGCCGCAGATCGCCTCGCGCACGTTCGAGTTCGGCCCCGGCTTCGCCAACGAGATCCAGAACTTCGTGGACGCGGGCCTCGGCCGCGCTGAATCGGTCGCGCCGGCCTGGCACGGCGTCGAGATCGTGCGGATCC
Organism: Brachybacterium alimentarium; assembly: GCF_002332425.1. Taxonomy (GTDB): domain Bacteria; phylum Actinomycetota; class Actinomycetes; order Actinomycetales; family Dermabacteraceae; genus Brachybacterium; species Brachybacterium alimentarium. The sequence goes on along the minus strand of NZ_NRGS01000029.1, from coordinate 75,309 downwards.
TCGAGGGCATCTACGAGTCCGCGCGGACGGGCCGCGAGGTCACGATGTCCTGAGCCGTCGGATCGGCGGGGCCGTCGGTGCTCTGTCACCGGTCGACTTCGTGACCTGCACCACCTAGCCTGGTCGGACGCGGTCCCCCATCGGAGCAACGACGCTCCCGGGGCCGCCCCGGCACGGCAAGGAGGCCTTTCCTATGACCAGCAATCGCGCCATCGCCTATCAGGGACCCGGCACCGTCGAGGTCGTCGACATCGACTACCCCACCTATGAGCTGAAGGACGGGCCGGGGGTGAATCCGGACAACGTCGGCCGGAAGCTCCCCCATGCCGCGATCCTCAAGGTCGTCACCACGAACATCTGCGGCTCCGACCAGCACATGGTGCGCGGCCGCACCACCGCACCGGAAGGGCTGGTGCTCGGCCACGAGATCACCGGCGAGGTGATCGAGACCGGCCCGGGCGTCGAGTTTATCCGGAAGGGCGACCTGGTCTCTGTGCCCTTCAACATCTCCTGCGGACGCTGCGAGATGTGCAAGAACCGCCGTACCGAGATCTGCCTGAACGTGAACCCGGACCGCCCCGGCAGCGCCTATGGGTATGTGGACATGGGCGGCTGGGTGGGCGGCCAGGCCGAATACGTGCTGGTCCCCTACGCCGACTGGAACCTGCTGAAGTTCCCCGACAAGGACCAGGCGATGGAGAAGATCCTCGACCTGACCATGCTCTCGGACATCTTTCCCACCGGTTTCCACGGGGCCGTCACCGCCGGCGTGGGTCCGGGCTCGTCGGTGTACATCGCCGGCGCCGGCCCCGTCGGCACCGCGGCCGCCGTCGGCGCTCAGCTGCTGGGCGCCTCGGTGGTGATCATGGCGGACATGAACGCGGAGCGCCTGGCCAACGCGGCCTCCTTCGGCTGCGAGACCATCGACGTGTCCCAGGAGGACGCCCGTGAGGGTATCGCGAGGATCCTGGGCCGCGAGGAGGTCGACGCCGGGGTCGACGCGGTCGGCTTCGAGGCCCGCGGCCATGGCAAGGGCGCACAGGAGGCTCCCGCGACGGTGCTGAACACCCTCATGGACGTCACCCGTGCCGGCGGTGCGCTCGGCATCCCCGGCCTGTACGTCACGGGTGACCCGGGCGGCGTGGACGAGGCGGCCCAGGAGGGCTCGCTGTCGCTGCGACTCGGACTGGGCTGGGCGAAGGCGCTGTCGTTCACCACCGGCCAGTGCCCGGTGATGAGCTACCACCGCCGGCTCATGGAGTCGATCCTGCACGACACGGTGCAGATCGCCGATGCCGTGAACGCCACCGCCATCTCCCTGGATGACGCCCCGAAGGGCTACGAGGCGTTCGACGCCGGGGTCGCCAAGAAGTACGTCATCGATCCGCACGGGGTCACCGGGAAGGTCGAGGCGCTCTGAGCAGAGCGGTCAGAAGGGCGGCGGTTCGTCCCAGGTCTCCGAGCGCTTCGGTGGAGGATCCGTGCGGGGCGGCAGGAAGAAGCGGCGCACGATGCTCCGCCGCTCCTGGGCGACGCAGTCGGCCGGCGGCGTGGCCTGCTCCTCCTCGCGGAGGTGGACCGCCTCTTCGTGCAGTCGCTCGTGGGATTGCCACGTAGCGGCGAGCGTCTTCGCGATGATCGGGGTGAGCAGGTCGTGGTCCGCACGAGTACGGGTCGCGACGTCGCCGTCGATGGTCCACGTGGTCTCGACGGGCTCCCGGCACGAGGTGTCCTCGACGTCTCGTGTCGGGTCCGTCTGCCCGGCGGTCTTCTGCTTGTGGTGCAGCCAGCACAGCCGATGGAGGTTCCACAGGCTGGTGGGGCCGCCGCTGCCGGGATCCTCGTGGTCGTATTCGATGAGGTGATCATCCTCGGCGGCGAGCACCGTGGGGCGCGTGCAGCCCGGCGCGGCGCAGAGCGGATGGCGCAGCCGGAGCTGGAGCCGCATCTGGGCGGTGGGCTGATAGGTCTCCGCGGTGACCGGGAGGTACGCGCCGGTGATCGGGTCGGTGAGGATCCGGTACCAGGTGTTCTGACCGGCGGCGAGGGCCCGAGCCTGATCAGCACTGATCGGCGTGGTCCCGTTGAGCAGGCCGGGCGCGTTCTCGCGGCCCATCAGCGTCATCGCCGGCACGGTCACCAGGATCTTGTGCAGGGTGGCCGTCTCCTGCACGGGGTCGATGTCGAGCATCGACCGCGTGAGGATCGCATAGCGCAGGGTGGCCAGCGAGAGCGCGCTGCCCCGCTCACGGAGGTTCTCGTCGATGTCGAAGGGCAGCGGCCCCTCTTCGCCGCTCTCGAGGGCGTGCCGCTGGGCTCTCTGCACGTCGCGGGCGCTCATGTCGAGGCGATGCATCAGGGCCGTGATCTCCGGGATCGGCCCGCTCACGGACAGGGTCGCCGTGCCGCTGGCCGGATCGGCGTGCTCCAGGCGCACATCCCGTTCCGGCTCGCGCGGCGACGTGATGGTCCCGGCGCTGACCAGGGCCACGATCAACCGCACGTGCCGCTCGAACTGGCTCCTCGAGATCGATGCGAGCTCCCAGACCGCCACGTGGGCGTCGACGTCGCGCACCTGGTCGTCCTCCAGGCGGCGCACGCGGCGCAGCAGGTACTGGTGGAAGTCCTCGGGCAGATCGCCCCGAGCGAGAGCCTCGAACGTCCGCGGCATCAGCTCGACACTGCGGTGCGCGTCGCGGATCAGGGCCTCGGCGCGATGGGTGGAGCTCCGCAGGCCGACGGCGACCTTCATGGCGGAGACGTCCGCGACGTCGAGGCACCCCTCCACCTCGGGATCGCGGGTGAAGAACTCGGTGAGCAGCCGCATCTGCTCGGCGTAGAGCATCGTGCGCTCGCGCATCGTCCTATGGATGCCGCGCACGCGGGTCGCCTGGTCGACGTCGCCCCCGACCTCGGCGGCCTCGACGATCCGCTGCTCGGTGAGCTCGTGCCGGGCGCGCACGGGCCATACAGGAATATCGGATTCCAGTTCGTCCCCCATGACCCCTCCTCACCATCCCCATGCCGGCACCCCTGCCGCCCCTGACTCCCTCAATTCTAGAACACTTCACTGACCGAAGAAAGCGCCTGACGGTATTCTTCGCAGATTGTGGATAACCACCCTCTGTGGAGGAAAGGTGGCAAGAGGGGCCGGCCGACGAGGAGAGGCGACGATGCCTGCCGCGCGAACGGCTGCGGCACACAGCAGCACACAGCACAGCACAGGTGCCAGCACGCCTACCAGCAGGTGGAGCGCTTCTGCCCGGGGCCGGGCAGTCACGCGGCTCCGTCGCACGGCGACTCGCGATCCCTACTGCCCGTGATGCGACGCGCCTCCCGCAGAACACTCCGGTGCCACGCCGACACCCGCCATGAATCCCGCATTTCGCAAGAAGTCAATACTTCTCTTCACCATGTGGATGAACTGCCATTGTGGAGGAAGCGTCGCGCACATTCCTCGCCACCCACCGCCATCATTCCGACAATTCCACGAAGAATCCGCACAGAATCCGCACAGAGTCCGTGCATGAGCCGCACCCGCCCCCTCTCCCCGCGTCACCCCCGCGCGGGGGTCGGTGAGCGGACTCGTGAGCGCGTAAGGTCGAACCATGACAGAACGCACCACGTACCTCCTGGTGGACGGCGAGAACATCGACGCCACGCTCGGCATCTCGGTCCTCGGCCGACGCCCTCAGCCCGAGGAGCGCCCCCGTTGGAACAAGCTGCTCCACCACGCGGAGGACTCGTGGGCTCAGCCCGTGAAGGGCCTGTTCTTCCTCGCGGTCGGCGACAGCCTGCCCTCGGGCTTCGTGCAGGCGCTCATCGCGCTGGGCTACAAGACCGTGCCGCTGCGTGGCGAGGGCAAGGTCGTGGACATCGCGATCCAGCGCACCGCGGAGGCGCTGCAGTCGCGCCCGGCGGACGTCATGCTGGTCAGCCACGACAAGGACTTCGTCCCGCAGATGGAGGATCTGGCCTCGACGCCGGATCGGCGCACCGCCCTGGTGGGCTTCCGCGAGTTCATGGCCGCGGACCTGCAGGACATCCCGGGCATCGAGTTCCACGACCTCGAGTACGACGTCGCCGCGTTCACCAGCCGACTGCCGCGCGTGCGGATCATCGACATCGACGACTTCGATCCGCTCGAGTTCATCTGAGGTCGAGGACGAGTCGCCCTCGCACGCCTCCGGCCTCGAGCCGGCGGTGCGCCTCCGCGGCCTGCGCCGCAGGAAGCACGTCGGCCACGCGCAGGGTGAGCACGCCCTGCGCGGCGAGGTCGCGGAGCTCGTCGAGCATCTCGCGCTCCTGCGCGACGTCGCGCACCCTCACCGGGTGGACCCTCACGCCGCGGGCTCCCTCGCCCTGGTAGCCGCGGAACGTGGCGACCGCACCGCCGTCCTTGACGGCAGGGAGGACCTGCGCGGACTGGACGGAGGCATCGGCGAGGCCGTCGGCGCCGTCCGGGACGAGATCGCGGATGCGGTCCGCGACGTCGGCGCCGCGGCGCACCACCTCGTCGGCTCCGAGGGTGCGGACCAGCTGCTCGTCCTGCTCCGCCGCGTCGGCGATCACCCTGAGGCCGTCGGCCTTCGCCAGCTGGATCAGGTATCCGCCGAGGGTGCCGGCCGCGCCCGTGACGGCGAGCGTCCGCCCGGGTTCCAGGGCGAGCAGGTCCAGCGCGCGGCGAGCGGTGAGGGCATTCATCGGCAGCGTCGCGGCCTCCGCGTCCGAGGGGCCCGCCGGGGCGCGCACCACTGACCTCAGCGGCAGCACGATCTCGTCCCGATAGGCGCCGTGCGCACCGGCGGGCACGACGATCCCCACCACGCGATCGCCGACGGCGAGCCCGGCCTCGCTCTGCAGGCCGATCTCCGCGACGACACCGGCGATGTCCATACCGGGGACGTCGCCGGGATCCTCGGCGCGGTCGGACTCCGAGCGGGCCCCGCTGCGCACGGCCGTGTCCGTGGGACTCACCGCGGCGGCGTTCACGCGGATCCGCACGCTCCCGGCGCCGAGCTCCTCGGCGGGGACGTCGATCTCGTGCAACGCCTCAGGGCCTCCGTACTGGGTCACTCCGATGGCACGCATGCCCTCTGCCTAGCACCCGCCGCCGCCACCGGGCAACGACTGCGGACCGTGCGGTCGCTCGGACCCCTGATATCGCCCCCTCCCCTTTACATAGTCGAGCTCACCGGCAACGGTGAGGAGATGGCTGGATACACGACGACCAACCCGACCACGGGACGGACCGACAAGGAATTCGGCACTCTGGACGACGCCGGCATCGAGAACGTTCTCAGCAGCTCGCACGCCGCCTTCTCCTCCTGGCGCGCCACCCCTGCGCAGGAGCGGGCAGCCGCGCTGGAGCGGGTCGCCGACGCCTACGACGCCCGGAGCAGGGAGCTCGCCGAGCTGATCGCGACGGAGATGGGCAAGCCGCTGCAGCAGTCGATCGGAGAGGTCGCGCTGGCCGGCTCCATCTACCGCTGGTACGCCACGCACGGACCCGAGCTGCTCGCGCCCGAGCAGCTGGATCCTCAGGGTGCCCAGGAATCCCTCGTGCAGACCGAGCCGATCGGCCCCCTCGTCGGCGTGATGCCCTGGAACTACCCGTACTACCAGGTGGCCCGATTCGTCGCCCCCAACCTGATGGCGGGCAACACGATCGTCCTCAAGCATGCGGGGATCTGCGCCGCCTCCTCCGAGATGATGGCCGCGATCCTGCATGAGGCGGGAGTGCCCGACGGCGCCTACCTCAACGTCTTCGTCTCGCACGACCAGCTCGCCGACATGATCGCCGACCCCCGGGTGCGGGGCGTGTCGCTCACCGGCAGCGAGAAGGCCGGCGCCGCAGTGGCGGAGAACGCCGCGAAGCACCTGAAGAAGTCGGTCCTCGAGCTCGGCGGCTCGGACCCGCTGATCGTCCTCGAGGACGCGGAGCTCGAGCAGGTCGCGCGCACCGTCGCGACAGCGCGGCTCTCGAACGCCGGGCAGGCATGCAACTCGCCGAAGCGGATGATCGTCCCGTCGGATCGGCTGGACGAGTTCGTGAACACCGTCGTCGAGGTCTTCGAGGCCGCAACCGTCGGCGACCCGCTCGACGAGCAGGTCGACGTCGGCCCGCTGTCCTCGATCGGTGCCCGGGACGGCGTCGTCGAGCAGGTCGAGCGCGCCGTCGAGCAGGGAGCCACCCTGCACACCGGGGGCGCGGCGCTGGATCGCGAGGGCGCCTTCATGAGCCCTGCGGTGCTGACCGGCGTCACCCCCGACATGGACGCCTACGCCGAGGAGATCTTCGGCCCGGTCGCGGTGATCCACGCTGCGGGCACGGTCGACGAGGCGGTGGAGCTCGCCAACGACGTGCCCTTCGGCCTCAGCGGGTCCGTGTGGGGCCGGGATCTCGAGCACGCCCAGGAGGTCGCGGACCGTCTGGACGTCGGGATGGCTTACATCAACGAGCACGGCACCACGAAGGCGGGCCTGCCGTTCGGCGGGGTGAAGCGCTCCGGATACGGCCGTGAGCTCGGCCGGTGGGGCATGGGCGAGTTCGTGAACGTCCGCCTGCGCCGCACCGCGACCGCCTGAGGGTCAGTCGGCGGGGAGGCTCAGCACACCGTCCACGAAGCCGATCACATCGGCGAGGACCTCGTCGCGGTTGGTCTCGTTCAGGATCTCGTGCTGCGCATCGGGATAGGTCTTCATGAAGGTGCGCGGCCCGCGCAGCTCGTGCAGGCCCTCCCAGCTGGCGGGGAGCGGGACCAGGCGGTCGTCCTCCCCGTGCAGGTACAGCAGCGGGTGCTCGCCGACGCTCCCGGCGGCGGTGATCGTGCGCATGGCCTGCTGCAGACCCTCCAGGGTGGGCCGGAGGAACGCTCCGTGCCACACCAGCGGGTCCTCGGCATAGGCGGCGCCGACGGCCGGGTCGCGGGAGAGCGTGCCGGGGTCGATCGGGGTCGCCGGGATCTCGTCGAGCTCGAGCAGGCTGTCCACGGTGATCCAGGAGCCGAGCACGGGCCCGGTGAGCACCGTCGCCGCCAGCCGATCGGCGTGCAGCTGGGTGTACCGAGCGGCGATCATGCCGCCCATGGAGTGGCCGATCAGCACGACCGGCAGGCCCGGATGCTGCGCGATGGCATGCTGGACCACGAGGTCGAGATCCTCCACGACCGGTTCGAAGTCGCTGATCAGCACCCTCTGACCATCGCTGCGGCCATGGCCCATGTGGTCAGCCGCGTAGACGGCTGCACCGGCCTCGTTCAGGCGGCCGGCGACCCACTCGTACCGCCCGACGTGCTCGCCGTACCCATGCGAGAGCACCGCGACCCAGCGCGGCTCGGCGATGGTCCAGGCCCGGCCGACGAGGGCGCCCCCGTGGCCGGTGAGGGTGAGATCGGTGGCCTGGTCGTCGGTGTTCATGAGCCCATCATGCCCGGTCGCGCCCGGATCTGCGCGGCGCTCACATCCACTTGCTGCGCTTGAAGACGATGAACAGCAGCACGGCCACTGCGACCATCATGCCGATCGCCATCGGATACCCCAGCGCCCAGTGGAGCTCCGGCATGTCGTCGAAGTTCATGCCGTAGATCGCGCCGACCAGCGTGGGGGCGAAGAGGATCGCCGCCCAGCCGGAGATCTTCTTCATGTCCTCGTTCTGCCTCTGGGCGACGAGCGTCGCATTGACGTTCAGGATCTGGGAGAGGGCGTCACGCAGATCGCGGGTCTTCGAGGCGGCGCGGGTCAGATGGTCGGAGACATCGTCGAGGTAGGCCTGCAGCTCCTCGGGGATCTCGTACTTCCCGAACCCCTCCTGCAGCCCATCGATCACGTCGGTCAGCGAGGTGACGACCTGCTGCATGTCGATGACCTCCTGGCTCAGGCGGTAGATCCGCTCGGCCACGGCGGCATCCCCGCTGAAGACCTGCCGCTCGATCTGCTCCTTGTCGAGCGTGAGCCCGCGCAGCACCGGGCCGTAGCCGTCCACGATGGTGTCGAGCACCCGGTAGAGGACCGCTTCCGGGCCAAGGGCGAGCAGGTCGAGGTCGCCCAGCAGGGCGCGCTCGCGCCGCGTCGCGGTGAGCGGGTGGTCGTCGTCCAGGAGCGGCTTGTCGGTGCCGTCGAGCCACCGGCCGTCCTGGCACAGCAGCGCCACCGCGCCGGGGCGCACGAGCAGGTGGAACTCCGCGAACTCGACCTCCTCGACCGCGTCGAGATAGCGCGCGGAGCGGACCACCAGGAACAGCACGTCCCCATAGCGCTCAAGCTTGGGGCGCTGGTGGGCGTTGAGCAGATCCTCGACCAGGACCGGGTGCAGCTCCCAGGCCTCCTCGAGCTCGAGCACGTCCTCACGGCTCGGCTCCGGATAGAAGAACATCACCATGCGGTCCGGGGCGGACTGCGAGAAGGCCAGGGCGTCGGCCATCGAGTCACCCTCCGGCGGCATCGCGGGCACCCCGCCGGAGACGTAGCGCGTCATCGGGGCGGCGTCGGCGCCGCGCATCGCTGCGTCGGCTTCTCCCTGCCGCCGACGCGCCTTCTCGGCGCGGCGGAGGCCGTGGCGTCGTGCGGGCATGGCAGCTCCTTCTTCCTGGACCGGTCGGGCGGTCCGGCTCCGGGCACGAAAAACCCCGGTCCACCTGAGTGAACCGGGGAATCCCTGCGGTGCGCAAGGGGGGACTTGAACCCCCACGCCGTTTCCGGCACACGGACCTGAACCGTGCGCGTCTACCAATTCCGCCACTTGCGCGTATCTCCGGCACCGAGTCTCAAGGCGTCGAGGCCGAAGGTTCCCCTAGGTTACCCCCGGAGAACCTCGGCCCGGAAGCCGACGGGCCGCACAGTAACGAAGGACACGTTCGGACGTGTCAGCGCATGCTCTCGGCCTCGTCGAAGGCCGCGTCGATGTCGGAGTGATCGATCCGCCGTCGGGCCACGGTGAAGTACAGGATCGTGGCCACCAGCACCGCGGGGATGCCCACCATCGCCGCGATCTGCATGCTCTCGCGCACGAAGACCGTGGCGAACACGGCGAGCAGGCCCACGACGCCGACGCCCGCGGAGACGATCCCGCCGGGCATGCGGAAGGTCGCGCCCTGTACCCCGGCACGACGGAAGGCGATGTAGCTGATCAGGATCAGCATCCACACGGTGATCACCGCGAACACCACGAGGCTCATCATGTACCCGAACACCCCGCCCACGCCGCTGAAGGCGAGCACCGCCGCGCCGACGATGCCCACCGTGCTCGCCGCGATGCCCACCACCGGGACGCCCCGGCGGGAGGTGCGTGCCGCAAGGCGCGGGGCGAGCCGATCGGAGGCGAGGGAATGCAGGATCCGGCTGCCCGCATAGAGATTCGCGTTGGCGGCCGACAGCGCCGCGATCAGCACGATCAGGTTGGTCACCGAGGCGGCCCCGGGGATGCCGATGCGGTCGAACACCATGACGAAGGGCGAGGTCGCCACGTCCTCGCCGGTGGACGACGCCTCCCGCCACGGCACCAGCGCCAGGACGATGCCGATGCTGAGCACGTAGAAGAACGCCAGGCGCACGATCGTGGTGCGGGCGGCGGTGCGGATCGAGAGTGCCGGGTCCTTCGCCTCCGCGGCCGTGATCGACAGCAGCTCGATGCCGCCGAAGGAGAACATGACCACCGACAGCGCGATCCACACCGAGGACCAGCCCATCGGCAGGAACCCGCCCTCGGAGGTGAGCAGCGACAGTCCCGGTGCGCTCTGCTCGGGGAGGCCGAAGAACACCAGGAACGCGCCGATCAGGATGAACACCAGCACGGCGATCACCTTGATCGAGGACAGGGCGAACTCGATGACGCCGAAGGAGCCCACGCTCGCGAGGTTGATCCCGACGATGATCGCGGCGAACGCCAGGATGCCGGCCCACACCGGCACGGCGGGGAACCAGTAGGCCAGATAGGTCGCGCAGGCGACCAGCTCGGTGCCGGTCACGGCGACGGTGACGATCCAGTACAGCCAGCGCGTGAGGAAGCCCCAGTAGGGCGAGAGGTACCGGGCGGCAAGGGTGCCGAACCCGCCGCGCACGGGATGACGGGAGGCCATCTCGCCCATCGACAGGGCGATGGTCGCGGCGATCAGCGAGCCGATCGCGAAGGAGACGATCGCGGCCGGGCCGGCATATCCGATCGCCTCGCCGGAACCGAGGAACAGGCCGGTCCCGAGTGCCGAGCCCATGGCGATCATCGCCATCTGCCCGTGGCCGAGGGAACGGGCCAGGTGCCCGTCGATCCCGCGCTCGACGGCGGGGGCGGAGTCAGGGGAAGGAGTGGTCACCGCACGAGGGTAGCCCGGAGCGGTGCCCTGACGGGAGTTCTCAGCCCTCGCGCTCCCGGTATCGGTCGATCGCGTCCTTGAGCCCGGCGCCGGTGTGCTCGCGGTACACCTTGATCGCCTCGATGGTCCTCCCCTCGTCGACCAGCCGACGGCACTCCGCGGGGATCTGGCGTCCGGACCGGTCGCGCAGCTGCCGGAGCTCCGCCTCTCCCACGCCGGCGCGGCCGGCGAGCTCGCCCACGAGGGCCTCGAGCCCGCGCACCTGCGCCTGGAGGTGGTCGATCTGCTTCTGCTGCTGTGCTGCGCGTCCGAACATACGAGGAATCTACCCGCTGACCGGGGGACGACGACGCCCCTGCACCGACGGATCGGTGCAGGGGCGTCGGACGAGGTGCGTCGGTCAGGCCTTGACGGCGCCCTTGGCGGCGACGACCTGGACGACGAGGTTCGCGAAGATCTCGTCGTGCAGACGCACGGTCGCCTTGTGCTCGCCCAGCGCCTTGATGGGCGTGGGGAACTCGACGGTGCGACGGTCGATGTCCTTGTCGAAGGCGTCCTTGACGCCGACGGCGATCTCCTTGGGGGAGACCGCACCGAAGAGGCGACCGGTCTGGCCGGCGCGCTCCGCGATGACGACGGGCTTCGACTCGAGGGTCGCCTTCAGGGACTGGGCGTCTTCGACGCTGGCGATCGCGCGCTTGCCGCGGGCCGAGCGGATCTGGTCGAGCTGACGCTGTCCGCCCTTGGTCCACGGGGTCGCGAGACCGCGGGGCATGAGGAAGTTGCGGGCGTAGCCGTCCTTGACGTCGACGACGTCGCCGGCCGCGCCGAGGCCGGAGACCTCGTTGGTGAGGATGAGCTTGGTGGTCATGTGATTCCCTTCCTCGCTCAGCGACCGGAGGTCGAGTACGGCAGGAGGGCGATCTCGCGGGCGTTCTTCACGGCCTTCGCGATCTTGCGCTGCTCCTGGACGGTGACGCCGGTGACCCGACGTGCACGGATCTTGCCGCGATCGGACACGAACTTGCGCAGCAGCGCGGCGTCCTTGTAGTCGACGGTCTCGAGACCGGCGGTCTTCAGCGGGTTCTGCTTCTTCTTCGGCTTGCGAAGAACAGGCTTGGCCATCGTGGTGCTCCTTCTTTCTGAGGGGAGCCCGGGCATGCACCCGGGATGGAGGATTTCAGTGGATCAGAAGGGCGGGTCGTCGTATCCGCCCTGGTTCCCGCCGCCGGCCCACGGGTCGGCGCTGGGAGCGCCCTGCGGCGCATTGTTGTAGCCACCCTGACCACCCTGGCCGCCGAAGCCGCCCTGGGGGGCACCGCCCTGCGGAGCACCGCCGCCGAAGCCGCCGCGGCCGCCACCGCCGCCTCCGCGCTGGACCTTGTTGGCCTTCGCGGTGGCGTAGCGGAGGGACGGACCGATCTCGTCGACGTCCAGCTCGATGCTCGTGCGGTTGTTGCCCTCACGGTCGGTGAAGGAGCGCTGCTTGAGGCGACCCTGCGCCACGACGCGGGATCCCTTCTCCAGCGACTCGGCCACGTTCTCCGCGGCGTCGCGCCAGATGGAGCAGCGCAGGAACAGAGCCTCGCCGTCCTTCCACTCGTTCGACTGACGGTCGAAGGTGCGGGGGGTGGACGCGATGGTGAACGACGCGACCGCGATGCCGGACTGCGTGAAGCGCAGCTCGGGATCCGCGGTCAGGTTGCCGACCACCGTGATGACGGTGTCATTCGCCATGGGTGCTCCTCTGCTCCGATTGGGGTAGGTGTGGTGCGGGGATCAGTGAGCGCAGCTCACTTGGCGTCGAGACGCATGACCTTCGTACGCATGACGGACTCGTTGAGCCCGAGCTGACGGTCCAGCTCCTGGGAGGTCGAGGCCTTCGCGGTGAAGTTGAGGACGATGTAGATGCCCTCGGTCTTCTTGTCGATCTCGTAGGCGAACTTCCGCTTGCCCCAGATGTCGACGTTGTCGATTGTGCCGCCCTCGGCCGGGATGACCTGGACGAGCTTCTCGAAAGTTGTGGTGATGGTCCGCTCATCGACGGACGGGTCGAGGATCACGACCATTTCGTACTTGCGCATGTTCTGGTACCCACCTCCTGTGGTCTCTACGGCCACGGTCTCTCCGTGGCAGGAGGGCTCATGCCGCCCGCTCCGGGCATCGGCGATGCACGTCACGGACCGGCCAAGACTACCCGGCGCGACCTGCGAGGGCCAGAGAGGATCCCGACGTGCGCGAGGCATCACAGCCGCGGCCCCGTGCGCGCTAGGTTCGAGGGGTGCAGCCCCACGACATCGACCACCTGATCTCCCTCTCCCGCCCGTCCCTCGCGCCCGACGGCTCCTTCGCCGTCCACGCCGCCTCCCGGCCCGATCTGCGCGCGAACCGGGAGGTGGGGCAGCTGTGGCGGATCGAGCTCGAGGGCGACCCCGCGCCCCGTCTGCTGACCCGCGGGCTGCATGACACCGCCCCGGTGCTCTCCCCGGACGGCGCCACGATCGCCTTCCTGCGCGCCGACGACGAGGGCCGCCGCCAGCTCCACCTGCTCGACGCCCGCGGCGGGGAGCCGATGCGGCTCACCGATCTGCCGCTCGGCGTGACCGGCTTCGCCTGGACGCCCGACGCCGCACGCCTGGTGCTCACCGCGCGCGACCCGGAGCCCGGTCGCTACGGGACCGTCGAGGGGCTCGGCCCCGAGGCCGAGTCGCCGCGTCGGATCACGGGCGTGCGCTGGCACGCCAACGGCCTGGGCCACGCGCCGGACCGCCCCGCCCAGGTGTTCGTGGTCGACGCCGTCTCCCCCGGGACGGAGCCGATCTATCCCGCGGCCCCCCATCCCGGCGGCGAGCTCGCCCCGATCCCGTCGGCTCCCGCGCAGGCCGCACGGCTCACCGCCGCTCCCGCCGAGCACTCCTCGCTCGCGGTGCCGGCCGACGGCCGGTCCGTGCTCGTCGTGCGCGAGGCCTATGAGCGGGACCGCCGTGACCTGCGCACGGAGCTGATCTCGGTCCCGCTGGACGGCACGACGGAGACGGTGCTGCTGCACCGCGAGGACGGTCTGCGCGTGCACGACGTCGCCGTGCTCGAGGACGGTACGGCGGCGCTGCTCGCCTCGCAGCCGGTCGGGGGTCGGGACGCCGTCGCGCCCGACATCGCCGTGTGGCTGCTGGAGGCGGACGGGCCGCGCCGGCTGACGGACCCGGAGTCCCTCGAGATCACCGCTCCGCTCGTGGCCGACGGCGACGAGCTGCTGGTCACGGCGCCGCGCCGGGGCCGGGTGCACCTGCTGCGGATCGACCGGGACGGCGGGGCGACCGTCGTGCTCGGCGGGGACGTCGAGGTGCAATCGGCCGGCGCGGCGGGCGGTCGCGTGCTCGCGAGCGTCACCACGCCGGAGTCGCCGGGGACCCTGCTCCTCGTCGGCCCGGAGGGCGGGACGGCGGTGCTGGTGGAGACGGGCGAGGAGCTGCGCGCGGCGGGGATCGTGGCGCCGCAGGAGCTGGAGCTCACGGGACGGTCCGGATATCCCGTGCACGGCTGGGTCGCCGCGCCGGAGGGCGTGGGCCCCTTCCCGACGCTCCTGATGATCCACGGCGGCCCCCATGCCGCCTACGGCGTGGGCGTGTTCGACGAGGTGCAGGTGCTGGTCGAGGCGGGATACGCGGTGGTCCACGGCAACCCGCGCGGCTCGGCCGGATACGGCAGGGCGCACGGCCGGGCGGTGCGCCGCGGCTTCGGCACGGTCGACGCGGACGACGTGATCGATCTGCTCGAGGGCGCCCTGGCGGCCGATCCACGACTGGATCCGGAGCGCCTGGGCATCATGGGCGGCTCCTACGGCGGGTACCTCACCGCATGGCTCATCGCGCACGACCACCGCTTCCGCGGGGCGATCGTGGAGCGCGGGTTCCTGGATCCGCTGAGCTTCCAGGGCACCAGCGACATCGGCAGCTACTTCGGGGACGAGTACATCGGCGCCTCCGCCGAGGACATCGCCCGCCGGAGCGCCTTCGAGGTCGCGGCGCAGGTGTGCACGCCCACGCTGGTGATCCACGCCGAGGAGGACCACCGCTGCCCGCTCGAACAGGGGACGCGGTACTACACGGCGCTGCGACGCGCCGGGGTCGAGGCCGAGATGTTGCTCTTCCCCGGCGAGGACCATGAGCTGACGCGCTCGGGGCGGCCCCGCCATCGCACGGAGCGCTTCGAGGCCGTGCTGGAGTGGTGGGGCCGGGTGTTCAGCGCTTCCCCATCGCCTTCCTGACGCGGGCGTACCAGCCGGAGGTCGCGCGGCGGCCCGAGATGCCGCTGCCGTTGACCGCGCCCGCGGTGCGGCCCTGCAAGCGGGTCCCGCAGCGCTGGCACAGCTTGCGCCCGGTCACCGACGTGTAGGTCCTGCCTCGGATCTTGCCACCGCACTGTTCGCATCGCATGGCTCCGATGGTGTCATCGACGATGCACGGGCACCACCATCGGCGTGCCGCTCTGCGGGTCCGCGGCGATCTCGGCGGCCAGGCCGAACACCTCCGCGACCAGCTCCTCGGTGAGCACGTCGGCCGGTTGACCGGCGGCGACGACCCGTCCGCCGTCCATCACGACCAGCTGGTCCGCATAGCGCGCGGCCTGGTTGAGGTCGTGCAGCACGGCGAGGACGGTGCGCCCCTGCGCGCGCATGTCCTGGCACAGGTGCAGCACGTCGACCTGGTGGCCCACGTCGAGGAACGACGTGGGCTCGTCCAGCAGCACGTACTCCGTGTCCTGGGCGAGGATCATCGCGATCCACACCCGCTGGCGCTGGCCGCCCGAGAGCCCCTCGACGCCCTGCTCGGCGAGATCCGCGACGCCGGTGGCCGACAGGGCCTTCGAGACCGCTTCGTCGTCACCCGGGAGCCACTGCCGCCAGGGCGAGTGGTAGGGGTGGCGGCCGCGGGCCACGAGCCCCTTCACGGTGATCCCCTCCGGCACGACGGGGTCCTGCGGGAGCAGGGCGATGCGCTGCGCGACGGCGCGGGAGCGCCACCGGCCCAGCGGTTTGTCGTCGAGCAGGGCCGCGCCGGCGCGGGGCCGCAGGGTGCGGGCGAGGGACTTCAGCATCGTCGACTTGCCGCAGCCGTTGGGGCCGACGACGGCGGTGAACCGCCCGCTCGGCACGGTGAAGTCGAATCCGTCGAGCACCGGGCGCTGGCCGTAGGCGACGGTCGCGTCGGCCAGGCGCAGCGACGAGGTGGTGCGGGAGGAGGTGTTCACGCGTCGGCCTTCTTCCATGCGGTGACGAGCAGGTATCCCAGGTAGACGCCGCCGAAGGCGGCGGTGATGACGCCGACGGGAAGGTTCTCGAGCGGGCCGACGTGCTGCACGGCAAAATCGGCGAGGACCATGATCAGCGCTCCGACCAGGGCCGACAGCACCAGATGGGGGCCGGGGGCGCCGACCATCCGGCGGGCGATGTGCGGGGCGGAGAGCGCCACGAAGGCGATCGGGCCGGCCACGGCCACGCCGGCGGCGGCCAGCAGCACCGACAGCACGATCGCCCAGGTGCGGGTGCGGATCGCGCTGCCCCCCAGGGCCTCGGCGAGCTGGTCGCCGAGGTCCATCATGCGCAGGTCGTGGGAGAGCAGCGCGACGGCGGGGGCGAGCACCAGCAGGCAGCCGCCGATCACGGCGGCCTGGCCCAGGCTGCGGGAGTTCAGCGTGCCCACCAGGTAGCCGGCGAGCTGGGTCGAGGAATCGCGCAGCGCCACGGCGACCACGTACTGGGTGACCGCGGTGGCCATCGCCGCGACCCCGATCCCGGTGATGATCACCCGCGCCGGGGAGGCGAAGCCGAGCCCGGTGGACAGGTGCACGAGGCCGATCGCTACGCCCGCACCGACCATCGCGCCGACCGGGGCGGGGACGAGCCCGGGAAGGAGCAGGGTCGCGAGCGCCACCCCGGCCCCCGCGCCCGCGCCGAGGCCGATCACGTCCGGGCTGCCCAGCGGGTTGCGGGTGACCGTCTGGAACAGCGCTCCGGCCAGGCCGAAGGCGAGGCCGGCCCCGATGCCCACCAGCAGGCGGGGCCCGCGCAGCCGCTCGAGCACGAAGGTCGCCGTGGTGCTGGCCTCACCGCGGGCGGCCGCGAGCAGGTCCGGCACGCCCACGCCGAGCTCGCCCCAGGCGAGGGTGGCGAGGCTGCCGGCGATGATCGCTGCCAGCAGCAGGGCGCCGAGGGTCAGGGAGCGGGCGCTCATGCGGTGACCTTCCCGCGGCGCACGGCCCACAGCAGGAACGGGGCGCCGAGGAACGCGGTGATCACCCCGACCATGAGCTCCTGCGGGCGGGCGATCACGCGGGCCAGCACGTCGGACCCCAGCAGCAGCGCGGCCCCCAGCACGAGGGCGATCGGCAGCTGCCAGCGATGATCGCCGCCCACCAGGGCGCGCACCAGGTGGGGGACGGCGAGGCCCACGAAGGCCAGAGGGCCGACGGCGGCCGTCGCCCCGGCGGCGAGCAGGGTCGCGGCGAGGATCGTCGTGGCCCGCAGCAGCGCGACGGGGGTGCCCAGCGCGGTGGCGACGTCGTCCCCGAGGGCCAGGGTGTTCAGACCCGGCGCCACGACGGCCGCGAGCACGACGCCCAGCACGAGCGCCGGAGCGACCGCGCCGAGGGTGGCGTAGGAGGCACCGGCGAGCGAGCCCACCACCCAGTGGCGGAAGGAGTCGAACACGTCGGGACGGGTGAGGATCATGGCCTGGATGTAGGCGTAGAGCACGGCCGAGATCACCGCGCCGGCGAGGATCAGCGGCACCACCGAGTGCGACCCCGCGGGGCGGCCCAGCAGATAGACGACGAGCACGGCGAGCAGAGCACCGGGCAGGGCGACCCAGACCGTGGCCGCGCCGCCGGAGAAGCCGAGGAAGGCGGTCGCGGTGACGACGGCGGCCGAGGCCCCCGAGGTGACGCCCAGCAGTCCGGGCTCGCCGAGCGGGTTGCGGGTGACGCCCTGGATGAGCATGCCCGAGGCGGCCAGCGCCGCGCCGACGACCGCGCCGAGCGCCGTGCGGGCCTCGCGGGCGGCGATGACCTGGCGCAGGTGCTCGTCCTCGCGGCCGCGCACCACCTGCCACAGCCCGGCGAGGTCGATCTCCCGACTGCCCAGCGCGATGCTCGCGAGGCAGGCCAGGAGGAGGACCGCCGAGACGATGACCAGGGCGGCCCAGGGTGGGAGGCGCCTCATCTCAGCTGGCGGGGACCTTCGTGATCGCGTCGTCGATCATCGGGATGTAGCGCTCGAGCGCCCACGGCACGGTCAGCGGGTTGATGATCGAGGAGCCGGTGACGAATGACTGGTCCGTCGGCGCGACGATCGCGCCGTGCTCGACGGCGGGGATCGCGGCGTACAGGTCCTGCGCCTCGGTCTCCTCGCGGTTCTTCTCGTCGGAGTAGAAGGTGAAGATGAGGTCGGAGTCGGAGAGCTTGTCGGCGTTCTCCAGGCCGATCATCGCCGAGTCGGTGCCGGGCACGTCCCATTCGCCGAGCTCCTGGTTCACGGGGTCGACGGTGAGCCCGAGGGCGCGCACCATCGCGACGCGCTGCTCGTCCTGGTAGAAGACGCCCAGGGTGCCGGGCCCGGAGTTGTAGACGAAGGAGAAGGTGTGGTCCGCGTAGCCGGGCTGCGCGGACTTCTCGAACGTCTCGTGGATCTCGTCGATCAGGCCCTTCGCGGCGTCGTCCTCTCCGAGCGCCTTGCCGATCGTGGTGATCTGCTCCTCCCAGGTGATGACCCAGGGCTGCTCGGCGTAGGCGACGGTGGGGGCGATGTCGGTGAGGATGTCGAACTGCTCCTGGGTCACGCCGGACCACGGCGCGAGGATCACGTCGGGCTCGAGCGCGAGGACCGCTTCGACATCGAGCTCGGTGGCGCCCGTGAACTGCTCGGGCAGTTCGCCGCCGGCCTCGGTGACGGCCTCGTGGATCCAGGGCAGGTACCCGCTGTCGTCGGCGCCCCACGGGTACTCCTCGACGCCGACGGGGATGATGCCGAGCGCGATCGCGGTCTCCGCGGAGCCCTGGCCGAGGGTCACGATGCGCTGCGGCTTCTCGGTGATCTCGGCGGTGCCCAGGGCATGCTCGATGGTGACCGGGGTGAAGTCCCCGGTGCCCTCCCCGTCGGAGGCGGACGATCCGGCGCCGTCGGCCCCACCGCTGCAGGCGGCGAGCGCGAGCGGCGCGGCGAGGGCCCCGGTGATCCAGGCGCGGCGGGTGAAGCGGGCGGTGACGGGCATGGCTCTCCTGGCGAAAGGCGGGTCGACTTAGGGAAGACTAACCTCACGTAATTCACTCGCGGGAGGCCCCACGGGCCGACGGTGATCCGGATAACAGCGCTCGTCCGTCGGCGCGATCCTGCCGCGAGGGCAACCGATCGGTCCGGCAGCGCGCGGGCGGGAACTCTATGGTGAGCGCCATGACCAGCACCGACAGCTCCGACAGCTCCTCGGCCGGCACGGCAACACTGCGCCGCACCGTCACCACCACGGCATTGTTCCTGTTCATCCTCGGTGACGTGCTCGGAGCGGGCGTCTACGTGCTGGCCGGGGAGGTCGCCGCGCTGGCCGGCGGCGCCGTCTGGGTGCCCCTGCTCGTGGCGCTGCTGATGGCACTGCTGACCGCCGGCTCCTACGCCGAGCTGGCCACGAAGTACCCCAAGGCCGGCGGCTCCTCCCACTACGCGACCCGTGCCTTCGGTCCCGTGGTCGGGTTCCTGGTGGGCTTCTGCATGCTGGCCGCCGGCATCGTCTCGGTGGGGGCGCTCTCCCTGGGGTTCGCCGGTGACTACCTCGCCGAGTTCATCTCCCTGCCCACGATCCTGGTGGTCCTCGTGTTCGTCGCGCTGCTCGCCCTGCTCAACGCCCGCGGGATCTCCGAATCGCTCGGGGCGAACCGGGTCGCGACCCTGATCGAGGTGGGCGGTCTGCTGCTGGTGATCGTGCTCGGGGCGATCGTCGTGGGCCGCGGGGACGGCGACCTCAGCCGGCTCACCGAGCTCGGCACGCCCGAGAACGGGCCCGTGGCCGCCGTGCTCGCCGGCAGCATCCTCGCCTTCTACTCCTACGTCGGCTTCGAGACCAGCGTGAACATCGCCGAGGAGACGAAGGATCCCTCGCGCTCCTATCCGCGGGCGCTGTTCGGGGCCCTGCTGGTGGCCGGGGTCGTGTACGCACTCGTGGGCGCCGCGGCCGCTGCTGTCGTCCCCACAGCGGAGCTCGCCGAATCCTCCGCGCCGCTGCTGCAGGTCGTCTCCGCCGCCGGGCTGGTCCCGCCCGTCGTGTTCAGCGTGATCGCCCTGGTCGCGGTCTCCAACGGCGCCCTGCTGACCGGGATCATGTCCTCCCGCCTCGCCTACGGGATGGCGCAGGACGGACTGCTGCCGCAGGTGCTCACCCGGATCCTGCCGCGACGTCGCACGCCGTGGGTCGCGATCCTCGTCACGGCGGCGCTGTCGTTCCTGCTCGCCCTCACCGGCACGATCGACGTGCTGGCCAGCACCATGGTGCTGCTGCTCCTGGTGGTGTTCCTGGCGGTGAACGCCGCAGTGCTGGTGCTCCGACGGGACGAGGTCGAGCAGCGGCACTTCCGCGTGCCGACGGTGCTGCCGATCGGCGGACTGGCCTCGTGCCTCCTGCTGATGACGCAGGTCGAGGGCACGGTGTGGCGCCTGGGCCTGCCGATCCTCGCCGTCGGCGCGCTGCTGGCGGTCATCGCGGGATGGCGCCGACGGGCGGCGGGCAGGGCCTGAGGACCCGAGAGCGTCAGGTTCCGGCCGGGAACCGCTCCCAGACGCGGTGGCTCTCCAGCAGGGACTGGATCTCGCCGAGGACCGTCTGCCCGTCCTCGCCGACCACGATTCCGGCGCCGCCGGGAGCGGTGCGCGCCTCCAGCGCCGCGCGGCCCTCGCCCCAGGCGCCGATCGCCTTGGCATGGCGCCAGCATTCGTCGATCAGCTTCCCCACCCGCGGTTCGACGTCCCCGGAGCCGGGAGCTCCGGCCTTCGGATCGACCGAGGGCCGTGAATCCGGCGCCGTCAGCGGAGTGCCCGCCAGCAGCAGGGCGTCGAACTCCACCGAGGCGGCGGTCCCGAAGGTGCGGCCCACGGGCACGCCCGCCACCTCGCCGCCGCGCGGCGCGATCACGACGGGGGTCATGGAGGCCGCGACCACGGCCTCGTGCAGGTCGAGCAGCCCGGAGTTATCTCCCTCCGGGTCCACGACGATGCCGATCATCCGACCGTCGGTGGGCCAGCTGCCGCGCAGCTGCGAGAGCGGCGCGCTGGTGGCCACCCCGCCGTCGGACCCGTCGTCCGCCGGGACCGTCGGTCCCGGGGCGGGCATCCCGAGCGCGGCGGCGACCCGCGTGCACAGCTCCTCGTCGATGTTCGCCAGGCACTGCAGCTGCCGCTCACGGATGGTGTTCTCGTAGCACTTGCCCAGCTCGAAGGAGTAGGCGTCGACGATGTGGTCCTTCTCCACGAGGGTCATGCTGCGCCAGAACAGACGCGCCTGGCTGAAGTGGTCCTCGAACGTCGCGGAGAGTTCCCGCTCCTTCACGCCCTCCGGCACCCGCACGGGCAGATCCTCGAACGCGCCGTCCCTCTCGCCCGCCAGGAACGGGCAGCCGCCGTCCAGCGAGTTCGGGCGGTAGGGGGCCACGCCCGCAGGGTCGGCCTGCTGCCCGTAGCCGTCCCGCAGCATGTCGTTGACCGGGGCGTGGGCCCGATTGATCGGCAGCTGAGCGAAGTTCGGCCCGCCCAGCCGAGTCAGCTGGGTGTCCACGTAGGAGAACAGCCGCACCTGCAGCAGCGGGTCGTCCGTGACGTCGATGCCGGGCACGAGATGGCCGGGGTTGAAGGCGACCTGCTCGGTCTCGGCGAAGTAGTTGCTGGGGTTGCGGTTCAGGGTGAGCCGCCCGATGGGCTGCACCGGGGCGAGCTCCTCGGGCACGAACTTGGTGGGATCCAGCAGATCGATCCCCTCGAAGCTCTGCTCCTCGTTGTCCGGGAACACCTGGATGCCCAGCTCCCAGCTGGGATGCGCACCGGCCTCGATCGCGTCGGAGAGGTCTCGTCGATGGAAGTCGGGGTCGGCGCCGCCCAGGAGCTGGGCTTCCTCCCAGGTCAGCGAATGCACGCCGAGCGTCGGCTTCCAATGGAACTTCACCAGCGAGTTCTCCCCCTCGGCGTTGGAGAGCCGGAAGGTGTGGATCCCGAATCCCTCCATCATCCGGAAGGAGCGCGGGATGCCGCGGTCGCCCATGAACCACAGGGTGTGATGCTGCGCCTCAGTGTGCAGGGAGACGAAGTCCCAGAAGGTGTCATGGGCGCTCTGGGCCTGGGGGATCTCGCGATCCGGGTGGGGCTTCGCCGCATGCACCACGTCGGGGAACTTGATGCCGTCCTGGATGAAGAACACCGGGATGTTGTTCGCGACCAGGTCGAAGGTGCCCTCGTCGGTGTAGAACTTGGTCGCGAAGCCGCGGGTGTCGCGGGCGGTGTCCATCGAGCCGCGGGAGCCGACGACCGTCGAGAAGCGCGTGAAGACCTCGGTGCGCTTCCCCTTCGCGAGGAAGCCCGCGCGGCAGACGGACTCCGCCGTGCCGTAGCCCTCGAACACGCCATGCGCCGCCGCGCCGCGGGCGTGGACCACGCGCTCCGGGATCCGCTCGTGGTCGAAGTGCGTGATCTTCTCGCGCAGATGATGGTCCTGCAGGAGCACGGGGCCGCGTCGGCCCGCCTTCAGCGAGTGGTCCGTGTCCCGCAGCCGCGCGCCCTGGGACGTGGTCAGGAACTCGCCCTGCTGGGCGGTGGTCCTGCGTTCCGGGCTCGGCTCGGCTCCCGTGGGGGTGCGGGGCTGGGCGGCCTCCTGATCGGGCTTCGGCGGCAGCGGTCCCCTCGGCTCGGTGGGCTCCTCGAGCGAGGGCGGCCGACTGCTCGGCCTGCCGGGTGCCGGGGTGGGGGTCTTCTTCGTGGGGACCATGGCGTGCTCACTCCTGAAGGAGGTCGGGTGGATCGTCCGTGACTCACCTCACCGTAGGCCCGTCCTCGTCGGCCGGGAAGCCGCCGGGCGCTGACCTCCAGGGACCCGTGGGTACCGACCGGTCCGTCCGGGTGACGTGCCGTGCTCGCCGCTCTACGCTGACGGCGTCCCGCACCCCCTGATCCAGGAGCGACGATGGACGAGCGACCCCCGCAGGACGTCGGATTCACCGTGCTCGTGCTGGCCGATCCTGGTCAGTGCGTCGATCGCGCCCGGGCGGCCCAGGGCCGCTTCGAGGAGGAGCTGGCCGCCGTCTTCGGCGCCGCCACGGTCCATGTGCGCACCCAGTTCCTCGGCATCAGCGACTCCAACACCCTCGCGCTGGCCCCCGTGGACGCCGTGCGAGGCGACTACGAGCATGTGGACATGACGCTGCTGCTCACCGAGATGCCGCGCCGTGCCGACAAGCGGGCGCTGATCGCGGAGCTGCTGCCGGACCGGGAGGTGGCCACGCTCTCCCTGCCCACCATCGGGGTGCTCTCCGGGCGCGAGCGCCTGGTGACCGTCTTCATGGCGTGCGTGATGCAGCGGGGGGATGCGCTGACCGAGCAGGACCGGGCCCGCTACTCCCTGCGCTGGAGCCGGTGGAGCGGGACGATGCGACGACCGTCCTGCTGTACTACAACCTCTCCACCGTGCTCACGCTCTTCCTCTGCGTGCTCTCCCTCTACATCGCTCTCGTGGTGCTGATCCTCGGGGGAGCCTGGTGGTGATCGACCCGGACTTCATGAGCGGGGTCCTCGGCGAGCCGGCCACCTTCGCCCGTTATGTCGACATCGCCTGGCTGAGCGCCGCCCTCGGCGTGGTCGCCGGCGGGCTCGGTGCGAGCTTCGACGACTCCACCGACCTGCGCCAGCTCACCCATGGCAGCAGGGAGAGCCTGCGCCGCCCCTCCCGCGACGCTCAGGGCTGAACGGGACCGAGCCCCGTCACCGCGGGGCCCTCGAGGAGCGTGCCGTCCGGCGCGAAGCGCGATCCGTGCAGCGGGCAGTCCCAGGACCGCTCCGCATCGTTCCAGCGCAGCACACCTCCCAGATGCGGGCAGACTCCCGAGACGGCGCAGGTGCGTCCCTCCACGGTGGACACGGCCACCGGCCTGCCCTGCGCCCGGCCGACGACGCCCTGCCCCTCCGGCGGTGCCTGCTCGGGCAGCGCATGCAGCTCCGCGCCCGTCCAGCCCTTCAGGAGCTCCTTTCCCACCTGCGCGCCCATCGTCGCCTCCTGGGCGAGGGACCCGAGACCCCCGCTCGCAGCATGCAGGGTCGCGAACCATCCGGGGGCGCGATCGTCGAGCGATCCGGCGATCGCCAGTGCGGCGACGACGGCGTTCGTCATCCCCCACTTGGCATAGCCGGTGGCGGCGAGGATCGTCCCCTCACTGCCCGGAAGCGCTCCGATCAGGGGGAGCTCGCCGGCGGGCTCGTAGTCCTGGGCCGCCCAGGAGTGGGTGCGCTCAGCTCCTGGTGCGAGCTCGAGCGCCCAGTCGTGCAGGTCCGCGAGCTGCGCGCGCGGCGACTCGGTGCGCCCGGTGACGTGGTCGTTGCCGCCCACCAGCAGCAGCTCCTCGTCACCCTGCGGGGCCGAGCGGAGACTGCGGACGGGGCCGTCGACCGAGACGTGCATGCCGCGGGGCACCCAGCCCGCCGCCGGCACCCGGTAGGCGAGCGCGTACGAGCGGTGCGGCACCATTCTCAGCGGCTGCCCACCGCGATCCAGGACCGGACTGCCGGTGGCGAGGACGAGACGATCAGTACGCACCTCACCAGCGGTGGTGGTCAGCGTCAGCGGGCCACGACGGTTCGCGCCCGTGAGACGAGCGCCCTCGACGATGATCCCGCCCAGGCTGTGCAGTTCCGCGGCGAGCGCGCCGAGCACCTCCATCGGATCGAACTGGGCCTGGTCCTCGAGCGCCACCGCACCCGTGATCGGGAACGGCAGCTCCGTCGTGTCCTCCCAGCGCGCATCGAGGCCGAGCGCACGCGCCGTCTCCAGTTCGCTGCGCAGGCTCTGGGCACCGGGGGCCGTGGTGGCGTAGCTGTAGGCGGCCCGCCGCTGGACCGGGACCGCGTGCCGTGCGCACAGCTCGAGCACCCAGTCCTGGGCGTCGCGGTTCGCGGCGAGATATGTCCCGGCGACCTCGAGCGAATGCCGCCGACGGATCGTGGACAGCCGCGTCCCCTGGAGCACGGTCAGCTTCGCGGTGGTGTTCCCGGTGGCGACCGCTCCCACGGTGCGCGCCTCCAGGAGGATCACGCGCTTCCCGGAGCGGGCCACGGCCACCGCCGTGGCGAGGCCGGTGAGACCGCCGCCGGCGACGGCCACGTCGTACGAGAGGCCCACCGGCAGGTCGGAGACCGGGATGCGCGAGGGGTCATGGGCGTCGAGCCAGAGTGAGGTCATGGCAGCTGCTCTCCATCCATCGTCGGATGGGCCGTGGGCGGCCCGCTGCCCACTCTAGGGAGCGGGACGATCAGGCAGCGGCAGACGCTTCGGATGGACCGAGCGGTCGCCCGACGGCACCGTCGTCACCCGCGGGCGAGACGGCCATCCGCCACGGCGAGCGCCCTGAGAGCGGATCGGGCCCGACTGCTCAGGGCTCAGGCGTCGTCCTCGCGGCCGGGCGCGGCCCGGTTATTCGGGGCAAGGGCTTCGTTGTCGCCGTCCTCGTCACCGGTGTTGCCACCGTCGTCACCGCTGTCGTCGGTGTTGTCATCGCCGCCATCGTCAGCGCCGTCACCGCTGCTCTCGCCGTCACTACCCTCGGTGCTGTCCTCGCCGCCGTCCGTAGTGGGCTTATCGGAAGTCTTCTCTTCCGTGGGCTCGTCCGAGGGCTCCTCCTCCTCGGTGGTGGTCTCCTCCTCGGAGGGCTCCTCCTCCTCGGTGGTCTCCTCCTCCGACGGCCCCTCCGAAGGCTCTTCCTCTTCCGTGGTCTCCTCCTCGGAGGGCTCCTCGCTGGGCTCCTCCGGGGCAGGGGCCTGCGTGGTCTTCGGGGCCGGGGGCTCCGGGCTGGGAGCGCTGCGCTCGCGGGTCTCGTTGTCCAGCGGGACCTCACCGGGGAACTGGAGCATCTCCTGACCCTCGAGCGATTTCGACATGATGTCGCCCCAGATCGTGGTCGGGTAGCTGCCGCCGGTCATGCTGGTGACGCCGCCGAAGGGGGTCAGGGACTCCTCAGTGGTGCCGTCCTCGGAGGGCTGGAACATCCCCACCGCGGTCACCAGCTGCGGCGTGAAGCCCACGAACCAGGCCGAGCGGAACTTCTCCGAGGTGCCGGTCTTCCCTGCCACCGGGCGGCCGCCCATGGCGTTCTGCAGCGAACGGGCGGAGCCCGTCGTCGGCGGCCCCTGCAGCGCGACGGTCGCGTTGATGGCGACGTTCTTGTCCATCGCCTGCTTCTCCTCGCTCTTGTGCTCGTAGCGCGAGGAGCCGTCCGGCCGGGTCACCGACTCCACGATGAAGGAGTCGCGGTGCACGCCGTCGGCGGCGATGGTCGCGTAGACCTCGCCCATCTCGGCGACCGTGGGGGACGCGGAGCCGAGCACGTTGGAGGCGTCGGCCGAGAGGCCCGGGGTCTTCTCCGGCAGGCCCAGGGTGACCGCGGTGTCCCGCGTGCGCTCCGGACCGATCTCCAGGTTCAGCTCCGAGTAGGCCGTGTTGATCGAGCTCTCGGTCGCCTTGCGCAGCGAGACCCGCCCGTAGTCGGTGTTGTTGAAGTTGTTGACCGTCCAGCCCGGGAACGACTTGGGCGAGTTGCCGTCCCAGTAGGAGTCCAGCGGATAGCCGTCCTCGAGCGCCGCGATCAGCGTGAAGGTCTTGAAGATCGAGCCGGCCTGCATGCGCGACTGGGTGGCGTCGTTGCGGGGCTGGGCCACGAAGTCCTCGCCGCCGTACAGGGCGCGGATCGCCCCCGAGGAGGGATCGATCGTGACGGTGCCGACGTGGTTGTTCTCCGGACGGTCCTCGGGCAGGTTCTTGATCGCCTCGATGGTGTTGTCCTGGATCCCGGTGTCGATCGTCGAGACGATCGTGAAGCCGCCGGTGTTGATCTCGTCCTCGGTGAAGCCCTCGTCGACGAGCTCGTTGCGCACCTGGTCCAGCAGGTAGCCCTTGGTGCCGCCCAGCGAGTTCTCGCTCTTGGGCTCGATGGTCTCCGGGAACTCGAGCGCGTCGGCGTCCTCCGGGGACATCTCGCCCACGTTGACCTCCCGCGAGATCACGCGGCCCCACAGCTCGACAGCCTTCTCCTCGTTGTTGGCGGGATCGTAGGAGGAAGGCCCGGGGATCACCGCGACCAGCAGCGCCGCCTCGGCGTCGTTCATGTCCGCGGCGTCCTTGCCGAAGTAGGCCTGCGAAGCCTCCTGCACGCCGTAGGCACCGCGACCGAAGTAGATCGTGTTCAGGTAACGGGAGAGGATCTCGTCCTTCTCCAGCTCCTGATCGATCTTCAGGGCCATGATCGCTTCCTTGGCCTTGCCCACATAGGAGGTCTCGGTGCCGGTGTAGTACCGCTCCACGTACTGCATGGTGATCGTGGAGCCGCCCTGACGGGCCCCGCCCTGGAGGTTGTTCACCAGGGCACGGACGATGCCGCGCGGGGAGACGCCGCGGTTCTCGTAGAACGTCGAGTCCTCGCTCGCGACGACCGCGTCCTTGACGTTCTGGGGGATCTCGTCGGACTCGAGCTCGGTGCGGTTGATCTCGCTGAACGTGCCCATCTCCGTCTCGCCGTCGGCGTAGTAGACGCGGCTGGTCTGCGCGAGAGCGAAGTCCGACGGCTCGGGCACCGCGGTGTCGTTGTAGAGCCAGACGGCGAAGCCGAGGCCGGCGAGGACCATGAGCGCCATGGCGCCGACGATCATCCGCAGCGAGGGGATCCAGCGCCAGGGGTTCTTCCTCCCGGCGCGCGGATAGTTCAGGAAATTCGTCGCCGCGACCTTCTGGGCACCCCCGCGCTTCCCCGTGGACCCCGCGTGACGGGAGTTCACCGATGTGCGGCTCGCGCCCTTCGACGCCGAGGCCGACGCCCCTGCGGTCGCGGCACCGGACTTCTTCGGCGTGCGGCTCGCGCTCTTGGGCGCGGGAGTCCTGGACGACCTGCCTGCGGACTTCGCGGAGGACGTGCGCCGCACTCCGGCAGCACGGCGTGCGCCGTCGCGTCGGGAATCGCTCATGTCTGCTCCTGGTCCTACGAGGTGTCGTACGGTGCCGCGGGCACCGAGGGTGCACGGCCTCCCAGTATGAGCACGCACATCCGTCGGACGGAACGACCCGGCGTCGAACAACACAGGTTGTGCACGAGTGGTGCGGTCCCGCTCACACGCTCACTTCTCGCTGCGGGATTCCCACCAGGAATGCAGCTCGGCGATCGCGCGCTCCTCGCCGAGAGGCCCGTGCTCCATGCGCAGCTCGAGCAGGTGCTTGTAGGCCTCTCCCACGTCGCGGCCCGGACCGATCCGGAGGACCTCCATGATCCGGTTGCCGTCGAGATCGGGGCGGATCCGACCGATCTCCTCCTGCTCGGCGAGGTGGTCGATGCGCGCCTCGAGCTCGTCGTAGGCACGGGCCAGCGTCCGCGCCTTGCGGCGGTTGCGGGTCGTGACGTCGGCGCGGGTGAGCCGGTGCAGGTGCTGCAGGAGGTCGCCGGCATCGGTGACATAGCGGCGCACGGCCGAATCCGTCCACGGCGCCTCCGCATAGCCGTGGAAGCGCAGGTGCAGCTCCACCAGGCGGGCCACCTTCTTGGTGGTGTCCTTGTCGAAGGTCATCGCCTTCATCCGCTTCGCGGTCATCTTCGCGCCCACGGTCTCGTGGAAGCGGAAGGTCACCACCCCGCCCTTCTCGAAGCGGCGGGTGGCGGGCTTGCCGATGTCGTGGAACAGGGCGGCCAGGCGCAGCACCAGGTCAGGAGCCTCGCAGGGACCGCCCGAGCCGGCGGGGCTCTCCAGGTCGATCGCCTGGTCCAGCACCGTGAGGGTGTGCTCGTAGACGTCCTTGTGATGGTGGTGCTCGTCGATCTCGAGGCTCAGGGCCGGCAGCTCGGGCAGCACGTGCGCGGCCAGGCCCAGCTCCACCAGCAGTTCGAGACCGCCGCGGGGGTGGGCGCCGAGCACGAGCTTGACGAGCTCCTCGCGCACCCGCTCGGCGGAGACGATGGCGATCCGCTCGGCGAGGGCCTCGATCGCGTCGGCCGTGCTGTCCTCGATGCGGAACCCCAGCTGAGAGACGAAGCGCACCGCGCGCATCATGCGCAGCGGATCGTCGGTGAAGGACTGCTCGGGGCCGACGGGGGTGCGCAGCAGGGTCCGGGAGAGGTCCGCGAGCCCGTCGAAGGGATCCACCAGCTCCAGCGACGGCAGCCGCACCGCCATCGCGTTGACCGTGAAATCACGGCGGGAGAGGTCCCCCTCGAGCGTGTCCCCGTAGGCGACCTGCGGCTTGCGGCTGGTGGGGTCGTAGGACTCCGTGCGATAGGTGGTGATCTCGACCTTCACGCCGTCGCGGATCCCGCCGAGGGTGCCGAAGTCGCGGCCCATGTCCCAGATGGCGCCGTCGTGCGTCCACTCGCGCAGGATCGCCTCGGTCTGCTCCGGGAGGGCCGAGGTGGTGAAATCGAGGTCGGAGCTCGAGCGCCCCAGCACGGCGTCCCGCACCGGACCGCCCACGAGGGCCAGCTCGAGACCGGCGGCCTCGAAGCGCCTGCCCAGATCGTGGATCTCCTCGGGCAGCGCCGTGAACATGGAGGCGGCACGGGTACGAGCGATGTCGAGCCGCTCGGCGGTCTCGTCGACGGAGTCGTTCACGGTGGGTCCTGTCGTGGGTATCGGAGAGCGGGCCACGCGATGTGAGGGTGTCGTGCACCCACAGCCCCTCTACGGTAGCGGCCGCTTACAGTGTCCCCATGCCGTCGTCCCGTCCCTCCGTGCACCCTGTGCTCGGCGCACTCCTGACGGCACTGCTCATGACTGCATCGGTGCTGGTCGGAGCGGGGTTGCCGACACTGCCCGCCGCGCAGGCCACAGGTGCCCCGCACGCCGTCGACGCCCCCGCGCTGCCGCCGAAGCCGGCCACGGACGCCGCTGTGAGCATGGATCTTGTCTCCCTCACTCCCACCTCGCTGGAGGAGGGGAGCACGCTGACGGCCCGGGTCGAGGTGACGAACACCTCCTCGGAGCCGCTGCCGGCGCTCTCCCTCGAGCTGCGCACCCTGACCTCGCGGGTCACCGATCGCTCGGCCCTCGCCAGCTGGCAGGCCGACACCACCGCCGACACCTCCACCCCCTCCCTGGCGACGTCGCCCGAGGTCGACGAGCTCGCCCCCGGGGAGTCCACGACCCTCACGGTGACGCTCGCCGCCGACGAGCTCGGCTACTCCGACGCCCCCTATTACTGGGGCACCCGGCGCATCTCCCTGACCGCGGTCGCCGACGAGGACCCCCTCGCCTCGATCCGCTCCTTCATGGTGTGGCGCCCCGCGGGCGCCGAGACGACCATCACGCAGTCGGTGCTGCTGCCGGTGGCGGAGGAGGACGCCTTCGCCTCGGTCACCGATCCCGAGGCCCATCAGCAGTCCCTCGAGTCCGGCCGGCTCGCCGGCACCCGAGAGCTCGCTCAGCGCGACGACGTGGACTGGTGGCTGGACCCCGCGCTGCTGGACCCGCCCCAGCTGCCCGTCGATCCGGATCCGTCCGACGACACGGGCGACGACACGAACGACGACGGCGCGGAGGGCGACGGCGCGGAGGACGCGACGGACCCCGAGCAGACCGGGGACCCGGACTCCGACTCGCCCGTCGCCCGGACCTTCGAGGTGGACGCCGCCTCCGCCGATCTCGCCGCCTCCCTGCGTGACGGTGTCGGGGACCGCACCGTGCTCGCGATGCCCTACGCACAGAGCGACCTGGTGAGCGTCGAGCAGGCGGACGCCCAGGCGCTGCATCGCGCCGTGGACGCCCGCGGCGCGGCCGTCTGGGAGGAAACCGGGATCGCTCCGGAGGCCTCAGCGATGGGGATCGAGGGCACGATGGCCGACGGCGATTCCCTGCAGGCCCTCCTCGACGCCGGCGCGGATGCCGCCGTCGTGCCCTCGAGCTCCCTGCGGCCGGACCTCGACGCGGCCGTCACGCCGAGCTCGGTGGGGGTCTACGAGTCCGACGACGGCTCCGAGCTGCCGCTGCTGGCCCCGGACCCGGTGCTGTCCGACGAGTTCGCGCACCTCACCGCCGACTCCGACACCGAGCAGACCCAGCAGCGTCTGCTCGCCGAGACCGCGACCATCGCCTCGGAGTACACGACCGCGCCGCGCCATCTGCTGATCTCCCCGAGCTCCACCGTCGAGCTCGACCCGGTCGCGGCCGGAGCCGCCCTCGACGCCCTCGACGAGGCGCCCTGGATCGAGCAGGGCAGCACCAGCGCGCTGCTGGACTCCGTCCCGGAGCGGTCCTGGACCACGGATGCGCAGGACGACTCCGGGGCGCCCTACGCGCTGGGGACCGTCGGCCCCGGCGAGGTGCTGCCCTCGGGTCCCAGCAGCGACGGACTCTGGGAGCACCGCTCCACGGTGACCGAGCGGGACGCGCTGGATCCCGTCTCCCTGCGTTCCCTGGACTCCACGTGGCAGCAGCTCGGCGTCCTCGCCACGGCGATGGAGGACGACGCCTCCCTCGACGCCACCCGGCTGCAGGTCCTCTCGGGCACCTCGCTGCGGTGGAGCGGCGACCCCGAGGGACTCTCCGCCCTCGCCGACGACTCCCGCGACACGGCCCAGGGCCTCGAGGACCGGATCGAGGTGATCCCGGCCTCGGGATACAACCTCATCTCGGACTCGGTCGGCGTGCCGGTGACCATCTCCAACGATCTCGACTCCCCGATCACGGTGCGCCCGGAGGTCACGTCGGACCGCCCGCTGGTGCAGATCGGGGAGGTCGAGGACGTGACCGTCCCGGCCCATAGCCAGGTCGATGCGGCCGTCCCCGTCGAGGCGGTCGCCAACGGCACCGTCACCCTCACCACCGTGCTGACCACGCAGGACGGTCAGCAGCTGACCGAGCCGGTCGACGTGCCCCTGACGGTGAACCCCGCCTGGGAGAACTGGACCACGCTGGTGATCGTCATCGCGATGGGCCTGCTGGTGGTGGTCGGAGTGGCCCGGGCCCGACGCACGGGAGCCTCCACCCGGGCGCCGGCCGTGCACGGTCCCGAGGATCCCGAGGAGCTCTCCCGCAGCGGCATCTCCACGGTCGACACGAGCACGGCGGCGAAGGCGTGGTCGGCCCGGGCAGGGACCGGCAGCGGAACCCCCGCTCCGGATCCGGACCCCGACGACGACCGCCCCGCAGACGACCCACCCGACACAGACGACAGAGAGGAGCAGGCCCCGTGAGCTCCGCCCTCCGTGCCCAGCACGTCCCGCGCCACCGCCGCCAGGGCGTCGCCTCCAGCCGCTCGACCCTCATGCAGGCCAGCGTGCTCATGGCCGCCGGCTCGACCATCTCGCGTCTGCTCGGCTTCGTGCGCAACTACATGTTCGGCATGATCCTCGCCGGCTCCATGTCCTCGGCCGCCAGCGCGTTCAGCGCGGCCAACACCCTGCCCAACACGGTGTGGCTGCTGGTGGGCGGCGGCACCCTGAACGCGATCCTGGTGCCGGCGATCGTGCGGGCCGTGAAGCGCCCGGACCGCGGCGGCGACTACATCTCCCGCCTGATGACCCTGGTCGCGGCGGTCTCCCTCGGCATCACCGTCGTGTGCATGGTCGGCGTGCCCCTGCTGCTGCCCCTCACCAGCGGTGTGCTGCCCCCGGAGACGCACGCCCTCGCGGTGCAGCTGGGCTATTGGATGATGCCCCAGGTCTTCTTCTCCGCTCTGTACGTGATGTGCGGGCAGCTGCTGAACGCGCACGACTCGTTCGGGCCCTACCAGTGGGCCCCGGTGCTCAACAACCTCGTGGGCATCATCGGGGCCGGCATGTTCTTCGCGATGTGGGGAGCGGTCGGCTCGCCGGCGACCTGGACGCTGCCGATGATCATCGCCATGGCCGCGATCAATGTGGGCGGCTCGGCCGCGCAGGTCGTGTTCCTGTTCTGGTACGTCAAGAAGCTCGATCTGCGCCTGCGCCCCCGCTGGGGATTCCGCGGCCTGGGGCTCGGCAAGCTCTCCAAGATCGGGCTGTGGACCCTCGGGATGCTGGCCCTGGGCCAGCTCGGCATCTGGGCCACCCGCTGGTCGACCGGCCGTGCCGGCTGGATGACCGAGCAGCTGCGCGACGATCCCGAGCGCGCCGCCCGCTACCCGAACCTGCTCACCCTGGATTGGGCCTACATGGCCTTCATGATCCCGCAGGGGATCATCGGCGTCGCCGTGGTCACCGCCGTCTTCCCGGCGATCTCCCGGCGCGCCGTGGACGACGACCACGCCGGGGCCATGGCCCGCTACGCAGAGACCAGCCGCATGCTGGCCGTGCCGATGATGTTGTGCGCCGTGCTGTTCATCGCGCTGGCCGGACCGATCATGTGGGTGATCGGCGGCGGCACCGGCGAGATCGGCGCACGCGCCAATGGCACCGTGCTGGTCGCCTACATGCTGGGCCTGGTGCCCTTCGCGTCGCTGTACCTGATCAAGCGTGTGTTCTACGCCTACGAGGACGCCCGCACCCCGTTCCTGACCCAGATCCCGGTCACCGTGATCAGCCTCGCGGCGATTCCGGTGATCCTGCTGACCGTCGATCCGCTGTGGGCCACGGCCTCCGCCGCCGGCGCATCGAGCTTCGGCAACCTGGTCTCCTGGCTGATGGGCACCTGGCAGCTCCGTCGTCACGCCCGCCGCCTCGGCACCACTCCGCCGAGCCTCGCCCGTGAAGGGCTCGTGCTCGGGAAGCTGCTGGTCGCGGGCCTCATCGCGTGGGCCGCGGGCGCAGGGCTGGTGGCCCTGCTCGACGACCTGTTCTGGTCCCACCGACTCACCGCGGTGCTGCTGGGCGCCGTCGTCGGCGCGATCATGACGGCGGTGTTCGCCGGCGCCGGCTGGCTGCTCAAGATCAGCGAGGTCCGCCAGCTGCTCGGCTACTCCGGACGTGTCGTGAACCGGCTGACGCGCCGCGGGAAGCCGGTGACCTCGTAGCATGGAGCTCGCTCGTGACGGCGCATTCCCGCAGGACGAGGTTAAGGACGGTCCGTGAACACGAACCCGCTACAGGACGCACTGCGTTCCCGGTGGACCCTGGAGGGCAAGATCCCTCTGGCAGGCGTCGCAGAGGGCGCGGTGTGGCACCGTGCCCGCACGGTCGACACCGGTGAGAACGTCACCCTCTTCATCGTGCAGGGCGAGGCGGCCCTCGAGGCCGCTGATGCGGTGCGCCGCGCCTACCTGGTCGAGGATGCCCGGCTGCTGCCCGTCCGCGAGATCGTCGTGCTCGACGACCCCCGCGAGGAGCAGGACACGAGCAGCCCCGACGCACCCGCCGTCGGGCCGATCACCGTGGTCGAGTACCCGATGCCTCCCGCACCGCCGCTCGCGGCTCTGCTCGGCTCGTCGCAGCTGCATCCCGAGACGGCCCGCTCGATCATCGGTGAGGCCGCCACCGGTCTCGAGGCCGCCCGACGACGGGGCGTCCGCCACCAGTTCATCGATTCCAACCGCCTCTTCGTGAACCTCCGCTCCGGGGAGGTCACGGTGCTGGGCGTGGGCGTCGAGGCCGCCGCGCACGTGGGCCTGGACCGGTCCCGCGAGAACGCTTCCTTCCAGGACACGGCCGCCCTGGTCACGCTCCTGTACCGCACGCTGAGCGGGAGGAGCCCGCAGCACGACTCCGCGGGCCTCGTGCCCCGCCCCTCGACCCTCGTGGACACCCCCATCCCGGCGGATCTGGATCTGCTGTGCGATCTGGTGCTCAACGAATCGGCCGACGATGTCCCCGAGACCACGCGCGAGCTGATCGCCGCTCTGGAGCCGTGGCAGTCGATCCCGGTCACGCTCGAGGCGTATCCGCACGAGGGCGCCGGCCCGTCCGCGGCGACCGGAGGCGCCGGTGCTGCCGGTGCCGCCAGCGCAGCCGCGCCGTCTGCTGCTGGTGCTGGTGCGACCGCTGGTGCGGCCGACGCCGCCGCTCGCACGCCCGGCCCCGCGCCCACGTCGGCATCCACGCCGGAGCCCGCCCCGAGCCCGGCCGCCGAGCCCACGCCGACGTCCGAGCCCGAGCCCGAGCCCGAGGATGCTGCCGACATCGCGCCGACGGTCTCGACCGAGACGCCCTCCCCGACGCCCGGAGCCACGGGTGCCGCGGCGACGGCCGGTGTCGCCGGCCTGGCCGCGGCGGCAGGCGCTGCCGGAGCCTCGAACGACTCCGGGACCGGCGGCGGCGCCGAGAGCCCCGGGACCTCCCGGATCGGCGCTCGCACCGACTCCGACGCGCCCGACGCTGCCGCTGCCGCTGCCGCTGCCGCTGCCGCTGCCGACAGCGATCATCAGGGCGACCAGGCTCAGCAGGATGAGCAGGCTGCCGCGGGCGCTGCCGCAGCGTCGGCAGCGTCGGCCGAGGCGAAGCAGATCGTGCAGGAACTCCACCTCGCCGAGAAACGCTCGACCAGCCCCTTCCCGGGGCATCTCGACATCCAGCCGCCCGTCACCCCGGAGCCGGACGCACCGTCGGCCGCCCCGCCCGCCCCTGTCTCCCCGCAGTCACCGGACCCCGCGGAATCGTCGGCCCCCGCAGCCGCGGCGTCTCTGGCCCCGGCCGCAGCGGCCTCCGCCGCCCAGCAGCCCGCCCAGGACTCCACCGATCCGGCGCTCGCACCGGTCGCCGCGACGCCCGCACAGGCTCCTGAGGACGGTCCGGTGCCGGTCGTCGGCCGCACCGAGTCGATGGCGGCGGCCACCGGCCCCATCGTGGTCCGAGGCCGCGACAGCTCCGCCCCTGACGAACCTTTGGCCGAGCCCACCTCCCAGTACGCGCGCAGCTCGCTGCTGCGCGACGTGGTGAGCGTGGCAGTGGACTCCGACGACCCCGACACCTACGCGCTGGGCCCGCGGCAGCCGGAGGAGCGCTCGCGGCAGTCGCAGTGGATCATCGCCGGTGCCGTGCTGTTCACGATCATCGCGGCAGTCTTCGCGGTGACCACGGCGACCTCCGGTCTGCGCGACCGGATCACGGACCCGCTGGAGACGGCGGCGGCCCCCACCACGCCCACCGAGACCGATACCGGCGAAGCGCCCGTCGAACCCACTGCCGAGAACACCGAGGAACCGGAGCTGCCCGCGCCCGAGATCAGCGGTGTGGAGCTGTTCGCCGAGGGCGGGGCCGAGCCGGACCACACGGACCAGCAGGACCGCCTCACCGACGGCGACACCGAGACGTTCTGGTCCACCCAGCACTACGGCAGCCCGGACTTCGGCGGCATCAAGGAGGGCGTGGGGATGCGGCTGTCCTTCGCCGAGGAGTCCCAGCTCTCCGTCGTCACCGTGACCACCGCGCGCAACACCGGCGGCACCCTCGAGCTGCGCGCCGTGAACGACGACGGCTCGCCCGGCGACGTGCTCGCCTCCGGCAAGTTCGCCGGGGACGGCGAGGTGCGCCTCGAGCCCGACGAGCCCGTCGATGCGGAGAAGGTCGCTCTCTACATTCCTGAGCTGCCGCCGGACAGCAAGGAGTCCGATCGCTACCGCGCCCGGATCGCGGAGATCACCGTCGAATGACGTCCAGGAGGTCGCGCAGCTCGGCGACGCGTCGCGCTCGGGGGAAGCGGTCGCACGTCGCCTCGATGCTCGGCGTGCCCGTGCCGCTAGTGCTCGTGGCCTTCATCCTGGCGGCGCTCCTGGGGGTGCAGCTGACCGTCGCGCTCGAGCAGTCCACCGCCAGCCGCTCTCGCGCTGTCTCCTCCTCGGTCGACACGGGAACGGGCGCCGGGAAGAATTCGTCGGGTCTGCCCGTTGTCAATGAGACCGCCCTCGGCACCGAGGTGCAGCGTCTCCTCGACGCCGGGATGATCGTTCCGCCGACGACGTTCGACGCCACGACGTGCCTGCGGTCGCAGGGGATCCCGGAATCGATCCTCATCATGGAGGAGGTGGCATGGAACGCGGACGAGACGCCCGGCTGGCTGCTCGTGTACGGCCCGATGGACCGCGAGACGTTGCGCGCCAACGGCGGGACCGTCTCGGCGCTGGTGGTCACGCCCGAATGCGGCTCTCCGGACTCCGACGCCGCCGATCCGGACCAGATGCGCCTGTGGTCCGGCGAAGTGATGATCGGATCGCTCTGATCGGTCACCTTCAGCCGGCCACCACGACCCCCGTGCTCCATACTTGGTCGCGGTCCTCCCGCTGACCCCCACACTCTCCTCGATCTCCACGGAAGGACATCACAGACATGTCGCAGCCCATCCAGGCTCTCAACATCCTCGGCGCGCCCACGGCCGCCCAGACCTCCCCGGCCGTCGCTGCGGAGAACACCGACGACGGCACGGTCCACGAGGTCGTCATCGTCGGCTCCGGGCCGGCCGGATACACCGCAGCGATCTACACCGCCCGGGCGGAGATGAACCCCGTGGTCATCGCAGGAGCGCTCGACGCCGGCGGGGCCCTGATGACCACCACCGACGTGGAGAACTTCCCGGGATTCCCCCAGGGCGTCCAGGGCCCTGAGCTGATGACGCAGCTGCAGGAGCAGGCGGAGCGCTTCGGTGCCGAGATCATCTACGACGACGCCGTGGACATCCAGCTCGAGGGCGAGGTCAAGACGGTCACGCTCGACGACGGCACCGTCTACCGCGCCAAGACCCTCATCCTCTCGACCGGCTCCGCCTACCGCGAGCTCGGTATCGACGGGGAGAAGGAGCTCTCGGGCAAGGGCGTCAGCTGGTGCGCGACCTGCGACGGCTTCTTCTTCAAGGACCAGGACATCGTCGTGGTGGGCGGCGGCGACAGCGCCGTCGAGGAGGCCACCTTCCTGACCCGCTTCGGCAAGTCGGTGACGCTCGTGCACCGTCGTGACGAGCTGCGCGCCTCCAAGATCATGGCCCGCCGCGCCGAGGCCGATCCCAAGCTGTCCTTCGCCTGGAACAGCGAGGTGCTCAGCATCAACGGCACCGACAAGGTCGAGTCCGTGACGCTGCGCGACACGATCACCGGCGAGCAACGGATCCTTCCCACCACGGCCGTGTTCGAGGCGATCGGGCACCTGCCCCGCACCGATCTGGTGCGAGGCAAGCTCGAGCTCGACGACGAGGGCTACATCGTGTGCCAGGGCCGCTCGACCTACACCTCGGTTCCCGGCGTCTTCGCCGCCGGGGACGTCGTGGACCACACCTACCGCCAGGCGATCACGGCCGCCGGCACCGGCTGCCAGGCTGCTCTGGACGCCGAGCGCTGGCTCACCGATCAGGCAGCTCTGGCCGACGAGCAGGCGAAGGCCGAGCAGGCGGCGGAGGCAGCCGCCCCGGCCGTGAGCTGATCGCCGGCCCACCCCCTCATCTCGCGCATGTCCGGTGCCGCTGTCGAGAACAGCTCCACGCGGCCCGGCCCAGTTGCGATCGTCCTCGTGACGGCCGACTGGGCCGGGCCGTCGCGTCCTGCCCCCACGCTGCTGCGTGAGCTCAGCCGACGCTGGGGAAGCGCAGTGCGTGCCGTCCTCGTGGACTCCGCGCAGGACGACGTACTGGACCTCCTCGAGGTCGAGGTGGTGCCTACGTGGCTCCGTCTGCACCCGGTGGAGTCCGTGGACGCCACCGCCGACGACGCGCTCATGGGTGTCGTGGAGGACCTTGCGGGGAAGACGCCGACGGGGGACGACATCGTCCTGTCAGGCCGCTGGGCCGTGAACCACCGCCGCACTGGCGCCCTCCCGAAGCATGTGATCGCCGAGGAATTCGGGCCGGGCGAGGTTTCACGAAGCGGCAGCGACGGTCAGGCCGCCCCGACCAGCAGCTGACGGCTCGTCTGCGTCTCTGCGGCGGCGCAGGGAACAGGGAGCGGGTTGGCGGCCATGGGGCACGGATGGCACCGAGCGGGCCCGCACCCAGGCCCGGAGCCCCGGTGTGGGTATGGCTCGAGCCGAGATCAGCACACGCCTGCCGCCGCACGTCAAGTCCGCCGCAATGGGCGCGGCTGACGTGCACTGTTGGCTTCTTCCACAACGTTGTCCACATCGATGTCCACAGTCGGGAGCGCGTCTGTCCACAGCCTTGTCCACAAGCGATTGTGGATAACTCGCTGTCGCGCCGATCCGCACGTGAGCCCACAATGTGCCGTTGACCTGCAGCGACGCAGAGTTGAGCCAGTGGACTCCCGATCGCCGGCTTTCGGTCACAAAGAGATGAAGTGTGACTGCAGTCACGGCGCTCGTGCCGGTTGTCCACAACGTTACGCACACTGTGCATATCTCGAGTGAGCGTCGCCCTTCGTCCACAACAAGCGATCCGCAGCAGTGTCACGTGGATGGGTCGAAGTAGTGTGCCGTCATCGACCATGCGCTGGCCTCGAACCCCCGGCGATGTCCGGGTCTTCTTTTGGAGGCCGACCACGCCGGCACTTCCGAATTCCAGTGACCGGATGGTCACCGACGTTCCACGTGAATCATGCGGAGACGGAGCCATCAGTTCAGCTGCACGTCGCCGAGCGTTCATGAGAGGCCGGGGCAGCGCAGTGCTTGCTCCATCGGCGAGCACGGGCTCGAGGCAGACATCGGTGTCGGCTGGGCACGCAGTTTCCCGTGAAACCCGGGCAAGGGATGCGCCGACGAGCACGGGTCGAACACGACCAGAACTGGTCGTCGCTCTGAGGTCTCGAGCGCAGTAACGCCGGGAACAACATGTGGGCCCACATTGCGCGGCGCACTGCGCGTTTCCCGTGAAACGTGATTGACTACTCGTTGGAATCGGGGCGGGGTGAGTCAGGGGGCCTGCTTCGGGAGCCACGCAGCAGAGCGCGTCGAGTGGATCGCGAGCGCAGCTGCATCGCCCGCATTACGCACTCGGATGTGCCGCCGCCACTGCTTCACGTGAAACGTCGCAGTAGGAGGCCGGCCCTTGTACCCGGTGACGATGCCTTCCGGCTCCAGCCGTGAACACCTGAGCACCCCGTCGCTGCTGGAAGGAAAGCCGCAAAGCCGTATGCGCAAGGCGGGCGGTGCCAACGGGTGGCTCTGCTGCTGCACAAAATAGGCGTGCGGTAGGCCCGGGGCACATACCCGGCTGAGCGTCAGGTCCCACGTTCCCCGTGAAACCTCCGCGGCACCCTTAGCTTGTGCCGGAAGACGGGACGGGCGAGTGGGAGCGTCGGACGCACAGGTCTCTCAACTCATCCCATACTTGGCGTTGCACGTGAAACCTGCGGCGCTAGTCATTGCGCCACCTCACCGTCGGTGCGATCAGGACTGACGCGCACCTCATATCCCAAGATCTGAAGCGGTGCCCAATTCTGGGAACGCACAATCGGGCAGACCCCTCCGGTCGCCACACTTGGAATCGAGCTTACCGGTCACTATGCGATCTCCACGTCTCAAAAGTGCACAAGGAGCGTATGCACCACGCCTGCGGCCGTTTCACGTGAAGCGTCCTCGTCGGTCTCGCTCTTCGCAATACACAGTCAATAGGCGCGGTGTTGCCGGGACAAGCATTCGTGTTTCCCGTGAAGCCTAGCGGAGTAGGTCCAAACGCACAGGCCTGCCATGCGCGGGTCGTGCGAGCCATCCGTACGCCGGAGTTCGTCGCGGTAGGACTGATCGCTTGAGGACACAGTTTCACGGGAAACTGCAGGATTTCTCAAACGTCTACGGCCCGATGCAAAGTGCATGGAAACTCGACACGCGACATGGTGGTGTCGACGGGCGTCGCGGATCGTTGGTCTCCCAACCCTTCGCAGAACCAGGTTTCACGGGAAACTTGAATTTTGAGCACTGCGGCGGCAGCCGATCATCAAACCTGGGG
Source organism: Brachybacterium alimentarium (assembly GCF_002332425.1). GTDB lineage: Bacteria > Actinomycetota > Actinomycetes > Actinomycetales > Dermabacteraceae > Brachybacterium > Brachybacterium alimentarium. The sequence continues at coordinate 35,016 of NZ_NRGS01000029.1, read as the reverse complement.
GGTGAGGTACCAATAGACGCCTCGAGCCAACCGCCTGCCAGCCCGCCAGCCCGCCAGCCCGCCAGCCCGCCAGGAAGTGACAGTTTCACGGGAAACCGACCCCAAAGTGACCCCCGATGTGACTCCAGCGCACTATGTGACCCACAACGGAGATCTACCGTCCGCGTTCCACGTGGAACCTGCGAAAACCTGCGTCTGTCAGGAGAGCCGGCACGCCCAACTGGTCACGCGGCTCCGCACGCAAGCGGACAGCAGCTTCCACCCCCGACAACACCGGAAGGGAGATAGTGCCGGCTCGCCTTGCGCGACGGTGCGCTTGCGCAGTAGACGAAAGGGCCGAGCGTGAGGTTCCACGGGAAACAGCAAAGTTGCCGACCTGCGCTTCCGGCTGAGATGCGGATGCGGCTGCGGTCTCGGGTGCGGCTGCGGGGGCGGGTGCGGATGCGGGTCGCATGGCGCCTGACCCCGAGCCTGCCGCTGTCACGGCCCCGTTTCACGGGAAACCCACGATCTGAGACAGGCCGGTGGCGCCACTTAACCCGCGAGATCGGCCGTGCTGCAGCTCTGTCCACATACTCGTGCACATCGGTGGATAACAGAGAGAAGTCACCGCTGACCTGCATACACACAATGTGGTGTCATTGTGGATAGTCCCGGGCCCAGCATTCACCGGCCCCGGGGCGGGGAGCCCGAGCCGTCCTCGTCGCCACCCACTCCGAGCCGAGGCCCGTAGCGTCGACAGCAGTGATCTATCTCATATATTGGTCGCATGTCGACAGAGTCGATACTGCCGGCTATTCGGGAGTTCGTGTCCGCGGGTTTCACGGTCGTGCGGCACGACAAAAGGGCCGGCACTCTGGCCGGCCCTGTTGTCGTCATACATCAGGTGGTGCGCTGGTCGCCCTCGGACTTCGCCACATCCAGGCCCATGGACTCGAGCAGTCGATCGAGGTCCTCGAGATTGCTGAATTCCATCGTGATCTTGCCCTTGCGCTTGCCCACGTCGATCTTCACGGGCGTCTCCAGGCGGTTGGACAGGCGGCTCGTCACGTCCACGACGTGCGGGTCGTAGCTGGTACGGCGCGCAACACGCGTTCCCGTCTCCTGTTGACCACCACGGGACACCAGGCGCTCCACAGCGCGCACGGAAAGCCCCTCCGACACGATGCGCTGGGCGAGCTCCTCCATCAAGGTCTGATCGTCCAGTGCGAGCAGGGCGCGAGCGTGCCCGGCGCTCAGGGCACCGCTGGCAAGTCGACGCTGCACAAGCGCCGGCAGACGCAACAGGCGCAGCGTGTTGGTGATCTGGGGACGAGAACGACCGATGCGGTCGCCGAGCTCGTCCTGCGTGCACCCGAAGTCCTCCAGCAGCTGCTGGTAGGCATTGGCCTCCTCGAGCGGGTTCAGCTGTGCCCGGTGGAGGTTCTCGAGAAGAGCATCGCGCAGGAGATCGTCATCGCTGGTTTCACGGATGATCGCGGGAATCGAGGTGAGCTCTGCCCGTCGGGCGGCACGCCAACGACGCTCACCCATGACGAGCTCGAAGGACTCGCCCTCATCGGTGACGGGGATCGGGCGAACCACGACCGGCTGCAGAACACCGACCTCACGCAGCGAGAACGCCAGCTCGTCGAGTTCGTCGTCATCGAACATCGTGCGCGGGTTGCGCGGGTTCTCCCGGATCTCATGGATCGGGATCTCCGCGAACTCCGCGCCGGGCACGCTGACCAGACCCCGGCGCGAACGATCATCGGCACTGCCCGACTCGACCGTCGCGTCGACCTCCTCCTCCGGCGCGGCATCGGGCTCCGTCGCGGTCTCAGCCTTGGGCTCGCTCTCGGGGGCGGTCTGGGCCTCGGGCTCGGGCTCGGGCTCGGGCGCAGGCTCGGCCTCCGGCGCGGACTCACTCGCGGCCTCTGGCTGGGTGGCTGTTCCCGGGGACGCGGTCGGAGCCGCAGCCTCGACGTCCTCGACCGGCTGAGCGGGAGCGGGCTCTGCGGGCTCGACGTCTACGACCGGGGTGTCCTCGGCGGCCGGAGCGGTCTCCGCGGCCTTGGGGGTCGGGTCCGAGCCAGGGGCCGGGGCCGCAGTCTCCGTCGTCGGAGTCGGCGTCGGAGCGGGGCTCGTCGTCGACGTATCGGGGACCTCCACCGCATCGGCCTTCGCCGGCGCGGCGGGCTCCGTGGCGGCCGTCTTCTTCGCAGGGGTCTTCGCGGTGGAGGGCTGCGCCGGGGATGCCTTGGTGGACGCCTTCGCAGGAGCCTTCCTCGCAGGCGTGGTCTTCTTCGCCGTGGCAGTCTTCTTCGCCGCTGCGGGCTTCTTCGCCGGGGTCTTCTTGGCCGGAGCCTCTGCGACCTCCGCAGGCGCCTCGTCGACCGTCGCCGTGGCGGCGGCAGCAGCCTTGGTCGCCGCGGTGCCGCGGGTCGTCGTGGTGCGCGAGGTGGAGCCGCGGCCCCGACGGGTGGCGGCGGCGCGGGCCATGTCGTCGGCGATGTCGTGGCGTCCGCTGCGGGCGCGCTCCTCGCGCTCCTCGGCCTCGGAGACCCGATCACCGGAGAAGAACATGTCGACCGGACGATCTCGGGCGGTGCGCTCACCGTCCTGCGACGCCGGGCGCACACGAGTGCGCAGCTCCTGCTCGGGAGCGGGGCTGGTCCCCGCGCCCGGGATCAGGGCGCCGAGTCCTCGACCGAGTCCTCGCTTCTGCGTCATGGCCGTTGTCCTTCCGGAATGAATGTCCACCAGGGGAGAGATGCCGGGACACGCACCGCATCATCGTGGTGGTGTCCCGAGGTCACAATCAAGGGGCTGGGCGAATAGTGAGTTCGTGGGCTGCCGCGCGATACGCGAGCGCACCGCTGGATCCCGGGTCGTACGTGAGCACCGTCTGCCCGTAGCTGGGGGCCTCCGAGATCCTCACCGAACGCGGGATCGTGGTCTCCAGAGTCTGCTCGGGGAAGTGCTCACGGACATCCTGGGCGACCTGTGCGGCGAGCCGGGTTCGGGCGTCGTACATGGTCAGCATGATCGAGGAGACCACCAGATCCGGGTTCAGATGCTGGCGGATCAGCTCGATGTTGTTCAGCAGCAGGCTCAGACCCTCGAGAGCGTAGTACTCCGCCTGGATCGGGATGAGCACCTCGCGGGCCGCGACCAGAGCGTTGACGGTCAGCAGGCCCAGCGACGGCGGGCAATCGATCAGCACGTAGTCCAGGCTCGGAAGCCCTTCGTCATCGCGGTGCTCGAGATAGTCGCGGATCGCGTTGCGCAGCCGGTTCTCGCGGGCGACGAGCGAGACCAGCTCGATCTCCGCCCCGGAGAGGTTGATGGTGGCGGGCGCGCACAGCAGGCCGTCCATGTCAGGGACATCCTGGACCACGTCCTGCAAGGGTGCGGACTCGACGAGCACCTCGTACATGCTCGCCACCTCGGCATGGTGCTCGATGTTCAGCGCGGTGGACGTGTTGCCCTGCGGATCCGCGTCGATCACCAGCACGTTCAGACCACCCAGCGCGAGAGCGGCCGCGACGTTGACGGTGGTGGAGGTCTTGCCCACCCCGCCCTTCTGGTTGGCGATCGTGATCACCCTCGTGGTCTCGGGCGCAGCGAACTCGACGCCGTCGAGCTGCTTGCGTCGGGCATGGTCCCTGGCGAGCTCTCGCATCAGCGGAGTGTCCTCCATCGCACCGTGCCCCGGGGAGGAACCCTCGTGCAGATCAGCCACGTACCTCTCCCTTCCTGGTCGCCTGGGCTCGGCGACGCACTTGGACCACTGTAGTGGGAACCTCGACCTCGCCTGCCCCGTACTGCGCGATGCGCGGATCGACCCCGCCCAGCTTGCGCAGCACCTTGTCCGCCTTGGCGACCTCCTCGGCGGCAGAGCCGCCCTTCATCGCCAGCAGCGCACCGTCATCGGCGACCAGCGGGAGCGTCCACCGGGCGAGCTTGTCGAGCGCGGCCACGGCCCGTGCCGTCACCACGTCGAAGGATCGCACGCCGTGCAGGTCCTCGGCCCGCGAGCGCACCACCTCGAGGCCGAGACCGAGCTCGGCATCGACCTCCTCGAGCCAGATCGCACGGCGCTGCATGGTCTCGATCAGGGTGACATCGAGGTCCGGGCGGGCGATCGCGATCACCACGCCCGGCAGCCCGGCACCGGAGCCGACGTCCGCCAGTGTCTTCACGTCGGGACCGATCGCGTCGGTCATCAGCGCGCAGTTGAGGATGTGCCGCTCCCACAGCCGCTCGACCTCGCGCGGACCGATGAGGCCGCGCTCGGGGCCCTGCTCCGCGAGCATGCTCGCGAAACGGTGCGCCAGCTCGAGACGGTCCGTGAACAGACGCTCGGCCGACGGCCGCAGGGATTCGGGGAGGGGGAGCACGATGCGCCTCAGGCTTCCGGGTAGATGACGACGTGACGGTTCTTGCCGTCGCCGTCGGACTCGGAGCGCAGGCCCTCGCGCTTGGCGACGTCGTGGACGACCTTGCGCTCGAAGGGGTTCATCGGCCGCAGCGGCACGGCCTCGCCGCCCTCTCGGGCCTGTGCGACAGCCTGCTCGGCCAGCTCCTCGAGGCTGCCCTTGTGCTCGGCACGGAACCCGCCGATGTCCAGCATCAGTCGGGAGCGGGCGCCGGTACGGGTCTGCACCGCGAGCCGGGTGAGCTCCTGCAGAGCGTCCAGCAGCTCGCCCTTGGGGCGGTTCAGCGTCGCGAGCCGGTCCGCTCCGGCGATCTCCACGGAGGCCCGGTCACCGTCGACATCGATGTCGATGTCGCCGTCCATGTCCGTGATGTCCAGCAGCTCCTCGAGGTAGTCCGCGGCGATGTCGCCCTCCTCCTCGAGCCGACGCATGCGCTCCTCGTCGGTCTCCGGCGTCTCCGCAGTGTCAGCCGCGTCAGCTCCGTCAGTCGCGTCAGCTGCCTCAGCCGTGTCGGCGCTCCCCGCGGTGTCGGTCGTGCCGGCGGCGTCCGCTGCCTCGGTGGTCGCTGCCGCTGCGTCGGCGTGCGCCTCGTGCGACGGGGCAGCGGTCTCCTCGGACGTGGGGACGTCGGACGTGGTGTCGTTCATGTGGATCCTCCGGGGACAAGCTCGGGATGAGAGTCAGGTGCATCCCGGGAGCTTCGATGCTCCCGGGATGCGAGGTCACTTCTTGCGCTTCTTCTTGGCGCCCTTGTTGAGCGCGGAGGCGCCCGACGGCTTCGGCGCGGGCGTCTCGCCCGCAGCCTCCTGGGCCCTGCGCCGCTCCTCGGCCGCCTTCTCGCGGGCCTCTCGAGCGCGCTCGAGCTTCTCCTCGTCGGAGAGCTTCTTGCCGCCCTTGTTCTTCGCCGGCGGCTGCACGCGGATGGCCTGCTCGGGCTCCGGCTCGGCGGAGACCTTCTTGGGCGGGGTGAAGTCGAGGGGCTCCAGGCCCTTCCTCTCCCGCTTGGCATTGATGCGATCGTGGCGCTCGCGCGCGGCGTCGGACCCCGGCGTGGGGGTGGCGCGGATGACGATGTACTGCTGGCCGAAGGTCCACACGTTGGTGGTCAGCCAGTAGATGAGCACACCGATCGGCATGCCGGGCCCCGTGATCACGTAGATGAACGGGAGCATGTACAGCATCATCTTCTGGGTGCTGGCCATGGGGCCCTCGAGGGCCGCCTTCGGCATGTTCTTCATGGTCAGCGACTTCTGGGTGAAGAAGGTGACCGCGCACATGCAGGCGATGATGATGCCCGCGATGATACGGGTGGTGAGCTGGCCGTCGCCGGGCGACAGGAAGCTGTCGGAGATGGTGACGTTCCCGATGAACGCCGAGTTCCGGGCGCTCTGGGCGAGCTCCGGCGTCAGCGGGCCGAAGCCCGCCCCCTCCGCAGCCTCCGGCAGCTTGTAGAACAGCACGCGGAACAGACCGAAGAAGATCGGCATCTGGAGCAGCATGGGCAGGCACGAGGAGAACGGGCTGGCCCCGGCGTCCTTGTAGATCGCCATGGTCTCTTCGGCCATCTTCTGCTTCGAGGCCTGGTCCGTCTTGCCCTTGTACTTCTTCTGCACGGCCTGCAGCTCCGGCGAGACCATCTGCATCGCGCGCGATGCACGGATCTGGCGCACGAACAGCGGGATGATCAGGGTTCGCACCACGACGGTGAGGCCCACGATCGAGAGCACCCAGGTGAGCCCGGCGTCCGGGTCCATGAAGACCGAGAGCATGGCATGGAACTTCACCATGAGCCATGCCACGGCCCATTCGATCGGATACAGGGGGTTCATCGGCCTGGTCTTCCTGCCGCACGGATGCGCATGCCGTTCATGCGAGGTGTCGGCTGTGGTCGGGAATCTGGGTCAAGGGTAGGCCCTAGTGGGCCGGGTGCCGCAGTCGGCGTGGATTCCTCCACATGCCGGGGGCGGGAACAGGATCGGGACCGCCGTGGCTGAGCGGGTTGCAGCGCACGATCCGGCCGGCGGTCAGCAGCGTGCCCTTCACCGCTCCGTGCACTCGCAGGGCGTCCATGCCGTACTGCGAGCACACGGGATCGTACCGGCAGGCCGGCGGGGTGTAGGGCGAGATGCCTACCTGGTAGCCGCGCACCAGCAGTGCGAGCGCCCGACGGGGCAGTCGCAGGACCGACCGCAGCAGCGTGGTCATGAGACGGTCCGTGTGCGGCGCTCGAGCTTGCGCGTCGCGGCGCCGAGAGCCCCGACGACATCGGCCTCGAGCTCGGCGAAGGGCTGCTCATCGATGCCCGGCAGCGCTCGCAGCACGATCCCCGAGCCCGGAGGCAGGGTCTCGAACCGCGAGCGCACGATCTCGCGGAGCCGACGGGTCACACGGTTGCGCACTACGGCGTTGCCGATCCTCTTGGACACGACGAATCCCACGCGGGGTGCGTCCCCCTCCTGCGTGAGCAGGGAGAGGTGCACGACCACGTGGGATCGGGCGCTGCGGACGCCACCACGGGTGACGGCGCGGAACTCGTCGCCGGTGTGCAGCCGGTGACTGGACCAGTTCACGGAGTCATGGGGTGACGCCGCAGGTCACGTCGGGACAGCGACTCAGGCCGAGAGCTCGGCGCGACCCTTGGAACGGCGTGCGTTCAGGATGGCGCGGCCGGCGCGGGTGCGCATGCGGGCGCGGAAGCCGTGCTTCTTCGCGCGACGACGGTTGTTCGGCTGGAACGTGCGCTTGCTCATCGGTTCTCCTCGATCGTGGGCACGGACGTACCCCTCGCGGTGGTCTGGTGGTCGTGCTGCACGAACGGACTGTTCGGGCGCACCCGCTCTCGCGGGGCGGCTGCCGGAGACCGTGTCGGGACGGCGCGCAGCGCTGACTGCATGATCTTAGGAGCGAGTGCGCGAAGGGTCAACGGAGAACGACCTCCACAGGCCCGTTGTGGCCGGTTTCTCACTGTGTCCGGCGTTTCGCGACCCTCGGCGCCGCGAGAGCTGTGACAGGCCGAACGGATAGAACGGAGTCCGTACCAGCACGGACACCCGCGCAGCCCGGGGAACGAGTTTCCGGTCACGAGCGGCGGGGACGAGGACTTGTCCACACTGTTGATCCACAATACAGCGGCTATTGTGGAAAACTACCTGGACCGCCGATCGCCCCCGTACGGAGAAACTTGATGACTGACGCGAACGTCGCCGCGATCTGGGAGCGCACCCTGGCCACCCTGCGTCGAGACGGCAACGTGTCCCAGCGCGTCATCGCCCTGCTCACGCTGTCCCGCCTGATGGCCGTCGTGGCAGAGACTGCCCTGGTCGCAGCCCCTTCCACCTCCGCGAAGGAGCTGTTCGAGCACCGCATCGCGGGCCCCCTGGCCGCCGCCCTCAGCGACGCCTACGGCAGCGAGCTGCGGTTCGCGGTCACGGTCGACGAGACGCTCTTCGCCGATGACGACGATGACCCGGCGCCTGCTGCGGCTCCGACCCCGGCCGCCGCCCCCGGCAGTGCACATGGTGTGGACAGACTTGTGGAAACTCCGGTGCACGACTCCTACACGGCCCCCTTCCGACGTGACGAGGGCTCCGTGCTCCCCGCGAGCGATCAGCCCGGCCGCGCCGCCCTGCCCTCCTCCGTCCCGTCTCCGGCTGCCGGCCCGTTCTCCAGCGAGGACCGCTTCTCCCTCGGGGGCGCCTACACCGGCACCGCGGCCGACGACCCCAGCGCCTATGCCGGCTTCTCCGCCACGACCGGCTCGTCGGCGCCGTCGCCGCTGCCCGCACCGCGTCGCCCGGCCCGGACCGGACAGTCCACTCTCGGCGAGGACTCCCGGCTGAACGCGAAGTACACCTTCGACACGTTCGTGATCGGGTCCTCCAACCGCTTCGCCCAGGCAGCGGCGTCGGCCGTCGCGGAGACTCCCGCCAAGGCGTACAACCCGCTGTTCATCTACGGCGGCTCGGGTCTGGGCAAGACCCACCTGCTGCATGCCGTCGGCCATTACGCGCAGAGCCTCTACCCGGACGTGGTCGTGCGGTACGTGAACTCCGAGGAGTTCACCAACGACTTCATCAACTCCGTGCAGTCCGGCCAGTTCGGCAAGGCGCAGGAGTTCCAGCGCCGCTACCGCGACATCGACATCCTGCTCATCGACGACATCCAGTTCCTGCAGCGTGCGCCCGAGACGATGGAAGCCTTCTTCCACACGTTCAACACGCTGTACAACACGGACAAGCAGATCGTCATCACCTCGGACCTCCCCCCGAAGGAGCTCGGCGGCTTCGAGAACCGCATGCGCTCGCGCTTCGAGATGGGCCTGATGACCGACGTGCAGCCGCCGGACCTCGAGACCCGCATCGCGATCCTGCGCAAGAAGGTCGCGCAGGAGAACACCGGCGAGGTCCCTCATGACGTGCTGGAGTACATCGCCTCGCACATCGCGACCAACATCCGTGAGCTCGAAGGGGCGCTGATCCGCGTGCAGGCGCTGCACTCGCTCTCCCGCCAGCCGATGGACGTCACGCTTGCCGAGAGCGTGCTGAAGGATCTGCTCTCCCACGACGACGGCACCCAGATCACGGCGTCGACGATCATCGCCCAGACCGCTACCTACTTCAATCTGTCGGTCGACGAGATCGTCGGCAGCGGACGGTCGCGCCGGCTGGTCTCCGCCCGGCAGATCGGCATGTACCTGTGTCGCGAGCTCACGGACATGCCGCTGATCCGCATCGGCGACGAGTTCGGTGGCCGCGACCACACCACCGTGATGCACGCCAACAAGAAGATCAGCGAACTCATGAAGGAGCGCCGCGCGATCTTCAATCAGGTCACCGAGCTCACCGCGCGGATCAAGAGCTCCAACTCCCGCCCCCGCGGCTGAGGCCGCCCCGCTCGCGAGTCCCGAACACCGCGAACAACAGAGCAGGTCACCGCGCAGTTCTCCCCAATTGTGGATAACTCTGTGGACAATGTGGAACCGACGAGTCCCACGCACACCCCGATGTGCACGGAGGAATGACAAGAATCCGCGGGAGCCGGCGACCTGTGCACAGCCGGCGCACGAGAAGTGCGCAGCGCTCAACGCTCCGTCCACGAGGGCTCTGAACCGTGGGAGCTGGGACGATCGCGGTTATCCACGATGTGCACAGCCGTGATGAAGAGGACTGTAGTTCTCAGCTCAAGGGGGGTGTGGACGGGCCGGGGTGCCGGGGAGCGACGTCGGCGTCATGTCATTTCGGGTGCCGGGGAGGGTTCTTCAGCCCGGACGAGACGAGTGATCCCCGGGTACCGGCGCGGGTCGCTGTCAAGGATCCAGGCCGGTGTGTCGCCCGCAGGCCGAGGAAACCGATACGCTGTCCCCCGTTCTGGCTTTCGACCACTGCGAAGGAGTGGCAAAGGTGAAGTTCCACCTCGATCGCGGCGTCCTCGGTGACGCCGTCTCCTGGGCCACTCGAACCCTCCCTGTGCGACCGGCGATGCCGATCCTGCAGGGCGTGCGGATCGTGGCTGATTCCAGTGGTGAGCTGCAGCTTTCCACGTTCGACTACGAAGTGAGCGCACAGATCCGGCTGGATGCCGAGGTCGAGCAGCCCGGCGAGGTCCTGGTGCAGGGACGGATGCTGTCCGACATCGTTCGAGCGCTGCCCAACAAGGACGTCTCGATCGCCCTCGAGGGCACGAAGCTGCAGGTCAGATGCGGTTCCGCGCGGTTCGCACTGGCCACCCTCCCGGTCGAGGAGTACCCGCAGCTGCCGAGCATGCCCCCGGTCGCCGGCTCCGTCGCGGCCGACGTCTTCTCCGAGGCGATCAGCCAGGTCACGGTCGCCGCCTCGAAGGACGACACCCTCCCGCTGCTGACGGGCGTGAAGGTCGAGATCTCCGGCGAGACCATGACGCTCATGGCCACCGACCGCTATCGCCTCGCGCTGCGGGAGCTGACCTGGAACCCGGCCACCCCGGGCACCGAGCAGACGGCGCTCGTGCGCGGTCGCACCCTGCATGAGGTCGCACGCTCCCTGGCCACCGGCGGCAGCGTCGAGATCGCTCTGGCCGAGGACGACTCCGCCCACCTCATCGGCTTCGAGGCCGGCGGCCGCCGCACGACCTCCACGCTGGTCGACGGCGAGTACCCGCCCGTGAGGCGACTCTTCCCGGACACCACCGCGATCACCGCCGTGGTCTCCACCGGTGCCCTCATCGATGCCGTCAAGCGCGTCTCCCTGGTCGCCGAGCGGAACACCCCGGTGAGACTGTCCTTCGCGGAGGGACAGGTCGCGCTCGAGGCCGGTGCAGGTGACGACGCACAGGCCAGTGAGGTCCTCGAGGCACACCTCGAGGGCGAGGACCTGGTCGTGGGCTTCAACTCGGGCTTCCTGCTCGACGGCCTCGGCGCCCTGGGCACCGAGTTCGCCCGGCTCACGTTCACCGACTCCATCAAGCCCTCGGTCATGAGCGGTCAGGACTCCCTCGAGGGCGTGCCCGACACCTCGTACAAGTACCTGATCATGCCGATGCGGATCTGAGCGTGGGAGTGGTCCGTCCATGCAGCTGACCGCTCTCGACCTCACCGACTACCGCTCGTACGAACGCCTCACGCTGCCCGTCACCTCGGGCATCACCGTGCTGGTCGGCAAGAACGGGCAGGGCAAGACCAACATCGTCGAGGCCGTCTGGTATCTGGCGACGCTGTCGAGCCATCGGGTCCCCCACGACGCCGCCCTCGTACGACGGGGCGAATCGACCGCGATCATCCGGGCGAGCTTCGTGCGGGCAGGGCGGAACCTGCAGGTCGACCTCGAGATCACGCCGGGCAAGTCCAACCGGGCTCGGGTCCAGGGCCAGAACGTCGCGCGGCTGCGCGACCTGCTCGGCGAGGTCCGGGCCGTGCTCTTCGCCCCTGAGGATCTCGGCCTCATCAAGGGGGATCCGGAAGGCCGCCGCCGCTTCCTCGACGAGCTCCTCTTCGAGATCGCGCCGCGCTTCGCGTCGGTCAAAGCGGATTACGACCGCGTCCTCAAGCAGCGCAGCAACCTGCTCAAGCAGATGCGATCGATGCGTCGGGGCGGAGCCGGGCGCAGCGTCGCGGGCCTCGATCCGGCGGATTCGGCCTCGAGCACTCTGGAGGTCTGGGACCAGCAGCTCGCCCGCTTCGGCGCCGAGCTTCTGCGCGCCCGGCTGCACCTGGTGAACCGTCTGCGCCCGCATCTGGGCTACTCGTACCTCCGGGTGGCGACGGACGAGGGTGCCGAGGAATCCCTGGACCTCCCCCCGGACCAGCGCGGGAACCTCTCCTCCCCGGCCGATGTGGCATATCGGTCCACCGTGCTCGACGAGCTCGGCACCGAAGCCGGAGAGCTGCCCGGCACCCAGGAGATCCATGACTGCCTGCTCGGGCTGCTCGCCTCGCGTCACGACGACGAGATCGACCGCGGCGTCACCCTGACCGGACCGCACCGCGACGACCTGGAGATCCGGCTGCACGACTTCCCCGCCAAGGGCTATGCGAGCCACGGCGAGTCCTGGTCCTTGGCCCTCGCCCTGCGCCTGGCCAGCTACGACCTGCTCCGTCTCGAGGAGGGCGATCTCGGCGACGGCGAACCGATCCTCATCCTCGACGACGTGTTCAGCGAGCTCGACGTGCACCGGCGCGAACGGCTGGGCCGCATCGTCACCAGCGCCTCCCAGGTGCTGATCACCACCGCCAACGACACCGACATCCCCGGCTCGCTGGACGGCGAGATCCATGTGGTCGACGTCAGCCTCGGCGACGCGACGCCGCGGGATCCGCGCGACGGAGGCCTGCGATGACGACGCCGCGATCCGGGAACGGACAGCGGCCGCGGCTCGCGAACCCGTACGATCTCTCGACCTGGCGAGGCCCCCAGGAGCCGGACCAGCAGGCCTCCCGGACCGTGGAACGGCACCCCGGGACAGCAGCTCCTCGACGTCCGCCGGGCACCGCCGGGCAGCGTCGGCCGGCGTCGGAGCGCGATCAGGAGCGGGTCGCGGGGCCGGATGAGTTCTACGACCCGCCCGAGCTGCCGCCGTCGACCGACCCCTTCGAACTCGCCCGGCGCACCGTGAACCGCTCCCGTGCCGCGGCCCGGGACCGCGGACTCTTCCCGATCTCCGCGAAGACCCAGGCCAGAGACGTGCGCGACCGCTCGGGCAGCGCCCCCGGCTACTCCGGATCCCGCCCGGACCCGCGAGACCCGCAGGGCATCGAGCTGGTGCTGAAGAAGGTGCTGGGAAACCTCGGCTGGAACGCCGGCATGGATGCCGGACGGGTGCTCGAGGAATGGGACGAGATCGTGGGCGAGAGGCTCGCGACCCACTGCCGTCCGGTCTCCCTCGAGGACGGGGTGCTCATGGTCAGCGCGTCCTCCTCGGCCTGGGCCTCCCAGCTGCGCATGCTCACCCCGCAGCTCATCACCGCGATCGAGGAGCACATCGGCTCCCACGTGATCTCCGAGCTGCGCGTGACCGGTCCGGCCTCTGCCGAGCGCACCTGGAAGAAGGGCCGACGCACCGTCACCTGGCGCGGACCGCGCGACACATACGGATGAGCTCCTGCTACCGTGAGTGCTGACGAGCTGACAAGCTCGCGTGCACTGGGGTCGGTGAAATTCCGAGCCGGCGGTGATAGTCCGCGACCCGATGGCCTCTGGCCCTCGGCTGACCAGGTGGAACTCCTGGACCGACGGTCAGAGTCCGGATGGGAAGCGCACGCGAACGACGTCCTCGGGCGGCTCTTCGCCGTGCACCCCGGTGCACCGGCGAACGCTCCTCGGGCGACGACGTCTCCGCACCCTTCCCCTCCCTCCGGAACCGCGAGCTGCGGACCGAGGGAGAGAGACCATGCTGGCCCACGCCGAGACCGCGGCCCTGCGCCGTGCGCTGGAGATCGCTGCGGACCCCGCCGTGCCCTTGGGCCCGAATCCCCGTGTGGGCTGCGTGCTGCTCGATGCCCACGGAGCGGTGATCGCGGAGGGACACCACCGCGGGGCCGGCACGCCGCATGCCGAGATCGACGCCCTGAGTCGCGCGTCCGTCTCCGTCGCCGGAGCCACCGCCCTCGTCACCCTGGAACCCTGCGCCCATCACGGACGCACCGGGCCCTGCGCCGACGCGCTGCTCGAGGCCGGAGTGGCGCGGGTCGTGGTCGCCCGGCGTGACCCGAACCCGCTCGCGACCGGCGGCGTCGAGACCCTGCGTGCCGCCGGCATCGACGTCGAGCTGGACGTGCCCGAGGACCTCGCTGCCGCGGCCGGCCTGCTCAATCGCGGCTGGGAGCACGGCCTGCAGCACGACCGCCCCCTGGTCACCGCCAAGACGGCGCTCACGCTCGACGGCCGGGTCGCCGCGGCGGACGGCAGCAGCCGTTGGATCACCGGCGAGGAGGCCCGCAGCGAGGTCCACGACCTGCGCGCCACCTGCGACGTCGTGCTCATCGGCGCCGGCACCGCCCGGATCGACCAGCCCTCTCTCACCGCCCGCCGCCCCGACGGGACCCTGCTCCCGCACCAGCCTCTCCGCGTGGTGATGGGCACCGGCGACATCCCCCCGCTGCCCGCTCCGGCGGGTGCGGGAGACACGCTCCTCCTGCGCACACACGACCCGTCGGCCGCCCTCGCGGAGCTCTTCGCGCACGGCCGACGCCATGTCCTGCTCGAGGGCGGGCCCACCGTGACCGGCGCCTTCCTGCGCGCCGGGCTGGTCGATGAGCTGATCGTGCACCTGGCCCCCACCCTGCTGGGCGCCGGACCACCGGGCGTCGGCGACCTGGGGATCACCACGATCTCCGAGCGCCTGGACCTGGACCTCGTGGAGGTCGCCCCCCGCGGCTGCGACCTCCGCCTCACCCTCCGCCTCCGAACCGCCTGACCTGGAAGGACCCCCATGTTCACCGGAATCATCGAAGAACTCGGCACCGTCGAGTCGCTCACCTCACCGGCGGATCCTGCCCGCCTCACGATCCGCTCCCCGCAGGTCCTGGCCGGCATCGCCCTGGGCGACTCGATCGCCGTGAACGGCTGCTGCCTCACCGTGACCGCAGAGGACGGCGAGACCTGGAGCGCCGACGTCATCGCCACCACGCTCGAGGCCACCACCCTCGGCGGGCTCGCCGCCGGTGACCCCGTCAACCTCGAGCGCTGCGTACGGGTCGACGGACGCCTGGACGGCCACATCGTGCAGGGCCATGTGGACGCGACCGGCGAGATCCTCGACCGGGAGGAGGAGGCAGGCACCACCCGCCTGCGGATCCAGCTGCCCGCGGGCCTGGCCCGTTATGTGGTCGCGAAGGGATCGCTGGCCGTGGACGGCGTGAGCCTCACCGTCGCCGCGATCGACGGCGACGAGGTGACGATCGGGTTGATCCCGGAGACCCTCGCCCGCACCACCCTGGGCCGACGGGACATCGGCCACCGCGTGAACCTCGAGGTCGACGTGCTGGCCAAGCACGTCGAGAAGCTGCTGTTCGCCGAGGGGGCGCGCCGATGAGCACGCTGCGACTGGACTCCGTCGAGCAGGCCCTCGCCGCACTCTCCGTCGGAGCGCCCGTGGTGGTCGTGGACGACGAGGACCGCGAGAACGAGGGCGACCTGATCCTGGCCGCCTCGGCCGCGACCGCGCAGACCCTGGCCTTCGCGGTCCGCTACTCGAGCGGCCTGCTGTGCGCTCCGATGACGGCGGCGAGGGCGGATGCCCTGCAGCTGCCGCTGATGGTCGCCGAGAACGCGGACCCGCTGCGCACCGCCTACACCGTGAGCGTCGACGCCTCCGCCGACGTGACCACCGGGATCAGCGCGGCCGACCGTGCCCGCACCCTGCAGGTCCTCGCCGATCCGGGCTCGGCCCCCGCGGACCTGATCCGTCCCGGCCACGTGCTGCCCCTGCGTGCCCGCGACGGCGGCGTGCTCGAGCGCCGCGGCCACACCGAGGCGGCGGTGGACCTCACGCGTCTGGCCGGCCTGCCCGAGGTCGGCATGATCGTCGAGCTCGTGCACGATGACGGCACCATGATGCGCGGACCGGCGCTGCGGGAGTTCGCCGACCAGCACGACCTGGTGATGATCTCGATCGAGGCGCTCGTGGCGCACCGTCGGGCGCTCGAGGCCGATCCCCTCGAGATGACGGAGCCGGTGGACCTGCCCACCGAGCACGGCACCTTCCGTGCCCTGGCCGTGCGCGACGGCTCCGCCGAGCATCTGGTGCTCGTGCGCGGGGACGTCACGACCGACGACCCGGTGCTGACCCGGGTGCACTCCGAATGCATGACCGGGGACGTGTTCGGCTCCCGCCGCTGCGACTGCGGTCCGCAGCTGCAGGAGTCCCTGGCGCGGATCGAGGCCGCCGGCCGCGGCGTGCTCGTCCTGCTGCGCGGCCACGAGGGGCGAGGGATCGGCCTGGTGCAGAAGCTGCGCGCCTACGCGCTGCAGGATTCCGGCCGCGACACCGTCGAGGCGAACCTCGACCTGGGCCTGCCGGTCGACGCCCGCAGCTTCGAGGCGGTGCCGCGGATCCTCGCGCGCCTCGGCGTGGGGAGCGTCCACCTGCTCACCCACAACCCCGCCAAGGCCGAGGCGCTGCGCGCGGGCGGCCTCGACGTCGCCGCGGTCGTGGACCTCGGCACCCACCCCACCCCCGAGAACCTCGCGTATCTCACCACCAAGCGGGACCGACTGGGCCACCATCTCGTCGGCCTCCCCACCACCCCTGAAGGAGACGCTGCATGAGCGGACACGGAAGCCCCAGCCTGACCACCACCTCCCACCCCGACCTGCGGGTCGCGATCGTCGCCGCCTCCTGGCACCAGGAGGTCATGGACGGCCTGCTCGACGGTGCGCTGCGCGGCTGCACCGAGGCGGGGATCACCGGCCCCACCGTGGTGCGGGCCCCCGGCTCCTTCGAGCTGCCGGTGATCGCCGACCGTCTCGCCCGCACCCACGACGCCGTGATCGCGCTCGGCGTCGTGATCCGGGGCGGCACCCCGCACTTCGAGTACGTCTGCTCGGCGGCGACCGATGGACTCTCCCGGGTGGCCCTGGACCACGGGGTTCCCGTCGGTTTCGGGCTGTTGACCTGCGATGACGAGGAGCAGGCGCTGGACCGATCGGGTCGCGAGGGCTCGAGCGAGGACAAGGGCCACGAGGCGGCGACCGCCGCGCTGGCCACCGCCGCGGTGCTCGCGGAGCTCTGAGCGCGAGGTCGCCTGCCCAGGCGGCTCTATGCCGCGATATCACCCCGCCTGAGGCAGGGGACCCCGGCGACCGCCTCCGAAACGGCTTCCTGAGGCCGCCGAGGGCCGTCTGAGGCCGATCCTGCGTCGCGTTCTCCACAGGATCGGCCGCGTCAATAGGTTCACGGGCCTCAGTCGGCTAGAATGGTGGTGTTCGGCCGACGTCCTCGCGGATCTCGATGCCGTCGGCTCGATCGCTGTGGCCTACGGGTGCCTTACGCGCGTGTGCGCGCGAGACTCCTCGTGGGCCGCATGTGTGCTGAGCCGTCCGGATCGCTCCGCGTGGCTGGCCGCAACCCTCGACGCTCTCCTGGGTCGAGGGATCCCAGGACTGCGAGGAGCCACATCAGGTGAGCGACAGCGACCACCCCATGCCCGAGACGGATGCCTCCCGGAGTGCTTCTGACGCTCCCGATGCGCCGGAGGCACCGGACGCACCGGCACCCCCGGTCCAGTCCGCCGGTGAGCGCGCAGCGCATGCGCCGGAGCACTACGACGCCTCGGACATCACCGTCCTCGAGGGCCTCGAGGCGGTGCGCAAGCGCCCGGGCATGTACATCGGCTCGACCGGTGAGCGCGGCCTGCACCACATGGTGCAGGAGATCGTCGACAACTGCGTGGACGAGGCGATGGCCGGTCACGGCGACACCATCGAGGTGACGCTGCTGGACGACGGCGGCGTGAAGGTCGTCGACCATGCGCGCGGCATCCCCGTGGCGATGCACCCCACCGAGGGCAAGCCCGCCGTCGAGCTCGTGCTCACGGTGCTGCACGCCGGCGGCAAGTTCGGCGGCGGCGGCTACGCGGTCTCCGGCGGCCTGCACGGCGTGGGCTCCTCCGTCGTCAACGCCCTGTCCATCCGCATGGAGGTGGAGATCCGCCGCGACGGTCACGTGTGGCGCCAGGCGTACAGCCGCGGCGTCCCCCTCGCCCCGCTCGACAAGGGCGAGGAGACCGAGGAGACCGGCACCACGATCACCTTCTGGGCCGATCACGACATCTTCGACGAGACCGTCTACGACTTCGAGACGCTGCGCAAGCGATTCCAGCAGATGGCGTTCCTGAACAAGGGACTGAAGATCACGCTGACCGACGAGCGCGCCCCCGAGGAGCCAGAAGAGGACGAGGACGACGTCATCGACGTCGAGCTCGAGGCGGAGAACGCCGAGAAGGAGTCCGGTCCCCGCACCGTCTCCTACCTCTACAAGCGCGGTCTGCAGGACTTCGTGGAGTTCATCAACACGGCCAAGCGGGCCGAGGTGATCCACCCCGAGATCATCTCCTTCGAGTCCGAGGACCAGGAGGCCGCGATCTCCGTCGAGGTCGCCATGCAGTGGACCGGCGCCTACTCCGAGTCGGTGCACACCTACGCCAACACGATCAACACGCACGAGGGAGGCACCCACGAGGAGGGCTTCCGCTCCTCGCTGACGTCGATCGTGAACCGCTACGGCCGGTCGCAGGGCCTGCTCAAGGAGAAGGACTCGAACCTCACGGGCGAGGACATCCGCGAGGGGCTGACCGCCGTGGTCTCCGTCAAGCTCGGCGAGCCGCAGTTCGAGGGCCAGACCAAGACGAAGCTGGGCAACACCATCGCCCGCACCTTCATGGTCAAGGTGATGACCGATCAGCTCCAGGACTGGTTCGTCTCCCATCCGCAGGAGGCCCGCGCGATCGTCATGAAGGGCCAGGCCGCCGCGGCCGCCCGCGAGGCGGCCCGCAAGGCCCGCGATGCGACACGCCGCAAGTCGCCGCTGGAGACCGGCGGCATGCCCGGCAAGCTGCGCGACTGCTCCTCCCGCAACCCCGCGGAGTCGGAGATCTTCATCGTCGAGGGCGACTCGGCCGGCGGCTCCGCCGTGCAGGGCCGCGACCCCCGCACCCAGGCCATCCTGCCCATCCGCGGCAAGATCCTGAACGTGGAGAAGGCCCGGCTGGACCGCGCGCTGGACAACCAGGAGGTCCGGTCGCTGATCACCGCGTTCGGCACCGGGATCGGCGACGACTTCGACGCCACCAAGCTGCGCTATCACAAGATCATCCTGATGGCCGATGCTGACGTCGACGGCCAGCACATCTGCACCCTGCTGCTGACGCTGCTGTTCCGCTACATGCGCCCGCTGATCGAGCTCGGCCACGTGTTCATCGCGATGCCGCCGCTGTTCCGCCTGAAGTGGACCAACGCCCCGCACGAGTACGTCTTCAGCGATGTCGAGCGCGACGAGCGCCTCGAGGCCGGCCGCGCCGCCGGTCGCCGCATCCCCCGCGACAACGGGATCCAGCGCTACAAGGGTCTGGGCGAGATGGACTGGAAGGAGCTCCAGACCACCACGATGGACACCACCTCGCGCACTCTGAAGCAGGTCACGGTCGACGAGGCCGCCGACGCCGACACCATCTTCTCCGTCCTGATGGGCGACGACGTCGAGTCCAGGCGGCGATTCATCCAGGAGAACGCCAAGGACGTCCGCTTCCTCGACATCTGATCTCGGCCCCACCCGAAAGGCCTCTCTCTCACCATGAGCGACACCCCGCAGGACCCCACGAACCCCGACGAGACCCCGGAGCTGCCCGCCGGTGTGGCCGGCCAGGCCACGCCCGACGGCGCCCACGAGGTCTCCACCTCCGAGGCATCGGACCGCACCGTCACCCTCGTCGACCCCCTCGACGAGGACGAGGTGGACCGCATCACCCAGGTCGACCTGAACCAGGAGATGCAGCGCTCCTACCTCGACTACGCGATGAGCGTGATCGTCTCCCGTGCGCTGCCCGACGTGCGCGACGGCCTCAAGCCCGTGCACCGCCGCATCGTCTACGCGATGTACGACGGCGGCTACCGCCCCGACCGCTCCTTCTCGAAGTGCGCGAAGGTCGTCGGCGAGGTCATGGGCAACTACCACCCCCACGGCGACACCGCGATCTACGACGCCATGGTGCGTCTGGTGCAGCCGTGGTCGATGCGCTACCCGCTGATCCTGGGCCAGGGCAACTTCGGCTCCGCCGGCGACGACGGCGCAGCCGCCCCGCGGTACACCGAGTGCAAGATGGCCCCGCTGGCCCTCGAGCTCGTGCGTGACATCGACCAGGAGACGGTCGACATGCAGGGCAACTATGACAACACGGTCGACGAGCCCGTCGTGCTGCCCGCGCGTTTCCCGAACCTGCTGGTCAACGGGTCCGCCGGCATCGCCGTGGGCATGGCGACGAACATCCCGCCGCACAACCTGCGCGAGGTGGCCGACGCCGTCCAGTGGCTGCTGACGAACCACGAGGCCACCAAGCCCGAGCTGCTCGAGGCATGCCTGAGGTTCATCAAGGGACCCGACTTCCCCAGCGGCGCCACGGTCGCCGGCACCAAGGGCATCGAGGAGGCGTACCGCACCGGTCGCGGCTCCATCACCCAGCGCGCCGTGGTCTCCACCGAGGAGATCAACGGCCGCATGTCGCTCGTCGTCACCGAGCTGCCCTACCAGGTCAATCCCGACACCCTCGCGCGCAAGATCGCCGAGATGGTCAAGCTCGGCAAGATCCAGGGCATCGCGGACATCACCGACGAGACCTCCGGCCGCACCGGCCAGCGCCTGGTCATCACGCTCAAGCGCGATGCGGTCGCGAAGGTCGTGCTGAACAACCTGTACAAGCACACCCAGCTGCAGGAGAACTTCTCCGCGAACATGCTGGCGCTGGCGAACGGGGTGCCCCGCACCCTGTCGATCGACTCCTTCGTGCGCGAGTGGACCAAGCATCAGATCGACGTCATCGTGCGTCGCACCCGGTACCGCCTGCGCAAGGCCGAAGAGCAGATCCACATCTACCGCGGCTACCTCAAGGCGCTCGACGCGCTCGACGAGGTCATCGCGCTGATCCGTCGCTCGCCGGATGCCGACCAGGCCCGTGACGGGCTGATGGAGATGCTCGAGATCGACGAGCTCCAGGCCAATGCGATCCTCGCGATGCAGCTGCGTCGCCTGGCCGCCCTGGAGCGCCAGAAGATCATGGACGAGCACGATCGTCTGCAGGCCCTCATCGAGGAGTACACGGCGATCCTCGCGGATCCGCAGCGCCAGCGGGACATCGTCTCGAACGAGCTGCAGGAGATCGTGGACCGCTACGGCGACGACCGTCGGACCCAGATCATGCCGTTCGACGGGGACATGTCGATGGAGGACCTCATCCCCGAGGAGGACGTGGTCGTCACCATCACCCGCGGCGGATACGTCAAGCGCACCCGCGCTGACCAGTACCGCGCCCAGAAGCGCGGCGGGAAGGGCGTGCGCGGCGCCTCGCTGCGAGCGGACGACGTGGTCGAGCACTTCTTCACCTCCACGACCCATCGCTGGCTGCTGTTCTTCACCAACCAGGGGCGCGTCTATCGCGCCAAGGGCTACGAGCTGCCCGAGGCGCCGCGTGATGCCAAGGGCCAGCACGTCGCGAACCTGATGGCGTTCCAGCCCGACGAGAGCATCGCCTCGGTGCTCGCGATCGACACCTACGAGGATGCCGAGTACCTGGTGCTCGCGACCGCCTCCGGACTGGTGAAGAAGACGGCGATGCCGGCCTTCGACTCCAACCGCACCGGCGGCATCATCGCGATCAACCTGCGCGACATCGACGGCATCGAGGGCGCACAGCCGGACCGCGTGATCGCGGCCCAGGCCGTGAACGCCGATGACCACCTGCTGCTGGTCTCCCGCAACGGCCAGTCCGTGCGGTTCCCGGCGGCCGATGACGTGCTGCGCCCGACGGGCCGTGCGACCAGCGGCGTGACCGGCATGAAGTTCCGTCACGACGACGAGCTCCTCGCGATGGACGTCGTGCGACCCGAGCAGTTCGTGGTGACCGTGACCGATGGCGGCTACGCCAAGCGCACGAGCGTCGACGAGTACCGGGTGCAGGGCCGCGGCGGCCTGGGCATCCGGGTCGCGAAGCTGCCCGATGACCGCGGCCACCTGGTCGGTGCCGCCGTGGTCGAGGAGAGCGACGAGCTGCTCGTGGTCATGGAGCGCGGCCGCGTGGTCCGCTCCCGCGTGGCGGAGGTGCCGTCCAAGGGCCGCACCACCATGGGCGTCGTCTTCGCCAAGCCGGACAAGGGCGATCGCATCCTGCTGGTCACCACCAGCCCCGAGTCGGAGATCGACGAGGAGGAGGCGGGGGACGCCGAGTCCCCGGAGCTCACCGACGCTGATGGTGATGCTGTGCAGATCGAGGGCGACGGGGAGTCGGTGCAGGCTCCGGCCCCGTCCGATGATCTAGGCTCTGACGAGTCCGACCAGTCGCCCGCCGGCGACGACGACCCCAACGAGGAGTAATCCGTGAGCACGAGCGACTCGAGGTCCGCCTCCGGCACCACGACGTCTCCGGAGGCGACCACCAAGCTCCCGGCGTTCGAGGAGAGCGAGACGTCCCCCTCGACGACGTCGATCGGAACCGGCAAGGGCTCCGCGGCCAAGGGCGCCAGCCGCAGTCCGAAGAAGACGACGGGCCCGGCGCAGACCGCTGAGCCCGAGCGGCGCGGTCCGCGCCGGGTGCGGCTCACGCTGGCACGGCTGGACCCCTTCTCGGTGATGAAGCTGTCGTTCCTGGTGGCGATCGCCCTCGGCATCGCGACCGTGGTGGCCGTGATCCTGACCTGGAACCTGGTCGATGCGATCGGTCTGTGGGGCAAGATCGATCAGCTCGGCCGTGACCTCAACAGCGGTGACCCGCTGCCGTTCATGGAGTTCTTCGAGTTCTCCAAGATGGTCAGCTACGGCACGATCGTCGCCGTGGTGAACGTCGTGATCATCACGGCGCTCGGCACGCTGCTGGCGTTCCTGTACAACCTGGTCGCCGCGCTGCTGGGCGGGCTGAAGATGACCTTCACCGACGAGTGACCGGTCGCGCCCAGCGGGCGCGGCTCCTCGCCGGGAACGGGCGGGCATCCTCCGGGATGCCCGCCCGTTCCGCGTGCGGAGGACCTACTCCGCCGAGTTCGACGTGGAGTGCGAGGCCGAGTCCCGGTCGTCGCGGTCGTCGCGGTCGTCGTCGCGGTCGCGGGTGACGGGGGTGCGCCGCGCCTGCCGGAACATGAGCACGGCGGCGATGATCTGGAGGACCGTGAGTCCCCGGAGGACGGAGTCGTCGGTCGTGATCATCAGATAGATCCCCACGCACAGCAGGTAGGCGCCGAGGACGAGGAAGTAGAGTCGTGAGCGGATGGCAGTCTCCTGGTGCGGGTCGAGGTCAGGTCGCCTGGAGGTCCGTGACGTCGGCGACCTGTGCGTGCAGGGCAGCGAGGGCCGCCTCGGCGTTGAGCGTCGCTGCGACGCCGTGCGCACCGGCACCCAGGGAGATCCGCCGAGCGGGATCCCCGGTGAGGTCGATGTCCGCGATGACGGGCCAGGCGGTGGTGGAGCCGAACGGCGTGATGGTGCCGCGCTCGTACCCGGTCACCTCGCGGGCGACGTCCTTGTCCGGCATGGACAGGCGGTTCACCCCGAGGAACGAGCGGAGCTTCGGCCAGGAGATCTCGCGATCGCCCGGGACCAGCACGAACAGGTAGTCGCCCTTGCGTCGGCGCACCACGAGGGTCTTGATGATGTCGCGGGGCTCGACCCCGCGAGCGGCGGCGGCTTCGGCGAGGGACCCGACCTGTCCGTGCCGGGTGATCTCGGCGTCCAGACCGCAGGCCGTCAGGGCATCGATCGCACGCTGTTCGCTCATCACCCCACGATAGGTCCCCTC
The DNA here is from genome assembly GCF_002332425.1 of Brachybacterium alimentarium. Classification (GTDB taxonomy): domain Bacteria; phylum Actinomycetota; class Actinomycetes; order Actinomycetales; family Dermabacteraceae; genus Brachybacterium; species Brachybacterium alimentarium. The sequence goes on along the minus strand of NZ_NRGS01000029.1, from coordinate 11,631 downwards.
GACTCCAGCGGGTGACACGGGCCAGCGTGAGAGCTGAGAGCTGAGAGCTGAGAGCAAGGAGGGCCAGGACGGCGCTGGGCGCACGTGGGGGTGGCCACGGGATCCTGGGGCGGGCCGGCCCGGCTCGTTATGGTCGAGTCATGTCTTCCTCGACGATCTCCACCCCTGTCCAGGCCGATGCCCCGGAGGACTACCCCTGGACGGGGCAGGCCGTGCGCTCCGCGCTGCTGCTGGCCGAGGGGATCGTCGATCTGGACCCGGCCGACGCCGCGGCCGCCCCCACCGAGGAGCAGGACCGTGCCCTCGTCGACATCGCCGCGATCGAGCAGGCCCTCGCCGCGGAGGGAGCGGCGCCGCTCGCCGAGCGCACCCTGGTGGTGGCCGTCGGCTCCAACCAGACCCCGGAGACGATCGCCCGGAAGTACGCGCGCTCCGGCGCCGACGTGCCGATCGCGACCCCGTTCGTGCGCTGCACGGTGCGCGGCCTCGCCGTCGGCCACTGCGCGCACACCTCCGCGCGCGGCTACATCCCTGCCGCCCCGTACCGTGCCGACGGGGAGCGGATGGAGCTCGTGGCCACCTGGTTCGACGACGCGCAGCTCGCCGTGGTCGACGAGACCGAGCCGAACTACGAGCGGGTGCGCCTGGACTCTTCCCGGTTCCCGCTCTCCCTGGCCACCGGGCACGAGCCCGGGCAGTTCGACGTCTACGCCTCGAGCTGGGGCGTCGTCGCCCACGAGCAGCCGATCCCGCTGCGCCACCGGCAGCAGGAGATGTTCGACGAGCTGGTGGGGATCACCGGGTGCGAGCTGCTGATCGGGGACGCCGCCGAGGTCTGCGCCCGACTGGCCGCAGCGCCCGAGGCGCTGAACAGCCTGGTCCGCGAGCACGGCCTGGTGGCCGACGACGGTCTGCCGCACGGATCCTGACCCGCGCGCTCACTCCACCGTGAAGTCGATCGTGTGCCAGCCGCTCGCTCCGTTGGGGACCGGGTCGGCGCGCTCCTCCGTCTGCTGCTCGCCGTCCCCATCGGTCGCCCGCACCGAGACCGTGTGATCACCGGGCGCGGCATCCTCCCAGCGCAGCGACCACTGGACCCAGGTGTCGGCGGTGACCTCCGCGCCCAGCTCGGCCTCGTGCCAGTCCCCGTCGTCGATCCGCACCTCGACCGCAGCGATCCCGCGCTGCTGGGCCCATGCCGTCCCGCCGAGCATCACGGACCCGTCGGATGCCGGGTCGAGCGTCCCGAAGGAGCGCGGCACGTCCACGCGGGAGGCGATCTTGATGGGGCCGCGCTCGGACCAGCCGCGATCGGTCCAATAGGCGGTCTCCTCGGCGAAGCGGGTCACGGTGAGCTCGGTGAGCCACTTCGTGGCCGAGACGTATCCGTACAGTCCCGGCACCACCATCCGCACCGGATATCCGTGCTCCTGCGGCAGCGGCTCCCCGTTCATGCCGACGGCGATCAGGGAGTCGCGGTCGTCGGTCAGGGCCTCGAGCGGCGTGGACGCGGTGAAGCCGTCCACGGAGCGGGAGAGCACCATGTCGGCGCCGTCCTTCACGCCGACGCGCTCCAGCAGTGTGCGCACGGGGACGCCGAGCCAGGTCGCATTCCCGGCGAGATCGCCGCCGACCGTGTTGGACACGCAGGTCAGCGTCACGTGCTTCTCGATCATCGGCTCCGCGAGCAGCTCCTCGAAAGAAAGGGTGAGCTCGCGATCCACCAGCCCGTGGATCCGCAGCTCCCAGGTGGTGGGGTCCACGCGCGGCACGGCGAGGGCGGTGTCGATCCGGTAGAAGTCCTCGTTGGGCGTGACGTACGCGGGCATCCCCTCGACATCCACCTGGGCGTCGTCGGGGATCTGCTCGGCGCGGGTGCGCGGCGTGGGCAGCGTGAACTCCGCGGCCCGGCGGGCGACCTCGCGGGTCGCATTCACGCCCCGGGCGCCGGCCGCGACGATGACTGCGAGCACTCCGACGGCCCCGACGCCCACCAGCGAGCGTCGGCGCGACCAGGCCGCGTCGGTGCCCGGCTCGGCGGCAGGGGAGCGCACGGCGCGCAGCAGGAGCAGCAGCGTTGGGACCGCGACCACGGTGCCGAGCAGGGTCGGGATCGCGTCGGGCACCGAGTTCTGCGCCCGGGTCAGCACGATCACCGTGGCGAAGACGCCCAGACCCGCCAGCACGGCGGCGGCCGTACGGGGACGGCGAGCCCCGAGAGCCCCGTTCAGCGCGGTGAGCACCACGTACACCGCGACCATCGACGCGAACAGCACGATCTTGTCCCAGGTGCCGAACAGGCCGATGGCCACGTCCTTCACCCACGGCGGGATGATGTCGATGAAGCCGCCGCCGACGGCCACGAACGGGGCCGAGGAGGAGCTGAAGGCCAAGGAGGCGAGCTCCGCGACGGCCAGCAGCACGACACCGCCGATCACGCCGGCGAGCATCGACCACCAGGGGATCCCGGGCCGTGCGGTGCGGTGACCGCCGTCGGCGGGGCCCTGGTGGGCGGTGGGGGTGCTCATCACAGCTCCGACGACGCGATCGGGTCGGTGGTGGGCTGCTCGGAGCCGCCGGCCGGTTCGACCGTGAGGCCGATCAGGGATTCCGGAGGCAGCTCCTCGTGCGCCATCACCGTCTGGCCGGGCTCGGTGATCAGCCCTGCGTCCTCGAAGCTGTCGCCGCCGTCGCCGATGATCCACAGCTGGTATGTGCTGTCGCTGGGCAGGTCCGGAAGGTCGGCACCCTGGACGATCATGGACTGCTGGTCGCGCGAGTACATGACATGCAGGGTGCCGCCCGTCTCGGACGGGATCGTGAGCTGGGAGGTGTCCTCCGCCGTCAACAGCGCCGAGATCATCTGGCGCTCCTCGTCCGAGGCGGCCTGCTGGGACTGCAGGGCCTCGATGGTCGCTCGATCCTCGTCCTGTGCGGCGCGCTCGGCGCTCCACAGCCCGACTCCGGCGACGCTGGTGACCATCAGCGCCGCGGCGGCGACCGCCAACCAGCGCGAACGCCGGACGCTCGACCGGTAGCGATCCAGGGGGATCACCGTGGCCTGGTCCTCGACCCTGTCCTCGTCCCTGGTCTCGTCCCCGTCCTCGTTCTCGGCCCTGCCCTCGTGCGGGTCGTCGTGCTGGTGCCGGTCGTCGTCCACGTTCTCGTCCTCGTTCTCCGGGACGTGGGGCGGCACGTCGGCCCGACGATGCGTCGGTCCGGTGGCGCTGTCGTCCTGCGTGACCTCCGCGGGCACTGCAGGCTCGGACGATTCGACGGAATGCTGAGGGGTTCGGGCGATCCGCGCCATCAGCGACGACTTCAGCTCGGGACGCGGGGCCTCCGGCTCGAGGCCGGCGGACAGCTCGGCTGCGGTCTCCTCGAAGGAACGGGCCTCGCCCGCCGCCTCGGGATCCTGGGCGAAGAGCTCCTCGATCCGGGCCCGCTCCTCGGCGTCCAGGGCGTTCAGGGCCCAGGCGCCCGTCAGATCACGATCCTGCTCGTTCACGACGTCACCCCCAGGCTGTCTCGCAGGACGATCATCCCGTCCCGAATCCGTGTCTTGGCCGTCCCGACGGGAATGTCGAGAAGGCCCGCCACCTCCCGGTGGCTGTAGCCGCCGAAGTACGCGAGACGGATCGCGTCGGCCTGCAGCGGGGCCAGGGCGCGCAGTGCCGTGGCGACCCGCTCCGACTCGACTCTCAAGATCCCCTCCTCCTGGACGTCCACGACCTTCTCCTCGATGGCTCGCAGGCCCTCCTCGGAATCCCGGCGCCGAGCGGCGTCGGTCGAGCGGACCGTATCGACGGCACGGCGATGCGCGATGGTGCAGATCCACCCGTGGGCGGAACCGCGACGGGCTTCGAATCGCGGGGCCTGCTTCCAGATCTCCACGAACACCTCCTGCAGGACTTCCTCGCTGATCGACACATCTCGGACGACACGCTTGATCAGGCCGAACAGAAGAGGCGAGACGTCGTCGTAGAGACGGGAGAAGGCCTCCTCGTCCCCCGCGGCGACGCGAGGCAGCAGCGCGGCCAAGGACACGGCGGCGGCATCCGCCGCCGTTCCCCGTCCGCTGCGCGCCTCCGGCGTTCGCCGTGGCTCCGCTGTGGCCTCGGGAGGGTCGTGCGCCATTCACAACTCCTTCGACGACGGTAGGAGCGGGCGGGGCGATCGGCTCGATGCCCGCCCGCTCACTGCGTCGTCCCAGTGTGCGCTGTTCAGCTGGCGTCCGCCATCGACGGCGGCATCAGAACGGTATCGACGAGGTAGACGGTGGCGTTCTGGGTCTTCACGCCGCCGCAGACGACGGCTGCGCCGTCGACCATGAGGTCGTCCCCGCTGCCGGTGACCTCGACGTCCTCGCCCTGGACGGTGGTGTGGGTGCCGGCGATCTCGTCGGGAGCGATCTGGCCGGGCACCACGTGGTATGTGAGCACCGTGGACAGGCTGTCGGCATCGCTGGCCAGGGCGTTCAGATCGTCTTCGGGGATGGCCCCGAAGGCGTCGTCGACCGGGGCGAACACGGTGAACTCGTCACCGTCGAGGGTGTCGACCAGGTCCACGTCCGGGTTCAGCTCGCCGGAGATGGCCGAGGTGAGTGTGGTGAGCATCGGATTGTTGGAGGCCGCCACGCTCAGCGGGTCCTGGGCCATGCCATCGACCGAGCCGTCGCCGTCCGGCACCATCTCCGCGTAGTCCGCGCAGCCCGGGCCGACGAGGTTCGCGGCCGGGTCCATGTCCATGTCGTCCATGTCCTCGCCCATGCCGCCGCCGTCGGAGGCGCTGTCCTGCTCGGCCGCGGGCTGATCGTCGCCCTGCTCCGGGCTCGAGCCCTCATCCATGCCGCCCGAGCAGGCGCTCATCAGTACGGCCGAGGCCGCGAGGGCACCGAGGGTGGGAAGGATCTTCCGAGTCTTCATGACAGTCTCCTTCGTGGTGATGCTGACACCGGTGCGGTGTCACGGAAGGAGTTCGGAGCCGGCCGGGGAGCGGATTGGTCCGGAGCCGGAGAGGTTGTTGTGACCTCACGTACAACCGTCCGGACCGGTTGGACGTGGTCGCCCGCTGCGCTGTAGTGTTTCTCGTCGGTGGCTGTCGCGGATATGCTTCGTGACATCAGCCCCCACGGGCCTATAGCTCAGTCGGTTAGAGCGCTGTCCTGATAAGACAGAGGTCACTGGTTCAAGTCCAGTTAGGCCCACTTCGAGGATCGGAGGACATGTGAAGACGTTCATCAAGGTCACTGCACTCCTGGTCGGCACGTCCGTTGCCGGCCTCCTCACCTGGCGGAAGATCGAGTCCGATCGTGCTCGCAACGATCTGTGGTCCGAGGCCGAGAAGGTCTCTGCCCAGCAGGACGCCTCCGCCTGACCCAGGCCCACTGAGGCCGGGCACAACACAATACGGGGACTTAGCTCAGTTGGTAGAGCGGTAGCTTTGCAAGCTTCAGGTCAGGGGTTCGACCCCCCTAGTCTCCACGAATAACCAGGCCAGAGGCCCTTTCCCGGATCCGGGAGAGGGCCTCTTGGCGTGAGCGGCCGGCGCTGGAACGCAGGCCAGAGGCCGCCTCGCGCCGAGAGCCGACCGGCGAGGCTCGCAGAAGTCGCTCCAATCCGCTGCGGCGATCGCTCCGAACTCCTTCCGATCCGCCGCCCCAGACGGCCGTACGTCCGTCCGGCGATCGACGACGAAGGAGTCATGATGCGCACGACCACGAAGCGAGTGCTGCCCCTGCTGGCGGCCACTGCGATGCTCGGCCTGTTCGGAGGGTCCAGCGCCGCCCTGGCAGAGGGCCACGGCGGGCACGACACGACGACCCTCGAAGCCCATCTGACCGAGCTGAACGACTCCGGCGCCTCCGGCACCGCCTGGGTCACCCTCGACGGCAACGAGGTCACCGTGAAGATGGAGAACACCGGCCTGCTGGCCGGGTCCCCTCACGCCCAGCACATCCACGTCGGCGGCAAGAACCAGTGCCCCGACCCGAACATGGAGGGCAACGGCGAGAACGGAGCCATCCAGGTCTCCGATGCTCATGACGACTACGGCATGATCGTCTCCTCGCTGACCACCGAGGGCGACACCAGCCCGGACAGCGGCCTGGCCGTGGACCGCTTCCCCGTCGGTGACGACGCCTACGAGCGGACCTTCGAGGTCAGCGATGACGTCGCAGCGGACATCGCCGACGGCAAGGGCGTGATCGTCGTCCACGGCGTCGACCACAACGGCAGCGGCGAGTACGACGGCGACGTCGTCTCCGACCTCGATCCGAACCTGCCCTCCGAGGCCACCGATCCGGCCGCCTGCGGCACGCTGGACGTGGCACAGATGGAGCAGTGGCCCGAGGGCGGCGCCGAGACCGGTGACGGTTCCACCGCCGGCATCGAGAACTCCGGTGCCCTGATCGCCGGTGGCGGTCTGCTCACCGCCGCGGCAGTCGGCGGCATCGCTCTGCGTCGTCGCCAGACCCAGAAGTGATATGACCCCCGAGGGTTCACCTCGCCAGGGCGGGGGCCGCCGCATCGCGGTCCTCGCCCTGGCGGTGCTCGCCACGCTCGGCGTGGCGCTGATCATCTACTCCCTGGCCACACAGGTCGGCGCTCCGCCGGAGCCCGCATTGAGCTCCGGAGCGGCAGCGTCCGACGGCGGGGGCGAGATGGCCTCCGTGCCCAGCACCGAGGCCTCCGAGCCGGAGGACCAGCCTGCGACGCAGGAGGAGAACCAGGCGGAGACGACGCCGCTGCCCGCGGCCGAACCCATCGCGCTGCGCATCCCGGCGATCGACGTCGAGGAGCAGGTCTTCCCGATCGGCCTCGGCGAGGACGGCGAACTGCTCGCCCCCAGCGGCGACCGGGCGGATCAGCCCGCATGGTTCGACGGCTCCCCGACCCCGGGCGAGGACGGGCCGTCCGTCATCGAAGGCCACGTGACCTGGCATGGCGACCCCTCCGTCTTCTTCGAGCTGGGCGGGCTCGCACCGGGCGACACCGTCGAGGTCGATCGGGAGGACGGCACGACCGCCGTCTTCGAGATCTACGACACCGCCCGGTACGCGAAGGACGAGTTCCCGACCGTCGCGGTCTACGGCCGCACCGACGGCCCCGAGATTCGTATCATCACCTGCGGCGGCGACCTCGATACCGAGGGCCATCACCTCGACAACACCGTCGTCTTCGCCCGCCTCGTCCAGAACTGAGGACCTGCCATGGCCGCTCCGGCACCCACGCGTGACCGATGGCTCGGACCGCTGCTGCTCAGGCTGCACTTCTACGCGGCGATCCTGGTGGCCCCGTTCATCCTGATCTCCGCAGCCAGCGGAGCCCTCTACGCCCTGACCCCTCAGCTCGAGCAGGTGGTCTACTCCGACGAGCTCACGGCCCCGTCCGATGGCTCGCCGCTCCCGCTGGCCGAGCAGGTCGCGGCGGCGCAGGAGCACGTGGGTGAGGCCGCGGTGGTCACCGCGATCCGGCCCGCCGCGGAGGCGGGGCAGACCACCCGCGTCATGTACGCCGACGACTCGCTCGCCGAGGGCGAATCCCGCGCGATCATGCTGGATCCTGCGACTGCCGAGATCCGCGGGGACCTCACCGTCTACGGCACCAGCGGCTCCCTGCCGCTGCGCACCTGGGTCGACCAGCTGCATCGCACGCTGCACCTGGGGGAGGTGGGACGCCTCTACAGCGAGCTGTCCGCCTCCTGGCTCGGAGTGGTCGCCGCAGCGGGACTGGGGCTGTGGGTCCGTCGTGCCCGTCGTGCTCGCCGGGCACGGGACGTGCTCCTGCCGGACCTCCGCGCACGCGGTTATCGCCGCACGCTCTCCCTGCACTCCTCGGTCGGCGCCTGGGTGCTGCTCGGCGCTCTCTTCCTCTCGGCCACGGGTATCACCTGGTCCCGGTACGGCGGAGGGAACATCGGCACGATCCGCGAGGCCTTCGGCTTCACCACCGCGGCTGTCAGCACCGAGCTGCCGCAATCCTCCACCGCTGACACCGACATGGACGACATGGACGACATGGATGACATGGGCGGGATGGACGGGATGGAGGACATGGAAGGTATGGAGGGCGGCGAGCACGCGGGCCATGGCGCACCTCAGGGTGCGGCCGCGCATCACGGAGCCGACGGAACCGATGGCGCCGCGGCGGCGGACCTCGGGGAGATCGATCGAGTGCTCGACGCCGGCCGGGCCGCGAACATCGACACGGGTCTCGTGGAGATCCGCCCTCCGGGGGACGAGAGCTCGGCCTGGGTGATCGAGGAGATCCAGCGCAGCTATCCCACGAAGGTCGACGCCGTGGCCATCGACGGCGGGACCCTGGAGGTCGTGGATCGCACCGATTTCGCCGAGGCGGACCTCGCCGCGAAGCTGACCCGCTGGGGCATCGACCTGCATATGGGCACGATGTTTGGCCTGGTCAATCAGATCATCCTGTTCGTCATCGCGTCCGCGCTGGTCGTCATGATCATCTGGGGCTATCTGATGTGGTGGCAGCGACGACCCACCCGGGGCGGGCGCGGCCCGGCGGAGCCGCCGCGCCGCGGTGCGCTGGGACGGGCGCCCTGGTGGGGGACCGCCCTGGTGCTGCTCGTCGCCGTGGGCATCGGGCTCATGCTGCCCTTGATGGGCGTGAGCCTGGCGGCCTTCGTGCTCGTCGATGCGATCGCGGGGCGTGTCCGTCGCCGCCGACTAGGCTGACACGCATGACCTCGAGGCACCTGATCGTTCTGCTGGACTGCGGCGACACCATCGTCGACGAGGGCACGGAGGTCCATGATCCCTCGGGCATCGTGCTCTCGGGAGGTCTGCTGCCCGACGCCGATCGCATGGTCCGCGATCTCGTCGCCGAGGGCTTCCGCATCGCGCTCGTGGCCGACGGGCGCTACGCCTCCTTCGAGAACCTGCTCTCCCAGCACGGTCTCCTCGACCTGTTCGAGACGCTGACCTGCTCGGAGGCCGTCCGACACGACAAGCCCAGCGCGCGCATGTTCAAGGCGGCCCTGGGGTCGCTGGACCTCGACCCGGCCGACGCCGCACGGTGCGTGATGGTAGGCAACAACCTCTCCCGCGACATCGCCGGCGCGAACCGCCTGGGCATCACGAGCATCCACCTCGCCTGGACCAGCAGGTATCCGAAGGAACCGGCGGGGCCCGAGGAGGTCGCCGATCACACGATCGGCATGCCCGCCGAGCTGGTGCCGCTGCTGCTCCAGCTCGAGGGCGACTCCTCGAGCGGATAGTCGACGAAGGCGAAGGCCGAGCCGTCCGGCGCCCAGCTCGGCACGTTCATGGTTCCCTGCCCGCCGTGCAGCGCGACGAGCGTCGTCGGCTCGTCCCAGGCTCCCCACGGCACCAGACGCAGCTCGACACTGCGGTTCTCGGGGTGGCCGATCGTTCCCGGCTCGAAGCTCACGTAGACCACGGCGTCCCCGGTCGGGGCGACATGCGGGAACCAGTTCACGCGGTCATCGGCGGTCAGCTGCTCGAGCCCGCTGCCGTCGGGCCGGATCCTCGCGAGCTGGGCGTGGCCGGGGAGGGCGGAGAACTGCTCGGTGTTGAAGAGGATCCACTGCCCGTCGGGGGACCATGCAGGGCCGTCGGCCGGTCCGGGATCGGTGGTGAGCGCCCGGTCGTCGGAGCCGTCCGTGCCGAGCAGATGCAGGGCGGCCCCGGCCCAGGCCCCGTCGTCCTCGGGGACGATGCGCACATAGGCGAGCTGCGTGCCGTCCGGGCTCACGCCGTGCAGGAAGTGGAGAGGGCCGTCCTGGCTGGTCACGCGGTGGATCGGCGAACCATCGAAGGGCACGTGCCAGATGTGGTGATCGGCCGTCGAGGCGTAGACGCCGGCGCCGTCCGCGGCGAGGACATGATCGTTGTTCACCGCTGGCAGGCCGGCCGCCTCGAGACGCTCGGGGTCGCCGGAGCCGTCGGCCGGAAGGAACCAGAGCTCGCCGTCGCCGTTGACCAGCAGTCTGCCGTCGTGGGTCCAGTTCGGGGCCTCGTACAGGCGCTCACGGGACTCGTGCACGGTGCGCACCTCGCCGCTCGCGCGGTCCCAGATACGGATCCGGGCGCGCTGCCCGGGCTGCAGTGTTCTCCAGGAGATGCTCTCGCTCATGGGGCGAAGTCTGGCACGTGGCCGTGCGCGTTGCCGCGCCGGATCCGGAACTGGAGCCGACTCGCGCAGAGCCGATCGCTCATCGCGCGGGGGCGGCGTGCTCCTCGAGGACCTCATCGAGGATGTCGATGGTGTCGAGCTGACGCTCGACCTCCTGCTGCAGCCGAGCCCGCTGCGCGCGCAGCGCGACGACGAGGCCCGCAGAGCGGTGCCGTGCGTCGATCATGCCGGGCAGGACGGGGCGGATGTCGGCGCTGGACAGCCCTGCGGCGAAGAGACGCTGGATCAGGAGCACCCGGTCCACGGCCTCGGACTCGTAGCGTCGATGACCGGCGGCGGTGCGGCGCGCGGGCAGCAGGCCCTGCTCCTCGTAGTAGCGCAGGGACCGCGGGCTCACCCGGGTCCTTTCGGAGAGGTCCCCGATGCTGAGCATGTCCCGTGGTCTCACATCGGTGTCAGATATCGACATCTCAGCAGTGTAGAGCGCTGAGAGAGGGAGGTGCGGGAACCTCACACGGGTGTCAGGCCAGGGGATTCGGCTGGATGGGCAGTGCCTCGATCAGCGGGTGGTCCTTATGGATGACACCCATCTTCGCGGCGCCCCCCGGTGCTCCGAGGTCGTCGAAGAACTCGACGTTGGCGTTGTAGTACTCGGCCCACTGGTCCGGGGTGTCGTCCTCGTAGAAGATCGCCTCCACCGGGCAGACGGGTTCGCAGGCGCCGCAGTCCACGCACTCGTCAGGCTGGATGTAGAGCATCCGGTCGCCCTCGTAGATGCAGTCCACGGGGCACTCGTCCACGCAGGCGCGATCCTTCACGTCCACGCAGGGCAGCGCGATCACATAGGTCACGGAGTACTTCCTCTCCTCGTCGTCTGGAAAGGACAGTAGGATCTCAAGTGCACTTGAGGTCAAGGCGGAAGGAGAACTGTGAACGCGCAGCACGAGCCGGAGGACCTCCTGACGATCGGGGAGATGAGCAGCCGAACCGGCGTGGCCCCCTCGGCCTTGCGCTACTACGAGGATCTCGGTCTCATCTCCTCCCTTCGCACCGGTGGCAACCAGCGGCGATACGCCCGGCACATGCTGCGGCGGGTCTCGCTGATCTCGGTCGCGAAGCGCTTGGGCATGCCCCTGTCCGACGTGCACGATGCCTTCGGTGACGTGCCCATGGAGGCGACCCCGTCGCACGAGGACTGGCAGAGGGCCTCGCGTCGCTGGAAGAAGCAGCTCGAGGAGAGGCGCCGCGGGATCGAGCGCCTCGAGCACGAGCTGACGGGCTGCATCGGATGCGGCTGCCTCTCGCTGAAGGCCTGCGCCCTGCTCAACCCCGACGACGCTCTCGCCGCGACCGGTCCCGGCCCCCGCCGCCTGGAGGATTTCCCGGATGACGGCGCGTGACGGGACGGCTTGTCCTCAAGTGCACTTGAGGTTTTAGGCTCACGTCATCACCGACGAAAGGATTGATGATGGCTGAATTCACCCTTCCCGATCTCGATTACGATTACGGC
>NZ_NRGS01000028.1 GCF_002332425.1 Brachybacterium alimentarium | reverse complement strand
CGATGTCCTGCGACATAACAACCGATGCTGTGCCGTGCATCGGTCGCTGGCCCGCAAAACTCGCTCGCGGCGGCGGCGGCGGCGGCAGAACCTGCTCACGACGGCCGGCACGGCGTCTCTCTCAAGTGGGCCACCACACCGGCCGGCACGGCGACCCTCTCAAGCGGGCCACTCCAACAGCCGGCACGGTGCCCTTCTCAGGAGGGCCACTCCAGGCGGGGCGTGTCCGGGCCGCGGTAGGGCTCGTCGCCGTAATGCTCCTGCAGGTCCGCGAGCAGCTGCTCCGTCTCGGCGAGCGCTCCTGCGTGGCCCGGATCTGCGACCACGTTGGTGAGCTCGTTCGGGTCGGCGACGAGATCGTAGAGCTCGTCCTCGACGGGCATGATGCGGTCCGACGAGCCCGGGCTGCCGAGCCCGTCGTTGTAGTAGCGGATGAACTTGTGGGTCTTCGTGCGCACGCCGTAATGGGCGGGCGCGTGATGCTCGGGGTCGTCGTGCTCCCAATAGCGGTAGTAGACCGACTGCCTCCAGCCCTCGACGCTCTCGCCGCGCAGCTGCGGCAGGAAGCTGCGACCCTGCTGCTGCGGGAGGTCCGACGGGGACCGCCCCGCGACCTCGAGCAGCGTCGCGGCGAAGTCCACGTTGGTGATCATGTCGGTGACGTGGGAGCCGGCCGGGACCCGCGCGGGCCAGCGCACCAGCATCGGCATCGTCAGCGACTCGTCCAGCATCAGGCGCTTGTCGAACCAGCCGTGATCGCCGAGGAAGAACCCCTGGTCGGAGGTGTAGATGACCACGGTGTCCTCGTCCAGCCCCTGCGTCTCGAGCCAGCCGAGGATCTCACCCACGGAGTCGTCGACGGCCTGCACGCAGCGCAGGTAGTCCCGCATGTACCGCTGGTACTTCCAGGAGGCCCGCTCACGGCCCTTCCCCTCGCCCTCGAGCTCGGGCGGCAGCTCGTCCTTGTAGTCCGTCGGCCGCAGATCATCCAGGTTCATCCGGACCTGCTGGACCACCTCAGCGCGGGTCGCGTGGTCGTCCCACATCGTCTCCGGCTCGGGGATCGTCCCGGCCTCGTACATCCCCTCGTACCGGGGGTGCGGGACCCAGGGACGATGCGGCGCCTTGTGGTGCACCAGCAGGCAGAACGGCCGATCGGGGTCACGCTGTTCGAGGAAGTCGAGGCTCTGCTGCGTGACGATGTCCGTCGCGTAGCCCTCGATGGTCTCCTCGCCGTCGGGTCCGATCATCACCGGGTCCACGTAGTCGCCCTGGTCGGGGAAGATCCGCCAGTCGTCGAAGCCGCGCGGCCGGGATCCCTCGGAGCGGCCCAGATGCCACTTGCCGAACAGTGCGGTCTGATAGCCGCAGTCGTGCAGGACTTCCGGGAACGTGGGCACCCGGTAGCCGAACTCGGAGTAGATCGACGGGGCGCGGTTGATGTGGCTGTAGGTGCCCGTGAGGATCGAGGCGCGCGAGGGCGTGCAGATGGAGTTGGTGCAGTACACCGCGTCCATCCGCGCCCCCTCGTCGGCGAGACGGTCGAGGTGCGGGGTGGTGTTGACCCTGCTGCCGTAGGCGGAGATCGAGTGCGCCGCGTGGTCGTCGGACATGATGAACACGATGTTGGGGCTGGACAAAGCAGATCTCCTCAAGGTTCCTGGGGCGTTGATGGTCCGGGGGTGCTCTCGGCGTGGTCAGGACCGCCGGGCGATCACCAGCGGGGGTGGATGTCCTTGCGCAGCAGATCGTCGTAGGTCTGCTGCACGGCTGCGTCGAACCGTGCGAGGACGGTCTGCTGCTCGGCGGTGGGGGCACTGCCAGCAGCTGCGTTGCGACGAGCCTGCTCTCCGCTGCTCGCACCCGGGATCGCCGCAGTGACGCCGTCCTGGGCGAGGATCCAGCGCAGCGTGGCCTCCGGCAGTGGCATCGCCCCGTCGAGGGCCTGCTCGAGCCGGGCCACGGCCTGCAGCCCCACCTCATACTCCACACCGGAGAAGGTCTCGCCCTGGTCGAAGGCCTCTCCCGCGCGGTTGAAGCTGCGGTGGTCGTTCGCCGCGAAGGTGGTGCCCGGGGAGAATTTGCCGGTGAGCAGACCGGAGGCGAGGGGCACTCGCGCGATGATCGCGACGCCCTTCTCGCGGGCCAGCGGCACCACCTCGTCCAGCGGCTTGAGACGGAACGGGTTGAGGATAATCTGGATCGAGGCGAGGTGCTCCCGCTCGAGACTGATCAGCGCCTCCTCGCAGGTCTCGACGCTGACGCCCCAGGCGGCGAGCTTCTGCTCGGCGACCAGGGCATCCAGCACGTCGAACACCCGGTCGTCGCGGTAGATCGCGGGCGGCGGGCAGTGCAGCTGCACCAGATCGAGCGTGTCCATCGCGAGGTTCTGCCTCGAGCGCTCCACCCAGGCGCGCAGGTTCTCCTCGGTGAAGGACTCCGGAGCGAAGGGCTCCGCCCGGCGGGACGCCTTGGTGGCGACGAACAGCGGGGCCGACGGGGACGATCCGCCGAAGGGCTCGTCGCCGTTCGCCTGAGATCCGCCGGCGTTCTGCCGCATCGCCCCGACCAGGCGCTCGCTGCGCCCGTCGCCGTAGACGTCGGCGGTGTCGAAGAACGTCACGCCCGCGTCGAGGGCGGCGCCGAGCACTCCCTGCGCAGACTCGTCGGAGACCTCGCCCCAATCGGCGCCGATCTGCCAGCAGCCCTGGCCGATCACGGACAGCGGGCGGCCCAGACGGGCGGGGGTGCGGGACTGCATGGGCATCGTTGACCTCGTTCTATAGGGCGCCGAACGTCAGCGCCGGCCTTCGCACCAGTGTTCCAGAACGGGGAAGCCAGCGCGGTCGTCCGCCGAACCATCAGCAGCTACCTTTGCCCACCCACCCATCGGAGCGGGACGGTGATGGTCTGTGCACTGTCTTCCGGCTCCGACCCCCAGAGTCGCAGCAGCGCCTCTTGCTCCGTCACGAGAAGCACCTCGCACGGCGATCCGGCTGCCCGCTCGCGTGCCCAGGCGATTGCGTCTTCGACAGATCCGACATCGGTAAGACACCAATCAGACGTGTTCCACCCGTAGAGCTCGTTCCGCCCGCGGATCCAGATCCGCACCAGGTAGCTACTCACGCGAGTCGGATCGTTCAAGGGTTCCAGATAAGCGGTGACTTCCATCGAGGCTCCTTTGTCCGCAGGCCGAGATCATTCGTCGGGCCCTCGAGAGGTTATGTCAAATGCGAGGGAAAGACGGAGCAGCTCTTGGGTGCGGCGTCGGGCCGGGGTCGGGGTCGGCCCCTCTTGCCAATCATGTGCAATGGCCGGGTTGTGGAACCAGGTGTCCCCCTTCGCTCATACGATGTGCTGAGCAGCCGTCTTATGCACAGGGAGCCGCATGTCCTCGCAGCCGTCGATCCAGGTCGTGGGCGCGATCATCGTCAGTGGTGGTCTTGTCTTCGCTGCACGTCGCAGCCCTGAGCGCAGTGCCGGCGGTCTGTGGGAGTTCCCCGGAGGCAAGGTGGAGCCCGGAGAGCATCCCACGGGAGCGCTGCACCGTGAGCTGACGGAGGAACTAGGCATCACGGTGCGAGTTGGGGAGCTGGCGTCGCGGCACACGACCCCGGTCGGCCTCACCCTCGTCGATCTGGCGTGCTACTGGACGGACTTGGAATCCGCGGCACCGACCGCGAGCACAGATCACGATCAGATGGGCTGGTTTGCGCCAGACGATTTAGCCGAACTCGAATGGTCGCCCGCCGATATTCCGATCATCCAGGACGCCTTCCCGCCCTCCACGCAAAAGCACCTGAGGAATCGATGAGCGAGACTCCCGCCCTTGACCCGGGGCTCTATGAGCTCTTGGTGACGACGGGGCTCGCCGCCACGCTTGGCGATCAGGCCCATGATGCGCACGATCGGACGTTCGCAGACGTCGACGCCGCAGACGCACCGCACGTCCTGACCCAACACTTGAGCACGGTCATCTCCAGAACTCTCTCTTCACTGCCCTTGGAGGAGCAGATCGACACTGCGAACCGTTTACTGCAGACGATTCCTGAGGTCGTAGAGGCCGAAACGGTGACATCTGGTCCCCAACTCCTCACGTCCGTCACAGCGCCCATGACGCCACCTCCGCTCCGGCCCTCGACACCTTTGGCGGACGTCGCACTGTTCACGAACTCCCGCAATGACCCGCAGCTGGGATCAGAACTTCGACTTGAGATGGCGAGCGCCGACCACATCGATCTTTTGTGCGCATTCGTGCAATGGAGCGGTATCCGCGTGCTCGAAAATTCATTGCGCGCTGCTGCCGAACGCGGCGTTCCCATTCGCGTACTAACGACGACGTACATCGGCGCCACCGATCGCCGCGCCCTGGATTACTTCGTCCGGGAACTCGGTGCCGAGGTGCGGGTCAACTATGACTCGCAGTCCACTCATCTTCACGCGAAGGCGTGGGTGGTGTCATAGCGTCGAAG
>NZ_NRGS01000027.1 GCF_002332425.1 Brachybacterium alimentarium | reverse complement strand
TCGACGCTATGACACCACCGACGGCGTCCTGTGGATAACCATCTACTGGGGAGGAAAGGTGGTCATTGTGGATGACATGCGTGTGGGGAGGAACGGTGCCGCGCGATCCTGACCGTATTGCTGCCCGTTCTGCTGCCCGTACTGCTCCCCGTTCAGCGTCTTCCCGTTCAGCGTCTTCCCGATCAGCGCCTCCCCGATCAGCGCGCACGACGCGTCCCGGGTGCGACGCCCTCAGCGCAGGTCGAGGAGCCAGCGGTGCACAGTGCGCATCGGGTCTGCCGGATGCTGCTCGAGCTCACCCTCGGGGCGCGCGCCGAGGCCGCGGGCCACGGCCTGCGAGGCGGCGTTGTGAGGTGCGATGAAGAGCGCCAGCTGCGAGATCCGGTGCTCATCGCGGGCGCGGTGGACGAGATGCCGCGCAATCTCGCGACCCCAGCCCTTCCCTCGCCAGGCCGCGGTCACCCAGTAGGTCATCGCGGCCTGCCCACGGTCGATCCCCGGTGCCAGGAGGTTGAGCCCGCCGCCACCCACGAAGGTCATGCCCGACAACGACTCGGTCGATGCCCCTGCGGAGGCGCGCTCCGCATGATCTGCGGCCGCAGGAGCCGCGAGCGCAGCGAACTCCCGGATCGGGCCGTCCTCCTGCCATCTGGAGGCACGGTCCAGGAACTCGGTGATCGCCGTCGAGTCCCACCGTCGGCCCGAGATCTCCTCCGCCAGGGCGTCATCCTGACCAGCGAGGATGGCAGTGGCATGCTGCACTCCGAGCGGCTCCAGCGTCAGGCGTGCGCTGGACTGGCGGGTCACCTCTCGCGGAGGAATCACGACGTGCCGGCAACGCCCCGAGCGGCCAGCGCCGCACGCACCGCGGCCAGGATCTCCACGTCACCATGCCCCTTCGCACGCGCCTCGGCGACCGGGCCCGCGAACAGCGCGACAACCACAGGATCGGCGACTGCGCCGGACTCGCGACTCGTCGCCGCCGCGGACTCCTCGCACGCCGCCACTGCGCCGGGAGCCACGGTGGTGCCCGCACCGCGCCTGGTCACGATGATCTGCGCTTCCTCGAGGAGCTTGTATGCGCGAGCCACGGTGCCGGCGGCCAGGCCGAGATCGCCGGCGAGCACACGGATGGCGGGGAGCCGGTCGCCCGGGGCGAGCTCGCCCGCACGCACCTGCTCGACGATCTCGCGGCGGACCTGCTCATAAGGAGGAGTCGGGATGTTCATGTCGACAACGATATTGCTCTTCGGCCGCCTCGTGGAGTTCGCGGGCATGCCCCGTGAGGAAAGCGTGGAATCTCTGCGCCTGTCGGCCCTCACCAGCGCTGCAGCGCTCGATGCCCCGTAGCATCGTCACGTGCTTCAGGATTCGCTCGCCTCTTCCTCCGCCCGCCGACTCCATGTGCTGGCAGGGCTGCTTCTCGCCGTTCTCCTGAGCTCCCTGATGCTGGGTCTCACGCCCGCCGCCGAGGCCGACGAGCCCGACGACGCGAGCGATCCGGTGCGTCTGGTCCTCGTGACCGCGGGCCTCACCTGGGAGGACATCTCCGCCGAGGCGACGCCGAACCTGCAGTGCCTCGCCGATCGCTCGGGCGCTGCAGCCATGAACACCACGTCCACGTCGGTGGTCTCCACGAAGCGGCAGGGCCTGGAGACGCTCCATTCCGGCTATCGCGGGCTGGCCGAGGAGGCGCCGCGCACCGCCGGGATCCCCACGCCCGCGCAGGATCAGTGGGAGCGACTGCCGGTGGACACGGCCGAGGTCGACGCGTCCTCACACGCCGATGGCTCCGCCGCCGACGTCTCGGACGCGCTGGCCGGCGACGAGATCGTGCAGGTCGATCTGGGCTCCGTGCCCGATCACGACGACCCCGCCCGCGAACAGGCGCTGGCCGAGCTCGACGAACGTGCGGGCACTGCGCTCGAAGCCGCCGGGGGCTGCGATGCCGCGGATCTGCCCCGCACTCTGCTGGTCTCCGTCGCCTCGACCGATCCCGCCGACCCGGACGATGTCGAGACGACCGGAGCCGTCGCCTCCCGCACCGTCGGCCTCCAGGTCGCCCTCGACTCCGCCTTCCCGGGGCAGGCACTGACCAGCGGCGCCACCAAGCAGAACGGTGTGGTGGTGCTGACCGACGTGCTCGCCACCGTTCTCACCTCCTATGACGCCACGGCCGACGGCCTCATCCCCGGCCAGCCGTTCCGCGGCGTGGATCACGACGATCCGCAGCTGCTCGCCCTGGACCGCTCACGAGCTGCAGAGATCGTGGATTCGGCGACCGTGCCGGCCCTCGGCTCCTGGCTCGCGCTGGGCGTGATCGGTCTGGTGATCCTCCTGGTGCCTCCGCTGGCGCGGCGCCCCGGGCTCCGCCGGGTGGGCCGTGCTCTGGCGACGATCGCTCCGCTGGCGCTGCCCGTGGGGCTGTGCGCGTCGATCGTGCCGTGGTGGCGCGGAGACCACGACATCCTCGCGCTGACGGGCGTGGTCTGGGGCGGCTGCGCCCTGCTCTCGGCGATCGTGCTCGGCGGGCCCTGGCGGCGCCACCGCTTCGGGCCGCTCGGCGTCTCAGCGGCGCTGGTCGCCGTGGTGATCCTGGGCGAATCGGCGCTGGGCTCCCGGTTCCAGCTGGGCTCGCCGCTCGGCGCGCAGCCGATCTCGGGCGGGCGCTTCTACGGGCTCTCCAACCACCTGTTCGGGATGGTGTTCGCCGGGGCGATGATGGCGCTGCTGTGTCTGTTCACCGTGCTGCGCACGCCGCGAGCGCGCGTGGTCTGGACCATCGTGGTGGGTGCCGCCGTCGCGATCGTGTGCGTCGCCCCGTCGATGGGAGCGGACTTCGGGTCGATGCTGGCCACGATCCCCACCTTCGGCCTGCTCGCTCTGCTGGTCTCCGGTGTGCGACCGCGGCTGTGGCACATCGTCGCGCTGTGCGCGGGAGGAGCGGTCGCCGTGCTCGGGGTGTCCTTCCTGGACTGGCTGCGCCCACCCGAGGACCGCACCCACCTGGGGCGTTTCATCGACGAGCTGCTCAGCGGAGAGCTGTTCTCCGTGATCATCCGCAAGCTCGCCCAGAATATCGCGATGACCACGGGCTACTGGGCGCTCGCACTGGTGATGCTGCTGGCCGTACTGGCCTCGATCGCCATCCTCGCACCGCGCACGTTCCACCTCGCGCGGCTGGTCGAACTCGATACGACCCATCCCGCCGCGTACCGGGTGCGGGTCGCGACCGTGGCAGGCACCTGGCTGGGCTACGCGGTCAACGACACCGGTCCGGTGCTGGTCGCCGCCGTCTTCGGGATCTGGCTCGCCTTCCTGCCGGCGGCGCTCCCGGCTCCGCGGCCGACGGGGACGGGGGCCGCGGAGCCCCTGAGTGATCCGCGCTCCTGAGTGATCCGCGCCGCGCCGATCAGGCGTCCGACGCGTTGCCGGCGTCGACCGCGGCGTGGACCACCAGTGAGGTGTACTCGTCGCTGGTCAGCGGCGGACGGATCGACGGCGGCAGCTCGGGTTCCGGCACCGACAGGTGCGAGGCGATGATCACGGCATGCTCAGGCTCGAAGCGCTCCTGGACCGGCGCAGAGTTCAGCCGTGCCGCGAGCGCCTCGAGGTCCACGCCCGCGAGGTAGACGACGTCGTCGGGCGCGAAATCTCCCGCCACGGGCAGGGCACGCAGCTGACGGTTCAACGTCTCGACGTCCAGGTCGCCCAGGGCACGGGTCTCGCTGTCCGAGAACCCACCGCGCACGGGCAGCGCCTCGAGCCGGTCGCGACGGCGCTCCGCGAGGGCGGCGCGGTCATCGGCGGCTGCGGTGCGGTCGACGGCCTCCGCGGCGATTCCGGTGTCGGGAACGGCGTCGGTGTCGGCATCGGCATCCAGATTGGGAACGGCGTCCTCGTCCGTCGCCGCCGCCGGGTCCTCCTCCGTCTCCGTCCGCTTCTCGGTCTCGCGATCCAGGGTCGGCTCGAGGTCCACGTCCGTCTCGAAGCTCGCGGCCGAGCCCGTCGCTGGGATCGCGTCGACCTGGTCCCAGGCGTTGACCTCGTCGACGTTCTCGTCCTCGAACGCCAGCGGGGTCGCTCCCGTCGTCGGAGTGTCCGCGGACTCCGCGTCGACGTCGCCAGGGGCGTCAGGGGCGCCAGGAGCGTCAGGGGCGTCGGGCGCGTCGGTCGGTCCCGGCGTCGGGGGCGTCTGGACCTCGGTCCCCTCGTCCAGCTCGTCGGCCGGTTCGTCCGGGAGCACGTGGCGGCGTCGGGCGAGAGCGCGCATCACGTCGCGCAGCTGGGCGGCGCGGTGGAGCTGGCCCCGCAGGTCCTTGCCGGTGGCCCGGTGACGCAGGTCCGCCTCGATCTCCTTGACCCAGAACCCGCCGGTCAGAGCGTCGATGGTCAGCGAGGTCTCGACGCCCCAGCCGGGTGCGAGCGGCTGGCAGGCATCCCAGGTCTCGCGCGTGATGCAGCGAGTGCCCGACAGCGGCTGGGCCGCCTCCCACCCGGTGGCCCGCTGGATGCCCTTGCGCGCGGTGCGCACCACGATGCCCATCCCGGCAGCGCCGTCCTGAGGGGGCAGCAGCGCGATCGCCATGTCCACGCCCTGCCCGAGCACAGCATCCACGAGCGGCTGTGAGGCGATCGCAGAGGTCTCCATGTCGGCGTCCAGGAACAGCAGCGCGCGCGGAGGCGGAGCCGTTCCCCCGATCACGGGGAGCGGACCGGTATGGCCCGGCGAGCGCGGTTCGGCGTGCAGCTCCTCGGAGAAGTGGTCGCCACCGTCAGCGCGCTCGGCGTCCTCTCGGATCGCGACCATCTGCGCGCCGGTGGCCATGGCGGCCGCCTTGCCGCGGTTGGACTTGTGACGCACCACGAGCGCGTCGGCCCCCATGGCGACGGCGGAGGTCGCATCACTGGACCCGTCGTCGACGACGACGACGAGATCCACGCCCCGGATCTCCCGGGCAGCGCCGATCGTCGCCTCGATCCTCTCCGCCTCGTTCTTGGCGGGGATCACGACGGCCACCCGCTCGGGGCGGTATGCCGTCAGCGGCCCCGCAGTGCTCATCGCAGGGTCACCTGGCGAGCCACGATGCCGCCGCGCGCACGCCGCTCGAGCGCGGTGAGGGGCTCCTCAGTGGTCAGGGCCTGCTCGAAGCGGGTGCGGAAGGCCTCGGCCTCCGCCTCGACGCCCTCCGCGCCGAAGCCCTTGGGCAGGTCCCAGACGGGGACCGAGAGACCCTCGGCACGGAAGGACCCCACGTACTTGGTGCCCTCGCCGATGCCGGACTCGCGGCGGGCGTGCAGGCGGGTGACCGCATCGATGACCGTCTCCTCAGCGGCGTCGAGCACCCAGCGCAGGTGCTCCTTCGGACCGGCGTCCACCCAGTAGGCGTGCGGGAGACCCTCGACCGGCCGAGTGGGCATGATCGAGTCGTTGGCCTGCTGGATCGACGACTCGATCTCGGCGGTGCGCTCGGCGCGCGGATCGAGCCAGAACTCGAAGGTGTCCTCCACGGAGATCTCGAAGTCCCCGTCCAGATCGAGGATCTCCTGCAGGCGCGGTGCGTCGTCGTCGAGAGTCACCGCGGTGACCGGGTTGCCGGGCTCGAGGGCGAGGGCCTGCTTGATCGCCTGGCCGAGACCGCGCGAGAGGTCGCCGCCGGGGAAGCCGGCCTGGATGCCCACGGTGACCGAGCCGTCGGTGCGGCGCACGGCGGGCCAGGCCATCGGCAGGATCGTCGCCAGTTCGACGTCGACCGAACCGTACTCGGCGGTGGTCTTCGCGGCCATCGTCGCCGCGGGGATGAGCTGCCGCATCGCGACCAGGTCGCGTTCGTTCGGCAGCCCTTCGAAGGGGCGGAGGACCAGGGCATCATGCGAGGCGGAACTCATGCGAGAAGTCTACCGATCCGCAGGGGTGCCTCGTCGGACGCTCACGCCCCGGGCTTCGCGTCGCTGCCTGACGCGCTGGCTGTGGAGCTGGGTGAGGCGCTGGCTGTGGAGCTGGGTGAGGCGCTGGCTGGAGCGGGTCGTTCCATGAGCAGTTCGGCGTCGTCGTCCGGATTGCGACCGATCACGGCGAAGCCGCAGCCCTCGTACAGCCGACGGGCGGGCATGTTGGTCTCGACGACGGCCAGGCGCAGCCGGGTCAGCGGATGGTGAGCGGCGAGGTGGTCGATGCCGGAAGCGACGAGCGCGTGGCCGACGCCGCGATCACGAGCCTCCGGGGCGACCCAGACGGAGACCAGCTCGGCGCGATCAGGATGGTCGGGGAACATCAGCCGTGCCATGCCGGCGGGCGCCCCGTCGACCTCGGCGACGAACGGGACCATCGGCGGCGAGACGCCCTGGCGCCAGTAGTGCTCGGTGTCGCGGGCGATCACCTCGGCCAGGGTGCTGCCGAAGGCTTCGGGCGAGTCCTCGAGGGCGCGCAGGCGCAGGCCCCGCCAGATCGGCCATTCATCGGAGTCCAGGGAACGCACGGTGATCACCCCGCAAGTCTTCTCGTCGGCCCGCCCGCCGCGCAACCGGGTTCGCCGACACCCGCTCGGCACGACCAGAGCCCCCACCCGGACAGGCCTCACGGGGCCTCACAGATGCGTGCCGACCTCCATCAGCTCCCGGGCGCGCTCCTCGAGGTCCACGGGCTCCACCCCGTCGAGCATGTGGAGCACGAAATCCTCGCTGAAGCGTTCGAAGAACAGCGTGCCGCGCACCGAGTTGCCGTGCAGATCGAGCTGCGGGGCGTAGCTCGCGATCCCATAGCGCGAGGGCAGCGCCGCGATGATGCCGCCGCCCACTCCGGACTTCGCGGGCAGGCCGACGTCGCTGACCCAGTCGCCGGCGTTGTCGTACATGCCGCAGGTGAGCATCACCGAGAGCACCTGCCGAGCCGCGACGCGGGAGAACACCCTCTCGCCCGTCAACGGATTGGTGCCGCCCGAGGCGAGGGTCGCCGCCATGACCGACAGGTCCGAGACGGTGGTCTGCACGGCGCAGCCCTCGATGTAGCCGGCGACGACCTCCCCGGCGTCGTCCTCCATCGAACCGGCCGCGCGCAGCATGTACGCGAGCGCGAGGTTGCGGTCGGCGATCGTCAGCTCGGTCTCGAGGGTCTCGCGATGCACCTCGAGACGGCGCCCGGCGGCGGCGTCGAGCACCTCGCGCAGTCGCTGGGTGCGCTGCGCCTGCGTGGTGCCCAGCATCGCGTGCGTGCGGATCGCCCCGATGTTGACCAGGGGGTTCTTCGGCTTCTTGGTCTGCGCGTCCAGGCTGAGGGCGTTGAACTGCTCCCCCGTCGGCTCCTCGTCGACGACGCAGTCCACATAGTCCATGCCGTGCAGATCGATCGCCGCCCCGTAGGCGAAGGCCTTGGAGATCGATTGCATGGGGAAGGCATGGTCGGTGCCGGCCCCCGTGATCTCGCCCTCGACGGAGCACAGCGCCACACCGAGGTGGTGGGACTCGGCGCCGGAGACCAGCGAGAGCTCGGGGATGTCGCCGTCGGCCTCAGCGCTTCCGGAGATGCCGCGATCCGGGAGCACGACGTCGGGATCACCGGTCGCCGAGGCGGTGGACAGGGCCCGAGTGAGCCGGTCCAGGTACGTGGTCAGTGCGCTTGTCACGCCCCTGACGGTACAGGCCGACGGCACAGGCCAGGGCGGTGCGCCGCACGGGAACGCCTCGCCCGCCGGACCTCGCGGAGCCCCGTCGGGCATGGCGGTCGCACCCCTGCTCGGCGCCGATGCCGTCGCCTCCCCCACCGACGCGGCCCCCGCGGCCCCCGCAGCCCCCGCGGCCGCGAGGTGCCGCGAGGCGACGGCTGGGCCCGACGCCGACCCCGAGGTCGCCTGCACCATCGGCGGCGTGATCGCCAACAACTCCTCCGGGATGGCAGCCGGGCTGCACGGCGACACGGCGGCACGACGGCAGCGATTCGGCGGAGCACGCGCCAGGACTCGACTGGACTCGCCTGTCATGACCCGCCGGTAGTCTTCCCGGCGGCCCTCCTCCCCCGGTGACGACCTGTGTCCCACCAGCGGCTCCGTCCGCATTCTTCCCCTGGTGAGGCCATGTCGACCATCTGCCGAGGAGGACGATGCCCATGATGGGCGGACACCATGCGATCAGCGGCACCGCCGCCTGGCTGGCCCTGGCGGGCTCCGTCCCCGTGATGGGGCATGCGGCCGGCCTCGACCTGTGGGACCTCGACCCCGCGCAGGTGGTCTCCGGTGCCGTGGTCGCCACCGGCGCCGCGCTGCTGCCGGACATCGACCACCCCAGCGCCACCATCTCCCGCTCCGGCGGCGGCCTCACCAAGGCCGTCACCCGAGCGGTCAGCACCGTTGCGGGTCATCGCGGCGCGACCCACACCCTCCTGGCCGCCGTCGCCTTCACCGCGCTGGCGGTGCTCGTGAATCGCCTGGACTGGCAGGTCCGGGTGCCCGTGCTGGGCGAGATCGAAGCGGGCGCCGCCCTCCTGGTCACCGTGATGTGCGCCTTCGGCACCCGGGCCCTGAAGATGGTCGAGGGACGCCTGCTGCCCTGGGCGGTGGGCGTCGTCGCCGGTCTGCTGGTCGCCGCCATCGCGCCGGACACCTCGATCTGGCTCCCGGCCGCCGTGGCCGTCGGCGTGCTGACGCATCTGGTCGGCGACCTGCTCACCACCGACGGCATCCCCTTCCCCACCTGGCCGCTCGTCGTGAAGCCGCCGAAGCGGATGGCCTCGGGCCTCTGGCAGCGCAGCGGGGACATCGCGGTGCCGCTGCTCGGCGACGCCGGCAGCCTGCGGGAGTGGCTGCTCTGCACGGCGGTCACGGCCTATGCCGTCGTCGGCATGATCGGCACCCTCGTCGCAGAGCCCTGGGTGCTCGGCATCTGAGGCCCCTCCGAGCTGCGAGGGCGTCAGAGCCGGACCGCAGGCCATTCCGTGCGTTCCCTGCATTCCCTGCGTTCCCTGCATTCCCTGCGTTCCCTGCAGTCCCTACCCTGGAGGGGTCCGGGCCGACACCGTCGTCGGCCCCGCATCCAGGAGGTGCCGCCATGACCCAGCTGCTCGATGTCGCGCACACGGCCCGATGGCTCCGGCGCGACGGGGTCGAGAAGATCCTCATGCGCATGACCGACTGTCTTGAGGCGGACTTCCGCCGCTGGCAGAGCTTCGAGAAGATCCCGCGGATCGCCAGCCACACCCCGCTGGGCGTGATCGAGCTGATGCCTGCCTCCGACGGGGAGCTCTACTCCTTCAAGTACGTCAACGGCCATCCCTCGAATCCGTCGCGCGGCCTGCAGACCGTCACGGCTTTCGGGGTGCTGGCCGACGTCGACACCGGCTACCCGACCTTCCTCGCGGAGATGACGCTGCTGACAGCGTTGCGCACCGCTGCGACGTCGGCCCTCGCGGCGAGACTCCTCGCCCGGCCCGATTCCCGCACCCTCGCCCTGATCGGTGCCGGCTCGCAGTCGGAGTTCCAGGCTCTCGCCGCCCGCGGAGTGCTCGGCATCGAGGACCTACGGGTGTTCGACATCGATCCTGCCGCGATCGAGAAGGTGCGCAGGAACCTCGAGCCCCTCGGTTTCCGGGTGCACGCCGCCGCCTCGGTCGACGACGCGGTCGCGGGGGCCGACATCATCACCACCTGCACGGCGGACAAGGCCCGCAACACGATCCTGGACATCGCCCAGGTGCGGCCGGGCGTGCACGTCAACGCGATCGGCGGTGACTGCCCCGGCAAGACGGAGCTCGACGCCCGGATCCTGCAGGCCGCGCAGGTGATCGTCGAGTTCACCCCGCAGACCCGCATCGAGGGAGAGATCCAGCAGATGGCGCCGGACTTCCCCGTGACCGAGCTGTGGCAGGTGCTCACCGGTCGGGCCGCCGGACGTATCGATCCCGAGGCGATCACGGTGTTCGACTCCGTCGGCTTCGCGATCTCCGACTTCTCCGCGCTGCGCTGCGCCCGCGACGCCACCGCCGGGACCGACCTGCAGTCAGTTGTGGACCTGGTGGCCGACCCCGACGATCCCAAGGACCTCTTCTCCCTGGTGGACGTGCTCGCACCGGTGGGCTGAGGGGGCCTGAGGGGCCCGAGGGGACGTGAGCGAGCTGAACGACCTGAGGGAAAGGGAATCTGAGCGACCTGAGGCGATCTGAGCGCCCCGGAGCAGCACCCGACCGCGAGAGGAGCGGCAGCATGGATCCGCCGGGCTCGCACCGCCCACGCCGAATCGCTCAGGTCCGCCAGCACCCGGACCACCCTCTCGTCCTCCGTGAGCTCCTCCCCCAGCACCTGCGTCCCGTCCGACGCGACAACGCGACAGCGCGAAGCTGGCCACCCCAGATCCTCGGCCCGCAGTGGCCGACGCTCCGGCAAGGCTCCGGTAACCGGGCGTAATAGGCGTTTAGAGCGCCCTATACCGCCTATTACGCCGGGGTGGCGGGAGGTGCGAGGCGGGCGGACCGGCGAGAGCACTTCTGTCTGCCCGATGCTCGGTGCCCGGCACCCGGCACTGGAGCGTGCCGCGTGCGCTCACACGCGGGAGCGCCAGAGCAGCCAGACGAAGTAGGGCGCGCCGATCAGGGAGACCAGCAGCCCGGCGGGCACCTGTGCCGGGGCGATGAGCGAGCGGCCCAGCGCGTCGGCCAGCCCCACCAGGACGCCGCCCAGCAGCATCGCCACCGGGATGCTGCGCAGGTGCCGGCCGCCCACGAGGGATCGCGCGAGGTGGGGAGCGATCAGACCCACGAAGCCCACCACGCCGACGGCGACCACGCTGATCGCGGCGAGCACCGCGGCGAGGCCGAGCACCGCCATGCGGGTGCGTTCGAGCCGCACGCCGAGCAGACGCGGGGAGTCCTCGTCGATCGCCAGCAGGTCCAGCTCGCGGTGCAGTCCGAGCATCAGCGGCACCGCGATCGCGAGCACGACCAGCACGGGGACCACGTCGTTCAGAGTGCGGCCGTAGGTGGTGCCCGAGAGCCAGGTGAGGATCCGCGGGGTGTCCCAGGCATTGGCCTGCAGGAGCAGGAAGGTGGTCAACGAGCTCATCGCGTAGCCCACGCCGATGCCCACCAGCACGAAGCGCTCCGGGGCCAGACCGCCACGCCAGGCCAGCAGCCCGATGAGCGCGAAGGTCGCGATCCCGGCGAGCACGGCGGCGAGGATCATCAGCGTTCGGCCGCCGCCGAGCGCCGTCACGACGATCACGGCGCCGAGGCCCGCACCGGCGGTGATGCCCAGCAGGCCGGGCTCGGCGAGCGGGTTGCGCACGGTGGACTGGACGACGCAGCCGGCCAGGGCCAGCGCCGCACCGGCGAGCACGGCGGCGCTCATCCGCGGCACGCGCTCCCCCAGCGCCCGCGCCACGAGAGAGGGGGCGTCCCCCTGGAACCAGAGGGCGATGTCGCCGGTGCGCAGCCACAGGCTCCCGGCCAGCAGGCCCAGCAGCGCGATGCCCAGCAGTGCCGTCACGCACGCCACGAGCACGATCACCACGCGGCGTCGCGAGCGCAGGCCGGTGCGCGCCTGCGGCGGCTGGGCGGCGGCCCCGGAATCCGGCAGCCTGCGGGCCATGAGGATGATGACGATCGCGCCGAGCAGCGCGGTGGGGATCCCCGTCGGGACCGAGGTCGCGCCCTGCGGGCCGAGGATCGCGCGCACCGTGGCGTCGGCCAGGAGCACCACGAGGGCGCCGATCAGTCCGGCGGCGGGGATCAACAGCAGGTGGCGGTTCAGGGAGCGCACCACGCCGCCCAGCAGACGGGCGAGCACGGGGGCGCCGAGGCCGACGAAGGCGATGGGCCCGGCGACGGTGACGGCGGTGCTGGTCAGCAGCACGGCGGCGAGCACGGCGAGAACCCGGGTGGAGCGCACCGGGACGCCCAGCCCCGAAGCGGCGTCGTCGCCGAGACCGAGCACGTCCAGGCGCCTGCTCAGCACCAGGGCCAGGATCAGCACGGCGGCGATGAGCGGGAGCGCGCGCAGGGAGGCCGTGAGGTTCAGCTGGGACAGGGAGCCGCTGCCCCACGCGTACAGCCCCGTGGTCTCGGCCTCGAAGAGGATCAGCAGCATCGAGGTGCCCGACTGCAGCGCCATCGCGACCGCGGAGCCGGCGAGGATCAGGCGCGTGGTCGAGGAGCCGGCGCCGCCGGCGAGGGCCAGCACGATGCCGGCGGCGAGCAGCCCGCCGACGAAGGCGACGCCGCTGGAGGCCCACAGCGGCACCGCGATGTTCAGCGCTGCGACCAGCGACAGGGCGAAGTAGGATCCGGCGGTGACGGCGAGGGTGTCCGGCGAGGCGAGCGCGTTGCGGGACACGGACTGCAGCAGGGCGCCGGCGCAGCCGAGGGCCACTCCGACGGCGACCCCGGCCAGCAGGCGCGGCAGCCGGGACGCGGTGACGACGTCGCTGATCGCGACCCCGCCCACCGTGTCCTCTCCCCCGGCCAGGGCGGCGAGCAGGTCCCCCAGCCCGATCCCGGAGGTGCCCTGGGTCAGGTGCCAGGCGCCGACGAGCGCCACGCCGAATGCCAGCAGCACCAGCGTGGAGATCCCGCCGAGGATCCCCCCGGCGCCGACCCGCAGCGACTCGCGAGCCCTGCGGCCCGGGGCCTGATCGGGCGAGGGGTGAGCGGGCGAACGGCGAGCGGGCGAGGGATGAGTCGCCCGGGACGTCACGAGGCGGTCAGGATTTCGACATAGGCGTCGATGGCCTGCTCGGAGGAGCGGGGGCCGCCGAACGTCCAGATGCCGGCGGGGAAGGCGTAGGCGCGGCCGTCCTGCACGGCAGGAAGGCCGGTCCACAGATCGTTCTTCTCGAGCTCGGTGACGTAGTTGCCCGCGGGGTCGTCGGTCGAGGTGTAGATGAGGTTGGCATCGCCCACCGCGGTCAGGCCCTCGATGTCGGTCTGGCCCAGTCCGTAGGCGGGGTCGGTCTCGCCGGTCCAGACGCTGGTCAGCCCGAGCTCCTCGCCGAGCGCCGTGAACAGCGCGCCCGAGCCGAAGGGCCGGATCGACACATTGCCGCCGTCGACCCAGCCGTCGAAGTAGACGAAGTCGGTGGTGGTGAGGTCAGCGTCGGCGACCTGGGTGCGGGCCTCGGCGATGTGCTCGTCGAATTCGCTGAGCACCGCGTCGGCGCGCTCGGTGCGTCCCGTGGTCTCGGCGATGAGCGAGAACAGCCCGGTCATCGTGCCGATCGGGTCTGCAGCGTCGGCGCCGACGGTCGCCAGGACGGGGACGCCGAGGCTCTCGAGCTGCTCGACGACGGGATCGTCCTCACCGGTGGCCTCGACGATGATCAGGTCCGGATCCGCAGCCGCGAGGGCGTCGAGGTTCGGCTCTCCGCGGGTGCCGACGTCGGCCGTGCCCTCGGGCAGGGTCTCGGCGGTGTTCCAGGTGCCGAAGCCCTCGACGTCCGCGACCGCGACGGGCGCGACGCACAGGGTGAGGGCGTCCTCGACCTGCTGCCACTCCAGGACGGCGACGCGCTCGGCGGGCCCGTCGAGCTCAACGGTGCGGCCGAGGTCATCGGTCACCGAGACCGGCTCGGTCGACGTGGTCGTGGTGTCCTGTGCGCAGGAGTCGCTGAGCGCGGCGGCGTCCGAGGGCGTCCCCGCCGCGGAGTCGTCCATCTCGGTGGTGCCGCAGGCGGCGAGGGCGGCCGTGGCCGCGACGGCGGTGAGCGCGGCGAGGGCGCGACGGGGACTGCGGATCATGGGGGCTCCTGGCGGGATGAGGGACGACGTCGACGGGATCGGCGTCGGGCGGAGGAATGACGGAGGGATCAGGCGTAGGGCTCACGGGGGTCACGCGCCGGGGTCACGGTGGTCAGGTGCCGCGGTCAGACGCGGGGCCCCCGGGATCACGCAGATCGAGCGTGCGTCGGCGGTCAGACCGGTGCGGCCACGCGTGCGCCGTGACGTCCCAGGGCGTCGATGCGGAGGCGGCCGGTGCCAGGATCGTGCGCGACGTCGATGGGGATGTCGTAGACATCGCTGAGGTGCTCGGAGGTGAGCACGTCCGCGACGGCGCCCGCGGCATGGATGCGGCCGGCGCTGAGCAGCACCACCTGATCGGCGATGCGGGCGGCATGGTCGAGGTCGTGCAGCACGATGCCCACGGCGACGCCGTGGATCTCGGCGAGATCGCGCACCAGGTCGAGGGTCTCGATCTGGTAGCGCAGGTCGAGGTGGTTGGTGGGCTCGTCCAGCAGCACGATCCCGGTGTCCTGGGCGAGACACGAGGCGAGCCAGACGCGCTGCATCTCGCCGCCGGAGAGCTCCCCGATGCCGCGGGGAGCGAAGTCGGCGATGCCGGTCAGCTCCATGGCGTGGCTGATCGCGGCGCGGTCCGCGTCCGTGAGGCCGGCGAAGCGCCGCCGGTGCGGGTGCCGACCGAAGGCGACGACGTCGCGCACGGAGAGCCCCTGCGGGCTGGTGCGGGACTGGGAGAACAGCGCGAGGGCCCGGGCGAGCTCCTTGGCGCTCAGCAGAGCGGCGTCGCGCTCCCCCTCGGGCCCGCCCAACCGGATCTCGCCGCTGCCCAGCGGATGCAGGCGCGCCAGGGACCGCAGCACGGTGGATTTGCCGCTGCCGTTGGGGCCCAGCAGCGTCGTGACCGTCCCGGGGATCAGGTTGATCGAGACCCCGTGGACGACGGGCGTCCGGCCGTAGCGCAGATGCAGCTCCTGCCCGGTGAGGGCGGGGCGAGGGGTGGAGAGGTTCTCGGGCACGAGGGGAAGCCTAGCCTTACCTCATTACGCGCGTCGAGGCTTGTCCAATTCTGTGAGCAGCCCGTGACCGTCGGGCGCCCGACGTCGGACGCCCGAGGTCGGATGCCCGACGTCAGCATCAGCCATCGGGCTCATGCGTCGGGCTCAGCCGTGCGGCGTCGGCTCCACGGCCTCGGCCGGCTCGGAGTGCACATCGGTGCCGGTGATCCGGCCCAGCACGTTCATCGCGTGGTAGATGACCAGAGCCGCGATGGTGCCCAGCGCGATACCGGTGAGCGTGATGCCCTCGAAGGTCCAGGTCACGTTCGCGATGCCGACCACGAGGGCCACACCGGCGGTGATCTGGTTCTTGGGCTGGGAGAAGTCGACGCGACCGTCCACCCACATGCGCACCCCGACGATCCCGATCAGGCCGTAGAGCACGAAGGTCACACCACCGAGCACGCCCGGCGGGATGGTGAAGATCGCGGCGCCCACCTTCGGGGACAGCGAGAGCAGGACGGCGACGATGCCGGCCACCCAGTAGGCGGCCGTGGAGTACACGCGGGTCGCGCTCATGACACCGATGTTCTCGCCGTAAGTGGTGGTCGGCGAGCCGCCGAAACCCGCCGAAAGCGCGGTGGCCAGGCCGTCGGAGGCGAGCGTGCGACCCACCATGTGATCGAGGTTGCGATGGGTCATCAGGCCCACGCTGGTCACGTGCCCCACGTTCTCCGCCAGCAGCACCACGACCACGGGCAGGAACATCGGCAGCAGGCCGAGATGGAACTCGGGGTGGTGGAACTCGGGCAGACCGAACCAGGCGGCCTCCGCCACGGGGCTGAAGTCGACCTCTCCGCGCAGCACGGCCACGACGTAGCCGACCAGCACGCCCAGCAGCACCGAGACCCGGCCCAGCATCCCCTTGAACAGGGCCGTGCACAGCACCACGGCGAACAGGGTGACGGTCGCGGTGAACGCCGACTCCTGGAAGTTCTCGTACGCGGTGGGGGCGAGGTTGAAGCCGATCAGGGCGACGATCGCGCCCATCACGACCGGCGGCATGAGCGCACCGATCCAGCCGGTGCCGATCCGGGAGACCAGCAGCCCCAGCAGCGCGAGCAGGATGCCGGTGATCATCACGCCGCCGAGCGCCGCGCCCATGGAGTGCGCCTGTGTGGAGGCGGTGATCGGCGCGATGAAGGCGAAGGAGGAGCCCAGGTAGCTGGGCACCCGGTTCCGGGTGATGGTGAGGAACAGGATCGTGCCGATGCCGGAGAACAGCAGTGTCGTCGAGGGCGGGAAGCCGGTCAGCAGCGGCACCAGGAACGTGGCGCCGAACATGGCGATCACGTGCTGGGCGCCGATGCCGATGGTCAGCGGCCAGGTCAGGCGCTCCTCGGGCAGGACGATGGCGTCGGGCGAGATCGTGCGGCCGTCGCCGTGCAGTCTCCAGCGGAACATGGGTCTCCCAGGGGTGATCGGGGCCGGGCGACCGCAGCGGTCGCGGGGTCAGGCGGAGCAGGCCTCCGGGCGTCAGCGGCCCGGGAACGCCTTCTTGCGAGCGGTCTCCTCGGTGACGTCCGGGACCTGGCTCAGCAGCGAGATGCTGCCGGAGTCGCGGGCGCGGAAGTCCGCGAACATGCGCACGATGTCGGGGGCGCCGAACTCGTCGCGGACCGGGGCGGGCACGGTGAGCATGAGCGCGGCCGCGATGCCGACGGTCAGCGCCGTGCCGCCCGTGACGAGCCCCGCGCCGGCGCCGGTCGCGAGCGAGTTCACGATGACGTCCAGGAAGCCGACGACGACCATCAGCAGGCCTGCGATCAC
Source organism: Brachybacterium alimentarium (assembly GCF_002332425.1). GTDB lineage: Bacteria > Actinomycetota > Actinomycetes > Actinomycetales > Dermabacteraceae > Brachybacterium > Brachybacterium alimentarium. The sequence goes on along the minus strand of NZ_NRGS01000027.1, from coordinate 44,273 downwards.
GCCGTTGGCCCGGGCGGTGACGGCGGGCCGCGACAGCAGCGAGGTGCGGGCGAACAGCGAGACCGCGACGAAGCACAGGCACACGGCGGCATCGATGAGGTGCAGCACGGGGCTGCCTTGGATGCGCCCGCTGGTCGCGACGACGGCGGCCAGCACGTGCCACAGGACCGCCGCGGTGTGCAGGAGGGCGCTGAACTCGAAGGCGCGCACGGTGAACACGAGCCAGTCCGTGCGCTGGAAGGCGATCGGCATGGTGCGCACGAACGACCGGGAGATCATCAGCCCGAGGGCGGCGAAGAGGAACGGCAGGTACACGTAGTCGGTCGCGAAGCTCAGCGGTGCGGCGAACTGCAGCTGCAGGGTGTTGTCCGCGAGTGCCGCGACCGCCAGGCTGCTCACCGCGGCGGTGGAGAACACGTACCAGGAGCGCTCGCGCAGCAGCGCGGAGGCCAGCACGATGCCCAGCAGCAGCGCGGAGATCACGGTGTCGCCGATGACCAGCAGCGAGTAGCTCCAGCCCGTGGTGAACAGGCGCCCGATGATCATCACGAGGGCCAGGAGCAGCGCTGCGGCCGCGGCGATCCCGACGGCGACCAGCAGGATCCTCGCGACGCGGCGGGCGCGGGCCTGCGGGAGGTAGCCCTCATGAGCGCGGGGCTCGATGCCGAGGATCGCGCCGAGCAGCAGCAGCGAGACGCCCACCCCGAGGCCGACGGGCGGGCCGTCGGGCAGGGAGGAGAACAGCACCGGCAGCGAGCCCACCAGATCGGAGACGACGGTGCCGACGGCCACCAGCAGCGCCGGGGCGAGACCCGCCACCCGCACCACGCGGATGGCGGGCAGCGGCGGCGTCGACGGGATCCAGCGCATCAGGTGCACGGCGACCAGGGCCGCCAGTCCCACTCCGATGACGATCTTGCCGACGCCGTCCACCAGCGTGCTGTGGGCGACGGTGAAGGTGGTGGTCATGGCCGCGACCATGCAGATCAGGGCCATCACGTCGCGCAGTGCGTCGAAGATCCCGAGGTTCTTGAAGCGCTCCGGGAGCACGAAGCCGTTCAGCCCGGTGGCGGGGGCGTCCTCATCCTCGGCGTTGGGCGTGGTGCCCGAGCGGGCGTAGGTGACGTCTCGCGGGGCCCGCAGCGGAGCGGTGGTGCTGGGGCCGACGGACTCCTCGGGCACGGTCACCGTGGTCGGGACCGCATCCTCCTCGGCGTCGGGGTCGATCGCGGGGATCGCGCCGGTCGCCGCGTCGGGCTCGGTGCCCGCGCGCAGCTGCTCGGGGTCCAGGCCGCTGAGGTCGACGGTCTCGTTCTCGCCCGGCGGCAGGGCGGCGCTGCGGCGCCGTGCGAGCAGCGGGGCGGAGTAGCGGTCGAATTCTGCACGGTCGGGCAGACGTTCGGTGGGCAGGGTGTGAGGGTCATCGGTCGCGAAGATCCAGTCCGAATCCTGGTTCTCCCCGTGCCGGCGCTCCTTGTCCATCGACCTGCTCTCCCGTGGTTCCGCGTGCATCGACCGGAGGGGTGTCCCCTGCTCGGCGCGCACATATCCTTCCGATCATAGAGAGACGACTCCCGCCGCCCCGTGGCGACGCGCCGCAGGGACCGGCCGTGAGGGTCGCGTGAGGGCCGTGCGAGCGCTAGAGATGCAGCCGTTTGGCGAGCTCGTGGCGCGCCGCGGAGCCGCTGGAGAGCTGCAGCAGGCCGAGCGCCAGGACGCACAGCGCGCCGCACAGCGCGGAGGGCAAGGGGGTGTTCACCCAGCCCAGAGCGAGGAAGACCAGGGGCGTCAGGCCCAGGATCACGATCAGTCCGCTGTAGACGATGTGCTCGCCCACCTCGATCCGCATCACCCGCACCACGATCATCACCGCGAGCAGTGAACTCGCACACAGGATCGGCACCACGTAGGTGAGGGACCACGCGCTCCAGCCCAGCAGGAAGTCCCAGTACACGCAGACCAGGCCCGCCAGCACGACGAAGTACACGGTGGACTTGGCGATGTTGCGTCGTTTGCGCACCGCCATCAGCGCCACCAGCCAGAGCGAGGCGACCGCGAGCCACACCGAGCGCAGCACGCCGAGTCCCGAGACCCCGGGGCTGATCAGCAGCTGCACGAGGAAGGAGGCCAGCACGAGTGCCAGCGAGGTCAGCACCAGGGCGCGCAGCAGGCGGCTCCGCGAGAACCGCAGAGGCACGTCGGGAAGCGGGCTCGGCGTCCGCTCCCCCGGTTCCTGCGGCTCCCGGAGCGCTGCGCCGCACAGCGGGCAGCGGCTCCAGGTCCCCTCGACGTCGACGCCGCAGTCGACGCATCTGCTCAGACCGGCGCTCATGAGGCATCCTCCTGGGGCTCATCGCCCTCACGGTCCTCGAAGGCCTCGGCGAGCTCCTGACCGGTGACGCGGCCCGCGGCCACGGAGATCTCCACCCCGGCGCCGGTGAGGATCCGCGCGAACTCCCGCACATGATCGGTCTCGACGAACGGGGAGGTGAACGTGACGGTCAGCCGGCCCGCGTGGGAGATCGCGCAGAACTGGGGACGCACCGCGGAGACCTCGAAGGCCAGGCGTCCGACGTGGTCGCTCACCGGCTCGGGCAGCACCACCCTGCCGAGGTTCGAGACCGCCACGCTGAGGCCCCGGTTGCTGGCCCGGTTGATCCCGCTCAGCAGCACGTCCTTGACCGGGCGCGGCATGATCCGCAGCGCGGGGTGGCGCTCGAACCGCAGGAAACGGCGCAGCTTGCCCTCGAGGGCCTCCGCCGTGGCCTTCGCCCGGAAATCGCGCTCGAGGGTGCGGGCCACGGCTCCGAGATCGTTCGGCCCGCTGCGGTAGGCGTGCTCCACCCGGGTCGTCGCGAAGAAGTTCCGGGCCGACGTGGAGGGGAAGAACTGGCGCAGGTTCACCGGCACCGTGGCGGCCAGGGTGAGGGCGTCGTGCTCGGCTGCCCGGCGCACGGCCTCGAAGAACACCGCGGTCAGGTACATCGTCAGCGCCACGCCCTCGGCGCGGGCGAGCGCGATCACCGCGGCGGCGGGCATCGTGAGCTCGACGACCCGGGTGCGGTGATCCGGCGTGCGGGTGCCGCGCACCCGATACACACGACGGCGCAGCGAGAGACGCCGCCGGCCGACGGGCTCCCTGCGCGGGGCGTCCGCCGAGTCCTCGGTCGAGCCGTCCGCTCCGGCCACGTCCCCGGTGTCGTCACGGGAGCCGGTGCCGTCACGGGGGCTGGTGCCGTCACGGGAGCCGGTGCCGTCACGGGGGCCCGGGTCGGCGTCGGCGCCCCGAGATCCGACGCTGAGAACCCGGTCCTCGGCCTCCGCCTCCTGGGTGAAGGCGGCCCGGGCCTGCCAGGCATCGCTGCCGGGACGACGCCGTCGACGGAAGTAGTGCGCGAAGGAATCACCGGTCAGATCATGCACGGGCTCGTGGGCGGCGAGATCGTCGAGGTCCTCCCCCGGCATCGCTCCCGTTCCGTCCGAGGCGTCCGCTGCGCCCGATCCCCCGGCCGCCTCCGTCGCGCCGTCCGCACCCGGATCCGTCGGCCGCTCCGTCGGGAACCGCAGGCGGACGTACGCGGTGACCAGATCGGTGAGGAACCACAGCGCGCCGGTGCCGTCGGAGAGCGCATGGAACACCTCCAGCGAGATGCGGCGCCGATGGTGCATCACCCGGAACAGCAGGGTCCGGCGGTCCGCCTGATAGATCGGGGCGCAGGGGGCGGTCAGCTCGGCAGTGACCTCCGGGCGCAGGTCGCTGTCCTGGAGGTAGTACCAGAACACGCCTCGACGCAGCACTGCGTGATAGAGCGGGTACTTCTCGTAGGTCTTCTCGAGCGCCTTGTGGAGCAGCGCCGGATCGACCTCATGATCCATCTCGGCACCCAGACGGAACACCTTGGGATCCACATCGCTGCGGGCCGCGAGGAACATGTTCGAGGCGTTGTCCAGACGCACCCAGTGCTGGCGCATCATGCGGTGCCGCCCGGTGGGGTCTCGCGGGAGCCGGCGAGGTGCCCCTCGTCGAGGAAGGTGTTGATCACCTCGTACGCATCGCGCAGCGAGCGGGAGAAGCGGGGCAGGGTGATGAAGCCGTGCAGCGCACCCTCGACCCGGTGGATCCGCACCTCGTTGCCGGCGGCCTCGAGCGCATGCGCATAGGCCTCGCCCTCGTCGCACAGCAGGTCCAGCTCGGCGGTGATCATGAGGGTGCGGGGCTGGGCGGAGAGATCCTCGGCCATCAGCGGGGAGACCCGCGGGTCCTGTCGCGCGAGCGGGTCGGGGACGTACATCTGCATGTAGTCCTGGACCTCCGTGCTGGTGAGGCGGTAGTCCTCGCCGTGGTGGCGCACCGACTCGAACGGAGCGGTGGCCGGGTCATGGTCCCAATGGGTGACGGGGTAGAGCAGGATCTGCTGCCGGGCGCCGCGATACCCGCGCTCACGCAGCAGCAGGGAGACCGCGGCGGCGAGGTTGCCCCCGGCGGAGTCGCCCATCAGCACGATCCGGTCCGCGTCATCGCGGCCGGCGAGCGATGGGTCCTCCAGCAGTCGATGCACGATCTGGAAGCAGTCCTCGAGGCCGGCGGGGAAGGGATGCTCGGGGGCCAGCCGGTAGTCGACCGAGACCACGTCGGCGCCGGTGAGCTCGGCCATCGTGGCGCAGGCCGGGGTGTAGCTCTCGATGTCCCCGGTGACCCAGCCGCCGCCGTGGAAGAACAGCAGCAGCTCGTCGCGGCGTCGCTCCTGCGGCTCGAAGACCCGCACCGGCACGCGGCTGGTGACGTCACCGGGGATCGTGCGCCAGGAGGCGGCGCGATAGCGGGGCCGGGGCAGGGCGGCCAGCTGGCGCTGCAGGCGCCGCACCCGCTCGTAGTCCTCCCGCATGTTCACCCGTGGCGCGGCGAACAGCCGCAGCGCGGCCTTCAGCAGGGGGTTCACGGATGAACGACCGGATCGGAGCAGAGACGTCCCATCGGCCCAGCATAGGTGCCGGTGCTCACCGCAGCCGGTGCTTCTCCCCCGCGAAACGCACGGCGGGGCCGACAGCGGCGAGTCCCGCGCCCTGCTCCACGACGGGCCCGATGAGCAGGCGATGGGTGGCGGCGTCGACTGCCTGCTCGATGCAGAGGCCGAAGTGCGCGAGCACGCCCGGGAGCACGGCATCGCCGTCGGCCGTGCGTGTCACCTCGATCCCGCTCAGCATGCCGATCAGCGGCGCGGCCGGCGTGCCGAAGCGGTCGGCGAGATGCTGCTGGTCCTCGGTGAGGAGGTTCAGGCAGAAGTGGCCTGCCTCCTCGGCGGCCTCTGCTGCTCGGGACATCCCGTACAGGGCCACCAGCATCGTGGGCGGGTCATAGGAGACGTCGAGGAAGGAGTCCACCGTGACCGCCACGTCGTGGCGGCCCTGCCGGGTGGTGAGCACCGCGAGTCCGGCGGTGAGGAGCTCGCTGAGCTCGCGGTAGTCATCCTGGTCGACGGGCTCGCGGGCGCCGCTGGTGCTCTGCGGAGCGGTCACGGTTCAGCGTGCCGTCGGCAGCATGCGGGCACGGGCCGAGGAGGAGTTAACGACCTCCTTGCCGAAGGGGAAGCAGGTGACCGGGATGAGCTTGATGTTCGCCCAGGCCAGCGGCAGTCCGATGATCGTCACGGCCTGGGCGATCGCGGTGCCCACGTGGCCCAGCGCCAGCCACCAGCCGGCGATGACGAACCAGATCACGTTGCCGAGCGTGCCCATCGCGCCGCCGCGGCCGGTGTCGACCACCTCGCGGCCGAACGGCCAGATCACGAAGCCGGCGATCCGGAACGACGCCAGGCCGAACGGGATCGTGACGATGAAGAGGCAGGCCAGGATCCCCGCGAGCACGTAGGCCAGGAACAGGGCCCAGCCCGCGGTGAGCAGCCAGATGATGTTCAGGAGGAGCGAGAGAACGGTGCGCATCTGGCCACCATAGGCACTCGTCGCGGGCCCGAGAAAGGGGGAGATCCCCCGGTCCCTCCCGCAGGTCCCCGTACATCCCGGCAGATCCGCGCGGATCCCCGTACACCGTGCACCGTCGCGTCGTCGCCGCATTCCGTCGAGCATCACGTCCACGCCAGAGGAACCGGGTCGCGCTCCCGACTAGGCTTGCCCCATGCCTTCTCCCGAGATCGCGCTCACCCAGCGTTTCCAGTCCGCCTTCGTCGCCGCCTTCGGGCCCGAGTACGCCGATGCGGACCCGATCATCCGCCCCTCCCAGTTCGCGGACTTCCAGTGCAACGCCGCGATGGGGCTGGCGAAGCGCCTGGGGAAGAAGCCTCGAGACATCGCTGCGGAGATCCTCGCCGCAGTGGACCTCGACGACATCGCCGAGACGCCGGAGATCGCCGGGCCGGGCTTCCTGAACATCCGCCTGCGCACCGAGTGGATCGCCGCGCAGGCCGCTGAGCTCTCCGCCGATGCACGGCTGGGCATCCCCGCCCCGGCCGCGGCCCAGACGGTCGTCGTGGACTATTCGGCGCCGAACGTCGCCAAGGAGATGCACGTCGGCCATCTGCGCACCACCGTGGTGGGCGACTCCATCGTGCGCACGCTCGAGAGGCTGGGCCACACCGCGATCCGCCAGAACCACATCGGGGACTGGGGCACGCCCTTCGGCATGCTCATCGAACACCTCCTGGAGGTGGGCGAGGACAGCGCCGAGGCAACGCTGCTGAAGACCGATCCCAACGCGTTCTACCAGGCAGCCCGCGCGAAGTTCGACACCGCGGAGGCCGACGGCGCCGCCGGCTCCTCCGAGGACGCCCAGGACGGCCAGGACGGCCAGGACTTTGCCTCCCGCGCCCGTCGGCGCGTGGCGACCCTGCAGTCCGGGGACGCGGAGTCGCTGCGGATCTGGACGCACCTCGTGGACCTGTCCAAGCAGTACTTCCACCGCATCTACGACATGCTCGACGTGACGCTGACCGACGACGACCTCGCCGGCGAGTCCAGCTACAACGACCAGCTCGAGATCGTGTGCAAGGACCTCGAGGCCGACGGCGTCGCCACGATCTCCGACGGCGCGCTGTGCGTGTTCCCCGAGGGCTTCACCGGCCGCGACGAGCAGCCGTTGCCGCTGATCATCCGCAAGTCCGACGGCGGCTACGGCTACGCCACCACGGACCTCGCGGCGATCCGCCACCGCGTGCGCGACCTCGGCGCCGACCGCGTCGCCTATGTGGTCGGCGCCGCCCAGGAGCTGCACTTCCAGATGGTGTTCACCGCTGCGCGGGAGGCGGGCTGGCTGCCCGAGTCGGTCGAGGCGCGGCACGTGAAGATCGGCTCCGTGCTCGGCGAGGACGGCAAGATCCTGCGCACCCGCTCCGGCGCTTCGCTGCGGCTGATGGCGCTGCTCGAGGAGGCCGTGGCGACGGCCCGCACCGTGATCGACGAGCTGCGCCCCGACCTGCCCGAGGCCGAGCGGGAGCAGATCGCCCACGACATCGGGATCGGCGGCGTGAAGTACGCGGACCTCTCGACCGCGCACGATTCGGACTACACCTTCGACCTGGACCGGATGCTCGCCCTGACCGGCAACACTGCGCCGTACCTGCAGTACGCCGTGGCCCGCATCCGCTCGATCGGCCGCAAGGCCGAGACGCAGGGCATCACCGCTGCGGCCGCTCCCCGGGTCGAGAACGGCGCCGAGCGGGCGCTGGCCCTGCAGCTGCTGGACTTCGGCCCGACGCTCGAGCAGGTCGGCGCGGAGTACGAGCCGCACCGGCTGTGCGCGTACCTGTTCTCCCTCGCGCAGGCGTTCACGTCCTTCTACGAGGCCTCGCCGATCCTCAAGGAGAGCGACGAGGAGCTGCGTGCCGGCCGCCTCGCCCTCGCCCAGCTGACCGAGCGGGTCCTCGTCGACGGTCTCGACGCCCTCGGCGTGAACGCACCCCAGCAGATGTGAACGCTCCCGGCGAAACTTCCCGGCGAAAGCTGAGGTGATGACCGTCGGCCGCGCCTCGGAGGGGATGCTCACAGGAGCTCCGTGACCGTTACGTCATCGGATGTTATGCAAATGTGCCCCAGTACAGGGGAAAACCCCTGGTCCGGCGAACGTTTGCTTTCTAACCTTGACTCGTGCCGCCGATCAGAACCCTCCACATCGCCCTGTGGACGGCCTATGCCCTCGTCGTGGTGGTGCATATCGGCAGCCTGCTCGTCGAGGCGGAGACCATCCAGCGGGTGACGCAGCCGCTGTTCGCTCCCCTGCTGATCGCCGTGCTGATCTCGGCGCTGCCTCGCCGCACCCGCACCAGCACCCTGATGCTGATCGGGCTGCTGTTCGCCTGGGCCGGGGACTCCCTCAGCCAGTTCGCGCCCGAGGCGGCGCAGCTGGTCTCCGTGCTCTGCTTCCTCGGGGCGCTGCTGGCCTACTCGGCGGCGCTGTTCCCACTGTGGAACCGCCATCGCGATCCGTTGCGCATCGCCCTGGCGATCCCCTACGGGGGTGTCGTGATCGGCCTGTTCGTGGCCTGCGCCGACGGATCCGGCACTCTGCTGCCCGCGGTCGCCGCCTACGCGCTCGCGCTGGCGGCGATGGCCTTCCTCGCCGCCGGCGGCAACAGCCTCACCTGGACCGGCGGCACCCTTTTCCTGCTGTCCAGTTCGATGCTCGCGATGAGCTGGTTCCTGCCCGGGGCCTCGATCGCCTACAGCGCGGTCTGGGTGATGCTCACGTACACCGTCGGCCATGCCCTGCTCATCGCCGGTCTGGTCAAGGCGATCCCGGCGCGCCGTTGGGCCCCCGCGTGCCGCGCGGGCGCCGCCCTCGTCATCGTCGAGAGCTGAGTCGGGCAGGGCTCAGCCGCGTCGCGGCGTACCGAGCCGCGACCCGTCCCGTCCCGGTCTTACTCGCCCGCGAGGACCCGTCCGATGAGCTCGGACTGCTCACGGTGCAGACGCTCGATGTCCTCGCCCTTGCGCATGATCAGCTGCAGCCCCAGCCGGCCGCTGATCTCCCGGTAGTCGAGGTCCACGCCGTTCTCCTCGAGCTGCAGCTTCGCCACCCGGACGTCGGAGAGGAACAGGTCTCGCAGGCCGGCGCTGAGGTGCATCGACGGCAGTCCCTCGAGGGACGCGTTGATCGGCGACAGGTCGGGGTCATCCAGCGCGGTGCGGCCCGCGTAGCGCCGGGCGGCGTCCTTCAGCAGCCGACGCTCGTGGACCGGGTCCACCTGATCGGTCTCGGTGATACCGGCGTTGGAGAGCTCGAGATCCAGCCACGGAGACATCACGATCAGCGCTGCCGGCGCAGGGATCTCCGTCTGCTCGCGCAGCCGACGCGCTACGACGACGGCGAGCCCGCCGCCGGAGTGCTGACCGGCCAGCACCCAGGGCTGCCCCGTCAGGCGTCCGTCGGCGGCGAGCGCGGCGAGCACCGCCTCGGCGTCGTCGCGGGCCACGGGATGCTGGTGATCCGGGGCATTGCGGTAATCGATCATCAGCCCCGCGCAGTCGTGGGCGTCAGCCTGCTTCGACAGCCAGGTCCAGTCGCTCGCGAAAGGGCCGGAGACGTACGCGCCGCCATGGAGGTAGACGATGATGCCGCGATCGGCACGGTGCCGGTCCAGCCAGACGGTGCGGGAGCGTCCGATCATCTCGTGCTCCACCGCGTGCGACTTCAGCACATGGCTCGGGGGCTGCGGGCTGCGCGCCTCGCGCAGCGCCTGGTGCGTGAGGGCCGACGGGATCGGGATGCGACGCACCGCCCGCGCTCCGGTGATCACTGCATCGCGGACACGACCCATGACTGCCTCCTACCTGCGACCCGAGGGGTCGCTTCGCTGCGGATGCCTCCAGCGTAACGAACCGGACTGGGACCCCCACGGTGCAGACCCACGAAACTGCTGCACGAACCAGCGGACGGGCACGTGCACGGACAGGCGTACGAACTGGTGCCCGCAGAGGACCGGAGAGGTCTGGAGAGGTCCGGAGAGATCCGCAGGGAGCCGGGTCCGCCCCGGTCGGCGCCGCCGGTATCCTTCCCTCCATGACGCCCACCCATGTCTCCACCGACTCCGCCCGTGCCGTCGGCCCGCTGCTCGTCCTGGCCGCCATGCCCGAGGAATCGGCGCCGGTGACCGCCCGTCTGGAGGGCGCGGCCGAGCTGCGCACACCGTTCATCGGCGGGGTCTCCGCCGTGCGGGGGATGCTCGCGGGGGTCGAGAGCGTCGTGGTCACCACCGGGATCGGGGTCGCCGCCGCGACGGCCGCGGCGACCTGGGGGATCCTCGCACATGCTCCGCGAGCCGTGGTCGCCGCCGGCTCCTGCGGCGGTCTCGCGGCCGACGTCGAGGTCGGCACCTTGATCGTGGGCGATTCCTTCACCTACTCCATCGCCGATGCGACCGCGTTCGGCTACGCCCCGGGCCAGGTCCCGGGCGGCCCCGAGCGCCACCTCGCCGCCGCCGACTGGGCCGACCGCGCCGAGCACGCCGCCGAAGCCCGAGCAGGGGAGGCCGGATACCGCCGCGGTCTCATGCTCTCCGGTGATGCCTTCGTGACGGCCCCTCTCGCCGACCCGCTGCGCGCGCAGTTCCCGGGCGCGCTGAGCGCGGACATGGAGACCACCGCGAGCGCCCGCACGGCGGAGAGCCTCGCCGTGCCCTTCGTGGCCCTGCGGGCGGTCTCGGACCTGTGCGGCCCGGCGGCCGGTCAGCAGTTCCACCTCGAGATCGCTCTGGTCGCGGAGATCTCCGCAGCGGCCGTCGAGGAGTTCGCCCGCTCGCTCGCCGACTGAGCCGGTCCGAAGACTCCCACCCGGAACGTCCGCCCCGGAGCACCGGAGCAGTGCGGATCGGCCGCATCGGACGGCGCAGGGCACCGGAGCACACACCTCCTGTGGCGCACCTCACGTCGGATTCGACTATCGTGTGGTGACCACCACGGCTGTGAGTTCCGTGCGCCACCGTCGCTCCAGAGGACTCGCACCGTGCCGCTATCGCCTATACCGTGCTGGAGGCCGTTCTCCCGCGTCACGATCCCATCGCACGCCGGATCGTGGCGAGGAGCGGCCCCGTCCCCATCCCCCACCCGGAACGAGGAAATGTGTCGGCATCCACGGCTCAGAACTCTCCCCCCTCCGCCCCTGAGGGCGCAGGCTCATCAGGCGGCTCCGGAGGCTACGGCCTCTCCAAGCCCGTCTTCTTCTTCGCCGGAGGGATCATCCTGCTGGCAGTGCTCTTCGCGCTGCTGCTGCCCGACGTCTTCAACTCGCTGATCACCACCCTGAACGACACCGTCGTAGCCTCCATCGGCTGGTACTACGTCCTGATCGTCACGGCCTTCGTGGTGTTCGGCATCGTGATCGCGGTGAGCCGGATGGGCAACATCAGGCTCGGCAAGGACGACGACGTCCCGGAGTACAGCGTCTTCTCCTGGTTCGCGATGCTGTTCGCCGCCGGCATGGGCATCGGCCTGGTCTTCTGGGGCGCCGCCGAGCCGCTGACCTTCTTCGCGGACACCGCCGGGCCCGGCGTCCCGCCGAACGCAGCAGCCCTGGACGACCCCGTCCGCGCCGAGCGCGCGCTGGGCCAGACCTTCCTGCACTGGGGCCTGCATGCGTGGGGCATCTACGTGATCGTCGGCCTCTCCGTCGCCTATGCGGTGCATCGCAAGGGCCGGCCCGTGTCCATCCGCTGGGCCCTCGAACCGATCCTCGGCAAGCGCACCGACACCTGGATCGGTGACGTCATCGACATCATCGCCCTGGTCGGAACCCTGTTCGGCATCGCCACCTCGCTCGGCTTCGGCGTGAACCAGATCGCCGCCGGTCTCGATCACCTCGGCGTCCTCCCGAACTCCACGATGGTGCAGGTCATCATCGTGCTGGTGGTCACGGCGCTCGCGACCCTGTCCGCCGCGAGCGGCGTGGACAAGGGGATCAAGATCCTGTCGAACCTCAACATGGGCCTGGCGGCACTGCTGCTGATCGCCGTGCTGATCCTGGGGCCCACGCTGTTCCTGCTGCGCGACGTGGTCTCGAACATCGGCTTCTACCTGCAGAACTTCCTGCAGCTCTCGTTCCAGACGCTGCCCTTCCGTGGCGATGACGGAGCCTCCTGGCTGGGCAGCTGGACCACGTTCTACTGGGGCTGGTGGATCTCCTGGTCGCCCTTCGTGGGCGTGTTCATCGCCCGTATCTCCAAGGGTCGCACCGTGCGCGAGTTCATCACGGGGGTCCTGCTGGTGCCCACCGCGCTGACCTTCCTGTGGTTCACGATCATGGGCGGCACCGCTCTGTACGAAGCCGTCTTCAAGGGCATCGACTTCACCAGGGGCACCGGGGCGATCGACCCGAACACCGCACTGTTCGACACCTTCGCGAACCTGCCCGGCGGAGCGCTGCTCTCCGGCATCGCCGTCGTGCTGGTCTCCATCTTCTTCATCACCAGTGCCGATTCCGGCGCCTTCGTGATGGACATGATCGCGCACAAGGGCGATCCGAATCCGCCGCGCATCACGCGCATCTTCTGGGCCTCGGCCTCGGGCGTCATCGCGGCGTCGCTGATCTGGGTGAGCTCGCTGTCCGGCGATGCGGATGCCTCCGGCATGACCGCGCTGCAGTCCCTGGCGCTGTTGTCCGCGCTGCCCTTCTCGATCGTGATGATCGGCATGTGCATCTCCCTGTGGCGCTCCCTGTCCCACGAGGTGAAGGTCATCGAGAAGCTCGAGCTCCGGCTGCGTCAGCGGGAGTTCATGGAGCGCTATACCGAGGAGATCACCGACGAGGTCACCGATCGCGTCACCGGCGACATCGGCGATCATGTGGAGTCGCACCTCGAGGGCCCCTACGGCCAGCAGATCCAGGACCAGCTGAACCAGCAGGTCGAGGCCCAGGTGGCGGAGCAGCTCTCGACGTACACCGCTGAGCACCCCGCCATCTCGCTCGATGGCGAGGCTCCCGCGGAGTCCACCGACCCCGGCTCCCCCGAGCCGGGCCGCCCGTCCGGGTCAGGTCGCCGCAAGTCCCAGGACCGCTAGCACTGGCGACCGCGGATGCGCTTGGACGGCATCCGCTCAGCACGAGGCCCGGTGGCTGCTGCCACCGGGCCTCGTCACGTTGCAGAGCGTTCAGCGCGCAGCGGCGTGCAGGACCTCGGTGCCCTCCATGAGCGCGCGGACGTTCGCGGCGATCCGCTCGTCGGGCCCGACCGGCCGGCCGCCGGCACCGTGCGGGGTGATCAGCAGGCGCGGAGCATCCCACAGCGGGCTGTCCGCCGGCAGCGGCTCCGGGTCGGTCACGTCGATCGCGGCGCTGCCCAGCGACCCCGCTTCGAGCACCTCGCGCAGCGCCACCTGGTCCACGGTCGCGCCGCGCCCCACATTGAGGAAGATCGCGTGATCGGGCAGGGCGGCGAACGCTTCGGCGCCGACGGCTCCGGCGGTCTGCTCCGACGCGGGCAGGATGTCGATGAGCACGTCGACCTCGGGCAGCGCAGCGAGGACATCACCCTCGGCGATGACCTCGAAGCCTCCTCGGGTGCCTGCGCTGCGCGCCGCACCGCGCACCTCGGCGCCGAGGGCCTTCAGCGTCGGGGCGAGGGTCTGGCCGATCTCCCCGAAGCCCCAGATCAGCACCTTGGCACCGATCAGAGTGGTGACGCGGTCCGCGGGGTGCAGGGGCTGCAGACCACCGAGCTCGGTGGACCACTCGTGGCGGGCCTGCGCCTCGCGTGCCTCCGGCAGGCGGCGCACCAGGCTCAGCAGCAGCGCCAGAGCATGCTCGCTGACGGTCAGGGAATGCAGACCCGCACCCGCGGCGATCACCACGTCCTGCCGGAAGCCGGCGGCGAGGATCCCGTCGATCCCGGCGGAGAGCGACTGCACCAGACGCAGCGACTCGAGGTTCTCGACCGCAGACGTCAGGTGCGTGCGGGAGGGGCCCCAGAGCACGAGCGCCTCGGCGTCGTGGTGCTCGGCGGGGATCTCGGCGCGCGCGTCGACGGTCACGGCCACCCATCCCTCGGGCAGGGCGGGGTTCAGCGGCATGGTGTCAGGCAGGAGGATCTTCATGCCCCCAGGTTACGGCGAGACGGGCTCTGCGTCGCACGGCGCTCACGAGGACGGCCCGCCGTGCGGATCTGATCCGACCTGTGCTGAGTAGAGCTGACCTGAGCAGAGCAGGGCTGAGCGGAGCGGACCTGAGCTGGACCGGGCCAGGCCGGGTCGGGCCGGGCCGGGCCGGACCGCATCCGATCAGCCAGAGCGTTCACGCGGGGGCCCGTCCGATACCCTTTCCGCATGCGTTCTGGCTCCGATTCGCCCGTGACCGGCCTCGTGAGAACTCTCGGCAGCACGGCGAAGGCCGTGCGCACCCTGACGAAGCGGACGGAGCATCGCGCCCGCCGCATCGCGATCTCCCGACCGCTGTCCACCGGTGGGTTCCTGGGGGCCTCGGTGACGAGCTGGATCGCGACCTCGCCGAGCATGCTGCCGCGCACCTGGTGGATGTGGACCCTCAACTTCGGCGCCTCCCAGACCTACGGCTACGCCGGCGGTGTGCTCGCCGAGAGGATCGTCCTGCGGATCATGGACGCGATCGGGCTGCGGATGGAGATCGAGGAGGATCACCGGGACCGTGCGCGCGGCATCGGTGCAGCCGCCCTGGTGGGCATCTCCACCTATTCGTGGGTGCGCGGCGTGCTGCGTCAGCGCGAGATCAGCCACCTGGTGCACGAGGAGCCGAAGAACGTCGCCACTCATGTGGTGGGCAGCCTCGGTGGCCTGGCGGCCTCCGTCGGCGTGCTGGCGACGGTGCGCGGCGTGCTCGCCACTGCTCAGCTGTATCGCGCTCTGCTGCGCCCCTATCTGCCGGCCGGGATGGTGCGCCTCGCCTCGCTGCTGCTGACCGCCGCCACGGTCACCGTGCTCGCCGAGCGGCTGCTGCGCGGCCGGGTGCTCGAGCACATGATCGAGAGCGGCGAGGCCGCCAACCGGCTGATCTCCCCCGATGTCCCCCGGCCCGCCTCCCCGCTGCGCTCGGGCAGCCCCTCCTCGCTGGAGAGCTGGGAATCCCTCGGTGCCCCGGGCCGCAAGATCGTCTCCGCAGGGCCGACCCAGGAGATGATCGCCCGCACCACCGGCGCGGAGGCGAAGGAGCCGATCCGGGTGTATGCCGGGAAGTCGACCTCCCGCACCCTCGAGGAGACCGTGCAGACGGTGCTCGCCGAGCTGGATCGCACCCGCGCGTGGGAGCGCGGGACGCTCGTCCTGTTCACCGGGACGGGGACCGGCTGGCTGCAGGAGTGGTCGCTCTCCGCGATCGAGTTCCTCACCGGCGGGGACTGCGCCACGGCGTCCCTGCAGTACTCCGTCTACACCAGCGGGCTGAGCTATGTGCTGGACCGTCGTTCCCCGCAGCGCGCCGGACACCAGCTGTTCCACGCGGTGCGGCGCCGACTGGACGCGATGCCCGAGGAGGAGCGGCCCGCGCTGTACGTGGCCGGGGAGTCGCTGGGCTCCTATGGCGGGAACTCTGCATTCCGGGACGTCCAGGATCTGCTCGCCTCGGTCGACGGGGCGGTGTGGACGGGCACTCCGAGCTTCACGCCGCTCTGGCGCGAGATCGCCTCCCGCAGCCGCCCCGGGGCACCGGCGATCGCCCCGATCATCGAACATGGTCGGCATATCCGGGTGGTCACGCGCCCGCAGGATCTGCACCGCAACTACTTCGGCGGTCTGTACCGGCGCTGGGAGCATCCGCGTGTGGTCTATGCCCAGCACCCGTCGGACCCCGTGGTGTGGTGGCGGCCTTCGCTGCTGTGGGAGGAGCCCGACTGGCTGCGAGAGCGGGTGGGCCACGATGTCACCCCGGCGATGCGCTGGTTCCCCTGGATCACGTTCTGGCAAATCGCGGCCGATATGCCGCTGTCGGTGAAGGTGACCGGCGGGCACGGCCATTCGTACCATGCGGAGATGGTGCCGATCTGGGCCGGTGTGCTCGGCCAGGACTCTCACGGCGAGGGGGAGGCTCTCGAGCAGCGACACCGCCACCGGGCGATCGTGCAGGCCATCCGGGAGATCACCCCGACCACCTGACACGTCAGGGCCTCAGACGCACCGAGTCAAGACGTCTGGCGTCAGGTCTCAGGGCTTCAGGGCGTCGGGCCGGTGGCGACCGGGCGCGAGGGGTCGCTGCTCCACTGCGACCAGGAGCCCGGGAACAGCCGCACCGAGGAATATCCGGCCTGCTGCAGGGCGAGCACGTCATGGGTCGCGGTGACGCCGGAGCCGCAGTAGACGATGACGTCCTGCTCCGGACGGATCCCGGCGTCCACGAAGCGCCGTCGCAGCTCAGCGGCGGGCAGGAAACGCCCGTCGGCCGCGAGGTTGCCGCTGAACGGCAGGTTCACGGCACCGGGGATATGCCCGGCGCGGGGGTCGATCGGCTCGGTGTCACCGCGATAGCGCTCCGGGGCGCGGGCGTCGATCACCAGGGCCTCACCGGAGGCGACCTCGTCGGCCGTGGCGATCTGGCTGTCCGGCCACGGACGCGACTGGACGTCCCCCGGAGCGGGCTGCACGTCGCCGCTGTCCAGCTCGCCGTCCCAGGAGGCCACTCCCCCGTCCAGCACCGCGGCGTCATGGCCCAGCGCACGCAGCATCCACACCAGGCGCCCGGCCGGGGAGGAGTTCGTGTCGTCGTAGACGATGACGTGCGATCCCTCGGTGACACCGACACGTCGCAGGGACGCGGCGAAGTCCTCGGGAGCGGGCAAAGGGTGGCGTCCCGCACCGGCCCGCGCGGGAGCGGCGAGCTCAGTATCGAGGTCCACGTAGACGGCTCCGGGCAGGTGCGCCGCGAGATAGGCGTCGCGGCCGGTGGAGCCGTCCAGGGCCCATCGCACGTCGAGCAGATGCACCGGTCGGCCGGCCCCGTCGGCCGCAGCGAGCAGCTCTCGCAGGAAGGCCGCAGCGAGGACGGGAGGGAGCGCGCCGGAGGTCATTCAGGCACGCACCTGCAGGTCCACCCGCACCAGGCGGTGATCGGAGGTGGGGAACGGCTCCTCGCCGGTCAGCTCGCTGCCGGGGGCGCCCTTCGCAGGCCAGTAGACGGCCGAGGAGACCACCTGGAGGGTCTTCGAGGGCAGCACGTAATCGACGCGCAGATTGCCGGGGCCGGGGGTGTCCGCGAAGTCGGCGGTGTCGTACTGGGCGTCCGTCTCGTGGTCGGCATTGGCGCCGGCCTGGTCCTTCGCGGCCTCGACAGCTCCCTCGCTGCGAGGCTTGGTGTCCCGCACCCGGGGGTGCGTGAGGAGCTGGTCGATCGCGCCCGGCCAGGAATCGCCGTCGGCCGGATCGGAGTTGTAGTCACCGAGGACGACGAACTGCTCCCTGGCGGCGAGGCCGCCGCGCGTGCCGGCGTCGTCCGTGATCCATCGGGACTGCGCTCCGGGGGTGAGATAGTCCGCCCAGAGCCGGATCTCGTCGTTGTTGCGACGCTGGTTGCGCTTCTCCGGGCCGTCGAAGCTGGGAGGGGTGGGGTGCGCGGCGAGCACGTGCACGGTGGTGGACCCGACCTGCACCGGGACGTCCCAGTGGGACTTCGAGCTCAGGCGGAGCTCCGCGGCGGCCTCCTCGCCGTAGAACTCGGTGGGGAGCAGGTTGGAGGGCATGTCCGTCCACAGCAGCTTCTGGAAAGTGCGCACCTGATCAGTGAGGATCGGGTGACGGGAGAGGACGACCATCCCGTACTGGCCAGGGAACTCGCCGAAGCCCCAGGCGTCCCCCGCACCGCCGACGGTGCCGTCGCCGTCGAGGTCCAGGCCGCTGTCCACGCCGGTGTTCACCGGGCCGCTGTAGGCGTAGGGATAGAACACCGGGGTGCGGCCGTGCTGCCCCACCTCGAGGTAGTTGCGGCGCAGCAGCTCGATGCCGGCGCCGTCCTCGTCGTGATCGAACTCGTTGAGCAGGAGGATGTCGGGGTTGTTGATCTGGATGACCTCGGCGACCGCGCGGATCTGCTCATCCTCGCCGGACTTCAGATCCTCCAGCAGCTTCCCCTCGGTCGCCCGGTTCAGCGACGCGTTGTAGGTGGCCACGCGCAGGTTCTCGAACCGTCCACCGCGCAGGGCGGCGGCGGGAGCAGGAGCAGCATGGGCTGCTGCGGGCAGGCCCAGACCAGCGGCTGCTGCGGCGGCGAACGCTCGGCGACGGCTGATGCGCGGTGACATGCCTTCCATTGTGCAGGATTCGCGGCGCGGATCACAACGAGGCGGTGGACGACCGTTCCTC
Organism: Brachybacterium alimentarium; assembly: GCF_002332425.1. Taxonomy (GTDB): domain Bacteria; phylum Actinomycetota; class Actinomycetes; order Actinomycetales; family Dermabacteraceae; genus Brachybacterium; species Brachybacterium alimentarium. The sequence goes on along the minus strand of NZ_NRGS01000027.1, from coordinate 26,018 downwards.
CACAGGAGGCCGCAGCTCGGCCGCAGCTCTGCGGCCCCGCAGTCGCCCATGCCCTGCAGCCCAAGGCGCGGACCTCGCCGACGCCTCCCCGGCGCGGCCTGCCACGCCCACTCGCGCTCACCCCTCCCTCCTCACCCGACGGCATCGGTGCGAGACTGGGCGCATGAGAATCGCTTTCCTGGGAACCGGTCGCATGGGGACCGAACTCGCCCTTCACCTGCTCACCGACCATCAGCTGACGGTCTGGAACCGGACCGCCTCACGCACCGAGCGGCTCGCCGGCGCCGGGGCGAGCGTCGCCGCCACTGCGGCCGAGGCCGTCGAGGGCGCGGACCTCGTGATCACCTCGCTGTTCGGCCCCGACGCCGTGCGGGAGACCGTGCTCGAGCCGGGGTTGATCCCGGTCGGCACGCCGTGGGCGGACACCACCACCGTCTCCCCCGCCGACGCCGACGAGTTCGCCGCTGCGGTCCCCACCTACGTGGGCGTCCCGGTGGTCGGCACTCTCGGCCCGGCCCGCGCCGGCAGCCTCGGCGTGTTCGTCGGGAGTCCGGATGCTGCGCTGCGCGAACGAGTCCTCGACGTGGTCGCGCCCTGGGCGGATCCGGAGCGGCTGCGCGGGGTGGAATCGGCCCGCAAGGCCGCGACAGGCAAGCTCCTGGCCAACCTTGCGCTCGCGGTCAGCGCGCAGGGTCTGCGTGAGGCGCTCGCGCTCGGCGATGCAGCAGGCGCCTCCGCCGAGGAGACGCTCGATCTGCTGGGCTCGACGGGCCTGGCGTTCATCGCCGGGATGAAGGGCGCCTTCGTGCGCGGTGAACGCACCACCGAGGGCGGCGACTTCACGGCGAGCGCGATCGCCAAGGACGCACGGCTGATGATCGACACCGTCGACGCCGCCGACGGCACACGGCCCGGCGCGGACCTCCCCGCCCTGCGCAGCGCCCTCGCCTCGCTCGACGCGGAGATCGGCGCAGGCCATGGCGAGGACGACTTCTCGACGATCCTGCTTCCGGGAGCCGAGCCGACCGGCGAGTGAGTCCCGTCGGACAGCACCACGAGGTCCTGGGCGCTCAGATGCCCGCTGCGTCGAGCACCGCACGCGCGGTATGCGAGGGAGTGCCGGAGTTCGGCACCTCGGTGTCGGCCACCATCGCGGCATCGAGGATCGCGGTGAGCTCGTCGTACCGGTCCAGGTGCCAGGCGAGACCGTTCGGGTCGAGTTCATGACGGCGATGCAGCCGGGCGCGGACCACCTCGTGCGGGGCGGTCAGGCGCACGACCGTGAGCGGGCAGCCGAAGGCACTCTCATGGGCCAATCGTTCCTCGCGGGTCTCCAGGACTCCTGCTGCGACGAGCACCTGCGCTCCCACGTCGCGATAGTTGCGCGTCATCGACCGGAGGTTCGCGAGGGTGAGCTTCGTCTGGAAGCGGTCGTCGATCGGGGCCGGCCAGGCCTGACGCAGCCGATCGAGGTCCATCACGGCACCGGGGACCCCGCGGATCGCGAGCTCGTCCCCGATCGCGTCGGCCGCCGTCGTCTTGCCGACCCCGACCGCGCCCGTGATCAGCAGCGCCCTCGTGCTCATCGCAGGTCCTCGAGCACGCCGGCGGCGGCCTGTCGGCCGGAGAACAGGCATCCGCCGAGGAAGGTGCCCTCGAGCGCGTTGTGCCCGTGCACTCCGCCGCCGCCGAAGCCGCTGGCCTCGCCCGCCGCGTAGAGGCCGGGCAGCGCGCCGGGCTCCGGCCCCGTCGAGCGCTGCACCCGCCCGCCGAGGTCCGTCTCCAGGCCGCCGAGAGTCTTGCGCAGCAGCACGTGCAGACGCACCGCGATCAGCCCTCCCGCACCGGGATCCAGTAGACGGTGCGGGGCCGCCGTGCGGATGAGACGGTCCCCGAGGTAGCGCCGGGCGCCGCGCAGGGCGGTGATCTGCGCATCCTTCGTGAAGCGGTTGAGGATCTCGGCGTCGCGGGCACGGACCACGCGCTCCAGGTCACGGGCATCGATCAGGTCGGCCCCGGTGAGGCGGTTCATCGCGGCGGCGAGCTCCGGCACGCTGTCGGCCTGCAGGAAGTCCTCGCCATGGTCGAGGAATGCCTGCACCGGGGCGGGAGCTCCGGGCTTCACGCGGGAGAGCACCTGCCGGATGTCCTTTCCGGTCAGGTCCGGGTTCTGCTCGCTGCCGGAGAGCGCGAACTCCTTCTCGATGATCTTCGGGGTGAGCACGAACCAGGAGTGGTCGTGCCCCGTGGTGCGCAGATGGCGCAGCGTCGAGGTGGTGTCGAATCCGGGATACGCGGGCGCCGGCAAGCGTCGGCCGCGGGCGTCGACCCACAGGGACGACGGGCCCGGCAGGATGCGGATCCCGTGACCGCGCCAGACCGGGTCCCAGTTGCGGATGCCCTCGGTGTAGTGCCACATGCGGTCCCGATGGATCCAGCGGCCGCCCGCCGTCTCGGCGGCCAGCATCCCGGCCCCGTCGACGCTCGCGGGCACGCCGTGCACGAAATCCTCGGGCATGGCGCCCAGGTCCGCGGGCCACAGCTGCCGCACCAGCTCCTCGTTGCCGCCGATGCCGCCGGTCGCGACGACCACCGCGGCGGCGCGGTGCTCGAACTCCCCTGTCACCTCGCGGGAGGAACCGACCCCTCGGGCGGTGGTGTCGGCCTCCAGCACGCTGCCCCGCACGCCCACGACGCGACCGCTCTCGACGAGGAGCTCCTCGACGGCGTGCCGGGTCGCCAGGCGGATCCTGCCCGTCTCGCGGTGCGCCGCGAGCGCGCGGGCGAAGGGCTCGACGACGCCGGGCCCGGTGCCCCAGGTGATGTGGAACCTCGGCACGGAGTTCCCGTGGCCCTCGGCGCGGCCGTCGCCCCGTTCGGCCCAGCCGACGACGGGGAAGAACCGGTGGCCCATCCGGTGCAGCCAGTCGCGCTTCTCCCCTGCCGCGAACTGCAGATAGGCCTCGGCCCAGCGCCGCGGCCAGTGGTCCTCGGCGGAGTCGAAGGCGGCCGAGCCCATCCAGTCCTGACGCGCCAGGTCCAGGCTGTCGCGGACCCCCATCCGGCGCTGCTCGGGGGAGTCGATGAGGAACAGCCCGCCGAAGCTCCACCAGGCCTGCCCGCCGAGGTCCTGCTCGCCCTCGCGCTCGAGCAGCAGGACCCGTCGGCCGCCGTCGGCGATCCGGGTCGCGGCCACCAGTCCGGACAGCCCGGCACCGACGACGATCGCGTCGAAGCGCCCGTCCGTGGCCGTCGGGGCGTCTGCGCTCGAGGGACCATCTGCGCTGGTCATCGGGCTACTTCACGGAGATCCGGTGGACCCGCTCGAGCGGGTCGGTGGAGTTGTCGCCGCCCATGGTGCGGCTGCGCTGTCGGTTGTTGGAACCGACCTTCTGATCGCGCCGCTGGAGGTTGCCGACGGCGACCTCCGTCTCCTTCTCGAAATGGTGGCGCTTGTCGGTGTTGCGGTAGTAGCGGTAGATGCCGCCGTAGACCGCGGCGAACACCGCCGGTCCGGCGATGAAGGGGAAGGCGAGGCCGACGGCGCCGTCCCCGGAATCGGCCAGCAGCATCGGCGTGACCGGATCCGCGGCCAGCTCAGCGAGCAATGGAAGCATCGTCGGTGTCCCTTCCCTCATCGATCGGTGACATGGTCGTGGTCGTCATCCTGCGAAGAACCAGCCGAAGCCCACCACTGCGCCGATCACCGCGGCGATGGAGCCCGCGAAGCAGGAGACCGCGAAGATCTTCGGGTGCGAGACCGGCACGGAGCCCATCGTGTTGCCGTTGCGGCCGTTGACCGCGATGTAGTGCACCAGCCCGTCGCCGACGGCGGAGTCTGCATAGCTGTACAGCCACACCGGCACGTTCACCGACACCCACCGGGTGCCGCGCACGGCGACGCCCTCCTGCTCCCAGCGCACCCCGCGGTCGTACCGGCCGATGGTCGGAGTGGCCTTCGCCCGGGCGATCGACAGGAACTTCTCCTCGACCTCGTCGTCGACGTCACGCACGTTGAGATCGCGCCGTTCGGACGTGAAGTTCTTGAGGTAGTTGGAGTTGTAGGCGACGGCGTTCTCGGTGTCGTACGGCTGAACGGCATTGAGGATGTTGTTGGTCGCGTGCGAATTGTCCCGGGCGTCGAAGCGCTGCGCGGACTCCACCGTGAGGTCGTCCACCAGCAGGTCGAAGGCCCGCTGCACGGAGTAGACGTCCGCGTCGTAGTAGGTCTCGCTGCGCGTGTTCTTCCCCGAGCCGGTGCGCACCGTGTACTGACGGGTGGTGACCTCGCCGCGCCCGCCCAGCTGGGCATGCATGCTGCCGTCCACGACCAGGTAGGGGATGTACACCCCCATGACGTTCTCCGGGACGAACTCCGACTTGAACCGACCCTGTGCGAAGGCCTTGCGCTTGTCCGCGAACGCGGAGATCTGCGCGATCGCCTCCTCGCGGGTGAGCTGGAAGGGCAGCACCGCATCGGGCACCGCCCCGTTGGGGATCTGCGAGTTCACCGAGAGGGTCTGGCGGCACCAGTGGCATCGGGCCTGCAGCTCCTGGTTCACGTTGATGACGACCTCGGCGCCGCAGCCCTGGCACTTCAGGGTCATCATCGTGAGGTCCTCGCGGACGTCCGCGGTGCCGGAGGCGAGGGTGTGGCCGTGCAGGTCGGCGATCGAGGTGTTCAGCCCGAAGGCCTCCTCGGCGTTGACCTCGTTCCACTCGTGACGGCAGTAGGCGCACACCAGGGCCTTGGCCGTCAGCGAGTACGTGATGTCCGTGCCGCCGCACGTCGGGCACTTGTCCAGGCCGTCGTCGCGCCCCGAGCTGGTGTCGATGATGCGGTTCTGCGGACCCTGGGGCCGGGGCGGGGCCGGCTGCTGGGGTGGTGCGGGCTGCTGAGGTGGGGTCGGCTGCGGGGGCGAGCCCTGCTGCGGCGGCTGCCGCGGCTGCTGCGGCTGGGGCTGCTGCGGGGGCGGGCCCTGCTGCCCGCCCCGCGGTGGCCCCGCGGGCGCGCCCTGGACCGGCCCGCCGTCGGCCGAGGGCCGAGCGGACCGGTGGGGCTGGTCAGGGCGCACCCCTCGCGGGTCCTGGGGAGGAACGGTCATCTCAGATCAGAGGCCGAGCGCGGACTTCTTCGCCGCCTCGTAGTCCTCTTCCGTGATCAGGCCCTGCTCCAGCATCTGCTTGTACTGCGCGAGCTTCGCGACCGGATCGTCCTGCGCCGGGGCCGCCTGCTGCTGCGGCTGGCCCTGCTGCTGCGGCTGAGCCTGCTGGGGCTGCTGGGGCTGCTGGGGCTGCTGGCCGGCAGGGTTCGACGGCTGGGCGGTGTTCACCATGCCGCCGGCCGCTCCCATGCCCGCACCGAACATCGCCAGGCCCGCACCGCCACCGGTCTCCCCCGCGGACTCCACGCCGCGCGCCGCGGCCTGGTTCATGAAGGACTGCGAGCGGGCGCCGGAGAGGGCGTCGGCCTTCTGCACGTCGTTCAGCAGCTCGCGGGTGTTCTTGTCGTACTCGATCGAGACGATCGCGGTCTTCACGATCGCCAGACCGCGGTCGCTGGACCAGCGGTAGCTCTCCTCGACCGCAGCCGACAGCGACTGCGCGAAGCCCACCGAGTCACCCTGGATCCGAGAGATCCGGTTGCCCTTGTCCGGATCGTTCGTGTAGCGCGAGAAGGCCTGGGCGAGCGAGCCGACGACCTCGCGGAACAGCTGGCTGCCCGCCTCGTTGTCAGGATCGGAGAAGTCGAACACCGGAGCGTTCGCGGAGATGAAGGCCGCCGGCACGAAGTTGTGCACGAACAGCAGCGGATCGATGATCCGCATCGTGTAGGAGCCGCGGCACACCGCGCCGACCTGGGCGTTGAGGTAGGCGTCGTCCCAGTAGATCTCGGACTGGGTGCCGAAGCGGTTGTCCGGGATCTCCTTGAGGCTCACGTAGAAGGCGAGCTGCTGCGAGGAGGGACGCCCGCCGAACTTGAAGCGCTCCCAGGAGGTGCCGACCGTCGAGGCCAGGGCGTCGTCCCCGGCGAAGACGGAGCGGGCATCCGGCGAGGAGTCGGTGAACTCGTAGCCGCCGGCCTCGGTGATCAGACCCGTGGCGCGGCCGTCGACCACCGTGATCAGCCCATACCCCTGGGGCACGAGGATCTTGGAGCCGTTGGAGATGATGTTCTCGGATCCGCGAGTGTTCGAGCCGCGGCCGGCGTTGGTGCCCTGCGGCACCGCCGGGAACAGCGCGGCCGTCTGCGGAAGACCGTTCGGAACGGTCAGGAAGTCCTTCCACTGATCGGCGAGCATTCCGCCGACAGCGCCCTTGAATGCCTGGATGAATCCCATGTGAGCTCCTTCGTCGCCCCCGAGCGTGTGATCCGGGCCATGGTATCGCGCAGCGCCCGAACACTCCCTGGATCCGCGAACTACCGTCAGCTCGCATGGAGGCGGATCGCAGGGGGACGCAGCGCGGGGACCACGGGGACCGCGCGGCCGGGCGACCTGCGCGCCCCGGCCTCCCGGCCGGTCTCGAGCGGCATCAGGTGCAGATCTACCTCGCCGCGATCGCGTTCGGTCTCGGCGTCGGGATCCTGCTGCCGCACGGTGCGCCGCGGCTCGAGGTCGCGGTGGAGCCGACGATCGCCGCGCTGCTGCTGGTCACCTTCCATGGCATGCCCCTGCGCGGGATCGGCACGGCCCTCCAGGACCGCCGATTCCTGCTGACGCTGTTCGCCCTGAACTTCCTGGTGGTGCCGGTGATCGTCCTGGTGATCACGCGGCCGCTCGTGAGCTCCCCCGAGCTGCTGATCGGCGCACTGCTGGTGCTGCTCGCCCCGTGCATCGACTACGTCATCGTGTTCACGGCCCTCGCGGGCGGAGCGAAGGATCGCCTGCTCGCCGCCACTCCCCTGCTCATGCTCGCGCAGATGCTGGCGCTGCCGGTGCTGGTGCCGCTATTGAGCGGCGGCGCGGCGACAGGACTGATCGAGCCGTTCCCGTTCCTGCGCGCCCTCGTGCTGCTGGTGCTGCTGCCTCTGCTGGCGGCGACGCTGATCCAGCACCTCGCGCCGCGCTGGGACCTCTCGGTCGCGATGGTGCCGCTCATGGCGCTCGTGCTGATCAGCGTCGTCGGCTCCCAGACCCCACGGGTGCTCGGCGCGGGCACGTCATTGCTCGCCCTGGTGCCGGTCTATGTCGGCTTCGCCGCGCTCGCCACCGCCGCCGGGGTCCTCGCGGGCCGCCTTGCACGGCTCGGGGCCGCGCAGACTCGCGCCGTGACGTTCTCGGGCGCGACCCGCAATTCGCTCGTCGTGCTGCCCCTCGCTCTGGCGATGCCCTCGCCGCTGGTCTCGGCCGCCGTCGTCACCCAGACCCTCGTCGAGCTGCTCGCGATGGTGCTGCTGGTGCGTATCCTCCCGCGCCTGGTCAGGGACGGGACGCGACCACCAGCACCGCGCTGACCGGGAACGCGAGACGTCCGGCGCCGTCGGAGCTGCTCAACCGGTGATGTCGAACTTCGCGAGGCGGCGGCTGTCGCCGGAGCTCTGGAGGTCCAGCAGCTGGGCGTAGATGCCGCCGCTGTCGGCGAGCTCGGCGGGGCTGCCGATCTCGTCGATGTGCCCGTCGCGGAGGGTGACGATGCGGTCCACCTCGGCGATGGTCGAGAGCCGGTGGGCGATGATCAGGGAGGTGCGACCGTCCATCAGCTCGTCCAGTCCCTTCTGCACCTGGATCTCGGCCTTCGTGTCCAGGGCGGAGGTGGCCTCGTCGAGCACCAGCACCGGGGCGTCCTTGAGGATCGCCCGGGCCACGGCGATGCGCTGGCGCTGCCCGCCGGAGAGCTTCAGACCGCGCTCCCCGATCACCTGCTCGTAGCCGTCGGGGAAGCGGAGGATGAAGGCATCGGCGTTCGCGCGCCGAGCTGCCTCGATGACCTCCGCGTCGCTCGCCTCGGGCCGACCGTAGGCGATGTTCTCGCGGATGGTGCCGGAGAACAGCGACGCGTCCTGGAAGACCACGCCGATGCGCGAGCGCAGCTGGTCCAGTGGCAGGTCGGAGCTCGGATGACCCACCACCTCGACGCTCCCGGTGCGTGGCTCGTACAGCCCCAGCAGCAGGTTCACGATGGTCGACTTCCCGCCGCCGGACTCCCCGACCAGGGCGATCTTCTCCCCGCGGTCGACCTGGAAGTCGATCGCGTGCAGCACGTCCTCGCCGTCCTCATAGGCGAAATCCACACTGCGGAAGGCGACCACCGGAGCGCCCGGGATCGGGTCGACGTGGGCCGTGGGCACGGCCGACGCGGGGACCTCGTCGGCCGCATCCGTCCCGGCCGCATGCCCGGCATCGGCGGCGTCGGACGGACGCGCGGCCATGACCGCGGCGGTGCGCGGATCGACCGGAGTCTCCATCACCCGGAAGTAGTCCTTGGACCCGGCGATCGCGCGCTGCGCGGAGTCGATCACGAAGCTCATCGACTCCACCGGGGCCTTGGCCATGGTCATCAGCTGGACCAGCAGCACCATCTCACCGAGGGAGAAGGCGCCCTGGACGGTGCGGACGAAAATGATCGCGTAGATCGCGAAGAAGATGATGTTGAGGAACGCCCGACGGATCACGTCCATGCGGTGCCAGTGCGAGGACTGCTCCCTCGTGGTGGCGTCGGTGGAGCGGAAGCGGCGGGAGAAGTCCTCGAGCTCGCCGCGCTCGCGGACGAACGACTTCACGACCCGGATCTGCCCGACGACCTCCGCGAACCGTCCCGACGCGATATCGACCTGCTCGTTCTTCTCTCCCTCGAGCCGCTGCCACTTCACCGACGTCAGCGAGGTCAGCCACACGTAGACGGGGAACACGATGAGCAGCAGCAGTGTGAGCGGCCAGGCGTACCAGGCGCTGATCGCGAGCACCGCGGCGGTGGTGATCAGCATCGAGGCGAACGAGTTCGACATCATCTTCACGAAGTTCGTGATCTCGGTGATCGACCTGTTCAGTCTCGCCACGATGGTGCCGGTGACCTCGCCGTCGAACCAGCGCTGCGGCAAGTGGAGCAGCTTGTCGTAGTAGCGCACCGAGAGGATCGTGCGCATCCGGTTGCTCATCACGTCGCCGAACCAGCCGCCGACGTTGGAGACCACCGTGCTGAACAGCTCCGCGATCAGCACTCCGGCGGCGATCAGCACCACGGCGCGCACCGCAGTCCCGGCGGCGGTGCGGCCTTCGACGGCGCCGGCGACGGTGTCGGTGGCGTTGCCGATCAGGAAGGGAACGGCCAGGCCGGCCGCGGCGGTGAGCACCGAGCAGACGATGACCGCGGTGTACAGCGGGGCCAGGGAACGGGTGAAGCGGACGATGCGCAGCAGGGACGACACCGGGCAAGCGTAGGCGGGATCCCCGACGCACGGGATGACGCAGGACACCTGTCCGCCCACTGCTGAACCCCGCCCGCGGGGCCTCGCGCGCCGAGCTCCGCGAGCGAAGCCCGTCCGCTGACCGGCGCCCGCGGGGGCCCGCCACCGCCCGTTGCCCGTCGCCCGTCGCCCGTCGCCCGTCGTGCGTCGCCCGTCGTCAACGGCCCACGGCCACGGCCACGGCCACGGCCCACCGCCCATCTCCCATCTCCCATCTCCCATCTCCCATCTCCCACGGTCCCCGCCCGAACGGTTCAGAAGACCCAGGTGCCGACTCGCTCACGACGCACCAGAAGCAGTCTGCCCCGTCGTACTAGGCGGAATGACTCGGCCTCAACGCCTGTTCCGACGGGGTACCAACCAGTAACCGAGGTGGGGACGGGTGGGCAAGCGGACGGGGAGGGTGGACGGGCAGACGGCCGGACGGGGAGGCGAACGGACGGGCGGGCCCACGGGTAGACGGGCGGCGGTCGCTCGCGTCCGCTCGCTGTCGCTCAGTCCGTCTTCGGGCCGACCACGCCGAGCAGCACGCCGACCGAGGTCTTCTCCCCCGCCCGGCGGCGCCGGATCAGCCCGGAGGCCAGGGTGTAGGGCACGAGCATCACGAAGCCGACGGCGCTCAGCAGCAGGATCGCCACCACGATCGAGCTGTCGCCGTTTCCTGTGCGTGCCACCAGCAGAGCGGCGGCGATGTTGCGCTGACTGGTGAGGATCGCGGGCCCGTCGGAGAGGGTGAGGGTGTCCCCGGCGAGGTCGCCGGAGAGTCGGCCGGCCACGAAGGCGAGGACCACCAATCCGACGGCCACCAGGAGCACCGGGGACAGCAGCAGCTGCAGCACGAGCCCGGTGTTCGCGCCCAGGCCCGAGAGGAACAGCAGGACGGCGGAGACCGCCGCGACGCCGCCGGCGATGCGGGCGATCAGGTCGGCGCGGCGCGGCCACACCGCGGCGATGACGATCCCCGCGATCATCGGCGAGAGCATCGTGCCCAGCAGCAGTCGGGCCACCGCCCACCCGTCGACCGCGACGTGCTGCAGCAGCGACGGGACGACCAGCGGCATGAACACGATCGAGCCGAGCAGGAGCACCGCCATCGGACCGGCGATCTCGCTGTAGGGGACGCGGGCCATCGCGCCCAGCTGCAGCACGAAGGGCGCGCCCGCCGCGCACAGGGCGATGATGAATCCTGACCCGGTCTGGTGCGGGAGGATGCCCTCGAGGAGCCAGATGAGCAGCGTGCCCACCGCAGGGACCACCACGAAGTTCGCGCCGAGCACCGCGAGCACGGTGCGGCGGTCGCGCAGCTGCTGACGGAAGGCTCGCAGCGGGGTGCGCAGCCCCATCGAGAGCATCGACGCGATCGCGAAGGCGGGGACGCTGACGTGGATCAGGTCCGCCAACAGGGCTTCGATCGTCGACACCCCGAAAGGCTACTCGCCCGGGCGGTCAGGACTGGTGGACCGTCGAGCCGGCGGTCAGGAATGGTGGACTGTCGAGCCGGCGGTCAGATCCAGCCGTTGTCCGAGGCGGCACGCACGGCCTCGGCACGGTTGGCCACCCCGAGCTTCCCGATGGCGGAGGAGATGTGGTTGCGCACGGTCCCCTCGCTGAGGAAGAGCGTCGCCGCGATCTTCGCGGTGCTGCCTCCGGCGGCGGCGCCCTGCAGCGCCTCGGTCTCCTTCGTGGTCAGCGGACTGGCTCCGACGGACAGCGACTGCGCCGCGAGCTCGGGATCCACCACGAGCAGGCCCTGGTCGACGCGTCGGATCGCATCCACCAGGCGCTCGACAGGGGTGTCCTTGACCATGAATCCCTGCGCACCGGCCTCCATGGTGCGGCGCAGATAGCCGGCGCGGCCGAAGGTCGTGAGCACGATGATGCGAGGTTGCGCGCGGGACTCGGGGCCGGACGCGCGGGACTCGGGGCCGGACGCGCGGGATTCGGAGCCAGACGCGCGCACCTCGGGGCCGGTAGTGCCTTCCTGGCCCGCTCCCTGCGCCTGCGCCTGCGCCTCCTGCGCTGCCTGCAGCTCGTGCAGCTCCTGCGCGAGCGCGATCCCGTCGGACGGACCGGGCGTCCCGTCGGCCCGGGTCCCGGCAGGCATCTGCACGTCCAGCAGGAGCACGTCCGGGGAGTGCTCGGCGACGGTGGCGAGGGTGCTCGCTCCGTCGGCCGCTTCCCCGACCACCTCGAGGTCCGGTTCCAGGCGCAGCAGCGCCACCAGGCCCGATCGCAGGATCGACTGGTCGTCGGCGACCACGAGGCGGATCATTGCGGGTCCTCCATCGTCGCGGTGAGGCGGGTGCCCGCCTCACCGGTGGTCACCTCGAAAGCACCGCCCGCCACGGTGACGCGGGCTTCGAGACCGCGCAGCCCGGTGCGGGAGGAGCCATCGGGGATCCCCACGCCGTCGTCGGCGATGCTCACGGAACGCTCGTCGACGGTGATGGCGGCGCGGGTGGCATGGGAGTGGCGCACGATGTTGGTGACGCCCTCACGGATGACGAAACCGAACAGCTCGGCGCGGTCGTCGGGCAGCGGGGGCAGGGCGGTGGGCACCTCGGCCTGGATGCCGACGGTCCCGAGCACGCTGCGGGCCGACGCGATCTCGGTGGCTGCGCGGACCTTCTGCATGCCGCTCGCGGTGGCGCGGACGTCCGCGAGGGCCTGGCGCACCGTCGTCTCGATGTGCGCGAGCTGCTCGCGGGCGGCGTCGGGGTCGGAGTCCAGGAGGCGCCGGGCGAGCTGCGCGGAGATCGTCAGCGAGGTCAGCGAATGGCCCAGCAGATCGTGGAGGTCCCGGCCGATGCGCTCGCGCTCGGCGGCGACGGCGAGCACGGCGTTGCGCTCGTGGGCGGCCTCGAGCTGCTCCTGAAGGATCTGCTGGCGGATGCCGTAGCCGATACCCCAGGCCATCATCATGCCCATCACCGCGATCCCGGCGGCGAGGTAGACCTCGGTGGCCACCGCGGTCACGATCACCGCGAAGCTCATCACCATCATGGAGGGCACGGCCCATCTCCACGGCAGCAGCAGCACATGGGTCATCGCCTGGAACATCACCATGAACAGCACGTTCGGGCCGATCAACGGGATCAGCGAGAGCAAGATCAGGGTGCACAGCGCGAACCAGGCCAGCCGCACCCGCAAGGGGTACATCCCGATGCCGCAGCAGTAGACGAACGCCGCCCCGTACACCAGCAGCAGGAGCGTCACCACCACGGCCGACGGGCCCGGGGCCTCGATCCAGCCGTAGACGATCGGGATCACGACGAACAGGACGGGGGCGATCGAGTACGGCAGGCCGCCGGACTCGACCGCGGCACGGTGGATCGCGCGCGGCGTGAAGGGCCGGGCGGCGGCCTCCTCCGCGGTGCCCCGGCCGCGGGCCCCGAACATCGCGTCCGTTTCGATCCCCATGGCGCTCATTGTGTCAGCGTCCGCTCGTGTCAACGTCGGCTCAGGCCCACCGCGCGGGACATGCTCACCGTGCACAGCAGGGCGAGCGCGGCGGTCCAGGCGCCGATCACGGCCACTCCGGTCAGCGGGAACGACGTCCCGTAGAGGGCCCATTCGCCGAGGCTCGAGATCCAGTAGGTGGGGATCGCGTGGCCGAAGGACTGCATCCAGGTCGGGAACATCTCCAGGGGCATCCAGAGCCCGCCGAAGATCGCCATCGCCATCATGGTGACGACGCCGCCGGCCATCGCCGCGCCGCCCTTGAGCACCATCCCGAGCACGAGGCCCACGAGGATGGTGGGCAGCAGGCCCAGCCACAGCACGGCCAGCGTCGCCAGGAACGCGGTGGGAGCCGCCTCCACCCCGCTGACCAGACCGACCAGGCCCACGGCGGCCAGCGCCGGGATGATCACGGCGCTCGCGGCCAGGATGGATCCGGCCAGGAACGAGCGCGGCGACAGGCCGGCCACGATCAGCTGGCGCAGGAAGCCGTTGCGCTGGTCCTCCTGGATCTTGGTGCCCGCGGTGACGGCGGCGCCGAGACCGCCGTAGGCGGCCATGTTGATCATGATCATGCCGCGCGCCTGCCCGTCGGCCTCATCCCCGAACATCATCGAGAACAGCAGGTACATGCCCACGGGCAGCGCGATCGTGAACACCATGAACGGGACGTCGGTGACCGTCATCCGGGTGGTGTGCAGCGCGTAGTGCACGGTCCGACGCGCGGCCGACGGGGTGGCCGTCGTCCGGGCGACGGGTGCCTCCGGCGCCACGGGGGCGTCCGTCGGTGCCAGGGTTCCGGGACTGGTGCTGGTGCTGGTGTGCGAGCTGAGGACGGTGCTGTCCGCTGGTGTAGTCATGACGTGGCTCCGGAGCGAGAGGGGACGGGTGGCGGTGGTACGGATGGCGGTGGTACGGGTGGTACGGGTGGTGATGGGGCGGGATGCCGGGCTGGTACGGGTGCTCATGGCCGGGTTCCTTCCTCGGCGTCGGGTGCGGCGGCGTCCGCGGGGTCGCGGGGAACGCTGTGGTCGGTGATGCGCAGGAAGGCCTCCTCGAGACCGGGGGCGGAGACCAGCACCTCGCGGACGCGCCCGGCGAGGTCCCCGGTGAACAGCGCGGCGAGGGCGGCGTCGGAGTCGGAGCAGAGGGCTCGCACCCGGCCGGGATCCGTCTCGTCGGCCCCGGCGCTCTGCACCCCGGGCAGCGCCACGATCTCGTCGGCGTCGACGCCGCGCAGAGTGATCACACGGCCTCCGACGATCGCGCTGATCTCCGGGCCGGTGCCATCGGCGACCACGCGGCCGCGGTCCATCACGATCACGCGGCGCGCCTCCCGTTCGGCCTCGTCGAGGTGGTGGGTGGCGAAGACGATGGTGCGTCCGGTCGCAGCGACCGCGCGCATCTGGTCCCAGAAAGCGCGACGGGCGCCGATGTCCATGCCGACGGTGGGCTCGTCCAGGAGCAGCACCTGGGGATCGCCGAGCAGGGCGATCGCGAAGCGCACCCGCTGCGCCTGCCCACCGGAGAGGGTGCCGATGCGGCGCGGGAGCAGCTCGGTGACGTCGGCCTGGCGGGCGGCGTCCGCGAGCGGCATCGGGTGGGCCTGGAGGGAGTGGAGCAGGCGCAGCATGGAGCGCACGCTCTGGTCCGGCAGCAGCGGCCCGCTCTGCAGCATCGTGCCGATCAGACCGGTGCGGGTGGCCTCGACGGGGTCGGCACCGAGGATCCGGGCCTCGCCGGCATCGGGCGCGGCCAGGCCGACCATCATCTCCATGGCGGTCGACTTCCCGGCGCCGTTGGGGCCCAGCAGCGCGACGATCTCGCCACGACCGATCTCGAGGTCGAGGCCGTCCAGCGCACGCACCGACCCGTAGGTCCTGGTGAGTCCGCGCAGGCTGATCGCGGGAGCAGCAGGAGCAGAGGTCGGGGCTGGGACGGGGCCGGGGGCGGACGTAGCGGCAGGAGTGGCAGGAGTGGCAGGAGCAGTCGACGTGTTCATGCCAGCAAGCCTTCCTCCGCTCGCGCCGCCGTCCCAGGCGCAGGGATCACGATCTGCCCATGACAGTCGTCATGATCCGCTCCGGCCGGGCTACCCTGGATCGGTGCTGATCAGACAGATACGGCCCGTGGACACCGCGACCGGCCACGCCCCGGCCCGCCCGGTCGACCTCCGGCTCCACGACGGCGTGATCGCCGAGATCGCCCCGTCCCTCTCCCCCACCGCCGGGGAGGAGCAGCTCGACGGCGGCGGTGCGATCGCGATCCCCGGGCTGTGGGACCAGCACGTGCACACCGGGCAGCTCTCGCAGGCCCATGCCCGGCTGAACACCTCCGGCGCCGAGAGCGTGGGCGTGATCCTCGAGCTGGTGCGCGCCGAGCTGGACGCGCGGCGCGATGACCGCACCGATCCGCGACGGGCCCTGATCGGCTTCGGGCACCGCCTGGTGGACTTCGCCGTGCAGCCCACGGTGCCCGCCCTCGACGAGGTCACCGGCGCGGTGCCCACCGTCCTGATCGGCGGCGATGCCCATCACGCCTGGATGAACTCCGCGGCGCTCGCGGCGTTGGGGGTGCCCCCGCGCGACGGCATCCTCGCCGAGGAGGACTGGTTCGCGCTCGCCCCGCGACTGCCCGAGCTGCCCGGTGTCGAGGACTCCGTCGCGACCGGAGCGGCGATGATGCAGCGGCAGGCGCTCGATCTCGGGGTGGTGGGCCTGGTCGACATGGAGTGGGGCCGCCCCTGGGAGTCCTGGCCCGCGCAGTCGCCCCGGATGCGTATCCGCACCGCCGTCTATCCCGCCGAGCTCGCGCACGCCCCCGGGCCGACGGGCACCGTGCTGGATCCGACGGGCCTGGTGACGATGGGCCCGTTGAAGGTGATCGTCGACGGCGCGCTCGGCTCCCACTCCGCGTACACCCGCGAGGCGTACTCCGACGGTCACGGCTACGCGGGTCGCGGCGTGCTCAGCTACGGTGCGGACGAGCTCTTGGACGCCCTCACCAGGGCGTCCGCCCAGGGCCTCACCGCCGCCGTGCATGCGATCGGCGATGCCGCCGCCCAGATCGCCCTCGGGGCGATCGCGCAGGTCGACATCCCTGCCCGGCTCGAGCACGCGCAGATGCTCACCGATGACGACGTCGCGGCGATGGCGGCGCTCGGGGTGACCGCCTCGGTGCAGCCGGCGCATCTGCTGGATGACCGCGACGCCACCGAGAGCCTGTGGCCCGACCGGGGCACACAGGCGTTCCGTCTGCGGGATCTGCTCAGCGCGGGCGTGCCGCTCGCGCTCGGCTCCGACGCCCCGGTCGCGCCGCTGGATCCGTGGCTGGCGATGGCCGCCGCCGTGCACCGCAGCGCCGACGACCGGCCAGGATGGCACCCCGGGCAGCAGCTGCAGCCGCGCGAGGCCCTCGCCGCCTCGACCGACGGGGTGCGCCGGCTCGAGGCGGGCGGCCCTGCGGATCTGGTGCTGCTCGAGGAGTCGCCGTTCGGGGACGTCCCGCTCGGGGCCGACGGGCTGATGGTCGATGCCGCAGCGCGGGAGGCCGCGCTGCGCCTGCGGGAGACCCGCGTGCTCACGACGATCGTGGCGGCGCGGGCGTCCTCGTGACGATCCCGCTGCTCCGGGAGGTCACAGAGTGAGCAGGAAGCCTGCGGCCGCGACCACGATGGCGGCGATGCAGACGTAGGCGGCCCACGGGGAGATGTGTCCCTTCCCCTTCCAGAACGTCACGTTGGTCGCGTACATGGAGGAGAGGCTCACGACGAGCAGGATCGAGGCCCCGGCGAAGAGGACGAGCGGGAACAGATTCATCGGAATGCACCTTCTGCAGAAGGTCGGGGAGGAATCCTCGGCCATTTCCCGGAATGCTCACGGACGCCACGAAGAGCACGGCCGGACTCGGCACACGGTCGGGCTGCGCGGCCCTGCACGTCTGGACCGTCGGCCCCTTGCGTCCTGTCCGGCGAGAGCGACCCTGACCAGCACACGACACCGGCCACGAGACCACTCGCTGTGATCCACACCATACCACTCGGGGGTCCTCACCCCTTCATGCCGCTGTGCGCGAGACCTTCGACGACGCGCCGCTGCAGGACGATGAACAGGATCATCAGCGGCAGCATGGCCATGAAGCTGGCCGCCATCATCACCGGGTAGTCGGTGGTGAACTGGCCCTGCATGGTCGACAGTCCCACCGCGAGCGTGGTGCGGTCGTCGTAGGTCGCCACGATGAGCGGCCACATCAGGTCGTTCCACGAGGCGAGTGCGGTGAGGATCGCGACGGCGCTCAGCGACGGCCCGCTGAGCGGGAACATGATCCGCCAGAAGGTCTGCCACGGGTTCGCGCCGTCCAGGCGGGCGGCTTCCTCGAGCGAGCGCGGCATGCCCAGGAAGTGCTGACGCATGAGGAAGGTGCCGAAGGCGCTGAAGATCCCGGGGGCGGCGATACCGGCGACCGTGTTCAGCCATCCCAGCTCCTGGATGATCTCGTACTGCGGGATGAGATAGATCTGGTACGGCACCATCAGGATCGACAGCACCAGGGCGAACAGGATGCCCTTGCCCCGGAACTCCATCCGCGCGAAGGCGTATCCGGCCATCGCGCACAGCAGCAGCTGGCCGACGACGCGGGCGACGGTGACCGCCGCCGTGGTGAGGAACTGGTTGAAGAACGGGATCTGCTCGAAGACCGCCGGGTAGTTCTGCCACTGCAGGCTCTCGGGCCACCACGTCGGCGGCACGGAGGTGACCTCCGCGTGGGTGGACAGCGACATGATCAGCTGCCAGGCGAAGGGGAAGACCATCACCGCTCCGCCGATCAGCAGGGCCGCGTGGGTCCCGTACCGGGGTCGTGTCGTGCGCTTGTCAGTCATAGTGCACCCACCTCTTCTGGGCCTGGAACTGCAGCAGGGTGAATGCTCCGATGATCAGGAGGATCAGCAGCGCGATCACCGAGGCATATCCCTGGTCGTTCTGGCGGAACGCCTCGGAGTAGAACAGGTAGACGAGCGACTGGGTGTCGGCCATCGCCGGGTTGGCCTGGCCCATCATCGCGAACAGCAGGTCGAACAGCTGGAAGCCGTTGATCGCCGTGATGATCATGAGGAAGAAGATGCTGGGCGTCAGCAGCGGGACGGTGACCGACCGGAACTGCTTCAGCGCTCCTGCTCCGTCGAGCTGGGCGGCCTCGTAGAGCTCCGGCGGCACGCCCTGCAGACCGGCCGACAGGATGATCACGGCGAGCGGCAGGCTCGACCACAGGCCGACGACGGAGACCGCCAGCAGGGACCACCAGGGGGCGGTCACCCAGTACGGCCCCTGGATGCCGATCACGGACAGCGCCCAGTTGACGACGCCGAACTCCTGGTTGAAGATCATCCGCCATACGAGCGCGACGGCAACCGGCATCGAGACGGCGGGGAGGAAGAACAGCACCTGGTAGAACCGGGAGAAGCGCAGGCCCTTCTGGGTCAGGAGGGAGGCGACGACGAGGGCGATCGGGATGCCCAGCAGCACGATCGCGGTGTACACGGCGGTGTTCAGGACCGCTCGGGGGATGAACGAGTCGCCCAGCAGCGTCCGATAGTTCTCCAGCCCCGCGAAGCTGCGACCTCCGAACGGGTCGAAGCTCGCGAAGGAGTTCAGCACGGTGGCCAGGATCGGCCAGAAGTAGAAGGCCACCACGCCGATCATGAGCGGGGCGAGGAAGACCAGCGGCCAGAGACCGTCGCGGCCGCGCCGTCGGCGTCTTGTCAGGGGTGCGGGATCATGATTCATCGGCGAGCACTCCGTTCATCCTCATGGCGAGATCCGCGGCGTTCTTCTCCAGCTCTCCGTCCCCGCTGAGGATCTTGGGGAAGAGCAGCTCCTCCAGCTGCAGCCAGGCGGAGGTGTTCTGCGATGCCGGGTACGGCCTCGCGGTCTCCGCGGCCTCGACGAAGACGTCGAGGGAGAATTCCGGGATCGCCTCGATGTAGGCGTCGTTGGTGCCCACGAATGCCGGATTGGCGGCGCCGGCCTCCGCCTGGATGCGGTGGGCCTCCTCGGACCCCAGGAACGCGAGGAACGCCGAGGCCGCCGGTTTGTTGCGGCTGCGCGCGGACATCGCGTACCCGATCCCGTGGATGACGTTGGCCTCCTCGCTCCCGTGGATCAGCGGCGCGACCCCGAGGTGCTCCCGCACCGGCGAGTCCTGCAGCTGGGCGGCCTCCCAGTTGCCCGACTGGAGCAGCGCGGCGCGTCCGCTGTTGAAGAGGTCCGAGGGCACGTTCTCCGCGGTGTAGCGGACGTCCGGGGCGATGCCGTCACGGATCATGCCGTCGAGGAAGGAGAACGCCTCGATCGCGCCCGGGCTGTCGTACCCGGAGACGGCCTTCCCCTCCTTCCCCTCGTCCAGCACGAAACCTCCGGCCTGCATGATCAGCGGATAGATGTAGGCCTGGTTCGCGACACCGCCGGGATTGCCCCAGATCTGCTCCCCGCCGAGGGCACGGGTCACCGTCTCGGAGGCGTCGCGGTACTCCTCCCAGCTCCAGCTGCCGGTGGGCTCGTCCACTCCGGCGCGGTGGAGGAGGTCGCGGTTGTACCAGAGCGCGATCGTGTCAAAGTCCTTCGGGATCGCGTACGGCGACCCCTGGTAGGTGTACAGCTCGGTGAGGTTCTCCGGATAGTTCGCGGGGTCGAAGCCCTCGAGCCCGCTGAGGTCCTGGAGCATCCCGTAGGAGGCGTAGAGCTCGAAGTTCGGTCCGTTGATCCAGAAGACGTCCGGCAGGTCATCACCGGTCGCCTGGATGCGCAGCCGCTCGAAGTAGCTGGCGAAGGCTGCGGAGGACATGGTCACGTCGATGTCCGGGTACTGCTCGTGGAACGCGTCGATGATCTGCTGCATCGCGGGCTCCTGGGCCTTGTCCCAGATCTGGAAGGTGATCGCGCCCGAGTCGCCCGGCGCGGCCGGCGGCTCCAAGGACCGATCGATCTCGGGCTCGCGGGCGCAGCCGCCGACGAGAGCCACCCCCGTCGCCCCGGCGGCGCCGAGCAGGGAACGTCTGGTGATCACTGGTGCTCCTTCGGACCGGATGAACGACGGCCCACAGTAGAGCATGTAGAAGCTTTCACCTAGCAGGCGTCCACGTCGTGGAGCGCCGACGCAGTCATCAGCCGCGCCGATCGGCGCTCACCGATGCGCTCAGGAGTTCTCCGCACGGCTCCTGGATGCGCGGGCCACCTGCAGGCCCTGTGCGATGAGCACCCCCTGCAGGGGCAGGCGCGCAAGGGCGATCGCCCGCTTCCGCGGCTCGGCATGGCGCCAGTCGTAGGCCATCTGCAGGTTGGCGGGATACACGGCCACGAACAGCGCCGTCGCGGCGAGACCGCCTGCTCGGCGCGTGCACGGGACAGCGAGCAGACCGGCCACGCCCAGTTCCGCGACGGCGGAGGCATAGGTATAGGTCCGAGGCTCTCCGGGCAGGGCATGAGGCACCATGGCGTCGAACGGGGCGGGCTTCGCGAGGTGCAGGATCCCGGCCCCTCCGAGCAGCACGGCCAGGAAGGCGGTGGTCTTCCGGGCGCCGGTCATGCGGACGCTCCGGGCGCCGGCAGGAGGCAGAACTCGTTGCCGGAGGGATCCTGGAACACCCGCCAGGGCAGTTCGCCCCAGTCAGGGTGCAGCTCACGGCCTCCGCGCTCGGCGACCTGCGCGGCGATCTCGTCAGCGTCGTCCTCGTCCTCGAGCCGGATGTCCAGATGGATCGGGTTCTTGGCGCCGGCCTGCTTCGGCTCGGGTTCCGCGCAGAACTCCAGCAGGGGCCCCCGCAGAGAGGGATGGCGGAGCGTGCGCGGGGCGATGCCGGGGACGTCGGCGTCGGCGTCGGCGTCGGCCCAGCCGGTCAACCAGGCCCAGAAATCGGCGTCCCGCTGCGGATCCGCGGAGTCCAGGGGCAGAGCGGCGAGCGGCCCTGTACCGGTGAACTCCGCGCGCTCCTCCCTCACGCAGAACGCCGTCCCCTCGACATCGCCGAGCACGATCCAGGGCACCTCCCCCTGGCCGATGTCGAGGTCCCTCGCGCCGAACTCCCGCAGCTGATCGGCCACGTCGAGCTGTCGGTCGCCGCCTCGCAGATCGAGGTGGAGGCGCAGCGGCGACATGGGAGGCTCCGGCACCTGCGCGAAGCACAGATCGAGGTAGGCGTCACCCGTGATCTCCAGGCGCGTCTCATAGATGTCGGGCTCCACGGTGAGCGCGGTGGTGCCCAGGGCCGCCTCCCAGAAGCGGCCGAGGCGGATCGGGTCGACGGCATCGATGCCGAGGTTCTCGAGGAACATCGGGCCAGTCTTGCGGCGACCGCTGCGGGTGTCCAGGGCCCGGGCTCGCCGAGAGCATCGCCGAATATTCGGTGGACCGCGCCCGGCCTCGGTCCTACCGTGATCACGTCGCCGACCCGAGCGGGCCGGCCCTGAGGGAAGGAGGAGCCGATGGTTGTCGCCGTGCTGACCCCTGCTGTCCTCCCTTCCGCCCCGACCTGCTGAGCATCTCGCAGGTCACCCCCTCAGGAGATCCCATGACCTCGTCCTTCGACAGGGACGCCTTCTTCGCCCGCGCCATGTTCACCGCGACCGTCGCCGAGCTCGACGAGGACCAGCGCTGGTCCACCTGGCCGGAGACCGCCCACACCCTCGACCGTGGACCGCAGCCCTTCCCCGACTGGGTCGTCCAGCACGACGGGGCGATCGACACCGAGCTCGGTGTGCTCAAGTCCGGCAAGGAGGCCGACGCCTTCCTGCTCGAACGGGCCCTGTCCGAGGAGCTGCTCACCGGCGCCGACGGCGAGGCGACGCTGCTGGTCGCCAAGCGCTACCGCTCCCCCGAGCACTCGAGCTTCCACCGTTCCCACGCCTACACGGAGGGGCGCCGGGGCAAGGACACCCGCGAAGCGCGGGCGATGGCCAAGGGCACCGCCTTCGGCCGGCAGGTCGCCGCTTCGCAGTGGGCCCGCACCGAGTTCGACGTGCTCGGGAAGCTGTGGTCCGCAGGCCTGCCCGTCCCCTATCCCGTGCAGATCGTCGGCACCGAGGTGTGCATGGAGTTCGTCGGGACCGACGACGAGCACGGCGCGGTCGCCGCTCCCCGTCTGCAGGAGACGACGCCGGACGCGGCGACGATCGAGCGCTGGGCCCGTGCCCTGCGGGAGGTGGTGCTGGGCTTCGCCGAGCTGGGTCTCGTGCACGGCGATCTCTCGCCGTACAACATCCTGGTCGACACCCGCCAGGCGGAGCCGGACCCCGTGATCATCGATGTCCCGCAGGTCATCGACCTGATCGCGAACCCCCACGGTCGCAGCTTCCTGCAGCGGGACTGCGAGAACGTCTGCGCCTGGCTGCGCGGCCACGGCGCGAGGGATGCGGCCGCCGAACCGGAGGAGTGGGTCGCCGCCGCGCTCGGCATCTGGAAGGCGCTCAGCTGAACGGCCACCACCAGCGGCGCCGTCGCGGCGGTTCGACGGGCTCCGGACGCACGGGTTCGGTGTCGGCCGTCGCGGCGCGCAGCTCGCGCCATCGCTCCACGGCGTCGTCGGGATCCATCTCGGGCGCCAGCATCCGGGCCAGCGGTGTGCCGCGGCGGTCCTCGCGCACGCGCTCGGTGAAGTCGTTCGCGTAGTCGCGCACCATCTGCTCGTCGGGCAGCTCGGCGAGGGTGGCATCGCGCTGCTCGTACTCACGGCGCAGCAGCACCACGACGGGCAGCAGGGCGTCGCGGTCCACGTCGTCCTCCGCGAGGCGCTGCCTGATCCACCAGTCGGGATCGTGCGAGGGCGGCAGGTCCAGCGGCGTGCCGGCGCCGGGCAGGTCGTCGAAGTCTCCGCGTGCGATGGCCTGCTCGAGGGCGGACTCCACCCTTGCCCGGTCACGATCCCCCGACGGGCCCGATGACATCGCGCCCTCAGCCCTCGACGAGCGCCGCGAGCCGATCGATCGAGGCGCGCAGGGTCCCGGCGGTCGTGGACCGCGCCCGCTGGATGCGCGCCTCCGGGCCGTGCAGATCGGTCCAGTCGTACGTGTGCGTGACCAGCGTCGACCCGTTGTCGAGGGGCTCCAGCTCCCAGCGCCAGAGCTGGCCGAACGTCGGCCCGTCGATCTCGCCGGGCTTCCAGGCGATCCGTCGGCCCTCCTCGAGCTCGACGACGTGGTTGGCGCGCTCGGCGCCCTTGGTCAGGGTCATCACGAACACGTCCCCCACGGCGGTGACCCGCTGACCGGGAGCCGCACTGCCGAGGTTGTCGTTGCCGTCCCAGCGGGGCTGCTCAGCAGGGTCGGCGATGAGCTCGAAGAGGGTCGCGGCCGGTGCGGCGATCTCTCGCGAGGCCCGCACGATCCGCACGTCGGATTCGCTCATGCTCATGTCATCTCCTCGGGGACGGCGGTGTCGTCGAAGACATCGATGGATCCCGCATAGTTGGCCACCCAGACGCGGCGCTGCGTGGACTCATAGGTGATCCCGATCGGGTTCTGGCCCACCTCGACCGTCTGGATCTCCTCCATGGTCGTGGTGTCGAACTTCGAGACCGTGTTCGCGTAGTAGTTCACCACATACAGGGCGAGACCGTCCGGCGAGATCGTCATCGAGCGCGGCTCCCGACCGGTCTCCGCCTCCCGCAGCACCCGGCCGGTGGCGGTGTCCAGCTCCAGCAGCCGGTCGGAACCGGACTCGGTGAGGTACATGCGGCTGGCATCCGGCGAGAGCACCAGGTGGCGCGGTTTGCGACCGGTCTCGAGCACCAGCTCGCTCTCGCCGGTGTGCAGGTCCACCTTGTACAGCTCGTCGGCGAACATCGCGGTCACATAGGCGGTGCGGTTGTCCGGCAGCACCACCGAGCCGCGGGGCGCTGCGTCGACCGGGATCTGCCGGACCTCCTCCCCTGCCGCGAGGTCCACGACCGAGACGCTCGAATCGCACCAGTTGGAGACCAGGGCGGTGCTGCCGTCGGGCGAGAGCGAGATGTACTTGGGGACCCGCCCCACCTCGATGACCTGGTCCCACTGCGCGCTGGCCAGATCCAGGCGGAACACGGCCGAGGTGCCGATCTCGTCGCCTGCGGCGCAGTCATCGGTGGCCGGCGCGCCGGACCCGGGGCCCGTGAGCGAGTACTGCGAGACGTACGCATGGGCGCCGTCGGGCGAGAACACCGCCTCGACCGGGGCGCCGCGCGTGGCGCCGGCCCGTTCTCCGATCCCGTAGTCGGCGAGGTCGATCTCGTCGGAGACCGTCGCGGTCAGCTCGAGGGAGGACGCGTCGTAGAGCGTCGAGCTGTGGCTGTACATCATGTTGTTCGCGATCACCGTCCCGCCGGGACCGGCGACGACGGACTTCGGGGTGATGTCCCCGGTGATGCGGGCGCGGTCGTCCAACCGCGTGGTGTTGGACGGCTCCCCCGGCGGCGCGACCGGCTGCGCGGCGCCCTCCGGTGCCGCGATGCCCGAGGTCGGGGCGAAGAGGTGGGTCAGCAGGCCCGCGGCCATCCCGGTGGACATGATGAGCGCCATGATCGCGATCGCGACCATGAACTGCTCATGCGGCCGCCCTGGCCGCAGCGACTTCCTGAGGTGCCTTGCCTGCACGCCGATCCCCCTCAGCCGGTTGCCCTGAACCTAGGCCGGGCGCGGCACGGGGGCAGGGAGCCGACGGACTGCGGCGTGTCGCACGCGCGCCGCATGTCGCACGCACGGTCAGAGAGCGGGACGGCCCTGCAGAGCCAGCTCGCGGTACGCGATCTCGTAGCCGAGCTTCTCGTTGATCCCGATCATCCACGGGTTCACGTGCGAGTTCCAGGTGACCACCGCCCGCAGCCCGGGCGCTCGTTCGCGGAGCAGCCGATGGGTGGAGACCTTCAGCGCGAGACCGAGCCGGCGCCCTCGATGCTCAGGCATGACCAGGGTGTTCTCCTGGAAGGCGAGCGTCGTGCCGGGCTCCTTCTGGAGGTGCACCTCGGAGTTGCCGACGAAGCTGCCGTCGGGCGCGATCGCGACGGCGATGATCGCCTGCTTGCCCGCGTCCCGCCTCCGCCGCTCGTTCGCGCGGATCCGCTCGGGGGTGTACTCCGCCGGCTCGTGCTCGACGTCCTCGTCGGGCTCGTCGAGCTCGATCTGGCGCAGCAGCGTGCCGTAGTCCGCCAGGTGCTCCTCGGGGACCTCGTCGAACCAGACCTCGACGCGATGGTCGCCGACCCTCTCCTCGGCCTCGTCCTGCAGGGACGTCAGCAGGGACTCCTCGAGGGGAAGGGGCAGGACGCGGCACACTGCGAGGTTCCTGCGCTCGATGCCCAGGCGACGGGCGAGACGATGCACCGGCAGCGTCGGATCGTCGGGGTCGCCGCTGGCCGGGATCTCCCCGTAGGACTCGACCAGAGCGCGGCCCGTGGCACGGATCGCCGGGATCAGCGCCTCCTCGACGAGCGCCGTCCCGATGCCGTGGCCGCGGAAGTCGGGATGGACGGCGGCATGCGCACCGATCGTCTCGAGGTTCTCCTCCTGCGCGAGGAACACCGCTGCACTGCCGACGATCACCTCGCCGCCCTCGAACGGTTCGGCGACGGCCACCCAGCGTCGGCTGCGATAGTACGGCGAGTCCGTGAGCGCAGCGCGCCACTGCTCGAGCGTGCAGACCTCGTGGCCGCCGTAGAGGGCCTCGTCCATCGCGACGTCGAGCGCGGCGTACTGGGCGATATCGGCGTCGGAGGCCGCGTCCAAGGGCCGGATCGAGAAGTGCATGGACGCAGTGCACCACACCGGGTTCCGGCAGGTCGACAGATTATTCCGTCGCCTGTTCCGTCACGAGTTCCTTCACCTGTCCCATCGGCCGCTTGACCCTTCCCCTGGGACAATCCGGACGGTGGCCATGGCCGGGATCGTCCCGGTGCCCGGGGAACCGGGCGAGGCACGACGGAGGAACGCATGTCCCACGAGCAGACGGGTCCGGGCCTGCTGAGCATCGGCGAACTCGCCGCCGCGAGCGGCCTGAGCCCCAAGGCACTGAGGATGTACGCCGAGTCGGGGCTGCTCGCGCCACGGCGCGTGGACCCCTTCACCGGCTACCGCTCCTACGGGGCCGACCAGATCGAGCGGGCGCGGCTGATTGAATCGCCCCGGGTTTGTTA
>NZ_NRGS01000026.1:17587-49707 GCF_002332425.1 Brachybacterium alimentarium | reverse complement strand
CCCCGCGCCTCGCGCCCCGCGACCCGGGCCCTCGCGCCTCGCGCCTCGCGCCTCGCGCTTCGCGCTCCGGGCCCTGCGCCTCGCGCCCCGGACCGGCGGAGAGAGGAGGTCAGTCCTTCTTCTCTGGGTGGCGGACGATGTTGACGACGGCGGCGGCGAGGCCGCCCCAGACGGCGAGGATCGCGATGGACATCATGACGATGGCGGAGACGGACATGGTCACTCCTGACTGAGCGGGGTGGAGAGGGCGGTCGAAGGCCCGGGCGCGGCCGGGAGCTGGTTGCGACGCGGGTGGGGCATGCCGGTCATCTCGGGGCGGAGCGCAGCTCGTGGGGAGTGGCCGCCTCGGGGGTGGTGACGAGACCTCGGCCGGCGACGGCTTCGGGGGCGATGGGGTCGCCGTTGGAGTCGTCCTTGTGGAGGTTCGAGCCGGCGGGCCAGGGGATCAGCGACAGGCCGATCGCGATGACGACCAGTCCGATGGCCATCAGCCAGCCGAAGACGAACACGAACCAGCCCGGGTAGCCCTCGTAGGTGTTCGGGTCCATCAGCAGATCCCTCGTGCTGAGTACCAGCGAGGCGCCCAGCACGAGCGGGGCGATCACTCCGACGCACACCAGCCACCAGGTGCCGATCCTGAAGGTGCCCTGGTGGTTGAGGTGATCGCGCAGCGTGGGCAGGCCCCGCACCACGTAGGTGACGACGATCGTGGAGACCAGGGCGGCCGCGACGATGCCGTACTCGTTGGCCCACTTGTCCAGCACGTCCAGCAGCGGCAGTCCCATCGTCGTCGAGAACAGCGCGGTGGAGACCACGGCGAGCGGGACGCACACCCACAGGGTGGCGGCGATGCGGGCGAAGCCGAACTTGTCCTGGATCGCGGCGATGACCACCTCGACGATCGAGATCAGCGAGGTGAAGCCGGCCAGCACCAGGGAGCCGAAGAACAGCACGCCGATCAGGGTGCCGGCCCCGGTGGGCGCCTGACTGATGATCGCGGGGAAGGCGATGAAGGCGAGCCCCACACCGTCCGTGACGACCTCGTCGATCGCGACGCCCTGCGCCTGCGCCATGAAGCCCAGTGCGGAGAACACGCCGATGCCGGCGAGGATCTCGAAGCTCGAGTTGGCGAAGCCGACCACCAGACCGGAGCCGGTGAGGTCGGTCTTCTTCTTCAGGTAGGAGGAGTAGGTGAGCATGATGCCGAAGGCGACGGACAGCGAGAAGAAGATCTGGCCGTAGGCCGCGATCCACACGCTGGGGTCCAGGAGCGCTCCCCAGTTCGGCTTGAACAGGGCCTCGAGACCGTCGATGGCACCGGGCAGGAACAGTGCGCGCGCCACGAGGATCACGAACATCAGCACCAGCAGCGGGATGAACACGACGGAGCTGGCGGCGATGCCCTTCTGCACGCCGAGCGCCATCACGATGATCACGGCGAGCCAGACGATGATCATGGACACCAGGACGGCCGGGACGATGTCGAAGGAGATCGTCGCCTCGGCGCCGCCGAGGGCCTGGGTGTACTCGCCGAAGAACCCGGCCGGGTCGTCGCCCCAACGCTGATCGAGCGAGAAGATCGTGTAGTTCGTGGCCCACGCCAGGATCAGCGCGTAGTACAGCGCGATGATCAGGGCGATCAGCACCTGCCACCAGCCGATGAACTCGGTCCAGCGCTTGAAGCGACGCCATGCGGTCGGCGCGGAGCCGCGCCAGCGGTGGCCGATCGCGTAGTCGAGGAAGAGCAGGGGGATGCCTGCCGTGAGCAGCGCGACGAGGTACGGCAGGATGAACGCGCCGCCGCCGTTCTCGTACGCCACGGCGGGGAAGCGCCAGATGTTGCCGAGCCCCACGGCCGAGCCGATCGCCGCGAAGATGAAGGCGGTGCGGCCGGAGAAGGCCCCGCGATCAGCGCTCGTGGCTTTCGCGGCGGGGGAGGGAGATGGTGCGCTCAAGGGGTCGCCTCCGGAGGGTTGCGCCGAGGAGTGGCGGCTGGGTGGGGTCGGGCAGAGGGATGCAGGGCACAGGCGTTCCCGGCGCTGGGCCGGGACGGCGCACGGTCAGCGGGTCTCGCGCCCGTGCGAAGGCCGATGTGCGGGGCCGAGGGGGTGGGCGGCCATGCATCGTGCACGGATGATACTCGCCCGACGAAGACCGGTGCAGCGGCGGGCCCGACCTCACCGGTGACGGGCCCGCCGGCGTGGTCAGTCCGCATCAGTCCGCGGGCGGCGGCGGGGGAGTCGGGGCGCCGGCCGGCGGGGCGACGCGCGGGTACCGGCTGGACCCTGCGGCCGACGACGATCCGGCGCTCGCCGCTGCTCCGGCAGCCGCGGCAGAACCGGTCGAGCCTGCCTCGCCGGAGCCCGTCGGCGCACCGCTCACCGCGGCGGTGGTGCCGGCGTCGGCCGCCGTGCGGGTCGGTGCCGGGTCCCAGCCTGCGTCGACCACGCGTCGCTGCATGAGGATGGCGGCGCCGAGGATCACGGCGCCGATCACCGCGAGCAGCACGATGCCGGGCAGCACCCCGGTGCGGGCGGAGTAGCCGATGAGGATGCCGAACCAGCCGAAGTCGGTGTCCCCGAAGGTGGTGTTCGCCGAGCCGAAGGAGCCCAGCACCTTCAGCAGCAGGGCCGGCAGGAAGGTGACCAGCAGACCGTTCACGAAACCGCCGGCGACCGCACCGCGTCGGCCGCCGGTGGCATTGCCGTAGACGCCGGCCGCGCCACCGGTGAAGAAGTGCGGCACGAGCCCGGGCAGGATCAGGGCGAGGCCGAGCACCGGGCCGAGCCAGGCGCCGAGCACGAGCAGGCCCACGAGTCCGCCGGCGAAGCTCGAGAGGAAGCCGATCAGCACGGCGTTCTGGGCGTACGGGAAGACGATCGGGGCGTCGAGCGCGGGGATCGCGCCGGGGACCACCTTGGCGGCGATGCCCTGGAAGGCGGGCACCAGCTCGCCGAGGATGGTGCGCACGCCGAAGAGGATCACGGCCACGGCGATGCCGAACTGGAGGCCCTGGGTCACGGACTGCATGAGGTAGTTGCCGACGTCGGTCGCGCCGCCCTCGAAGGCGTCGAAGGCCGTGCCCTGGCCGGCGCGCAGCAGGTAGACCACGGCCACCACGAGGTACATCAGCACCATCGACAGGGCGGTGGCGACCATCGAGTCGCGCAGGAATCGGAGGGATTCGGGGACCTTGAGATCCTCGGTGGAGCGGCTGCGGCCCTTGGGGTCCACGACGCGGCCGACGGCGCCTGCGGCGATATATCCCGCGGTGCCGAAGTGCCCGATCGCGATCGAATCGTCCCCGGTGATGCGGCGGGTCCAGGGCTGGGCGAAGGCCGGCAGGGCGACCATGAGGATGCCCAGCAGCACCGCGCCGAGGACCACCACGACCACGGTGGGCATGCCGGCAGAAGCCATCACCACGGTGATCAGGGTGGCCATGAACAGCAGGTGGTGGCCGGTGAGGAAGACGTAGCGAAGCGGGGTGAAGCGGGCCAGCACGATCGCGACGATGAAGCCCAGGATCATCAGCCATGCCACCTGGGCGCCGAACTCCTCCTGGGCGATGCCGGCGATCGCCTCGTTGGTGGGGACCACGCCCTGCGCGCCGAGAGCGCCCTGGATCATGACGCCCAACGGGGCGAGGGACGCGGTGACGAGGGTGGCGCCGGCCCCGATCAGCAGGAAGCCGAGGACGGCCTTGAGCGCGCCGCCGGTCACCTGCCCGGCGGACTTGCGCAGGGCGATCAGTCCGATCGCGGTGATGATGCCGATGAGATAGGCGGGGACGCTCAGGATCTCGTTGACGAGGAACTGGGCGATGGAGACGAGCACGCTCATGGTCTTGCTCCGTGGGGTGAGGTGATGAGGGGCGGCGGTGGCAGGGGGACCCTCACACGGCGTACACGCGACGCAGCACGGCGTCGATCTCCGCCTGGGAGGTGAAGTTCTCGATGACCTCGACCCGGACGCCGACGTCGCCCAGGGTGTCCGCGATGGCGCCGGAGGTGAGGATGACGTCCGCCTCCTTGGCCCGGCCCTTGGCGGAGATCGTGTCGGTGGCCTGGATGTCGAGATAGGACGACCAGCCCCAGCGGTCCAGCACCTGCTCAGCGGTGTTCTTCAGGAACAGGCTGGTGCCCAGTCCGTTCCCGCACACGGTGAGGAGGAGGTTCTTCGAGGGAACCGCGTCGGGGTCGACGAGGGCCGACGGACCGGCTGTCGCGTCGGCCGATGCTGCGGATGGTGCGGGTGCGGGTGCGGGTGCGGTCGCGGTCGCGGTCGCGGGTGCCGGCGTGGAGACGGCGGTGGCGGAACGCGTGCCGTCCGCGTCGGGCTCGGAGGTCGCGGACTCGGTGCCCGCATCGGTGGCGGCATCGGTGCCCGCATCGGTGTCGGCGTCGGTGCTCGTGTCAGCGCCCTCCGCGGCGTCGGCGTCGTCTGCGCCGAGGGCGGCGAGGACCTCGGCCGGTGTCGAGGCGGTGTCGAGCTCGCGGCGGCTCGTGGGATCGGCCAGCACCCCGGCGAGGGCTGCGAGCGCCGACTGGTGAGCGGAGGCGTCTGCGGCGGCGAGGGCCATGACCAGCGTGACCGGGTCGTTGGCCTCGTTCCCGAAGGGGATCGGCTCGGCGAGACGCACGAACGACAGCGCTGTGCGCAGCACAGACTCGTCGGGCCGGGCGTGAGCGAGGGCGAAGCCGGGGGCGATGACGATGTAGGGGCCGTGCTCCTCGACCGTGCGGATCATCGCGTCGGTGTAGGAGCTCGTGGTGGATTCGGTGGAGACCAGCAGGTCCCCGGAGAGACGGATCGCCGCGCGCCAGTCCTGCGCCGAGGCGTCGAGGCTGATGGCGGACGGGTCGACCAGATCGCTGAGCTGTGACATGGAGGAGCCTGTTCGAGAGGGGGCGGGAACGCGCGTGGGGGATTCGAGGGTACGACGTCGCCGACGGGCGTGGACCGGCGCGCCGGTGCGAGGACGCGCCGAACCCGGTGCGGGGGAGACCGATCCCGCAGGCGGACCCTGCGCGCGCGGCGAAGCGGCGGCGCGGGGCGCGGGGCGCGGCGAACACGGGCGCGGCGGCGCGGCGAACTCGGGCGCGCCCGGTCGGCGTCCTGGCCCGTTCCGCGGCGTCGCAGTCACCAAATGTGAGCTGGGGACCTATGTGAGCCTCTCGCATAGGTCCCCAGCTCACATTTGCAGCAGTTGACCTTGAGGGGGCGCCGGGGGAGCAGCAGTCGGCCTTGAGGGGGAGGTGCTGGGGGAGCAGCAGTCGGCCTTGAGGGGGAGCCAGACGCGCATCGGGGCGACGCTGCGGTTGCCCCACGCGTCGTAGGGGATCGCGGTCCAGGTGGCCGGGACCTGGGTGCTCGCGGCCTCGGCGGGTCCGTGGAGCGTGGAGCGCGCCCTACAGGGGCAGCGGGCTCTTCTCTCCTCCCCCACGGCGACCTGCGGGATCACCAGCAGCGGCCAGTGCGCCAGGTACAGCGAATACGAGATCGCGCCGACGAACCGAAACGGGCGCACGCTCAGCAGGGGTGAGACCGACCACACGCGGAGTCCTGACGTGTCTATCCTCGACCGCATGGCTACACCGTCGGCTCCCCACCCCGAGTCACCGCATCCGGAGGCCCAGCGCACCGAGGCGCGTCTGGAGGCCCAGCGCACCGAGGAGCGTCTGGAGCCCGAGCGCACCGAGGCGCGGCGTCCGGAGCCCGAGAGCACCGAAGCGCAGCCCACCGAGGTGTCGACGGTGTCGACTGCCTTTCTCCGCCAGCTCGACGACGAGCGGGAGAGCGCGATGCGCACCGCCTCGCATCCCGGCTCTGCGTTCGACGGGGCCGACGCCGCCCTGCACGATCGGCTCGAGGAGCTCGTCGAGGCGGATCGCCCCGAGATGCTCGACCTCATGCTCGACCTCGCCGAGCACCCTGAGGTCGCCTTCGAGGAGCACCGCTCCGCGCGCGCCATCGTCGACGTCCTCGCCGCTCACGGCATCGAGGCGCAGCTGGGCGTGCACGGGCTCGACACCGCGATCCGTGCAGAGATCTCCGGGATGTCCGGGACACGGCCTGCGGGGCCGGGCGCTGCGGGAGCAGGCGCTGCCGGCGCGGAGTCCGCGGGACCGGGAGCGGATGCCTCGGGAGTGGGAGTGGGAGCGGATGCCTCGGGCGTGGGAGCGGGAGTGGGAGCGGACGCTGCTGGAGCGGGCGCTGCGGGAGCAGGCGTCGGGGACGACGTCCCGACCCTCGCGATCCTCTCCGAATACGACGCGCTGCCCGTCGTCGGCCACGGCTGCGGGCACAACGTCATCGCCGTCATGGGCCTGGGGGCCTTCCTGGCGCTGGCCGCGCTCGCGAAGGCAGACCCGTCGGCCGTCCCCGGACGGGTCGTGTTCCTGGGGACCCCCGCCGAAGAGGGCCATACCGGCAAGGAGTACATGGCCCGCAACGGGGCCTTCGACGGGCTGGACGCCGCGGTGATGGCCCACCCGTACGGCTATGACCTGGCCGACCAGGTGTGGCTGGGCCGTCGGACGCTCACCGTGGAGTTCCACGGACACACCGCCCACGCCTCAGCGCAGCCCTTCATGGGCCGCAACGCGCTGGACGCCGCGAGCCTCATGTATCAGGGGATCGGCCTGATGCGGCAGCAGACCCCGCCGTCGGACCGCATCCACGCCGTGATCCGCGAGGGCGGCGATCGCGCGAGCGTCGTGCCGGATTACGCGAAGCTCGACCTGTACGTGCGCTCGCAGCGCCCCGAGACCCTCAAGGACCTCTCGAGCCGCGTCGAGGACGTGGCCCGTGGCGCTGCCCTCATGGCCGGGGTCGGCGTGAGCGTCAACTGGGACCAGCACCCGCCGTCGCTGCCCGTGCGCACCAACGAGGCGCTCACGGGGAGCTGGGTCCAGGCGCAGCGTCGCCGCGGCCGCGATCCGCTCCCGTTCGGCGTGGTCTCGCCGATCCTCGCCGCCTCCACCGACTTCGGCAACGTCAGCTATCGGATCCCCGGCATCCACCCGGTGATCCGGATCGCCCCGCCCGAGGTGGCCCTGCACACCCGCGAGTTCGCGACCTGGGCCGTCTCCGAGGATGCTCGCGCGGCGGCGTCCGACGGGGCCTACGGGCTCGCGGCCACCGTGCTCGACGCCCTCCATGATCCGCAGCTGGCCACCGCCATGGCCGCGGAGTTCGAGGAGGCTGGCGGCGCGATCGACGTGCCCTCGTTCTTCGACTGATCTGCCCCACGCTTTCCCGCTCACGTCCACGATCCACTGGAGACCCCCCATGAGCGCAGCACCGACCGGTTCCCCGACCACCGGCCTGACCGACAAGATCCTCAACGGGGTGGAGAGGGCGGGCAACAAGCTGCCCGAGCCCTTCATGCTCTTCCTCGTCCTCTTCGCCGTCACCGGCGTCGTGTCCACCGCGATGGCCTGGGCCGGTGTGGTCGTCACGGTGCCCGGCTCCGAGGACCCCACCGTCATCAAGGGCCTGTTCACCGGTGAGGGGCTCACCTGGCTCACCACCACGCTGGGCGAGAACTTCATCGGGTTCCCGCCGCTGGTGACCGTGCTGCCGATCCTGCTGGCGATCGGCATCGCCCAGCACTCCGGTCTGCTCGCCGCCGGCATCCGGAAGCTCTTCGGCACCTCGCCCGCCTGGCTGCTGCCCTATGTGGTCGGGTTCGTGGGCGTGATCTCCTCGATCATGGCCGACACCGCCTTCGTGGTGGTCCCGCCGCTCGCGGCCCTCGTGTTCAAGGCCGCCGGCCGCCATCCCGTGGCCGGACTGCTGGGCGGCTTCGCCGCGGCCGGCGCCGGCTACTCCACGAACATCTTCCCGACCTCGCTGGACGCCCTGTTCGCCGGCATCACCACCTCGGTCATGGGCGCCCTCCCGGGCTTCGAGACCACCGCGGTCAATCCGGTCTCGAACTGGTTCTTCAACATCGCCTCGTCGATCGTGCTGGGCTTCGTGGCCGGGTTCATCATCGACAAGGTCCTCGAGCCGCGACTGACGCGGCAGGGCATTCACCGCGACGAGGTCGCCGTGGAGGGCGCTGAGAAGAGTGCCGAGAGCACCGAGAACATGCGGGCCGCCCTCACCCCCGAGGAGAACAGGGGCCTGCTGGCAGCGGTGCTCAGCGCCGCGGTGCTCACCGCGGTCTTCCTGGTCGCCTTCCTGCTGCCGGACTCCCCGTGGCGCAACGAGGACGGTGACTTCCTGCCGGAGTCCCCGCTGCTGAGCTCGATCGTGTTCATCGTGGTCGCCTACTTCGTGGTGCTCGGCCTGGCGTACGGGATCGCGACGAAGACCGTGCGCTCCACGCGCGACGCGGTGGAGATGATGACCGAGTCGCTCAAGGAGATGCTGCCCTTCGTGGTGCTCGCGTTCGTCCTGGGCAACTTCATCGCATTGTTCAACTGGTCCGGGATCGGCACCTGGATCGCGGTGACCGGTGCGGCCGGGCTCGAGGGCGTGGGCCTGACCGGCTTCCCCGCCGTGCTCGGATTCATCCTCCTGGCCAGCTGCCTGAACCTGTTCATCATCTCCGGCTCGGCCATGTGGGCGATCATGGGCGCAGTGTTCGTGCCGATGTTCGCGCTGATCGGCTACGAGCCCGCGTTCACCCAGGCCGCCTTCCGCGTGGGCGACTCCGCGACCCAGATCATCACGCCGATGAATCCCTACATGATCGTGCTGCTGGGCATGATCCGGAAGTACGAGCCGGGCGCCGGCCTGGGCACCCTGATGGCGCGCATGCTGCCCTTCGTCGTCCCGTTCTGGATCGTGTGGACCGTGATCCTCGCGGTGTTCTTCGTCGCCGATCTGCCGCTGGGACCGGGCAACCCGATCTTCCTGGAGAAGTGAGGGCCCGGGACGCGATCGCGCGCATGCCCGGCAGCTCGCGGAGGATCCGCGGGCGGATCGGAACCACCTCTCTATCAGCTACCGTCGTGAGGACGGCTCCTGGTGCGGCGCCAGGGCAGATGACAGGAGGGCGACATGGCGGACGGACAGCTCTCCACCCCGCGCCGGCTGCAGCGCACCGGCCTCATCCTGTGCGGGGTGGGTCTCGTCGGAACGGTGGTGCTCGCTCTCGTGCACGGTGGCTGGAGCTCCCACAACACCGGCGTGATCTTCGTGCTCGGCGGCCTCGTGGCGTTCATCGTCGGCCTGGTGCAGGACCGTCTCGCACGAACCGGCGATGAGGACGCCCGTAGACGATGACCGTGCCGGGCGGCGACGCCCAGGAGCGCGCGTCGGCATCCGGAACGTCGGCATCCGGAGAGCCGACGTCGGTGGCGATCTCGTCCGGAGCGGCGTCGGGACGGAAGCCGAGCTTCTCCAGCACCCGTGACGAGGCAGGATTCTCGACGTCGGCCAGCGCCACCAGGCGGGAGAGCCCCAGCGGCCCGAACGCGGCCTCCACGCACAGCGCCGCCGCCTCCGTCGCCAGACCGCGCCCCCAGGCATCGCGGGCCAGGGTGTAGCCGAGCTCGGTCCCGAACCTCGTGACCTCCAGACCGGCGTCGCCGATCAGCCGGCCGGTGCTGCGCTCGATCACCGCCCAGAAGGCGAACCCGTGCTCGCGCTGGTGACGGCGGTAATCCGCGATCATCTGCTCCGTCGTGTCCGGCGTGGCCGCTTCGCCCGCGCCGACATACCGCATGACTTCGGGATCGCCATAGATCCCGTGCGCTGCGGGGGCGTCGCCCGGCGCGAAGGGACGCAGCAGCACGCGCTCGCCGAGCAGCGGGAAGTCCAGGGACATGGACGCAGTGTGCGGCGTCGCGTCCGGGCGGTCAACGAGGTCCGGAGGGTCAACGAGGAATCCGGGCGGCCGACGAGGAATGAGCCGGTCCCGTCGGGCTGACCTGTCGCCGGGCTACCCTGTCCCAGATGTCCCGTGCCGCCGCTCTTCCTCCCGTGCTGCTCGGCCTCGTGGTCCTGCTGCTCGCGCAGATGGCGGGCCTGGCCGTGTCGGCGCTGCTGGGCCTGCCGATCCCCGGAGTGGTGCTGGGGATCGTGCTGCTGGTCGTGCTCGGACTCCTGCGGCCCACGCGGGCCGTGCTGCGCGTCGCCGACCCGGCGGCCACCCCGCTTCTGGCGCATCTGCAGCTGCTGTTCGTCCCGCCGGGCGTCGGCATCATCCTCGAGCTGCGCTCGCTCGCCCAGAACGCGCTGCCGATCGCGCTCGCCGTGGGCGGCTCGTTCGTGGTCACGCTGCTGGTGGCCGGGTGGCTCCTGCAGGCGCTGCTGCGCCGGCAGGATCGTCGTCGGCAGGAGCGCGGGGGAGCGGCCGCATGAGCGCGCTCATCCACCTCCCCGTCTTCGGCCTCGCCCTCACGCTGAGCGCCTATCTGCTCTCGCTGTGGCTCTACCAGCGACTGGGCAGGCCCGGCCTGCTCTCCCCGGTGCTGGTCACCGTGGTGATCGTCGCCGCCGTCCTGCAGGCCACCGGCCTGCCGTATGCCGAGTACCTCGAGCAGGTCACGGTGCTGACCCTCCTGCTCGGCCCCGCCACCGTCGCGCTCGCCCTGCCGCTGCTGCGCAACGGACGGGCTCTGGCTTCCTCGGCCCCGGCCGTGCTCGCGACCCTGGCCGTCGGCGGTGCGGTGAGCGTGGCGATCACGGTCGCTGCGATGACCGCCTTCGGTGCGGGTGAGGACATGCTGCTCGCCGCCCTGCCGCGCTCGGTGACCTCCCCGGTGGGCCTGTCGATCGCGGAGATCCTCGGGGCCTCGGTGCCGCTCGCGGTGGTGCTGACGCTGATCTCCGGGGTGCTCGGAGCCGTCGTCGGCCCGGCTCTGCTGACCCTCGCCCGGGTGCGCGACGAGCGGGCCCGTGGCTTCGCCATCGGCCTCACCTCGCACGGCATCGGCACCTCGCGCGTGCTCTCCGAATCCACGGTGGCCGGCGGCTGGTCCAGCGCCGCGATGGTGATGAACGCGCTGATCATGACGGTCGTGCTGCCGATCGTGGCCGGGATCGTCGCCGGCTGAGGCTGGGCCTGAGGCGGGCTTGGAGCCTACGCCGCCCGGCGTCCGCGGCCGTGGCTGTAGCACCCGGAGTGGTGCGGAGCGCGAGCGCTCTCCTCCGCCCTCGCGATCTCCTCCGTAAGTCGGGTGCGGTGCGCGACGGATTCCTGGAGAATGACGGCAGATCGGACTGCCGCAGCGCAGAGCGGACTGTCCCAGCGCAGAGCGGGCCGTCGCAGCTCTGACGGCTGCTGCTCACCGGGCGGACACGATCTGTCCGCCCGTCTCCGTACCGTTGTTCCTGACGCCGACCGCGGCGGGAGCACTGCCGTGCACCAGCCCGACCCTCATCAAGGATCCTCCATGCTCTGGACCGTCATCCGACGGCACATCCGTCCCTACCTCCCGCACGTGGCCGCCGTCATCGTGCTGCAGCTGGCCACCGTGCTGGCCACGCTGTACCTGCCCAGCCTCAACGCCGACATCATCGACAACGGCGTGGCCACGGGGGACACCGACTACATCTGGCGCGTCGGCGGACTCATGCTGATCGTCGCGATGGTGCAGGTCATCACGGCGGTCACCTCGGTCTGGTTCGGCGCCCGCGTGGCGATGGGCCTGGGGCGGGACATCCGCCGCTCCCTCTACACCCGGGTGGATCGCTTCTCCACCGAGGAGATGGGCCGTTTCGGCGCCCCCACCCTGATCACCCGCGGCACGAACGACGTGCAGCAGGTGCAGATGCTCGCGCTGATGACGTTGAACTTCATGGTCATGGTGCCGATCATGTCCATCGGCGGCATCGTGATGGCGATCCAGGAGGATCCCGGGCTGTCCTGGCTGGTGTGGGTCTCCGTCCCCGTGCTCATGGTCATCGTGGGGCTGCTGGTCACGAAGCTCATGCCGCTGTTTCAGCGCATGCAGGACAACATCGACTCGATCAACGGCGTGATGCGCGAGCAGATCATGGGCATCCGCGTGGTGCGGGCCTTCGTGCGCGAGAAGCACGAGACCGCCCGCTTCGAGGACGCCAACGCCACCCTCACCGACACCTCGGTGCGGATCGGCCGGCTGTTCGTGATCATGGGGCCCGCGATCACCGTCGTGCTGCACCTGGCCACCGCCGCCGTGCTCTGGTTCGGCGGCCACCGGGTGGACGCAGGACTCGTGCAGGTGG
Source organism: Brachybacterium alimentarium (assembly GCF_002332425.1). Lineage (GTDB taxonomy): Bacteria > Actinomycetota > Actinomycetes > Actinomycetales > Dermabacteraceae > Brachybacterium > Brachybacterium alimentarium. The sequence continues at coordinate 37,539 of NZ_NRGS01000026.1, read as the reverse complement.
GCTCGCTGACCGCTTTCATGCAGTACCTGCTGCAGATCCTCATGGCCGTCATGATGGGCACCTTCATGTTCATGATGTTCCCGCGCGCGATCATCAGCGCACGCCGCATCGGAGAGGTCCTCGAGACCACGCCCACCCTCGTCGAGGCCACCGATCCGGTCGCGCTCGACCAGGTCGGCGGCGGCGCCGCGGTCGAGTTCCGCGACGTCTCCTTCGCCTATCCCGGCGCGGACGCCCCGGTGCTGGACGGCATCTCCTTCACGGCCGACGCCGGCCGCACCACGGCCATCATCGGCTCGACCGGCTCGGGCAAGACCTCGCTGATCAGCCTGATCCCGCGCCTGCACGACGCCACCAGGGGCCAGGTGCTGCTGGACGGCGTCCCGGTCACCGACCTCGCCCGCGCCACGATCTCGGACGTCGTCGGCCTCGTGCCGCAGAAGCCGTACCTGTTCTCCGGAACGATCGCGCACAACCTGCGCTTCGGGGACCCGTCGGCCGACGACGCCCAGCTGTGGGAGGCGCTCGACATCGCCCAGGCCACCGAGTTCGTCGTCGACCGCACCACCGGCGAGGACGAGGCGGCGGCGACGGGACTGGAATCCGCGGTCTCCCAGGGCGGCACGAACGTCTCCGGCGGCCAGCGCCAGCGCCTGTGCATCGCCCGCACCCTGGTGGCCCGGCCTCGCGTGTTCGTGTTCGACGACTCGTTCTCCGCGCTCGACGTCGCGACCGACGCCGCCGTCCGCGCGGGCCTGGACGCGCACACCCAGGGCGCCACGATGATCATCGTCGCCCAGCGCATCTCCAGCATCACCGGCGCGGACCAGATCATCGTGCTCGAGGAGGGCCGGGTCGTGGGCCGCGGCACCCATGAGGAGCTGCTCGCGTCGAATCAGACCTACCGGGAGATCGTCGATTCCCAGACCACCGTGGAGGAGCTGGCATGAGCCGCGCGATGAAGAACGGTGGCCGGAAGCACGGCGCCCGGCAGAACGATGCTCCGAAAAACGGTGGCCGGAAGAACCGCGGCACCGCCGCTGTGGGGGCTGAGGCCTCGGGCGCCCGCTCCTCGAACGCCGCCGCCTCCGGCACCGGAGAGCTCTCCGAGGCCGAGATCCTCGAGATGCAGGACTCCATGAGCGGCGAGTGGGGCGACTCCGCACCCCGCAAGGCGAAGGCCTTCTGGCCCTCTGCGATGCGCCTGGCCGGCACCTTCGCCGACCACAAGCTCGGCCTCGGGGTCGTGCTGGTCTTCGGCATCATCTCCACGGCCCTCACCGTGTGGGCCCCCTCGATCCTCGGCGACGCGATGGACCTCATCTTCGACGGCGTGCTCACCGGGAACGGCGTCGACTTCCCAGCGCTGGGCAGGCTGCTGCTGTTCGTGCTGGGCATGTACGTCGTGGCCGCCCTGTTCGACTGGCTGCAGGGCCGGCTCCTGAACGACGTGGTCATGGACATCGTGTACCGGCTGCGAGAACGGATCGAGGCCAAGGTCAACCGCCTGCCGCTGAGCTACTTCGACACCCACCAGCGCGGCGACCTGCTCTCGCGCACCACGAACGACGTCGACAACGTGCAGACCGCTCTCCAGCAGGCGTTCGCCTCCCTGGTCTACGCGGTGCTGACCATCGTGGGCATCACCGCGATGATGTTCTACCTGTCCTGGCAGCTGGCGCTGATCGCCCTGGTGGCCCTGCCGATCTCCGGGGTGGCCATCGGCCTGATCGGCACGAAGTCGCAGAAGCTGTTCACCGCGCAGTGGCGCAACACGGGGCGGCTGAACGGCCACGTCGAGGAGTCCTTCACCGGGCATGACCTGGTCACGGTGTTCGACCGTCAGGACTCGATGCGCGAGCAGTTCGACGAGCGCAACGAGGAGCTCTTCGAGGCCTCCTTCAAGGCCCAGTTCTACTCCGGCATGATCATGCCGATCATGCAGTGGGTGACCTACCTCGGCTATGTCGGGATCGCCGTGGTGGGCGGCCTGCGGATCGCCAGCGGGCAGCTGAGCCTCGGCCAGGTCGTCGCCTTCATCCAGTACTCCCGCGAGTTCAACGCGCCGCTCGGCGAGGTGGCCGGTATGGCGAACATGCTCATCTCCGGGGTGGCGTCGGCCGAGCGGATCTTCGAGCTGCTGGACGCCGAGGAGCAGGAGGCCGACGGGGAGATCCACGCGTCCACGACAGGGCCGGACGGGGAGCCCAGCTCGGTTCCCATCGAGCGCGCCGAGCTCACCGGCCCCACCCGCGGCCGCATCGAGTTCGACCATGTCGCCTTCTCCTACACGGCGGACAAGCCCCTCATCACGGACCTCACCCTGGTCGCCGAGCCAGGCCAGACCATCGCCATCGTGGGACCCACCGGCGCCGGCAAGACCACGCTGGTCAACCTGATCATGCGGTTCTACGAGATCGACGGCGGGCAGATCCGCCTGGACGGCGTGGACATCCGCGCCCTGGACCGCGGCGCCGTGCGCAGCCAGATCGGCATGGTGCTGCAGGACGCCGTGCTGTTCGGCGGCACGATTCGCGAGAACATCCGCTACGGGCGCCTCGATGCGTCCGACGACGAGGTCATCTCCGCCGCGACCGCCACCTTCGTGGACCGTTTCGTGCACACCCTGCCCGACGGCTACGACACGATGATCGAGGACGAGGGCGCGAACATCTCCGCCGGTGAGCGCCAGCTCATCACGATCGCCCGTGCCTTCCTCGCCGATCCCGCGCTGCTGATCCTCGACGAGGCCACCTCCTCGGTGGACACCCGCACCGAGGTGCTCGTCCAGGAGGCGATGGCCGCGCTGCGCACCGACCGCACCAGCTTCGTCATCGCGCATCGCCTCTCCACCATCCGCGACGCCGACGTCATCCTCGTGATGGAGCACGGCGACATCGTCGAACAGGGCGATCACGACGCGCTGCTCGAGGCCGAGGGCGCCTACCACCGCCTCTACTGGTCGCAGTTCGCCGGCGGCGTCGATCCCGACCAGGACGACGCAGTGCTCGAGCGCTCCGTCGCGGTGACCGGGGAGATGGCTGCGGTGACCGGGGAGATAGCTGCGGTGGCGCGGGAGGTGGCGGAGCCGGCCGATGCAGGGCCCGCCACGCCCGCCGAGCCTTCCGCTGGCCCCTCCGCAACGTCCGCCGATCCCACAGAGGACCGGTAATGTCCCCGCACGACNNGTCGTGCGGGGACATTACCGGGCGCGCCGGTCTCTGCGGGTGGCCAGGACCGGATGCGCCGCTGCACGGCGCCGCGTAGCGTCGGTGCATGGACATCACGATCGTCGGCGGCGGGGTCTGCGGCCTCGCGCTGGCTCATGAGCTCGCTCCCGACCACCGCGTCACCGTGCTGGAATCCTCCCCTGGGCCGCGCGGCGGCGGGTACATGATCGACTTCTTCGGCCCGGGCTTCCTCGCTGCGGAGCGGATGGGCGTGATCGAGGAGCTGCGCCGGCGCGGGCACGTGTTCGACGGCGTCCGCTATGGTCTGCCCGACGGCTCGACCAGCGGGACGATCGATGCCGCGCCGCTGGTCAAGGCGGCTGGTGGACGTTACTTCTCGATCCTTCGCCCTGAGGTCGAGCTCGGCCTGCTCGCCCAGCTCCCGGAGAGCGTGGATCTCCGCTACGGCGTGCGTGTGGTCGGGGTTCGCGAGGACGAAACGCGCGACGCCGAGGCGCACGATACCGGGACGTGCGAGCCCGGGACGGGCGATGCCGGGACGCGTGAGGACGGGACGGAGGGCACTGCGACTCCCGACGCCGCCCCCGGCCGACCAGCAGTCATCACTGCAGAAGGAGAGGTGCTGGAGTCGGACCTGGTGGTCGCGTGCGACGGCGTGCGCTCCCCGCTCCGCGAGCACGTCGCTCCCGGCCACGGCCGCATCCTGCCGATGGGATACCGGGCCGCCAGCTATCTCTTCGACGATGCGCAGCTGGCGCACGAGCTGGGGCAGAGGATGCTCATGACCGACACGATCCAGCGGGTGGGCTGGCTGTATGCGGCCGACGCCGAGCAGGTGGGTGTCATGTTCACCGAGCGCGTCGACCCCCATGACACCGAGCGACCCAGCGCGGATCCGGAGCGCCTGCGCCGACGGTTCACCGGCCTGCATCCGCAGCTCGACCGGGCGCTCGAGCACGCGCCGGATACCTTCTACGACGACCTGGTCGCTCAGAGCTATGCGCCCCGCTGGAGTCGAGGTCGGATCGTGCTCGCCGGGGACGCCGCTCACGCCCCCTCGCTGCTGGCCGGGCAGGGCGCCTCCCTCGCGATCGCCGGCGCGGAAGCGCTGGCCAGGAGCCTGCGGGCGACAGGTCCGCATGTCGAGGCGGGTCTGGCGGAGTACGAGCGTCGGTGGCGGCCGACGGCGGACGCGGTGCGCCGTTCAGGACGCCTCAGTGCGTCGGCCTTCATCCCGGCCACGACCCTCCAGCTGCGCCTTCAGCAGGTGGCACGTCGGGCGATCGGCCTTCCCGGCGTGAGCCGCCTGCTCAGTCGCCAGTTCATCGCGGCCTGAAGCGCGCTGCCGGGGCTGCGGGCGCAGCTCCGCGTGCGCGCGCTGACCTGCCTGAGGCGCGAGGTCCGCCTCAGGGACGCAGCTCCAGCCTCGGAGGTGATCCGCCGGCCTCACCGATGCAGTGCCGTCCTCACAGGTGCAGCGTGCCGCCGTTGCTGCGGAAGGCGCCGGGTGGCTGCCCGAAGCGGCGACGGAACGCGGTGATGAACGGGCGCGCCTCGGGATAGCCGCATTGGCGAGCCACCTGGGCGATCGGATCGTCGGTCTCCAGCAGCAGGTGGGCGCCGCGCTCCAGCCGCAGCCTGCGCAGCATGGCCATGAGCGGCTCGCCCGTCTCCTGCGCGAACAGCCGGGCCGCATGCCGGGAGGACAGATGGGCGACCGCAGCGACGTCGCGCACCTGGATCGTGCGCTCGAGGTTGTCGGCCAGGTACCGCTCCATCGCGGCGACGCTGGAGGTGGTGCGGGCGGCGGGGTCGAGGGTGACGGCGAGATCCTCGTCGGCCGCGAAGGCGCGGGCGGTCTGGATCACGAGGGCGGCTCCGAGCGCCCTGACCTGCTCACTGACCCCGGAGCGCGGGGTGGCGACCTCTGCCGCGAGCGCTGCGATCAGCACTGGCAGCGACCCCAGGGACGTGGAGAGCAACGGGCGGTCGGCGCGCAGCAGTCCGCTCCACCAGCCGGGTGCGGAGGCGGTCGCAGTGCCCGTCGGCTGCAGCGTGAAGCCCCAGAATGCGATCCCGAGCCCGTGCTCCGGGTCGGAGATGATCTCGTGCACGTCGCCGGGGCGCGCTACGAAGACCGTCCCGGCCTCGATCCGGTGGGTGGCACCGTCGACGGTGAACGTCCCGGATCCCGAGTACGCCAGGCACACCTCGTAGAAGGAGTGCGTGTGGGCGTAGTTGCGCCAGACGGACGGCTCGTAGAAGCCCCAGCTGAGGTAGTCGACGGCGAACCCGTCGACCTCGCCGGAGACGAGCAGACCGGCGAGGTCGACGAAGGTGGTCGCACCGGCGACCTGATCCAGGCTCACCCGAGCATCATGCCTGCCCGACCCGCCCGGTGGGGTCGCTGCCGGCGAGGATCAGGCCCTGACCGAGGGACTCCTTGTGCTGGTCGGTCATCGGCGGGTCGGCCGGGTCGCGGAACTGGACCAGCCAGGTGGTGCGGGCCTCGTCGCTGACGTTGATCCCCGAGCTGTGCACCGTGAAGTAGGTGAAGAACAGGACGTCCCCGGCCTCGGCCTCCATCGGGACGAGCTGATCGGTGGGGAAGTCGGGGAGATGGAAGCTGCCCTGCGGATCGTGCTCGCGGGGGCCCTCCTTGTGGCTGCCGGGGGCGATGCGCACGCAGCCCTTCGCGTCCGGTGCGTCGTCGAAGTGGAAGATCGCAGCGGCGACCTTGTGGTTCTTGTGCGGGAAGAACGGGTAGTCCTGATGCGGCGGGAACGGCGAGCCGTTCTCCGGCGGCTTGATGAACATCTTGGTGTGGTGCAACTGCACGTTCGGGGTGCGCAGCACGGCCGCGGCCACGTCGGTGAAGCGGGGATCGGTGAGCAGCCTGGTGTAGGCGGCATCGTAGAACTGGGCGTCATGCAGGTGCTGCAGGCTGGTCTGCCGTCCCATGGCGACATCGGAGGCGGCGTCCCAGGTGGGGTCGTCACCGCGGTCGAGGCGTGCGATCAGCTCATGGCTGCGAGCACGGTACTCGGTTGCCTCCTCCTTGCTGAGGAGTCCCTTGACCAGGACGTATCCCTGCTCGTCGTAGGTGTCGGCCAGAGTGTCGAGGTGTTCGGGAGCTGTGGAGGGAGCTGTGGAGAGGGTGGTCATCATCGACCTTTCGTGCGGGAGTGGGTCGGTCAACTGTGCGTGCACATCGAGCCTAGGAACTGTGACCAGGACCCACCAGGCCGACGGCGGACGCGGATGTTCGCAGAACGGCCACGCCCGGCACGCCCACCCTCGACGGCTCCGCCCGCCTCGACGAGTGCGACGGCCCGGACGGCCGCCAAACGCTCAGCCGTTCTCCGACGGCTCCGCCCACCTCGATGGCTCCGCCCGCCTCGATGGCTCCGCCTGCCTCGATGGCTCCGCCTGCCGTGACGGCCATCGAGGCGGGGAGGGAGGCGTCAGCCCTCGAGCATTCGCGACCGGGTCAAGAACCTCTTCCCGTCGGGGGACTCGAGGCTGAAGCCGCCGCCGCGCCCGTCGACCAGGTCGATCGTGAGGTGCGTGTGGCGCCAGTATGCGAACTGCTCACGGCTCATCCAGAAGTCGAGCGGCGAGGTGGTGCCGTCGGGCAGCGGGACCTCGACGTGACCCATCCGCACGTCGGCGTCACCCGTGATGAAGTCGCCCTCCGGGTAGCACATGGGGGAGGAGCCGTCGCAGCACCCGCCGGACTGATGGAACATCAGCGGACCGTTGCGGTCGATCAACCGCTGCAGCTGTCCGACGGCGGCCTGGGTGAACGCGACCCGTGAGAAGTCCTCGCCCTCGATGGTGGGCTCGGCCTCGAGCACGTCATCGGTGCTGGTCGGCTCAGGCAGCGGCGGCGCCGGTGGCTGTCCCGGCTGCGGGGCAGGGGCCTGGCTGGAGACCCGCGCCTCGTACGGTGCTGGTGCTGGTGCTGGTGCTGGTGCTGGTGCTGGTGCTGGTGCTGGTGCTGGTGCTGGTGCCGGTGCCGGTGCCGGTGCCCGTGCTGGGACTGGTGCCGGAGCAGGCGTCGGCTGCCGCGGCCCGCCGAGCGGGGTCGTGGGAGGAGCACCCGGCGGAGGAGCGGCCGGAGGCGGCTGGTCGGGCTCGGGCGGCTCCGTCGGGGACGGCTCGGGCGGGCGCTCCGGCGGCCTGCCCGGCAGCGGCATGGGCGAAGGGCCCGGCGGCGGCGCGGTCGGGTCGGGTGGAGGCTCGGTGGGCGGCGGCCCCGGCGGCTGACCGGGCGGCGTCATCGGCGGTTCGCTCGGAGGCGGGATGCTGCTGCTCTGGGGGACTGCGGGCTCATTCATGATCTCTCCTCCAGGAGAAGGGCCGGCGGTGCGGTCGCGGAGTGCCCGCACCGCACCGTCGGCCGCATCGATCAGAAGAATCCGAGCTTCTGCTCGGAGTAGCTGACCAGCAGGTTCTTGGTCTGCTGGTAATGGTCGAGCATCATCAGGTGGTTCTCCCGGCCGATGCCCGAGGACTTGTAGCCGCCGAACGCGGCGTGCGCGGGGTAGGAGTGGTAGTTGTTCACCCACACCCGGCCGGCCTGGATGGCGCGACCCGCCCGGTAGATGGTGTTCTGCTGCCTGCTCCACACGCCGGAGCCGAGCCCGTACAGGGTGTCGTTGGCGATGGAGATGGCGTCGTCGTAGTCGCTGAAGCGGGTCAGCGCGAGCACCGGGCCGAAGATCTCCTCCTGGAAGATCCGCATCGAGTTGTTCCCCTCGAAGACCGTCGGCGTCACGTAGTAGCCGCCGGAGAGGTTCCCGCCGAGATCCGCGCGCTCGCCGCCGGTGAGCAGCTTGGCGCCCTCCTGCTTGCCGATGTCGAGGTAGGAGAGGATCTTCTCGAGCTGGTCGTTGCTGGCCTGGGCGCCGATCATGGTGTCGGTGTCCAGCGGGTCGCCCTGCGTGGTGGCCTCGACGCGCTGCAGACCGTCGGCCACGAAGCTGTCGTAGATCGACTCCTGCACCAGGGCGCGCGAGGGGCACGTGCACACCTCGCCCTGGTTCAGGGCGAACATCGCGAAGCCCTCGAGCGCCTTGTCGTAGTAGTCGTCCTTCGCCCAGGCGACGTCCTCGAAGAACAGGTTAGGGCTCTTCCCTCCCAGTTCGAGGGTCACCGGGATCAGGTTCTGCGAGGCGTACTGCATGATCAGACGCCCGGTGGTGGTCTCGCCGGTGAAGGCGATCTTCGCGATGCGCTTGTTCGACGCCAGCGGCTTGCCGGCCTCGGCACCGAAGCCGTTGACGATGTTCAGCACCCCGTCGGGCAGCAGGTCATCGATCAGCTCGGCGAGCACCAGGATCGAGGCCGGGGTCTGCTCGGCGGGCTTGAGCACGATGGCGTTGCCGGCTGCGAGCGCGGGAGCGAGCTTCCAGACGGCCATGAGGATCGGGAAGTTCCACGGGATGATCTGGCCGACCACGCCGAGCGGCTCATGGAAGTGGTACGCGACGGTGTCGTCGTCGATCTGGGAGAGGGAGCCCTCCTGCGCGCGGATCGCACCGGCGAAGTAGCGGAAGTGATCCGCGGCGAGGGGGAGGTCCGCGTTCAGGCACTCACGGATCGGCTTGCCGTTGTCCCAGGTCTCGGCGACGGCGAGCAGCTCGAGGTTCTCCTCGATGCGGTCAGCGATCTTGTTGAGGATGATCGCGCGCTCGGCGACCGACGTCTTCCCCCAGGCCGGTGCCGCGGCGTGCGCGGCGTCGAGCGCGACCTCGATGTCCTCTGCAGTGGAGCGAGCCACCTCGGTGAACACCTCGCCCGTCACCGGCGTGGGGTTCTCGAAGTACTCGCCCTTCACGGGTGGGACCCACTGGCCCCCGATGTAGTTCTCGTAGCGCGGCTTGAAGGTGACCTTCGCGCCCTCGGACCCTGGGTGTGTGTAGGCAGTCATGTGCTCTCCTCGGTTCTCGTCGTCGAGTCGGGAATGCGGCCCTCGGCCTCGGACTCCAGTTCGGGATCCGGTTCGGATTCCGGTTCGGATTCCGATTCGGGCTCCGGTTCGGGCTCGGATTCTGGTTCTGCGGCCGACGGACGCATTGTGGCGTGGGTCACCAGGATAAGCCCTGTCGAGCGGCCGTAGTGTGGGCGCATGGAACATCGTCACCTCGGCCGCAGCGGCCTCAAGATCAGCGAGATCATCTACGGAAACTGGCTCACCCACGCCTCCCAGGTCGAGGACGAACGCGCCCGCGCCTGCGTGCGCGCCGCGCTCGACTCGGGCATCAGCACCTTCGACACCGCGGACACCTACGCCAACACCGCCGCGGAGGTCGTGCTCGGCGAGGCGCTGAAGGGCGAGCGGCGCGAATCGCTCGAGATCTTCACCAAGGTCTACTTCCCGACCGGGCCCAAGGGCCACAACGACACCGGGCTGTCCCGCAAGCACATCCGCGAGTCGATCGACGCCTCGCTGCAGCGCCTGCAGACCGACTACGTCGACCTCTACCAGGCGCACCGGTACGACTACGCGACCCCGCTCGAGGAGACGATGCAGGCCTTCGCCGACGTCGTCCACTCCGGCAAGGCCCTCTACATCGGGGTCTCCGAGTGGAACGCCGACCAGCTCCGCGCCGGCCACCAGCTGGCCCGCGAGCTCGGCATCCAGCTGATCTCGAACCAGCCGCAGTACTCGATGCTGTGGCGCGTCATCGAGGAGCGCGTGGTGCCCACCTCCCGTGAGCTGGGGATTTCCCAGATCGTGTGGTCGCCGATCGCTCAGGGCATCCTCACCGGCAAGTACAAGCCCGGCGCCGAGGCGCCCGAGGGATCGCGCGCCCGCGACGAGAAGGGTGGCGCCGACATGATCAAGCGCTTCCTGGACGACCCGGTGCTCGAAGCGGTCCAGGGCCTCGAGCCGATCGCCGAGGACCTCGGACTCTCCATGGCGCAGCTCGCCGTGGCCTGGGTGCTCAGCAACGACAACGTGGCCGGAGCGATCATCGGCGCCTCCCGCCCCGAGCAGGTCACCGAGAACGTCAAGGCAGCGGGCATCACGCTCGATGCCGACGTGAAGGCCCGCATCGACGAGGTCCTCGGCGACATCCCCGAGACCGACGCCGCCAAGACCGTCTCCCCGGCGCAGCGCCTGGCCTGAGCAGGGCAGGGTCGGGTCGGGCCGGGCCGGGCCGGGGGTCGGGCCGGGCCGGGCCGGGGCCGGCCGGCTGGGTGCGCTGTCGTTGCAGCTTGCGTGCCCGCCCTGCGCGAATGGGGCCGCCCCGTTTCGGCCCGCACCAGCTGCAGGAGCTGGCTCGCTGTCGCGGACGGGCCGTAGGTGCGGTCATCTGGCGATATTGCCAGTGCACCTCACCAGCGGCCCGCGCAGGACAGGGCTCGACAAGATAGCCCGGCCCAGCCCAGCCCAACCCGGCCGGGACAGGTCGAGGGGCCGACCCGTCGCGATGACGGATCGGCCCCTCGTGGTGTCCTGCGGCGTGCTCCGGGGTCAGTCCTTTCCGGAATGGATCCCGAGCTTCTCGGGCGGAAGGTCGTCGCCGGTCTTGCCCTGGAGCTCGAGGCCGTCGGCCCGCAGCTCCCAGAACGTCGCACCCTCGATGCCGAGCTTGCGCGGATCGAACTGCGGATCCAGGCCCTGCTTCTTCTGTGCGCGATAGTCCTTGAGCGCCTTGAGGGCCGGGACCTGCAAGAACAGGATGCCGACGATGTTGAGCCAGGCCATCGACCCCACGCCGATGTCGCCGAGGCCCCACGCAGCACCGGCTGTGTTCACCGCGCCGTAGGCGACGGAGATCAGCACGAGGGCCTGCAGGATGCGCAGCAGCGCCCGGGCGAGCGTGCGGTTCTTGAGCTTGCGGGTGAGGTAGTTCAGGTTCACCTCGGCCATGTAGTAGTAGGCCACGATCGTGGTGAACACGAAGAACCCGAGGGCGATCGCGATGAACGTCGGCCCGAAGCCCGGGAACACCGAGTCCAGGCCCTGCTGCACGTAGCCCGGGCCGGGTTCGACATCGGTCGACAGGTCGCCGACGCCGGAGCCGATCACCGGGGACTCCCCGTCGGCCCAATCCTCGTTCTGGAAGGTGTTGAACATGCCTGTGGAGATGATGATGAAGGCGGTCGCGGAGCAGACGAACAGGGTGTCGATGTACACCGAGAACGACTGGGCGAAGCCCTGCTTGGCCGGGTGCGAGACCTCGGCGGCGGCTGCGGCGTGCGGGCCGGTGCCCTGCCCGGCCTCGTTGGAGTAGATGCCGCGCTGCACGCCCCACTTGATCGCGAGGCCGACGATCGCGCCGAAGATCGGCTGGACGCCGAAGGCGCTGCCGAAGATCAGGCCGAACACCCGCGGGATGTCCTCGAAGTTCATGAGGAACACGACGACCGCGACGATGATGTAGAAGATCGCCATCACGGGCACCACGACCACGGCGAAGTGCGCGATGCGCTTGACGCCGCCGATCACGATGAAGCCGAGCAGGATCACGAGGCCGATGGCGGTGACCCAGGTCGGAATGCCCCAGGCGTTGTCGATCGCGGAGGCCATGCCGTTGGCCTGCACGCCCGGCAGGAAGAAGCTCATCGCGATGATCGTGACGATCGCGAACAGGATCCCGTAGAACAGCGACAGGCCGGGAGCCTTGTGCTTGTAGGCCTTCTCGAAGTAGTACGCCGGGCCGCCGCGGTACTCGCCCGTGTCGCGGTCCTTCTCCTTGTAGATCTGCCCGAGGGTGCACTCGATGAACGAGGTGGAGGCGCCGAGGAAGGCGGAGGCCCACATCCAGAACACGGCACCGGGTCCGCCGAAGGCGATCGCGGTGGCGACGCCGCCGATGTTGCCCATGCCGACGCGGCCAGCCAGGGACATCATCAGCGACTGGAAGGAGGAGGTGCCGTCCGGGGAGACGTTGCCCTTCTTGAGCTGGTTCAGCATGTCAGGGAGATTGCGGATCTGGAGAAGTCCGGTGCGGATCGTGAAGAAGAGCCCGACGATCAGGCACAGGCCGATCAGGGGGACCGACCAGATCAGGTTGTTCGCACCTTCGATCAGGAAGTCGATGCTCATGAGCTGCTCCTGGGTAGAGGATAAGGATGTGCGCAGGGGGTGGGGACCGGAAGAACCGGACCGCGGACCGGCCAGCTGACGTCTTCGGCGAGCTGGGATGTGAAGGCGGTCACGGATCGGCGCTGAAGGCACACTAACCGCTCGGGGCGCCGGATCGCGCGATCCGGGGGCGAACCGGGGGTCTCGTGACGTTCTCGTGACCACGTTCGTGCCGGGTGCGGGGCGACGGATGAAGCGGGCGCGGTCGGTGCGGGCATGGGTGCGGGCATGGGTGCGGACACGGGGCGGCGGGGCGCGGAACGGGGCTCGCGGAGGGGCCGACGTGATGTGCGCCCTCCCGTTTGGAACCAGCGTGAGCGCCCCCTACACTGGTCACGACCCCTCGTGCGGTGTCATCTTGCTGAACTCCCCCAGGGCCTGACGGCAGCAAGGGCAGGTGAGCTCTGGCAGGTGCACGAGGGGTCGCCTCATGCCCGGATGCACCTCGTGCCCCGCCTGCGCCGACCGGGGGTTGCCCCCACCCGAGCCGGGTGGATCTCCTGGTTCCGGGCACGCGTGCCCGCTTCCTAGCGTGGGAGACCACGCGGAGCCCGCCCTGGTGCCCGCGGATCCTCACCAGGAGCGCACGATGTCCCCGATCGCCGCCTCGCCGACTGCCGCCGACTCCCCGGCGCCCTCCTCCGCCACCACTATCTCCGCCCCCGACCTGCGCCGCGTGCTCACCTTCCTCGGCATCGCGCTCGTCGTCAGCACCGCCGCATCCGTCCCCTTCGCGACCGGCCTGCTGCCGGGGTCCGCCGTCGGCCTCGTGGTGCCACTCGCCCAGCTGTCCCCGTTGCTGGCGGGATTGATCGTGCGACGGCGCGACGAGACCGTCGGCCGCTCCCTGGGTCTGACCGTCCCCTCGTGGTCGGCCCTGGCCATCGCGTCCCTCGCCGCGATCGTCGCCTTCGTGATGGTGCCGCTGGCGCGGGCGCTGGTGGGCATCGGTGCCGGTGCCCCACTGCTTGCCGACACGGTCTCTGTACAGGCACTGCTGCTCGCCGTGCCGCCGGTGCTGATCATGCAGGCTCTGTTCGCGATCGGTGAGGAAGCGGGCTGGCGCGGCTGGCTGCACCGCGAGCTCGCACCGCTCGGGTTCTGGCCGATGTCGCTGCTCATCGGGGTGGCCTGGGCGCTCTGGCACGCCCCGATCGTGCTCGCCCTCGGCCTCGGCCCGCGCGAGGCCGTGACCTATCTCGGCACCATCGTCGCCGTCGCGCCGCTGCTGTCCGCGCTGCGCGATATCTCGGGCACCGCCTGGGCGGCCGTGCTCGGGCACGCCCTGTTCACCAGCGTCCGCGTCGCCCTCGAGCAGAATGTGCTGGGGCCCGTCGGCCCGAGCACCGCCTGGCTGCTGGATCTCTGCTCCTGGTTGCTGTGGATCGTGGCGGCCTGGATGGTGCTGCGCGTCGGCGGAGCGCTCACGTCGGCCGGGCGCGCAGGGCGGATCGAGAACCTCCCGCCGCAGAGCGTGACCGAGCACGGTCCTGCGGGTACCGTCCCCGGTGCCTGAGCCGGGGCGGGGCGCCGCGCCTCCCATGCCGCCGGCATCCCGCGCCCCGCGCCTCCCGCGCCCCGTGCCTCACGCCCTTCCCCCGCGGCCGCACGAGCCGTAGCGTGACGGGACCACTTCTGCGAGGCAGGGAGCCGCCGTGAGGATCGAGACCGTCCATCGGGTCGCACGTCCGCAGCCCGACGTCCTGGCCTGGTACGACAATCCTGGAGCGCTCGTGAGGCTGACCCCGCCCGGGCTCGCGTCGGCGGATGATCCCACCGTCGGCGGCATGCGCGGCGGTCGACTGGTCGGGACCCGCTTGGGCCCGCCGATCCTCCCTGACCTGCTGCGACCCCACTGGATCCTGCGCCAGGTCGAGCACGAGCCGGAGGGACGGTTCGTGGACCAGCAGGTCCACGGCCCCTGGCGCACCTGGCGACACGAGCACCGTCTCGAGGCGGAGGGGAGCGGCACCGCGATCCGCGACAGCGTCGAGGTCGAGCTGCCGCGCCGGCTGGAGCGGCTGGCCCCGGTGGTCGAGTCCCAGCTGCGACGCCTGTTCGCGTTCCGCGCCCGCCAGCTGCACGACGATCTCGCCTTCCATGCCCGCTACGCCCACGTGCCTCGCCGCACCATCGCGATCACGGGCTCCTCGGGCCTGATCGGCACCCAGCTCGCGGCCCTGCTCGAGACCGGAGGGCACACCGTGCATCGGATGGTCCGCGAGCACGACGTCGCACCGGGGGAGATCTCCTGGGATCCGCGGGCCGGAGAACTGGACCCGTCGGACCTGGAGGGTGTCGACGTAGTCGTGAACCTCGCCGGCCGCTCGATCGCGACCCGGTGGTCCGCTGCGTCCCGGCGCGAGATCCGCGACTCCCGGATCAACGGCACCATGCTGATCTCCCGCACAGTGGCCGGGATGCGGGAGGGCCCCGCGGCGCTGGTGCAGGCCTCCGCGATCGGCCTGTACGGGCCTCGGCGACCCGGGGAGCTGCTCACCGAGGCCGACCCCGGAGGCGAGGGGTTCCTCGCTGACCTGGTCCGCGACTGGGAGGGCTCCAGCCATGCCGCCGCCGAGGCGGGTGTGCGGGTCGCGCACGTGCGCACCGGGATGGCCCTCAGCGACGCCGGCGGCTCCTTGCTGCCGCAGCTGCCGTTGTTCCTTGCCGGCGTGGGCGGCCGGCTCACCGATGGTGAGGCCATGACCTCGTGGATCTCGCTCGACGACATCGTGCGCGCGTTCGGCCATGCGGCGCTCTCGGCCGACGTCGAGGGCCCGCTGAACGGCGTCGGCCCGCAGCCCGTCACCGCGCGAGAGTTCGCCCGTACCCTGGGGAAGGTGCTCCGTCGTCCCGCGGTGGTGCCGGTACCGCCGGCCGGCCCGCGGCTCGTGCTCGGCAGCGCTGCCGCCGACGAGCTGATCAGCGTCGACCAGAACGTCTCCTCGGCCCGTCTCGAGGCCAGCGGATTCGTTCCGGCCCACGCCACGCTCGAGGACGCGCTGCGGCACGTGCTGCGGCGCTGAGGCCCGACGAGACCCGTCTCGCTCGAGCCGAGGGGTCGGAGGTCTGGGTGAGTCCGCGCCACGACCTCGCTACGACCTCGCCACGGCCGACGCCGGACAGGATTCGCGAATGCTGCATTTTCCGTGCCCGCGAATGGGGTTTCGGATAGTGTTCCTCGCGGAGAGTCCGACGCGATGGTGCCTGCGGAGCGTCCTCAGTGACCCGATGTCTGCGGGTGATCGTCGAGAACCGACCATCACCGGTGGCCTGGCGCCCTGGGAGGTCCGAGGAAGGATTGACCAGATGCATCCCTCACACGATCCCGCTCCGACGCGCCGGCGCATGCTCGGCGTCGCCGCAGCGCTCGGTGCCGCGAGCGCCACCGTTCCGGCGGCTGCCGATCCTCCCGCTCCTGATCCTGTCGGTCCCGGCGCGACGAAAGCGGGGACCGTCACCGCGACTGCCGGCGACGGCTCCGGCGAGGGGAACGGCTGGGCCGATGCCCCGGACCCCGCCTCGGTGCTGTTCCTCGACGCCCCGGCGACCGAGTGGGTCGACGGCACGCTGCCGATCGGCAACGGCCGCGTGGGCGCGACCTTCTTCGGCGATCCCGTGCGCGGCGTGGTCCAGCTCAACGAGATCAGCCTCTGGGCCGGTGCGATCGACTACGACAACGCGCTGAACGGCGACGACGACGGTGACATGGACACGTCCATGACCGGCTTCGGCACCTACCTCTCCGGCGGCCGTCTGCTGATCGATGTGCTCGGGGCCGACGGCTCCGACGAACCCGTCGAGGGTGCGGAGCTGCGCCGCGAGCTCGACGTCGCCACCGGGCTGCACACCATGACCTCCCAGGCTCCCGGAGGAGTCGTCGTGCGCCAGGAGGCCTTCGCCTCCACCCCGGCGGATCTTCTCGTGCTCGCTCTGGACGCCGAGCAGCCGCTCCGTGTGGAGCTGGCGCTGGAGAGCGACCAGGAGGGCACGGAGCTGTCGGCCGATGTGGACGAGCGGACGCTCTGGGCGACCGGCACGCTCGGCAACGCTCTGCAGCATGCGACGGCCGTGCGGATCCTGGAGAGCGATGGGACGGTGGAGTTCGCTGCAGACGGAGTGTCCGCGCAGATCCACGAGGTGACCCGGCTCGTGCTGCTGGTGGACCAGGCCACGGACTACGTGCGTGACCCGCAGAAGGGCTGGCGCGGCGCCGACCCCGCGCACACCGCCCGTCGCCACCTCGCCGGCGCCGCCCGCACCGGGCACGCCGACCTGCGCAGCCAGCACCTCACCCATCTCACCGAACGCACGTCGCGGGTGGACCTGCAGGGGATCGACTCGTCGGCCGAGGTGCTGGCGCTGCCCCTGGATCAGCGGCTCGAGCGCGTTGCGGAGGGGGAGGAGGACCCCTCGCTGGAGAGGCTGCTGTTCTCCTACGGGCGCTACCTGCTGCTGTCCTCCTCGCGGGAGGGAGGGCTGCCCGCGAACCTGCAGGGGCTGTGGAACGACTCCAACTCTCCGGCATGGTCCTCGGACTACCACTCGAACATCAACCTCCAGATGGCGTACTGGCCTGCCGAGATCAGTGCGATCCCCGAGACCCATGAGGCGCTGATCGGATGGTTGATCGCCAGCAGGGAGTCGCTTCGTCGGGCGACCCGGAACGCCTTCGGCCCGGTGCGCGGCTGGACAGCCCGCACCTCCCAGTCGCCCTGGGGCGGCAACGCCTGGGAGTGGAACACCGTGGCCAGCGCCTGGTATGCCACGCATGTGATCGAGCACTGGGATCACGGACGCGATGAGGACTTCGCCCGCGAGATCGCCTGGCCCTTCGTGGACGAGGTGTGCCAGTTCTGGGAGGACCGCCTGATCGAGGGGGAGGAGGGGACGCTCCTCGCGCCCGATGGCTGGTCACCCGAGCACGGCCCCCGCGAGGACGGTGTCATGCACGACCAGCAGATCGTGCGCGAGCTGTTCGAGGGCGCCGCCACCCTGGCCGAGGCGGTCGGGGCCGACGAGATCCGCCGCGACGAGCTCCGAGCGGTCGCCGAGAACATCGCCGGGGAGAAGATCGGATCCTGGGGTCAGCTGCAGGAATGGCAGGAGGACCGCGATGATCCAGCGGACCTCCATCGCCACACCTCGCACCTGTTCTCCCTGTTCCCCGGCAGCCACATCACCCCCGCCACCCCCGAGCTGCAGCGCGCCGCGAAGGTCTCGCTGCTCGCCCGCTGCGGGTTGCCTCCCACCGACGACGGCACGGACCAGCCGGCCGATTCCCCGGTCCCCGAGGACTTCGAGTCGCACGTCAGCGGCGACTCGCGACGGTCGTGGACCTGGCCCTGGAGGGCGGCGCTGTTCGCACGCCTCGGGGACGGCGATGCCGCTCATGCGATGGTGCGCGGCCTGCTGCGCTACTCGACGCTGCCGAACCTGTGGGCCACCCATCCGCCGTTCCAGATGGACGGGAACTTCGGGATCACCGCAGCGATCGGCGAGATGCTCGTGCACAGCCATGAGCGCACGGCCGACGGGCAGGTGCTGGTGCGCCTGCTGCCGGCGCTGCCCAGCGCCTGGGCGCCTGCCGGCTCGGTGAGCGGGCTGCGCGCCCGCGGCGGGCTCGAGGTGAGCGTGAGCTGGCAGGACGGCGCGGTCACGGACTGGTCCGTGGAGGCGGCGACGCCGGGGGCCGTGGGCAGCGCGGTGGTCGTCGTCGACGGGCAGGAGACCCCGATCGAGGTCGCGCCGGCGAGCTGAGCCGGCTGCCGTGCTCCACCCTGCTGGCATGCCGCCGGGTGGGCGCGGGCAGCGCAGCGGTGTTCAACGGGGTGCAGGCCGCTTACGGGCGCGGTCCGCTCAGAAGCGCTCAAAGGGCGCGGTCCGCTCAGAGAGGCTCGGAGGGGAGCGGGCCGCTCAGAGGTGCTCGGAGGGGCGCTCGGCGAGCAGCCGGGCCTCCTCGAGGAGCTCCTCGTCGGCCACGGAGAGCTCGCTGCCCTGCGACGCAGTGCTCTCGGACGGGGTGTCCTCGGACGGGCCGCTTCCCGTGGTGGAGCTCGCCAGGGTCGCGCCGTCCTCCGTGAAGTCCTGGACAGGCTCCTGGCAGGCCAGGGCGTTGAGCAGGGCCGCGATGACCACGAGGCCGGCGGCGCCCATGGGCAGCCACATCGACGCCTGGACGCCCGCGCTCTCGGCGACCGCGCCGGTCAGGGCCGAGGCGCCGGACTGGCCGACGATCGTCGCCGATCCCACCATCGTCATCACGGTCGCGGAGCGTCCCTGAGGGCTGCGCGCGGCGGCCAGGCTGAACAGCGTCACGACCGTCGGCCCGATGCCGATGCCGGCGACCGCCATCGCCCCGATGATCCCGGCCAGCCCACCGGAGAGCCCGAAGGCGATCATCGCGGCGAGCATCAGCGAGGAGAACACGAGCCAGCGGGCGCGCAACCGGAACCGCTCGGGGAACAGGGTGATGCTCAGGGCGAGGATCGTGGAGCCGATGCCCATCACGCCGTAGACGAGGCCGGCGGAGTCGCCATGACCCGTCTCGGCCAGGAAGGCCGTGAGCGAGGTGAGGACGGTGCCGAAGAAGAGCCCGACGCCCAGCGCGCCGGCGACCACGACGAGCACACCGAGGGCACGCAGCTCACGCGCGGGCGCCTGGGTCACCGGCTCCTCGGTGGTGGGAGCGGCCACCTTCGCCGTCGGATGCAGGGCGAAGGCCGTGACGAACACCAGCGTGAGCACGGCGGCGCCGATCATCGGCGCGGCCGGGCTGAGCGTGGTCGCGAGCAGCCCGACCACGACGGGGCCGAACACGAAGGCGGTCTCGTCGGCCGCGGACTCGTAGCCCATCGTGCCGTTCAGGCTCTTCGCACGGCGCGCCGAGGGCAGACGGGTGAGGATCAGCTGCACCAGCCGACTGCGCGAGAACGGTCCGATCTGCGGTGAGGTCGCGCCGATGACGAAGCCGACGGCGAGCACCGCAGCATCCGGCAGCGGGCTGAACGCCACCGCGGCCATCGCGAGCAGCGCCAGGGAGTTCACGATCCCCGCGGCGAGGATGACGCGGCGCTGGCCGATCCTGTCGGCCGCGGCGCCGAGCAACGGGCCGATCAGCGCCGAGCCGAGGCCGACGACCGCCGAGTTCACTCCGCCCAGCGCGATCGACTCACGAGCGGAGACGACGAGGGTGAGCGTGCCGACGACCATCATCGCGAAGGGGAAGCGAGCGATGAACGCGATCGGGAAATAGGCGGCGCCGGCGACCCCGCGCAGGGTGGCGGGTGCCTGCTGCGCATCGGTGGCGGGGAGGTGAGGCGTGGACATCGCTGCTCCGGACGGTGAGGTGCCGCCTTGGACGGTCCGACGAGGGACCCGAGGTAGATGCACTGCGGGGGCCCGTGGAGCCGGGCCGATCTGACGGCCCCATCCTAAGGACGGCCCGGGGGATCGGCGAGGGTTCACGGCGCGGCGGTGCGCGGTGTCACCACGGCGGCCACTGCACCTGCTCACCACGCTCGTTCACCGCATCCGTTGACCGCGCCTGTTTCCGCCTCCGGTCACCGCGCCTGTCCACCGCACTCGCTGCTGCGGCCCCGCGGGGTCTGTCGTCTTCGGGGCGACCTGTCGCCGCCGGGCCGTGGGTGAGGAGCACT
>NZ_NRGS01000026.1:0-17579 GCF_002332425.1 Brachybacterium alimentarium | reverse complement strand
AGTGCTCCTCACCCACGGCCCACCGAAGACACGGGCCCGACCGGCCCCGATGGCGCGGGCACCTACCGGTTCACGGAAGCCACGGGCACCTGCCCACCGAAGACACGGGTCCCTGCTGGCCCCGATGACGGCGCAGATGCGGCCCGGCCTCGCCCGTTCACCCGGGCCGGAGCGAGCGCCGCGCGGGCCGGGCCGGAGCGGGCGCCGCGCGGGCCGGGCCGGATTGGGCCGACGCGCGGGCCGGGCCGGATTGGGCCGACGCGCGGGCCGAGCTGGAGCGGGTCGACGCACCACAGAGCCCGCCCCGCCGGAATGGCGGAGCGGGCTCGGAGCGGGCCGGGAGCGACGGGGAGGCGTCAGACGGAGGCGGGCTGCTTCTCCGTCGCGCCGTCCGCCGCCAGCTCGTCGTCGGCCGATCCCGGGGCGGTCTTCGCGGGGGCTTCCGCATCGGCGGTCTCCTGCGCCTCCTCGGCCTGAATGGCCTGGAAGGACGTGCGACGAGCCGCGTCATAGGCGGACTTGTCCAGGATCTTCTCGCGCTTGGCGACGATCACACCCACCAGCGACTGGCCGGTGACATTCAGGGCGGTACGGCCCATGTCGAGGATCGGGTCGATGGCGAGCAGCAGGCCCACGCCCTCGAGCGGGAGGCCCAGGGTGGAGAGCGTCAGCGTGAGCATCACGGTCGCGCCGGTCATGCCGGCGGTCGCGGCGGAGCCCAGCACCGAGACCAGCACGATCAGCAGGTAGTCGGTGACGCCGAGCGGCACCCCGTAGAAGTTCGCGACGAAGATCGCGGCCAGCGCCGGGTAGATCGCGGCGCAGCCGTCCATCTTGGTGGTCGCGCCCAGCGGGATCGCGAAGGAGGCGTAGTGGCGCGGCACGCCCATGCGCTCGGTGACGGACTGCGTCATCGGCATGGTGCCCAGCGAGGAGCGGGAGACGAAGCCGAGCGAGGTCGCGGGCCACACGCCGCGGAAGAACGATCCGATGGACAGCCCGTTGAGCTTCAGCAGCACCGGGTAGACGACCAGCAGCACGATGAACAGACCGATGTAGACATCGGCGACGAACACGCCGAGCTGCCCGATCGCGTCCCAGCCGTAGCTGGCCACGGCATTGCCGAGCAGGCCCACGGTGCCGATGGGGGCGAGGCGGATGACCCACCACAGCAGCTTCTGCACGATCTCCAGCGCGGAGCCGGTGACCTTGAGGAAGGGCTCGGCCTTATCGCCGACGGAGAGCACCGCGATGCCCACGGCGATGGAGATGACCAGGATCTGCAGGGCGTTGAAGCTCAGCGAGACGGTGCCGTCATCCCCCGCGCTGCCCTCGATGCCCAGGAAGTTCGTGGGGACGAGCCCGGTGAGGAAGTCCATCCACCCGCCCTGGGTGTCGGAGGCCTGGGCGGCGTCCGCCGAGACGCTCGAGTTCTTGCCGGGGGAGGTCACGGCGCCGAGCGCGATGCCGATCGACACCGCGATGAGCGAGGTGATCGCGAACCACAGCAGGGTCTTCCCGGCCAGGCGGGCGGCGTTGGTGACGCCGCGCAGGTTGGCGATCGAGGTGATGATCGCGAGGAAGATCAGCGGCGGCACGAGCGCCTTCAGCAGCGTCACGAAGATCGTGCCGATGGTGTTCAGCGCGGTGGTCAGCCAGTTGGCGCCGTCCTCGCCCGTGCCGGGGCCCATCTGGGCGGCGACGAGTCCGAGGACCACGCCGAGGACGAGCCCGATGAGGACCTGCCAGCCGAAGGGGATGCGAACGATCGCGCGCAACGGGTTGCGCGTGCGCCGCGAGGTCGCGAGGGCGGGGGCGGTGGATGTGCTCACGTCGAGCGACGCTACGCCGTTGCGAGGGCGACATCAATGCATTGGTTAGGGGGTCACAGTAGGGGAGCTTATGGGTTTGGCGGCGCTCCCTGGCAGGGCCTCCGGTAGGCGGCGCGGGCTGCTGCCGATCGTGCCCGCGGTGACGTGCCCCGACGCCGGAGGCTCGGGAGGCTGGCGGTGTCAGGCGGTGCCGGACCCGGCGCGGAGGGACGCGAGCTCGTCCGGGGAGCGGACTACGCAGAACTGGTTCCCCTCGGGGTCGGCCATCACCGTCCAGCCGGAGCCGGGGCCGTAGATCCCCCGGCGGTCCGCCACGACGGTCGCGCCGTGCTCGAGCAGCCAGGTGGTCTCCGCGTCCTGGGTCCGTTCGCGAGGCCTGAGGTCGAAGTGGATGCGTTTGTCCGGCAGCACGTGGTCACCGACCTGCAGGAACAGCAGTGTGTGACCGGTATCGGGATCGCTGATCGGGCATTCGTCGTCCCCGGGCCGGTTCGGGTCCGCGGGATCCGTCTCGTAGCCGAGCGTCATCCGCCACCATTCGCTGAGTGCGAAGGCGTCATGGCAGTCGATGCTCGTATGGGAGATGAAGGAGGCCATCTCCAGAGGGTTCGTGCTGCCGACGTCTCGGTCAAGCTCTTTCTCTGAGGGTCTGAGGGTCTGAGGGTCTGAGGGTCTGAGGGTCTGAGGGTCTGAGGGTCTGAGGGTCTGAGGCGAGGCCGACGCCGAACGGCTGGCATCGCTCGCCGCCTCGTCCGTTCGGCTGATGCCGCCCCATGAGGCGTCTCCGTGCGGCGGATGTGTCGGCTGACCTCGGATGGCACGCTGGCAGCATGCCGAAAAGTTCTGCCGAGCATGACCGCGCTGACGACGTCGATCCCGCCGACGCCGAGGCCGAAGGACCCTCTGCCGACGCCGACGCCGACGCCGACGCCGACGCCGACGCCGAGACCGTTGCTGACGATGAGCCGGCGGAGGAGGGGCCCTTCGGTGCTCAGGAGCCCACGCGGTTCGCTGCGGACGTCGAGTACAGCGGACGCGCCGACGGCCACGACTATGTGGTGCGCGTGCAGCACCGTTTCCTCGATTCCCGCTTCACCGTGGACATCGACGGCGTCGAGCACGACCCCGTGGCCGAGGAGAAGGCCCGGAAGAAGGCAGGAAAGTCAGGGGACGCCGAGAAGGTCGACCGGGCCGACGGCGCGGACGAGGACGACCGTGCCGATGCCGATGCCGATGCTGACGACCTGAGGTTCACGATCGGCGACTCGTTCACCTATGTCAGGTGCACGGTGCGCCGCCGCGGCGAGAAGGGCGGTTTCACGGATGCCGAGACGATCGTGGTGAGCACTGCCGGTTTCGGGGGTGCCGGCGAGGTCGACGTGCGCCACGGGCTCGAACGCACCCTGCTGGTGCCGACGCCGGGCAGCCCGTCGGCCCTGCGTGATGAGAAGCGGACCGCGAAGCCGACCCGGTACGCACTGCTCGCGGCCCTCCCGAAGGCTGCCGGCTACCTCATCCCGCTGCTCGGCATCGGCGCGCTGTTCAGCGGTCTCCTGGACCCCGTCAAGGCATGGGTGGGGGAGCGGGTCCGCCCAGTGATCGCGGCGATCGATGCGTTCGTGCAGCCGATCAAGGACTGGTTCGACGAGCTGCTGCGACCGGTGCGGGAGTTCCTCGCGGCCCTGTTCGCGCCGATCGGAGAAGCCATCGCTGCCATGCTGCGACCCCTCCAGAGGGCCGCGGCCTGGTTGAGGGAGCTGCTGTTCGGATGGATCCCCGATCTCTCCCTGCCGTTCTCCGTGCCCGGCTGGGTCGTGGATCTGGCCGTGCCGGTGATCGTCGTCCTCGTGGTGTTCGCCGTGACCTTCGGCAGGCTGCGCCGTCGCCGGGAGAAGCTGGCGGCGACGCGGGCCGCGTCGGCTGGAATGCGGGGCGGGGCGGGAACCCCTGAGGAGCCTGACGGCGCTGGTGGGCCTGACGGGACTGATCGGGCCGCCGGCGCTGATGGCGCTGATCAGGCTGACGGGACTGATCGGGTGTCGCGCACGTCGCCCGTCGCGAGCACATCGGACGACGCGACTGCCCCCGGGGTCCCCAACTCCGCGGGCATCGTGCGCGCGGATGCAGTCGGGGAGACGCGAGAACCGGTCGACGACGCCTCCGAGAGGTGATCACCAGCACGGTGGAACCTCTCCTCCACAGGACCTCTTCATCCCCAGCGGCGGCAGACGTCGGTGCCCTCCATTAGCCTGTGTGGGTGGCCACTGCTCTGTACCGTCGTTACCGCCCGGAGTCCTTCGCCGAGGTGATCGGGCAGGACCATGTCACCACGCCTCTGCGGCGTGCTCTGCGCGCGGGCCGGATCGGTCACGCATACCTCTTCTCGGGGCCGCGGGGATGTGGCAAGACCACCTCGGCGCGCATTCTCGCGCGCTGTCTGAACTGCGCTGAGGGGCCGACGGACACCCCCTGCGGTCAGTGCGACTCCTGCCGCGACCTCGCCACCGGCGGCTCCGGCAGCCTCGACGTGGTCGAGATCGACGCCGCCAGCCACGGCGGTGTGGACGACGCCCGTGAGCTGCGTGAGCGGGCCTCGTTCGCGCCCGTGCGCGACCGCTACAAGGTGTTCATCATCGACGAGGCCCACATGGTGACCTCGGCAGGCTTCAACGCCCTGCTGAAGCTCGTCGAGGAGCCGCCGGACCACGTGAAGTTCGTCTTCGCGACGACCGAGCCGGACAAGGTGATCGGCACCATCCGCTCACGCACCCACCATTACCCCTTCCGTCTGATCCCGCCGCAGGTGCTCGCCCCCTACCTCGAGGAGGTCTGCGCGGCCGAGGGCGTGAACGTGGGCGAGGGAGTCATGCCGCTGGTGGTGCGCGCCGGCGGCGGGTCTGCCCGTGACTCCATGTCGGTGCTGGACCAGCTCATGGCCGGCGCCGCGGAGGGCGGGCTGGACATGGCCACCGCGATCGCGCTCCTCGGGTTCACCGACACCGCGTTGCTGGATACGGCGATCACCGCCGTCGCCGAGCGGGACGCCGCTGCTCTCTACGGCGCGGTCGAGCATGTCCTGGCCACCGGGCATGAACCGCGTCGCTTCGTCGAGGACCTGCTCGAGCGGATGCGTGACCTCATCGTGCTGGCAGCGGTCCCGGACCGCGGGGCCGACCTGCTGCCGCAGGTTCCGGCCGACGATCTCGAGCGCATGCGCACCCAGGCCACGCTGTTCGCCCCGGCAGATCTCTCGCAGTGCGGTGATCTGGTCCACGAGACCTTGTCCACGATGAGCGGCGCGACCTCTCCGCGGCTGCACCTCGAGCTGCTCGCGGCGCGCCTCGTGCTGCGCGACGAGCGGGCAGCGCTCGCCGCTCCCGCCGAGGGTGCCGCGCCGGCGGGAGGTCGTCCCGCTCCGGCGCAGAACACCCGCGGCGCGACCGCCCAGCCCGGCGCGAGCGCCCCGGCACCGGGCGGCGCCGGTGGTCGCGAGGAAGCCCGCCGGATCGCCCAGGAGAAGGCGGAGGCCGCACGCCAGGCTCGCGGTGGCCGACCGCAGGGTGCACGCCCGGAGCAAGTGGGCCAGCAGCCCGGCGGTCAGCCCGCCTGGAACGCTGCCCAGGTGTCCCAGGCGGCGCAGACTGCCCAGGCACCGCAGGCACCGCAGGCACCGCAGGCACCGCAGGCACCGCAGGAACCAGCGTCCTCGCAGGACCCGAATGCTGCGCCGGCACAGGCGTCCGAGCCCGCCCGACAGTACGACCGCGCAGACAGTGCGTCCGCGCAGGCTGACCGAGCGCCCGCGCAGGGTCAGTCGTCCCAGGCTTCGTGGGGGACCGCCACCGAGGATCAGCAGGCTGGGCCGGATGCGCGCGGTGCAGCGTCTGCGCCGCAGCAGCCGGCACCGGAGGTGCGCAGCGCGGCCTCCGCACCGCAGCCGCAGCAGGACGTCCCGTCGGCGTCCGAGGATCACGGCCAGCCCCAGTATCAGGACTCGGGTCAGGTTCCGGCTCCGAGTCAGACTCAGGTTCCGGCCGCTGGCGGCGTGAACCCGGACGACGTGCGCGAGCATTGGTCAGCGATCCTGGACGAGCTCTCCCAGATCCGTCGGCCGAGCTGGGCCCTGGTCTCCCAGAATGCTCACGTCCACGGCGCGCAGGGCACCACACTCGTGCTCGGGTTCCGCACCGAAGGCCTGGTCTCGGCCTTCCATCGCGGCACCGCTGCGGAGAACCTGGCCGACGCCGTGCGCCGCATCCTGCACACCGAGATCACCGTCGACGCGGTCGTGGGCGAGGACCCCGGCCCCGGCGGTGGATCCGGTGGCGGCGGCGGATCGGGTGCGCCCGGCCCCAGCGGCGGATCGCGCCCCGGTCCCGGAGCGTCACAGGCCGGTTCCGGGAACCAGGGCGGGCAGGCCCCGGGGACGGCGCAGGGCCAGTCCGGGCCGCCCGTTCAGCAGGCTCCGCAGGGCGGGCCGCGCCAGGGCGCAGGTCCCGGTGGAGGTCCCGGGGGTGCTCCTCGGTGGGGAGATGCGGTGACGCCGACGGGCTCAGCGCCTCCTGCGTCGGCTCCGTCTGCGGCAGTGCCGTCAGCGATGCCTGCCACTCCTGCCA
Organism: Brachybacterium alimentarium; assembly: GCF_002332425.1. Taxonomy (GTDB): domain Bacteria; phylum Actinomycetota; class Actinomycetes; order Actinomycetales; family Dermabacteraceae; genus Brachybacterium; species Brachybacterium alimentarium. The sequence goes on along the minus strand of NZ_NRGS01000026.1, from coordinate 11,131 downwards.
CGGCGTCCGCGCCGTCCGCACCGGCCTCGGCGCCCTCAGCCTCCACTCCGGCATGGCCTGAAGCGGCCTCCGTCAACGGGCCGGGGTCTGCCAGCGGTGGCGCCTCCGCGAGCGCAGCGCCGGCGTCCGCTTCCTCGGCATCCCCCTCCGGGCAGGAGGCTCCGCAGGCCTCCGTCGGCCAGCGTGCGGCGGACCGCGCGATGCAGGCCGCTGCGCGGGCCTCCCAGAATCGCGCGTCGCAGCCCGGTGTGCCCGACCGCGTGGAGGATTTTGCCCCGGAGCCCGACGACCCGTACCCGCCGGATCCCGAGGACGGCTACGGCCAGACGCAGCCCGTCCCGCAGGTCGCGGACAGCACGCCGCCGTCCGGACACCTCGATCGGTGGTCCGACGCACTGGCTCCCCAGACGGGGGCCGCGCCGGCAGCACCCGGGCGACAAGGTCAGGCTCCCTCTGCTGGGCCGGATGGGAACGCCGGAGCGTCGCAGACGTCGGATGGGAACGCCGGTGCGTTGCAGACCTCGGGCGAGATCCCGGAGGTCGAGGACGCCGGGCGGGATTCCCTGCCGCCGGAGGAGCCGCGCACCTACGGGCAGAACGCTCTGCGGCGCGCGATCGCCGAAGGTCGCGTGGTCCGTTCGATCCCCGCGCGCGGCATCACGACGACGCAGGATCCGGCCCCGGCGCAGGCCCTGCCGTCGGGCCACGATGAGCCATCGGACCACACTGAGGAGTCGTCCCCGTCTGCCCCGTCGGCGACCGCCGCACCGCCGCAGGAGCCCGCGCAGAACTCAGCTGCTCCGCAGGGGTCGGCGTCTGCGCGGGCGGCGGCATCCTGGGGTGCTCCGTCGGCCGCATCCGCCGCACCGACGCCCGCAGGCAGCTCCTCGCCCCCCGCGGGGTCCCCGTCCGCCCCGGAGCCCGCACGCAGCGGCGCAGCGCTCGTGCGCGAAGCAGCGCACGCCTCCCGCAGCGCCGGTCTGCGCACGGGACGCGGCACGGAGCCGGAGCCGGTGGAGTCGGATCCGACGGGCGGCGCCACCCGGGATGACGACGACGCCGTCGTCGCGACCCGCAACGGCCGCGAAGTGATCGAGTCCGTGCTCGGCGGCAAGGTCCTCGAGGTCATCGACGAGACCGAGCGGTACTGACGCGCGGTGCGATACGGACCTGCGGTGCGGTACTGACCCGCGGTGCGATACGGACCCGCGGTGCGGTACTGACCCGCGGTGCGATACGGACACGCGGTGCGGTACGGACGCGCAGCGAGGTGCGGACGTGTGGTGCAGCACCGACGAGCCGCATTGAGCAGCACTGAGAGCACTGTGCCGACCACTACGGGCCGACGCCTGAGAGCAATGCCCCGCTGTCCACGGCCGGGCGCGTCAGCCTCGACCGGCGGGACTCAGACCTCGCGCGGCTCGAGCAGGGAGAACAGGTCGGTGCGCAGCGTCGCCGGGTTGATGTCCGGCATCGGAGGCGTTACGTAGAACTCCCAGAACGGGTAGGTCATCTGCTCCTCGGACTCACCGACCTCCTCGGTGAACGCGCCCCAGCTCTCGGCCAGACCGCCGTAACCCCCGATGTGGCTGCGCCAGGCGATGCGCCCGCCCGGGAGCACGGAGGGCACGACCTCGTAGCCGCTGGGCAGCTCGAGCGTCTCCGTCAGCGGGGTGTCGACGGGGAACCCGACCTCGAGATCCGCCGTGGAGACGGGCGCGCGATGGTGCAGCGAGAACGCCGGACCGGAGGGGTGGATGCCCACCTCCTCCAGCGCGGTGATCAGGTGCGAGAACACCCCATCCATCAGGGCCGGCATCTCGTACATCGGGAAGTCCCGCTGGCTGACCACGGCAGTCGGAATCTCCGGAGCCATGCTCACCTTGCATTCGGTGATCGGCTCCTGGGCGTCATAGGGGGGTGGCAACGCCGTCATCGTGCAGATCCTGTTCGAAGTCGAGAACGGGCCGTGCACGGTGCGACGACCCGGCTCGACGGTACCCGTCGGATCCCCCGGTGACCAGCGGTGACCACCCCCGGGATGTCTGCGGTCACCCCGTGATGAGCGCGGTCACCGCGTCGGCTCAGGGAGCGGGGTCGCGGTGCACGCCGGCGGTGTCCAGCGCGAGCTCGCAGAACATTGAGTTCGACCAGGAGAACCACTCGCGGGTGAAGATCGACGGGTCATCGACATGGACGCCCTCGTGCATCATCCCGGTGCCGCCGTCGGTGCGGATCAGCAGCTCGAGGGTTCGCAGACGCTCGGCGTCGTCGGTGCCGGTGAGAGCCTCGATGTTCTTGCCGATCGGCCACACGTGGTCCTTCGGCGTGTGCGGGGAACCCACCCCTTCGAGGTACAGACCCGCGTAGTAGTACGGGTTCTGCCGGGACAGCACCGCGGCGCGGGTGGCGAGGTAGACGGGGTCGTCCGCCGGCACGCAGTCGAGGTAGGGCAGGCCGAGCAGGCTGGGCACGTTCGCATCGTCGAGGAACACGTGCTGGCCGCGGCCGTCGACCTCGTACGCCCAGATCCGCCTCCCCTCGGGGCCGTCGATCAGGCCGTGCTCCTGCAGCGCCGCACGGATCTCCGCGGAGAGCCGACGGGCCTCGGCGGCGTCCTCCTGCTCCCCGGCGACCTCGGCGAGCAGCTCGCCCAGCCGGTCCAGGGAGAGCGCGAGGAAGTGGTTGCCGGGAATGTTGTAGCCCAGCTCGCAGGCGTCGTCACTGGGGCGGAACCCTGCCCAGACCAGGCCGTTGGGCTCGGTGAGGGAACCGCGGCCGTCCCGCTCCAGCGTGTCCTGCGCCGGGCAGTCGCTGCGGCGGAAGTAGTAGGTCGAGCGGTCCTCGTGATGCTGCTCGGTGCGCACCGTCTCCAGGATCGTGCGCGCCGCGGTCACGAACTTCTCGTCCGCCCAGGAGGTGTCACCGGTGGCCTTCCAGACCCGCCAGGCGAGATCGGGCCCGTAGGAGAGGGAGTCGAGCTCGAACTTCCGCTCCCAGGCCCAAGGGTTGTCGCGGTCGGTGTCGTCGATGTCCCAGTGCGAGGAGTCCTCGGTGCGGTTGAACGCGTTGGCATAGGGATCGATGACGATGTACTGCCAGTGCCGGCGCAGCAGGCCCGTCAGCAGCCCCACCAGCACGGCGCGATCCTCGTCGGAGCCGATCCCGGCGACGACCAGGCGCAGCAGGGGAGTGAGCTGGGCGGCGGAGTCCCGCAGCCACATCGCCGGGATGTCGCCCGTGATCACGAAGGTGGTCCCGTCCTCCTCGACGCTGACCGTGGTCTCGGCGGTGTTGCGCAGATAGGCGACCACGCGTCGGGCGATCTCCTCGCGCTGGGGCGAGTCGTCGAGACCGCTCAGCACGCGCTCGTGCACGGCGTCGAGCAGGGTGGCAGGCAGCTGGACCATGGGGCTCCTCATCGAAGGTCGGGCTGTTCATGACCAGGCTATCCGGATATGTCATGGCGATGGACATATTCGTCGAGGGATGGACCACGGGACGCGGCACGGCGACATGCCGTGGCCGGGGGCGCCCTGCCGTGACGTGCGCGGAGGCACGTCACCGTCGGCGCCCGGCGCCCGGAGCGGCGACTACAGTGGGGGCGTGTACGAAGGCATCGTCCAGGACCTCATCGACGAGCTCGGCAAGCTGCCGGGCATCGGCCCCAAGTCGGCTCAGCGCATCGCGTTCCATCTGCTGGACGCCGACGACGCGGCCGTGCGCCGTCTTGCCGAGGTGCTGGTGACCGTCAAGGACACCGTGCGCTTCTGCGAGATCTGCGGGAACGTCTCCGCGGAGGAGACCTGCCGCATCTGCACCGATCCGCGCCGCACCGACGAGGTGATCTGCGTGGTCGAGGAGTCCAAGGACATCGTGGCGATCGAGAAGATCCGCGAGTTCAAGGGTCGCTATCACGTGCTCGGCGGCGCCATCGATCCCATCGGCGGCGTTGGCCCCAACGACCTGCGCATCACCCAGCTCATGAGCCGTCTGGGCTCCGGGGAGACCACCGAGGTGATCCTCGCGCTGGATCCCAACATCGAGGGCGAGGCCACCTCCGCGTACCTCTCGCGGCTGCTGGGACCCCTCGAGCTGTCCGTCACCCGCCTCGCCTCCGGCCTCCCGGTGGGCGGCGACCTCGACTATGCCGACGAGATGACCTTGGGCCGCGCTTTCCTCGGCCGACGCACCGTGTGAGACCCCACCTGGAGCCTCGATGACCTCCCCGCACTCTCGGGCGCTGCCGCCGCTGACGAACCTGCCGGCCCCGCGGGTGCTGCCGCGGGAGTCACCCAGCCTGGTCCCGCCGGACGCGATCATGGTCGAGTCCAAGGGCCTGCTGCGACGGCGCCTGCTGCGGCGCTCCTGGGCGCCGGGGCTGGTGATCCTGGGGCTCTGGTACGCCTTGTTGGGCCTGTACGTCCTCGGCGCGTCCCCGACGTTCTGGTTCCTCTCCGCCCTGGTCGCGCTGGGGGAGCCGACCTATCTGCGCGCCGCGACCGTCCAGCTGGGGTTCTCCCGCAGCGGTCTCGCGACGGCGTTCGGGCTGCTCCCGCTCGCCGGGACCGTGCTGAGCCTCGCCATGATGCAGCTGGCGCCCAGTGCGATCGCGGGGATGGACCCGCGTCGACACCTCAGCGAACGCGGCTTCCAGCGGGAGGTCGCCACCCGCATCACGGCCATCCTGCTCGCGCCGCCGCTCCTCGTGCTCCTCGCGCTGCCGCTGAGCGTCGTCCTGGGGCTGAAGCAGCCATGGAGCGCCTTGGGCGCCGGTCCGCTGATGGCGCTCACGCTCGGGGCCGGCGCGATCATGCTGGCCTGGGTCCTCGTGCGCCGCACCCTCGCCGTCCCGACGCTGCTCGGAGTGCCCGACGCCGGCGAGGTGGAGACTGCCGGACGCCTGGATCGTGATCCCGCCGTGCGCCTCGCGGCCGCGAAGAAGGTGCTCGCCCAGGACCGTCGGCACCTGCCGCCGAATCCCGGCACCGCCGCGCGGTCCGGGGCCTTCAGCCCCCGCGGTCTGCTGACCGCTCTCGTGCGGATCGCCCGTGCCTGTCTGGTCTGGGTGGCGCCGACGGCGGTGGGGCTGGGCTGGCTCCTGTTCGGGACGGCCGACGCGATCAACACCTTCGGCGGCATGCTCGAGACGAACCTGGTGGAGATCCGCTCGGCGCTGCGCTGGCCGGTCCTCGCCGTCGGCCTTCCTCTGCTGGGGTTGGTCGCTGTGGGGCTGGCGTTCGTGCCGGGCCTCGCGGTGCTCGCCGCCGAGGGGCAGCGGGCAGAGGTCGTCGACCAGCGCACCTATGCCACCTGGCCCGAGCGCGCTCGGGTGAACCCCTGGGAAGCGCGGGTCGTGACGCTGACCGGCGTGTTCAGCGCCGTGCTCGGACTGCTCGGTCTTCTCACCGGCACCGTGCTGCTGGTGTTGCTGGGTGAGACGACGCCGCTGGTGTGGTCCGGGCTGGTCGCGATCGCTCTGGTGCTCGTGCCGCTGCTCGGTGTCGGTGCGACCGCCGCGATGCGCACCGGCCTGCGCGACGTGCTCTACGGACCGGCCGGCGACTACACCCGGCGCGAGACCCCGTATGCGCTGATCGCCCCGGACATCGGCACCCGCACCCAGCGCGGACAGGACCCCGCCGTGCGGGCCGAGATGCGCCGCCGCCTGCAGGCCGAGGGTGCCGCCCAGGGCGTGGCGCTCCTGGACGTCGATGTCGCGGGGGAGCGGCTCTGGATGGACGACTCTGCCCCCGCGACGACGGACACTGCGGTGCGCGAGGCGGATCTCGGTCGGGGGCGCCTGCCGGATTTCGGCGGCGAGGGCTCGCCCTTCACCCGCGGGGCCGACGGGGCCGGCGGGTCTGGCGGCTACGGCGCCGGTGGCTACCGGGCCGGTGACGACGCCTACTTCGACGGCGCACGCTCGGACGGTTCGCGCGCCGACGAGTCGCACCGGCACCCCATCCCCGATTCGATCACGGGCCTGCGCGAGCCCTGAACGCGCGCGGCGGAGCGAGGGGTCCCTCAGGCGATCCGGGTGCCCTTGCCGAGCCGTCTGATCGGCACCGCCACGCGCAGCACCGCCACCGCGAGCGAGGCGAGAGCGAGGAGACCCCACGCGGCCACGCCCATCGGCCACACCGGGAACGACGTCGGGTGGCCGAGATCCGTCGGATAGCCCTCGTCCTGCGGACTGCAGTAGTTGTGGTCCGCAGGGTGCGGCGGGCTGGCGGCCTCCCGCATCCCCGTCTTCAGCAGCACCAGGGCATCGAGGTGGTCGGAGTCGTCGATGTTCTCGAGAGACGAGTCCGGGCGCGGACTCGGCGCGGTCTCGGCCAGCATCACCACGGGATTGGGCCACAGCACCGGCTGGGAGAGATCCATCCGGAAGACCTCCTGGGTCTCGGTGTGCGCGGTGCAGACGCCGCTGTCCATATCGCTCTCGTAGTCCGTGTACTCGGTGTAGTACGTCGTGACCTCCTTCTCCTGATGCAGGAACACCATCGAGGTGCCCCACAGGATCGGGCCGACGACGGTCACGCCGAACACCAGCACGTAGGCCAGCACCACCGATCCCAGCTGACGCTGCGTGAGCGCGGACAGGCCGAGCCCGATCGCGGTCACGCAGAACGTCAGGAAGCAGATCATCAGCACCACCCGCACGACGTAGAGCACGCTGATGTCCCCCAGGAACGCGAGGGGCAGGGCCGACGGCATCGCGAGCACCAGGAAGGCGAGGCCGGTGAGCAGTCCCGCGAACAGTTTGCCGAGCACGATCTCGAGCGGGCTGAGCAGGCTCGCCTGCAGCGTGGCCAGCGTGCCCGCGCTGCGGTCCCCGTTGATCGATCCGGCCGACAGCGCAGGCGTGACCAGCAGCATCGCGAACAGCACGAGCAGCATCTGCAGGCTGAACATGACCCGCGCGACGGGGGCGACCGCGCCCCATTCCGAGGTGTAGAGAGCCGGTGCCAGGGCCAGCAGGCCGATACCCAGCAGCACCACCGTCCATACCCCGAGCGCGACATACCAGCGCACGGAGCGGATCCGCTGGCGCAGCTCGAGCGACGTCATCAGCCACAGACCGCGCGGACGCAGGGAGAACGTTCCGTTCCTCATCAGAGAGCTCCTTCGCGGGTGGCGGCGTCCGACGCGAGGTAAGCGGCCTCGAGCCGTCCGGTGGCAGGGCCGAACGCGACGACGGCGGCATCCTTCGCGGTGAGGTCGCGCAGCAGACGCACGGCGGTGCCCTCGTCGGGCAGGTCCACCACGGCCTCGGCGTGACCGCTGGTGGTGCGGTCGGGACCGACGACCCCGTGATGGCGCACGCCGAGATCGCCGAGCACCCGGTGCAGCACGGACGGGTCGAGCGACTGGACCTTCCAGGCGCGAGGCCGGGCGGCGAGATCGCGCACGCTGCTGGAGTCGACGACATGGCCGTGGTCGACGAAGACGACGTGATCGGCCATCTCCTCGAGCTCGGTGAGGATGTGGCTGGAGACGAGCACGGTCGCGCCGTGCTCGGCGACCTGCCGCACCACGGTCAGCAGCCGGCGCCGGGAGGCCGGGTCCAGGCCCGAGGCGGGCTCGTCGAGAATCAGCACCTGCGGCCCGTGCACGAGGGCACGGGCGAGACCGAGACGCTGCTTCTGCCCGCGCGAGAGCACGTGCGCCGGCTGCTGCGCCAGCGGCTCGAGATCCATCAGCGTCAGCAGCTCCTGGACCCGCGAGCGGATCTGGGCCGACGGCATGAAGTATGCGCGTCCCATCACCTCGAGCACCTCGGAGACGCGCAGCGAGTCCCAGGCCCCGAACTGGTCCGGCATCCACCCCACCATGGCGCGCACGGCGGCGGAGTCCTGCGAGGGATCGACACCGCCCACCAGCACGCGGCCCGACTCCGGTGCGAGCAGCGAGGCGAGCATCAGCATCAGCGTGGACTTGCCGGAGCCGTTCGGACCCACCAGCGCGGTCACCGCTCCTCGCGGGGCGGTGAACGACAGATCGTGCACGGCGCGGACCGTGCCGAAGGAGCGGCTGACGTGCTCGCACACGATGCCCGGAGCCTCGGCCGCTGCACGGTGGCTGGAGGAGGCGTCGGCTGTTGCGCCGGGATCGGAGGCGGCGTCGGCCGCTGCACGGAGGCCGGAGGCGGCGTCGGCTGTCCCGCGGAGACCGGAGGCGGTGTCGGCCGCTGCGTCGGGGTCGGAGGACCCGTCGGCTGTCCCACGGCGGCCGACGGACCCGTCGGCCGCTGCACCGGGGCCGAAGGACCCCTCGCCGGCTGGTTGCTGCTGCGCGTCGTAGGCGTAGCCGTTCCGACCCGAATCCCCCTGGGGTTCCCGGCCGGGATCGTCGGCCGGGGCTGTGTTCTGCGTCATGCGCTCAGATTCTCACGGTGCGACCAGCGATGACAGCGGCGCACCGGGCGCGTTCCGCAGACGAATGGTGCGGAAGGTGTGAAGGTGACGTGGTCTGCGTGGCCTGCGTGGCCTGCGTGGCCTGCGTGGCCTGCGTGGCCTGCTGAGCCTGCTGGACCGTGCGGGGCCTGCTGGGCCTGCTGGGCCTGCTGGGCCTGCTGGGCCTGCTGGGCCTGCTGGGCCTGCTGGGCCTGCTGGGCCTGCTGGACCCGCGGGGCGTGCGGGGCCTGCTGGGGTCGCGGGGCGTGCTGCGGACGGGGACGGGGACGGCGAGTACGGACGGCAGTGAGGACGGTGACGGGAGCGGACGTGTGGCCGGGTCGGGAGCCGCCGCGTCGTCGCTCTGAAGGCCCCCTCTGAGCCGGGTGTAGCGTGAAACACATGCTTGTCATCGGGAACAGGGGAATCACACTCGTCGTCGGCGTCATCATGGCGGCGACGGTGCTCATCGCGTTCAGTTCGCTCGTCTCCGGCAACGACAAGGTGATCGTCACCCTCCTCGGGGTGTTCCTCGCCATGGGCACGGCGCAGCTGCTGAAGGAGCGCCTGCGTCGTCAGGCCGCTCCTCGCGAGCATTCTGTCGAGGATCGCGACGAGACCGACTCGGCCGAGTAGCCGGAGGGGCAGTCAGACGGGCGGCCAGCCGACGAGCCAGGGCGGCCGCGCTCGCCTCGATCCGGCCGGCCCTCGACCACCGCACTCGCCTCCCCCGTCGGCCCTCGCTCACCGTACTTGCCCACCGCGTAGGCCCTCGCGGTCTTCGCCCAACGCACTCGCCCACCGTGTCGGCCCGACGCCGTCATGCGGGGCGGGAACCACCGATGTCATACGGGGCGAGACCCGTCGCTGACATGCGAGGGGCTTGCCGTTGACATGGGAGGGGGCTGTCGTTGCCATGCTGGGTGGGACCCGCCGCTGACGGCGAGCCCCACCCGAAGCATGGTCAGAGCAGAGGGCTCACTCGGCCATGGCCTTGTTGCCCTCCTCCTGGGCCTGCGGAATGCCCTCTTCCGCGGTCAGCCGACCGATGAAGACCTCCTGGAAGATCGGGATCGCGGCCTCGAGGCCCGCGTTGGCGCGAGAGCCGGTGTCCGCTTCGGCCGCGTTCTTCGCGGCCTCGACGAAAACGCTCACGTCGATGCCCTTGTCGTCCCAGAAATCGAGGAACGCCTGCTGAGCATCGACGTGACCGGGGAAGGAGACGCCCTTCTCGGCCAGCGGCATCTGACCATCCACGCTGCCCAGCCAGGTCAGCAGGGCGGCGATGCCCTCCTGCTGGTCGTCGTCGGCCTTCGCATTGCCCACGGCCACCACGCCGTGCACGAGCGACTTGGGGCCCTCGGGGCCCGCGACCGGCGCCGCGAGCGCCCACTCGAACGAGTCGCCCACGCCGTCGGCGATCGCAGCGAGGTTGTACGGGCCGGACTGGAACAGGCCGAGCTTGCCCTGCGTGAACAGATCGCGGGTGAAGTCGCCGTTCTCGTTGGTATCCGAGGCGCTCGGAGCGATGTTCTCGGTATTGATGAGGTCGGCCATGTACTGGAACGCCTCGATGCCCTCGGACGAGGCGAAGGTGTACTCATCCTCCTCCTGCCAGTCCGCTCCGTTGGCGGCCAGCATCGGGCCGATGATCGCCTGGCGGTCAGCCTGCGAGTTGAAGCCGAACTGGGTGCGGGAATCGGCATCGAAGCCGTCGTCCCCCGGATGCTTGCCGTCGCCGTCGACCGTCAGGGCCCTGCCGGCATCGCGCAGGGAATCGGTCTCGGCGGTGGGATCGAAGCTCAGGGCCGACGGGTCCACGTCCGCCTCCTCGACGAGACCCTTGTGGTAGAACAGCGCGATCGAGTCCCAGATCTGCGGCACACCCCACAGGCCGCCGTCGCGGGTGTACAGATCCACGACGCTCTTCTCCCACTGGGAGGCACCGTCAGGAATGATCTCGTTGATGTCCAGCAGGTCCTCGGAATCCTTGTACAGGATGTAGTTGGCGGAGTTCATCCAGTAGACGTCGGCCGCATCGCCGCTGGCCACGTCCAAGGGCAGTCGAGTCCAGTAGTCACCCCAGGGCACCACGTCGATCTTCACGTCCCAGCCGCTGTCCGCCGTGAACGCCTTGAAGGACTCCTCGTAGGCGGGCACCGCATTCTCGTCCCACAGACGGAAGGTCAGCGAGCCCTTCGAACCATCGCTGGTCCCGTCGCCACCGCCGTCATCGCTCGACGGGGAGCAGGCGGCAGCCGTGGTGAGCAGGCCGGCGGCGGCGAACGACGACAGGAGAGTGCGACGCTTCAACATGGGGTGTCCTTCCGAGGAGGGTTTTCCTCATTATCGTCCGCCGGGTTCGAATACGGGGAATGTCGTCACAGGGTGGGGCGAATATGTCCCCCGATGGCGCCGGGCGGGTCGGGCGGGCCGGGTTGGACGGGCTGGGCGGGCTGGGCGGACTGGGCGTGTTGGACGAACCAGCCGCGCCGCGTGCGTCGAGAGGGTTGGACGGGCCAGATGGACTGGCTGGTCTGGGCGGACCAGCCGCGCCGGGCAGGTCGAGTGAGCCGGGCGGGCCAGTTGCGCCGGGCAGGTCGAGTGGGCCGGGCGGACGGTGAAGCCACGAGTTTCGTGCGCCCACGACCGATCGTGTGGTCAGCATCGGTTGTGATGTCTCAGGACTTCGGTGACAGTTCTGTATCAGGAGGGACTGATGCACGATCAGG
>NZ_NRGS01000025.1 GCF_002332425.1 Brachybacterium alimentarium | reverse complement strand
GATATCAAACAACACGCGCACTCAGAACTCCGAGCCATCAGGCTCTTTGCTCCGGGGCAACCCTTATAACTTAGGGGTTCCGGTTCTCCATGTCAACTCGGAGGGAAGTGATCCGCGCCTCGCCGATCTCCGGAGAGATCCTCCGTGCCTGGTCAGGAGTGGAATCTCGGGACAGCCTCTCGGCCGCTCCTCGTTCCCGTTCTCCCGGGCACAAGGAAGAACATTACGCAGATCCAGTGGCGGCGTCAAGCTGGAACGGCCCTTCCGGCGGTGTCCTGCGCCACACACCGGGCCACCTGGACGAACACCCTGGTCAGGAGCTCATCTCGGGCCACCGTCGCCGTCCAGGGCGTCCGTGCCGGCGCGCTTGCTGCTCGGCGGCGTCCCACCGCGCCCGCTCAGCGCGGGGGCACGACTCCTCGGTGGAGGGCGACGATCCCCCCGGTGAGGTTTTGGAACTGGGTCCGCGCCAGTCCGATGGCCTCCATACGGCGGCGCAGGGTCTCCTGGTCCGGCCATTCGAGGATCGACTCCGCAAGGTAGTCGTAGGCCTCTGCGCTCGGGACCACCCGTCGTGCCATGGCCGGGAGCGCGCGCAGCAGGTACTTCTCGTACGCCTTGCGCCCGACGCGCGATGTGGGAGTGGAGAACTCGCAGACCACGACCCGCCCTCCGGGCCGGACCGCACGGACCATCTCGGCCAGCGCTCGCTCCGGGGTCTGCACGTTGCGCAGTCCGAAGGAGATGACGGCTGCGTCGAAGGAGCCGTCAGCGAAGGGCAGGCTCTGGGCGTCCGCTCCGATGAACGGCACCGGCGCCCCGCGGCGTCTGCCCTCGGTCATCATCCCCAGGGAGAAGTCCGCGGCGACCACCCGAGCACCCGCCCGCGCGATCGCCGTCGACGAGGTCCCGGTGCCGGCGGCGAGATCGAGGACCTCGTCCCCCGGCTGGATGTCGAGCGCGTCGACCATGGCGCTCCGCCACAGTCGTACCTGGCCCAGTGCGGCGACGTCGTTGACGAGGTCGTAGCGCGTCGCGATGCTGTCGAACATCCCGGCGACGTCGTACGGCTGCTTGTCGAGATCTGCTCGGGTCATGCTCCGATCCTGCCATGTGCACCGTCCCACGACGGACCGTTCTCGAGGGACGGCCGCTCCCCTGGCAGGATATGAGGCGGGGCCGGCGGATTCGCCGTCGGCACCGGTCCACGCATCACGAGGAGTTACCGATGTCCGATGCCCGCACCGCTCGAGCCGATACGATCCGCGGCCTGTCGATACCCCAGGAGATGCTTCCCGGGGACGGTCGCTTCGGTTCCGGTCCGTCCCGCATCCGCGACGCTCAGATGGAAGCCCTGAGCTCGGTCTCCCGCACGGTCATGGGGACGTCGCACCGGCAGGCGCCCGTCAAGCAGTACGTCGGCCGCATCCGTGCCGGGCTGCGCGAACTCTTCTCGCTGCCCGAGGGCTACGAGGTCGTTCTCGGCAACGGCGGTTCCACGGCCTTCTGGGGCGTCGCCGCCTGCGGCCTGGTCGAGCAGCGCGCTCAGAACCTGGTGCTCGGGGAGTTCTCGCAGAAGTTCGCCACCGAGCTCACCGCCGCTCCGCACCTCCGGGAGCCGGAAGTCGTCGCCGCGACGCCCGGCGCGCTCCCGGTGCCTGTCGCCCGGGACGACGTCGATGCCTACGCGTGGCCGCACAACGAGACCTCGACGGGTGTGATGGTCCCCGTGCAGCGCCCCGAGGGCGCCCGGCCCGATCAGCTCGTGCTGGTCGACGCCACCTCGGCCGCCGGCGGCGCGATGGTCGACATCACCCAGACCGACGCGTACTATTTCGCCCCGCAGAAGGCATTCGCCTCCGACGGCGGGCTGTGGCTGAGCATCCTCTCCCCCGCCGCGATCGAGCGTGCCGAGCGCCTCGCCGCCGACACTTCGCGGTGGATCCCCTCGTTCCTCTCCCTCACCAGCGCGATCGACAACTCGCGCAAGGACCAGACTCTCAACACCCCGGCCGTCGCGACCCTCGTGCTGATGGCTGAGCAGATCGAGTGGATGCTGGAGCAGGGCGGCCTGACGTGGGCGGACTCCCGCACCCGCACCACCAGCGGCATGCTGCAGGACTGGGCCGCCCGCCGCGACGAGGTCACGCCGTTCGTCACCGACCCCGGTGCGCGCTCGCAGGTCGTGACCACCCTGGACGTCGACGACGAGATCGACGCGACGGCCCTCACGACAGTGCTGCGACAGCACGGCGTCGTGGACGTGGAGCCGTACCGCAAGCTGGGCCGCAACCAGCTGCGCATCGCGACCTTCCCCGCCGTGGGCGAGGAGGACGTGGCCGCGCTGATCGCCGTCCTGGATCACCTGCTGGACCAGAGCGCCTGACCTCCTCCTGACCGCAGTGCATGCAGTACATGCAGTGCGGCCTGCGGGCGAAGGGCACGAGCACGAGGGCCGGACCACCTCCGCGGTGGTCCGGCCCTCGTGCAGGCAGCCGGCGGTCGGTCGGTGCACCGGTGGTCCGCTCGACCGGGACAGCACCGGCGGGCCTGAGGGTGTGCTCAGTCCGGTGACGAGAAGAGGGTGTCGCGCAGCAGTTCGGTCGCTGCCCGCAACGATTCCTGCTGGGCAGGTCCGGCCGCTTCGATCCGGGAGCGGAGCCAGGCATCGCGCTCGGCACGGCCGCGCACCACGACCTCCTCGCCGATCGTCGTGAGGGTCACCTGCACCTGCCGGCCGTCGCCCGGATGCGCCACGCGGTCCACGAAGCCGGCTGCTTGGAGCCGCCCCAGGAGTCGTGTCATCACCGGTGGACTGACGTGTTCGAAGTCCGCCAGGGTGCCGGGCGTCGACGGACCCGAGCGCTGCAGATAGGCGAGCACGGAGTACTGGGAGGCGGAGACGTCGTCGGATGCCGTGCGCGCACGCAGGACCCGTGAGGAGACCAGCAGGACCCGGCGCAGATCGGCCGCGAGCTCGGCGACCTCCTCCTGCGCCGTCTCCTCGGCAGCGCTCGGAGGCGGCGCTGCGTCGGCCGGGTCCTCCCGCCTCCCGGGGCTCACAGCAGGAGTCCCTCGATCGCGCCCCGCAGGAAGTAGGCGATGAAGAGGGCAGCGATCACGTACATCAGCCAGTGCACCTGGCGGGCCTTGCCGCGCACCACCCGGATGAGCACGTACATGAGGAACCCTGCTCCCATGCCCACGGTGATGGAGTACGCGAAGGGCATCAGGATGATCGTGAGGAACGCCGGGATCGCGACCTCGACATCGGTGAAGTCGATGTCCGTCACCTGGGTCATCATGAGGAAGCCGACCATCACCAGTGCGGGCGTGGCGGCCTCGTAGGGCACGAGCGCCACGAGCGGGGAAAGGAAGGTGGTCGCGAGGAAGGCGATGCCCACGACCACGGAGGCGAGACCGGTGCGCGCTCCCTCGGCGACTCCCGAGGTCGATTCGACGAAGCTGGTGTTCGAGGAGACGCCGCCGACACCGCCGGCGATCGCCGCGATCGAGTCGACCACGAGGATCTTCTGGGAGCCCTCGATCTCACCGTCCTCGTCGACGAGGTCGGCACCGGACGCCACGGCGACCATCGTGCCCATGGTGTCGAAGAAGTCCGCCAGCAGCAGGGAGAAGACGATGACGATCGCGCCGATGCCACCGGCTGCGGTCACGCCGCCGATCGGGTCGACGGTGAACAGCGTGGCGAAGTCAGGGGCCTTGATCGGGAACTCGGTGAGAGCGGGGACGTTCATCGCCCAGCCGCCCGGATTGCCACCGGCACCGGACTCATCGGCCGGGGAGAATCCGCCCAGGTGCAGGACCCGCTCGAGGACGATCGCGAGCACGGTCGCCACGACGATGGCCAGGAGGATCGAGCCGGGTACCTTGCGCACCCACAGCACGAACATCAGCAGCAGGCCCACCACGAACACCAGCGTCGGCCAGCCGGTGAGCGAGCCGTCGTTGCCCAGCTGCACCGGGGTGCCCGACGCGGTGGTCACGAACTTCGCGTTGAACAGGCCCAGGAACGCGATGAACAGGCCGATGCCGACGGCGATCGCGGTCTTGAGGAACGGGGGCACGGCGCTGAAGACGGCTTTGCGGAAACCGGTGAGCACGAGCCCGAGGATGACGACGCCCTCGAGGAGCACCAGACCCATGGCCCCGCCCCAGGTCATGCCGGGCAGCGGCACCACCGAGTAGGCCACGTAGGCGTTCAGCCCCAGTCCGGTCGCCAGGGCGAGCGGGAACTTCGCCCATGTGCCCATGAAGATGCTGAGCAGCCCGGCGATCAGGGCGGTGCCCGCAGCGACCGCGGCGAGGTTGGGCTCGTCCCCTCCTCCGAGGAACTTGCCCGTCGAGTCTGGCACGGTGCCGATGATCAGCGGGTTCAGCACCACGATGTAGCACATCGAGAAGAACGTGACCAGGCCACCACGGATCTCGCGGGCCACGCTCGAGCCACGTTCGGAGATCTTGAAGAAGCGGTCGAGACCGTTGCGGGGCGCCGCTGGCGCGACGGGGGACGGAGACGAGGAGGAGTCTGCCTTCTGCATGGGAATGATCGTATCCGCCCGGTCGCGGCGCGGCCTCTCCCTCCTCCTCTCGTCAGCTGTGAGGTACGACCGGGTTCTGTGCCGCGAGCGAGTGCTGGAACCGGTAGTAGTCGCTGAGCTCCAGCTGTGAGGCGGCCGCCTCATCGATCACGACGAGGACCTCCGGGTGCAGCTGGAGGCTGGTGGCCGGCCAGCGGGCGCTGATCGCTCCCTCGACGAGCTGCGCGACCGCCGCGGCCTTGCCCTCCCCGGACGCCGTGAGCACGATGCGCCGGGCATCCCTGATCGTGCCCAGGCCCTGGCTCAGCGCGCGCACGGGCACCTCGGAGACGTCACCGAAGAAACGGGCGTTGTCCTGGATGGTCCCCTGGGTCAGGCCCACGACATGCGTGCGGGAGGCGAGCGAGCTGCCGGGCTCGTTGAAGGCGATGTGGCCGTTGGAGCCGATGCCGAGGATCTGCAGATCCACGCCGCCGGCCTCGCGGATCTTCTCGTCATAGGCCGCGGCCTCGGCCGCGGGGTCCTCGGCGCTGCCGTCCGGCGAGACGACGGCGGCGTCGTCGATGTCGATGTGCGACGTGAAGTTCTCGCGGATGAATCGGTGGTAGCTCTGCTCGTGCCCGGCGGCCAGGCCCACGTACTCATCGAGCAGGAAGGCCCGGCTGCCGGCGAAGGAGAGCCCCTCCTCACGATGGCGACGGATCAGCTCCGTGTACGCCGGGACCGGCGAGGAGCCGGTGGCCAGGCCGAGCGCGGCGCCGGACCCCGCGGCCCCGCGCAGGGTGCTCTCGATGGCGTCAGCGACCGCCTTCGCGCCCTCG
Organism: Brachybacterium alimentarium; assembly: GCF_002332425.1. GTDB lineage: Bacteria > Actinomycetota > Actinomycetes > Actinomycetales > Dermabacteraceae > Brachybacterium > Brachybacterium alimentarium. Next base: position 164,466 of record NZ_NRGS01000025.1, on the reverse strand, counting down.
GAGGCGTCGGCGACGATATGGATCTCCATGCGGTCCTGCCCTTCCGGCCGTATCCCTCCACACGAGATGTTTCCGCCTGCGGATGGTCGACCCTGCTCGTTCAATGCCAGAAACGATCATACTCGGTCATTCGCGATGAGCGCGCCCGCGTCGGCCACGAGCACCGCATGACGAAGCACTGCCACGACGAAGCACCGCCACGCCTCGCGTGACGGTGCTTCGTGGTGCCTGCGGGCGGGAGGAGGCGATCAGTCCGCGCCTCCCGACCGGATCACTTCTTCTTGCCGGAGTTCGCGGCGTACTCGAACGCTGCGCGAGGGGTCGAGGACTGCGGGATGCCCACGATGTCCCGACGCGAGATCAGGTTGCTCGCCCACCCGGCGATGACGGCGGCCTTCCGGCCCAGCGTCGGCATCGCGTAGACGTGGTAGGCGCGCGCCATCGCCCAGGCCGGGAGCCCGCGGATGTCGAGCTCCTTGTCGGCCACGTTGAGGCGGCCGACGCCCTTGTACATGCCCAGGGTCGCCATGACACCGAGGTTCTTGTGGTAGTAGTCCACCAGCGGCCGGCCCTGCACAGAACGGGCGATGTTGTCGGCGACGCGCTTGCCCTGCCGCACGGCGTGCTGGGCATTGGGCGGGCAGAACTTGCCCTCGCCGGACGCCAGGTCCGGGACGGCGGCGCAGTCGCCACCGACGAAGACGTTCTCGAGCGGGCCGTCGGCGCCGTTGACCCGCAGATCGGCCAGCGCCTCGAGCTTGCCCATCATGGGGCCGCGCTCGGTGATGACCGGCAGATCGGAGGACTCGTCGTCGGAGAGCACCGGGTTGGGCTTCACGCCGGCGTTCCAGACCAGCAGACCGGTCTCGAACTCGTCGCCGTCGCTGGTCTTGATGAGACCGTCCTCGGCCGAGTTGAGGAAGGTCTCGAGCTTGACCTCGATGCCGCGCTCGCGCAGCTGGTTCAGCACGTACGCGCGCTGGTCCTCGGTGAGCTCGGGGAACACGAAGGGCGCCGCGTCGATGAGCACGAAGCGGATGTCCGACGCGTGCAGATCGGGGTAGTAGCGCAGTGCATCGCGCACCATGTCCTCGGTCTCTGCGATCGCCTCGCCACCGGCGAAGCCGCCGCCGATGAACGTGAAGGTGAGCAGACGCTTGCGGATCTTCGGATCCTTGGTGGAGGCGGCCTCGGCGAGGTTCGCGAGGATGCGATCGCGAACGGTGATCGCCTCCTCGACCTGCTTGAAGCCGATCGCGTTCTCCGCGAGGCCCGGGATGGGCAGCAGGCGCGGGACGGAGCCGAGACCGACGACGAGGTAGTCGTAGGAGATCTCGAGCTGCACGTCCTCCTCGATGGTCACCACGACGGTGTTCTCCGCGCTGCGGATCTGCGAGACAGCACCGGTGACGACCTTGGCGCCCGCGAGCACCTTGCGCAGGGGCGCGAGGACGTTGCGAGGATCGATGCTGCCCGCGCCGACCTCGGGGAGGAAGGGCGCGTAGGTCATGTACGGGCGCGGGTCGACGACCGTGATCGCAACCTCCGTGCCGAGCGTCTTGCGCAGATCGGACGCAGTCGTCAGGCCGACGGAACCGCCGCCGAGGATCAGGACATGGGGCTTACCGCCGAAAGTGGTGTTCATGGACCACAGCCTAGAACCGAGGAGCCCTGCTGACAAAAACGACGCGCTCCGTGGACGCGCTCCGTGGACACTTCTGCGACGGTCCCGGCGGGCTCTGCTCCGGGGAGGCGGCGGCCCGGGATCAGGACCGGTGGTCCAGCAGGTCCCGCGCGATCCCGTCGAGGATGTCGTGCTCGCTGGTGCGGGTCCGGGTGATGCCGGCCGCCGCAGAGACCCGCTGGACGATCCGCGCCCAGATCAGAGCACCCGCGCCGATCACGTCGATGCGCCCGGGGTGGATGATGCGGTGCGCGGAACGCTGCTCGCGGGTCATGCCCAGCAGCTCGTGACAGAGGCGGGTGACGTCCTCGACGGCGAGGGCCGCCCCGTGTGTGAGGTCGGGTCGGTATTCCTCGTGGCCCTGGGCGACGGCAGTGACGGTCGTCACGGTCCCGGCGACACCGATGAGCACGGTCGCCCGGTCCAGGGGGACCTCGGCGGCGGCGAGATCCAGGAGCTCGTCGATGTCCGCAGTCGCGGACGCGATCTGCTCGGCCGACGGCGGATCGCTGACCAGGTGGCGCTCGGTCAGCCGGACCGAGCCCATGTCGAGGCTGATGCGGTGGGTCGGAGTGGTGGTGCCGAGCACCAGCTCGGTCGAGCCGCCGCCGATGTCCACCACCAGCCGCGCTCCCTCGTCGGGCAGGTCCGGGAGGGTGCTGACCGCTCCCAGGAAGGAGAGCGCAGCTTCCTCCGCGCCGCTGATCACCTCCGGCGTGACGCCGAGGATCTCGCGGATCCCCTCGATGAACTCGTCGCGGTTCGAGGCGTCGCGCGTCGCGGACGTCGCCACGAAGCGCACCGCGCCGGGTGCCACGCCGTGCTGATCGATCAGGCGCCGGTAGCCGCGTGCGGCCTCCAGGGTGCGCTCGATCGCGACCGGGTCGAAGCGTCCGGTGCGGTCCACCCCGAGTCCCAGGCGCACCATCTCCAGGCGTCGCTCGAGCTCGACGACCTCGCCGGTGCTCTCGTCCTGACGGACGATCAGCAGTCGGATCGAATTCGTCCCGCAGTCGATCGCTGCGACGGGCGCGCTCATCGGCCCTCCCCCGTTCCTGCCGTCTCCTGCGTCGTTGCGTGCAGCTCTGCGGTCCCGTCGACGTCCGCATCGCACCGGCACACCAGCTCCGGAAGCACTCCGTCGATCGTCGCGAGGACCTCGTCGGCCACCGGGTTGATGCCAGGCCCCTCGGCGAGGGCCTGCCCGGCCACGGCGTGCAGGCACTTCACGCGGGTGGGCATCCCGCCGGCGCTCACGTGGCGGACCTCCTCGGCGTCACCGATCTCGGCCCGCCGGGCGAGATAGCGCTCGTGCGCCCGCTGGTATCCGGCGGCCAGCTCCTCGTCGGCGGCGAGCCGCTCGGTCAGGTCGGCCATCGTGCCGGTGGCCTCGATGCGGGAGATGTCCAGCGTGAGCCAGGGCAGCGTGAGGTAGAGCGAGGTGGGGAACGGAGTGCCGTCCTCGAGCCGCGGGGACGTGCGCACCACGGCCGGGCGGCCGCAGCCGCAGCGTCGGGCGATCGAGACCACCCCGCGCATGTCCCGGCCCAGCTGACCCCTCATCACCTCGAGATCGTGCTCTGTCGCGGGAGTCTCGTAGGGAAGGGGCGGGAGTGCAGTCACTGGTCGGCGTCCTGATCGGTCGAATCGTCGGCGGGATCCTCGTCGGAGACGTCGTCGTCGGTCGAGCCGGTCTCGTCGGGGATGTCCTCGGGGGTCAATCTGCTGGAACCCTCGACGCTCTTCCAGAGCGTCGAGAACCACTCGCCCTCCTGGGCCTGCTCCGCGGCCTGCTCGGCCTCGGTCTGCGGGACGTCGTGCCCGGAGGTGTCGGTGAGCCGGTACTGGGTCTCCCCCGGCATCGCGAACAGCAGCCGCTCGCGGGCGCGGGTGGCGACGAACGCGGGATCCTCCCAGCGGGCGACCTGCTCGCGCAGGGTCTCCACGTCCTTCTCCTGGTTCCCGACCTGGGTCTGGAGCTCGGAGAGCTGCTGGCGCTGGGCCACATAGGAGTTCACGGTGGGAACGAGCGCGGCGAGGGCGATCACCACCAGTGCCACCAGGGCCAGGGTGCGCCGGGTGATGGTCACGCCGGGGCCGTCCTGCTCGGGGCCGCGCGGCGCCGTGCTGCGGGGCCGGGAGGCCGACGCCGGGCCTCGACCACGCGAGCCCGCGGCGTTCTTGGTGCCGTGGCGCGAGGAGGCGGAGGCGGACCGGGCTCCCGGTCCTGCGGCCGGTCGTGCTCCGGGGCGACGGGCCCCGGACGCAGCGACCGGGCGCCTCGCTGATCGCGGGGCACCCGGTCGTCTGCTGCTCATGCTGAGAGGCTACAACGTCCTGCTGGACTCTCCCGAACTCTTGTGAGCTCTCAGGCGGAGAAGCGCGGGAACGCGGAGGCGCCGGCGTAGCGCGCGGCGTCGTCCAGCTCCTCCTCGATGCGCAGCAGCTGGTTGTACTTCGCCACTCGCTCGCCGCGGGCGGGAGCGCCCGACTTGATCTGACCGCAGTTCGTGGCCACGGCGAGGTCGGCGATGGTGGTGTCCTCGGTCTCACCGGAGCGGTGGGACATCATCGCCTTGAAGCCCGCGCGGTGCGCGAGGTCCACGGCGTCGAGGGTCTCGGAGAGCGTGCCGATCTGGTTGACCTTCACCAGCAGCGCGTTCGCGGAGCCCTCGGCGATGCCGCGGCCCAGACGCTCCGGGTTGGTCACGAACAGGTCGTCGCCGACGAGCTGGACCCGGGCGCCGACGCGCTCGGTCATGGCGTTCCAGCCCTCCCAGTCGTCCTCGTCCAGCGGGTCCTCGATGGAGACCAGCGGGTAGGCGTCCACGAGCTCGGCGTAGTAGTCGATCAGCTCGGTCGAGGTCTTCTTCTCGCCCTCGAAGAGGTACGAGCCGTCCTCGAAGAACTCGGAGGCGGCGACGTCGAGCGCGAGGGCCACGTCCTTTCCGGCCTCGTAGCCCGCCTTGCCGATGGCCTCCACGATCAGGTCGAGCGCGGCGCGGTTGGACTCGAGGTTCGGGGCGAAGCCGCCCTCGTCGCCGAGTCCGGTGGCCAGTCCGCGCTCCTTGAGCACGGACTTCAGCGCGTGGTAGACCTCGGCGCCGACGCGCAGCGCCTCGCTGAAGGTCTCCGCACCGATCGGCGCGATCATGAACTCCTGGATGTCGACGTTGGAGTCCGCGTGGGACCCGCCGTTGAGGATGTTCATCATCGGGACGGGCAGGATGTGGGCGTTCGGGCCGCCCACGTACTGGTACAGCGGCACGCCGGCCGAATCCGCGGCGGCACGGGCCACGGCGAGGGAGACGCCGAGGATGGCGTTCGCGCCGATCGCGCCCTTGTTCGTGGTGCCATCGGCCTCGAGCATGACCTGGTCGATCGCGCGCTGCTCCTGGACGTCCATGCCCAGGATCTTGGGCTGAATGTCGGTGATGACCGCGGAGACGGCCTCTTCGACACCCTTGCCGAGGTAACGGGACGAGTCGCCATCGCGACGCTCGACGGCCTCGAAGGCGCCGGTGGAGGCGCCGGAGGGCACTGCGGCGCGAGCCACGGTGTCGTCGGAGAGGAGGACCTCCACCTCGACGGTGGGGTTGCCGCGGGAATCGAGGATCTCGCGGGCGTGAACGGCATCGATCAGAGCTGCCATGGGCTGTTCCTTCCTTCAGGAGAAGTTCGGTCACGTCCGGTCGGCGCTGACCGTCCGCCGACCATCCTAGGCGGTTCTGGGCCGGAACGCCGCCGACGCCCGACCTGCTGCTCTCCCCGGCACTCTCCCTGGCGCTCTTCCAAGCGCTCTCCCTAGCGCTCTCCCTGGTTCCTCGCGGGTGCGGTGTCCGGGGGCGTCCGACGGGTGCCAGGGACGTCAGTGCGAGTCGGGACCGGCCTCGATCATGCTGCGGGTGCGGGCGAGCAGGGCACGCAGAGCGGTCTCGGGATCGTCGTCCCGCGCCTCGGCACGCACCGCGAGATCGAGCAGGTCACGGCCCAGGTCGGCGCCCCAGTCGAGGCCGTCGGCCGCGGCTGCGGCCTCGTCAGCGGCGGCGAGGAGCTCGTCGAGCCGGCCCTCGGAGCGGGCACGGTGCACGACCTTCGCCGCAGTCTGCAGCGAGGGCAGGTCCACGGGGATGCCCTCGAACCAGACCGGGCCCTGGGCGGCGATCGCTCCGGCCGCCTCGCGCTCGGCGGCCTTCACGGCGTGCCACTGAGCGACGATCTGCCCGACGTCCCCGCGGTCCTCGAGGGCGCGGTCCCGCCGCTCGCCGAAGATATGGGGATTGCGCCGCTCCATCTTCGCCGTGAATGCGCGCGCCACATCGTCGATGTCCCACGCCGGATCGGCCTCCTCCCCCACGCGAGCATGGAAGAGGATCTGGAACAGGAGGTCGCCGAGCTCGTCGCGCAGCGCCTGCGGTCCATGGGCCCCGGGATCGTCGATCACCTCGAGGACCTCGTAGGTCTCCTCGAGCAGGTACCGGGCCAACGAGGCGTGGCTCTGCTGATGGGTCCACGCGTCCCCGTCGGCGGCCCGGAGCGCCTCCATCACCTCGACCGCACGCAGCAGGGCGCTCCCGCGCGGCGCGGGGGGCTCCCCGGCGCCTGCGGCACCCGCGGCACCTGCGGCACCTGCTGCATCGGCGGCGTGAGCGGGACGCGTGCCATGGACTGCACGCGCCGCATCGTCGGGAGCGGTCGCGGGAGGCTGCTGCGGATCGGTCACGGGAGCGAGGCTACTTCGCCTCGCCCTGCACCGTCGGCCGGGAGATCGAGTCGGCCGCCGAGGGGATCAGCGTGCGCATCACCTCGCGCGCCCATTCCAGCAGCTCGTGGTCACGCAGCTCCGTGCCCCCGAACCGTGAGGTCATGGGCCGGGGCACGAGCACCTGGCGGGTGGCGGGCTTCAGCATCGTGCCCGGGTAGAGGCGCTTCATGCGCATCGCGGCGGAATCCGGGACGTCGAGGTGGGCGAAGCGGATCATCTTGCCCTGTGCCTGCACCTCGTCGATCCCGGCGCTGCGGGCATCGATCCGGAAGCGCGCGACGTCCAGGAGCACCTCCACGGGCGCCGGCGGCGTGCCGTAGCGGTCGGTGAGCTCGGCGCGGATCTGCTCGATCTCGGACATCTCCCGCACCGCGGACAGCTTCGAGTAGGCCTCCAGGCGGAGCCGCTCGGAGCCGATGTAGTCGTGCGGGACGTGCGCATCCAGCGGGAGCTCGACCCGGATCTCCTTCTCGGGAGCGGAGGATTCACCGCGGAACGCCGCCACGGCCTCCCCCACCATCCTCACGTACAGGTCGAAGCCGACCCCGGCGATGTGCCCGGACTGCTCGCCGCCGAGCAGGTTGCCGGCGCCGCGGATCTCGAGATCCTTCATCGCCACCTGCATGCCGGCACCGAGATCCGTGTTGGTCGCGAGCGTGGTGAGGCGATCGTGCGCGGTCTCCGTGAGCGGCTTGGACCCGTTGTAGAGGAAGTACGAGTAGGCGCGCTCGCTCGAGCGGCCCACGCGTCCGCGCAGCTGGTGCAGCTGGGAGAGGCCGAACTTGTCGGCGTTCTCCACGATCAGGGTGTTCGCGTTGGCGATGTCCAGACCGGTCTCGACGATCGTGGTGCACACCAGCACGTCGAAGTCGCGCTCCCAGAAGTCGATGATGACCCGCTCGAGCTGGGTCTCGTTCATCTTGCCGTGGGCGACCTGCACTCGGGCATCGGGCACCAGCTCGCGCAGGTGCGCGGCGACCCGGTCGATGTCCTCGACGCGGTTGTGGATATAGAAGACCTGGCCCTCGCGCAGGAGTTCGCGACGGATCGCGGCGGCGACCTGCTTGTCCTCCTGGGCGCCGACGTAGGTCAGGACGGGATGGCGCTCCTCGGGCGGGGTGGCCAGGATCGACATCTCGCGGATCCCGGTGACGGCCATCTCGAGCGTGCGCGGGATCGGGGTGGCGGACATCGCCAGCACGTCCACGTCGGTGCGCAGCGCCTTGAGGGTCTCCTTGTGCTCGACGCCGAAGCGCTGCTCCTCGTCGATGATCAGCAGGCCCAGGTCCTTGAACCGCACCTGCCCGGTGAGCAGACGGTGGGTCCCGATGACGATGTCGACGCTGCCGTCGGCGACGCCCTCGATGGTCTGCTGCGAATCCGCTGCGCTCTGGAAGCGCGAGAGGCCGCGCACGGTGACGGGGAAGCCCGTGTACCGCTCGGCGAAGGTGTCCAGATGCTGCTGAGCGAGCAGCGTGGTCGGAGCCAGCAGGGCGACCTGCTTGCCGTCCTGGACGGCCTTGAACGCCGCTCGCACCGCGATCTCCGTCTTGCCGTAGCCGACGTCACCGAGGATCAGACGGTCCATCGGGACGGTCTTCTGCATGTCGGACTTGACGTCCTCGATGGTGACCAGCTGATCGGGGGTCTCGACGAACTCGAAGGCGTCCTCGAGCTCACGCTGCCACGGCGTGTCCGGCCCGAAGGCATGGCCGGGGGCGGACTGCCGAGCCGAGTACAGGCGCACCAGCTCGTCGGCGATCTCCCGGATCGCCTTGCGGGCGCGGGACTTGGTCTTGGCCCAGTCCGAGCCGCCCATGCGGTTGACGCTGGGCTCCTCGCCGCCCACGTACTTCGTGACCTGGTCCAGCTGATCGCTGGGGACGTACAGCCGGTCGCCGGGCTGACCTTTCTTCGAGGCCGCGTACTCGATGACCAGGTACTCGCGCGTGGTGCGCTTCGCCCCGGTGCCCACGGTGCGGCTGGTCATCTCCACGAATCGGCCCACCCCGTGATGGGCATGGACGACGTGGTCGCCGGGACGCAGCTGCAGCGGATCGACGACGTTGCGCCGCCGCGAGGGCATCTTGCGATCCTCGGCGCGACGCGCTCCGGACTTGCCGGTGAGGTCCCGCTCCGAGGCGAGGATCAGGCGCAGGTCATCGACGATGAGCCCGTCGGGGAACGGGCCGACGGTCACGACGGCCTCGCCGGGCGCGACATGGCCCTCGAGATCGTGGGAGAACACCGCCGGCATGCCCTCCGCGCGGAGGTTCTCCGTCACGTGCCGGGCACCTCCGGGGCCCACCATCGTGGCGACGACGCTCCACCCGTCCTGCCGTCGGCGCTCGAGATCCTTCGCCGCGTCGCCGGGCTTGCCGGAGTACCCGGGGTGGGTGTGGGAGGTGGAGGTGAGATCGAGATCGGGGTCGAGGCCGAAGGGGGCCAGGGTGAACCAGGCGCGGCCGCCCTCGCGGGCGTGGCCCTTGGCCTCCGAGAGCGGGACGAAGCTCGCATCGCCCACGTCGATCGGCAGGCCTCCCCCGGCAGCGGCGCTGGACCAGGCCGCGGCGAGGAACTCCTCGGTGGTCGCGACCAGCTCCTCCGCGCGCGAGCGGGTCTTCTCGGGATCCAGGACGAGGAAGCGGGCGTTCTCGGGGAGGACGTCGGCGACCTGCTCCATGCCGTCGACCAGCACGGGGCTGAGGGACTCCATGCCGTCGGCCGCGATCCCGTTCGCGATGCGCAGCAGCAGGTCACGGGCGCCGGGGAGCTCCTCGGCCATCGCCCGGGCGCGATCGCGCACCTCGGGGGTCAGCAGGATCTCGCGGCAGGGCGGGGCGTCGAGCCCTCCCGGCGCCGGGTCCAGCGAGCGCTGATCGGCGATCGAGAAGTACCGCACCTCGTCGATCTCGTCCCCGAAGAGATCCACGCGCAGCGGATGCGGCTCGGTGGGCGGGAAGACGTCGAGGATGCCTCCGCGCACGGCGAACTCCCCGCGCTTCTCGACCATGTCCACCCGCACGTAGGCGGCGTCGACGAGGTCGCGCACGATCTCGTCGAGGGGGTAGGTGTCCCCCACGTCCGCGCGCAGCGGGCGCAGATCGCCCAGACCCTTCGCGATCGGCTGGAGCAGCGAGCGCACGGGCATCAGCAGCACGTGGACGGGCGTCTCCGTCTCCGGGTGCGCGATGCGACGCAGGGTGGCCAGGCGCTTGGCCACCGTGTCAGCGCGCGGGGACAGCCGCTCGTGCGGCAGCGTCTCCCAGGCGGGAAGCTCGGCGACGTGGTCGGTGCCGATCAGGGCGGACAGCGCCGCCCGCAGGTCCTCGAGCGCCCTGGTGGTGGGGGTGACCACGATCAGCGGGCGCTCGGCGCTCGCCTCTCGCGCGAGGTCGGCGACGGCGAAGGGGAACAGACCGGTGGGCGCGACGATGCTGCCGTCCTCGCCGGAGCTCTCGCCGTCCTGGACGAGAGTGCGCAGGGCGGTCAGATCCCGACCAGCGGCCAGCTGGTCCAGCAGCGGGAGGAGGGGGTGCAGCGGGGTCTGCGTCGGGGCGGTGGCGGAGGTGGTGGTCATCGTGCCTCTCGGGAGTGGAATCGCTGCTGGGCCGCGGTGAGTCCCTCGAGGACCACGGACTCGACAGCATCTGCTGCGTCCGAGATCAGCAGGTCCAGCGACCTGCGCTCGGTGGTGCTGAACGGGGCGAGCACATGGTCGGCCGTGTCCCGGCCTCCGACCGGACGGCCGACGCCGACCCGCACCCGCAGGTAGTCCTTGGTGCCCAGGGCCCTGGTGAGGTCGCGCAGGCCGTTGTGGCCGCCCTCGCCGCCGCCGAGCTTGAGCCGTACGGCGTCGAACGGGATGTCGACCTCGTCATGGACCGCGACCACCCGCTCCGGAGGGACGTCGTAGTAGGCCGCGAGCGCCTTCACCGGGCCGCCGGAGACATTCATGTAGGTGGTCGTCTTGGCGAGGATGACACGCGCATCGGAGCCGGGAGTGCCCAGGCGGCCCTCCAGCACCACAGCCTGCGCGCGGCGCGCTGCGGCGAAGCGGCCGCCCGCGGCACCGGCGATGTGGTCCAGCACCATCTGACCGATGTTGTGCCGGGTCGCGGCGTACTTCGCCCCGGGATTGCCCAGCCCCACCACCAGGTACGGTCCGGCGCGGCGATCGCTCACGGTCATGGCCTGCTCCTCGCTGCAGCGTCGACGCCGGATCCGGGACTCGCTCCTGCCCGGTACGGCCTGATGGCCCGCGGCGCAGCACCTCGCGCGCCCGACAGGGCCTCGAACACAGTACCGGGGCGCCGCGCAGTGCGCGACGCCCCGGTGCTGAAGGTGTGAGCAATCGAGCGGGCGGTCCACGTCGCGGGGCGACGTAGGTCTCCGCTCGTGCGGGTCACTCCTCCTCGGCGGACTCCTCGGTGGGCTCGGCGCCCTCCTCGGCCTCCTCGGTCTCGTCGGTCTCCTCCTCCACGCGGGGCAGGGCGACGCTGGCGACGAGGATCTCCACGTCGGTGACGAGCTCGGTGCCCTCGGGCAGCGTGACATCGCCGGCGAAGACCTGGAAGCCGTCCTCGGAGCCGTCGACGTCGACATCGACCTGCTCGGGAACGTTCAGGGCGTCGACCAGGAGGGTCAGGTGCTGCAGGTCGACGTAGGCGTCGGCCGGGGCGACGGGCTCGCCGTGCAGGACGACGGGGATCTCGACCTCGACCTTCTCGCCCTTGCGGACGGTGATCAGGTCGAGGTGGTTCAGGTTGCGCTTGAGCGGGTGACGCTGGATCTCCTTGATCAGCGCCAGCTGCTTCTTGCCCTCGGGCAGCGCGAGCTCGAGCAGGGCGTTGGGGTTGCGCGCGATCAGCGCGGTCTCGTGGCCCGGGAGGGAGAGGTGGATCGGGGCCTCGCCGTGGCCGTACAGGACGGCCGGGACACGGCCCTCGACGCGCAGGCGGCGCGCAGCGCCCTTGCCGAAGTCCTCGCGCTGTTCGACGTTCAGCTTCTCAGCCATGGTGGTGCTCCTCGTGATGCGGTTGCTCGACGATGAGCGACGCCACGGGGCACAGGAGGAGTCCTCCCGTTCACCGCACCGCGTCGATCACGGAGGGGCCAGTGCCCGCTCCCTCGCCGAAGTGACCCGGTGAGATTAGCACGCAGCAGGCACCGTGGCCGCACGGACGTGACGCCCGTCGCCGCTGCGGCGGGAACGCGAAGGGCCCGCCTCCCGGAGGAGGCGGGCCCTTCAGAAGGCACGAGCGCGCTGGAGGCTCCTCGGAGCTCTCAGACCTCACCGTCGAACAGGCTGGTGACGGACCCGTCGTCGAAGACGGCGCGGATGGCGCGGGCCAGCAGCGGCGCGATCGACAGCTGCGTGAGGCGGTCGAACTGCTTCTCCGGCGGCACCGGCAGCGTGTTCGTGCACACGACCTCGCGCACCGAGCTGGCCTTCAGGCGCTCGGTCGCGGGATCGGACAGGATCGGATGCGTGGTGGCGATCACGACGCTGGCCGCACCGTTGGCGATCAGGGCGTCCGACGCCTGCACGATGGTGCCGGCGGTGTCGATCATGTCGTCGACGAGGATGCAGGTCTTCCCGGTGACCTCGCCGATCACGCGCTTGGCGACGGCCTGGTTCGGGCGCTCGGGATCACGCGACTTGTGGATGAACGCGAGGTTCACGCCGCCGAGCTTCTTCGCCCACTGCTCAGCGACGCGGATGCGGCCGGCGTCGGGCGAGACCACGGCGATGTCCTCATCGCCGTACTTGTCCTGGATGTACTCCGCGAGGATCGGCAGCGCCATCAGGTGGTCGAGCGGGCGGTTGAAGTAGCCCTGCACCTGCGGAGCATGGAGGTCGACGGAGATCATGCGGTCCACGCCGGAGGTCTCGTAGAGATCCGCCATCAGACGGGCGGAGATCGGCTCGCGGCCGCGATGCTTCTTGTCCTGGCGGGCATAGGGGAAGCTCGGGGCCACGGCGGTGATCCGCTTGGCCGATGCGCGTTTGAGCGCATCGATCATGATCAGGTGCTCCATGACCCACGTGTTGATCGGCGCGGGGTGGGACTGCAGGACGAAGACATCGGTGCCGCGCACGGACTCGCCGTAGCGCACGTAGATCTCCCCGTTGGCGAAGTCCCATGCGTCCATCGGGAGGATCTCGACGCCGAGCTCGTCGGCGACCTCCTGGGCGAGGACCGGGTGGGCCCTGCCGGAGGCGAGAACCAGGCGCTTCTCCCCCGTGGTGACGATTCCGCTCATCGCTGCTCGTGCTCCTTGTGCTCATCGGCGACTGGTGTGGCAGGCGCATCGGCAGCGGACCTGTCTGATGAGCCGAGTGCGGCACGTGCTGCCGCCTCGGCCGCGGTCCCCGCACGGCGTCGCAGGGTCCATCCTTCCATGTTCCGCTGCGAGACCGCGCTGACGGCCAGCGCGCCCGCGGGCACGTCCTTGCGCACCGTGGTCCCGGCACCGGTCGCCGCGCCGTCGCCGATGGTGACGGGGGCGACGAGCACGTTGTCCGAGCCGACGCGCACATGCCTGCCGACCGTGGTGCGGTGCTTCTCGACGCCGTCGTAGTTGGCGAAGATCGTGGCCGCGCCGATGTTCGTGCCCTCGCCGATCTCGGCATCGCCCACGTAGCTGAGGTGAGGGACCTTGGCGTCCTCGCCGATCGTGGCGTTCTTGGTCTCGACGAAACCGCCGATCTTGCCCTTCGCGCCGAGGTCCGTGCCGGGCCGCAGGTAGGAGAAGGGGCCGACGGAGGCATGCGCGCCGATCACGGCGAGGACCGTGTGCGAGCGCACCACCTCGGCGCCCTCGGCGACCTCGGTGTCGCGCAGCGTGGAGTCAGGGCCGACGAGGGCCTGCTCGCCGATGTCGGTCGCACCGAGGAGCTGCACGCCCGGGAGGATGGTCGCGTCCTGACCGATCGACACCTCCGCATCGATCCAGGTGGTCGAGGGATCGACGATCGTGACCCCGGCGCGCATGTGGCGCTCGAGGGTGCGACGGTTCATCTCGGCGCCGAGCTGGGCGAGCTGGACACGGTCGTTGACGCCCTCGACCATCATCACGTCGTCGGTGACGAGGGCGTGCACGGAGCGGCCGTCGGTGCGCGCGATGGAGAGCACGTCGGTGAGGTACATCTCGCCCTGGGCGTTGTCGGTCCCGATGCGGGCCAGCGCATCGCGCAGCACGGCGAGGTCGAAGGCGTAGATGCCGGAGTTGATCTCGTCGATCCCGCGCTGCGCCTCGGTGGCGTCCTTGTGCTCGACGATGCCGAGCACCTCGGAGCCGTCCGGGCTGCGCAGGATGCGGCCGTAGCCCGTGGGGTCGGCCACGCGCGCGGTGAGCACGGTCGCGGCCGCCCCGGCGCTCTCATGCGCCCCGACCAGCTCGCGCAGGGTGGCAGGGTCCAGCAGCGGCACATCGCCGTAGGTCACCAGGACCGTTCCCTCGGAGGCGGAGACCTGCTCGAGGCCGCACTGCACGGCGCGGCCGGTGCCGGGGACCGCGTCCTGGTCGGCGACGGAGACCTCGGAGGCGTGCTCGGCCAGATGCTCGGCGACCAGGTCGCGCTCATGGCGCAGGACGACCACGAGCTCGGAGGGACTGGTTCCCTCCGCGGCGGTGACCGCGTGGACGAGGAGCGACCTGCCCCCGATCTCATGCAGGACCTTCGGTGTGCGGGACTTCATGCGAGTCCCGGCACCGGCGGCCAGAACGATGACAGCGACGGGTGCGGGGGAATCCACGTCGGCAGCTCCTCGGAATCGACGGGTGGTGTGCGGCGGCATCGTCGCCAGGACGATGGTCGTTCCGCCATCAGGACTCGAACCTGAAACTTCAGAACCAAAATCTGAGGTGTTGCCGATTACACCATGGCGGACCGTGCTGCAGGGAGCCGGGGCCCTCGGCGCAGCGCCCGCCGCGGAGCATGCGGACGTGAGGGACCGGCGCCGTGAGCGCGGGACCGATCCTATCCTCCGGAACGTCCTGCCCGGGCCGCTGCCAGCGACGCCCCGGGGTGCTCCTGGCCACGCCTGTGCGACACTCTCGCCATGGCGGAGAAGGGTGCTTCCCGAGGTCGGTCGACCCGGATGACAGGGCGCGAGCGGCGCGAGCAGCTCGTGGCGGTGGGCCGACAGGTCTTCGCCGAGAAGGGCTTCGACATGTCCAGCGTCGAGGAGATCGCCGCCCGCGCGACGGTCTCCAAGCCGATCGTCTACGAGCACTTCGGGGGCAAGGAGGGCCTGTACGCGGTGGTCGTGGACCGTGAGGTGAGCACTCTCCTGGCGGATCTCGAGCGCTCCCTCAGCGATCAGCGCGCCCATCCCCGTCTGCTCATGGAGCGGGCCGCGCTGGCCTTCCTGTCCTACATCGACGAGAACGAGGCCGGCTTCCGGATCCTCGTGCGCGACTCCCCCGTGAGCCAGGCCGGCGGCACGTTCTCCTCGCTGCTGACCGACGTCGCCCAACGGGTCGAGGACATCCTCGCCGCGCAGCTGAAGATGCACAGCTACCCCACGCGGGACGCCACGCTGTACGCGCAGATGCTCGTCGGCATGGTGGCGTACACCGGTCAGTGGTGGGTCGAGACCCGCACGCCGACCAAGGAGGTCGTCGCCGCGCGGATGGTGAACCTCTCCTGGTACGGACTGGTCGCTCTCCAGAAGGAGCCGACGCTCCGCCAGGACGCCCGCGGCTGATCCGGTGCGGGCGTCTGATCCGATGCGCTCTTCCGGTGCCGAGGCCCGGGGCCCGCAGGTCTCCTCCGCTCTCCACCGCTCTCCGCCGCTCCAGACCGTGGCACGCACCACGCGGGGCCGGGGCATCCTGTCTGTCCGATCGTCCCGACCCTAGACTCGGCCCATGCCCACGACTGCTGATGACGCCGCCGCGCCGTGCCTCGACGAGGTCGACCGGATCATCCAGGGCTGGGAACGGGCGCGCTCGGACCTCGACATCGAACCGCTTGCCGTGTTCTCCCGCATCTCGCGACTGGCCCGCTACCTCGAGACCGCACGCCGCGAGTCCTTCGCCGCCGCCGGTCTCGAAGGCTGGGAGTTCGACATGCTCTCCGCCCTTCGGCGCAGCGGCGACGACGCCCTCTCCCCCGGTGCGCTCATGCATCAGACCCTCGTGACCAGCGGCACCATGACCACGCGCATCGACAAGCTCGTCGCCCGGGGCCTGGTCAGCAAGAACCGCAGCCCGCGCGACGGCCGCGCCGTCGAGGTGCGCCTGCAGCCCGACGGGGTCTCCCGGGTCGACACGGCGATGGAGAGCCTGCTCTCCGCGGAGCGCCGGCTGCTGCAGCCGCTCAGCGCGCAGGGCCAGTCCGCCCTCGCCAGCACGCTGCGCTCGCTGCTGCTGACCTTCGAGGCGGACGAGTCGTGAGCCCGCTGATCGCTTCGGCGTCCGCTCTCGCGCCGGACCGTGCAGTATCCGTGGGCGCCACGCGTGCGACCTCGAGGCCGTCGGCCTGTCGCCGCCCGCGCTCTATCCCTCCTGATCTCCCGCCGCCCGTGCTCTAGCTGGTCGAGCTGGTCAGGCAGGTCGAGCTGGTCGGGCAGGTCGGGCTTCTCGCGCTGCTCTCGGGACCGTGCTCCCGCGGCGCCAGCCGCTCGGCCCGCCGGCTCTCCGGCCCACCAGCTTTCCGGCCCGCCAGCTTTCCGGCTCGTCGGCTCCCAGGCCCGCCGCCTCTCCGGACCGCCAGCCCACCGGCTCTCCACCACGTCGGCTCCGCTCCATCTGTGAAGGACGCACCACCCCATGGCTCATATGCTCGGCACCCAGTCCCTCCACGTCTCCCTCCCTGATCGCGTGCTGCTCGACGACGTCACGATCGGGATCGACGAGGGGGACCGCATCGGCGTCGTCGGACGCAACGGCGACGGCAAGTCGACGCTGCTGCGGATGCTCTCCCGGAGGCAGGGTCCCGATTCCGGGCGCGTCACGGTGCGCGGTGACGTGCGCGTCGGCGTGCTGGACCAGCAGGACGACGCCACGGCGAACACGACCGTGCGCGAGCGCGTGGTCGGCGACCGCCCCGAGTACGAGTGGGCCTCCGATCCCCGCATCCGAGACGTTCTGGCCGGCCTCCTGGACGAGGTCGACCTCGAGTCGAACCTCGCCGATCTCTCCGGCGGGCAGCTGCGCCGCGTGCACCTCGCCGAGCTCCTGGTGGGTGACTGGGACGTGCTGCTGCTGGACGAACCCACCAACCATCTCGACGTCGAGGGCATCGCCTGGCTGGCCGAGCACCTGCGTCGCCGCTGGAGCGGACGGGACGGCGGCCTCGTGGTCGTCACCCACGACCGCTGGTTCCTCGATGCCGTGTGCACTCGCATGTGGGAGGTGCATGACGGGATGGTCGAGCCGTTCGAGGGCGGCTACGCCGCCTATGTGCTGCAGCGCGTGGAGCGCGACCGCCAGGCCGCGACGATCGAGTCCAAGCGACAGAACCTCATGCGCAAGGAGCTCGCCTGGCTGCGCCGGGGCGCTCCCGCCCGCACGTCGAAGCCCAAGTTCCGGATCGACGCGGCCAATGAGCTGATCTCCGGCGAACCGCCCGTGCGCGACACGGTGGAGCTGACGCAGCTCGCGACCTCGCGACTGGGCAGGGACGTGCTCGACGTGCTGGACGTGGACGCGGGCTACGGCGACGTCCGCGTGCTGAACGACGTGACGCTCCACATCGGCCCCGCAGACCGGATCGGCGTCCTCGGCCCCAACGGCGCCGGCAAGTCGACACTGCTCGCCCTGATCACCGGCGACCTCGAACCGCAGGCCGGTCGCGTCAAGCGGGGCAAGACGGTCACGGTCCGTCAGGTCACGCAGCGGCTCGAGGGCCTGCAGGACCATCTGGACTCCCGGGTCAGCGATGTGGTGGGCAGGTACCGCACCACGTTCAAGGCAGGGAAGGACGAAGTCTCCCCCGGGCAGCTGCTGGAGCGCCTCGGCTTCACCGCTACACACCAGAAGGTCCTCGTCAAGGCACTCTCCGGTGGTCAGCAGCGGCGGCTGGACCTGCTGCTCACGCTCCTCGAGGAGCCGAACGTGCTGGTCCTGGACGAGCCGACGAACGACATGGACACCGACATGCTCGCGGCCATGGAGGATCTGCTGGACACCTGGCCCGGCCCGCTGATCGTGGTATCCCACGACCGGTACCTGCTCGAGCGCATCACGGATATCCAGTACGCGGTGCTCGACGGGACCGTTCGGCACGTGCCCGGTGGCGTGGAGCAGTACCTGAAGCTGCGGTCCGAGTCCGAGGCGACGACAGCCGGTCAGGCCAGCCGGGCGTCCGGCTTCGCGCCGGCCAAGGGCTCCTCATCGAGTCAGGAGTCCTCCGGCGGAGCTGCCGGAGCTGCCGGAGCTGCCGGCTCTGAGGGGTCCGACGGATCGGCGGCGTCGGGAGCGTCGGCCGGAATCTCCGGTGCGCAGGCCCATGCCGCTCGCAAGGAGTTGAGCGCGGCCGAGCGTCGCATGGAGAAGCTCACCGGGCAGACCAAGAAGCTGCACGAGAAGCTCGCGACTCACGACCAGTCGGACTACCAGGGGCTGCAGTCGATCACCGATGAGCTGCGTGACATCGAATCGGAGATCGAGACGCTCGAGGAGCGGTGGCTGGAGCTCTCCGAGATCATCGGCTGAGCGGCCTCAGCCGTCGACCGACCGCCATCGGCCCGCTTCGAGCGCAGCGGCGGCGTCGAACACGTAGTCACAGCGAGCTTGGAGCGTGAGCCGCTGTCGATTCAGCGAGTCACGGCGGTGGTGAGCGGTGAAACCGGCCAGCGCGATTCGATGCAGTCCGCGATGGGTGCTGGCATGCGATGAGGGCTCCGGTGCCTCGCGCTCCCACTTCCGGGCGACGTCATCGAGGGTCCGCGCTGTCCACCCCTCCAGGAAGTCTCCGTCGTGCGTCGGGACCTCCGCGACGGGATGCTGCTCCACGTCGCGCTGCTCCGCGTCGTCATTTCGGGATGGCGACGCACTGGTGCCCTGATCAGCGTGAGGGTTCCGGCCGCGGAGGGTCCGCCAGGCAGTGCCGACGGGGTCGAAGTTGGTGCCTCTCCTCCGGGCCTTCTGGCCATAACGTGTCGTCCACTCCACGGAGCGTCGTGTCCCGTCGGCGTCGCGCACGACTCGAGCCCGGACACCGGCCTCTTCCTTCTGATTGTCCAGGGCGCAAAGGCCGTTCCCGTTGTCCACCGAGGTGGAGCCACCCTCTGCATACGGCGTGATGTGGTCGTTCTGACGGATCGGGGCATCGCAGTAGGGCGCTCGACAGGTGAGGTGGCTCCATCGGAGGAATCTCGACAGCGCTGGAGGAAACGCTCGGGAGCGGGATTCGACTGCGACGAGCTGACCGTCCTCGGGATCGATGTACAGATTCCGCAGGGCGAGCCGGAGGTCGGGATCGTCATCACCGGTGCCCATCGCGCACCGCATCTCCTCGCGGATGTGCTCATAGGGGACGGGCCCGAGGCCCTCGATGACGGCAGGGTCCGCGTGCGCCGGAGCGAAGAGCGAGCGATCCGTGATGATCACTCCGATCTCCATGGTGGTGGGCGCATCGCCGGTGCCGCGCCCGATCAGGGTGTCCGCGAACAGATCGGCCATGATCTGGCTGTGCCCGCGACGATCCCCGTGCGCACGAGCCTTCTCGGCGGCGAGCGAGAGCCCCTTACGGATCCTGGCCCCGTCGAGCGCTGTGAGCGTCGCGGTCACGCGGCTCATCCCGTTCTCCGACCTGCGCACGGTAACGCCCCGGCTCTGCGTGGCGCGCACATGACGGGCGGCTGCACCGTCCGGGTCGAGAGTCTGCATGATCTTCTCCGCCTCACTCCCCCATTCCTGCACGCCGCAGCCCTCGAGGTACGGCAGGTGCTCGGTGAGCACGTCGTCGACCTGGGTGCGCAGGCGCGGGGAGGCCGGGCCGACGACGCGGCCGACGCGGTGCGCGGCCGCCGGGGACACCTTGCCGCCAGCGAGCGCAGAGAGCATCCCGGGCATCGACTGCACGAGACGTCGCGAGCTCGACATGCTCTGACCTGCTGCTGCCGGCGCGGCATGCAGAGCGAAAGCGGCCTCGGCGCGCGCCGTTCTCAGAGCGACTCGTGGCTTCGCGCCACGAGCGAGGCAATCCTCCTTCGTGGCAGTCTCGAGTCGGAGCAGCGCTCGCGCCTGCACCGCGGCTATCGCTGCGGAGATCCCGTTCAGGCCGGCGAGGAGTTCGATCGTGTCCGAGGTCGAGAGATGCGCCAGGGATTCCGCCCCGTCAGCGCCGAGACTGGCGAGAACTGACCTCGCCGCCGACAGGTCGACATCGTCGAGCCGGAGCTCGCCCTCCCCCGCCACGATCGCGATGCCTCGCCGGGCGGCCGCCTCGCCACTGCCCTTGGCGGACACCAGCGCCGAGTCCGGCGAGGGCGAGGGCGAGGGCGAGGGCGAGGGCGAGGGCGAGGACCCAGGAAGAGAGGACGAGGAGGAGGAGGAGGACGACGACGCACCCGCGCCCTCGAAGGAACCTCCGTCGGCTCCCTCGTCTCCCCGTATCTCACCAGCCGCACCCTGATCCATACCCACCATTATCGCACGCACATTCGAGTTACCGTAGGGTTATTCCGGAATCTCCGCACGTACGACCGGAAACGTGGACACCAATGTGGATAAAAAGGCTCTGTGGAGGAAAGGCCAGAGATCTGCCGATCCGCGTTGCGGCCCACACAGGAGGGTCACGGCACGGCGGAGCGCACCCTCGAAGACACCACCTTGATAGCACCGCAGGAGCAGTCGCTGCTGCATCGAAAACACAGCACCTGGGCAGTCGATGCAGCACAAAGGCAGTCCAGGCAGGCGCGCCAGGCGCACCAGATACTGCCGGTGCTGCAGGTGAGGCGGGCACAGGAAGGTTCCGGGCAAGGATGCCGCGCAGGCGCGGGCAGACCCCTCATGGCGCGCCTCTGTCGGTCTACACACAAACGCACACAAGGTACATGCAGCGCCGCTGCCCACGTCGGCTGCCGTGCACGGCCAGCACTACCTACCCGCGCCGTCCGCATAGCCGCACTACCTCACCGCACGCCCGACGCCATCGACATGAAATACGTCGGAATACCTCGGTCCCCGTATCCAGTCAACTACCCACCGAGAATTGTGGATCGTCCCGCAACGAGGCGCATCCGATCTTCCGAACCGGCGTTCTCGACCTGCGGCCCCAGGAGCGGAAGCCTGATGACACCAGGACTCAGAGCTCAAGACTCTTCGAGAATGCTTGCGCCGGGGGCGGATCCGCGGGCCACGAGGTAGGACTCCACGAGCTGCTCCTGGCGCATCCGCGCACCGATCTCATGAGCGTGCTGGTCATCCTCGACGAGGGCGGCGACGGTCGGCCCGGACCCGGAGACCATGGCTCCGAAGGCCCCCGACCTCTCTGCGAGCTCAACGACGGGCTCGAGGCGGGGGTCCAGCGCGAACGCGGCGGCCTGCAGGTCATTGTGGAGCGTCTCCCCCAGCATCGCCGCACCGCCGGAGCTCAGTGCCTGGAACTGCAGCTCCTCGATCTCGGGTTGCTCCGGCAGGGCGCGGCCCACCGCACGTGCGATCTCGTCGTGCCGGCGATAGACCTCAGGGGTGGACAGGTAGCCGCCGGGGAACGCCAGCAGCCAGGTCCACTCGCCATGCGTGAGCACTGTGGTGAGGTCGGCTCCGGTCCCGCGGCCGAGGGCGGTGTGCCCAAGCATCGAGAAGGGGACGTCGGCACCGAGGCGGGCACCGAGGGTGCGCAGCTCGCCCGGCGCCAGGTCGAGCCCCCATAACCTGTCCAGGGCGACCAGGACTGCCGCGGCGTCCGCCGATCCCCCGCCCATGCCGCCGGCCACCGGCACCTGCTTGTGGACATGGAGAGCGGCACCCTCGGTCACGCCGTACTCGGTGCGGAGCATCTCCGCCGCACGCAGAGCGAGATTCGTGCCGTCCAGCGGGATCTCGCCGGGCACGTCGGAGTCGACCTGGAGGGTCAGCGCCGAGCTTGCGCCCTCGAGCCGGGTCGCGGTCACCGTCTCGTAGACGTCCACGGCCTGGAAGACGGTGGCGAGGCGGTGGTACCCGCGTTCGTCCACGGCTCCGACCACCAGGGACAGGTTGATCTTGCCGGGGGCGCGCACCACGACGCGGCCGAGGCCCTCCACCATCAGGTGATCTCTCCGCTCGCCCGGGCGATCGCCCGGAACTGCTCGATCTCCAGGGTCTCGCCTCGCGCGGTCGGGTCGACACCGGCGGCGCGCAGGATCCGCTCGGAGCGGTCCGCGCTCCCGGCCCAGGCGGCCAGAGCGGCACGCAGCGTCTTGCGGCGCTGGGCGAAGGCGGCGTCGACCACCGCGAACACCTGGTCCCGTTCAGCGGGCGTGCCCAGGGGCTCGTCATGGCGGATCAGCTCGACCAGAGCGGAGTCGACATTGGGCACCGGCCAGAAGATCTGTCGGGAGATGCGGCCGGCGTGCACGGCCCGGCCGTACCAGGCGGTCTTGACGCTGGGTCCTCCGTAGATGCGGCTGCCCGGTCCGGCGGTGAGCCGGTCCACGACCTCGGACTGCACCATCACCAAGGCGGTGCGGACGGAGTCGAAGCGCTCGAGGACGGTCAGCAGGATCGGGGTGGCGACGTTGTACGGGAGGTTCGCGACCAGGGCGGTCGGCGCCTCCCCGCTCGGCGGCGAGGGCAGCTCCCGGACCTGCAGCGCGTCCGCATGGACGAGACGATGGCGGGAGTCGTCCACGCCGCGTGCGCGCAGCGTCATCGGAAGCAGC
Source organism: Brachybacterium alimentarium (assembly GCF_002332425.1). GTDB lineage: Bacteria > Actinomycetota > Actinomycetes > Actinomycetales > Dermabacteraceae > Brachybacterium > Brachybacterium alimentarium. The sequence continues at coordinate 142,190 of NZ_NRGS01000025.1, read as the reverse complement.
TCGGCGAGTCCCCGGTCCAGCTCGATCGCGGCCACATCGGCTCCGGCCTCGAGCAGTCCGAGGGTCAGGGAGCCGAGACCGGGCCCGACCTCGAGCACGGCCTGGCCCGGGGTGATCCCCGCGCGGCCGACGATCGTGCGGACCGTGTTGGGATCCATGACGAAGTTCTGCCCGCGCTGCTTCGAGGGCCGGATGCCCGCCGCCGCGGCCAGTTCGCGGATATCGCGTCCGGTCAGCAGCAGCCCGCTCTCGGACCCGGTCTCGGATCCGGCCCCGCTCGCGGGCCCGGGCACCTGCCCGCTCATGCCGCCACCGCTTCCGGCCACCCGTAGACCTGCTGGGTGGTGGCGCGGATCGTGCGGCATGCCTGCTCGAGCTCGGTGCCGGTGACGTCGGCGATCGTCGCCATGGTCAGCGGGATCAGGTACGACGAGTTCGGGCGCCCGCGGTGCGGGACCGGGGTCAGGAACGGCGCGTCGGTCTCGACCATGACCTGACCGAGGCCCACCTCGGCCAGGGCCTCGCGGAGGTATCCGGCGTTCTTGAAGGTCACGTTGCCGGCGAAGGAGAGGTAGTAGCCGCGATCAGCGCAGGCACGAGCGAACTCCGCGTCGCCCGAGAAGCAGTGGAAGACAGTGCGCTCCGGCGCCCCGTCGGCCTCGAGCACGTCGAGCACGTCGCGATGGGCATCGCGGTCATGGATCTGCATCGGCAGACCCAGCTCCTTGGCCAGGGCGATGTGCGCGCGGAACGCGTCGATCTGGGCCGTGCGCGCCGTCTCGTCGTCCCTCGACGTGCGGAACCAGTCCAGTCCGGTCTCGCCCACCACGACCATGCCGGGGCCGCGCAGGAGGGTGGAGACCTCGGCGATCGCTTCGTCGAGCCCGATCAGCAGGTTGCCGTCATGATCGGCGCCGCGCGCATGCAGGGCCGCCTCATTCGGGTGGACGGCGACGCCGCCGCGAAGCGACGGCGGGCAGGACTCCGAGGCGAGCAGCTCGGCGGTCCAGCGCACGGCCTCCACGTCCGAGCCGATCGTGATCTGCGCATCGACACCCACCGCCGCGGCGCGCGCGACGTGGTCGTGCACGTCGAGCGCCTGGTCGCCGTCGGCGAAGTCGAGATGGCAGTGGTTGTCGATCACCGGGAACGGCAGCGGCTCGGGTTGCGGCGGCCACGAGCGGTCTCGAGACCTGCCTCGCGGGTCGATGTCCTCGCGGCTGCGCACCGGGGGCGGCGCGGCCGGGGTCGGAGCGGATCCGGCGCCAGGGCGGGACTCGGTCTCAGGCGATGACGGCATGCGACCATGGTAGAAGGATCAGGCGGGCCGGCCGTCCACCGGCCGTCCACCGGGCGCCTGCGCGGGGCGGGCCCGACGACGGATCAGGATCCCCTTCACGGCCGACGGGTTCTGACGGCCTGCCGACGCTCTGGCCACTCCACCTCGATGTGCGGTGGGATACGTCACGAGCCTCCAGGAGGACGCGAACTGCGCCTGTGTGACAAGATGGGTCGTCGTTGTGCGTCCCATCGTGCACCCGAGCGCCCCGATTTCAGCAGGACCGGGTTCGGGTCGCTGCTCGGGACGGACGCCAACGCCAGTTCATCTCCGGACCGTCAAGGAGCGTCCTCATGGCAGTGCCCAAGTTCAAGATGTCCCGCGCTCGTACGCACTCCCGTCGCTCGCAGTGGAAGGCGAACAACGCCGACCTCGTGCAGGTGACGGTCCGTGGCCGTACCGCGTCCGTCCCGCGTCGCCTGGCCAAGGCCTACCAGCGCGGTCTCCTCGAGATCGAGGACTGATCCTCCTCGGGTCCTCCGACCCGCTGCTGATCGTCGACGAAGCCCCTGGCACTCGGTGCCGGGGGCTTCGTGCTGCCCGAAGGCCGCCAAGGTCAGCGCTGCCGAGCCAGTCACTCAGCGCTTCCGGCTCAGCGCCAGATCGTAGAGCTCGCTCGCACTGATGCCGTCGTGCGCCTTGGCCACGTCCTTGGTGACGTCCTTGAGGCGCTCCCCCGCCGCGACGCGGGCCAGGACCTGCTCGACCAGGTCCTCGGCGCTCGCAGCCACCGGTTCCGCACCGGAGACCACGATCACGACCTCGCCGAGCACCTCGGTCTCCCGGGCCCTCTCGGCGAGCTCCCCGAGGGTGCCCCGCACGATCTCCTCATAGGTCTTGGTCAGCTCGCGCGCGAGCGCAGCCGGCCGCTGCGGCCCGAACGCCTCGGCCATCGAGGCGAGGGTGGCGGCCGTGCGGCGAGGCGACTCGAAGAACACCATCGTGCGCTGCTCGGCGGCGAGGGGCTCGAGCGCGCTGGTGCGTCGACCCTCGCGGCGCGGTGGGAAGCCCTCGAAGGTGAAGCGGTCAGGGGCGATCCCCGACGCCGCGAGCGCCGTGAGCACCGCGGAGGGGCCAGGGATGACGGTGACCCGGACGCCGGCGTCGGCCGCGGCGCGCACGGCGCGGAAACCGGGATCGGAGACCACAGGCATGCCGGCATCGGTGACGATCAGGACCCGGTCCCCGGCCGCGAGGGCGTCGAGCAGGACGCTCGTGCGCTCGGCCTCGTTGTGCTCGTGGTACGAAAGGATCCTTCCGGTGGTCTCCACCTCGAGGGCGCCGACGAGCCGTGCCAGCCGTCGCGTGTCCTCGGCGGCGATCAGGTCGGCCTGCTCGAGCGCGCGCATGAGGCGCACGGAGGCGTCCAGCGGGTTGCCGATGGGGGTCGCGGCGAGGGTGAGGACTCCGGGTTCGAGCATCCGGCCATGCTAGTCGTCGTCAGTCGTCGTGAGTCATCGCCAGTCATCGCCGGTCATCCCGCTCGTCGGTCGTCGGTGCGCCGCGCGCAGTCCGGGGTTCGGGGCGGAGGAGGCGGATGTCCTAGCATGTGCGGGTGCACACGGAGGAGGTCGCGACCCATCGCGCAGACGTCGAGGGAGAGCCCGATGAGCTGCTCGCCTCCTACCGTCGCCGGCTGAAGACGTTCGATCTCCCCGTCTCGCGCGTGGCCTGGGCCGGTGCGATGGCCCTGTTCGGGCTCGCGCTCGTGCTGCGGCTGTGGGGCCTGGGCGCCGTGGACGAGCTGATCTTCGACGAGACGTACTACGTCAAGGACGGCTACGCGCTCACCCAGGAGGGCGTCGAGATGTCCTGGCCCGACGAGCACGACGCCGTGTTCGAGTCCGGCGACGTGGACACCTACGAGGACACCGGCTCGTACGTGGTCCATCCGCCGCTGGGCAAGTGGCTGATCGGCCTCGGCATGTCGCTGATGGGGCCCGACTCCCCCGCCGGCTGGCGGATCTCGAGCGCGCTGATGGGCTCGGCCGCAGTGCTCATGCTGACCTTCATCGGCCGCAGGCTGTTCCGCTCGACGACCGTCGGCCTGATCGCCGGGCTGCTGCTCGCGATCGACGGCATGCACATCGTCCACTCCCGCACGAGCCTGCTGGACCCGTTCCTGATGTTCTTCGCGCTGGCCGCGTTCGGAGCACTGCTCATCGATCGCGACCGATTCCGCGAACGGCTCGCCCGGGAGACCGCCCGCCTGCACGCGAGCGCCGCGCTCGCGCCGACCCTCGGGATCTCCGGGGGCCTGCGCCCCTGGCGTCTCGCCGCCGGGGTGCTGCTCGGGATGGCCTGCTCGGTGAAGTGGTCCGGGCTGTACATGATCGCGGTGTTCGGCATCATGACGGTGCTGTGGGACTGGTGGGCACGACGCACGATCGCCCAGCGCCGCTGGCTGCTGGGCGGCCTGGTCAAGGACGCGATCCCCGCTTTCTTCGCGACCGTGGGCACCGCGGTGGTGGTCTACGTGCTGTCGTGGTCGGGGTGGTTCGCCTCTTCGGTGGGCTACAACCGGCACCTGGCCGAGCGCGACGGAGCGGGCACGGGCAACGGGGTCATCGACTCGCTGGTCTCGCTGTGGCTGTACCACCGCCAGGCGTACAACTTCCATGTCGGACTGGACTCCGAGCACCCCTATCAGGCGAACCCGTTGGGCTGGCCGCTGATGCTGCGGCCCACCAACTTCTACTACCGCTCCTACGAGTACGGGGAGAACGGCTGCGAGGTCGCCAAGTGCGCCTCGCACATCCTGGACGTGGGCAACCCGCTGATCTGGTGGCTGGGCAGCATCGCCGTGATCGTCACCCTGCTCCTGGCGATCCTGCGCTTCGACGGCCGGGCCTGGGCCGCGCTGGCCGGCATCATCGGCGGCTACCTGCCGTGGCTGCTCTACATGGACCGCACGATCTTCACCTTCTATGCCGTCGTGTTCGAGCCCTGGCTGATCCTGTGCCTCGCCTACGTGCTCGGGCTGGTGATCGGACCCCGCGGCGCCGACTCGGAGCGCCGTCTGGCGGGCGGGCTCTTCGCCGGCTCGCTGCTCGTGCTCATCGTGCTGGTCTCGGCCTTCTTCTGGCCGCTGTGGACCGGCGAGGTCATCGATCTGGAGCAGTGGCGCTACCGGATGTGGCTGCCCGGCTGGACCTGATCCCCTGGTGCGCTCCCCCGGCGTGGTCCCCCGCGGCTGATCACCGCGAGGGCCCCGGTGTGATCGCCGTTACGATGACGGCATGTCCCCGGATCCCACAGCGCTGCGCGACCTCGCCCACGACCTCGGTGTCAGCACCGAATACTGGGGATGGGACGGCACTCTCCAGGACGTCCACGACGACACCCTGCTCGCGGTGGTGACGTCGCTCGCCTCGCCCGGCCGGGACATCACCGACGACGAAGACCTCGCTCGGCTCCGCAGCGAGCACGGACGCGCTCCCTGGAGCCGCACGGTGCCGCCGGTGACCGTGCTGCGCACCGATCAGGACTCGAGCGTGCCCGTCCACGTCGAGCACGGCACCGCGGTCACCGCCCACCTGCTGCTCGAGAGCGGCGGCCGCCGGGACCTCGAGCAGGTCGAGGACCACACCCCGCCCGTCGAGCTCGATGGGCGTCTGCTCGGCAGAGCCCGGTTCCGCCTGCCCGCCGGCCTCCCCCTGGGCTGGCACCAGCTGGTCGCCTCAACGGCCGACGGACGCCACGAGGGGGACGTCGTCGTCACCCCGGAGACGCTCACGACGCACGAGCCCTTCGCGGCCCGCCGCGCCACGGGACTCCAGGCGCAGCTCTACTCCGTGCGCTCCGACCGCTCGTGGGGACTCGGGGACCTCGCCGATCTGCGTGATCTGGCAGCGATCCTCGGTGTCCACCACGGGGCGGACTTCGTGCTGGTGAACCCGCTGCACGCGAGCTATCCGACCCCGCCGGTGGAGCCCTCCCCCTATCTGCCCGTCACCCGCCGCTTCACCAGTGCGCTGTACCTGCGGCCCGAGGACGTCCCCGAGTACCGCGCGCTGCCGGAGCAGGCCCGGCAGCGCCTCGACCTCCTGCGGACCGAGATCGAGGGCTGGAACACCCGGGTGGACCGTCTCGAGCGCGACGACGTGCTCACCGCGAAGATCGGCGCTCTCGAGGAACTCTTCGCGGTGCCGCTCACGGCAGGGCGGCGCGCACTGCTGGACGCCTACCGTCGGCGTGAGGGGAAGGGCCTGGAGGACTTCGCCCTGTGGTGCGCGCTCGCGGAATCGCTGCGCGGCACGCCCGAGGAGCAGCAGCTGGCACATCTCGACGAGGAGACCGTCGAGCAGGCTCGCGGGCAGCTCGCCGACCGCATCGAATTCCACGTGTGGACCCAGTGGCTGCTGGATGAGCAGATGGGTGCAGCTCAGGCGGCCGCGCGGGAGGCCGGGATGCGGATCGGCATCATGCACGATCTCGCCGTGGGCGTCGAGCAGGTCGGGGCGGATGCGTGGCGGCTGCGCGACGTGCTCGCCCGCGGAGCGACCGTCGGCGCCCCGGCGGACCAGTACAACCAGCAGGGCCAGAACTGGCATCAGCCGCCCTGGCATCCCGAACATCTCAGGGAGGCCTCCTACCGGCCGTGGCGCGACATGCTGCGCACCCTCATGAGGCATGCCGGGGCCCTGCGGATCGACCATGTGCTGGGCCTGTTCCGGCTGTGGTGGATCCCGGAAGGGCATGAGGCGTCCGACGGCGCCTATGTCGCCTACGACCATGAGGCCATGATCGGCATCCTGGCGCTGGAGGCCGAGCGCTCCGGCACGCTCGTGATCGGCGAGGATCTGGGCACCTTCGAACCCTGGGTGCGCGACCACCTGGTGGATCGCGGGATCCTCGGCACGTCGATCCTGTGGTTCGAGGCCGACGACGAGGGCAGTCCGCTGCCGCCGGAGCACTACCGGCCCCTGTGCCTGGCCTCGGTGACCACGCACGATCTGCCGCCCACGGCCGGCTACCTCGCCGGGGACCATGTCACGCTGCGCCATGAGCTGGGTCTGCTGGAGCGAAGTCTCCAGGAGGAGCTCGCGACGGATGCCGCCGGGCGCGAACGCGTGCTGGACGTGCTGCGCGCCGACGGGCTCCTGGGGCCGGGAGCCGGCATCGAGGACACGGTGATCGCGCTGCACCGGTTCCTGGCCCGGACCCCGTCGATGCTGCTGGGCGTGTCCCTGGTGGATTGCGTGGGCGAGCGGAGGATCCAGAACCAGCCCGGCACCGACGAGGAATATCCGAACTGGAGGATCCCGCTGGCCGATGCCCACGAGCGGCCGGTGTCGATCGATGACCTGGCCACGGATCCGCGCACCGCGCGCCTGCTGGCGGCGGTGCGCGAGGAGATCAGCTCGCCGTGACCTGGCCCCACTGCTCGCGAGCGTCCAGGAAGCTGCGGGCGGCGGCCTTCGCGCCCTCGAGGGTGTGGTGCGCTCCCCAGCCGCACTGGATCTCGTTGGCGGCGGGGACCTCGTCGGCCGCGAGCAGATCCTGCAGGGTCGCCTCGAGGACCGGGGCGAAGCCCTCCGGGGTGTGGTCGCCGATCAGCAGCACGTAGAAGCCGGTGCGGCAGCCCATCGGGGAGACGTCCAGGACGACATCGCTGTGGTTGCGCATGTGCTCGGCCATCATGTGCTCGAGCGAGTGGACGGTCTCGGACTCCAGGTGCTCGACGTTGGGCTGGGTGAAGCGCACGTCGAACTTCGTGAGCACGTCGCCGCCGGGCAGCTCCTTGCGATCGGCGATGCGCAGATAGGGCGCGGCGACGGTGCGGTGGTCGAGGTTGAAGCTCTCGACGTTCATGTGCGGGGCCTGCTCGGTCATGGGTTCTCCTTCGTCGTGGAGGGGTCGTCGGTCGGGAGTTGGTGGGTCTGGCCAGGCTGTCACGGCTGCGCCCGGGGCGCAGCAGCTGCTCAGCGGCTGGAGCGGGCGGTGCGACCGCGCACGACGCCCACGAACTCCTGCCGGGTGTCGTCGTCCGCCTCGCGGGGCCAGGCCAGAGCGATGCGGGTGGGGCCTCCATCCACGAGGGGACGGTGCACGGCGTCCTTGCGATGGTGGAGGCGCGCCAGCGACAGCGGCATCCGCGCGTAGCCGACGCCGGCCGCGGCGATCGCGACCCGGGAGGCGGCATCGTCGGGGTCCTGCTGCGGCAGCTCGGTCTCCTCGACCAGATCCTCCTCGTGGATCTCGTCGAGCACGCTGAGCACGTGCTCGTCCCCCACCACGACGGCTGCTCGCTCCTCCCACAGCGGGACCACGTGGAGCTCGTCCGTGAGCAGCGGCAGGCGCACGAAGCACATGTCGACCTCGCCCTCGTCGAGCGCGGCGCGCTGGCGGGAGACGGGGACGGGCACGAGTTCGAGCCAGGCCTCGCGGCGGCCGGCTTTCCAGCGGCGCACGAAACGGTCCGGTTCGACGCCGGGCACGAAGCCGACGCGGAGGAGGGGGCGGGTCATGGGTCCCAGCCTACGGCGCGATCCATGGCAGGCGCACAGCGAGAGCGGGTTGCGCTCGGACGAGGCCGGCGGTGGCGACTAGATTGAGAGCATGCCGAGCTACCGCATGCACCTGCCCATCGGTGACCTGCATCCAGGGGCGACGCCCGCCGACGTCATGGAGCAGGCGGCGCTCGCCCTCGGCTCCCTGCACATGATCGAGAAGCGTGACGTGGAAGCACCGCTGGTGGACGGGCGGCGCGTCGGTCGGGTGGTGCTGCGCTACGTCGTCGATCCGCTCGAGGGACGTCGCGAGGACGACACCGCCCGGCATGCGGTGCACATGGTCATCGACCATCTCGAGCGCACCACCGCGACCATCTCGCCGCCGCGGGCGGTCCTGCTCACCCGCGGCGGCGGCCGATTCCGCCCGATCTCCTGGCGATGACCCCGTTCCGGTGACCGGCTGCCCGCCTGACGGGCGTCCCCGTCGAGGGCGCTCCCCGTTGCCCGGTGCCATCCGCCGAGCCGCGGTCCGCAGCTGGACACGAAGAAACCCCCTCCCGACCAGTGTGTCGACTGGTGGGAGAGGGTTTCTCCTCCGGTGGAGCTAGGGGGATTCGAACCCCCGACCTTCTCATTGCGAACGAGACGCGCTACCAACTGCGCCATAGCCCCATGTCGCGTGGCGACCATGACAGATTACCACCGGGAAGCCCCGGATGACGACTCGTCATGACCTCCTTGACGAGGATCACAGATCTGCGTCACGCAGAGCTTGGAGCTCCTCGAACACGCCGTCGACCAGGTCGAGGCGCTCCTGACCGGTGCAGGCGACATAGGCCGGGTTCAGGAAATCGGGCAGGCCCTTCTCCCCTCGGCCCGGCCACGTGCGCACAGAGCCACCGGCCCGGTTCAGGATGTGGAACCCCGCAGCGATGTCCCAGGCGTTGATCGAGGCCAGGAAGGTCGCATCGGCCCAGCCGGCGGCGACATAGGCCAGTTCGATGGCTGCCGAGCCGAGATGGCGGATCGCGGAGAGCCCGTCCTCCAGCTGAGGCTGCACCCGTGCGGCGTGCTCTGGGAACTCCGCCCATGTGCGCTGGCCCGGGAAGCCGGACAGCACCAGGGCATCGGGCGCACCGTTCGTGGCGCGAGGCCGCAGCTCGCGACCGTTGAGCATCGCAGGTCCGTCGGCCGCCGTGAACACCTGGCCGAGGATGGGAGCGTCGATCACGCCGGCGACCAGTTCATCGCCGACCGTCACCCCGATCGAGATGCAGAACAGGGGCAGGCCGGCCGCGAAGTTGCTGGTCCCGTCGATCGGGTCGACATAGAAGCTCACGACCTGCTCCGCCGAGTCCGCCTCGCCGGCATGGGGCGCATCGGCCGGGCGCTCCCCGCCCTCCTCGCCGACGATGCGGCAGGTGGGGAGCAGGCGGCGCAGCTCGGCGACGATGATCTCCTCGCTCGCCCTGTCGTGCTCGGTGACGATGTCGTGGCTGGAGGTCTTGTACTCGCGGGCCAGGCCCTCGCGATCCAGGGATCGGATGTAGTCCGCCGCAGCACGCGCTGCGGTGAGGGCGATGTCCAGCAGGTGGTCGGGGCTCGGTGCTGTGGTGGGCGCTGTCTGCGCTGCTGACGTGTTCATCGTCTCGAGCCTAGCCCGGTCCGGTGGGGCACTGCCGGGACGGCCGCCGGGCGGACCGACCCCGGTGCGGGACGTGGACGGACCATCCTCGATGCGCAGCGATCGCCGCACGACGCTCAGAGCAGGAGGTGTCGGAGGTATCCGGTCAGCAGCACCCCGTCGGGATCCACCGCCTCCCGCACCGTGCGGAAATCCTCGAACCGGGGATACAGGGAGGTCAGCTCCTTCCTGCTGAGCCAGTGCCGTTTGCCCCAGTGCGGGCGCGCTGCGAACGGCTCCAGGACGCGCTGGACCATCAGCAGATAGGGCCCGGCTTCCTCGCGATGGTAACGATGCGCGGCGATGTACACGGTGTCCCGGCCGTGAGCGGTGGACAGCCAGACATCGTCCGCCGCGGCCCGACGCACCTCCAGCGGGAAGGTGACGCGCACGTTCTCGTCCTCGAAACGCGCCCGCAGCGCGGCGAAGGCCGCGGGGAAGCGCGACGCCGGGATGGCCCATTCGGATTCCTGGAAGCGCACTCGCCGGGGTGCGGTGAAGACGGCGGCCGATTCGTCGACCACGCGCGGCCCGGCGAACACGCGCGAGGCGATCTCGGCCGCCGGGCGGCTGAGATGCGGCACGAGGGCGGCGCTGCGGCACAGCAGTTCCCAGGCCCCGTTGCCGAGGACCTCCTGCTGGAGGAGCTCGGCTGCGCGACTCGGGCGTCGCCGCGCCGTCTCCTGCGGGACCCGCCTGCTGACGCGCACGGTCGCGCGGTCCGTCCGCGGGAACCAGAAGAATTCGTGATGATCGGTGATCGCGGAGTCCGGCAGGAAGGAGCCGACGGTCGCCTCGAGCGGCTCGGTGCTCTCGACCAGATCGAGCCGATACGCGGGCACGCACGCGATCGTCACCTCGAGGACGATGCCGATGGTGCCGAGTCCGAGACGGGCCGCCTGGAAGAGATCCGGATCCTGCGTGGGCGAGGTCTCCACGATGCTGCCGTCGGCCAGGGCGAGGCGCAGGGCTCGCACCATGCCGGCGACCCCCGTGAAGCGGGCGCCGGTGCCGTGGGTCCCGGTCTGGATGGCGCCGGCGATCGACTGGCGATCGATGTCGCCCATGACGGACAGCGCGAGACCGTAGGGGGCCAGCAGCTCCGCGATCTCCCAGAGTCGGGTGCCGCCCCGCAGAGTCACCAGGCCCGATGCTGGGTCCGCACGGACCAACCCGGACAGCGCATCCAGGCTCATCGCGACGCCGTCGGTCGCGGCCAGCGGAGTGAAGGAGTGCCCGCCGCCGATCACCCTGAGCGGCAGCTTGCGGGACCGCGCGAGCGCGAGCCCCTCGAGCACGCCGGCCTCGTCGCGCGGGGCGAGGAGGTGCTGGGGGCACCAGCGATGCCCACCGCTCCACGTCCTGGTGGGGATGTTCGCTGTGCGCACGGAAGCTCCTCTGCTGCCTGGTGGGAGATCGCCCGGTGGATCCCGATCGCGTCAGCTCTGACGGTGCCGGAGTGCGACGAGCGGCTCGGGCCGGGTGCAGGCGGCGGCGGTCATAGGAAGACCCGCCCCTCGCCGCGGTAGGTGTCGACGACGGCGCCCACGGTGATCGGGTCCGCCTCGTCCCCCGCACCGCGGATGAGAACGTACGAGCTCACATGCTCCGCGGGCTCGCCCGCCTTCGCATGACGCAGCCAGACCGTGTCCCCGACCCGGAGATCATCGGCAGCGGCTCCGAGCACGGGGGTCTGCACCTCCCCGGCCGCCTCCTGCGGAGCGAAGGAGAGCCCGCGCGGGGCGGTGATCGTGGGCAGCCTGTCCGCTCCGGGGGCGCCGCTCGCGATCCAGCCTCCCCCGAGCAGGGTCGCCACGCCCGGTGCCGGGCGGCGCACCACGGGGAATCCGAGGTGCAGGGCGGGCTGCGGGCGGAAACCGCGATATCCGTCGAAGAGGCCGGGGCCGATCAGCCCGGACCCGGCCGCGATCTCGGTGACCGCGGGCTCGGCGCCGGTGGACTCGATCGAACCGGTGCCTCCGCCGTTGACGAATTCGAGGTCGGCGACCTCGCGCACCGCCGCGACAGCCTCGGTGCGGCGTGCAGCGACGTCCGGCCGCGAGAGCGCCTTCATCGCGCGCACCGCGAGGCCGTACGGCGTCGACGAGGAATCGGTGACCCCGGCGATGTGGCCCTCGTAGGCCATCAGCCCAACGAGCTCGAGAGCGGGCCGGGCGGCGATCTCGCGAGCAAGGCTCACAGCCTGCTGCGGACCGCGCACCGGGGAGCGGTACGCACCGAAGCGGAGGCCGGGCAGCGGGGAGTAGGAGACGTCGAGCTCGATCGCGACCCGTATGCGCGCACCGGCACGGGAGCGGAGGTCTGCGGTGGCGTCGAGGATCAGGTCGAGCTGGGACGTCTCATCGACCATGAGGGTGATCGAGCCCGCCACCTTCGGTGCGGTCACCAGCTGCCGCAGGGCGCCGCGATCAACCGTCGGGTAGGCGACGACGATGTCGCCGAGTCCGTGGCCGACCAGCCAGAGCGCTTCCGGCAGCGTGTACGCCAGGATTCCGGAGAAGGCAGGATGGGAGAGCGCACGCTCCAGCAGGGACCGGACCCGCAACGACTTCGAGGCAACGCGGATCGGGGTGCCGGCGGCGCGACGGGCGAGGTCCTCGAGGTTCGCGTCGAAGGCGTCGAGATCGAGCACCGCGACCGGTCGCTCGCTCAGGCCGGCCCTGGCGAGAGCGCCCTCGCTCTCCACGATCCGCACGGACGCTCCCTTCCCGATCCTGTCTCAGGCCCGACGTCGCGCGAGGATCTCGTCGAGGTGGAGGTCCTGGGCGGGGGCGAAGGCTTCGTCGACCGCCTCGAGCTCCTCGACCGAGTCGCTCTCCAGCGGCACCGTGGCCGACTGCATGCTCTGGCGGTGGGCAGCGTGACGGGTGGCGAGATCGTCCACTTCGCCACGCAGTGCGTACGTGGGCGCCGGGACGGGGCGCGGGGTCCACTCACCGGCCGCCGTGACCTGGTGCGCGGCGCGCTCGGTGGTGGCTTCCAGCGGCTCCCGACGCACCGGGGCGGAACCCGTCTGCGCGGTGGTCCCCGTCGGCTCCACTGCCGCGGACTGCGATCCGGTCGAGGCCGCTCGACGGCTGGTCTCGCGCTGCGCTCGCTCCTGACGGGCAAGGGTTGCCGCGCGGGTGACGCGGGCGCGCCTCTCGAGCTCGGCCCGGCGCAGGCCCAGCAGGTACGTGGTCAGGGCGATGACGGCGATCGCCGGCACCCACCAGGTGAGGATCTGGGCCACAGCGAGCCCGACGAGCGCGAGGGTGATCGCAACCATCCCCACCAGCACGACCTTCATGAGACGCCGCGCTCGGGCGCGCTCCTCGAGCAGGTCGATGCGGGCACCGGGCACTGCGTCGAAGCGCGGGCGACTGGTCGGATCGGCGGGACGCAGGAGCAGGCGGTCCTGGGACATAGCGGCATTCACCTCACGGGAGGAGCGACGGGCGTGGACGGCCTCGGACAGATCACGGGTTCCCGAGCTGATCTCGGTGAGCTCCGTCTCCCGCGCTCGGCCCATCACCTCGCGGCGGCCTGCCGTCCGCGGGAGGGCATAGGCCACCCACAGCAGCAGCAGAAGGCCGAAGAGGACGGCGCCGAGGTTGATGGACTCCACACCGACACACTAATGACAGGGATGTGATTTCCCTGGTCATCCCATGGGCGTGTCGGAGAAGAACTCTCTGTGAAGTCGCGCGAGGACGCCCTTGCCGTCATCCCCCGTCCTCACCTCCTCCGCCGTGAGCGCGAAGACGCTGTGATCGCGCCAGGCGCCGTCGACGTGGATCGCGGCGCGGCGAGTCCCCTCGGGGCGCAGATGCAGTTTCTGGACCACTCTCAGGCTGGCGTCGTTCTCGGGGCGGACCGTCACCTCCACCCGGTGCAGCCCGAGCTCGGCGAAGAGGTGATCGATCATCAGCGCCGCGGATCTCGGCACGAGACCGGCTCCGGCCAGGTCCCGATCGATCCAGTAGCCGAGAGTTGCGGTGCGCAGCGCGCCGTACTGGATCGGACCTGCGGTGATCTGGCCGGCCGGCTTGCCGCGCACGGTGATCAGCAGCGGCAGATACAGCCCCAGGCGTGCCTGCTGCTCGTTCCAGCGTCGCACGGAGCTGAAGGGGAGGATCCTGCGGGGAGCCTCCGGATCCGTGGCGTCCCAGGGCCGCAGCCACTCGCGGTTGCGGGTGCGCAGGCGCTCGAAATCGGCGCGATCACGGCGTCGCAGGGGCCGCAGCACCAGCTCCCCGTCGCGCAGTGTCAGCGGCCACACGTGAACCATCGCGCCATCGTAGACGGGCGCGGCCCGCGCCCGGGGCACGTCTCGCTGCTGGGTGGCGAGGTGGAGTGGCGAGGTGCCCGTCCAGGTGAGGCGCGCTCAGAGGTGCGCTGTGGGATCGTGGAGCACATGGACACGGAGGCGATCACCACGCGGAAGAAGGAGCTGCGCAGCATGCTGCGGGCCCAGCGTCGGGAGCGCTACGGAGGGCAGGACGGTGCGCGACGTCGTGCCCGGGAGTCCCAGCAGCTGCTGGAGGAGGCCGAGCCCGTGATCGCGCGGATCCAGGCGCTCCTGGCAGCGGCCGGCACCGAACGCCCGCTGGTCGCCGCCTATCATCCGACCCCCACCGAAGCCGACGTGCTGCCCCTGGCGCGCCGGCTCGCCGAGCTCGGGGCGGACCTCGTGTTCCCTGCTGCTGCGGGAGCGGAGCGACTCGACTGGATCCGGTGGGACGGGCACTCCGACTTCGTCGCGTCCCCGGGGCGCGGATTCGGCATGGAGCCCGCCGGGGAGAGGATCGGTCCCGATGCCCTCGCCCGTGCCGCCCTGGTGCTCGCGCCGGCGGTCGCGGTGGATCGCCTCGGCACGCGCATCGGCCACGGCGCCGGGTACTACGACCGGGCACTCACCCAGGTGCGCGACAGCTGCGAGGTGATCGCGGTGGTGCATCCCTCCGAGCTCCTCTCGGCGGGTTCGCTCCCGCGCGAGGAGCACGACATCCCGATCCCGGCCGTGCTCACGGCCGACGGGCTCGTCTGCCTGGTCACGATCGATGGCGCAGAGACCCCACACGTCCCGTCCCAGTCGTAGAATCGTCGCGGCCGCGCCTTCCGCGGTCGAGTTCACAGAACATCCCGGAGGACTCCGCGTGCCCACCTATGTTTATGCCTGCAAGAACTGCGGTCATCGGTTCGAGCAGTACCAGAGCTTCAGCGACGCCTCTCTGGTGACGTGCCCCGAGTGCACGCAGGAAACGTTGCGCAAGGTCTTCGACTCCGTGGGGATCGTCTTCAAGGGCCCCGGCTTCTACTCCACGGACTCCGCGTCCTCGGGCGCCTCCTCCTCGGGCTCCTCGGCGGCCTCCGGCACGGGCGACAGCTCGACGGAGTCCTCCTCCGCGGCACGCTCGAGCTCGGACTCCAGCACCAGCACCAGCACCAGCACCAGCACCAGCACCAGCGCCAGCACGGAGTCCAGCAGCGCCGGCAGCACCAGCAGCCAGCCCGCTCCCGCCGCCTCCTGACCCACGGCCCGGGCGCTGGTCCGACGGCTGCGCGGCCGGCGTCACGACCTCTCCTCCACAGACCGAGCTCGTCCACCGCCGGCTGCGCCGTCGCGCGGCCCGGCAGGAGCGCGCTCTAGCCTCGGGCCATGCTCCCTCGGATCCGTGCCCAGCTCCCCGTCTGGCGGCGCGCTCTGCGTCGACGCCGGCGCACCCTCGCGGCCCTCGCCGCTGCGCTGGTCCTCGCCCTGGTCGTCCCGCCTCTGCTGCCACCGGACAGCCAGGCAGCCACCGTCGTCGTGGCGGATGTCGAGCTGCCGGCCGGCACGGTGCTGGATGCCCATCACCTCCGCTCGGTGCGCGTAGCGGTCGACCTGGTCCCGCCGGGAGCCGTCTCGAGCGCCGAGGGGATCGTCGGGCAGGAGACGGCGGTGCGGGTGCCGGCCGACTCCCCTGTGCTGACCGGAGCACTCGATGGAGGCGAGCCCTCCGCCGTCGCCGACGGATCCGCGCTGATGGCCGTGCCCGTCCCCGCGGCGCTGGCGCCGCTGCTGATCCCCGGGTCCCAGGTGGAGATCATCGGCTCCGCCCCGGAGTCCGCCGTTCCCCGCCGCATTCTCGCCCATGTGGTCGAGGTCCCATCGGATCGCGACCCGGAGACCTCCTCCATGCTCAGCAGCGGAACCGCAGCACCAGCGCAGGTCCTGGTCGCGATCGACCGCGATGATGCGGCCGTCCTCGCCCGCTCCTCGGCGGAAGGCTGGTTGAGCGTCGCGCTGATCGGTTAGAGTCCCGGTGGGCCGTGCAAGCGGCTTTCCCTCTCCCCGAATCAGTAAGGATGACCCTATGAAGGGCTTCAAGGAATTCATCATGCAGGGCAACGTCATCGACCTTGCCGTCGGTGTCGTCATCGGCTCCGCCTTCACGGCCCTGATCACCGCGTTCGTGGAGAACATGATCCAGCCCGTCATCAACGTCTTCGGCGGTAACAACGTCGACGGCCTGGCCTTCAAGATCACGAACGAATCCACCAAGGTGGATATCGGCGCGATCCTCTCTGCAGTCATCGCATTCCTCATCACGGCAGCTGTCGTGTACTTCGTCTTCGTGCTGCCGATCTCGGCCGCGCGCAAGATGGACCGTCGTCGCCGTGGGCTCCCTGAGGAAGAGGAGTCCGCGGTCTCCGAGGACATCCTGCTCCTCACCGAGATCCGTGACGCCCTGGCTCCTCAGCACGCTGCTGGCGCTGCTCCCCTCCAGGACGGCAGCACGGCTCCGCAGGACGGCACCACGCCCCCTCAGCAGGGTGGCGCAACGCCTCCCCAGGTCTGAACGACATGAATGGTGCCCCGGCACCACCTCTCCTCACTGCGGGGCGGGACCGAGAGGTCCCGCCCCGCAGTGCTCAGGAGCAGACACCTCCGACAGATCAGGTGTCTGACCTCAGCGTGGAGACGGTGATCGAGTGGTTCGCCCACCACGGCCGCGATCTCCCCTGGCGTCATGAGGACACCTCCGCCTGGGCCGTGCTGGTCTCCGAGGTGATGCTGCAGCAGACCCCAGTCTCGCGGGTGCTCCCCCGGTGGACGGAGTGGATGCGGCAGTGGCCCACCCCCGCGGATCTCGCAGACGCCCCGACCTCGGAGGTCCTGCGCTGCTGGGACCGGCTGGGATATCCGCGCCGCGCATTGCGGTTGCAGGAGTGCGCGAGAACGATCGTGCGCGAGCATGGGGGAACGGTCCCTCGCGGGCTCGACGCTCTGCGCGCCCTGCCCGGCATCGGCGAGTACACGGCCGCTGCCATCACCGCGTTCGCCCACCATGACCGTGCCGTCGTGGTGGACACCAACATCCGGCGCGTCCTCGCCCGGAGCGTCGAAGGCGTCGCCCTGCCCGCCCGCTCCTACTCGGCGGCGGAGCGCGCGCTGGCCACGCGCAGCCTGCCGGCCGAGCGTGAGCGATCGGTCGCCTGGAACCAGGCGGTCATGGAGCTCGGGGCTCTCGTGTGCACTGCTCGTTCCCCTCGCTGCGCGCAATGCCCCCTGGCCGAGAACGGGTGCGCCTGGGTCGCCGGCGGCAGCCCGGCCGCTCCCGTCGACACCCGACGTCGCCAGACCTTCGAGGGCACCGACCGTCAGATGCGCGGTCAGATCATGGCGGCCCTGCGCCGCGACGGCGAGGCGCCGACCAAGGATCTGCTCGCGCTGGATCCCGAGGACCGGCCCCGCGTGGAGCGCTGCATGACGTCCCTCGTGGCCGACGGGCTCGCCGCGCGGACCGAGGAGGGACTGCGCCTCCCCTGACCCACGGGTTCCGACGACGGGGTGTTCCGGTCGCTGCAGCGCCGATCCGGGAGCCTGTCAGTCCCCGCTCGGCAGCGTCCAGATCATGCGGGTGTTGCCGAGAGTGTTGGGCTTGACGCGAGCCAAGTCGAGGAACTCCGCGATGCCTTCGTCCGGAGAGCGCAGGAGCTGGTTGTAGATCTCGGGCTCGACCACCTCGGCCATCACTTCGAAGCCATGACGGGCGAAGAATTCGACCTCGAAGGTGAGACAGAAGACGCGGCTGAGCCCGAGCTGCGTGGCGCGCTCCAGCAGCGCGACGAGCATGCGGTGCCCCAGTCCGGTGCTGCGCTGGCTGTCGTGCACCGCCAGGGTGCGCACCTCGGCGAGGTCCTCCCACATCACGTGGAGGGCGCCGCAACCGACCACCTCCCCGCTGTCGTCCACGGCGACGAGGAACTCCTGCACCGCCTCGTAGTACGACACGAGATCCTTGCCGAGCAGGATCCCGGTGTGCGTCATCGGCTCGACGAGCGCGTTGATGGCTCGTACGTCAGCGGGAAGCGCCGGGCGGATGCTGATGGTCATGCGGGACTGTCCTGTCCTTGTGCGGTGACGGGTTCTGGATCTGCGAGCTCTGGCGTCCCGCTCGCCCGCGGACCGGTGGAATCCAGCGGGACCTGCGAGGCGGAGTCCTGCGGAACCTGGGAGGCGAAGTCCTGCGAGTCCTGCGCCGCGGCGGCGTGGGCGGCCTGGGCCGTCGGCCCCTCCGGTCCGGAGAGGGGCTCGTCCTCGTCCCGGTCCGGGACGATCTCTCCAAGGGCCTCGGCGCGGCGGTCCAGCGTGCGGTGGACGGCGTTGATCACGCGCTCGGCGATCAGCGCGAGCACCACGGCGGCGACGAGCGCGACCGTGATCGCCAGCAGGTTGTGCTCACCGAACCAGGCACCGGCGATGGCACCGATCGCGCAGGAGTACACGGCCCACACGAAGGTCGACAGCAGGGAGCGCGGCCAGAACTTGGCATGCGGGAAGTGCACCGCCCCGGCGACGAGGTTGACGGCCGTGCGTCCGAAGGGGATGTACCTGGCGGTCATGAGGAAGAGCAGCGCGCGTCGCTGCAAGCCACGCTCAGCGGCTTCGACCGCCGTGCGCCCCTTGCCCTCACGCAGGAACCGGAAGCGCTCCCAGCCGATCTTGCTCCCGAGCCAGTAGCCGATGTTGTCCCCGGTCCAGGCCCCGATCCATGCCGCGAGACCGATCAGGAGGAGGTAGGGCCGGCCGGAGGAGGACCACAGGGAGGAGAGCGACACGATCGTCGACTCGCTCGGAGCCGTCGGGAAGAAGCCGTCCAGTGCGGACAGCCCGTAGATGACGAGGTAGACCCACCAGGCGTCGGCGACGACCAGGATCCAGTCCTCGACCTGCCCGGACAAGGACAGCATCCAGTCGATGAATTCGCCCATTCGTGGGTTCCTTCCTCATCGATGTCGAGATCAGCTCTCAGAGCGATCTGCTGCTCGTGGATCTGCTGCTCATGGTGATCGTGCGGTGCTGCCCACGGCCGTCAGCTCCGCGTCGCCAGGCCGCCGGGGACGATCCAGGATGCCGGTGCGGTGCCGAGACCTGTTGACACGTGCCGCGCCAGCCCAGGACAGGTCGCCGCCGACCGTCGCCAGGTTCGCCGACCGGCGGTGAGGGCGGCCCCCGCGGCCGCCCTGACCGCCCCGCACGCGGAAAGGGCCGGCCCCGCGTGACGCGGGACCGGCCCTCACCGATCAGGAGGTACTGGCCTCCGCACTGTCCGTGCCCGGTTCCACCGGGGCATCAGGATGCGTGAGCTCCTCCGACCGAGCCTGGGTGACCGACTCGAGATCGATGTTCTCGCTGATCGGCTCGACCGTGCCGTCGGGCGTACGGCGGCTGAAGGTCAACTCGCCGAGCAGGCCCTCGCCCTCCGCGTCCACGAGGATCGTGTCGCCCACGTGGACCTGGCCGAAGAGGATCTTCTCCGACAGGACGTCCTCGATGTCGCGCTGGATCGTACGACGCAGCGGACGAGCGCCCAGGACCGGGTCGAAGCCCTTCTCCGCGACGACGCTCTTCGCGGCCGGTGCGAGCTCGATCGACATGTCCTTGTCCTGCAGACGCTTGCCGAGCTTGCCCACCTCCAGGTCGACGATCTCGACGATCTCCGAGCGCGAGAGCTGCGGGAACACGACCACGTCATCGACGCGGTTGAGGAACTCGGGCTTGAAGTGCTGCTTGAGCTCCTCGTGGACCTTCGCCTTCATCCGCTCGTAGTCGGTGGAGAGGTCACCCCCGGCGCTGAAGCCCAGGGACACGCCCTTGGCGATGTCGCGGGTGCCGAGGTTGGTGGTCATGATGATCACGGTGTTCTTGAAGTCGACGATGCGACCCTGGGAATCCGTGAGCCGACCGTCCTCGAGGATCTGCAGCAGCGAGTTGAAGATGTCCACATGGGCCTTCTCCACCTCGTCGAACAGGACCACGGAGAACGGCTTGCGACGCACCTTCTCGGTGAGCTGTCCGCCCTCGTCGTAGCCGACATAGCCGGGAGGCGAGCCGAACAGCCGCGAGGCGGTGTGCTTCTCGCCGAACTCGGACATGTCCAGCTGGATGAGCGACTCCTCGTCGCCGAAGAGGAACTCCGCCAGCGCCTTGGCCAGCAGCGTCTTGCCGACGCCGGTGGACCCGGCGAAGATGAACGAGCCGCCCGGGCGCTTGGGATCCTTGAGCCCCGCGCGGGTGCGCCGGATCGCCTGCGAGAGCGCCTTGATGGCCTCGTGCTGACCGATGACGCGCTTGTGGAGCTCGTCCTCCATGTTGAGCAGCCGCGAGGACTCCTCCTCGGTGAGCTTCACGATCGGGATGCCGGTGGAGGCGGCGAGCACCTCGGCGATGACCTCTTCGGAGACCGTGGTCACCGCGTCGTTCTCGCCATGGCGCCAGGCCTTCTCCTTCTCGTCGCGCTCGGACTTGAGCTGCTGCTCCTCGTCGCGCAGGGAGGCGGCGAGCTCGAAGTCCTGGCCGTCGATCGCCTCTTCCTTCTTCTTCCGCGTCTCCTCGATGCGCGTGTCGAACTCCTTGAGCTCGGGCGGCGCGGTGAGACGGCGGATGCGCAGGCGCGCACCGGCCTCGTCGATCAGGTCGATCGCCTTGTCCGGCAGGAAACGATCGTTGACGTAGCGGTCCGCGAGGTTCGCGGCGGCCACCAGGGCGGCATCCGTGATCGTCACCTTGTGGTGCGCCTCGTAGCGGTCGCGCAGGCCCTTGAGGATCTCGACCGTGTGCGCGACCGACGGCTGATCCACCTGGATCGGCTGGAAGCGGCGCTCGAGCGCGGCGTCCTTCTCGATGTGCTTGCGGTACTCCTCGAGAGTGGTCGCGCCGATGGTCTGCAGCTCGCCGCGGGCCAGCATCGGCTTGAGGATGCTCGCGGCATCGATCGCCCCCTCGGCGGCACCCGCACCCACGAGGGTGTGGATCTCGTCGATGAACAGGATGATGTCGCCGCGGGTGCGGATCTCCTTGAGCACCTTCTTCAGGCGCTCCTCGAAGTCACCGCGGTAGCGGGAGCCCGCCACCAGGGAACCGAGGTCGAGGGTGTAGATCTGCTTGTCCTTGAGCGTCTCGGGGACGTCCCCGGCCACGACGGACTGGGCGAGGCCCTCGACGACGGCGCTCTTGCCCACGCCGGGCTCGCCGATCAGCACCGGGTTGTTCTTGGTGCGGCGGCTGAGCACCTGCATGACCCGCTCGGCCTCGTGCTCGCGCCCGATGACCGGGTCGAGGTTGCCGTCACGGGCGGCCTGCGTGAGGTTGCGGCCGAACTGGTCCAGCACGAGCGATCCGGCGGGCTGACCCTCGGAGGGGCCGCCGGCGGTGGCCGGCTCCTTGCCCTGGTAGCCGGAGAGGCGCTCGATGACCTCCTGCCGCACGGCCGACGGCTCGGCCTTGAGGCGGGAGAGCACCTTGACCGCAGTGCCCTCGCCCTCGCGCAGCAGGCCCAGCAGGATGTGCTCGGTGCCGATGTAGTTGTGTCCCAGCTGCAGCGCTTCGCGCAGGCTCAGCTCCAGCACCTTCTTCGCACGGGGCGTGAAGGGGATGTGGCCGCTGGGGGTCTGGTTGCCCTCGCCGATGATGTCGCGAACCTGCTCGCGCACGGCATCGAGGGTCACGCCGAGGGCTTCGAGCGCCTTGGCGCCGACTCCTTCGGCCTCGTGGATGAGTCCCAGCAGGATGTGCTCGGTGCCGATGTAGTTGTGATTCAGCAGCCGTGCTTCGTCCTGGGCCAGGACGACGACGCGACGGGCGCGATCGGTGAAGCGTTCGAACATGGTCCTCCCCCGTCCGGTGGTGGTGATGGCTCGAGACTACGCGGATTCGGCGCGGAAGCCGCGCCTGTTCGCCGCGGGCGTGACGGGCGGGCGGGACAGGCGGGCGCGACATGAGGTGCGGAATGGGGTGCGGCACGGGGAGCTGACGGCGAGCGCGCCCAGCGGTCTGCCGGGCGCTGCCCCTGCACAGGGCTCCCGCGGATCCCCGCAGATCCCGGCAGATCCCGGCAGATCCCCGACGAACCCGCACGGTCAAGGTTCCCGGACGGGCCCGTCGTGCTTCCCCCGCTCTGCGGTTCGCGAGAACCGGCCCGCCGTGGGCGGGCACGCCCGTTCGACTCCCGGGTGCAGCCCACTTCGACTAGCATCGAACCGATGCGTGACCGGCACGTACGCCGGTCCGGCGAGGAGTGGGACACGATGCCAGCACCGCATGCTGTGACGGACCGTGCGATCGATGCGATCAAGCAGATGATCATCGACGGCGAACTCGGTCCGTCGGACCGTCTGCCGCCGGAGAAGGAGCTCGCCGAGCGGATCGGCGTGAGCCGCAACTCCCTGCGCGAGGCCGTCAAGGCCCTCTCCGTGATCCGTGTGCTGGACGTGCGCCAGGGCGATGGCACCTATGTCACCTCCCTCGCCCCGAGCCTGCTGGTGGAGTCGCTGGGATTCATCCTGGACCTGCATCAGGGATCGGGTGAGGGACAGATCCTCGAGGTGCGCCGCCTGCTGGAGCCCACTGCTGTCGAGCAGGCCTGCCCGCACCTCAGCGACCATGACTTCGAGCGGCTCGAGCAGCTCATGGTCGACCTCTCGGACCACTCCTCGGTCGAGGATCTCGTCCAGGCAGACATCGACTTCCATCAGCTCATCACGAGCCGGTGCCCCAACGCCTACCTCGCCTCGATGCTCGAAGGGCTCGCGAGCGCCACCGCCCGCGCCCGGGTATGGCGCGGGCTCACGGAGGACTCCGCGGTGCAGGCGACGCTCGCCGAGCACCGTCGCATCCTCGACGCGCTGCGCGCCGGTCGGGCGGATCTGGCGCGTGTGCATGCCGCTGCCCATATCGGCGGGGTCGAGAGCTGGATCCAGAAGGGGCTCTCGGCCGGCTGAGCGGGGCCCGCCCCGCGCGGGATCAGCGCGGGATCAGGCGGTCGAGAGCCGCCGGTAGACCCGCTGCGCGGTGCCGTGCATGATCTCGGCACGATCCTCGGACGGCAGCTCCCCCAGCAGCTCGAGCAGCGGCCCGGTCCCCGATCCCAGGTCGAAGGGCGTGGGCGCGATCGGCCAATCGCTGCCGAACATCAGGCGTTCCGGCCCGAACACCTCGAGGGCGAGGTCGAGGGCGGTGCGCAGTGCGCCGGACGCTGCGAAGCCCCGGCCACTGGTCGAGAGGCCGGAGATCTTGGCGACCGTGCCCTTCTGCGCCGCGACGCCCCGCAGGGACCGCTCCCACTCCTGCATCTCGGCGACGTCCCCCAGCGGTGGCTTCCCCAGGTGGTCCAGCACCACCACCAGGCCCTCCACCTCCGCCGCGACGCGCGCGGCCTGGTCGAGATGCCGGGGGAAGGCGTCCGGGACGTCGAGCGGGAGGCCCCTGGCGGCGAGCAGGCCGAGGCTCTCGCGCACCTCGGCGCGATCCAGGACGCCGGGATCCGGATCGTCGTGGATCAGCTGGCGCACGCCCACGACGTGGGCCATCGCCGTACCGTCCCCGAGCAGGCGCGCGCACTCACCGGGATCGGCCAAGGGCAGCCACGCGACCACGTCCACGCACTGCACTCCCGTAGCCCCGGGCCTGCTCCTGGCGCTCGATTCGATCGCGGTGGCCGCTTCCTGCATCGCGAGGGTGTCCGCCCGGGTGTCGTCGGCCTGCACGAGCACCACGCGCTCCACCCCGAGTGCGTCGAGCTGAGGCGCAGCCGCGTCCCAGCGGGCGTTCCGTCGCAGAGCCTCGGGGGCTTCCGCGAGCCAGCCGTAACCGCCTCCGGCGAGATCCCACAGGTGCAGGTGGGCATCCGTGCGGACCTCACGCATCGATCTGCTCCCAGATCTCCTCGGGGATCTCCCGCAGGCAGCGCTCGATGTTCTGGCGCACCTGATCGGCGGTGCGCATCCCGAGCACGACGGAGGAGATCGCGGGGTGCCGCAGCGGGTAGCGGATCGCCAGCTCGGGGAGCTCGACGCCGTAGCGCACGGCGAGCGCGGCCAGCTCGCGAGCACGCTGCAGGAGATCGACGGGCGCGTCGCCGTACTCGTACTTCGCGCGGTCCGGCACCGTGGGCCGGGAGAGGATCCCGGAGTTGAAGACGGATACCGCGACCACCTCCACCTCATGGTCCAGGCAGGCGGGCAGCAGCTGCTCCGCGGCGGGCTGCTCGAGCAGGGTGTAGCGACCGGAGACCATGACCACGTCCACCAGGCCG
Organism: Brachybacterium alimentarium; assembly: GCF_002332425.1. Lineage (GTDB taxonomy): Bacteria > Actinomycetota > Actinomycetes > Actinomycetales > Dermabacteraceae > Brachybacterium > Brachybacterium alimentarium. The sequence continues at coordinate 118,130 of NZ_NRGS01000025.1, read as the reverse complement.
GTGCGCACGGCGCGGGTGAGGACGTCCACGTCCTTGGAGCCGACGCCGATGCGGCTGATCAGGCCCTCCTCCCGCATCGCGGCCAGAGTGGGCAGGGCCTCCGCGAACGCCTGCTCGGTGGGGCCCTCCTCCGGGTCGTGCAGATACAGGATGTCAACCCGGTCCAGGCCGAGCCGCTCGAGGGACTCCGCGTGGCTGCGCCGGATCCCTTGACCGCTCATGTCCCACACCCGGATGTGATCGTCCGGAACGGCGAACTCATGCTCCATGTCGTCGCCGTCACCGGGGCCGGGCACGAGCAGCCGCCCCACCTTGGTCGAGAGCACATACTCCTCCCGGGGACGGTCCGCGAGGAGAGCCCCGAGGCGCCGCTCGCTGGTCCCGATGCCGTAGTGCGGCGCGGTGTCGAACATCCGGATCCCGCCCTCCCACGCCGCGTCGACGGCGCCGCGCGCCTCGTCGTCGGTGGTGACGCGGTAGAGGTTGCCGAGCTGAGCAGCTCCGAAGCCGAGCTCCGGCAACGGGTTGCGCCGACGACGCGCAGGCGCATCCGGCGCCGCAGCACCGGAGAGGCCAGAGGGGTCAGTGGGACCGGCGGGATCAGTGGGACCGGCGGGGCCGGCGGAGGCGGTGTCAGGAGGCGTCGGCATCGCTCAGATCCTTCCAGACGTCGCCCTGCGGGAACAGGTGCTCCTGGACGGAGCGCTCGTGCATTCGCGCTCCCGAACCGGGATTCGTGGGTGCGGCGTAGGAACCCTGGTCGATCACGACGGGATCCTCGAAGTGCTCGTGGAGGTGGTGCACGTACTCGATGTAGCGGTCCGAGCGCGGTCCGGCGACGGCGGCGGCATCGAAGAACGCGTAGTGCTGGACGAGCTCGCACAGGCCCACTCCACCCGCATGCGGGCAGACGGGGATGTCGAACTTCGCGGCCAGCAGCAGGATCGCGATGTTCTCGTTGACCCCTCCGACCCGGGAGGCGTCGAGCTGGAGCACGTCGAGAGCTCCGGCCTGCAGGAGCTGCTTGGCGATGATGCGGTTCTGCATCTGCTCCCCGGTGGCCACCCGCAACGGGGCGATCGCCCGACGGATCGCGGCGTGGGCCAGCACATCATCGGGGCTGGTGGGCTCCTCGATCCACGCCGGATCGTAGGGAGCCAGCCGCTCGAGCCAGGCCACGGCGTCCGCGACATCCCAGCGCTGATTCGCATCCATCGCGATCGGGTAGCCCTCCCCCATCGTCTCGCGGGCGATCCGCATGCGTCGCGCATCGTCCTCGACGTCGGCGCCGACCTTCAGCTTGACCATGTCGAAGCCTTCGTCGCGTGCCTCGCGCAGCAGCCGGATGAGCTTCTCGTCGCTGTAGCCGAGCCATCCCGGGGTGGTCGTGTAGGCCGGGACGCCGTCGGCCTGCAGAGCGGCGATGCGCTGCGACTTCCCGGGCTCCGTGCGTCGCAGGATCTCGAGCGCCTCGTCCCGGGTGAGCGCGTCGGACAGGTAGCGGAAGTCGACCAGGTCGACGATCTGCTCCGGGGCGAGCTCTGCCAGCAGCAGCCAGAGCGGCTTGCCCTCACGGCGCGCACGAAGGTCCCACGCAGCGTTGACCACGGCGCCGATCGCCATGTGCATGACGCCCTTCTCCGGACCGAGCCAGCGCAGCTGGGAATCGCCGACGAGTTCGCGGGAGAAGTCGCCCAACCCCGAGAGCAGGGCATCGACGTCCCGGCCCACGACATGGCCGGCGAGCGCCTCGATCGCCGCGCACTGCACATCGTTGCCCCGGCCGATGGTGAACACGAGGCCCTCGCCCGTCTCACCGTCGCTGGTGAGCAGTTCGACGTAGGCGGCCGAGTAGTCCGGGTCCGGGTTCATGGCGTCTGATCCGTCCAGGTCCCGTGAGGTCGGGAAGCGGACGTCATGCACACGCAGGTCACTGATGGTCGGCACGGTTCTCCTCGAATCTGCTCGGATCAGGTTGTGAGCGTTCCTCCCACAGTCCTCCGATGTCTAGACGTAGATTACGGACGGACGGCGGCCGACGCAAGGCTGAGCATCACCATCTACGGCGCTCGGTCGCGCCGGCCGCGCAACACAGTCCGCGCCGCTGTCCGCAGACCTCCTACCTCTAGAAGGGCGCATCCCCTGAGGAGGTGCGCGTCGGACACGCGCGGCGCAGGCCGACCCACCACGTCTCAGAACCTCGGCCTCAGGACACGGGCCTCTGCGTGGTCGCGCTGTATGCGATGTCCGAGTCAGGAGTCGGTGCGTCGCCGGCGTCGTGCACGGCGACGGACTCGATCACTGCACCTGGCCCGTCGACCTCGACGACGAGCGAGTCTGACTGCACCGGCGTCTCGAGGCGATGGATGCGCCGCACGCCGATGCTCCCGCCCGTGGCCAGGACCGTGCCGTCCTCGAGCAGGACCCGGTGAGCGGCGACCCGCTGCCCCTCCTCGAGCGCCTCGTGGATCTCGACATGGTCGAAGGTCCTCCCGGCGGGAAACTGCGCACGGACGGCGCCTGCGCCACCCGTCTCGAGCACGGCCTCGACAGGATCGCCGAACCGCTGCTGCAACGCCTCGGCGAGCTCTCTGACACGCTCCACATCGGCTTCGTCGAGGCGACCGCGCCGGTCCGGCGGGATGTTCAGCAGCAGATTGGCGCCCAGGCCGATGGATCGATCGTGGATGGCCAGCAGGTGAGAGAGTGATTTGGGCTCCTCCCCCGGCTGCCAGAACCAGCCCTTGCGCAGCGAGACGTCGCATTCGGGCGGCAGGTAGACGGCCTCGCCGGTCTCGATGACGTCCTCGTCGTAGTTGTTGAGGTCGGTGGAGGTGGTGACGTACTCGACCGGATCCGCCGCCAGGCCATCCTCATTCCCCACCCAGCGGATCGTGGCGGGGCCCATGTTGAAGACCATCGCCGTCGGCTGCAGCTCCGCGATCACCTCGCCGATCCGGTCCCAGGCATATTCACGACCGGCCGATCCGGCACCGTCGAACCACAGCTCATGCAGCTCTCCGTAGTTCGTGCACAGCTCGCGCAGCTGTGCGAGGTAGAACTCGTCGTAGGTCTCGGGGTCCTCGTACTGCGGGGCGTTCCGATCCCAGGGCGAGAGGTAGAGCCCGAGCTTCATCCCGTGCCGACGGCAGGCATCGACGACCTCGGCCACCACATCTCCGCCGCCGTCCTTCCAGGGCGAGGAGGCCACGGAGTACGCGGTGGTCGCCGTGGGCCAGAGGCAGAAGCCGTCGTGGTGCTTCGCGGTGAGCACCACGTACTTCGCCCCGAGGTCCTGGGCGGTGCGCACCCACTGGTCAGCGTCCAGATCGCTGGGGTCGAACGTGTCCGGGGCCAGGGTGCCGTCGCTCCATTCCTTCCCGGCGAAGGTGTTCACCCCGACATGGAAAAAGACGCCGAGTCCGTCCTTCTGCCACGCGAGCTGGGCGGGTGTCGGAGCGAGAACAGCGGGAGCAGTGGAGAGCGCGTCGGCGCGCCGGGTGCTGTGCATGGAACCCATTCCACCAAAGATCGGGCCTTTGATGAACCGCCGGGTGAAGATTTCCCGAGACAGACGTGAATTCTGCAGCGGGCGCCGATCGCTACGTGACACCCCTCTGTAGAGACATCGGTTCTCTGCTGAGAGTGCCCCTTGGACGCTGTGCACGGCCTCACACACGGAGCCGATAGCCTGCCTCCATGAATCGCACCGGAACACCTGCGGGCCCGACGGAGGTCCCCGTCTGGGTGACGCGCCTGAACGAAGGGGTCGAGCTGGTCTATCTGGTCCTGCGGATCAACCTCGTCTGGATGCTCCTCAGCCTCCTGGGCCTCGTGGCACTGGGGGTCGCCCCCGCGAGTGTCGCCGCCGCTGACGCCTTTCGAGCATCTCGCCACGGGGCGAAGGTGAAGGCGCTGCCTGTGATGTGGGAGAGCTACAGGCGACAGTTCGTGACGGCCACTCTGCGGCTGCTTCCCCTGATGATCGTCCAGCTGGGCTCCGTCTCGATGATCTGGATCGTGATTGGCGGCGGGGCCTCCGGCTCGGTGGCTCCGCTCATCCTGGCCGGCCTGGCCGTGGTCAGCGCCACCTGGTCGACGGTCAGCGCCGCGGTGCTCGTGGCGGTCCCCCGAGTGCGACGGCAGGACCTGCTGGTCGCGTGGCGGCTGGCGCTCCTGGTGCCCGGCACCGTGCCGGCGCGGTTCCTCGCTTTGATCCTGCTGCTCGGGGTGTGGATCGTGGTGTGCTCGTTCCTGTGGCCGTTGGCCTTCCTGTTCGGTGCGGCGACCATGATCGTCGTCGCGACGGCCCTGCTCGGCCGGAGGGTCGAGCTGCTGCTGGAGGATCTCGAGGCGCGCAGCGCCGCGACCGTGTGAGCCCGGGCAGGGACCCCTCGACCTCTGCGACGCATCGCTCCGGGCTGTCGGTCCGGTCCCTCGGCCCGGACCGTCAGACCAGACCATCGGCCGAGACCCTCACCCCAGGCCCTCGCCCCTGACTGTCGACCCGGACGTCGGCCCGGACCACCTGCCCGGGTCCCTGGTCCGGAAAGCCGGTTCCGATACCTCCTCGCGACAGGACCAGGGTTACCCTGGTGGGCACGGCCACCTCGACGCGCGAGACCGTTCACGCGGCGCGCACCGGTGCGCCCCGAGACCGCTTGAACGGAGAAACATGGCAGACCTGGACGTGACCCGTGCTGACGCAGTGCTGATCGGCGGCGGGATCGCGAGCGCCACACTCGCCGCGATGCTCACCGAGCTCGAACCGGATTGGCACATCGTCGTGCTCGAGAAGCTCGACCAGCTGGGCCTGGAGTCCAGTGACGGCTGGAACAACGCCGGCACCGGTCACAGCGCACTGTGCGAGCTCAACTACACCCCGCAGGACGTCGACGGATCGGTCAGCCCCCACAAGGCGATCACCATCAACGAGCAGTTCCAGGTGTCCCGGCAGTTCTGGTCGCACCTGGTCGAGAACGACCGCATCGGGGACCCCTCCTCCTTCATCAACTCCGTGCCGCACATGAGCTTCGTGCACGGGATGGAGAGCGTGGACTACCTGCGTCGCCGCCATGAGGCGCTGACCGCGAACCCGCTGTTCGACCGTATGGAGTTCACCACCGAGCACGCGAAGCTCGAGGAGTGGGCGCCGCTGGTCACCGAGGGCCGTCCCGTCACGGAGACGATCGCCGCGACCTATTCGCCCGACGGCACCGATGTGGACTTCGGAGCGCTGACCAATCAGCTGCTGGACTTCTCCGGCCGCGGCGGCACGACGGTCGCGACCGGTTCCGAGGTCATCGATCTGCGCCGGATGGGCACGGACTGGGGCGTCATGGTGCGCTCCACGACCGATGGTTCGATCCAGGTGGTCCGGGCACCGAAGGTCTTCGTCGGCGCCGGCGGCGCGGCTCTCACGCTGCTCCAGAAGTCCGGTATCGACGAGATCCGCGGTTTCGGCGGGTTCCCGATCTCCGGCCAGTGGCTGCGCTGCACGAACCCCGACGTGATCGCCCGTCACGATGCGAAGGTGTACGGCAAGGCCGCCGTCGGCGCGCCGCCGATGAGCGTTCCCCACCTCGACACCCGTCACGTCGACGGGAAGCGCTCGCTCATGTTCGGGCCGTACGCGGGGTGGTCCCCGAAGTTCCTCAAGTCCGGCAGCTACACCGACCTGTTCGCGTCGGTGAAGCCCTCCAACCTCACCCAGATGATGGCGGTCGCCCCGCCGAACCTGGATCTCATGGTGTACCTGATCTCCCAGGTCGCGGCGACCCGGCACCAGCGCTTCGAGGCGCTGTTGGAGTACATGCCCTCCGCCGTCGACGCCGATTGGGAGGAGGTCACCGCGGGCCAGCGCGTCCAGGTCATCGCCCCTGATGCCACCAAGCACGGAGTCCTGCAGTTCGGCACGCAGCTGATCAGCGCGCAGGACGGCTCCATCAGCGGCATGCTGGGCGCGTCCCCGGGCGCCTCGACTGCGACGAGCATCATGCTCAACCTGCTCGAGCGCATGTTCCCCGACCGCATCGAGGGCTGGCGCCCGACGATCTCGCAGATGGTCCCCAGCTGGGGCACCTCGCTGAACGACGATCCCGACGCCGCGCACCGCTCCCTCGAGGCGACGGCGCACTCGCTGGGGCTCGAGCACCCCTGAGCGGCGTCGTCGGCTTCCTGTCCGGGAGGCCGACGGCCCGTCCGTCGCCGGCAGGCCCGGCGGTTCACCGCAGGACACCCCGATCGAGCAGGACCAGGCCGACCAGGACGTCGGCCAGGAAGACGACCAGGAAAGAAGGACGGCGGATGCGCATCTCGCTGATGACCACGTGCTTGGTGGACGTGATGGCGCCGGACGTCGCCCGGGCCACCGTGACCCTGCTGGAGCGGCTCGGCCACGAGGTCGTGTTCGACAAGCGGCAGACCTGCTGCGGGCAGATGCACACCAATACCGGCTACTACACGGAGGCCGCCCCCGTGGTGCGCAGCTTCGTGGACACCTACGAGCCATCGCTGGACAGCATCGACGCGATCGTGATGCCGTCGGGGTCCTGCGCGGGCTGTGTGCGCGATCAGCACCAGCTGGTCGCTCAGCACGAGGGCGACAGCGAGCTCGAGGAGCGCGCCGCCGCCGTCTCCGCGAAGACGTACGAGCTCTCCGAGCTGCTCGTGGACGTGCTCAAGGTGACCGATGTCGGCGCCTACTTCCCCCACAGCGTCACCTATCACCCGACCTGCCACTCGATGCGGGTACTCAAGGTCGGCGCCCGCCCCGTGAAGCTGCTGCGGGCCGTCGAGGGGATCGAGGTCCGGAATCTCCCCGAGTCCGACACCTGCTGCGGGTTCGGCGGCACCTTCTCGGTGAAGAACGACGCCACGTCCGACGCGATGGTGACCGACAAGGCCGCGAACGTGGTCTCCGCCGGCGCCGAGTTCGTGGTCGCCGGCGATGCCTCGTGCCTGATGAACATCGGCGGCAAGCTGCGTCGCAACGGCGCTGCACCGCAGTCGGTGCACCTCGCCCAGATCCTCGCCTCCACCCGGGAGGAGCCCTTCGTGCCCTCGCAGACCATCTTGGGGAGAGCCTCATGAGCACCGTCGACCTCGGCATCCCGTCCATCCGACCCCAGCATGCCTCGCCCTCCTCGAACCTGCGCGGAACGCAGTCGTTCCCGGACGCCGCCCGCTCGGAGCTCGGCGACGAGACTCTGCGCGGCAACCTGCGCCATGCCACCGCCACCATCCAGACCAAGCGCGCCTCCGCAGTCCGCGAGGTGCGGGACTGGCAGAAGCTGCGCAACGCCGGCAGTGCCCTGAAATGGCAGGTCACCGATCATCTCCCGGAGCTGCTGGAGCAGCTCGAGGACTCCGTGACCGCCGCCGGCGGCGTGGTGCACTGGGCCCGCGATGCCGACGAGGCCGGGGAGATCGTCACCCGTCTGGCCCTCGAGCGCGATGCGCAGGAGGTGCTCAAGGTCAAGTCGATGGCGACCCAGGAGATCGGGCTCAACGAGACCCTTGCCCACGCGGGCATCCACGCGATCGAGTCCGACCTCGCCGAGCTTATCGTGCAGCTCGCCGGAGACACCCCCAGCCACATCCTGGTCCCGGCCATCCACCGCAACCGCGCGGAGATCCGGGACATCTTCCTGCGGTCCATGCCGGACATCGACCCGGACATCACCGATGATCCCGCCGCACTGGCGGAGGCCTCCCGCCGCTTCCTGCGCGAGAAGTTCCTGGATCTCCCCGGAGGGGTCGCCATCTCGGGGGCGAACTTCGCCGTCGCCGACACCGGCACGATGGTGGTCGTCGAGTCCGAGGGCAACGGCCGCATGTGCCTCACACTGCCCAGGACCCTGATCTCCGTGGTCGGGATCGAGAAGATCGTCCCGTCCTTCCAGGATCTCGAGGTCTTCCTGCAGCTGCTGCCCCGCTCCTCCACCGGAGAGCGGATGAACCCGTACACGACGCTGTTCACAGGCGTCACCGAGGGTGACGGACCGCAGGAGTTCCACCTGGTGCTGCTGGACAACGGTCGCAGCGCCGTCCTCGAGGACCCCGAAGGCCGCAGCGCGCTGCACTGCATCCGCTGCTCGGCCTGCCTGAACGTGTGCCCGGTCTACGAGCGCACCGGCGGCCATGCCTACGGCTCCACCTATCCCGGCCCCATCGGTGCGATCCTCTCGCCGCAGATGACGGGGATGCACGGTCCGGATGACCCGAACACGTCGCTGCCCTATGCCTCGAGCCTCTGCGGTGCCTGCTACGACGTGTGCCCGGTGAAGATCGACATCCCCAAGATCCTGGTGCACATGCGCGCAGAGGACGTCGATCAGCGCCGTGAGACCTCGGGACAGTTCCGCGGCACCTGGGACGTGGCGATGAAGGGCGCGAGCAAGCTGATGAGCTCCCCGCGCGCCTACGACAAGGCGGTGCGCTCGGCCGGGCCGCTGTCGAAGGTGCTGCCCGGGGACAACATCGGCAAGCTCCCCGGCATGCTTCCGCTGGTTCCGGGCTGGACCGACCACCGCGACCTGCCCAAGCCCGGCACGTCCTTCCGCAGCTGGTGGGACGCCCGGGAGCGGGACCGAGCCAAGAACCCCGACTCGCCGAGCAGCGACTCGCGCACGGGCGGCCCCGATGCTGCCGCAGACGGCCCGGCCACGGACGAGGAGCAGGCATGAGCGACTGGACGGACGAGCGCCCCACTCGCACCCCCGGTGTGAGCGCCAAGGACGAGATCCTCGCCAGGGTGCGCTCCGCGCTCGCGGTCCCGCGCCGCGACGAGGTCACCGATGCCGAGGACGTGCCCCGCGCCTACCAGCGGGCCGACGACAAGCAGGAGGTCTCCACCGACCGCGGGAAGGTGCGCGACGTGCTCGTGCAGCGCCTGGAGGACTACACCGCCGTCGTGCACCGCACCACGGCCGACGGCGCAGCCGCGGTGATCGCCGAGGCGCTCGGCGACGCCGCCCGCGTGATCGTGCCGCCCGAGCTGCCCGAGGCCTGGACCTCATCGGTGACGGCCGACGTCTCCCAGGACGACGGGACCGCCGGCCCTCGCGAGCTCGACGACATCGATGCCGTGCTCACCGGCTGCCATACCGCGATCGCCCTGACCGGCACCCTCGTGCTGCGCGCGGACGGCATCGGCGGTCGCCGGGTGATCACCCTGGTCCCCGATCATCACGTCGTGGTGGTCGAGGAGGACCAGGTGGTGCTGGGCGTCCCCAAGGCGATCGAACGCATGGCCGAGGATCCGCGGGCGGCCTGGACGATGGTCTCCGGGCCGAGCGCGACCAGCGACATCGAGCTCAGCCGGGTCGAGGGCGTCCATGGCCCGCGCAGGCTCGACATCGTGTTCATCGAGCCGGAACCGGATCCCGAGGCCGAGGCCGAAGCGGCCGTGAAGAAGGCCTCCGCGCGGAAGCCGACGGCGAAGCGCTCCTCGACGAACCCCACCCAGGAGAAGACCGCATGAACGAGTACGAGCCCACCGGTATCCCTGCCCCGGACGCCACGGGGGCCGACGTCGGCCGCGACCGCGGAGAGCTGTTCACCCTCACCGCGGGGACGTACCGCGCCGAGGTCTCCGCCGTGGGCGCCGTGCTCGAGTCCCTGACCGTCTCCGGCCGGGATCTGCTGGTCCGCAACCCGGAACAGGGACCGATCCAGTTCTACCGGGGCGCGATCGTCGCCCCGTGGCCCAACCGCATCGGGGACGGCGCCTACACCTGGGACGGGGAGCAGATCCAGGCCGCACTCACCGAGCCCGAGCGAGGAAACGCCCTGCACGGTCTGGTGTCCTTCCAGCCCTTCTCCCCCGTGTCCACCACGACAGAGGCGGTCCAGCTGCGCACCGAGCTGTTCCCCTCCCCCGGGTACCCGTTCCACCTGGAGCTGACGGTCCGGCATGCGCTGAACCCGCAGTCCGGCCTGACCACGACCGTCACCGCCCGCAACATCGGACACCGGGACGCCCCCTACGGGGTGTGCCCGCATCCGTACCTGGTCGCGGGTCCGGAGCCGCTGGACGATTGGTCCCTCCAGGTCGAGGCCGGCACCGTGCTGACCGTCACCGAGGACCGTCTGCTCCCCACGGGGACCGAGCCGGTCGCGCCCGGCAGCGACTTCGACTTCCGCTCCGCACGTGTCATCGGGTCACAGTTCATCGACCATGCCTTCACCGACCTCGGACGGGACCAGGACGGCCATCTGACCGTCTCCGTCACGGCGCCCGGCGGCACCGGCGTCGAGCTCACGGCCGGGGAGGAGTGCCCGTGGCTGCAGATCCACACCGCGGATCGGCCGGAGCCGGAGCAGAACCGTCTCGGGCTCGCCGTCGAACCGATGACCTGCCCGCCCGATGCCTTCCGCAGCGGTACCGACGTGGTGCGCCTCAGCCCTGGACTGCAGCACGAGGCCGCCTGGTCCATCCGGGGCTGGTAACCCGGCCCGGTCACCCCGGACCCGGCCCCATGGCCACGGCCTGGTGACCCCACCGGAGCCCTGGTACGAGGAGCCCGCAGCAGAAGAGCCCGTCGCCATTGCTGGCGACGAGCTCTTCTCAGACGGGGAGGTCGATCCCCGGCGGGAACTACGCGATCACTTCGCGTGGGCGTCCTCGTATGCCTTGCGGATCGTGCCGGAGATGCGGCCACGATCCGGGACCTCGTAGCCCGCGCTCCGGGCCCACTCGCGGATCCGTGCGGAATCGTTCGGGCCGCCGGCGCGGGCTGCGGTGCCGCGGCTGCGACGGCCTCCGACACGACGCGACTTGGCGATCCATCCACCGAGCTCCTCGCGGAACTTCTCGGCGTTCTGGTCGGACAGGTCGATCTCGTAGTCGACGCCATCGACCGAGAAGCTCACGGTCTGCGATGCCTTGTCGCCGTCGATATCGTCGACGAGCTCCACATAGGTCTTCCGTGCCATGGGATGCTCCCTCATTGGTCTGGGTATCTCGGGTGCGCGGTCCGGTGTACAGATCGCGATCGACGCCCAGTATCCACGGGAAATGAACGAATATCAATCCGTCGCAGAAAATGTGTACCGAGCGATACTTCTATTCTTCGGAGGCGCGAAGGTCCCGGTATTCCTGCTCCGCCTGGCGCTGGGCCTCTCGTTCCCGTCGGTCCGCGCGCAGCACGGCACGCATCACGAACCAGAACAGCAGGCCCACGCCGATAGATGGCAGCAATGCGCCGGCCTCGAACCAGAATCCTGAATCCATCTCAGGCCTCCGGCTTCACGAGCGGGAAGAGGATGGTCTCGCGGATGCCGAGTCCCGTGAGCGCCATGAGCAGTCGATCCACTCCCATTCCCATGCCGCCCGTCGGGGGCAGTGCGTATTCCATGGCCTCGAGGAAGTCCTCGTCCAGGAGCATCGCCTCGTCGTCGCCCTGCTCCGCGAGGCCGGCCTGCTGGGCGAAGCGCTCGCGCTGGATGACGGGGTCGACCAGCTCGGAGTAGCCGGTGCCGAGCTCGAAGCCGCGCACGTACAGGTCCCACTTCTCGACCACTCCGGGAGTGCTGCGGTGGGCACGCACCAAGGGGCTGGTCTCGACCGGGAAGTCGCGCACGAACGTGGGCTCGTAGAGGTGATCGCCCACACGGTTCTCGAAGAGCTCCTCGACCAGCTTCCCGTGACCGAACTTCGGGTGCTCCAGGTCGAGGTCGAGCGACCGGGCGATCTCGCGCAGCTTCTCCGGAGTCGTCTCGGGGGTGATCTCCTCGCCGAGGGATTCCGAGAGGGAGCCGTAGACCGTGATCTTCTTCCATTCCCCGGAGAAGTCGTACTCCGAACCATCCGCAAGAGTGACCTGCTGGGAACCGGTGGCACGCTGGGCGGCCTCCTGGATCAGCGTCTGCGTGAGGTCCGCGATCGTGTCGTAATCGCCGTAGGCCTGGTATGCCTCGAGCATCGCGAACTCCGGCGAATGCGTGGAATCTGCGCCTTCGTTGCGGAAGTTGCGATTGACCTCGAACACCCGCTCGAGACCGCCCACGGCGGCCCTCTTCAGGAACAGCTCAGGAGCGATTCGCAGATACAGATCGAGATCGAAGGCATTCATATGGGTGACGAACGGGCGTGCCGCGGCGCCCGAGGGGATCACCTGGAGCATCGGGGTCTCGACCTCGACGAAATCGCGCTCGCGGAACGATTCGCGCAGCGAGTGCATCACCTCGGCGCGCTGGCGCACCGCGTCTCGGGCCTGCTGGCGCACGATGAGGTCGACGTAGCGATGACGCACGCGGGATTCCTCGGACAGCTCCGCGTGGAGCACCGGAAGGGGGCGCACGGCCTTCGCGGCCATTCGCCAGGTCTCGGCGAAGACGCTGAGTTCCCCGCGGCGCGAGGCGCCGACCCGGCCGTGGAAGAAGACGTGGTCCCCCAGGTCGACATCGGCCTTGAGGTCCGCCAGCCGCTGCTCGCCGATCTCCGCGAGCGACGCCATGATCTGCAGGCGCTCACCGGCGCCGTCCTGCAGGGTGACGAAGGCGAGCTTGCCGGTGTTGCGCTGGAACACGACACGGCCGGCGACGCCGACGCGGTCCTCGGTCTCCTGGCCGGCCTCGAGATGGCCGTAGGACGCGCGGACCTCGGCGATCGTGGTCGTGACGGGGACCGAGACCGGGTAGGCCTCCTCCCCGCGTTCCAGCAGCCGCTCCCGCTTGGACTTGCGGACCGCTACCTGGTCGGAGGTGTCCGTGGGGTCGAGGGCAGGTGCGTTCTCACTCATGGTCCGCATTCTCTCATCACTCCCCGAGGATCTGCTGGTCCGGTCAGTCCGCTGTCGCCACCACCACAGCCGCATCCAGCAGTCTGACGTCCTCGACGCGCCCGGCGAGCACGACGAGCACCTCTCCCCGGTGGTCCGCGGTGATCTCCTCGAGAGTCGCGGGATCCAGCGCCAGGGCGTAGTCCCAGTCGATCTCCGCCCGGTCGACGGCGGCGACCAGCGCCCGGCGGACGGCTGCTGCCGAGGGCGCTGCGTCCCGGGCCGCAGCGATCGTGCGGGACAGGGCGAGGGCCTGCTCCCGGCCCTGATCGGAGAGGTAGGCGTTGCGGCTGGAGCGGGCCAGTCCGCTCGCCTCCCGGTGGATCTCGACGGGTTCGATCCGCACCGGCAGATCGAGGTCGGCGACCAGCCGCTGGATGATCGCGAGCTGCTGGGCATCCTTGCGTCCGAAGACGGCCAGCTGCGGGGAGGTCAGCTGCAGGAGCTTGGTGACGACGGTGACCACACCGTCGAAATGTCCCGGACGGGCGGCTCCCTCGAGGATCGTGCCCGCCCGTCCTGCAGTCACCGAGACGGTCGGCGGCAGCATCGGATACATCTCCTCGACGGCGGGGGCGAAGACCAGGTCGACCAGGCCGTCGACGACGGCGAGGTCGGCGTCGAGGTCGCGGGGATAGGCCTCGTAGTCCTCGCCGGGTCCGAACTGCAGGGGATTGACGAAGTCGGTGAGGAGCACGTGATCGGCGAGCTCCCTGGCGCGGGAGACCAATGCCAGGTGCCCCTCGTGCAGCGCCCCCATGGTGAAGACCGCGGCGACGGTGCCCTCGAGTTCGGCTCGCCGCGCGCGCAGCTCGGTCTTGGTGGTGATCAGCGTGGTGGTCCGGTCCGGCCCGTCGCCGGCAGGGCGTGCGGCCTGCGGTGTCGTGATCATGCGTCCTCCCTGGGCGGGTTCTCCTCGAGCAGTCCGCGGATCCGGGCCCGGCTGCTCTCGGGGATCTTCGCACGGGACAGCGCGGCCAGCGCCAGTGCGCGGTAGGTGTCCGTCGTGTCTCCGCGCACTCCGGAGGCGTCGGTCGTATCAAGGTCCTCGAGCGCCTCGAGGTGGGTGGCGACGGTTCCCGCGTCCCCGCGCATGACGGGGCCGGTGAGCGCGCGGGCGCCGTGGCGCAGCGACTCGTCCAGCGAGGCCTCCAGCAAGGGCCGCAGATAGGCGCCAGGATCGGCGATGCCGATCCGTGCGAGGGCCTCACGCGCCTGATCCACCAGCACCACCAGGTGATTCGCGGCGTGGGCGAGGGAGGCGTGGTAGAGCGGACGGTCGCCCTCGGCGAGCACCTCCGGATCGCCTCCGAGCTCGACCACGAGCGCCCCCGCGACGGGGAGGAAGGTGTCCGCTGCGGTGATCGCCATCGGGCAGCCGATCAGCCGGGACAGGTCGGCCCGGGTTCCGGTGAAGGTCATCGCCGGATGAATGGCCAGCGGCGCGCATCCGACCTCGGCGAGCGGTGCGAGCACCTCGATGCCGTGGAGCCCGGAGGTGTGCACGGCGAGCTGCCCTCCGGGAGAGAGGCCGGTCGCGGCGATGCCTGCGGCGAGGGGCCCCAGCTGGTCATCGGGAACGGCCAGCAGGAGCATCTCGCTGCGTTCGACGATCTCGGGCACCCCGAGCAGGGGCACCCCGGGCAGCAGGTCCGCGGCCCGGTCCCGAGAGGCGTCGGACACCGCGTAGGCACCGGTGATCGCGTGGCCCTCGGCGCGCAGCGCCGCCGCCAGGACCGCGCCGACACGGCCGGCCCCGATCACGCCGATGCCGAGCCGGGGTGCGTTCATCGGTCCTCCTGGGACGCGTGCGGAGCGGTCGAGGATCGGCCGAGGATCGGCTGCGGCCACTGCTCGCGATCCCGGTAGCGGCGCAGCGTCCGTGCGTCGCGGGCCAGGGTCCCGTGGAGGGCGAGGGCGTCCTGCAGGGGGATCGCAGAGATGTGCAGGTCCTCCCCCGCCACGTGCACCGCGAGGTCGAGCACACCGAGCCGACGGCTGAGCGGACCTTCGCTGAGCGTGGTCTGCTGGATCCGTTCGCGGGGCACGATCTCCACGGTCCTGGTCAGGATGCCGCTGCGATGGATCAGCGCGCCGGGAAGCAGCACGGTGACGTCCGTGCGTCGGGAGATCCAGAACAGCCGGGCGGGGGTCCGGATCCCGTGGATCTCCCGCGCCTTCGCGGTGAGCAGGTGCTCGAGGGCGGCGAGGTCGTCGTCGGTCCCCAGCGGGGCCGCGAGGTGGCCGAGCGTGGCGCCGAGCTCCTCGCGCGTGCCGACGGGCAGCACGCTCTGGGCACCGTTCTCGTCATCGTCATCGATACCGGCGACCGTCACGGTCACCGCCGTCCAGTCGGGTGTGCGCCACAGCAGCGGCCGACGGACCGAGAAGCGCTGGACGCGTCCCGAGGCGATGTTGTCGGTGCGGGTGTTGGCCAGGCCGCGGCGCATGCGCAGGCCGCGGTCGGTGTCCCGGGAGACGAAGCCCCACCCGGATTCGATCTTGCCGAAGACGTACTTCAGCACTGTGAACGCTGCCGGGGCCAGGGCGATGATCATCGCGAAGGAGAAGCCGTCCGTCCAGATCCCGAGCCCGATCGCCACGCCCAGCCCGAGGATGCTCATGACGATGCCGACGAGGAATCCCAGATCGCGCACGAGCGAGCGCACCAGCCGACCGGTGGGGATCGTGGCGATCATGTCGCCGTCGGTCACCCCGTCGTAGAGGAGCTTCTGCAGCGCTCCCGGCGCGTCCTCGCCGGTGCCGTCGACCGTACTGGTCTCGTGGGTCCCCTCGGTCCGGTGCGCCGCGTCGCGGTCGGCCTGCGGGGCGTCGGCCGCGGCCCCTTCCGACTGATCAGGGCTCTCGCCCTCAGGAGTCCGGGCACGGGCGGCGACGCCGAGGATGCGCTGACGCAGCTGCTCGGCGTCGGCGGACTTCACGTACTCGATGTCGAGGTACGACTCCCCGCCCCCGGCGATCTCGACCCGCACCTTCGCGAGCCCCAGCAGCCGGGCGAGCAGCGGGCGCTCGACAGAGACCGATTCGATGCGGGCCCGGGGTGCGTACTCACGCGATTTGCTGATCACGCCGGTATGCAGGGACACCCCCTCCTCATCGACCGCATAGGTCATGAACCACCAGCTGATCGCCGACAGCACGATGGCGATCACGACTGCGGCGAGGATCACGCCGGCTCCGATGAGCGCCTTGGACACGGAGAAGTCGTTGACGAGCCGGGCGATGTTCTGCGCGGAGACCACGGCGACGATGGCGACCACGATCTTCCACCCGGTCACCAGAGGAGTGATCGGATGGGTGCGGCGGCGCGGCGTCTCGGGGGCACGCTCCGCGCCGGGGGCGTTCGGCGCCTCGGGACCGTTCTCCGCCTCCGAAGGGTTCACTGCGTCGGGCGTGTTCACAGGGCGGCCATGGTCTCGATGCCGCGCTCGGTCAGCATCGCCCGCAGCCGTTCGGCCTCCTGCTTGGGCAGGCCCGGCAGCACGACGCTGGAGACGGCGGCGGCAGTGGTCACGGTGAGCTTCGCGAGGCCGTACCGGCGATCCACCGGGCCCTCGTCGATCTTCACCGACTGCACGCGCCCGTACGGGATCGTCTGCACCTTGCGGAACATGATGCCGCTGGCGATCGTGAGGTCCTCCTCCGCGTCGAGGTATCCGATCGCCCGCACCCGACGCGGGGTGAGCAGGATGCTCTGCAGCAGGATGACCAGCGGGACCAGTCCGATCAAGGAGAGCCACCACCAACCGGTCAGCGCCGCGGCGACGATCGCTCCGGCGATCATGAGCACCCAGATCGCATAGCCCACGATCGACGCGACGTAGCGTGCGGGCACCAGCCGTGGCGAGACGGTGCGCAGGCCGTCGGCGCCGAGCCGGGCCCCTGGTGCACGTTGGATCTCCGGCTCGTCGGGGACGACGTGCAGAGGGTGGGCTGATCGCTCGGGAGGTTCGGGCGCGGAAGTCATGGGAGCCATCGTGTCACTTCATGCCGCGACGGCGCTTCGCCGAGGGTGGACGGACACCCCCGCCGAACGTCGGAGGTCACGTCGACCCACGGAGCGCACCGGGAGTCAGCGGCTCGCGCCGGCCTCCTCGCCGGAGCCCTCGCCGTCGTCCGGGGGCAGCTGACCCCAGCGCTCGACGACCACGCCGAGCACGCCGAGGGCGAGCCCGGCCACCGCGGCCGTGCCCGTGGGCAGGGTGGCACCGAGCAGGTCCCCGGTGCCGGTGACGAGCAGGAACAGCGCCTGCCCGGTGAAGATCCCTCCGACCACCGCTCCGGTGTAGGCGCAGGCCCGCGCGAGCAGGACGGTGCGGAACGCCGTGGGCAGATCGATCTGGTGCCGACGCGGAGCCAGGCTCGGATGCGTTCGCCGCTCCTCGCTCTCGAGCATGTACCGGCGCAGCGGGATCCCGTAGATCAGCAGCACCCCGGCCAGGATGAGCAGCACCAGGGTGGTCAGCCATCCGGCGATCGGGAGGGTGTATCCGCGGGTGGAGAGGGTCTCGAGCAGTTGGGCGCCGAAACCTGCGCCGACCACGAGGATCAGCAGGAGGATCGGCACGTTGAGAGGTCTCACGGACGGTCGAATCCCGGGATCGTCGGGCCCGCGCGCAGACCGTCGCGGTCCGCGGCCAGCTCCAGGAGATCGGAGACCGGCCCGCGGCCGGGCAGCGCCGCCTCCGCGCGGGCGGCGTGCCAGGGGGCCAGCACGAAGGCACGCTCGTGGGCGCGCGGGTGCGGAAGGGTCAGCTCCTCGTCGTCGCTGAGACTGGTGCCGTAGGTGATGACGTCGACGTCCAGCGTGCGCGGGCCCCAGCGGACCAGGCGCTCCCGGTGCGCATCGCGCTCGGCTCGGCGGGCGGCGTCGAGCAGCTCGAACGGACCCAGCACCGTGCTCACCCCGATGACCGAGTTCAGGAAGGCCTCCTGGCCCTCGGGCCCTCCCACGGGGGCGGTCTCCAGCACGGGCCCGGTCCAGGCCACCTCGATGCCGTCCGTCGTGCTGAGCAGCTCGAGCGCCCGGGCGAGGTGCGCCTCGCGGTCTCCGAGGTTGGTGCCGAGCGCGAGGACCGCGTCCACCGGTGCCGCGTCCCGCGTGATCGTGACGGCGACATCGCCCACCGGCAGGCCGACGGGGGCGGAGGGCTTGTGCACCGTCACGTCGACCCGACGCACCAGAGGATGGCCCGTCTCGGTGAGGATCCGGGACGCGATCCGCTCGGCGAGAGCCTCCACCAGGTCGTAGGAGCCGGTGCCGATCTCCTCGTGGACGGCGGCAGCGACCTCGGCGTAGTTCACGGTGCGCGCGAGCGCATCGGTGCGGCCGGCCGGCTCCGTGGACAGGTGCAGCCTCACGTCGACCACGAACTGCTGGCCGAGATCCTTCTCCTGGCTGAGCACACCGTGGCGGCCCCAGGCCCTGATCCCGGTCACCTCGATCAGATCGAGGACGCCGGGCGTGCGCGGGGAGTCCGCGCGGTGGGGGGTGCTGTGGGTGCTGTCGTGCGCTGTGCTCATCGGCGGGCGCTCCGGCGCAGTCTGTCGCCGACGCGGACCGCGGCGAGGGAGGAGGGGACGTCGTGCACTCGCACCGCCCAGGCGCCGCGCTCCGCGCTGTAGGCGCTGATCGCGGCGGTCGCTGCATCGCGGTCCACGCCCAGGGAGCTCACGAAGCGCTTGCGGGAGGCGCCGATGAGGATCGGCAGCCCGTGGGATGCGATGCCGTCCCAGTCGGCGAGCACGTCCCAGTTCTGCTCGCCTGTCTTGGAGAAGCCGAGTCCGGGATCGGCCACCAGGAAGCGGTCCTCGACGCCGGCCTCGCGCAGCGCGATCAGGCGGTCCTCGAGCTCCGTCGCGCTGTCGCGGGAGGCGTCGTCGTAGACGGCCAGCTCGTTCATGACGTCGCTGTGCCCGCGCCAGTGCATCGCGATGAACACCGGGGGCGTCCCGCGCACCGTGCGCAGTCCGGCGACCTCGCTGCCCATGTCCTCATCGGCACGACCGGCCGAGACATCGTTGACGATGAGCGCGCCGGCCTCGACGCTCGCGACGGCCACGGAAGCGCGCATGGTGTCCACGCTGGTCACGATGCCCTCATCGGCCAGGCCGCGGAGCACGGGGATCACGCGCCGCAGCTCCTCGTCCTCATCGACCCGGGGAGCGCCCGGTCGGGTGGACTCGCCGCCCACGTCGATGATCGCCGCACCCTGGGACGCCAACAAGCGGCCGTGGGCGAGGGCGTCGTCCGTCGCGAAGTGCTCGCCGCCGTCGGAGAACGAATCGGGCGTCACGTTCAGCACACCCATCACGAGGGTCTCCTCCGACTCGAGCGAGTCAGGGAGGCCCGCCGGGCGCAGTCGGGCGGTGGAGCTCATGCGATCACGCCCGGTTGATGAGGCTCATGGCCTCGGCCCGGGTGCTCGAGCTCTCGCGCAGCATGCCTCGCACGGCGCTGGTGACGGTGCGCGCGCCCTCGGCCCGCACCCCGCGCATCGACATGCACATGTGCTCGGCCTCGATGACGACGATCGCACCTGCCGCGCCCAGCTCGCTCATCAGCGCGTCGGCGATCTGGAAGGTGAGACGCTCCTGCACCTGCGGACGGCGCGCATAGACATTCACCAGACGCGCGAGCTTGCTCAGCCCGGTGACGGTCCCGCCGTCGGGGATGTACCCGACGTGGGCGGTTCCCATGAACGGCAGCAGGTGGTGCTCGCACATCGAGTGGAAGCGGATGTCGCGCACCAGGACGAGCTCCTGGTGGTCGATGTCGAAGGTGGTCGACAGCGGCTCGTGGGCATCCTGGCCCAGGCCTTCGAAGACCTCGGAGTACATGCGCGCCACCCGTGCCGGGGTGTCCAGCAGCCCGTCCCGGTCCGGATCCTCGCCGATGCCGGCGAGGATCTCCCGGACGGCCGCCTCCACCCGTGCGTGATCGACGGCCATCTCAGCGCCCCGTCCCGGGGCCGCCGTCGTAGCCGTAGCCCTCGCCCGTGCCGTCGCCGTGCGGGGCGCCGGGGATCTCGGGGCCGTCCCCTCCGGGATGCGGGAGCTCGGGCGGATTCGGCTGCAGGGGCTCGCCCGCGTCATGCGACTCGGCACCGGTCGCCGTCGTGGCCGCACCGGCCTGGGGCGCCGCCAGAGCGGGCCGTTCCTGGCTGGACTGCCACACCTCGCGCAGCGGGCGCTTGGTGACGTCGGAGAAGATCGCCGAGAGCTCGCGCTCGTTCAGGGTCTCCTTCTCGAGCAGCTCCTCCACCAGGCGATCGAGGACGTGACGGTTCTCCACGATCACCGACCAGGCCTCGTCCAGCGCATTGTCCAGGAGCAGGCGCACCTCCTGGTCGATCACGCTCGCGGTCTCGGCGCTGAAGCGGGGCGCCTGCCCCTGCTGCATGCCCACGAAGACCTCGTCCTGCTCGCCCGCGAGGGCGACCTGGCCGACGGCGTCGCTCATACCGAGCTGCATGACCATCGTGCGGGCGATCTTCGTGGCGTTCTGCAGGTCGGAGCTGGGTCCGGTGGTGACGTCATGGAAGATGCTCTCCTCCACGGCATAGCCGCCCATCGCGTAGGCGAGGCGGTCCAGCAGCTCGTTGCGCGACTGGTAGTTGCGGTCCTGGGTGGGCACCACCATGGTGTAGCCGCCAGCACGCCCGCGCGGCAGGATCGTCACCTTGGTGACGGGCGCGGAGTTGTTCATCGCCGCGGCCACCAGGGCGTGACCACCCTCGTGGTAGGCCGTCATCTGGCGCTCGCGATCGGACATCACCTTCGAATAGCGCTGTGGTCCCATGGACACGCGGTCGATGGCCTCGTCCAGAGCACGGTCGTCGATGATCTGATTGCCCGAGCGGGCGGTCAGCAGCGCGGCCTCGTTGAGCACGTTGGCGAGGTCTGCGCCGGACATGCCGATGGTGCGCTTGGCGACGGCCTCGAGGTCGACGTCGTGCGCGAGCGGCTTGCCCTTGGCGTGCACGCCGAGGATGTGCAGGCGGCCCTTGAGGTCAGGGGCCTCCACCCCGATCTGACGGTCGAACCGCCCCGGGCGCAGGAGGGCGGGATCCAGGATGTCCACGCGGTTGGTGGCGGCGATGAGGATGACGTTCTGGTTCTCCTCGAACCCGTCCATCTCCACCAGCATCTGGTTCAGGGTCTGCTCGCGCTCGTCGTGGCCGCCGCCCATGCCGGCGCCGCGATGACGGCCGACAGCGTCGATCTCGTCGATGAAGATGATCGCCGGGGCGTTCTCCTTCGCGGTCGAGAACAGATCGCGCACGCGGCTGGCGCCGACGCCCACGAACATCTCCACGAAGTCCGAGCCCGAGATCGAGTAGAAGGGCACGTTGGCCTCGCCGGCGACGGCCTTGGCCAGAAGGGTCTTGCCGGTGCCGGGAGGGCCGTACAGCAGCACGCCCTTGGGGATCTTGGCGCCCACGGCCTGGTACCGGCCCGGGTCGACGAGGAACTGCTTGATCTCGTCGAGCTCCTCGACGGCCTCCTCGGCGCCGGCGACGTCCGCGAAGGTGACCTTGGGGGCCTCCTTGTTGAACAGCTTCGCCTTGGACTTGCCGAACTGCATGGCCTTGCCGCCGCCGCCCTGGGCGTTCATGATCAGGAACCAGAACACGGCGATCAGGAGCACGAGCGGGAGGAACGACAGCAGCAGGGTGGACCACCACGAGCTCGACGCGATCTCGTCGGTGTAGCCCTTCTCGGGCGCCGCGTTCTCGACCGCCTGCACGACATCGGCGCCGCGGGCATTGACGTACGAGAAGCGGACCTGCTTGCCCTTGTCGTCATCGCCGTCGACGAAGTCCTCGGTCAGGACGAGGTCCACGCGCTGCTGGTTGCCGTCGATGATCTTGGCCTGCTCGACGGTGCCGCCCTCGAGCAGCTCGAGACCCTGCTGGGTGTCGATCTCCTGGTAGCCGTCGCGGCCGAACAGCGAGAACAGGGCCATGCCCAGCAGCAGTGCCACCAGGATCCAGATCGCCACCGACGTGAACGGGCGGCGCTTCCTGCCCTTGGTGTTCTTCTGCTTGGAGGAGGTGTCCGCCATATCAGTCCTCGTAGACCGAGCGCTTGAGCACGCCCACGTAGGGGAGGTTCCGGTAGGCCTCCGAGAAGTCGAGTCCGTAGCCGATCACGAACTCGTTGGGAATGTCGAAGCCGACGTACTTCACGTCGATCTCCACCCGCGCCGCCTCCGGCTTGCGCAGGAGGGTGCAGATCTCGACGCTCTTGGGGCCGCGCGAACGGAGGTTCGACAGCAGCCACTTCAAGGTCAGGCCCGAGTCGATGATGTCCTCGACGATCAGCACGCGGCGCCCGTCGATGTCGGCGGAGAGATCCTTGAGGATCCGCACGACGCCGGAGGACTTCGTGCCCGAGCCGTAGGAGGAGACCGCCATCCAGTCCATCTCGACGTCCAGCGGGATCGAACGGGCGAGATCGGCCATCACCATCACCGCACCCTTGAGGACACCCACGAGGATCGGCGGTTCGTCCGCGTAGTCCGCGGCGATCTGCTCACCGAGCTCGGTGACCTTCTCGCGGATCTGCTGCTCATCCAGCAGAATCCGTTCGACATCGGGATGGTGGTGCGTCTGGGGCACGCGGATCTCCTCCAGGGAACGTGGTGGGGTGCGTCCGCCGCGGCTCACGGATCCGTACGGCGCCACACCAACAGGCCGTCGCGGCGAGCGACCTCGATCCTACCCGGTACGGGTACTGCTGCCTGACCATGCCATGAGACCACCAGAGCGTCGATCGTGAGCACCTGCCGGCGCAGCAGCGACTTGGTGGACCCGGCGCGTTCCGTCTCCTCCTCGCAGAGGTGCCGAGCCCGCCGCGAGGCGTCCCGCAGCACGCGGGTGCGCAGTGCGGCGGGAGCGACGGCCAGAGCATGGACGTCCAGGAGCAGGAGGTCCTCCTCCTCACGCTGCTCGCCGCCGTCCCGGACCAGCGAATCCAGCAGGTCGTGCGCTTCGGCGTCGAGATGGTCGACGTCGGGGCGGAGGAGGTCGGCGGTGCGGGCGAGGTTCACATCGACCTGCTCGCCGAGGACCTCCCGCAGCAGCGGGAGCGCCCGATGCCGCACCCGGGCGCGGAGCATCGACTCGTCCGCGTTCATCGGGTCCTCCCACCACTCCAGGTCATGGAGGCGGCAGATCTCCTCGGTGTCCTCCCGGCGCAGCGCCGTGGACTCGTCGCGGCCGGTGCCGAGGAACGGCCGCAGCAGCGCGTCGCGAGAGCGCGGGATCCCTGCCAGCGCCCGCGGCCCAGCACCGCGTGCCAGGCCCATCAGCACCTGCTCGGCCTGGTCATCGAGGGTGTGGCCGAGCAGGAGGGCGAGGGCGCCTCGATCCTCGAGCAGTGCGTCCAGCGCGGCATGACGGGCATCGCGCGCCGCGTTCTCGAGCCCGCCGGGAGCGTCGGGGTCCACCCCCACCCGCAGCACGTGGGCCGTCGCCCCCAGCCGTTCGGCCTGGGCCCGGGCACGCTCGGCGACGGAGGAGGACTCGTCCTGGAGCCCGTGGTCCACGATCGCCGCCTCGCACTCCAGCCCCATGCGTGACGCCACCCAGACCGTCGTCGCCAGCAGCGCGAGCGAGTCCGCTCCCCCGCTGAGACCCACGACCACGCGGGGCGCGAGCCTGCCCACGGCGGTGTCGTCCGCGAGCGTCTCGAGCCGCTGGGCGAGCGCGCCGCGCACCGCGGTCCTGCCGCGGGCGACGACCGGGGGCGGTCCGGCCATCAGGAACCCCTGACCATCTCTGCGGCGACGTCGTCGACCGCGGCGCGGGCTGCGTCGGCGTCGGCGCCGTCGAAGCCGTGCACCACGATCGAGAAGCCGGCGGTGCGTCCGTCCGCCAGCACGACGGTGCCGGCCAGGGTGGAGGAGCCTCCGAGATATCCGGTCTTGCCTCGCACCAGGCCGCGGGCGTCGCTGACGTCCTGGTCGCCGAACCTGTCGGCGAGGGTTCCGCTGAGCCCGGCGATCGGGACGTCGAACAGGATCTGCTGCAGGACAGGCTCCTCGGGCGAGGATGCCTGGGCGAGCACTGCGGAGAACAGGGCCGGCGGGACCCGGTCCTCCGTCGAGAGCCCGGACCCGTCACGGATCGTGAGCGCCTCGAGATCCTCCGCGGGGACTCCGGCTTCGGTGGCGAGGTCGCGCACCTCGGCCTCGACCGCAGCGGCAGCCCCCTCCGTAGTGGTCTCGTCGCCGCGAGCGGCCGCGACGAGGTGGGCCAGCAGCTCGGCGGTGGTGTTGTCGGAGATCAGGAGCGTGTGCTGCACGATCTCGGAGAGCGGAGCGGAATGCACCTCGACGCTCGGCGCCTCAGTCGGCGCGTCGGCCGACGTGACCTTCCCGGTCACCGTGAGCCCCTGCTCCTCGAGCAGCTCCACGAAACGCCGGGCGACGTCCCCCTCCGGGTCGGTCGACTTGGGTCCGTACTGCTCGCCGTCCAGCCAGCCTTCGTCCAGGGCGAGCGTGGCGGTGGGCGTGACCCACCCGCCCGCTGTGCCGTTGCTGCCCCAAGCAGGGTTCGCGCCGCCGCTGAGATAGCTGGTGTCCAGCGCGAGCGAGACCTCCTCGGTGCCCTGGTCGGTGGCGAGCTGCGCCGCCTGGGTCGCGAGGTCGCGCAGGTCGGCATCGGTGAGAGTCATGTCACCACCGCCCTGGAGAGTGATGAGTCCGTCCTCGACGGTCGCGCGGGTGGTCAGCACCTCGTCCCCGGTGTACAGGCGCAGCACAGCGGCGGCGGTGAGCAGCTTGAGGGTCGAGGCGGGGACCCGTGCGGCGTCAGCATCCCGTGCGGCGATGACCTCGCCGGTCTCGACGTCGACCACGCTGAAGGCGAGCCCGTCGTCCACCACGGGGTCCCCAGCATGCGCGGACATGCGTTCTTCCAGGTCAGCACTGCTGGTGGGGTCGACCTCCGGTGCCACGTCAGGCCCTGGCGCGGCGGCGGGGACACGGTCCCAGTCCTCTGCCTGCGCACGCGGGCCCGCCTCGGGGCCCTCCTGCTCGGAGCTGATCGTGAGCACCCCCGGGAAGGCGTCGGTGAGATCCCCGATCAGATAGAAGCTCGCGGGCACGGCGGCGCACAGCACGATCGCCGTCGTGCGCCACACCCGCTCGGGTACTCGTCCCACCATGCCCCCACGATATGGTGTCCCGGTCAGAACCAGTGCCCACAGGGCCGGAGCAACGGAGCGGCTGTCGTGGAATTCGACGTAACCATCGAGATCCCTCGCGGGAACCGGAACAAGTACGAGGTGGACCACCACAACGGGCGGATCCGCCTGGACCGGATGCTGTTCACCGCCACTCGCTATCCCGATGACTACGGGTTCATCGAAGGCACCCTCGGTGAGGACGGGGACCCCCTGGACTGCCTCGTGCTGCTCGAGGAGCCCACGTTCCCGGGATGCCTGATCCGCTGCCGTGCCCTCGGCATGTTCCGCATGCGGGACGAGGCCGGCGGCGACGACAAGATCGTCGCGGTCCCGGTCGGCGACCGGCGACAGGTGCGCCGCCAGGAGCTCACGGATGTCTCGGAGTTCCATCGGCTGGAGATCCAGCACTTCTTCGAGGTCTACAAGGACCTCGAGCCGGGCAAGAGCGTCGAGGGCGCGCACTGGGAGGGCCGCAGCGACGCGGAGGCCGAGATCCGTCAGTCCTACCAGCGTGCCGTCGGCACGGAGCATGAGAACGACTTCACACAGGAGGTCTGAGTCCGCATCGCCCGGACCTCGCCTGCGGAGCGGACCGGCATGACGAAGGAGGGGCGCCCCTCCTTCGTCATCTGCGCGTCGGCGTCTGTGTTCGTCGCCTGCGCGTCGGCGTCGGTGCACGGTCATCCGCGCACCCGCTCACCGCGAGCGCCGCCCGACGTCCCGGCGGGACTCAGCCCTCGAGCGCGGGGCCGTCCCCGGCGAGCTCGCCCTCGAGCGTGGGTGCCTGGGAGAAGATCTCCAGCATCGCCTCGACCACGGAGCGGGAGACCGCCCGAGCGCCGAAGCCACCGATGACCGCGCCGACACCGAAGGGCAGCAGACGCCCGAGCCACAGCTTCCCGGTGCGGGCGAACACCCGACGCCGCACGTACTTCGAGATCTGCTTGCTCACCAGACCGGGCAGGAAGCCGCCGCCCCCGCCGAGCACCGCGTTCCACTGCAGGCCCTGCTTGCCCATCGCCTTGGCGATGATCTCGGCGCCGCGGTCACCGCTGAGCACGCCCATGAGCACCAGGCGTCGGGTGCTGCGGTCCGACATGTCGACACCGTGGATGTCCGCCGCGGCGAGGGTGAGGAACGCGCAGGCCTCCGCGAAGGAGATGCCCTCGCCCACCGTCAGCCCCAGGGCAGCGGCCGTGCCGAGACCCGGCAGCGCCGCGACCCCGCCGATGCCCGCACCGGTCAGCGTCATCAGGGAGGAGAAGCGTCCGGTGACCTTCTCCAGCAGCTGCCGGTCGGTGGCCTCCGGGTGCTTGGCGCGCAGACCCTCGACATAACGACGCGCGAGCGGTGCCTGCACCTTCATGGCGCCATCGATCACCGACAGCCAGCGCTCGTCGAGCTGCTCGCGGACGTCGCCGTCCTCGAGCTCTCCGCTCTGCGGTGTGTTCTGGTCATCCGAGCTCACCATCGGCTCCCCTCATCTCGTGTCATGCATGTCGTGAACAGGGACAAGCTACCGCCCCCGCCTGGCAGCACGCCTCCGTCGCTGCTCTGGGCGCGGTCTCAGCGAGCGATGACCTCGCCCTCGCCGAGCTCGGCGATCTCCCCGCTCAGGCCGAGGCGACGCACCGCCTCCCCCAGGTCCGCGTAGTACGGCGCGTACCCGGACTCGATGTACGAGCGCGGGACCATCAGGTCGTGGCAGAGGGTCCCGGCCAGATGGTCGGTCTCGTGCTGGAGGATCCGTGCCGGCCAGCCCACGTGCTCCTCGTCGATCTCGCGCAGCTCACCGCCCGGCAGCAGCTCCAGGGCCTGCACCCGCACCCGGCGGGACCTCGGCACGATGGACTGCCAGCCGTCGACCGACAGGCATCCCTCCCATGCGTAGACGCGCTCGGTGCCCAACAGCGTGACCTGTGGGTCCAGCAGCGCACGGAGGGGAACGGGCCGACGCTCGAGCAGATCGTCCTCGGCATCGCGCTCCTCGAGGTCGTCGAGCTCGTCGGTGTCGTCGACCGCGCGGCGACCGTGGGACTCGTGGGGCTGATCCGGCGCGTCGTCCCCGTTCTCCCCGTGCTCCCCATCCTCCCCGTGCTGTTCCTCCTCGGACCCGACGCCTGCCGCGGCGCGCACGCGATCCTCGATGACGTACAGCGACAGAGGCAGCCCGACCTGCGGTGCGGCGAGCCCGACGCCAGGAGCATCGCGCATGGTGACCGTCATCGCGTCGACCAGCTCCAGCAGCAGCTCGGGGGCCAGTCGCCCGCGTGCGGAGAGGGAGGTGCGGCGCAGGGCGGGATGACCCGCCTGGACGATGCGCAGCGGGTCACCGTCCTTCGCGCGCCGGTCGAGGATCTTCCGGGTGAGCTCAGTGATATCCACTCCCCCAGTATCCCGCAGCGGACCACGCCGCACCGCTGCGGCTCCGTGCTCGCCCTTCCGTCGACACGGGACCGGACAGGGTCCTGTTGCCTCATGTCAAGATGCCCGCTTGGTCTTCTTCGTTGCCTCACTCGTTTTTGCCCGCGAAGCGGTCGGCGGGGTGACCGGCAGGCGGGTCGGTTGGTGCTTGGCGCGGACGAGGTCTAGGAGCTGGTCTTGGAGGTCGAGCAGATCGCGGCGCAGCTGGGCCGGGTTCAGCGTGCGGTACTGACGCGTCAGCGTGGTCTTGGACTTCTTCGAGACCTTCTCGCTGGACAGAACCCGCTGGTAGGGCGTCTGCGCGGGGTCGTAGCGCTTGGTGACTTTCGCGCCGTATCTGGTCTTGGAGATCAGCTTCTGGCTGGGCGAGAAGAAGTTCGTCTGCCACCGCAGCACCTCGTAGATCTGCCCGAGCAGCTCGAGCTCGGCAGCGGTGTCGTAGCGGTAGTAGCCGACGGTCTTGCGGACCACCGACCAGTTCTTCTCCTCCACGTGCGCGCCGTCGTTCTTGTTGCCCGACCGCGACCGAGTGAAGGTGATCTTCTGCCCCTGGCAGTAGCGCAGCAGATGGCTGTTGATGAACTCCGACCCGTTGTCCGAGTCGATCCCCTTGACCGTAAACGGGAACCTCGCGGAAAGCTCGACCAGCGCCGCGAACACCCACTTCTGGGCCTTGTTCCGCACTGCCGCGGTCTCTGTCCAGCCGGTGTGGATATCGGTGACCGTCAGGGTCTGGCAGAAGTCCCCAGAGGGGTCTCCGCCCTCGTGGCCGACGCAGTCGATCTCGACGAACCCGGGCTCGGCCTCGTTCCACTCCGCCCAGGTCCGGATCGGGATCTGCGACTTCAGCAACGTGCCGGGCTTCGTACCCGAACGGCCCCTGATCTGGAGCTTCTTCCGGTCCGGGGCGAGCCGGCGATCCATCGTGGCTGCCGACATCGAACACAGCAGCGCAGCGGTCTCGTCGCTGAGGTCGAGCTCGCCGCACGCCCGCAGCCGCTCCACGATCTCGCCCATGAACGGCGCCATCCGCTTGCCCGCCGGAGCGCCCATCACCGCCCACACCTTCCGCAGCGCTGCCATCACGTCAGGGCCGTACTTCGGCGGCCGGGGCGTCGCCAGCCTCCGTCTCGTGCGCCCTGCAGGGCGCGGCCCCAACGCCCGCCGCAGCGCCTTACGGGCGTGATCACGATGCCAGCCCGTCGTCGCGCACAACTCGTCCAAGATCACCGTTTTCGCGGTCTTGGACGCCGCCCGATACCGGATCGCGACCTGCCGGGTGACCGCCTGCCTCTGCGCCATTGTCAGTCCCATGCCTCACGCTCGGCCCGCCGGACGCTGCCACGGCCCAGGACACGCCGACCTACGCGGGCATCCCTCTCATGAGGCAACGAAACCGTTTCGCGGGCATTTCTCGTGAGTCAACGCGAGGGTTTTCCGGCAGATGAGAGATGGGATACACTCACCTCGCCGGTGCAAGGGAGCACCTCTTCGCGAGGGGCGATCGAGACCGGTGACCATCACTTCACAACGGACCGTCCGGCACGTACCTGCCGGTGAAGGAGCACCACCATGGCAACAGTGACTTTCGACAACGCCTCGCGCGTCTACCCGGGCCAGGAGCGCCCGGCCGTCGACAACCTCAACATCGAGGTCGGCGACAGCGAGTTCCTCGTCCTCGTCGGCCCGTCGGGCTCCGGCAAGTCGACCGCCCTGCGCATGCTGGCCGGGCTCGAGGAGATCGACGCCGGCCGCATCCTCATCGGCGACCGCGACGTCACGGACGTGCCGCCGAAGGACCGCGACATCGCGATGGTGTTCCAGAACTACGCTCTGTACCCGCACATGACGGTCGCCGACAACATGGGCTTCGCCCTGAAGATCGCCGGCACCCCCAAGGCCGAGATCCGCAAGCGCGTCGAGGACGCCGCCGCGATCCTGGACCTCAGCGAGTACCTCGACCGCAAGCCGAAGGCGCTCTCGGGCGGTCAGCGTCAGCGTGTCGCCATGGGTCGTGCGATCGTGCGTTCGCCCCAGGTGTTCCTCATGGACGAGCCGCTGTCCAACCTCGACGCCAAGCTGCGTGTGGCGACCCGTACCCAGATCGCGTCGCTGCAGCGTCGCCTCGGCGTCACCACGGTCTACGTGACCCACGACCAGACCGAGGCGATGACGATGGGTGACCGCGTCGCGGTCCTCGACCACGGCGTCCTGCAGCAGCTGGACTCCCCGCGCCGCATGTACGACCACCCGAACAACGTCTTCGTCGCCGGCTTCATCGGCTCCCCCGCCATGAACCTGTTCGACACGAAGCTCACCGATCAGGGAGTGGAGTTCGGCGGCGCCGTGGTGCCCGTGGATCGCTCCACGCTCTCCGAGACGGACGAGACCTCGGTCACCGTGGGCGTCCGCCCCGAGGACCTCGAGCTGGTCTCCGACAACCAGGGCATCGCGATCGAGGTCGACCTCGTCGAGGAGCTCGGCGCCGACGCGTTCATCTACGGTCGCCGCGAGGGTGCGGACGAGACGGACAAGCCGTTCATCGCACGAGTCGACGCCCGTCGTCCCCCGGTCAAGGGCGAGACCGTCCACTTCCGTCCGGCCGAGGGTCACATCCACCTCTTCGATGCGAAGAACGGTCAGCGCCTGGGCGACTGATCCTCCCCGCAGCACCGTGCGACGGGCGTCCGGCTCCTGCCGGGCGCCCGTCGCCGTATCCACGGGACGCGACCTCCCGCGCGATGTGATCCGGGGAACGGATGCGGAGCCGGCAGCGTGAGGTTTGTGTATCCGGGCGGTGAAAAACTGTCATCGGGTGGGCACACGAGTCGTGATCAGGAGACAATGGAGCAATGGCACCCCTGGAGATCACCGCGTCCCGGGCCGACCCCGCACTGCTGGACCTCCCCTGGGACCAGCCGCTGGAGGACTGGCCCGAGGACATGCTCGCCGCTCTTCCGCGCGGCATCTCGCGTCACGTCGTGCGCTTCGTGCGCGTCTCGGGACGAGTGCTCGCGCTCAAGGAGATCAACCATCACCTCGCCAAGCGCGAATACGAGATGCTCCGTCTCCTCGGCCGCATCGGTGTGCCCTCGGTGGTCCCGTTCGCGGTGATCTCGGGCCGCACCACGCGCACCGGCGAGCCGCTGGATGCCGTGCTGATCACCCGTCACCTGCAGTTCTCCCTCCCCTACCGGGCCGTGTTCAGCCAGGTCTCCCGGGAGGACACCGCACAGCGCCTGCTGGACGCACTGGCCGTGCTGCTGGTGCATCTGCACATCGAGGGCTTCTACTGGGGCGACGTCTCCCTGTCCAACACCCTGTTCCGTCGCGACGCGGGGTCCTTCGCCGCCTACATCGTCGACGTCGAGACGGGCGCGCTGCACGAGAAGCTCACGGACGGTCAGCGGCACTACGACCTCGACCTGGCGCGCACGAACATCATCGGCGAGCTCATGGATCTGCAGGCCGGCGACCTCTTCGACCCCGAGGCCGATCCGGTCGAGGTGGGCGATGACCTGGTGCGCCGTTATGACGAGCTGTGGGCCGCCCTCACCGAGCGCGAACGCTTCTCCGCGGATGAGCGGTGGCGGGTGTCGGCTCGCATCGAGAAGCTCAACCGCCTCGGGTTCGACGTGGGCGAGCTCGAGATCACCACCGATCTCGACGGCACCACGCTGTCGATCCTCCCCAAGGTGGTCGACGCCGGCCATCATGCCCGACGGCTCATGCGCCTGACCGGCATCGACGCGCAGGAGAATCAGGCACGCCGCCTGCTCAACGACCTCGACCAGTACCGCGCTTCCACCGAGCAGCAGGCCGAGGACGAGGAGTTCGTGGCGCACGAGTGGCTGCAGCACCAGTACGAGCCGGTGGTCCGCGCGATCCCGCGATCGATGCGCTCCAAGCTCGAGCCGCCCGAGTTCTACCACGAGGTGCTCGAGCACAAGTGGTTCCTCTCGGAGAAAGCCGGCACGGATGCCAGCCTCGACGAGACCGTGCGTCATTACATCCTCAACGTGCTGATCCACCGGCCCGATGAGAAGTCCCTGGTCACCACGGAGACATCCGCACTGCCCATCTTCGACAGCTGAGGGCCGCCGACCATGGCCGTTCCCCCTCCTGCCGGCGATCGCACGCTCTCGAACCTCTCCCTGCGCGACCAGCTGCGGGTGGATCGTCTCCCCCTCCGCCTCCTCCAGATGCTGGTGGGGCTGACCGGCTTCGGCTTCTCCCTCGCGATGCTGCTGCGCTCCGGTCTCGGCGGTGCCCCGTGGGACGTGCTGCACGCGGCCCTTGCCGAGCGGGCGGGCCTCACCGTCGGAACGCTCAGCATCGCGGTGAGCTTCGTGGTGCTGCTGCTGTGGATCCCCCTGCGCGAGCAGCCGGGGATCGGCACCGTCGCGAACGCGATATGGGTCGGTGTGAGCATCGATCTGGGGATGCTCGTGCTGCCGTCCGTCCAGGGCCTTCCGATGGCGCTCGTGCTGATGATCGTCGGCGTCGTGGTCAACGGGGTCAGCGCCGCCATCTACATCGGCGCCCAGCTCGGCCCCGGCGCCCGCGACGGTCTCATGACCGGTCTGGCGCGGCGTCTGCGTCGCCCCGTGGGTCCGGTGCGGATCTGCCTGGAGGTGCTGGTGCTGGCGATCGGCTGGAGCCTCGGAGGACCGGTCGGCGTCGGCACGCTGCTCTACGCCGTCGGGCTCGGGCCGGTCATCCAGCTCGCACTCCCCCGTGTGATCATGCCCGTGCGGCGCCCGGTACGGGCACCGAGCGCTCACCGCGATGCTGCTGCGACGGAGCCTCCGGCGGATCCAGCCTGACCTCCTCGCCCCGTCTCGACAGGGCTGAGGCCGTCAGCCGAGCCGCAGACGGGATGGACGCCGACGCGACGGGCCCGGAAGGTACGTCCCCGGGAAACACGGCTCCGGAGAGCTTGGGTGCCAACGGCATGGGAGCCGACAGCGCCGTGGCCGCCGACTCGTGAACAGAGCCCGGACGGTCCGCCACTGGGCAGACCGACCCGGGCTCGGTCACGCGTGCACGATCCCTGGTGCTCCTCAGGCGTGGCCCTGGGCCGCGCGCACTCCGGAGATCTCGTACAGGGCGATCGCGGCGGCCACGGAGGCGTTCAGCGACTCGCTGCGACCGGTCATGGGGACCGAGACGACCTGATCGCTGATCTCCCTGGCGAGCCGGGAGAGGCCCTTGCCCTCGGCGCCCACGACGAGCACGGTGGGCTGGGTGGCGAGGTCGAGACCACGAGTGGTCACGTCGCCGTCCGCATCCATGCCGAGCACGAAGACGCCGTCGCCCTTGAGGGCGCTGAGGGTGCGGTTGAGGTTCGTCACCTGGGCCACGCGCACCCGGCCCGCGGCGCCGGCCGCCACCTTCCACACGGCCGCCGTCATCGACACGCTGCGACGCTCGGGCAGGATCACGCCGTGCACGCCGAAAGCGTCGGCGCTGCGCAGGATCGCGCCGAGGTTGCGCGGATCGGTGATGCCGTCCAGCGCGATCAGCAGCGGCGTCTCGAAGGCATCCGAGGCGACCTTCAGCAGGTCCTCGATCTCCGCGTACTCGTAGGGCGGCATCGTCAGGGCCACGCCCTGGTGGACGACGTGGTCGGTCATGCGGTCCAGGTCGGTGCGCGAGGCCTCGGCGATCGGCACGCCCTGGGCGGTGGCCAGACGCATGATCTCGCGGACCCGTTCGTCGGAGTCCATCCGCACCATGACCGTGAGCTGCGTGGCCGGCACGCTCTCCTGCAGCGCCTCCAGCACGGCGTTGCGGCCGGCGACCTGGTCGCTGCCGGGCTGCTTGCGGCCGCCCTTCGAGCCGGAGCCGCCACGGTTCCCCGCCGCACCCGGGCCGCCCTTGGCGTTGCCGTACTTCTTGTGCGCGGGGCGTTCCTCCGCGCGGGGCGTCGGGCCCTTGCCCTCGAGCGCGCGACGGCGCACCCCGCCGGAGCCGACGGTCGCGCCCTTCTTGCCCTTGCGCACCGCGCCGCGACGCGAGCTGTTGCCTGCCATGGGTGTTCTCCTCAGTGGGTGGTCTCGAGTGTCCAGCGCGCGCCGTCCTGGGCGTCCTCGACGCGGATGCCGGCGGCGCTCAGTGCGTCGCGCAGGGCATCGGCCCGGGCCCAGTCCTTCTCGGCGCGGGCCGCCGCACGGGCGGCCAGCTGGCTGGTGATCAGCGCATCCAGCGCTGCGTGCTCGGCGCCCGCGGCGCCGGAGGTGCTCCCCCATTGCGGGGACAGCGGATCCAGGCCCAGCACGTCGAGCATGGCCCGCAGCCGGCCCAGCCCGTCAGCGATCCGGTCCGCATCGCCTCCTGCGGCGAGCAGGGAGTTCAGGGCCGACTGCTCACGATGGACGACCGCGAGGGCTTCGGGGACGGCCAAGTCGTCGTCCATCGCCGCGATGAAGTCCTCGGGCAGGTCGATCGCGGAGAGTTCGGCGTCGGGGGCCGCGAGCGGAGCGTCGCCGAGCACCTCCGCTGCGCGGCGTGCGGTCGTGCTGAAGCGCTCCCACACCACCTCCGCCTCCCGCATCGCGGTCGCGTTGTACTCGACGGTGGCGCGGTAGTGGCCGCTCACCAGCGCGAGGCGCACGGCCGCGGTGGGGTGCTCGGCCAGTGCGCGCGCCGCGGTGACGAAGTTGTCCAGGCTCTTGCCCATCTTCAGCCCGTCGACCGTGAGCACGCCGGAGTGCATCCACCGCTGTGCGAAGCCGAAGCCTGCGGCGTGCGACTGCGCCTGCTCGTTCTCGTGATGCGGGAACCGCAGGTCGAGGCCTCCGGCGTGGATGTCGAAGGTCTCCCCGAGGTACTTGCGGCTCATCGCGGAGCACTCCAGGTGCCAGCCCGGACGGCCGCGGCCGAAGGGGGTGTCCCAGGACGCCGTCGCCGGTTCGGTGGGCTTGGCGGCCTTCCACAGGGCGAAGTCACGACGGTCCCGCTTGCCGGGTTCGCTCTCCTCGCCCGCGTCCTGCATGTCCTCGATGCTCTGCCGGGTCAGGGAGCCGTAAGCGGGGTGCGAGGCGACGTCGAAGTACACCGAGCCGTTGCCGTCGGCGTAGGCGTGGCCACGCTCGATGAGCAGCTCCATCAGCTCGATCATCTCGGGCACGTGGCCGGTGGCGCGCGGCTCGTAGGTGGGGCGACGGTTCCCGACGCGATCGAGCACGTCGTGGAACTCGCGCTCGAAGCGGAGCGACCAGGCCCACCATTCGGCATTCGCCTCGTCGGACTTCACGAGGATCTTGTCGTCGATGTCGGTGACGTTGCGGATGTGGACGACCTCGTAGCCGTGGCGCTCGAGCCAGCGGACCAGGATGTCGAAGGCGACGAAGGTGCGCAGATGGCCCAGATGCGGCGCCCCCTGTGTCGTCGGGCCGCAGACATACAACGACACCGCCCCCTCGCGCACCGGGACGAACGGTGCGGTGGTACGGGTGGCGGTGTCGTGCAGATGGAGAGTCACGTGAGCCAGGGTACTGCCCAGCCAGGGTGGAGTCCTCTCCGGATCACTCGGGGATTGCGGGGATCACCCTGCGCACCCGCTGAGAGGTCACTCGGTGCGGGAGCTGACCTGCTTGCCGTAGAGCTCCTCGAAGGTGTCGTCGTAGGAGACGGCGTTGCTGCGTCGCTTGCCCTGGACGGCGTCGACCGCGGACTGCGCGGTCTCGATCGTCGTCTCGGGGGCCTTGATCTTCTTGAAGACGAGGAAGGCGACCAGGCCGGCGATCGCGCCGATCAGGATGAACACCCCGGCGACGATGAGGAAGGCGCCCCAGTAGGGCAGGCCGAGGGCCTGCAGCCCGGTGGCGGCGGCGAACAGCAGCATCACCCAGGCCGAGAGCAGGAGGAACAGCAGCACCGCGGCGCAGGCGGCGATGATGCCGGCCTTGATCGCGATCCCGGTGATCTCCTTCTTGGCGATGTCGATCTCATGATGGACAACGCCGAGGAGCTCGTCGCGGATGGACTGGACGAGTTCACCGATGGACCGCTGGGTGGGCGGCGTGCTCGGATCGTTCGTGGTGTTGATCATGGTCAGAGCCTAACGCAGGGTCGAAGGGTTTCAGGGCTTCTCGGAGCAGGGTGGCCCGGCCACCGGGGACGCGAGCGGAACCGGAGGGGCGCAC
Source organism: Brachybacterium alimentarium (assembly GCF_002332425.1). Taxonomy (GTDB): domain Bacteria; phylum Actinomycetota; class Actinomycetes; order Actinomycetales; family Dermabacteraceae; genus Brachybacterium; species Brachybacterium alimentarium. Next base: position 82,555 of record NZ_NRGS01000025.1, on the reverse strand, counting down.
GCTGCTGTCCGGGGTCGGGATCGGGGCTCAGTCGACGGAGATCCGCTTGCGCTTGGTGGACTCCGGTCGGGGCCCGGCCGAGCTCGAGCGCCGGACGACGATCGACGGCGCGACCGCGACATCCCGTGCCGGGGTGTCCAGGCCCGAGACTCGCTCGACGAGGAACTGCGCGGCCAGCGCACCGAGGCGATCCGAGTTCGGATCCACGCTCGTGGTCTGGGAGATCCCGGACGAGGCCAGCGAGGTGTTGCCGTAACCGGCCACTGCCAGCTCCTCGGGGACGGAGATCCCCGCCTCCCGGGCGGCGGAGAGCAGCCCGACGGCGGTGACATCGTTCGCACAGGTCACGGCAGTGGGGACCTTGCTCCCGCGCAACAGCATCGACCCGGCGGTCTGGCCCACCTGCTCGGTGAAGTCGCCCGGCTCGACGCGGGCGTGCTCGCCCAGTCCGTGACGCTCCATGGCCGCCCGGAAGGCGTCGGCGCGCTCGCGTGCCACGGCCGCACCGACACCACCGATATGCGCGATCTCGCGGTGGCCCAGGCCGACCAGGTGGTCGACGAGCAGGCCCTGGCCGACCTCGTCGTCGATGCGCACGGTGTCGAAGCGGCCGACGAACTCCTTGGAGCAGCCGATCCCCACCAGGGGGCGGTCCGCGATGGCCGTGAGCACGCTGTCCATGTCCGCGAGATCCGAGATCATGAGGAAGCCGTCGACCCCGAGCTGGACGAGCGATTCGATCGCGTCGGTATCCGCAGCCACCGGGTATTCCGGCATGCGACGACGGGTGGGGACGACGACGGCGGTGCGGCCGGTGGCCGACAGCTCGATGCGGATGGCGCGCACCAGATCCGAGATCCAGGTGTTGCGCATGGTGTTGACGAGGACGGCGACCACGCCGCGATGGTCCTCCTCCTCGCTGAGCTCCTCGAGCGGGAAGTGCAGTCGCTCCGCCGTCTCATGGACCCGCGTCACCATCTGCGGCTTGACCTCCTCGGCCCCGCGCAGCGCACGCAGCGCGACCGTGCTGGAGATCCCGAGGGAGTCGGCAACATCCCTCAGGGTGCCCCGCTGCTGGCCGCTGTCGGCCAGCTCCTCGGCCGTGCTGTCGAGGTTCTCGACCATCTGGCCCGAGGTGCCGTCGTCGGGGCTCACCGCGTCGGGCTCGGAGGCGTGGTCGATGGTCTCATCGGAGGAGGCACTCGCGTCACTGCTCATGCCCCCATTGAACCGCATCGGCGGCCGTCGGCGGGCACGCATGCCACGTCGTGGCGCTCACTGTTCCCAGGATCTCCTCGGAACGCGGCCCGCCCACTGCGCGGGACACCCGGCAGGAGGGAACGGCTCGAGCCCCCGGAACGTTCGAGCCGCCCCGCGCTCACGATGTCCGCGCCACCCCGCTCTCAAGACGTCCGAGCCACCCCGCTCTCGAGACGTCTGCGCCACCCGTCGGCGGCCGGTTCCGGCGACCCGCACGGCGACGCCCGGGGGTTTTCCCCCGCGAGGGACGCGGGCGGGCCCCGTGGGAGGTTCGCGAGATCCCGAATACTCTCAGGGCCATGGACGATACGACTGTGCCTGCCACGGCACCCCAGCGCCCACGGCTCAGCGCCTCGGCGCTGGCCTCCGTGCTGCTCGGAGGCCTGCTGTTCTACTCCTGGTTCTGGATCAGCATCACGATCTTCTTCACCGGTCTCGGTTCCCTGCCGGCGCTCGGGACCGGATTGCTGCTGCTGATCCCCTGGTTCCTGGTGATGCAGGTCATCGTGCGGATCGAACGTCGTCGCGCCGTCGCAGTGCATCGGCTCTCGGTGATCCTGCCGCCGACCCGCCGCTCGCGCCGTGGCGGGTTCAGAGGCTGGCTGTCGGACCGCTGGCTCGAGTTCTGCACCGGTGCCTTCTGGCGCGGTGTGCTGCACCACCACCTCGCGATGCTCGTGGCCGGAGCCTTCTTCACCCTCTTCGTCATCGCCGTGTGGCTGGGCTGGACCAGCGCCGATGTCGCGCTGCGCCAGGGTGCGCTGCAGCTGGGATCCCTCGAGCTCTCCCGCTGGATGCTCGGGATCGTCGCGCTGTCCTGCGCGGTGGTCGCGGGCATCTCCCTGGTGCTGGGGGCCCTCGCCGATCGCGGGGTGGCCAGGGTTCTCGTCTCCGGCTCCGAGGAGGACCTGCGAGTGCAGGTCGCCGAGCTCGTCGAGCGTCGGCAGGGTGCGGTCGATGCCGCCTCGCAGGAGCGCCTGCGCATCGAACGGGATCTCCATGACGGGGTGCAGCCGCGTCTGGTGAACCTCGCGATGACGCTCGGGATCGCGAAGAACACCATCCGCACGGATCCGGATCGGGCCACCGATCTCGTCGGCCAGGCGCATTCCGAGGCGAAGGCGGTCATGACGGATCTGCGCCAGCTGGCACGCGGGATCCATCCGGCGGTGCTCACCGATCGTGGCCTCGATGCCGCCCTCTCGGCCCTGGCCGCGCGTTCCCGGATCCCTGTCGAGCTCCACGTGGATCTGCACGACGGCCGGGGAGCACGCCTGGACCGCGAACGGGAGGCCGTCGCCTACTTCCTCGTCTCCGAGGCGCTGACCAACATCGCCAAGCACTCCGAGGCCGAGCACGCCTCCGTGAGCGTCAGGCAGACCCGGGACACCGTGGAGGTGCGCATCGAGGACGACGGCCGAGGCGGGGCCCAGGTGCATCGCGACGGCCTCTCCACCGGCCTCGCTGGCCTGACCGACCGCGTCCGCGCCACCGGCGGCCGGCTGGAGGTCGCAAGTCCCGTCGGCGGCGGAACCGTCCTCCTCGCCGTCCTCCCCGTCCCCGCTCGGTCCGCCGCCGTCGCGATGCCTGCCGCTCCCCGACCCGGAACCCAGAACCCTCAGAACACGCAGGACCCCCAGACCATCCAGAACACCAAGGAGGCCCTCCGATGAGGATCGTGATCGCTGATGACGCCGTGCTGCTGCGAGCCGGTGTGGAGCGACTGCTCACCGAAGCCGGACACGAAGTGGTCGCCGCAGTCGGGGACGCCGACGCCCTGCTGGCCGCGGTCTCCCACCACGCACCGGATCTCGCGGTGATCGACGTGCGCATGCCTCCGACCTTCACCGATGAGGGCGTGCGGGCCGCGATGCTCATCCGCCAGCAGAGTCCGGAGATCGCCTTACTGGTGCTCTCGCAGTACGTCGAGGAGCGCTACGCCTCGGATCTCATCGCCGACTCCTCGCGCGGCCTGGGCTATGTGCTCAAGGACAGGGTCGCGGACGTCGACGATTTCCTCTCGGTCCTCTCCGACGTCGGCGACGGAGGCACCTGGCTGGACCCCGAGGTGGTCCAGCAGATCTTCATCCGCTCCCGCCGTCGTCGGACCCTGGAGGGCCTCACCCCGCGAGAGCGCGAGGTGCTCTCTCTGATGGCCCAGGGCCGCTCCAACCAGGCGATCGCAGACACGCTGTTCGTCTCGGCCGGGAGCGTCGAGAAGCACATCTCCTCCCTGCTCACCAAGCTCGACCTTCCGCCGGTGGACGGGGAGAACCGTCGGGTCATGGCCGTGCTGCGTTATCTGGAATCCGAGGAGCACTGATGACCATCCCCCCTCACGATCCACAGCCGCTTGAGGCCACCGGGCCCAGGATCGAGCCCGGGCGCCGTCTGAACCCGTCCCGGCAGGGTGATCGTCCCTGGCGCCTGGTGATCACGCTGCTGGGAGGAATCGTGCTCCTCCTGATGCTGCTGTTCCTGGTGGCCTACTCCACGACGAGCTGGCTGGACGGCCGACGCTATGCGGACGTCCCGGCCACTACCGGGCTCGGCTCCCCCAGCTCGCTCACGCTGAGCAGCGACGTCGGCAACGTGAACGTCGTGCACGATGCCGACGTGGACGACGTGACCCTCGCGCTGGTCGAGAACGGCGAGATCTCCCTCCCCGCCGAGGGCGACGTCACCCGCGCCGAGATCACGCAGCGAGGCGGCGATTCCTCGAAGACCGTCACCGTCAAGCAGCCACAGGGCCCCGCCGCCGTGCCGTGGGACCAGCCCGGACGCGACCTGCTGCTGCTCATCCCGGACGGCCACGGCATGGCGCTGACGGTGACGGCGGGAGTGGGCGACGTCGACATCGACGGCACCTTCTCGACGCTCGAGGTCACCGCCGACGTGGGCGACGTGAGCCTGGATTCCGTCGAAGCACCGGACGGCGTCGCTGTCACCACCTCGGTGGGCGGCGCGGACATCGACCTGGCGGGCTCCGAGCTCAGCACGGTCGACGTCACGAGTTCGGTCGGGGACGTGGACGTGGTCCTGCCCGACGACGCGGGCGGCACGGTGACCGTCCGCACCTCCATGGGCACCATCGACGTCGAGGTCCCGGGCAGCGAGCCCTGGGATGTCGAGGCCCGCTCGGACGTGGGCGAGGCGCGGGTGGACCCGGACCTCACCCGCGGCGCCGACTCCTCCTCCGCGCTCGGGACGCTGACCGCCACGTCGGATATCGGGGACGTGACGATCACCCGCTGAGCCCACGTCAGGGACATGACGATCAACCGCCGGGCTGTGCCCACCCCCGGGGCGCGACGATCGCCCGCCGGGCCGTGCCCACCCCAGGGGCGCGACAATCACCCGCCGGGCCGTGCCCACCCCAGGGGCGCGACGATCACCCGCCGGGCTCTGACGGGTCGGCGTGTCACGGGCGGGCCGCTGGTGAGGTCATATGCCGTAGGCACCAGAGCTCCTCACCAGCGGCCCGTCCACGACACGATCCGCCCACAACGGCCCGGCCCAGCAACCCTGGCAGCCTCGGCCCGGCAACCCAGGCAACCGAGGCAGCCCCGGCAGCCTCGCCCCGGCAACCCCGGCAACCCCGGCACCTCGTCCGGGCTGCCCCGGCTCCCGCCAGCCACGACAACCCGGTCCACCCCGGCAGCCGCGGCCACCGCAGGCGCTGGAAACCTCGCCGCGGCAGTCGCAACCGACCGGGCAGGTCCGGATCAACCCTTGGGGTCAGCCCTTGCTGGACATGCCCTCCTGGATGAGGTCCATGACCGAGGCGTCGGCGAGGGTCTGGGTGTCGCCCACCGTGCGGTTCTCGGCGACATCGCGCAGGAGGCGGCGCATGATCTTGCCGGAGCGCGTCTTGGGCAGCTCCGTGACGACGAGGATCCGCTTGGGCTTCGCGATCGGACCGATCTCCTTGCCGACGTGGGCGCGGAGGGTCTCGATGACCTTGTCCTCGCCACCGGCCTCGGCGATCGCATCCTCGTTGCCTCCGCGGAGGATCACGAAGGCGACCACGGCCTGTCCGGTCGTCTCGTCGGCCGCGCCGACCACGGCGGATTCGGCGACCCACTCGTGGCTGACCAGCGCGGACTCGATCTCCATGGTGGAGAGCCGGTGGCCGGAGATGTTCATGACGTCATCCACACGGCCCAGCAGCCAGATGTCGCCGTCCTCGTCGCGCTTGGCGCCGTCGCCCGCGAAGTAGAGACCCTCGAAGCGGGACCAGTAGGTCTCCTTGAAGCGCTCCGGGTCGCCCCAGATCCCGCGCAGCATCGCCGGCCAGGGCTTGTCGAGCACGAGGTATCCGCCCTCGCCGTTCTCGACGGGCTTGCCGGACTCGTCGACCACATCGGCGCCGATCCCTGGCAGCGGCACCTGCGCCGAGCCGGGCTTGGTGGCGGTGATCCCGGGAAGCGGGGAGATCATGATGGCGCCGGTCTCGGTCTGCCACCAGGTGTCCACGATCGGGCAGCGGTCTCCGCCGATGACGCGGCGGTACCACATCCAGGCCTCGGGGTTGATGGCCTCGCCGACGCTGCCGAGCAGCTTCAAGGAGGAGAGGTCGTACTTCGCCGGGATGTCCTCGCCCCACTTCATGGCGGTGCGGATCGCGGTGGGCGAGGAGTAGAACTTCGAGACCTTGTGCTTCTCGACGATCTCCCACCAACGGCCCTGGTGCGGGCTGTCCGGGGTGCCCTCGTAGATCACCTGGGTGGTGCGGTTGGCCATGGGACCGTAGACCACGTAGGTGTGGCCGGTGACCCAGCCGACGTCGGCCGTGCACCAGTAGACGTCGGTCGACGGCTTGATGTCGAAGACGTTGCGGTGGGTATAAGCGGCCTGGGTCAGGTAACCGCCGGTGGTGTGGATGATGCCCTTGGGGTTACCGGTGGTGCCGGAGGTGTAGAGGATGAACAGCGGATGCTCCGCCTCGACCCACACCGGCTCGTGCTCGGCCGAGGCGTCCTCACGCGCCTCGTGCCACCAGACGTCGCGGCCCTCGTTCCATTCGACGTCGCCGCCGGTGCGACGCACCACGAGGACCTTCTCGACGCTGTCGCCGCCGGTGGCGAGCGCCTCGTCGACGGCAGGCTTCAGCGGCAGCTGCTTGCCGCGACGGTTCTGCCCGTCGGCCGTGATGACGACACGGGCCTCGGCGTCCTCGATGCGCGAGCGCAGGGCATCCGCGCTGAAGCCGCCGAAGACGACCGAGTGCGGTGCGCCGATGCGGGCGCAGGCGAGCATCGCGAAAGCTGCCTCCGGAATCATCGGCAGGTAGATGGCGACCCGGTCCCCGGTCTTGACCCCGAGATCGGTCAGGACATTCGCCATCCGGCTGATCTCGTCCTTGACCTGGGCATACGTGTAGGTGGCGTCGGTGCCGTCCTCGTACTCGGCGAGGATCGCGGCCTGGTCGCCGTGGCCGGACTCCACATGCCGGTCCACGCAGTTGTAGGCGACGTTCAGGGTGCCGTCGGCGAACCACCTCGCGAAAGGCGCATCGGTCCAGTCGAGCGTCTCGGTGAACGGTGTCTTCCAACTCAGCAGGCTCGCCGCTGAACGCCAGAACGCCAGGCGGTCCCGCTCGGCCTCCTGGTACAGCGAGGGGCGGGCGACCGCGTTCTGGACGAACTCGGAGGACGGGGAGAAGGTGCGGGTCTCCTGCGAGAGATTCTCGATCGCGGTGGCGGCGTCGTCAGACATCAGTACTCCTGGTTCACGGGCCCCGGGGCCGCCGGGGCGAAACGGACGGCCCAACCGTATCGCAGGAGACCCACGTCACGGGACACCGCCCAGATTCCGCCCCCACCTGGCGGTCCTGCTGCTCAACGAGCCGAACGGGGGTGCACCTCGACGACCTGACCGTCAGGGTCGGTGACGTGCAGACGTCGCTCACCCTCGTCCGTGACCACGTGTGCGGGGTACCCGGCATGTGAGAGTCGCGCCGCGAGCTCGTCGAGATCCTCCGAGGTCTCGAATCCGAGCCGCACCAGTGAGACCTGCAGGTCGGGATGCCCAGGGTCGCCACCGGGCCGACACGCCACCATGCCACTGGACGGCTCGTGCAGCCCGATCGAGCCGTGCCCGGGGCTGGCGAGCGCACGATACCCGTGGTTGCCGCCATCGACGGGAACGAATCCGAGCGCCGCGAAGATCTCGATGTCGCGGTCTCTCTCCGGCCCCTCAGCACTGGCTCGCACCGCTGTGACCGAGAGGCGCGGGTCGGCCTCGGAGCCGTCGTGGAGGACGTAGCCGTAGGGATCGGCCTGATCCTCGTTGATCCCGATGGCCTCGCCATGAGGACCGGTGAGGTTCCCCTGGTGACCGTAGCTCTCGTCCCACACGGTCACCTCGAGGCCGGCCGCCCGCAGGTGCTCCGCAGCCGCCCCGACCGAACGGACCGCCGTGCTCAGCTGGGTCTCGCCCGCAGGCGCGGCGGTGGCAGAGGCCGCTCCCGCGCCGTGCACCATCACCCGGCCGCCTCCGCCGGCCACGAGGTCGGCGAAACCATCGCCCTCGGTCGTGATCAGCGGCGTCATGCCGAGGGTGCGCAGGAACGCGATCAGCGCCGCCGGATCAGCGCTGAACCTCAGCGGGAAGACGGTGAAGGCGATCGCCTGCGGTGACGTGCGCTCAGGTTCGTCGTGGGTCGTGCCGGGGCCGGTGCGGTCAGCCATGGTGTGCTCCTCAGGCGTCTTTGCGGTGAAGATCGGACGGGGAAGACGGGGTCGACGGGGACGGCGGGGCGGAGAGGTACTGCGTCAGCGCTCTGTCGACGAGAGCGCTGAGGCTCGTGGACTCGTCGATCGCGCGATGCTTGACGGCGACGACGAGATCCTTGGGGAGGTACACGTTGAACTGGACCTTGGGGGCCGGTGGAGGGGTCTCCGAACTGTCTTCCATGACAGAATGCTAGCAACCTAGAGAGAGCTGTCAAGAGGCCCGTGGGAGGCCCGCCAGGGACAGGGAAACTCGTGTGCGACCGCCGCCCGGGCGCGAGGACGCCACGGCCGATGCGGCTCAGCAGTCGGGGAGGCTGACCGGGACCGCAGTGACAGCGAGCCCGCCCATCGCGGTCTCCTTGTAGCGCGCGTTCATGTCCTTGCCCGTCTGGCGCATGGTCTCGATGACGGTGTCCAGCGAGACGAAGTGCTCGCCCGTGCCGCGCAGGGCGAAGCGTGCCGCAGTGATCGCCTTGACGGCCGCCATGGCGTTGCGCTCGATGCATGGCACCTGCACCAGGCCACCGACGGGATCGCAGGTCAGCCCCAGGTTGTGCTCCATGGCGATCTCGGCGGCGTTCTCGACCTGGGCGGGCTTGCCGCCCATCGCCTCGCACAGGGCTGCGGCAGCCATCGAGCAGGCCGAACCGACCTCGCCCTGGCATCCCACCTCGGCCCCCGAGATCGAGGCGTGCTCCTTGTACAGCGAACCGATCGCCCCGGCGGTGAGCAGGAAGCGCACCGCGATCTCCTCGGGGTCGACGCCCTCGATGTAGGTGGTCGCGAAGTACAGCACGGCCGGGATGATGCCGGCGGCGCCGTTGGTGGGCGCGGTGACTACGCGGCCTCCGGCAGCGTTCTCCTCGTTGACGGCGAGGGCGGCGAGCGAGACCCACTCGAAGGCGTTCATGGGCAGGCGCACCGGGTCCTCGGCGCTGAGGGAGTCGTACCAGGAGGAGGCGCGGCGCTTGACCTCGAGGCCGCCCGGGAGCACGCCGCTGATGTGCACCCCTCGGTCGATGCAGTCCTCCATGGCGCGCCAGATGCGCAGCAGCCCGGAACGGATCTCCTCGTCGCTGCGCCATTGGCGCTCGCGCAGGAGCATCGCGTCGGAGACGGAGATCCCGCGGTCCTCGCACACCCGCAGCAGCTCGTCCCCCGTGGTGAAGATCGTGCGCCCCTCCCCCTCGGACGCCACCTCGGCGATCGGACGGTCCATGTCCGCCTCGTCCAGCACGAAGCCGCCGCCCACGGAGAACATCGGCCGACGCACGAGCTCCTCGCCCGCGGCGTCGAGGGCGAGGAAGGTCATGCCGTTGGGGTGCTGGGGAAGGATCGTGAGGGGGTGCAGCACGATGGTGGAGGGCCGCAGGTCGATGGCGAGCAAGCCGCCGAGGAGAAGGCCGCCATCGGCTTCAATCGCCGCCACGCGCTCACGGCCCGTCACCGGGTCGACGTGCTCGGGGTCGTTGCCCTCGAGTCCCATGACCACGGCGTCCAGGGTGCCGTGCCCCGTCGCCGTGGCGGCCAGCGATCCGTACAGGTGCACCTCGACCCGGGCAATGCGGGAGGCGACGCTCGCCTCCTGGAGCACCTCGCGGGCGAACTGAGCCGCCGCGCGCATCGGTCCGACGGTGTGAGAGCTCGACGGGCCGATCCCGATCTTGAACAGATCGAAGGTGCTGATGCTCATCGTCCGCCGCCCCGACGCGGACTGCGCGACGACGTTCCGGAACGGGGGCCGCCCTTGGCGCCCTTCCCTCCCGGACCGCCCTTGCCTCCCGGACCGCCCTTGGCGCCCTTGCCTCCGGAACGACCTCTGCTGCCCTGGTCCCCCTTGCCGCCGGTGAAACCGCCGCCGCCCTTGCCCGAACCGCCGCGACCACGCGGATCACGGCTTGCGGCATCACGCTCCGACGAGTCCGCAGTGCGCTGGCCCCGTCGGCCGCCGGCCGGTCGGGACGAGGACGGGCGGGACCTCTCCGCACCGGCCGTCTCGGACCGTCCTCCGCGGCCTCCGCGGCCTCCTCCACGAGCGGCTCCACCACGGGCGGCACCGCCGCGTGAGGGGGCGGCTCCGCGACCGCCCCGTCCTCCACGGGCTCCGCCGCGACCACCCTGGGCGGGCCCCTCGGGCTCCTCCTCCCAAGAGGCGCGACGCTCCTCGTTCGCACGACGCTCCTCGGCGCGACGCGCATCGGCCCCGGAGGTGCGGTTGATGTCGAGCTTGCGGGGTGCCCCCTTGTACTTCACGAGCGCCGGATCCTCGGCGGGCTCGCCGGAGGGATCCTGCCCGCCGAGCCGGTCCAGCGCGGGGTCGTCCGCCGAGGCGACATCGGCCCAGGCGGCCTCCACGCCGGCGTCGGAGACGATGCCCCGGGTCTTGTTGACCTGGTGGGGCAGGGCGAGCGTGACGACCACGCCGGTGGCGCCGGCTCGAGCGGTGCGACCGGAGCGGTGCACGTACTCCTTGAGATCGTCGGAGGGATCGACGTGCACGACCATCGTCACGTCATCGATGTGGAGGCCGCGGGCGGCGACGTCGGTCGCGACCAGCACGGGATACGCGCCCTCGCGGAAGCCCGCCAGCACGTTGATGCGCAGGCCCTGCTGCTTGTTGCCGTGGAGCGCAGCGGCGCGCACCCCGACCTCGAGGAGCTCCTGGGCGACGCGCTCGGCACCGAGCTGGGTGCGCGTGAACATCAGGGTGCGGCCTTCGCGCGCTCCGAGCTGGGCGGTGACCGATCGCTTGGCGGAGGGCTCGATGGCGAGCACGTGGTGATCCATCGTGGTCACCGCGGCCGAGACCGGCGTGGTCTCGTGGCTGACGGGATCGACCAGGAAGGTGTCGACGATGTCCTCGACCTGGCCGTCGAGCGTGGCGGAGAAGAGCATCTTCTGGGTCCCCATCGGGATCGCTGCGAGGATGTCGCGCACATCGGGCAGGAAACCGAGGTCCGCCATGTGATCGGCCTCGTCGATGACGGTGCTCTCGACCAGGTCCAGCTGGAGGGCCCCGCGCTCGGCGAGGTCGATCAGGCGGCCGGGCGTGGCGACGATGATCCCGACGCCGCGGGCGACCGCGTCGGCCTGCTTCTCGATGTTCATCCCCCCGGCGACCAGCTGCGCCTTCACGCCCACCGCACGCGCGAAGGGATGGATGGTGTCGACAACCTGGACGGCGAGCTCACGGGTCGGCACCAGCACGATCCCGAGCGGGCGCTTGCGGTGCACCTTGCGGCCCCGGAAGCGAGCGGTCATCGCGAGCGTGAACGCGAGCGTCTTGCCCGAGCCGGTCTCGGCGCGGGCGAGCACATCACGGCCGGCGAGCGCGTCGGGCAGGATCGCGGACTGGATCTCGAAGGCACGCTCGAGTCCCTGATCGGCGAGGACACCGATCAGTTCATCGGGCAGAGCCATGTCCTCGAAGCGCTCCGCGCTGTGGGCGGGTCGGCGACGGGCCTTGGGCATGGTGATCCTCCTGACGATACGAACACCGCCATCATCCCGCATGTGTCCACCGTGGGAGACTGTCAGGACGATGTTGCGCACACTCATGACTTCGAAGATCCACCGGGCCACCGTCACGCAGGCAGACCTGCACTACGTGGGCTCGGTGACGATCGACCCCGATCTCACCGAGGCAGCCGGCCTGGTCGAGAACGAGCAGGTCTCCATCGTGGACATCACCAATGGTCACCGCCTCGTCACCTACATCATCGACGGCGAGCGCGGCAGCGGCGTGATCGGGATCAACGGTGCGGCCGCCCATCTGGTCACCCCCGGCGACCTGGTGATCATCATGGCGTACGGCCAACTCGACGAGACGGAGATCTCCTCGCATCGGCCCCGCGTGGTCCATGTCGATGAGAGCAACCGCATCGTCGCGATCGGCCACGACGGAGCTCAGCCGGTTCCCGGCATGCCCGACCAGGTCAGCGGCCGCGAATCCCGCGGCATCGTCTGAGCCTCCGCAGTCTCGCCACGGACACGGGAACCCCTTTCCCGTGTGCCGTCTAGGATCGTCCTCGTGATCACCCGTCGTCCCCGCGCTCTCTCATGACCGGAGTCCTGGCCGGGTTCTTCATCGTCTGGTCGCTCATCGCCGTGGGCTGGGTGGCCGGGCGCGCCGGCATCCTCGGCCCGCACGGGCGCTATGTCCTGAACCGGGCGACCTTCTTCATCGCCTCCCCCGCCCTGGTGCTCGTGGGCCTGCTGAGCTCGGACGTGCAGGAGATCTTCTCGGTGCCGATGGCGGTCGCCGGGATCTCCGGACTGGGGACCGGCGCCCTGCTGCTGCTCGTGCTGCGAGTGTTCAGTGAGCGCCGCGGCACCGAGCTCGTGGTCGCCGCGATCAGCGGCTCGGTGGTCAACGGCGCGAACATGGGCTTCCCCATCGCGGCCTATGTGCTCGGGGACATCTCCCACGCCCTGCCGGTGATCCTCTTCCAGCAGGCCGTCTACAACCCGCTGTACCTCTTCGTGCTGCACCAGATCACGGAGAAGGAGTCCCTGGGCCCGGCCGGGATCGCCCGCAGCGTCGCCGCGAACCCCACGATCATCGCTGCGGCCGTCGGACTGGTCCTCTCGCTCGCGCGGGTACCGGTCCCTGACGTCGTGCTCGAGCCGATCCAGTCCCTGGCCGACATGGCGATCCCCGGGATGCTGCTGGCCTACGGGCTCTCCCTGCACGGCTCCCGTCCCCTCGCGAAGGCCGACGGATACCGCGGCCTGATCGCCGTCTCCTCGGGCGCGAAGCTCGTGGCCATGCCGCTGATCGCCCTCGGGATCGGGCTGCTGTTCGGGCTGCGCGGACACTCCCTGTACGAAGTGGTCGTGATGGCGGCCCTGCCCACCGCACAGAACGTGTACGTGGCCGCCGCCCGCTACCGCGCCGCGGAGAACCTCGCACGAGACACGGTGCTGATCACGACCATCGGCACCGTTGTGGTGCTGTTGCTGATCTCGGGAGTGCTCGGGGTCTGACCGCGACCGGGCCTCTGCTGCGCAGGCCCCTCCTCACAGCGATCCGGCGGTGCTGCTGCCCGGCGCGAGCTCCTGGTCCAGGAAGAGGCAGGCCGCCCCGATCGCCCCGATGTCATCGCCCAGGTGCGAGGACTCCATCGTCGCGTGTGCGCCCTGCAGCCACTGCGACACCTGTTCGTGAGCCGGCCGCTCCGCGAGCGCACGCAGCGCCGGCCAGGTGGGCCCCCCGATGATGATCCGCTGAGGATCGTGGACGCCAGCGAGGATGCGGATCGCCTCCCCCAGTGCACGTCCGTGGCCGGCGATGATCTCCTGTGCCGGTTCGGAGCCGCGCTCGGCCTCAGCAGCCAGAGCATCGATCGCCGCCGTCATCCCGGCCGCGTCGCGCACCGGGACCCCGGCCTGCTGGGCCGAACGCACGAGCACCGGCGCGTCGGTGTACAGGCACAGGCATCCGTAGCGTCCGCAGTTGCAGGCGTCGTCTCCGCGCCCGATGGGCAGGTGGCCGATCTCGCCGGCCTGGGTGGTCCCCCCTCGGTGCACGGCGCCGTTGGCGCTGACCGCCGAGCCGACGCCGTGGCCCACGTACATGTACAGCACGGTCTGGGTGCTCTCGAGGTGGCGCGACCAGATCTCGCCGGTCAGCGCCGCGTTGGTGTCCTTTCCCAGCACTGCGGGCAGGCCCGTCGCAGCGCTCAGCTCCTCCACGATCGGGATGTCGCGCCAGCCGGGCATCCAGGGCGGGTCGCGCAGGATGCCGGCGGTGGCATCGAGGCCGGCGGGCGCCGCGATCCCGATGCCGAGCAGCCGACGTCGCGTGGCCAGTCCATCCGCTGCGCCCGGCGGCCCCTCAGCACCCACCCCGGAGAGGGCGTCCTCTCGTGCCTCAGGCCCCGTCGGGCCGCGACCTCCCCCAGTGCCCGCTGATCCGCCACCAGCCACATCACCCCCGGCAGCGAGGTCAGCATCGGCCCCGGCCGGACGCGACGGTGCAGCGGCGGCCCCGAGCGACAGCGTGAGCCCGTCGATCTTCGCGGCGATGCGGGAGATGTCCGCCTGCGGGTCGTCGGTCGGCGGATCGAGGGTGGCCCGGGCGACGGGACGGGCCGCCAGATCGCAGACGACCACAGTGATGTGCGCCGGATCCAGATGCACACCGATCGTGAGACGGGCATCGGCGACCACGCGCAGCAGCGTGTGCGGCTTCCCCGGCCCGGAGACGCGCCGGCCCGCCTGCTCGATCATGCCCTCGGCGATCAGGCGCCGGGTGATCAGGGAGACGGCCTGGCGGGAGAGACCGCTGCGGCGGACCACGTCCGACTGCCCGATCCCCTCGGGCGAGCTGCGGATCGTATGGAGCACCAGCCTCTCGTTGTACTCGCCGATGTCGGTCATCGATGATCCGCGCACAGTTCTCCTCGTGTCTTGGTGTCTTGGTGTCTTGCTGTCGTGCCGTCGTGCCGTCGTGCCGTCGTGCCCAGCCAGTTTCCAGTCCGACGACGCAACCGCTTAAGCGGTTATTGCCTTTAGTCCATCGGTGTGAGTAACCTACCTCACACGGGAAGACGTGGCCCGGATGGAGACGGTCACGAAGGCACCGACGCCTGATCTTCCCGTGTCACCGCACCGATGGAGGCGCGGCGAGAATCCGAAGGGAGAGCGATGAGCGCGAGCGATGCCGTCGCGACGGGCACACCGAGGACCGGGTCTCCCGGTTCCGTCCCCGCCGCCGACCTCACTGCGCGGAGCGGGCCCCGAGCCCAGAACGGCGGTGGCGGTAGATCCGCCAAGAGGAAGCTGACGGGACGAGAGAAGCGGAATCTCCGACTGGGACTCCTCTTCATCTCACCGTGGATCATCGGGGTCGCTGTCTTCGTCATCTATCCGCTGATCTACTCCTTCGTGATCAGCCTGACGCAGTACTCGGGGATGCAGACTCCGACATTCATCGGGTTCCAGAACTACATCGCCGCGTTCGCCGATCCGATGGTGCACACCTCGGTGGGCAACACCGTCTACTACATGCTGCTGGCGGTGCCGATCGGTCTGATCGTGGCCCTGCTGCTGGCAATGGCGATGAACCGCAACGTGCGCGAGGTCGCGATCTACCGCACCCTGCTGTACCTGCCCTCGCTGATCCCGATGTTCGCGATGTCGTTCATCTTCATCGTGTTCGTGAACCCCCAGTTCGGCATCGTGAACCAGTTCCTGGGCCTGTTCGGCATGCCGGACACCAACCTGCTGGGCGAGCCGCGCTACGCGAAGATCGTGATGATCGTGATGGCCCAGCTGGGCGCAGGCAACGCCGCGCTCATCTATCTGGCGGGCCTGCGGAACATTCCCGAGACGCTCTACGAAGCAGCACGCATCGACGGCGCGGGCAAGTTCCGCCAGTTCTTCTCGATCACCGTTCCGCTGCTGACTCCCACGATCCTGTTCAACCTGATCACGGGCGTCTCCGGCGCGATGATGGTGTTCACCGAGGCGTTCATCATGACCAACGGCGGCCCGGACAACTCGACGCTGTTCTACATGCTGTACCTGTACCGCAACGCCTTCTCGTACGGGCAGCTCGGCTTCGCCTCCGCATTGGCCGTGCTGCTGTTCCTGTTCGGCATGGTGCTGGCCGGACTCATCTACTGGCTCTCGCGCCGGTTCGTGAACTACGACGTGTCGGCCGGCTGAGGAGCAGAACACAGACATGGCTATCAATACTCTCGAGACCGGGACGCAGAATCTCGGTCAGTCCCCCAAGCTCAAGTCGCGGTCCGACTACGGCCGCAACGCGGACGGCTCCCGGCAGAGCCCGGTGGGCGCCTGGATCTCGCGCCTCGTGATGCTCCTCGTGCTCATCCTGTTCTCGCTCCCGCTGTACTGGATGCTCATCTCCGCGCTGAAGACGCCCGAGGAGCTCGCACAGTTCCCGCCCACCCTGTTCCCCACCGAGTTCCGGTGGCAGAACTTCTCCGACGCCGTCACCGTGATGCCGTTCTGGACGTTCTTCCGGAACACCGCGATCATCACGATCAGCGTGGTGGTCTTCAGCGTGATCTCGAATTTCATCGTGGCGTACGGCTTCGCCTGCATCGAGTGGCCCGGGCGGAACAAGGTGTTCTTCATCGTGCTGGCCACCCTGTTCCTGCCCTTCCCCGTCACCCTGATCCCGATGTTCGACATGTGGGCGGGCCTCGGCTTCGTGAACACCTGGGTGCCGTTGATCGCGCCGGCACTGTTCGCCGGCGGGTTCTTCACCTTCCTCCTGCGACAGTTCATGCTGCAGACGCCGAAGGACATGATGGACGCGGCACGTGTCGACGGCGCCAGCGAATGGTCCATCGCCTGGCGGATCGTGTTCCCCACTGCGCGTCCCGCGGTCACGGTGATCGCGATCTTCGCGGCGGTCGGCACATGGAACGACTTCATGGGCCCCCTGATCTACCTTCAGGACGCCAGCAAACAGACACTGTCGATCGGTATGCAGGTGTTCCGCTCCGTCAATGCTCAGGACATCCAGTTCAACCTGCTCATGGCCGCCTCGTTCCTGGTGCTGCTGCCGCTGGTCATCCTGTTCTTCATGTTCCAGCGCTACTTCATCAGCGGCATCACTCTCGGAGGTTTTAAGTGATCAATCGTCGGACCCTGCTGCGCGCCCTCGGTGCCGGAGCGAGCGTCACCATCGCCGGCGGCTCGATCGTCGGCTGCACCGACCGACCTGTCGGAGACGACCGCGACCCCGACACAGTAAGAGTTTGGGGCGTCTCCAATAGTTTCGAAGACACTCAGACTGCCGTCCTCGAAGCATTCTCCGAACAGTACCCCGAAATAAAGGTAAACGTCTCGGTCGCCCCCGACAACGGTGCTGGCGATAACTCTCCAGTCATCACCGCCGTAAGAGGCAGAACTGGCCCCGATATCTTCTGGATGGACCGATTCAATGGGGCACAGTACGCTTCCCTCGGACTACTCGAGCCAATTGATGACCTAATCGAGGAATACGAAAAGGTCTCCCCGGAAGAGTTCATGTCTAACTGGGTCAAGTTCGCTACAGATGAGCTCTTTTACGACGGCCAATATTATGGGCTCCCGTTAGACACCGACACCAGAGCTCTTTTCTACAATAAAGACCTTGCCGAAGAGGCCGACATTGACCCAGACCTTCTCGACCCCGAGACCGGGCCAATGACCATTGAGCAGATGTGGGAAATTAACGACTCCTTCAACATTCAAGACTCGCGCGGAACCTACGAGAAGCTCACGTGGATACCTTGGGACGACCAGGGGTCGCTGCTCATGTGGGCATACGCTTACGGCGTTTCGATGTTCAACAACGAGTCGTGCAACGTCACACTGGACTCAGACGAAATGCTAAATGTTGCAAAAATATACGCGGAATGGGCTGACAGACTCGATTTTCCGCGCGTCGACGCCTTTAAGGCCACGTACCAGCCACCCAACGCTCCCCCCAGTCAGACCTCCTTCTTCTCTGGCCGGCAACTGTTCCAAATCAGCGTCCCTGACTCGGTTGGAAGCCTCAAGAAATACAAGCCCGATCTTCGCTACGGCTTGACGCACCTGCCAATCGCCGACTCGGGTGGGGAACCTTTCAATTGGGCCGGAGGGTTCTCCTTCGCCATGCCCAAGGGTTCCAGCATGTCGAAGTCCGCATGGGAGCTCATGAAATTTTATGCCGGATACGAGGGTCAAAAGATTTACATGCCCGGAATCGCGAAGATCCCGACATACGTAGAAGCCGCTAAAGACCGCGAAGCCTACGACCCCGCGATCCAGTTTTTTGTCGACCAAATGCCGTACGCGCAATCTCGACTGCCACTGCCGGTCGGCACGAAAATATGGGATGCGATGTTTACGCTGCAGGATAGTCTGAATCAGAAATCACAGAGCCCCGAGGACGCGGTGACCATCGCTCAGGAATACGTGAACCCAACAATGCAGCAGTTCTGCCCAATTAAGCTCCCAGAAGGCTTCGGGCAGCCAGACCCCAACTTCCTACCGGAGGATGCCGACAACATGTGAGGCGTGACGCTATTCGGATGCCTCTCACCGCGCCCTCGGCTTGCCCTCGTGATGCAGGACCGGGGGCGCGGTACCATGACCATGTGACACGACGGCTTCTGCTTATGCAGCCGCGTCGGACAATGTTCGCGCCCGCCCCGCGCTCCTGACCGCGCAGGTGCGCCTGTGCGGGCCCCGACGCGGCTCCCCTCGCCTGCGCGAGGGTTTTTTCATGTCACGAGACACCTGGCGGCGTTCGCCGCACTGAACTTTCGGAGGACGATTCATCCATGAGCGAGGCCCCGTACCGATACACCGCCGCCGTGGCGGACGAGATCGAACGCCGCTGGCAGCAGCGATGGGACGAGGAGGGCACCTTCTTCGCCGACAACCCGGTGGGTTCGCTGCGTGCCACCACGGACTCCCTCGCACAGGCCGCTACGGCGAGCTCCGAGCCCGCCGAGAAGATGTACATCATGGACATGTTCCCGTACCCCTCCGGGTCCGGGCTGCACGTGGGGCATCCGCTGGGCTACATCGCCACGGACGTCGTCGCCCGTCATCAGCGGATGATGGGCAAGAACGTGCTGTACACGATGGGCTACGACGCCTTCGGCCTGCCGGCGGAGCAGTACGCCGTACAGACCGGCACGCATCCGCGCACCACCACCGAGTCGAACGTCGCGAACATGCGCCGTCAGCTGCACCGCCTGGGCCTGTCCCATGACTCCCGCCGTTCGCTGGCCACCACGGATCCCGAGTTCATGAAGTGGACCCAGTGGATCTTCCTGCGGATCTTCGACTCCTGGTACGACCCCGAAGCGACCAACGCCGACGGCATCACCGGCCGGGCCCGCCCGATCGCCGAGCTGCGCGCGGAGCTGCGCGCGGGCACCGTGGACCCGTTCGCCCTGGCGGACCGCCAGAGCATCACCCTGCCTGAGACGTGGGTCGGCCGCTCCGTCGCCGACGTCACCGCCGCGTCCGACGCGGAGATCTCCCGCCTGGCTGATTCCTTCCGTCTGACCTACATCTCCGAGACCCCGGTGAACTGGTGCCCAGGGCTGGGGACCGTCCTGGCCAACGAGGAGGTCACGACCGAGGGCCGTTCCGAGCGCGGCAACTTCCCGGTGTTCACCCGCCGCCTGCGGCAGTGGAACATGCGGATCACCGCCTACGCCGACCGTCTGATCGACGATCTGGACCGGGTGGACTGGCCCGAGTCGATCCGTTCGATGCAGCGCAACTGGATCGGCCGCAGCGACGGCGCGCAGATCACCTTCCCCGCAGCCGGACTGGCCGGGAACCCCGAGGCGTCCTTCGACGTCTTCACCACGCGTGCAGACACGCTGTTCGGTGCGACGTTCTGCGTCCTGTCCCCCGAGCATTCGCTGCTCGAGGATCCGTCCGCATTGCCCGCGCAATGGCCCGAGGGCACCAAGGACGCCTGGACCGGCGGCGCGGCCACCCCGCGTGCGGCCGTCGAGGCCTACCGTGTGCGAGCCGCCTCGCTCGGTGAAGACGAGCGCACCGCGGAGGACCGTGAGAAGACCGGCGTGTTCACCGGTCTGATCGCCACGAACCCGATGGACGGCCGCGAGGTCCCCGTGTTCACGGCGGACTACGTGCTGACGGGCTATGGCACCGGCGCCATCATGGCCGTGCCGGCCGAGGACGAGCGTGACTTCGCCTTCGCCGACCGGTTCGAGCTGCCGATCATCCGCACCGTGAAGCCGGCCGACGACTTCGAGGGCGGGGCCTGGACCGGCGACGGCGAGAAGATCAACTCGGCCAATGCGGATCTGGACCTGAACGGCCTGGACAAGGACGAGGCGAAGGCCCGCGCGACGCAGTACGCCGAGGACCGGGGCTTCGGGCGTGCTCGCACCACATTCCGCCTGCGGGACTGGCTGTTCTCCCGCCAGCGCTACTGGGGCGAGCCGTTCCCGATCGTCTACGACCCCGCGCACCCCGAGGTGCCGATCCCGCTGCCCGAGTCGATGCTGCCAGTCGACCTGCCCGAGGTCGCGGACTTCTCCCCCAAGACGTTCGATCCGATGGACGCCGACACCGAACCGCAGACTCCGCTGTCGCGGGCGGACGACTGGGTGGAGGTCGAGCTGGATCTGGGTGAGGGCCCCAAGACGTACCTGCGCGAGACCAACACGATGCCCCAGTGGGCAGGCTCCTCCTGGTACCACCTGCGCTACATCGATCCGACCGAGGATGACGTCCTGGTGCGGGCGGAGAACGAGGAGTACTGGCTGGGCGCACGCGAGGACGGCGGCGTCGGCGGCGTGGACCTGTACGTGGGGGGCGTCGAGCACGCCGTCCTGCACCTGCTGTACGCACGCTTCTGGCACAAGGTGCTGTTCGACCGCGGGGACGTCTCCAGCCAGGAGCCCTTCCACCGGCTGTTCAACCAGGGGTACATCCAGGCCTACGCCTACACCGACTCCCGCGGGGTGTACGTCCCGGCCGAGGAGGTCGTGGCGGAGGCCGACGGCACGTACTCCTACCAGGGCGAACCCGTCACCCAGGAGTACGGGAAGATGGGCAAGTCCCTGAAGAACGCCGTGGCGCCGGACGACATGTACGAGGAGTTCGGCGCGGACACCCTGCGCGTCTACGAGATGTCGATGGGCCCGCTGGACGTGTCGCGACCCTGGGAGACCCGCGCGGTCGTCGGCTCCCAGCGCTTCCTCCAGCGGCTGTGGCGCTTGGCGGTCGACGAGGAGACCGGCGACATGGTCGTCTCCGACGCACCGGCCGATCTCGCAACGCAGCAGGCCACGCACCGGGCGATCGATGGCGTGAGCCGCGACATGTCCCAGATGCACTTCAACACGGCGATCGCCAAGCTCATCGAGCTGGTGAACCACCTGACGAAGGTCGGCACGGCACCGCGCGAGGCCGTCGAGCCGTTGGTGCTGATGGTGGCCCCGCTGGCGCCGCACCTGGCCGAGGAGCTGTGGTCGCGCCTGGGCCACGACGACTCGATCAGCCGTGCGCCCTATCCGGTGGCCGATCCTGAGCTGGTCAAGGCCGACATGGTCACCTGCGTCGTCCAGGTCAAGGGCAAGGTGCGCCACCGCATCGAGGTGGACCCGGAGATCTCCGAGGCCGATCTCGAGGCCCGTGTGATGGCGGAGGAGCGCGTCCAGGAGGTGCTCGAGGGTCAGACGATCCGCAAGGTCATCGTGCGCGCCCCGAAGATCGTGAACATCGTGGTCTGAGCGTTCGCGCGAGGCGTCTGCGGCCCCGGGACCTCGAGGTCCCGGGGCCGCTCTGCGTCCGTCGGGCGGGCTGTGCTGCAGGGTCCGCACCTGCCTGCCCCGGGCGACCGTTCCTCCACATCGCGGGCCGGACCGGCTCCGTCCACAGGCGACCGGCCTCCTCGGCATGCGCCCGGCACGTCTGGCTACGTTCTGTGCATGGACACCATCTGGGGATGCGACACCGAGACCATGGACGAGCTCGCCGCGGAGGTCGTCGAGCGCGTCGAGCGGCTGATCGCACTGTTCGACGCTCTGCGAGGTGCGTCAGCGGCGGTCACCTGGACGGGGCCGGACGCTGACGACCACCGGGCACGGACCGCGACCGTGGCCCGCCAGGGCGCCGACCTGTGCGGGATCCTGCGCGAGCACGCGCGCCGGCTGCACGACGAATCCGCTCAGCAGTCCGATGCGTCCCGGGCCGACCCGTTCGCCGATCCCGGCTTCGCGGTGAGGGCGGGCGGGATCGACCCGTTGAGGGCGCCCTTCACGGGGACAGGTTCGGCCACCGCTCCCCGATCCGGGAAGTTCACTCTGTTCCCCGAGGTGGATCCCGGTTTCCGTCATCCGATCGACCACGAGAAGATCGCCGGCGTCTGGCGGAAGCTCAACGAGCCGTGGAGCATTCCGCCGTTCGCCGGTCCGTTCGTACCGCGGCTTCCGCACCACGGCGGCGAACTGCCCCAGAGCGAGGAATACGGCCTCACGCAGGAGTCGCTCGAGCGCGGTGAGCTGGCACGACGTACAGCGCTGCGCGGAAACGTCTACACCGCCGGCGGGCAGGCGGTGCTGGACGCCCACACGATGGCAGGTGAGGCGCTGGATGGGGCCGAGGCAGCCCTGATCGACAGCGGCCATGACGAGTTCACACCAGCCGTCTCTCTGGCGCGGGTGCCGCTGGACGCCTCCTCGCTCCTGATCGGGGAGAACTCGACGGCGGCAGGCATCGTGCACGGCGTCGACCACCTCTTCGCCAACTACTCCCAAGCGGGTGGTGAGGTGATCGATGCCCTGGGCGAGGGTGATCTCGCCGGGGCGGCCAGGGCGATGGAACGGGGCGGGTATCGGCACCTGGAGGCGCTCGGCGAGATGGCCACCTCCGGTCCGATCTCGGAGCTTCCCGGAGTCAGCGCGGACATGGCTGGACACGCGGCCGATGCCGTCGAGCCTGTCAGCCCGGAGGCCGCTGACTCGCTGCGGGACCTCGAGCACGCCCACCGCGAGATCGCCGACCGTGTCGAAGGCGTCCGGGAGAGCGTGCTGGATTCGGAGACCTGGTACGACATGCGACGCCGCGAGGCGCCGCTCCCCTGGGATGCCCGGTGATGAGACCGGATCCGAACGGGAAGCAGCGCCTCGCGAGGAGACCCGACCCTGCGAGGCGATCAGGTGATCGGCTGCTGCGGGCCAGGACGGCTCAGGCCGCCTCGGGACCGTGCGCGGAGACTCACGCCTCCGCGGTCGGCTCCTCCTGCTCCTCGCCCGTCGACGAGCCGGACTGCTCCGGCGTCGTTCCGTCCTCCGGAAGGACCACCAGAGACAGGCCGTGGCCGTCCTCCTGGACACCCACGGCGACGCTCTCGCCGTCATGGACCTCGCCCTTCAGGATCAACCGGGCCAGTCCGTCACCGATCTCCTTCTGGACCAGGCGCTTCAGCGGACGCGCTCCGTACATCGGGTCGAAGCCCTCGGCGGCGAGCCATCGGGTCGCCGCCTCGTCGACCTCGAGCCGGATGCGCCGATCCTCGAGACGCGAGGCGACCTCCGCGATCTGCAGGGTCACGATCCGCGAGAGCTGCTCGCGCGAGAGCGCATCGAACATCACCACGTCATCGAGCCGGTTGAGGAACTCGGGCTTGAAGGAGGCGCGCACCACCTGCATGACCCGCTCGTGCTTCTCCTTCTCCTCGAGCGACTGGTCCTGCAGGACATGCGCCCCGAGGTTCGAGGTGAGGATGAGGATCGAGGAGCGGAAGTCCACGGTGCGGCCCTGGCCGTCGGTCAGGCGACCGTCGTCGAGCACCTGGAGGAGGACGTCGAACACATCGGGATGGGCCTTCTCGATCTCGTCGAGCAGCACCACCGAGTAGGGCCTGCGGCGCACGGCCTCGGTCAGCTGACCGCCCTCGTCGTAGCCGACGTAGCCCGGAGGGGCACCGACCAGACGGGAGACCGTGTGCTTCTCCCCGTACTCCGACATGTCGATGCGCACCATGGCGCGCTCGTCGTCGAAGAGGAAGTCCGCGAGCGCCTTGGCCAGTTCCGTCTTGCCCACGCCCGTCGGCCCCAGGAACAGGAACGAACCGGTGGGACGATTCGGATCGGCGATCCCGGCGCGTGACCGCCGCACGGCATCGGAGACCTCGGCGACGGCTCGGCGCTGGCCGATCAGGCGCTCGCCGAGGAGGTCTTCCATGTCCAGCAGCTTCTGACTCTCGGCCTGCAGCAGCCGACCTGCAGGGATGCCGGTCCAGCTGCCCACCACATCGGCGATGTCGTCCGGTCCCACATGGTCAGAGACCAGCGGACGGTCTCCCTCGAGGCTCCCGGCGGCCTCCTTCTCCTCCGCATCCACCAGCTGCATCTTGAGCTCGGGGATGTCCCCGTAGAGGATCTTGGAGGCTGCCGTCAGGTCGCCCTCTCGCTGGGCACGGTCGGCCCGCATGCGCAGCTTCTCCAGCTGGGCCTTGAGGTCGCCGACCAGGTTGAGTCCGGCCTTCTCCCGCTCCCATCGAGCCGAGAGGGTCGTCATCTGCTCGCTGCGATCGGCGAGCTGGGAGCGCACCGACTCCAGCTGCGCGATGCTGCCGGGATCGTCGCTGCCGTCGAGCGCGAGCTCCTCCATCTTGAGCCGGTCCACCTGCCTGCGCAGGATGTCCAGCTGCTCCGGCGACGAATCCAGCTCCATGCGCTGCCGCGACGCCGCCTCATCGACGAGGTCGATCGCCTTGTCCGGCAGCTGACGCCCGGAGATGTAGCGGCTCGAGAGCGTCGCTGCGGCGACCAGTGCGGCATCGGTGATCGAGACCTTGTGGTGCGCCTCGTACTTGTCCTTGAGCCCGCGCAGGATCGTGATGGTGTCCTCGACGCTGGGCTCGCCGACGAACACCTGCTGGAAGCGCCGTTCGAGCGCAGGATCCTTCTCGATGTTCTCGCGGTACTCGTCCAGGGTGGTCGCACCGACCATGCGCAGCTCGCCACGGGCCAGCATGGGCTTGAGCATGTTGCCGGCGTCCATCGAGCCGTCGCCGCTGCCTCCTGCGCCGACCACGGTGTGCAGCTCATCGATGAACGTGATGATCTGGCCGTTGCTGGTGCGGATCTCGTCGAGCACCGCCTTCATGCGCTCCTCGAACTCACCGCGGTACTTCGAGCCCGCGACCATCGAAGAGAGGTCCAGCGAGATCAGGCGCTTGCCGCGCAGCGAGTCGGGCACGTCGCCGGCGACGATGCGCTGGGCCAGCCCTTCCACGACGGAGGTCTTGCCGACGCCGGGCTCGCCGATCAGCACCGGGTTGTTCTTGGTGCGGCGCGAGAGCACCTGCACCACACGGCGGATCTCGCCGTCGCGTCCGATCACCGGGTCCAGTCGGCCCTCCCGAGCCTGTTCGGTGAGGTCGACACCGAACTTCTCGAGGCTCTGGAAGGATCCTTCGGGGTTCTGGGAGTCCATCTGGGTCATCCGTTCATCTCCTGGGGTCAGTCGGGTCACGGCATCGCGAAGGGAGGTCGGCGTCGCGCCGACGGCGGAGAGCAGCCGGGACGCCGCGTCCTTGCCGAGCGCGATGCCGATCATCAGGTGCTCGGTGGACAGATAGGTCCGGTGCTGGGAATCGGCCTCGCGGCGCGCCGCCTCGAGGGCGTCGAAGCCGGTGCCGACGAAGGTGGGCTGGGCGCCCGCACTGCCGGTGACCTGGGGCAGACCGAGCACAGCCTGCTCGGCGCGTCGCGCGACGTCCTGCGGATCGGCGCCCACCTCGGTGAGCACGGCGCGCCCGATGCCGTCAGTCTGAGCGGCCAGCACCCAGAGCAGGTGCATCGAGCTGATCTGCGGATTGCCGAGCTCGACGGCCTTCTCCGCGGCAGCGGTGACCGCTTCCTGCGAACGAGTGGTGAACTGGAATTCCACGATGCTCCTCTCCCTGGCCTGTCTGGTCTCTCAGGTCTCTACGGTTCTTCGGTTCTTCGGTTCTTCGGTTCTTCAGCACTACGGGACCACGGTCCGGTGGTGCCGCGAGCCCGGTGGTACCGCGCTCGGCTCACTGCCTGCAACGAACCCTGGGTTGAGTCTATTCCGCTCAACCTTGTCCTCGGTGCCGGTCTGCTCGAGCCAGCGGCGGGCGCTCCGCCGGCGCCTGTCCACAATGCGCTCGGGGCGGTCTCCGCATCAGCGATGATGGATGGTGACAGCTGTAACATCTCCACGGACAGAGACA
Organism: Brachybacterium alimentarium; assembly: GCF_002332425.1. Taxonomy (GTDB): domain Bacteria; phylum Actinomycetota; class Actinomycetes; order Actinomycetales; family Dermabacteraceae; genus Brachybacterium; species Brachybacterium alimentarium. The sequence continues at coordinate 56,848 of NZ_NRGS01000025.1, read as the reverse complement.
TCGGCGCGTGCGGGGGATGCCGCGATGATGCCTCCGGTCCGCTCCGCTCCTCTGGCCCTGACCTCTCCCCTGCCGCCGAAAACGAGGCCCTCATGTCCCAGCCCCCTTTCCCGCCGCGGAACGGTCAGCTCATGCCCAACGGGCGCGCACGCCCCGGAGCTCCTGCCGGGGCCCGGTCCGCCTCCCTCGCTCCTCAACCCCGGTATGTCGACTACGGCAATCCACGCGCCTACGACACCTCGGTGCGTCCGGCGACCGGTCTCACCGCCTCGCGCTATGCGCCGGCGCAGCTCCAGCGCCCCGACCGCGTCCAGCCGCAGTCGGCATGGTCCACCCAGATGCGTCGGGTGCAGGAGGTCTCCCAGGAAGCGACCAAGCCCCCCACGGTGAGCCTGCTGGTGTGGCTCACGGCGGTCGTGCTGGGGTTCGGACTCGTCGTCGTGCTGGGGCTGACCTTCCTCAGCTTCATCGTCACCTCGAGCGCCAATCCGGCGTGGTGGACGGTCACCGCCTTCCTCGCCCTGATCTCGCTGATCGTGATCGCCCTGGTGATCTTGCTGGCCGACAGATGGGATCCCCAGCCCTTCCCGCTGCTGGGGATCGCGATCCTCTGGGGTGCAGCCGTCGCGGCTTTCGTCAGCTACCTGCTGAACACCGGGGTCTCTCTGCTGACGTACTCCCTGACCGGCAGCAACGGGCTCGTCGAGTTCATCGGCCCGGTGATCTCCGCTCCGCTGGTGGAGGAGACGTCCAAGGGACTCGGGCTGCTGCTGCTCATGCTGCTCGCGCGGCGGTACTTCAACGGGCCGCTGGACGGCCTGATCTACGGTGCGCTAATCGGCGGCGGCTTCGCCTTCACCGAGAACATCCTCTACTACGCCCGGGGCCTCGAGGACGGCGGCGGAGTCGGCGTGGTGGTCCTGTTCGTCATGCGCGGCGTGCTCAACATCTTCGGCCATGCGATCTACACCTCGGCGACCGGCATCCTCGTCGGTTTCGTGGTGCGCAAATGGGGCACCGGCATGGGGTTCCTCGTATTCATCCCCGCCCTGATCCCCGGCATGCTCCTGCACGGCCTGTGGAATCTCTTCGCCACGCTCGGCGGCGGACTGCCGTTCATGCTCGTCCTGTTCGGCGGCGAGGCGCTGCTGTCCCTGGTGTGGCTCATCCTCATCATGGTGCTGATCTGGGATGAGTCGCGGCTGACCCGGGTACGGCTGGGCGACTACGCGAACCTGGGCTGGCTCACGCACGAGGAGGTCGACATGCTCGCCACGTGGAAGGGCCGCCGCGAGGGCAAGCGGTGGGCCGCACAGATCGGCGCGAAGCCGGTCATGAAGCGATTCATCCGCGAGAGCGCGGATCTCGCCTCGATCCGGCAGCGGCTGCTCGCTGACGGGGCCCACCCCAAGGTGGTGGGCATCGAGGCGAACCTGCTCGCACGGCTCACCCAGAACCGCCGTGAGCTCCTGTCCCACGCCGGCTGACACCGCGGCCCGGCACGGCGAGGCTGAGCCCGCTCCGATCCTCCGCACGGGCCCGGACACGGAGATGGATCCAGCTCCGTGCCCACACGCCTGACGCTCTGGCCACGCAGACGACACCGAGACCGCTGGTTCCGGGCCCCGGGGCCCGGGCCCCGACGACAGACGGGTTCAGCGGCGGTCGCTGTCCTCGCGCCCCCGCAGACGGTCCAGCGCGCGGCGCTCACGCTTGGTGGGCCGTCCCGCTCCACGGTCACGGCGGGGCGGCGCCGCGGCCAGCTGCGGCGCGGGCTCGGGGCTGTGGTCCTCGTAGGCCTCCCGGGCGATCGGGGCGCCGACGCGCTTCGTGAGGATCTTCGTGATCACCACGATCCGCTCCTTGCCCGGAGAGCGCAGCCTCAGCTCATCACCCACCACGACGCGCTGAGCAGCCTTGGTCGGCTCCCCGTTGCGGCGCACATGCCCGCCCCGGCAGGCCGTCGTCGCCGCCGATCGAGTGGGCATCAGCCGGGCGCTCCACAGCCAGACGTCCAGGCGCACGGAGGTGGGTCCGCTCGCTTCGGGCTGGGAGTTCGCCGCACCGCCTTGAGCAGTCATGCGGCAGACGGCTCCCGCACCAGTGGCCAGGGGTCCAGCTCCTCCAGCTGCGCCGCCAGCGCCAGCAGGAGGGCTTCCTCGCCGGGCCGGGTCCCTCCGAGCTGGATGCCGAAGGGCAGCTCGGTCCCGTCGATCTCCTCGCGGTGCAGCGGCACCGACATCGCTGCATTGCCGATCATGTTCCAGCTGCTGGTCCACGGGGTGAACGCGCACTGGGCGTCGAAATCGTCAGCGCCGCCGGGCAGCTGGAGCTCACCGGGGAAGGCAGGCGGCCCGGACAGCGTCGGGGTGAGCACCACGTCGTACGCGGAGAACGCCTCGCCGGTGCGCCGAGCGATCGCCTGCACCCCGGACAGCGCCTGGGCGAGGTCGACCCCGCTGTACCCCTGACCCTGCTCGCGCAGCCAGCGGGTGAGCTCGAGGAGTTCGCCCTCCTGCTGCGCCTCGAGCGGGATCGAGGCGGCTCCCACGCTCCACAGCGGCATGAACGCCGCCCATTCCTGGGGGGTGAACGGTGCGGGGATCGGGGTCGTCACATGGCCGAGCCCGTGCAGCAGCTCGATCGCACGCTCGACGCCGCGCAGTGCCGCCGGATGCACGTCGGTCACCGCGGCGAGCGGTTCGAGGAGCACCCCGATCCTCAGCGGGCCCGGCGCCCGGCCGACGCTGTCGAGATAGCTCATCGGGGGGCGGGGTCGGGGCATGAAGTCCCCGTCGCGCGGCCCGGCGATCAGGTCGAGGCCGGCGGCCGCGTCGCGGACACTGCGGGAGAGGACTCCATCGGTGGCCAGCCCCATGCCCTCGGTCGAGTAGGGGCCCGGCGAGACCACTCCGCGCGAGGGCTTGATCCCGACGATGCCGCAGCACGCGGCAGGGATCCGCACCGACCCTCCCCCGTCGGAGCCATGGGCGATCGGGACCACTCCGCTCGCGACCGCCGCGGCCGCACCGCCGCTGGACCCGCCGGCGGTGCGGCGCAGGTCCCAGGGCGTCCGGGCCGGCGCCCCGGTCGCGGGCTCGGTGTAGCAGGGCATCCCGAACTCCGGGGTGCTGGTCTTCCCGATCGTGAGGGTGCCGGCGTCGAGGAGGCGCTGCGCGACGCCGTCGGTCACGGTCGCGATGTTCCCTCGCAGCGCCATGCTCCCGGCCTCGAAGGGCTGCCCGGCGACCTGGGTGAGGTCCTTGATCGGCATCGGCACTCCCCACAGAGGGGACCGCTGCCCGAGCTCGTCGAGGGTTCCGTCGCGCCGGGCGTCCTCGATCCCCTCTGCTGCGATGCGCGCCTGCTCACGAGTGAGCTCCTCCAGCACGTGCGCGAAGGCGCCCACCTCGGCACCGACGCCCCGGGCCGCGTCCAGGGAGTCAGCGGCGAGTTCGCGAACGTCGATCTCACCGCGACGCAGGGCCGCCGCGGTCTCCAGGGCGCCGAGGGGAGCGTTCGTCACCGTGCGTCCTCGGCGTCGTGCGCTGCGGTGCGCTCATCGGTGTCGCCTGCGAGGAGCGCAGCCCGTATGTGCTCGATGATCCCGTCGGTCGCCTCGTCGATCTGGGACCACGCGAGCTCGAAGTCGCTCTCGTCGCCCCACCAGGGGTCACGGATCCCGGTGTCCTCGACCGGTTCGGGGGCGAAGTCGCGCACCATGAACAGCCGCTCCGAGAGGTCCTCTCCCGCGATCCGGCGCACGGGGGCGACGTGGTCGTGGTCCAGGGCGAGCACGAGGTCGGCCCCGAGGATCTCCTCGCGGTCCATCTGGCGGGCGCGGTGCGCGGACGGGTCGATGCCGTGGCTGCGCAGCAGCGCTCCGGCGCGGCGGTCGATGGTGTTGCCGGCCTCCTCGTCGGAGACGCCCACGGACGACACCTCCACGCGGTCCCCGAGGTGCGCGTCGTCGAGGGCAGCGCGCAGGGCGTACTCGGCCATCGGGGATCGGCAGATGTTGCCGGTGCAGACGGTCACGATGCGGTAGGTCAAGGCTTCTCGTCCTCCTCGGAGGTGTCGGGGCGCCCCAGCAACGGGGCGAACTCTGGATGCCGTTCGATCCAGCCACGGACGAACCAGCAGGTGGGTCGTACGGACAAGTCTCTGGCGCGAATGTCCTCGAGGGCGAAGCGGACCAGTGCCGAGCCCACGCCGCGGCCGCCGCGATCCGGGGCGACCACGGTAGAGCGGAGATCGCGGACTGCGGGCCGCTCCGGTGGACCGGGGGTGTCGTCGCCGTAGTAGAGGACACCGACCACCGTCTCGCCGTCCAGGGCCACATAGCGGTCTCGGTCATCGTCGTGGACCAGGCGTACCGCGCCCGGCCCGGCGGAGGTCTCATCCATGCCGGTCACGGTACACTGCCGGTCATGCCCGCGCCCCTGATCTGGCACATCACCGAACTGCCCGCCTGGGAGGCGGCCGTCCGGACGGGTTCCTACACCCAGGCCACCCGCGGCCGGGACCTCTCCGAGATCGGCTACCTCCACGCTTCCTGGCCCGAGCAGGTCTCGATGGTCGCCAAACGTGTCTACCCCGATCGTCCGTCGAACCTCGTGATCCTCGAGATCGACGTCGCGCGCGTCGAGGCGGCCGGCATCGCGGTCGACATCGAGGCCGACGACGAGGGCAAGGGCCGCGGCTACCCGCACATCAAGGGCCCGCTGCCGGTCAGCTGCGTGCTGCGCCTGCGCCGCACGAAGTGGATCGGCCGCGAGTTCGTCGTCGTCGCCTGAGTCGTCGTCGCCTGAACCGCACCCACACCCGTACCCGTACCCGTACCCGTACCCGTACCCGTACCCGATGAGCATCGTGGAGTTCCCGGAGCCGTCGACGTAGCATCGAGCATGGCCAGATCCTCCGCCTCCGCGCGATACCTCGACATCCATCCGGTCGATCCGCAGCAGCGTCTCGTCGACCAGGCCGTCGCCGTGCTCAAGGACGGCGGCCTCATCGCCTACCCCACCGACTCCTGCTACGCCCTGGGCTGCTCCCTGGGAGCGACGGAGAGCCTCGAGCGGATCCGGCGCATCCGCCAGGTGGGCAAGAACCACCACTTCACGCTGGTCTGCGCCGACTTCGCCCAGCTGGGCCAGTTCGTGATCGTCTCGAATCCGACCTTCCGCCTGGTGAAGAACTCGACCCCCGGTCCGTACACCTTCATCCTGCCGGCCACCAAGGAGGTGCCCCGGCGGATGGCCCACCCCAAGAAGCACACCGTCGGCGTGCGCATCCCCGACCATCGCGTCGCCCACGCACTGGTCGAGGCACTCGGCGAGCCGATCGTCTCCTCGACACTGCTGCTGCCCGGCCAGGAGGACCCGCCCTCGGAGGGCTGGGTGGTCCAGGACCTGCTCGGCGACCAGGTCGACGTGATCATCGATTCCGGCGAGGTGGGCCTCGAGCCGACCACGGTCGTGGACCTCTCCGAGGGGGACCTTGTCATCGCCCGCGAGGGCGCCGGCGACATCACGCGCTTCTGACGGGCGCACGACAGGCCGGTGACCGCTCCGCTCCGGGCGCCTGCGGCTCGACGTCATGGGCTCGACGTAGTGAGCGCCACGTGGTGGGCGCCTGGCTCGACGCAGTTCAGGCGTTCGTGTCGTCGGGGCGCGCGGGGTCGGCGGGCCCGGCAGAGCCGACGGGGTCCGCGTCGTCGGCCCGTCGCGAGTGCGCGCTCAGCACACCGGAGAACGCGAAGATGCCCACCGCGTACAGGGGCACCATCCACAGCGCATACCGCAGCGTGAGGGCGTCGGACAACGCCCCGACCACCGGCGGGGTCACGAAGAAGCCCAGACGCGCGAACCAGCCCACCACGGTGATCCCCACGCCGTGGGGCACGCCCGGCATGTCGTCCGCGGCGCGATAGGCCGCAGGGAACAGCGTCGCCACGCCCCAGCCGGCGGCCGCGAAGCCGATCAGCGCTGTGCCGGGGCTGGGCAGCAGCAGGGCCAGGCTCATCCCGAGGACGGCGACCAGCGCGCCCAGCCGCGCGGTCCGGCGATCCCCCAGGCGATCCACGACATAGTCCCCGGTGAAGCGCCCGAAGGTCTGTGCGCCCTGCAGGGCCACGAAGGCCATGCCCGCGAGGAAGGGCGTGGCGTCGAAGGTCGACCTCATGAACAGAGCACCCCAGGTGCTGCCGGCATCCTCTGTGGAGCCGGCGAACACGAGGATCATGCCCAGCGCGCTGACCAGGCCCAGCGCACGCAGGCTCATCCCGGCGATGCGGAACCCGGTCGGTGCCAGCTCCGCGAGGACCTCAGCACCGGAGGCGGCCGACGGGGAGGCTGTGGATGTGCGCTCGGTGGCATCGTGTCCCGGCAGCATCCTGCCCAGGCAGTAGGCAGCCAGGGCACCGAAGCCGATCAGGCCGACGATGCCCTGCAGCCACAGCGGCACGCCGAGCTGAGCGCAGGCCGAGCCCAGCAGCCCGCCCGCGACCGCTCCGAGGGACCACCACCCGTGGTAGCTGTTCATGATCGAGCGCCGGTAGCGCCGTTCGACCCGCATGCCGTGGGCGTTCATCGAGATGTCGGTGAGGGAATCCGCGGCCATGGCCAGCATCAGGGAGACGGCGAGCCAGAGCCAGGACCCGGAGAGGTAGACGGCGAGGTGCGTGGTCGACGCAGCGATCTGCGCGACCACACTGACGCGCGCGGAGCCGAAGCGGCGCATGAGGATCGCCGCGCCGAGCCCTGCCACCAGGCCGCCGATGGGCCCGATGCCGACGGCGAGGCCGAAGGCCGTGTTGCTCAGGCCGATGCTCTCCACGAGTTCCGGATAGCGCGGCAGGATCGCGCAGAACGAGGAGCCGTTGAGGAAGAACAGCAGGGAGACCGCCCACCGGGCATGCCGGGCATCGCGGGGCACTGCGGCGGGCACGGCGGACCCGCGCGAGTGGTGAACGTTCACGATCACCTATTGTCCCTCAGCCCGACCGTGAAACCAACCGCTGCACGGCCCTCCTCGATCCTCCCTCGACACGTCGGCGCCGGGACTCCCTCGCACCTGCGCCCGTCGTACTCTGGCGCCATGTCGACACACATCGGTGCCTCACCCGGCCAGATCGCTCCCTACGTCCTCATGCCCGGAGACCCCTACCGGGCGCGCTGGATCGCCGAGACCTTCTTCGAGGATCCCGTCCAGTACAACGACGTGCGCGGGATGCTCGGCTACACCGGCACCTACGGCGGCGTGCGCGTCTCCGCCCAGGGCTCCGGGATGGGCCAGCCCTCGATGGCCATCTACGCCCAGGAGCTCTTCGACGACTTCGACGTCCAGGCGATCGTGCGCGTGGGGACCTGCGGCGCACTCTCCGAGAAGGTCGCCGTGCGCGACGTCGTGCTCGGCGTCTCCGCCTCGACCGATTCCGCGATGAACGCCGCCCGGTTCGGGCGCGTCTCCTACGCTCCGGCAGCAGACTTCGAGCTGCTGCGGCTCGCGGCGGACGTGGCGGAGGAGAAGCTGCTGCCCGTCGTGCCGGGCGGGCTCTACTCCGCCGATCAGTTCTACAGCCCCGACCCCACCATCACGGCGACCCTGGCCCGCTACGGGGTGCTCGGCGTCGAGATGGAGGCTGCTGCGCTCTACACCCTGGCCGCCCAGTTCTCGCGCCGTGCGCTCGCCCTGTGCACCGTCTCGGACCATCTGCTCACCGGTGAGGAGACGAGCGCCCAGGAGCGCCAGGAGACCTTCGAGGACATGATCGTGGTGGCTCTGGACGCTCTGGTCCGGCTGGATCAGCAACACAGCGCGTGAGACCTCAGGGCTTCTGAGGCGTCGGCTCTCGGAGCCGGCGCCCGGAGCCTGCGGCTCTCCGGATATGCGGCTCTGCGGACCTGCAGCTCTCCGGACATGCGAGGGCCCAGCCACCAGATGGTGGCCGGGCCCTCGTCGAAGTTCTCGGGTGCTCAGGTCAGCAGGCGCGGCACCAGGTCGAAGGTGCCGAACAGCGCGACCATGCACATCGCCAGACCGACGACGAACGTCACCGTGGTGAACAGGCTCATCGTCCAGAGCCCGGCGGCGAACAGGACGAACAGCACGAGGAACAGCACGATGCTGAGCACAAGGTTGTTGCCGTTTGACGTCTGATTGCCGGGCTGCCGCTCAGCGGCATCGGCGATCTGCTCCGCCTCGTGGGCGTGGGCCGCCTCGTGGTTGGTCATCGTGGTCATTCCTCCATGTCACCCGTCTGCGTCACCCGTCTGCTCCGCGCGACGCAGGGCACGCGCGGTCGGCCCCATCTTAGACCAATGCCGGGCCGGATGCCGTCGCGGCGCGGTGCTCGATCGCCGTGAGCAGGCTCTCGAAGACCTGCGCCCCGTCGGCTCCGTCGATCTCGGGGTGCCACTGCACCGCGAGCACGGTCGATCCGGAGGCCGCCTCGACCGCCAGCGGCAGCCCGCTGTCGTGACGCGCGACGACGCGCAGATCCCCGGCGACGGCCCGCACTCCCTGGTGATGGAAGGCCGTGACCTCGGCGCGGGTGCCGAGCGCGACGGCGAGGTCGCTCGCGGCCTCGATGCCGACCTCGACGCGTGTGGGCCGCTCCCCGGTGGCGGGATGGCTCGGGACGTCGACGGGAAGGTGGCGGTGGAGCTCGCCGCCCTCGGCGATCACGATGATCTGCAGGCCGCGGCAGATGCCGAGGACGGGGACCCCGGTGCGCCGGGCGCCGCGATAGAGCGCGGTCTCGAAGGCGTCGCGCTCGGGGTCCGGGGTCATGTCGGTGACCAGGGCGCTCTCGCCCCAGGTGGCCGGGTCCAGGTCGGTGCCGCCGGTGAGCACGAGCCCGTCGAGCTCGGCGATCTCCTCATCGGTCCATTCATCCTGCGGGGCGATGATCACGGGCCGGGCGCCGGCGTCGCGGATCGCGCGCACGTAGTGCTCGGTGACGACGACGGCGTCGTGGCCCGCCCAGGCGCCGGACATCATGGCCCGGGTCCCCGCGGTCACGCCGATGAGCGGGCGACGGGTGGTGCGCTGCGCCATGATGTAGTCCTTTCCGCAAAGATCCGAGCCGCCGTGTCGACGACATGACTATTCGACCGCGCGCCGAGGGTGGCGAGCGAGCTGTGTGGCCGAATATGACAAAGGCACGGTGACTCCAGGTGGAGTCACCGTGCCGTCATCGTGCAGCCCACTCGGAGAGGGCCTCGCGCCCGTTCCGCCGCGGCCGCTCTCCGCCGCCTGCAGTCCTCGAAGGCGCTACGCCTCAGAGGCGCTTCGAGGCGATCTCGGCACCCTGCACGAGGGACTCGAGCTTCGCCCAGGCGATCTGCGGGTGGATGCGCCCGCCGAGGCCGCAGTCGGTCGAGCCGATCACGCGATCCGGTCCCACGATCCGGGCGAAGCGCTCGAGACGCTGCGCGACCAGCTCCGGGTGCTCGACGACGTTCGTCGCGTGGGAGACGATCCCGGGCACGATGACCTTGTCCTCGGGCAGCTCGAGCTGCTCCCACACCGTCCACTCGTGCTCGTGGCGCACGTTGGCGGCCTCGAAGCTGTAGTACTTCGCGTCGATCTCCAGCAGCAGCGGGGCGATGTGGCGGAACTCGATGTCGGTGGTGTGCGGTCCGTGCCAGGAACCCCAGCACAGATGGAAGCGGGTCTGCTCGGTGGGGACATTCACCAGGGCGCGGTTGACGGCGTCGACCCGCTTGCGGGTGAAGGCGAGGTAGTCCTCGACGCTGGGCTCGGGGTTGATCTGGTCCCAGTTCTCCGCGATCGACGGGTCATCGATCTGCACGATGAGGCCGGCGGCGGCGATCGCCTCGTACTCCGGGCGCATCACCTCGACCCAGGCGTCGAGGAAGGCGTCCTCGTCGCCGTAGTGATCATCGACGATGCGGCTGCCGGATCCCGGGGACAGGGCAGCGAGGTACCCGCGCTCGTACCCGGAGGCGTCCAGGGCCGCACGGAAGTTGGCGATGTCCTGCTGGCCCAGCTCGCGACCGGCCTCGGAGTAGGCGATCTCGCCGGTGGCCGCCGGGAACGTCACCTGGGTGCCGACGGTGATGCCGGAGGTGGGGTCCTGATAGGCATCGGCGAACGTCGTCCAGTCGCGGCGGTCCGGGAACGTCGTCAGGCGCACGTTCCCGGGGCTCGAGCGCACGGGTTCGCTGGAGAAGTGGTCGTCCCCGGTGAGCTCCAGGCCGCTGACGCGATCGAAGATGTACGACCACCAGGAGCCGTAGTTCACGGCCGAGCCCATCAGGTGCCCGTACTCGCCGTCGTTGGGGATCGAGATGCCGATCGAGCGCTGCTTGGCGACGACGTCGGCGACCGCCTGCCGCAGGACCTCGCGGAACTCGTCGGTGGGCTCGGGGGTCAGCCCGTCCGCGCCGACCGGGCGGGCGGCGTTGGCGTCGATCAGCTTCGGACTGCGAGGGAGGGAGCCGGCATGGGTGGTGAGGATCTCGGTCATGATCCGAGGCTAGGAGCAATGACGCCCCGGTCGGAAACCGGGGCGTCACAGGAGTTCACAGGACCGCCGTCATGTGACGATCACACTCACGAGCCGTGCCGCTCTCGCGCACCGGGTCCTTCCCGGCGCCGGTCGCGGCTGCGGCGACCGCCGCTCACGGCTCGTCGGACGGCCAGGTGGGCACCAGGTTCCGGTCACCGAAGGCCTGATCGATACGGCGCACCGGCGGCCAGTACTTCGACTGGATCCGCATCTGCGCGCTGTCGTGGGTGGTGAGGTCCTCCGGTGCGGTCCAGCTCCCCGGGTAGACCGCGACCTCGCGGGAGTAGGGGTGGGTCCACTCCCCCGTCGCGATCGACGCCGCGGTGTGCGGGGCGCCCACCAGCGGGTTGTCGTCGACCGGCCAGGTGCCGTCGGCCACCTCGTCGGCCTCCTTCGCGATCATCAGCATCGCCTCGACGAAGCGGTCGATCTCCGCGAGGTCCTCGGATTCCGTCGGCTCGATCATCAGGGTGCCGGCGACGGGGAACGACATGGTCGGGGCGTGGAAGCCGTAGTCGATCAGGCGCTTGGCGACGTCGTCGACCGTGATGCCGGTGCGAGCCGTCAGCGGTCGCAGGTCCACGATGCACTCGTGGGCCACGAGCCCGCTCTCCCCCGTGTACAGCACCTCATAGGCCTCGGAGAGCCGGCGCGCCATGTAATTGGCCGCGAGCACCGCCGAGGCGGTCGCGTGCCGCAGCCCCTCGGGCCCCATGAGACGCACATAGGTCCAGGAGATCGGCAGGATCGACGCCGAGCCGTAGGGAGCCTGCGAGACCGGGGGCCCGCTATGGATCTGCACCCCCTGACCCGTCACCGGATGCTCGCTCTGCTGCATCTCGGGGTGGCCGGGCAGGAAGGGCGCCAGATGGGCCTTCGCCGCGACCGGGCCGACGCCCGGGCCGCCGCCGCCGTGCGGAATGCAGAAGGTCTTGTGCAGGTTCAGATGGGAGACGTCGCCGCCGAACTCACCCGGGCGCGCCACCTCGAGCAGCGCGTTGAGATTCGCGCCATCGACGTAGACCTGGCCGCCCGCGTCGTGCACCAGCTGGCACACGGTGCGCACCTCCTCCTCGTACACGCCATGGGTGGAGGGGTAGGTGATCATGAGGGCCGCGAGCTCGTCGCCGTGGTCCTTGATCTTCTGCTTCAGATCCTCGAGGTCGATGTTCCCCCCGGCATCGGATCCCACGACCACGACCCGCAGCCCGGCGTTGACGGCGCTGGCGGCGTTCGTGCCATGCGCCGAGCTCGGCACCAGGCACACGTCGCGACCGGCTTCCCCGCGCGAGGCGTGATAGGCGCGGATCGCGAGCAGGCCGGAGAACTCTCCCTGGGAGCCGGCGTTGGGCTGCAGGGACACGGTGTCGTAACCGGTGAGATCCGCGAGCCAGGTCTCCAGTTGGGTGATGAGCTCGAGGTACCCGGGCACGTCCTCGGGCGGGGCGAACGGATGGATCGCATTGAAGCCGGCCCAGGTGATCCCAGCCATCTCGGTGGCCGCGTTGAGCTTCATGGTGCACGAGCCCAGCGGGATCATGCCGCGGTCCAGCGCGAAGTCACGGTCCGAGAGGCGCCGCAGGTAGCGCATCATCGCGGTCTCGGAATGGAACGACGAGAACACGGGATGGCGCAGGAACGCGTCCTGCCGCACCAGCTCCTCCCAGCCCCGCCCGGAGTCCGTCGCGACGAGCTCCTGGCCCGGCTCCGGCGCGAAGGGCGCGAAGATCGCCACGATCGCGTCCAGGTCGGACGACGTGATGGTCTCGTCGAGCGAGAGGTGGACGATGTCGTCACCGGCGACATGGACGAGGAACCCGCCTTCCGCAGCCGCCGTCGCGATGTCCTGGGCGAGGCCGGTGGCCCTCACCTCGATCGTGTCGAAGAACGACTCGTGCGTCAGCTCGAATCCGCTGCGCACGAGCAGATCGGCCAGGGTCGCGGTGCGGTCCGCGACCCGGCGCCCGATCCGGGTGAGCCCCTCGGGGCCGTGGTAGACGGCGTACATCGCGGCCATCACCGCCAGCAGCACCTGCGCCGTGGTGATCGAGCTGGTGGCCTTCTCCCGACGGATGTGCTGCTCGCGGGTCTGCAGCGAGAGACGGTAGGCGGTATTGCCGTCGGCATCGACCGAGACCCCGACCAAGCGTCCCGGCAGCTGGCGCTCCAGGCCCTTGCGCACGGCGACGAAGCCGGCGTGGGGACCGCCGAAGCCCAGCGGGATGCCGAAGCGCTGCGAGGTGCCCACGGCGACATCGGCCCCGAGCGATCCCGGGGAGGCGAGCAGGGTCAGCGCGAGCAGATCCGCGGCGACGATCGCGACCGCCTTGGTCGACCTGATCTCCGCGATGATCTCGCTCGGGTCCCAGACCCGGCCCGATGCCCCGGGGTACTGGACGAGCGCCCCGAAGTACGGTCCCTCGGGAACGCCCTCGGTCGCGAAGTCGACCTCGCGCAGCTCGATGCCGAGCCCGGCGGCACGGCCCTGCAGCACGTCCTTGGTCGAGGGCAGCGCGTCCGCGTCCACGAGGAACACGTCGCCGTTGCGCTTGGCGGTGCGGCGGGCGAGCATGAGCGCCTCGGCCGCGGACGTGGCCTCGTCCAAGGTGGAGGCGTTGGAGACGTCCATCCCGGTGAGGTCGCAGATCATCGTCTGGAAGGTCAGCAGCGCCTCGAGCCGGCCCTGGGAGATCTCGGGCTGGTACGGGGTGTACGCGGTGTACCAGGCAGGGTTCTCCAGCACGTTGCGCTGGATCACCGCGGGAGTGTGCGTGCCGTGGTAACCGAGTCCGATCAGGGAGCGGCGCACGACGTTGCGGTCCGCGAGGCCCCGCAGCTCGGCGAGCGCGGCGGGTTCGTCGATGCCGGCGGGCACGGAGGACCGCGCGGCGTCCGCCTCCCGGTCCAGCAGGATCGTGCCGGGCACCGCGGCCTGCAGCATCTCGTCCAGGTTCTCGTATCCGAGGACCTCGAGCATGTGGCGCTGGGAATCGGAGTCGGTGCCGACGTGACGGCGGACGAACGAGGCTGACGAGGCGAGGGAGTCGAGAGGATCGGCGACGCCCGCGGGATCTGCGGAGTGCGTGCCGTGCTCGGACGAAACGGTCATGGAGGATTACCCCTGGATGTCGCGGTTCTCGGTGGATGCGTGGGTCCTGCCGCCGCGGCGGCCGCGCTGCGGGGCGCAGCCGCCGCGGCAGAGGTCAGGACGCGGTGAAGGCCTGGTACCCCGCCGCGTCGAGCAGGTCTTCGGGGAGGGACTCGAAGCTGGCCCTGAGCAGCCAGCCGTCCTCGAACGGAGCGGAGTTCACGAGCTCCGGGGAGTCGACGACGGCCTGATTGATCTCGGTGACGGTGCCGTCGATCGGGGAGAACAGATCGGAGACGGACTTGGTGGACTCGATCTCGCCCATCTCGGAGCCGGCGCTCAGCTCGGCCCCGGTCTCGGGCAGATCGACGTAGACGACGTCACCGAGCTGCTCGGCCGCGTAGTCGGTGACGCCGATGACGGCCACGCCGTCGGACTCGACGCGCACCCACTCGTGGTCCTTGCTGTAGAGGAGCTCTGCGGTCATGGGATGGGTCCTTCCTGGAGGGATGACAGAGGGATCGAGCGGAGACAGTTCGGGAGGATCAGGAACGGGAGTAGAACGGCAGCGCGACGACCCGTACGGGCAGGTCCTTGCCGCGCACGTCGACCACGAGCTCGGTGCCGACGTCGGTGAGCTCTGGCCGCACGAAGGCCATGGCGATGGGGTGACCGAGCGTCGGAGACAGGGCGCCCGAGCTCACGGAGCCCACCTCGGAGCCGTCGGGCCCGCGGACCACCGACCCGGCGCGGGCAGCGCGTCGGCCCTCGGCGACCAGGCCCACCAGCACCGGGAGGTCGTCGACCTCGGCGCTCTCGAACGCGGAGCGGCCCACGAAATCCTGCTTGGACGTCAGCGCCGGGAGCCGGCCCAGGCCGGACTGCGACGGGTGCAGGTCGGCACCCAGCTCGTGGCCGTACAGCGGCATTCCCGCTTCGAGGCGGAGGGTGTCGCGGCAGGCGAGACCGCACGGGGTGAGGTCCTCCCCGCCGACCTCGGTCAGCTGCGTCCACAGCTCGACGGCGGTGGCGTCGGGGACGTACAGCTCGAAGCCGTCCTCCCCGGTGTAGCCCGTACGGGCCACCAGGAGGTCCTGGCCGCGATAGGTGCCCGTGAGGAAGCGGTAGTTCTTCATGGCGGTGATGTCCTCGGCACCGATCCCCACGACACCCTCGCCCTCGTCGGCGCTCCCGGCGGCGAGCAGGCGCAGGAGGATCTCCTCGCTGAGCGGTCCCTGCACGGCGAGCAGGGACGTGCCATCGGAGGAATCCTCCACCTCGACGTCGAAGCCGGCCGAGCGGGAAGCGAGCGCTTCAGCGTCCGCGTCGGCATTGGAGGCGTTGGCGACCACCAGGAAGTGGTCGTCGGCCAGGCGATAGGTGATGACGTCATCGATCACGCCGGCGTCCTCGGTCAGCAGCAGCGAGTACTTCGCACGCCCCACGGAGACGGCGGAGAGCTTGCCGGCCAGCGCATGGTCGAGGGCTGCGGCCGCTTCCGGCCCCCGCAGGTGGATCTCTCCCATGTGGCTGAGGTCGAAGAGTCCGGCGCGCTCACGGACAGCGGCGTGCTCGGCGAGATCCGAGTCGTAGCGGACCGGCATCCGCCAGCCCGCGAAATCGGTGAAGGTCGCTCCGAGCGACTCGTGGACGGCCTCCAGCGCTGTGCTGCGCAGGGACTGCTCGACCATGGTGCTCCTTCTCGTCACGGGGCGGGGTCACCGCCCTCTCCGCATCAACCGCGTCGCACGGCACCTGCCAGGGGCCGACGGGGGCGGCACATCGATGTGCCGCGGGCCTCACCATACCGTCCGGTCCGCGCACTCACCGCACGGACGGGGCCTCTCCGTCCGCTCCGGGCTCTCGACGCGAAGAACGTCTGTCGGGAGGGGAGTACCTAGTACGGTGGCCCCGTGACAAAGGAAGGCACGAGCGACTGGCCGGTCCGGATCCCCACGCCTCGCCTGGTGATCCGCCCGCCAGGGGACGCCGACCGCGAGGCGATGATCCGTCTCCTGACCGATCCCGTCACCCGGGAGTACCTGGGGGGCTCCGTGGACTACGCCTCCCGGCAGGCGCTCGAGCTCTCACCGCTGGGCCTGACCTGGGGTCGTTGGGCTCTGGCCCATCCCGAGGACGACACGATGATCGGGTCGATCACGCTGGACTACGACCGCGGAGAGCTCCAGCTCTCCTATGCGCTGCTGCCGGAATGGACCGGTCAGGGGTACGCCGCCGAGTCCTGCATCGCCCTGCTCACCTGGGCACGTCACGCGCTCGAGGACGACCACGTCATCGCGATCAGCCAGACCCGCAACAAGCGCAGCGTCGCCCTGCTGCGCAAGCTCGGCTTCACGGTGCGCAAAGGCCTCGAGGAGTTCGGCACGCAGCAGCTGCTGATGGAGCGTCCGCTCGCCGAGCCGCTGCCGGCGCAGGCGCAGAGCCTCCAGACCGAGGCGGACCCTCCCCCGCCCACGCGGCGCTGACCTCCTCGCTCGGTCCTGCGGAGGTCTCAGCCCCTCGCGACAGGACAGCTCATGCAGCGCGGCCCGCCGCGGCCGCGACCCAGCTCGTCCCCGGAGAACTCGAGGACCTCCACGCCCTGTGACCGCAGGTAGTCGTTGGTGGACGCGGCCCGCTCGTACGCCACCACCCGGCCCGGGGCGAGGGCGAGCACATTGCAGGAGTCGTCCCACTGCTCGCGCGCCGCGGCATACGCGTCCAGAGGAGCGGTGAGCACCCGCAGGGAGTCGACGCCCATCCCGCGGGCGAGGACCTGGTCCATCTCGTCGGCCGGCCGAGCCCGGGAGTGCAGGCGGTCCCCGGTGCGCTCGATCTCGAACGTCTCCAGCACCCCCAGCGGCCCGTAGCGCAGCATCGACTCCTCATCGACCACCGTCGTGACCGTGTCCAGGTGCATCATCGAGCGCTGGTGGGGCAGAGCGACCGCGATGACGCGCTCCACGGTCCCGTCCTCCAGGAGATCGGCGGCGAGCCGCTCCACTCCGACGGCGCTGGTGCGCTCGGACAGGCCGACGGCCACCACGCGCGGAGACAGCATCATCACGTCGCCGCCCTCGACGGTGGCAGCGCCGGCTCCCTCCGGCCCCAGGATCCTCCGTGGCGCCGCGGTTCCCGAGAACAGGGGATGGTGTCGGTAGATCGCCTCGAGATGGAGGCTCTCGCGGCGTCGGGCGGGAAGGCGCATCGGACTGACCGAGACCATGTCTCCGATCCACGCCGAGGTGTCCCGCGTGAACAGATGGTTGGGCAGCGGGTCCAGGATCAGATGGTCCTCCCGCGCGTTCTGCAGGGACAGCGAGCGCGGGCGCACTCCGAGCGCGCGCAGCTCCGCGACCGTGATGCCCGCGATCAGCACCCTTCCCACCTCGGAGGCGGACAGCTCTGCGAGAGCCTCGGAGAGGTCCTGCACGGCGATGTCGCCGAGCACCGTGGGATCGAGCGCTCCCTCGAGCAGCCGAGCACGCGGCTCGGGCAGATCGAGCAGGTCCGTGAGCAGACGGGTGAGCTCGAGGACCTCGACCCCGTCGGCCTCGAGAAGGCTGGTGAACTCGCGATGCTGCGCCTCGGCCCGGCCTCGCCAGAGCACTTCATCGAAGAGGAGCTCCTCCCGGCTGTCCGGCGTGAGCCGTTCGAGCTCGGGTCCAGGACGGTGCACGATCACCCGACGCAGAGGAGAGATCTCGTCGTGCACGCCGGTGGGCGAGGCCGACTCCGCGCGTTCTGTCATCAAGATCTCCTCATCGAGTCATCGGATGCGAGCACGCTAGCAGGACCCTCCGCCACCGCAGCGCCGTCATGACTACGCTGGTGGTATCCACGTCCACCGCTGCAGGAGGTCCTCATGACCACGCTGTCCATCCCCACCACGACCCTCTCCGACGGCGCGGAGCTCCCGCTGATCGGATTCGGCACCAGCAGCATGAAGGGCACCGGCGCCGTCGAGGGCATCGCCGCGGCGCTGCGCTCCGGCTACCGGCTGATCGACACCGCTGCGCAGTACGGCAACGAGGCCTCCGTCGGAGAGGCGATCCGCGCCAGCGGCGTCGACTCCGACGAGGTGCTCGTGACCACCAAGATCGCCGGCGGCGACCAGGGCCGCGAGGCGGCCCGCACCGGCTACCTCGAGTCCCTGCGCCGCCTCGGCCTGGACAGCGCCGCGCTGGTGCTCATCCACTGGCCCAACCCCTCGCGCGGCCTCGCCGTGGACACCTGGCGCACCCTCATCGACCTCAAGGAGGAGGGCAGGGTCCAGCACATCGGGGTGTCGAACTTCCGTCCCGAGCAGACCGAGGAGCTGGTCGAGGCCACCGGCGTGTGGCCCGAGGTCAATCAGATCCAGCTCTCCCCCGCTCTGCAGCGCCGTGACACGCTGGCCTTCCACCGGGAGCACGGGATCGTCACCGAGGCCTGGGGCCCGCTCGGCGGCCGCGAGGGCCTCGCCGAGCAGTTCGCGCTGCGCAAGGTCGCGGAGAAGCACGGCGTGCAGCCCTCCCAGGTGTCGCTGCGCTGGGCGATCGACCAGGGCATCGTCGTGATCCCGAAGTCCTCCAGCCCCGAGCGCCAGCGCGACAACGCCACCCTCGACCACATCGCACTCGACGATGCGGACCGTGAGCTGCTGGCCTCCCTCGATCTGGGGGAGCAGGCCGCCTGGGACTCCCGGGAGCATGAGGAGTGGTGAGGTCCGGACGCTTCGTCCCCGGACCGGAGCATCAGGAGATCGTCTTCCTGACCGGGTCGGGGATCAGCGCCCGCACGGGCCTGGGCACCTTCCGCGGGCCCGAGGGGCTGTGGACCCTCGCCCCGGAGACGGAGCAGGCGATGCACGCCGAGCTGCTCCCGGAGTCGCTTCCCCAGCTCTGGTCCGTATGGGGCAGGATGGCCGCGATCGCGGCAGAGCACGGCCCCACGCCGGGCCATCGGGCGATCGCCCGGCTCGGCGCCCCGGTGATCACGCAGAACATCGACGGCCTGCATCAGGCCGCCGGCAGCGAGGTCGTCGCCGAGCTGCACGGGAGCGCCCTGTTCGCGGTCTGTCTGTCCTCGGAGTGCCGGTGGCGGGCCCCTCTGGACCCCGGTGACGGCGACCGACCCGAGGACCACGGGGTGCCGGCGACCTGCCCGGAGTGCGGCGCGCCCACTCGGCCGGACGTCGTCCTCTTCGACGAGACGCTGCCCGAGGCTCCGCTCGCGCAGGCGGTGCGCCTGGCTCAGCAGGCGGAGCTGTTCGTGGTCGTCGGCACCAGCAGCACGGTGTTCCCTGCGGCACAGCTCGCCCCGACGGCGAGGGCGCACGGCGCCACCACGGTGCTGATCGACATCGCCCCTCCGCCGGAGACCTCGCTGCGCGCGGTCTTCGACCACATCATCGCGGAGGACGCGCACGAGGTGCTGCCCGACTGGGAGCGCACGCTCAACCAGGTGGGCGGCACCTCGTTCCTCGATCCGTTCTGAACCGCCCGATACTGCTCGGCACGGCTCGGAACGGCTCAGCGCGGCTCCGTACTGCTGCGTCAGATCCAGATCGCCGGGTCTATCTGCACCTCGGGATGTGCGGCTCCCGTGCGCACCTGGGCCGGGACGCCGACGGCGGTGGCGAGCTCAGGGACGTCCTTGACGACCACGGCGTTCGCGCCGACCTGCGCTCCTCGACCGACGACCACCGGGCCGATCACCCGCGCCCCGGCCCCGATGGTGGCGCTGTCCTCGACCGTCGGGTGGCGCTTGGTGCGCTCCATCGAGCGGCCGCCGAGCGTCACCCCGTGGTAGAGCATCACGTCATCGCCCACTTCCGCCGTCTCCCCGATCACCACGCCCATGCCGTGGTCGATGAAGAAGCGGCGGCCGATGGCGGCACCGGGGTGGATCTCCACCCCGGTGAGCGACCGGGCGCCCTGCGCGACCACCATGGCCGGGAGCTTCGCCCCGCGTGCCCACAGTCGGTGGGCCACCCGATGGGTCCAGATGGCGTGCAGCCCCGGGGAGGTGAGCAGGACCGTGAGGTCATCGGTCGCGGCAGGGTCGCGGCGGCGCGCCGCCGCGAGGTCCTCCCGGACCGTCGCGACGGCGTTCATGACCCGGTCGGTCAGGCCGGTGACCATCGGCACGGTCAGTCCGCGTACTCGGCGAACAGCGGGGTCGAGAGGTAGCGCTCTCCGAAGTCCGGCACGATGACCACAATGGTCTTGCCCGCGAACTCCTCGCGAGCGCCGATGCGTGCGGCCGCCTCGATCGCGGCGCCGGAGGAGATGCCCACCAGCAGGCCCTCCGTGCGGGCCACGGTGCGGGCACGGTCCATCGACCTCTCGGCGTCGATGTCCACGACCTCGTCATAGACCTCGCGGTCCAGGATGCTGGGCACGAAGTTCGCGCCGAGGCCCTGGATCTTGTGGGGACCGGCGGCGCCGCCGTTGAGGATCGCGGATTCCTCGGGCTCGACCGCGAAGACCTTCACGTCGCCCTTGCGCTCCTTGAGCACCTGTCCCACGCCGGAGATGGTGCCGCCGGTTCCGATGCCGGAGACCACGGCGTCCACGTCGCCGTCGGTGTCGGTCCAGATCTCCTCAGCGGTGGTGCGGCGGTGCACCTCGAGGTTGGCCGGATTGTCGAACTGCTTGACCTGGACCGCGCCGGTCTCGGCGGCGATCTCCTCGGCCCTGTCGACCGCGCCCTGCATGCCCTTGGCGGGCTCCGTGAGGATCAGCTCGGCACCGAAGGCGCGCAGCAGCATTCGCCGTTCCTTGGACATCGACTCGGGCATCGTGAGGATGACCTTGTACCCGCGGGAGCCGCCGACCATCGCGAGCGCGATGCCGGTGTTGCCGCTCGTCGCCTCGACGATCGTGCCGCCGGGCTGCAGCTGGCCGGAGTTCTCGGCCGCATCGATCATGGCGGCGCCGATGCGGTCCTTGACGGAGTTGGCGGGGTTGTAGAACTCGAGCTTGGCGAGCACGGTGGCCTTGACGTCGTCACCGAGGTGGTTGAGCTTGACCAGCGGGGTGCGACCGATCAGCGCGGAGACATTCTCGTAGACAGGCATGGTTCCTCCTGGTTGGCGGGCCCCTCTGAGAAGACCCACAACGATTGCTTGGACCGATCATAACGTCGACGGCGCGACAGCCGTCCAGAGGGCGTTCATCCTGGGACCCGTCGGCCGACGACCATGCCCCATCCTCCGTTCCGACACGCACGCACCGACCATCGTCGGGACCCTTCCCGGCCGTCCCCCCATAGTGTCTCCCCATGCCTTCCTCTCGTGTCTCCCCCGAGCTCCGCACCCTGCCCTCCGTCGCACCCTCGGTCACCCGAGAGCGGGAACAGCGCTCGGGAGGTCGTGCCGCTGCCGTCGTCACCGGCCTGCTGGCGCTGATGGTCCTGCTCGGGCAGATGACCCTCGCGAGTGCTCCCGCCCGGGCCGAGGCCCCGCACTCCGTGAACGTCACCGACACCTCCGGGGAGGTCGACCCGGAGATCCTCGAGAGCAGGCTCGTCGACGTCGACTTCCGGCGCGATGTGGACCTGGTGGTGCTGGTTCTGGACGTGACGGACTACGGCTTCGAGCAGTCTCAGGACACGGCGCTGAACGACGCCGCGGTCGCCTACTCCCGGGACGCCGCGCCCGAGCTGCTGGCCGCGGACGACGACCACTGGGCCGACGGCACCGTGATCCTCGCCCTGGATCCGGAGAACCGCTTCCTGGGCACCTACGCCGGGGAGGACGTCAAGCTCGACGACCGCGGTTTCGAGAGCGTGCAGGATGCGATGCGCGACAAGGCGGACGACGGGGAATGGGAGGAGTCCCTCGAGGACGGCGCCGAGAAGTACGCAGATCTGCTGGACCGTCCGTGGTGGCAGCATCCCGGAGTGCTGATCGCCGGACTCGTGGTCGTGGGAGGCCTCGCTGTGGGCGCGCTTTCTGCCCTCGGGCTGCGTCGGGCGGCTCGACGACGTGTCGACGACGCGCTGCCCCGCTTCGAGGGCGTGCTGGCGAAGCACCGCCTGACCGCCGCGGCGGCGAGCACCCTGCCCGTCGAGTCCCCCTACGCGGAGGCAGCGCTCAGCGACTACCGGACCTATCTCGAGAAGATCGACGAGGCGACGCAGCTGCGCGCCCGGATCCCGGCCGGGAACGATCGTCCGTGGGGGTGGGGCCTGAAGGGGCGGCAGCGGGAGCAGGCACGCGAGTTCGAGAGCACCGTGACGTACCTCGACGACACCGATGACGACATCATCGCCACGAACGATCTGCTGCATCGCCTCGGCGGCTGGCGCGCGGCCTGGGACCGGGAGCTGCAGCCTCTGCAGGACTCGATCGACGCCCTCGACAGTGCGCTGGACGACGGCGAGGACATCTCGGCGGAAGAGACGGCCGCCGTCGCTGATCTGCTCGAGCTGAGCAGCGACATCTCCGCGGAGATGGGCGAGCTGACGACGAAGCTCGAGGCTGACGAGATCGATCCGGACAGCGCCCTGGAGCGCTTGGACACGCTCACCACCGAGCTGTCCGCGAGCGTCGCCTCGCTGCAGGGCCTGCGGATCTCGCGCCTCGCCGAGGACGACGACGAGGCGGAGGTGATGCGCGACGCCTCGTGGGACGCCGATCTGGAGCACGAGGAGCGTGGGTACCGCTCCGTGCGGGGACGCCGCCACGCGATGGATGCCGCGATCTCCGGGAACCCGACCGACATCTGGCACCTCAGCCCGCTGGTCTGGTACTCCGCCTGGCAGCACGAGTCGAACAGCGATCTGGAGTCGCACCGCAACCCGTCGAGCTCGAGCGGGAGCACCTCGGGCTATTCGGCGGCCTCGGGAGGCTTCTCGGGCGCCGGCAGCTCGAGCAGGTTCTGAGCGCACCCGATCGACTCGGGACGCGGCCGCGCCGAGGACTCCTCGGTCCCGGCGGCCCTCAGACGGTCAGTAGACCATTCCCATGACCTCGCGCACCCGGGCGAGCGTGGCGTCGGCGACCTCGTTCGCCCGCTCGTTCCCGGCGCGGAGCACGGAGAACAGGTACTCGGGGTCCTGCTCGAGCTCGTGGCGACGGGCACGGATCGGGGCGAGGTGCTCGTTGAGGACCTCGGCGGTCATGACCTTGAGCGTGCCGGAGCCCTTGTCCCCGATCTCCTCGGCGATCGACTCGGGGGTGCGGTCCAGGCACTGCGCGGCGATGGTCAGCAGGTTCGCGACCTCAGGGCGGTTCTCCGGGTCGTAGGTGATCACGCGCTCGGAGTCCGTCTTGGCCTTCTTGATCTTCTTGGCCGTCTCGGTCTCGTCCATGCGCAGCATCACGGTGTTCCCGCGCGACTTGCTCATCTTGTGCTCGCCGTCCAGGCCCAGGATGGTCGGCGCCTCCGAGAGCAGCGCGTCGGGCTCGGTGAAGACCTGCTCCCCGTCCGCATAGCGCTCGTTGAAGCGCCGGGCGATGACGCGGGTCTGCTCGATGTGGGGCAGCTGATCGCGCCCCACGGGTACCACGTTGCCGCCGCAGAACAGGATGTCCGCGGCCTGGTGAACCGGGTAGGTGAGCAGGAGCCCGCCCATGGCGGACTTCCCGGCCGCGGCGAGCTCCGCCTTGACGGTGGGATTGCGCTCGAGCTCGGGCTGGGTGACCAGCGACAGGAACGGCAGCATGAGCTGGTTCAGCGCGGGCACCGCCGAATGCGCGAAGAACGTGGAGCGCTCGGGGTCCAGACCCACTGCGAGATAGTCGGTCAGCAGCTCACGCACCGACCCCCTGATATCGCCGATGACCTCACGGTCCGTGATCACCTGGTAGTCGGCGACCAGGACCCAGGTCTCGATGCCCACGTCCTGCAGGCGCACCCGGTTGCGCAACGAGCCGAAGTAGTGGCCGATGTGCAGGGCCCCGGTGGGGCGATCGCCGGTGAGCATGCGCAGCCCCGACGGGTCCTTCTGGATCTTCTCCCACAGTTCGTCGCTGCGTCGCTGGGAGGTGTCATAGCTGGTGCGGGTGCTGGTCGGTTCGCTCACCCATCCATGCTAGCGGGCCGGGCGGGGTTCAGCCCGCCGTGCCGCCCGGGGCCACCGCGGTCGAGCCGCGCACGATCAGCTGGGGCCGCACCACGACCTCCGTGCGCGCCGGGCGCCGCGAATCCTCGCCTCCGCCGAGCGCTGCGCGCACGGCAGCGCGGGCGATCGACGCCACCGCCTGGCGCACCGTGGTCAGGGGCGGGTCGGTCAGGCCCGCCCAGAAGACGTCGTCATAGCCCACCACAGAGACGTCCTCCGGGACGCGCAGCCCTTGGGAGCGGATGCCCTCGAGCGCACCGGCCGCCATCACGTCGGACCCGCAGACGATCGCTGTCGCCCCCCGGGAAAGGAGATCACGAGCGGCCTCGTAGCCCCCGGCGTAGGAGAAGTCGGTGAACGCTGCCGGCCAGGCATCCTCAGGGAACGACCGCGCCACCTCCTCGAAGACGGCGAGCTTCTCGCGTACCGGCCACGTGTGCTCATCACCCACGGCGAGGCCGATCCGGCGGTGGCCGAGGTCCTGGAGGTGGGTGAGCGTCAGCCGCATGGCGTGCTCGTCGTCGGTGGAGAGGAAGGCGGCGTCGAGGTCGTCCCGCACACCGTTGACAAGCACGAGCGGGACGCCGGCGCCGACCACCTCGCGGTAGTGGTCGACCGGCCCGCGCTGCTGGGCGTGATGACCGGAGACGACGATGATCGCCGTTGCCCCAGCATGCAAGAAGCGATGCAAGATTTCGCGCTCTCGCTCCACGGTGCGGGCGCGCATGCCCACCAGCGCGGACGCCCCACGCTCGAATAGCTCCGCTTCGATCCGCTCGGTCCACGCCGCGAACACCTGGTTGTCGAGATCCGGCACGAGCACACCGACCAGCGGTCCCGACCCCGTCACCTCCGGCGCGACATCGCGTCCCAACTCCCTGGCCACCCGGATGACCGTATCGCGCGTGGCGTCGTTGACCCCGGTTTTGCCGTTGAGCACCCGGGAGACCGTGGCCTCACTGACCCCGGCGGCGTGGGCGATGTCTATCAGTCGTGCCATCCCCTCATCCTTCCAGACGCGCGCATCCCCGCCCGTCACCGGATCGATACCTGCAAGTTCTTGCCCAGTCTTGCACAACCAGGCTCACTCGATCTAGTGTCTCCCTCATCGAGCACCGCCAATGGAAGCCGGTCGCTCCACGATTCGAAGGAGAAGACGTGCAGATTCGTCGAAAGAGTTTCCTCGCCCTCAGCGGCGCCGCAGCCGGTTCCGCGCTGCTCGCCGCGTGCGGCGGGGACGAGACCGCAGCTGGTTCGAGCGACGCGGGCGGGGCCTCCGATGCCGGTGGCGCCGAAGAGGGTGCGGCGCCCGCCCGCGCCGACGCCGATCTCGTGATCTGGACCGATGAGGAGAAGGCCGCCTCGCTCGAGGAGCCCGTCGCGACCTGGGGCGAGGCCAACGGCCTTTCCGTCGCGGTGCAAATCGTCGCCGATGATCTTCAAGGCAACTTCATCACCGCCAACCAGGCCGGCAACGGCCCGGACATGATCGTCGCCGCCCACGACTGGATCGGGAACCTGGTTCAGAACGGCTCGATCTCCCCCGTGCAGCTGCCCGGCGACGCCACGGAGGACATCGCACCGATCGGGCTGGAGGCCGTCACCTATGACAGTCAGACGTACGGTGTGCCCTACGCGGTGGAGACTCTGGTGATGTTCGCGAACAAGGAGCTCACCGACGTCCCCGAACCCAAGACCGTCGAGGAGATGGTCGCCGCCGGCGAGGCCGGTGGCGCGGACAACGTACTGTCCCTGCCGGTCGGCGAGCAGGGCGACGCTTACCATATGGAGGCTTTCTACTCCTCCGCCGGCGGGTACCTCTTCGGCACGGACACCGAGGGGGACTTCGATCCGTCCGACGTGGGCGTGGGCCAGGAGGGCTCGATCTCCGCGGGCGAGAAGATCAAGGAGCTCGGCGACCAGGGCGTGCTGTCCACGTCGATCACCGGCGACAACGCGATCTCGCTGTTCACCGACGGGAAGGCCGCCTACCTGGTCTCCGGCCCGTGGGCGCTCGAGGACATCCGCACTGCCGAGATCGACTTCGCCATGGGTCCGGTCCCCGGCTTCGAGGGCCTCGAAGCGGCCGTGCCGTTCGCGGGCGTCAACGCGTTCTACGTCGCCGCCGGCGGCAAAAACCCCGCAATCGCCCAGCAGTTCGCGACTGCGGTGGCGTCCTCTCCCGACATCGTCGAGCAGATGTTCCCCCGCAACGAGCTGCCCCCGGTGAACCTCACGCTGCAGGAGAAGCTCGCGGCGGACTTCCCCGAGATCGTGAAGATCGCCGAGCTCGCCGAGGGCGCGGGCCCGATGCCCGCACTCCCGGAGATGGCCACGATCTGGGAGCCGCTCGGCCAGGCCCAGGCGAACATCGTCGGCGGCGCCGATCCGGAGTCCACGATGACCTCCGCCGGTGAGGAGATCACCAGCCAGATCGGCTGATCCCTCGCCGTCGCGGGCGGGGCGCAGCGCAGGCACGCTGCATCCCGCCCGCTCCCTGCCGAGCTCGGCGTCCTCTGTGCACCCCCGCCGTCAGCGCCCCGTCGGCCCCGGTTCCAGGACGCCGCTCGGCCCGATCTGCCGTCTCGCGCCCCGGTATCCCTCATCCCTGCATCCCTGCATCCCTGAATCCCTGAATCCCTGAATCCCTGAATCCCTGAATCCCTGCTTCACCGAAAGGCAGCGTCGCCATGCCCTCCACCCATGCGCCCGCGCACCGTGAACGCACCACCACGATCCCGACGATCCTGGCGCGCGTGCTGTTCCTCGGCGCCGTGCTCGCCGTGGCCGCGTTCTCCGTCCCGGTCATGATCCAGCTGCAGCAGTGGATGTGGCTGAGCATCGTGGTCCTCGCGACGATCGCGATCTTCGCGCTGTACTCCACGAAGCGCTTCGTGCCGGGCAAGTACCTCTTCCCCGGCACCTTGTTCCTAGTGGTCTTCCTGATCACCCCGATCATCCTCACGATCGGCTATTCCTTCACGAACTTCGGCGACGGCACGCGCGGCACCAAGGAGCAGGCGATCGACTCGATCGTGGCCAACTCCGTGCAGCAGTCCGACGATTCCACCTGGTACAACCTCTCCGTCGCGACCCAGGGCGACCCGGTCGAGGGACCGTTCACTCTGTTCCTCGTGGATCCGGGGACCGGCACCGTCTACCAGGGGGACGAGACTGCACCGGTCCAGGAGGTCCCGTCCGGAGACGTCGAGGTGACCTCGGGCTTCGTGACCGACGCGGACGGATACACGATTCTCGACGCCCGCGAGGTCAACACCGCGTACGACACGATCCAGCAGCTCGCGGTCCCGATCACCGATTCCGAGGCCGTCCGTATCCAGGGCGCGAACCAGGCCTTCGAGGGCAGCACCGTGCTCAGCTACGACGAGGCCAGCGACACCCTGACCGACTCCCGCAGCGGCGAGGTCTATTCGGTGGGCACCGTCGGCGACACCGAGTACTTCGTGAACGCCGACGGCGAGCGCGCCTTCAGCCAGTCCTGGCTCCAGGGCGTGGGACTCAGCAACTACGAGCGCCTGTTCACCAACGCCGGCATCGCCAAGCAGTTTGGGGCCGCCTTCGTCTGGACCCTGGTATTCTCTATCGGCTCCGTGCTGCTCACCTTCGTGGTCGGCTTCGCGCTCGCACTGGTGCTGAACGACGAGCGGGTCAAGGGTCGACGTCTCTACCGCTCGGTGCTGCTCATGCCCTATGCGGTGCCCGGGTTCATCTCGCTGCTGGTGTGGTCGAACTTCTACAACCGCGACTTCGGCCTGATCAACGAGACCCTCGGGCTGCATCTGAACTGGATGGGCGATCCCACGCTGGCCAAGGCCGCGGTGCTGCTGACGAACCTGTGGATGGGTTTCCCGTACATGTTCATCGTCTCCACCGGCGCGCTGCAGTCGATCCCGAGCGACGTCATGGAAGCCGCCCGCATGGACGGCGCGAGCCGTCTGCAGACCACGATCAAGGTGGTCACCCCTCTGCTGCTGGTCGCCGTCGCTCCCCTTCTGGTGGCATCCTTCGCCTTCAACTTCAACAACTTCAACGCGATCCAGCTGCTCACCGAAGGCGGACCGTTCCTGCCCGGTGAGTACACCCGCGGAGGCACCGACATCCTGATCTCCATGATCTACCGCATCGCCTTCGGAGGCTCGGGCGCCGACTTCGGCTTCGCCTCGGCGGTCTCCGTCGCGCTGTTCGCCCTCACCGGTGTGCTCGCAGCGATCCAGTTCCGGTTCACCACTGTCCTCGAAGACGTCAACTGAGAGGGGTCCCCACGATGAGCATCTCCACCCCCACCCCCGCCCATTCCCTGTCGCCCGGGGCCTCACAGGAGCCGTCGAGCGCTCCGCACCGGATGCCGTTCGCCCGCTGGATGTCGGAGATCGGCTGGCGTCACGTCGTCGCGGTCGCGGCCATGGCCTTCGCGATCTTCCCGATCCTGTTCGTCGTCTCGGCGTCACTGAACCCGCTGGGCACCGTGTCCTCCTCGGGCCTGCTGCCGACGGCGTTCAGCCTGACCCACTATCAGGAGCTGCTCCGCGGTGCCCGCGGGCCCTTCCTGCAGTGGTACCTCAACACCGTCATCGTCTGCGGCGTCGTCGCCCTTGTCCAGGTATTCCTGTCCACCCTGGCCGCCTACGCCTTCAGTCGTTTCCGGTTCACCGGGCGCCGGATCGGGCTGCTCTCGCTGCTGCTGGTCATGATGTTCCCCGCGATCCTGGCGATGATCGCCGTCTACACGATGCTCTCCGGACTGGGCCAGGTCGTCCCCTTCCTGGGGCTGAACTCCCTGCCCGGCTACATCGTGGTGCTCCTGGGAGGCTCGCTCGGTCAGGTCTGGCTGATCAAGGGCTTCTTCGACACCGTGCCCAAGGAGCTGGACGAGGCGGCCATCATCGACGGCTGCACCCACTGGCAGGTGTTCACGAAAATACTGCTGCCCACGCTCACCCCGATCCTCGCCACCACGGTGCTGCTGGCCCTGGTGGGCGTGCTGAGCGAATTCCTGCTGGGCTCGATCTTCCTCACGGCCGACGACAAGAAGACCCTCGCGGTGGGTCTGTACGGCCTGCTCCAGGGAGACCGCTCGAACAATCTGGGCGTCTTCGCGGCTGGGTCGGTGATGATCATGATCCCGGTGATCATCCTGTACCAGTTCCTCCAGCGCTACATCGTAGGCGGCGCCACCGCGGGCGCCGTAAAGGGTTGAGGTGATCCCGATGAACCAGGTCCCCGCGCCGTCGGCGGAGCCGCCCTCCACCTCCTTCGATGCCCTCGGAGTCGACGCCACCGGTGTCCCGCTGATCGAGCAGCCCCATCACGACTCGGGTCCGTGCTTCGTGGCCGGCGACGCCCCCGCCCTCGACGCACGATCGACGCTGCGCGTGTGGGTTCCCATCGCCTACCCGGCTTCCGCGCTCGCCCTGCGCACGGTGAGCGACGGGGAGATCCGCACCTCCGAGCTCCACGTCGCCGCCCAGGACTCCACAGGCACCTGGTGGGAGGCGGAGCTGAGCCTCACGAACCCGGTCATGCCCTACCGATTCTGCGTGCTCGCCCCGCAGGGATCCGTGAGCCCCTCGGGTGCCGCGGTCCCCTCCTACGCCTGGCTCACCGCCGCAGGCCTCGTGCCCTGGGATGTCTCTGACGCCACGGACTTCCGTCTGCTCGCCCACGAGCCGGCTCCAGACTGGGTGGACGACGCGATCGTGTACCAGATCTTCCCCGACCGCTTCTCCCGCAGCACCCGGATGCCTCTGGACGCGGACGGTCGCCCGGCGCCTGCGGACTTGCCCTGCTGGGCGGTCCCGATGGCTTGGGAGGACGAGCCCGCGATGCACGGCGAGCTCACCGGCCGGCAGTTCTTCGGCGGTGATCTCGACGGGATCCTGGAGCGTCTGGACCACATCGCGTTACTCGGCGCGAACACCCTCTATCTCACGCCGGTGTTCCCGGCGGGCTCGGTGCACCGCTACGACGCCTCGGCCTTCGACCATGTCGATCCTCTGCTCGGCGGCGACGACGCCCTCGTGCGCCTCTCCACGGCTCTCCACGAACGGGGGATGCGCCTGCTGCTGGATCTCACGACACACCACACCGGCGACACCCATGAATGGTTCCGCGCCGCCCAGGCCGATCCTGAGTCCATCGAAGCGGGCTTCTACCTCTTCGAGGAGCATCCCCACCAGTACGCCAGCTGGCTGGACGTGCCCACCCTGCCCAAGCTCGACCAGCGCAACGCGGAGCTGCGATCGCGGCTGACCCGCGGGGCAGGCAGCGTCGTCGGCCGATATCTCTCCGCTCCTTTCGCAGCCGACGGCTGGCGGATCGACGTGGCCAACATGACCGGCCGCCACGGCACGGTGGACCTCACGCACGAGGTGGCTCGCGAGATCCGCGCCACGATGCGCGAGGTCACGGACTCCCGAGGACAGAGCCGTGCGCACAGCGCCTGGCTCGTCGCAGAGCACGGGCACGACGCCACAGCGGACCTCGCCGGTGACGGCTGGCACGGCACTATGAACTACGCGGGCTTCACCCGTCCGCTGTGGGCATGGCTCGCGGATCCCGAGAGCGACCTGAACTGGCTGGGGCTGCCGATGACCCTGCCGCGTCTGCCCGGCACCTCCATCTGGCGCACCCTGCGCGACTACAACGCCCAGATGCCCTGGCCATCCCGCGCCCACTCGCAGAACCAGCTGTCCAGCCATGACACACCCCGCACCCGGACCGTCGTCGGAAGCCGGGAGCGCCAGCTCGCCGCCGTGGCAGCGCTGGCCACCCTGCCCGGCGTGCCCACCGTGTTCGCCGGCGACGAGCTGGGCGCGCAGGGCGAGAACGGGGAGCATTCGCGCGCCCCGATGCCGTGGGAGGCGATCGACCGGGGCGACGGCGAGCGCATCGATCTCGGCATCCTCGAGGCGACCCGTCTGCTGCTGGGCCTGCGCCGCGAGCTGGTCGCGCTGCGCCGCGGGGGGCTGCGCTGGCTGCACGCCGGCACTGACGCCCTGGTCTACGCCCGGACCCATCCGGACGGGGACGTCCTCGTGCATCTCGCCCGTGGCGCCCATGACGAGATCGTGATCGGAACCGATAGCCTGCCCGGCGCCCCCAGCGCCACGGTGCACACCGAGGTCGGCGGAGCGAACGCCCGCCACGACCGTGGAGTCCTCCGCCTGGACGCGTCCGATGCCGGAGCCAGCATCACCCGCCTCGACTCCGGAGCGTGACTCCGTCGCTCCTCCCCGGCGGCCCATTCGTGGCTCCCGCCCGCGCGGCAGCACCCAGCTCGACGTACAGCATGAGATCCGCACTCTCGGAAGGACCCGCATGACCCTCCACACCCCCGCGACGCCCCAGGCCGCGGAGCATGAGACCCGTGAAGCCCAGCAGTGGTGGCGCGACGCCGTCGTGTACCAGGTGTATCCGCGCTCCTTCGCGGATTCGGACGGCGACGGCATGGGTGATCTGCCCGGCGTCACGGCCCGCCTGCCTTACCTGCGGGACCTCGGGGTGGACGCCATCTGGCTCTCGCCCTTCTACACCTCGCCCCAGCATGACGGCGGCTACGACGTCGCCGACTACACCGATGTCGACCCCCGGTTCGGTTCCCTGGCCGACGCCGACGAGATGATCACCCGCGCCCATGAGCTGGGCCTGAAGGTCATCGTCGACGTCGTCCCCAACCACTCCTCCTGCGACCACGTGCTGTTCCAGCAGGCGCTGGCCGCAGCTCCCGGCTCCCCCGAGCGCGACATGTACATGTTCGCCGAGGGGACGGGGACGGACGGCGAGCTGCCGCCGAACAACTGGACCTCGATCTTCCACGGCCCGGCCTGGACCCGCGTCACCGAGGCGGACGGCACCCCCGGCCAGTGGTACCTGCACATCTTCGACACCTCCCAGCCGGACTGGAACTGGGAGAACCCGCGCGTCCACGAGCTGTTCCAGGACGTGCTGCGGTTCTGGCTCGACCGCGGGGCCGACGGCTTCCGGGTGGACGTCGCCCACGGCATGATCAAACCCGAGGGGCTTCCGGACGCCACCGTGAACGCCGAGGGGCTGATCGACATCCCCGAGGGCGAGGTGCCGGTCTACTTCGACAACGACGGGGTGCTGGACATCTATCGCGAGTGGCGGCCGATCCTCGACTCCTACGAGGGTGAGCGCATGATGGTGCTCGAGGCGTGGATCCCCGAGCACCGCCTGCCGCTGTACATCGGCGCCGAGAAGGCACATCAATCCTTCAATTTCGGCTTCCTCCAGGCCCGCTGGGGCGTCGAGACGATGCGCGCGGCGATCGAGAAGCCGCTCGCCCTGGCCGACGCCGTCGGCTCCCCCACCACCTGGGTGCTGTCGAACCACGACGTGATCCGCCATGCCTCCCGGTACGGGTTCGCCCCGGACTACCGCTTCGGCGAGGGCCTGCGCCGCGACGAGGTGCCCGATGCGGAGCTGGGTCTGCGGCGTGCCCGCGCCGCGACGCTGCTGATGCTCTCGCTGCCCGGATCCGCCTATCTGTATCAGGGCGAGGAGCTCGGGCTTCCCGAGGTCAGCGACATCCCCGACGAGCTGCGCGAGGATCCCTCGCACCTGCGCGCCGGGGTGCCCGGCCGCGACGGCTGCCGTGTGCCGCTGCCCTGGGAGCAGGACGCCCCGGCGTTCGGCTTCTCCTCGACCGGGGAGAGCTGGCTGCCCCAGCCCGCGGAGTTCGGTCCGCTCGCGGCCGACGCCCAGCAGGGCGTGGAGGGCTCGACCCTGGAGATGTACCGCACCGCGCTCGGCCTGCGGCGTGAGCTGACCCTGGGCAGGCCCGAGCAGCCGGTGGTCTTCGAGGAGGATCTGCCCGAGGGGGTGCTCGGGGTGACCCGCGGCGCGCTGACCGTGCTGGTGAACACGACCTCGGCGGCGGTCGCCCTCCCGGTCGGGCACCGTCTGGCGGGCGCCGAGGTGCTCGTCGCCTCCGCGGAGACGACGCCGGGCACCCTGCCCGCGGACAGCGCTGCCTGGGTACGGGTCGGCTGACCCGAGTCGGACGGATCACGGTCGGTCGCGGCGCGCGCTGTGCGCTGCGGCCGACCGTCCTGTCGCGGATAGGATCGGCGCCATGCCTCGACCCGATTCGCTCTCGCCCCTCTCCGGCCGTCCCCTCGACGGCGCTCCCGCCGCTCCGGCGGAGTTCGACCTGGTGCTGCTGGGCACCGGGCTCGGCGTGTACACCCTCGCCCGTGCCTTCCATGAGGAGTACGGCGTCGTGGCGACCGTGGTCACCAAGGTGGGCGTCGAGCCGATGCGCCGCTCGGTCACCTGCGACATGCGTGAGCTGGGCGGGGACGCGAGCGACGAGGACCTGATCACCGCACTGGTGGACCTGGCCGGTGAGCGCCAGGGCGGTCGCCCGCAGCTGCTGCTGGCCAATGCCGATTCGCTGATCCAGCTGATGAGCGATCACCGCGAGCGGCTGGCGCCTCACTTCGTGATGCCGATCCTGGAGGCCGACACGCTCGAGCGGTTGTCGGACAAGGCCGAGTTCGCGCGCCTGTGCACCGAGCACGGTGTGGCCACGCCGCGCACCGAGGTCATCGACCTCAGCGCTCCCCGGGGCGAGGGCTGGGAGCCGCCCCGCACCGAGATCCCGTTCCCTCTGGTGATGAAGGCCGCCCGCACCGCGGACATGGCCGGCGTGCGTTTCGCGGGCAAGAAGAAGGTCTGGTTCCTCTCCGAGCCCGCGGAGCTGGAGGAGCTGGTGCGCGCGATCGCCGATGCCGGATACACCGGTCGGCTGATCGTCCAGGAACTGATCCCGGGCGATGACACCGCCGAGGGCTCCCTCACCGCCTATACCGACGCCGCGGGACGGGTGACGCTGCTGTGCTCGGCGCGTGTGCTGCTGGGTGAGCACACCCCGGATGCGCTGGGGCGCCCCGCCGCGATGATCACGACCGAGTTCGGCGATGCGCTCCCCCAGGCTCGCGCCCTGCTCGAGGCCACCGGTTACCGCGGTTTCGCGAACTTCGACGTCAAGCGGGATCCGCGGGACGGGATCTGGAAGTTCTTCGAGGTGAATCCCCGCATCGGGCGCAACAACTTCTACGTCACCTCCGCCGGCGCGAACGTGTCCCGCTTCGTGGTCGCCGACGCGATCGAGCATCGCGAGATCGAGCCGGTCACGCGCGTCGACGAGATCCTCTATTCACTGGTGCCGATGCCGCTGCTGATGCGCTACGTGCGGGACCCCGAGATGCGGCGCTGGGTGCGCACCGTCGCGCGCCGTGGGGTCCGCAACCCCTGGACCTACGGGCCCGACGGCGGCTGGGCGCGTCGGTATGCACGGATCGTCGGCCTGAATCATGTGCGCAAGTTCCTGCGCTACTACCCCAAGCCCACGGACTCCGGCTTCTGAGCGAGACCGTCCGGAGGAGACCCTCTGAGCGAGATCCTCTGCACGGGATCCACTGAGGGAGGCCTGTTCGCCGGGGCCCGTCAGGAGGATCGGGGCTCAGCGGCTCGCGGCCAGGAGCAGGCTGCTCAGATGTCTGCTCACCGGAAGACTGCTCACCGGAAGGCTGGGGTGAGCTCCTTGCCGCCCTCGCGCACGGTGATCCGTGCGAGCTCGGTGAGCGAGTCGACCAGGCGTGGGTCCCCACGGTAGTCGTGCTGGTCGTAGGCGACCGACAGCTCGGTGCAGCCCAGCACCACAGTGCCCGCGCCCTGCGCGAGAGCCCGGTCGAGGCAGGACTCGAACAGCGTCAGGTCGACCGGCTTACCGGCCTTGACCTGCTCGTAGATGAGCCGGCTGACATCGTCCTGCAGCGCCTGATCGGGCGTCCAGGGGGTGCCTCCGGCGCGCTCGATCTCGTCCTGGTAGACCCGGGCGTGGATGTTGCCCTCGGTCGCGAAGACGGCCACGGGAGCGTCGCCGGCCGTCGCCACGGCCACCTCGGCAGTGGTCTTGACGATGCTCAGCAGCGGGATCGTCACCGCGGACTCGACCTGCAGCGCGTAGTGGTGGGCGGTGTTGCAGGGCAGCACCAGCAGGCTCGCGCCGGCGCGCTCGAGCATGCGGGCGTCCCGTGCGATCACCGGCCCGGGATCGGCGGCGTCGGGGTCGAGGATCCCGGCGGTGCGATCAGGGGTGGTGGAGTGCTGGGAGACCAGCAGATCGAGATGCTCCTGGTCGCTCCCGGCGGAGGTGGCCCGGATGAGCACGTCGAGGAACACGGCGGTGGCCGCCGGTCCCAGACCGCCCAGCACGCCCACCACGGGGCTCGACCAGTCATCGCCGTCCAGCCGACCTCCCTCGAGACGGCCTGCCTCGAGGCTCGTTCCTTCGCGGGGTGATCGCTGGGGCGGGGCTCCGTCGGGGTCGCTCACGAGGGGTCCTGCTCCGTGCGGCTCGCGCGTCGGGGCACGAGCCGCGAGAGGCGGTCACCGCCCTCGGGCCGGTAGTGGCGCTGGAACTTCAGCACGAAATTGGCGGCGGCGGCGAGGGCGTAGCCGCGGCGCTTGGGCTGGGTCTCCGCCTCCGGGTAGTGCAGGGGATTGCGCACCCGACGGGCCTTCAGCACCCGGCGCAGCTGGGCCCTCGCCTCGGGCTGGGTCGTGTAGCGGCGCACCAGCGCGGTGGGCACGACCGTGTAGAGCACCTCGGGCTGGTCCTGGATGATGCCGTCCTCGCCGATGCCGGAGCCGGGGCCCTCGGTGGGCAGGGCGTTCCGGAGGTGCTCGTCGACGTACCAGGTCACCGGGTTGTGCCCGCCTGCGGTGATGTAGTAGTTCGAACGGCCCAGGCGCGGGTTGAGCTCGAAGAACTTGGTGCGGCCGTCACGACGGTCGTACTTGAGGTCGAAGTTCGCGTAGCCGGTCCACCCGAGCTCTGCGCACAGGCGCTGGGCCTGGTCGACCATCTCGCGGTCCACGCCGGTGATGATCGCGGCCGGGTTGCCGATCGCCCCGGGGGCGTGCTCCTCCAGCAGGGTGCGGCCCCAGGAGCCGAAGCGCACGCGGGAGTCCGCGTCGCAGTAGACGGTGAGGATGCGCATGTACTGGTCATCGCCCGGGATCCGGTCCTGGACGATGATCGAGCTGCGGTAGCCGGACTCGCGGATCGTGCGCAGCAGCTCCAGCAGCTCCTCGCGGGAGGGGACGGTGTGGACCTTGCTCTGACCGGGGAACTGGACCCGCTTCCAGTCCGAGACCTCGGCGGGCTTGGCGATGACCGGGAACTCGAAGGGGATCTCGAGGTCGTCGGGGACCTCCTGGGCCAGGTCGACCACGACCGTCCCGGGATGGTCGACGCCCAGTCCCTGGCACAGCCGGGTGAAGTTCTGCTTCTCGGTGGCGGCCACGAAGGTGTCGTGGGAGACGTAGGGCGCGATGTAGCGCTCGTCCAGCCCGATCTCGTCCCGCACCTCGATGATGGCCTTCACCGTCGAGTCCGCGGAGCCGAGCAGGATCAGGGGGAGCCCAGGATGCTCCTCGGCGATGCTCTGCAGCACGGGTGCGAGCTTCTCGGCGTCGAAGGGGTCCTCGCAGCGCACGTTGTCGATGAGGGCCGAGGTGCCGACCACCCATCCGGCGAGCCGCGAGACCACCACGGTCCGCAGGCCGTACGCCTCGTGGAACGCTCGGGCGAGGGAGTAGGCGCCGATGTCGCCGCCGACGACGACGGGCAGGAAGTCCACGCCCTGCGTGGTCAGTGCGTTCTCAGGCATGGCCGCCAGTGTAGCGGCGCGGCACCTGGTGACCGGCTCGACTCGTCGCCGGGCACCACCTAGGCTGGAGGGATGGATCACCACACGAAGGATTCGAGCGATTCCAGCCCCCTGACACTGTCGTCGCAGGCCACGCCCGACGGCACCGTCGTGGCTCCCCAGCAGGTGGTGGAGAACCTCGGCGGGCAGAACCTCTCCCCCGATCTCACCTGGTCCGGAGCCCCGGAAGGCACCCGCTCCTTCGCGGTCACCCTGTTCGATCCGGACGCCCCCACCGGCTCCGGCTTCTGGCACTGGATCGCCTGGGACATCCCCGCCGGCACGACGTCGCTCCCCCTCGGGGTCGCCCGCGACGACACGTCGCTGCGCCAGGCCGTCAACGATTTCGGCAACCCCGGGTATGACGGCCCCGAGCCGCCGGCCGGTCCGTCCCACCGCTATGTGTTCACCGTGCACGCCCTCCCGGTCGAGTCGCTCGACGCGGACCCCGAGGCGCCGCACGTAGGAACCCGGTTCGCGATCTTCTCCCAGCAGCTGGCCTCGGCGTCCTTCACAGGCCATTATCAGGTGGACGGCTGACGCACAAGGGGGAAAGACTCCTCGACGACTCGGGCGCGCCCCGTCGTGCCTGCACAGAGCCGGTCGTAGGCTCGGAACATGCGATCCACGAAAATCCACGACGAGCGGTCGGCGCAAGAATCAGACCTGAGTCTGACGTCGTTCATCCGCTCGGAGGACGCCGTCGATCTTCGCAGCTGCGAGCCTTCAGGGGTGAACGCGCTCAGCATGCTCCCTTCCCCACGGACCGCCGCCCAATGGCCGCCCGCGACCTCCGGCTCGTCCCCTCGTGGTCACCGCCCGCTCCGCGTGCTGCTGACCACCGATTGGTGGGAGCCGGTCGTCAACGGAGTGGTCGCCTCGGTCGCGACCCTGCGCCGGGAGCTGATCGCCCTGGGCTGCGACGTCCGCGTGCTCACCCTGTCCCAGGGCATCCGCTCCCGCAGCGAACCCGGCGTGTACCGCATGGGTTCCGTCTCCGCTGCCCTGTTCTACGACCGGGCCCGGATCGGCATGCCGGGCAGCCGCCGGGTCCTGCGCGACATCGTGCGCTGGCAGCCCGACGTCGTCCATTCGCAGTGCGAGTTCTCCACCCACGTGTGGGCCAGGCGCATCGCCCGCACCGTCGGAGTCCCGCTGGTGCACACGTACCACACCATCTACGAGGACTACACGCACTACTACTCCCCCAGCCGCACCGTCGGCCGCAAGGTGGTCTCCACCTTCAGCCGCCGGGTGCTCTCGGGAGCTGACGCCGTCATCGCACCGACCGCGAAGGTCGCGACCCTGCTGGACGGCTACGGCGTGACCGAGCCCGTCCACGTCGTGCCCACCGGGCTCGATCTGCAGCGGTTCCGCCCCGCCCGTACCGAGGCCGAGCGGCAGGACGCCGTCGCGCTCCGCGACGGGCTCGGCATCACTGCTGAGCAGAAGGTGCTGATCTCCGTGTGCCGCCTGGCCAAGGAGAAGAACCTCGACGAGGTGCTCGACATGGTCGCCGCCGCCGGACGCGAGGACACCGTGCTCGTGCTCGTCGGAGACGGTCCGTACCGGGAGGAGCTCGAGAAGCGCGCCGTCTCTCTCGGCATCACCGACAGGGTCCTCTTCACAGGCGTGGTCGATCCCGCCGAGGTGCAGCGCTGGTATCGCATGGGCGACGTGTTCGTCAGCGCCTCGCGCAGCGAGACCCAGGGGCTCACCTTCATCGAGGCCCTTGCCTGCGGCCTGCCGCTGCTGTGCTACCGGGACCCGTCCATCGCGAGCGTCGTGCTCGAGGGGCGCACCGGCTGGCAGATCGAGGGCGCCGAGGAGTTCGCCGCCCGTCTGGAGACGCTGCTGGAGGATCCGTCGCTGCAGGCGGAGATGTCCGCCGCGGCCGTCTCCCACGCGGTGGCGACCTGCGGTGCCAGCGAGTTCGGGCGCGCCGTGCTCGACGTCTACGGGTCGACCCTGCAGCGCAGCGGTCCGCAGATCATCACCCGCCAGGCCGTGGCGGCATGAGCACCGCCACCGGCTCCGTGCCGGTGATCGCGCGGCCCCTCGAGCGCGCTCCACGTCTCACGCGCGGCGCTGCCCTCGCTCACGGACCAGCTGGAGCGCACACCGCGCCGTCGTCGGCCGATCCCGTTCTGTCAGTCGGCAGCGCCCCCGCGACGAGCGCGGCTGCTCCGGCCGACGGCGTGCCCTCCCGCCGGGATCCGGTGCGGCTGGCCGCCCGGCTCTCCCCGTTGCTGGGCCTCGCGATCAGCGCGACCCTCGTGGTGTGGGGGCTGCAGACGGGAGTGCTGCAGTCGCTGGAGAACCTGCAGGCGTTCATCGGCTCGCTCGGAGCGTGGGGGCCGGTGGTCTTCCTGCTCGCCTCGACCGCCTCGGTCGTGTTCCCGATCGTCCCCGCAGGTCTCCTGGTGATCGCCGGGCCGGTGCTGTTCGGCGCCCTGGAGGGCACCGTCTACAACTACGTCGCCGTGTGCGCCGGGTCACTGCTGAACTTCCTCATCGCCCGGCACGTGGGGCTTTCACTCATCGAGCGGATCTTCTCCGAGCGAACGGTCGAGAAATTCCTGGGCTGGACCCGCAGCGCCCACTTCACGAGAGCCTTCGCCCTCGCGATCACCCTGCCCGTCGCTCCGGACGATCTGCTCTGCTACATCGCCGGCACCACGCGCATGCGCTGGCGCACCTATGTCCTGATCATCCTGCTGTGCAAGCCGTGGGCGCTGATCGCGTACGGACTCGGCATCAGTGCCCTCGTCCTGCGCTACCTGCCCTGGTGAACGGAGACCCCATGCTCATGAAGAATCGCGCCGTGGCCCGCCCGCACGGTCCCGGTGCCCGGCTGCAGCGCCGGATCGAGCAGCTCGCTCGCCGTGTGCGCACGGGCCATCGGGCCTCCGGCCAGAAGACCGCGGGAATCGCAGAGGACAGTGATCACGCGGAGCAGCAGCTGCGGGTGCTCCTGCCCCGCGGCCTCGCCCGCCTCGCCACGCAGTCGGGCATCGGCGCCGCCATCCGCCATCAGGAGGAGGTGGTGCGCTCGCTCGGCCACGAAGTAGTCACCAATCCCCTGCGACGCTTCGACATCGTGCACCTGAACACCCCCTTCCCCGACACTCCGCTGTTCGCCGCCTGGGCGCGACTGCGGCGACGGCCGGTGCTGGTATGGGCGCATTCCACCGAGGACGACTTCCGGGATTCGTTCCCCGGATCGAACACGCTCGCCCCGACGTTCCGCCGTTGGATCGCCTTCCTGTACCGGCGCGGCGACGCGGTGGTCACGCCCAGCGAGTACTCCCGCGACCTGGTCTCGGCGCCGAAGTACGGGATCACCGCGCCGATCCATGTGCTCTCCAACGGTGTGGACACCACGTTCTTCCAGCCCGACCCGGGAGCACGGGCCCGGCTGCGCACATCCCTCGGGCTGGAACCGGGCGCGAAGGTCGTGCTCAGCGTGGGCATGCAGCTGGTCCGCAAGGGGATCCTGGACTGGGTGGAGGTGGCGCGTGCCCTGCCCGAGGTGACCTTCGTCTGGTACGGGCGCACCGATGAGCGCCTGCTGACCGCCGACGTGCGGCGCGCCCTCGGCTCGGCGCCCCCGAACGCCCTCTTCCCCGGGTACATCACACCCGTGCAGCTGCGGGAGGCCTACTGCGGGGCCGACGCCTTCTGCTTCCTCACCAAGGAGGAGACCGAGGGCATCGTGCTGTGGGAGGCTCTGGCATGCGGCACCCCTGCCCTGGTGCGGGCGATCCCGCTGTACCGCGACCGGATGCCGGACGGGGTGCTCACCCATCAGGTCGCCGGGGACGGGCCCGGTTTCGCCGCAGACGCCGCCGCTCGGCTGAGCGCCCTGCTGGACGGCGAGCTCGAGGATCTCACCTCGGCCGGGCGCCGCGCGGCCGAGGGCGTGGATCTGTCGCAGGTCGCCCAGCAGCTGCAGGAGATCTACCGGGCCACCGGCGTCCTCGCTCCGGCACCGCAGGCGGACTGAGGCGACCGGACGGTCCGCGCCCGCCGGGCGCCCGTCGGACAGGCGTCAGATGGACCGAGCCCGTCGGAGGCCCGTCGGACGGGCTGGGACGACCGAGCAGAGGAGGCAGTCCGGATCAGCGCCGGCGCTGCGGATCCCACAGCACGAGCGCTCCCCCGCCCCGACGCTGAGGGCGCTCGCCACGACGCAGCGCGCTGATCTGCCCGTCACGGTCCGCGGAGAACACGCGGCGCTGGGCGGGGCTGAGCGAATCGAGGGTCTCCCGAACCCCGTCGAGCTGCCCGTTCAAGGCCCTGACCTCGTCCTGCAGCTCGAGGATGCGCTTGATGCCGGCGAGATTGATGCCCTCCTCCTGCGAGAGCTGCTGGATCTCCCGGAGCCTGGCGACGTCCACGACGCTGTAGCGCCTGCCCCGCCCGCGCGTGCGGCGAGGAGTGACCAGCCCGATGCGGTCGTACTGGCGCAGGGTCTGCGGGTGCATCCCGGACAGCTCCGCGGCGACGGAGATCACGTAGACGGGCGCGCGCTCGTCGATGCGGTGCCGGGCTGCCAAGGGAATGCTCCTTCCGGGACGGCGGAGAAGCACGATCGGTGGCGCTTCTCCTGCTGCTCCCACTGTGCCAGGTGGCCCCCGGCCGTGGGGTGGGACGGGTGCGGTGGTGACCGTCCCGAGGAGAGGGACGGTCACCGGTTGCTCAGCGCGCGGCGGCCTCGCGGAGGCCGGCGCGCGGGTCCTCGTCGGTCAGCGCCTCACGGAGGTCCTCGACCGCCTTGCGGGCGGCGCCCTCGACATGCGTGGGGACGGCGATCTGCACAGTGACCAGGAGGTCCCCGGTCTTCTTCTTCGTCGCGATGCCCTTGCCGCGCACCCGCAGGGTGCGGCCGCCGGGCGTTCCGGGAGCCACCTTCACGCCGACGGTGCCGCCGTCGAGCAGCGGCACGGTGAGCGTGGTGCCCAGCACCGCCTCGTCGAAGGAGACCGGGACGGTCAGGCGCAGGTTCGCGCCGTCGCTGCTCCACACGGGGTGCTCCTCGACGTCGAGGCTCAGCAGCAGGTCGCCGGCGGGGGCGGAGCCCGGCCCGGGGCGTCCCTTGCCGCGCAGACGAATCTTCTGCCCGTCGTGCACGCCGGCGGGGATGCGGGTGGTCACGTTCTTGCCGTCCACGTTCAGGCGCACCTCGGTGCCGAGGGCCGCGTCGCGGAAGCTGATGCGGGTACGGGCGGAGACGTCCTGCCCCTTCGCGGGGGCGCCGCCGCCCTGGAAGCCGGCCGGCCCGCCGCCGAAGCCGCCGCCCTGGCCGCCGAACATCCGCATGATGTCATCGAGGTCGGGGTTCGCGCCGCCGCCGGGGGCCGCACGACCGCCGCCGGGGAAGCCGCCGCCCTGGCCGCCGAACATCGAGGAGAAGATGTCCTCGAAGCCCGCGCCGCCGGCGCCGCCGCCCTGGCCCGCGGAGAAGCGCGCCCCGCCGGAGCCCATCGCACGGATCGCGTCGTACTGCTGGCGCTGCTCGTCGTCGTTGAGCACCGAGTACGCCTCGCCGATCTCCTTGAACCGCTCCTCGGCCTGGGCATCGTCGGGGTGGTGGTCGGGATGGTACTTGCGGGCCTTCGTGCGGTAGGCCTTCTTGATCTCCTGCGCGCTCGCGTCCTTCGAGACGCCGAGGACCGCGTAGAAGTCCTTGTCGAGCCAGTCCTGCTGGGACATGTGCGTCTCCTTCCGGGAGCGGCAGGGTCTTCTTCTTCTGAGTGTCTAGGGGACGGGCGGGGCCTGCCGGCCGGTCTCCGGCTGGCAGGCCCCGCCGTCAGGGGTGAGCCCGATCGGGTCAGGCCGGGCCGCGGGTTCCCACCCGGGCCGGGCGCAGCACCCGGTCGTTCATCGTGTATCCAGGCTGGATGACCAGCGAGATCGTCGCCGTGTCGACATCCTCGGCGTCCTCGTGCATGAGGGCCTCGTGGAGGTTCGGATCGAACTCCTCGCCGACGGCGCCGAAGCGCTGCAGCCCGTGCGAGCCGAGGATCTCCTCGAGCTTCTGGGAGATCGAGTGGAACGGGGTGCCCTCGGCGATGTCGCCGTGCTGGCGGCCCAGCTCCACGTCGTCCAGGACCGGGATCAGTGCGCTCAGGACGCGGCCCACGGCCGCCTCCTTGCTCACCTCGGCCGCAGCCTCGATGCGCCGACGCGAGTTGACGTACTCCGCCTGCTCGCGCTTGAGCTGCTCGGAGAGCTCGGTGACCTTGCCCTCCAGCTCGGCGACGCGACCGGCGTCGGCCGGTGCGGACCCGGCCTCGCCCTGCTCCGCCTGCTCATAGAGCTTCGCGGCCTCGGCGTCGATCGGGTCGACGGGCTCGGAGGAGCCCTGACCCTCAGGAGCCGGGGTGCCCCCGGAGGGACGGACGCTGCCGTCCTCCGGGTTCACCTTGCGCTTGTCGGTGAAGGAGAACCTCGGCTCGCCATCGGGGCGCTGTGCGTCGTCAGGAGTGCTCTGGTCCTCGGTCATCACTTGGTCTCCTCGTCCTCGTCCACGATCTCGGCGTCGACCACGTCGTCATCGTCCGACGACGAGCCCTCGCCCGTCTCGCCCTCGGAGGCGCCCTCGGCACCCTCCTCGGCCTGCGAGTAGATCGCGGTGCCCACGGCCTGCAGAGCCTCGTTCAGGGTGTCGCGCTTGGCCTCGAGGTCCTCGGTCGAGGCATCCTCCTTGGCCAGCTCGTCCTTGGACTCCTTGATGGCGTCCTCGGCCT
Organism: Brachybacterium alimentarium; assembly: GCF_002332425.1. Taxonomy (GTDB): domain Bacteria; phylum Actinomycetota; class Actinomycetes; order Actinomycetales; family Dermabacteraceae; genus Brachybacterium; species Brachybacterium alimentarium. Next base: position 13,657 of record NZ_NRGS01000025.1, on the reverse strand, counting down.
TGGTCTTGTCCGCGTCCGAGACCTTCTCCGCGTTGTCCTTGAGCAGCTTCTCGCCCTGGTAGACGAGCTGCTCGAGGGTGTTGCGGGCGTCGGCGTTCTTGCGACGCTCCTCGTCCTCGGCGGCGTGGGCCTCGGCGTCCTTCACCATGCGGTCGATGTCCTCGTCAGACAGGGCGGAGCCGCCGGTGATCTGGATGGACTGCTCGTTGCCGGTGCCGCGGTCCTTCGCGGTCACGTGCACGATGCCGTTGGAGTCGATGTCGAAGGTGACCTCGACCTGCGGGATGCCGCGGGGAGCCGGGGCGATGCCGGTCAGCTCGAAGGTGCCGAGCATCTTGTTGTCCCGGGTGAACTGACGCTCGCCCTGGAACACCTGGATCGCCACGGAGGGCTGGTTGTCCTCGGCGGTGGAGAACACCTCGGAGGTCTTGGTCGGGATGGCCGCGTTGCGCTCGATGAGCTTGGTCATCACGCCGCCCTTGGTCTCGATGCCGAGGGAGAGCGGGGTGACGTCCATGAGCAGGACGTCCTTGCGCTCCCCCTTGATGACGGCGGCCTGCAGCGCAGCGCCCACAGCGACGACCTCATCGGGGTTGACGCTCTTGTTGGGCTCCTTGCCGCCGGTCAGCGACTTCACGACCTCGGTGACCGCGGGCATGCGGGTCGAGCCGCCCACGAGGATCACGTGGTCGATGTCGGAGACGGAGACGCCCGCATCCTTGATGACCTGGTGGAACGGAGCCTTGGTGCGCTCGAGCAGATCCGAGGTCATGTCCTCGAACTGGGCACGGGTGAGCTTCTCGTCCAGGTGCAGGGGGCCGTTCTCGGTCATCGACAGGTACTGCAGCGAGATCGAGGTGGAGGTCGAGGAGCTCAGCTCCTTCTTCGCCTGCTCAGCGGCCTCCTTGAGGCGCTGGAGAGCGATGCGGTCCTTGGACAGATCCACGCCCTCCTTGTTCTTCACCTGAGAGATCAGCCAGTCGACGATCTTCTGGTCCCAGTCGTCGCCGCCGAGGCGGTTGTCGCCCGCGGTGGACTGGACCTGGATCGTGGAGCCCTCGTCGTCCTTGCTCACCTCAAGCAGGGAGACGTCGAAGGTGCCGCCGCCGAGGTCGAAGACGAGGATCTGCTCGTCGTCCTTGCCCTTCTCGAGGCCGTAGGCCAGGGCCGCCGCGGTGGGCTCGTTGATGATGCGCAGGACGTTGAGGCCCGCGATGGTGCCGGCGTCCTTCGTGGCCTGACGCTCGGAGTCCGAGAAGTAGGCGGGAACGGTGATGACCGCGTCCGTCACGGCCTCGCCCAGGTAGGACTCGGCGTCCTTCTTGAGCTTGCCGAGGGTACGGGCGGAGATCTCCTGCGCGGTGTACTTCTTCTCGTCGATCTCCTGGCTCCACTCAGTGCCCATGTGGCGCTTCACGGAGGCGATGGTGCGGTCGACGTTGGTGACGGCCTGGCGCTTGGCGACCTCGCCGACGAGGACCTCGCCCTGCTTGGAGAAGGCCACGACCGACGGGGTGGTGCGGGAGCCCTCGGCGTTGGCGATGACCGTGGGCTGGCCGCCTTCGAGGACGGCGACGGCGGAGTTGGTGGTACCGAGGTCGATTCCGACGACACGGGACATGGGTGCCTGCCTTTCTGCGACGGATACGCCGCAACGAGTTCATGCACTGCCGACCTCTGGCGGCCGACGGCAAGACTTGAGCTGTACGGACTCAAGTAGAGAACCCATCGCGATCGTTGTCAATCCGAGAAGCACTGAACTTGAGTACACCCGACTCAACTTCGGTTCGGCTCGGTTCATTCCCTCTCCCGCCAGTCGTGAGCGAGGACACAGCTGTAGGTTCCCGTTTGATCTGTCGCTGTTCCACTTATTTGGCACTCGCGTGTCGCGCGTTCCACTTACGTGTCGCTCGGTGCACTCTGGATCCATGGCGCGGTCCACCTTGCTGGACACCGAACTTCGCTACGTCGCCGACGACCGTCGCGAGGTGACGACGTCTGTCCGCGATGCGGTGGCGGCGGCTTTGAGTACCGCCCAGCCGGTGCGGCGCGTTGGCTCATACGCGGGGCAGCGGCACTACTCCGGATTGTTCTGGTCGGCGACCACCGGTGGGCACGTTCCCTACGAGAGCCACCTGGAACTGGATCGGCTGTGGCTGGCCGACTTCGACCCCACGGTGACCTGGATCGCGGCACAGCCCATGTGGCTGCGGGGCCGCGATGGGACAGTCATCCGGCGGCATGCCCCGGATCTCTTGCTTACGCGGGCCGACCGCAGCCTCGAGGTAGTCGACGTCAAGCCCGGCGATCTTGCCCGACGCCCGAAGGTGGCCAGCGTCTTCGACTGGACCGCGCGAGTATGCGAGACGCGCGGCTGGCGCTATCAAGTGTGGTCGGGCGCCGATCCGGTCCGCTTGGCGAACATCCGGACGCTTGCGATCGGCCGACGCCCGGGGCACGTCGACCCTGACGACCTTGCCCGACTCCGGGCAGCGGGCAAGGTCGGGGTGACACTGGGCGCGGCTCTGGGGCAAGGTCCCCGCCCGGCGCAGATAGCTGCGGTGATGACCTTGCTGTGGATGGGGCATTGGACCGTCGACCTCAGCGTGCCCCTCGGCCTCGGGGCCCCGATCACCTCGATCCGGGAGTCGTCATGAGCGTGATCGAGATGAACGTGGGGAGCCAGGTGTGGTTCGAGGGCGAGCTGTGGCAGATCGTTGATCTCAGCGCGCGCACCGCGACTTTGAGCAGTGGCTCGACGAGGCGGCGAGTCCTGCTCAATCACCTGGCCGCTTCCGCTCGGGTCGTCACCGAAGAATCCACCGTCCAGCCGGACCAGGATGCCGGCCTGGAGCTCGGTAATGTCGTGCTCTCAAGCCTCACCCAGCAGCAACGTGCACAGCTCGAACGCCGCGCCGCGGCGCTTCAAGCGATCGAGAACCCGGACGCCCGGCTGGCCACGGACCGCGCTGACCGGGTCGCTGCGGCCGCAACAGAGCTGGGCGTGTCCAAACGCACCGTCCAGCGCTGGCTCACGAGCTACCGGGAGGCCGGTATCGCGGGCCTGGCCGACAGTCGGCTGCTGGGGCTGCGCTCCGCGGGAGTAGATTCGCGATGGGACGCGGCCTGTCTCGCGGTGCTCGATGAATACACCGGGGCTTCCACGCCGACGATGAACGTCGTGCTCGACCGGATCCGTCACCGCGTCGAGGATGAGCACGGCTCAGACGCGGTGGTCTGCCCACCTCACACGACGGCGTATCGGCGCCTGAAGGCGCTCTCAAAGGGGCGGCACGCGTTCGGCAGCGCGAAGCAGCGCCGCTCGGTCGCTGCTCGTCCTCACGGTCCGTACGGGCGGCTGCGGGCAACGCGGCCGGGCGAATACGTGGTGCTGGATACGACGCCGCTGGATGTATTCGCGATGGAGCCGGTGACGCTGAGGTGGGTACCGGTCGAGCTCACCGTGGCCCAGGACCTGTTCACCCGTTGCATCCTCGGCCTACGCCTGACCCCGGTCTCGACCACAGCTGCCGACGTGGCGAACGTGCTCTACCAGTGCGTGACTCCGCAGCCGGACGGCGACGATGACGGCGCGTGGCCCTTCCATGGGGTCCCGCGCAACGTACTGGTCGGCACGGAGGAACCTGACGGGGTCTCACAGGAGCGAGTGGGCGGCTTGCCGGCTTGCCTACCCGAGGCGATCGTGGTCGACCACGGGAAGGTCTACCTCTCCTCCCACGTGACCTCGGCCTGTGCCCGGCTGGGCATCACGATCCAGCCGGCGATCCCGTACAAACCCACCGATAAGCCCACCATCGAGCGGTTCTTCAAGTCGCTGCGGGAGGGACTGCTGCAACATCTGCCCGGCTACAAGGGCCCCGATGTCTACAACCGCGGCCAGGACATCGAGGACCAGGCGTTCTACTACGTCACGGAACTCGAACAGATTATCCGCGAATGGGTCGGCCAGGTCCACCACCAGAGCACGCACCAGGGACTGTGTGTTCCGGAGGTGCCGGGCGCGGAATTCTCGCCCGCGGAGATGTTCGAGATCGGCCTGGCCAAGTCCGGCGGCCTACTGCTGCCCAGCTCTGCGGATCTGGCCTTCTCCTTCCTCGACGTCGCCTGGCGCACGGTCCAGCACTACGGCGTCGAGATCAACGGTCGCCGCTACGACGGTCCCGCACTGAACCTGCACCGAAACCACAAGTCGCCGCATCAAGGTGCCCATGCAGGCAAGTGGCCGATCTTCGTCGATCACCATGATGTGCGCCGGGTCTGGTTCCAGGACCCCGACACGAAGCAGTTCGAGCCGCTGGAGTGGGAGCACGCCCCCGCGCTGGACCAGCCGTTTTCTCGAGAAGCAGCGGAGTACACCAAGCGCCTGGCGCTACGATCCCAGCGCCACGTGGACCCGAAACAGGCCGTCCAAGACCTCCTGGACGCCTGGAGCCACGACGCCGTCACCACCCGGCGCGAGAAATCGTTGGCACGGCGACTGAGCGCCACCCGCGCCCACGACGTCTCTACCTTCCGTGACGAGCACGAGCCGCGCGAGGCAGCCTCAGCGCCTGGAGTCATCGATCTACTGGCCGCCCGCGACCGCAAGACCCGCGCACCGGAGCTGGCCGACGACCTCGACGACGTGTTCGCGCGGTATTACGCACAGCACCCGGATGCGGACGGGCTGGAGGTGTTCGACGAGTGAGCGGAAATCCGTGGGCGCAGTGGCTGGACCGGTATGACACGGTGCCGTACCAGCTCTCGCGGAAACAGGGCTGGGATGCGTTCGTCAACGCCGGTTCACGGCCGCGGTTCGAGGTGCTCACCCGAGCGGAGATGCGCGCGTTGAACGCGGACGTGCTGGCGGACTACAACGAGGCGCGGTGCGTGTGGAATGCGAATCCGGCGACGATCAAGACGCAGCAGTTGGCGCGGGCGTTCGATGTGCTGGAGCAGGTGATGGCCTCGAATCGTCGTGATGGGGACAAGCTGCGCGGGGCGGCGGTGATCGATGCCGAGCCGGGTCTGGGCAAGACCACGATCGCGACGCGGTTCGCGCGGGAGGTCCACCGCCGCGAGTACCGTCGCCACTCCCCCGAGACCCCGGACGGCAGCCAGAGGCTACCGGTGGCGTTCGTGCCCCTGAACGCGGGGGTGACGCTGAAGGGTCTGAACCAACAGCTGCTGGAGTTCTACGGTCATCCCGGGGCGTCACGGTCAACTCGTACTCAGCTGACGTCATTGGCCATGGATTGCGTGACCACGTGCGAGACGAAGCTGATCATCATCGATGATCTGCACTTCGTGGACTTCCGGCATCGGAACGGGCTTGAGGTCTCCAACCATCTCAAGGGCCTCGCCAACGTGCTGCCAGCAACGTTCCTGTTCGTGGGTGTGAACTTGGAGGCGAAGCGGTTCTTCGACGAGGGCCTGCTGGGTGAGGCTGCGGTCTATGCGCAGACGAGTCGGCGCACCACGCGGTGCCCTGTCGCACCGTTCAGTTTCGGCGACGGTCACAGCGCCCGCGCATGGACGGATCTGCTGGTGACATTGGAGCGGCACCTGATCCTGGCTGACGCGGGGCCGGGCATGTTGACCAGCCAGGCGCGGGAGCTGCATCGGCGCACCCAGGGGCGGATCGCGTCGTTGATGAACCTGATCGACCGCGCCGCCTTTCTCGCGATCACCACCGGAGTCGAGGCCATCACCCCCGCGGTGATCACTGCGGCGTTGACGGACAATGCGGCCCAACGCCTCGCCGAGCTCCCGGCCTGACCGGCGCCGGTCCGCGACCCCGCCCCTGCGGGGTGTGGCCGGTGGTTACGACATCAGCCGCTGGCCGATCACGGTCGCTCCATTGCCGGATGAGCTTCCGGTCTCGTGGCTGTGGCGGGTGGCTCACCGCTACGGCATGACATCCGCCGTCACGCTGGCGGCGCTCGGCCTGCCCCAGGTCAACGCATCCGTCCCCCGGCTGGAGACCTACCTCCGCTGGCATGCCGACGCCCTCGCAGCAGCTCTCGGCACCCAGCCCTACGCCGCCGATGAAGCGCTTTCACCCCATGAGGCACTCGAGGTCGAGCTCGAGCGGTATGCGATGGACTATCGGATCGGCCGCCTACCAGCGGCGACCATCAGGTTCTGTCCGCAGTGCCTGGCCGAGAGCAGAGGAACTTGGCTCCAGTCATGGCGCCGGCGCGCGCCCGCGGCCTGCCCCACCCATGGAGTACAGCTGCTCGTGCGATGTCCTGAGTGCGGCGCCGTGCCGTTCAGCAGATCGATCTGGATGACCGCAGCGACTCCGCCCTGGATCTGCCCGCAACTGACCGGCCAGCAACCGCCGTCCCGACGACGCCGGAACCGCTGCGGCTACGACCTTCGTCAGACGCCTACCTCCCCGCTGGGCGCTCCGGAGGCTGACACGTTGGACAGGCTGCACACTTCCGCTGAGGCTGCCGCTGCACATTCTCTGGAACCTGTGGACGTGGCGGGGTTCGGCGTGACTGCTCGCGATCATCTGGATGCGATCTTCGAGCTGATCGACGAGGACTCGGACCTCACGCAGGTCCTTGCGCCTGATGCCACGGGGCGCGATCGCCTATTGTCGTCGGCGCGGCTGGCCTTCGAGGTCCTCGATCAGCCGACGGCCCACGCCGCAGCGGACATCGCGGACCGTCATGGACTGCTCGATCCCAATGGCCGGCACACGCCTATCGTGACCGACGCGAGAGCCCGGCGCCGGCCGCACAATCCTCTGCTGGCAGCCATTCGCCTGCGGTCTCTGGAGGACGTGTTGTCACCGACGGCGCAACTGACCTTCCGCCTCGCTTCCTCCATGCCCCGCTACCCCGAACCGATCCCCTGGTGGCCCGATCAGGTCCAATATTGGCTCGAGCAGGTGCCACTGGCTGTGATTCCGCAGGTCCTCTGGCCAGGCACCCTCACACCCTGGATCCAGGACCACGACATCCCGGCCCGCGCCGCGGCCGCGATGCTGCTCGCCAAGATCGGAAGCACACGTGCCTGGTCCTTGATCGCCCTCGACCTGGGACTACCCGCCGCGTTCGCCACTACGCCCAGCGCACTGGTCACCCGGATGCGCCGCAACGGCACCTGGCAGGCACTCCTGAAAGCACTCGAGAACCTCGCGACCAGACTCGCCGACTCCCCTCCACCGATCGACTACTCCGCACGCCGCTGGGCCGCCGAGCCGACACTCATCGAGCAGGCCGTGCAGAGCATCGAAATCGACGCGACGCCCGGGATCACGGTCGACCGTAATCAACTGGCGGTTCTGCTCTGGCAGTCCTACACGGGAGGCGACGCCCGCTACCACCCCGACTACGGCACCAACGCGACCCTCGAGGCCCGGACCACCTCAAGGACGCATGACGCACTGGTCGACAGCCTGATCGAACGCGCAGCCAAAGAACTACACCACCTGACCGCGCAGCCCGATCAAGGACCATTGGAGTGGCGACCCCCATGACTACCAGGCACGGGATCCCACTCCCTGAAGCTCCCGGAGCAGTCCATGCCCCGGCAACAGTCGGAGTTGGAGGTCCTCCGACGAATCGCACTTCAATCGGCCGACCTCGGGATCCTCCCGAACCTGGGCTGGGTGAGCGAACGTGTTGCGGAGCACGGCTACCCGTACCGCGAGATCGATGGAGAGCAGTGGCTCCAAGACGTTCAAGCCGAGACTCTGCTCCTGCGGCCCACTCCACGTGGCAAACGTTTGACGTTCAGAAGCGATGCACGTTTGTCCTCGGGAGCTCGCCATTCTTTCCTCCACCACGATTTCGCGCAGACCCTGGAACGCTGGCACCTCGCGGGTCCCGACAACGTCCCGACACCACCTCAATGCCTCGATTCGATGATCGACCTGTCGCACGCCCACTGAAGCCGACGAGCTGACCGGAGCAAATCGCCCCATCGAGAACGGGAGAGTCTGGAATCCGAGCTTCGACGTGACGGCCAAGCTCTTACCGTCACCTGCGCGTGCACCAGTCCCATCCGACCGTCAGCCTGGCGGCCTAACCCCAGCTGACACCTGATCGCGCATCACTCCCGTTCATGAGTTCAGCGTCTGGGTTCCCATTTGAAGAGCTGGGTGGCGAGGACGCAGGCGACTACTACCCAGGCGAGGGTTGGCAGCAGCAGCGAGACGGCCGCACCGGTGTCGATGCCGTTCCAGGATTCGATGATGAGTTCGGCGGCGGCTCCTCCGGGGATGAGCCGCTTGATGAGGGCGAGATCTTCGGTGCCGGTGATCGCGATCCAGAACGCGGCCGCGAAGGTGAGGAAGAATACCGGGAGGGTTGTGACCTGGGCGTGCTCGGGCGAGTTGGTGAGCCCGGAGGTGGTGAGCGCGAACCCGAGGAACAGGGCTTCGACGGCGAGGACACCGAGGACGAGCATGGGGATGTTCTGCGGTGCGGTGCCGGTGATGCCGAGCACGGCGAGGATGACAGCGAGCTGGATGATGTTGATGACCACGATCGGGAGCAGGAGCCCGGTGAGGATGCTCGTATCGGTGACGGTGGTGCTGCGGAGGCGTTTGAGGAACAGGTTCTGCCTGCGGGCCGCGAGAGTTGTCGTGGCGGTGATGTAAACGCCGAGGGCGGCGATCACGATCACCTGGAGGGCGGCGACGATGCTGCTGCCGCCGAAGTTGTTCTGCGTGGCGATGAGGATGATGGCGAAGACAACGGGGACAAGGATGGCGCAGGCAGCGACGAGCCGGTTGCGGATCAGCATCCGGGTCTCCGCGCGGGCGATGGCGATCATGCAGGCTCCTTCGAGGTGACGGCGGTTTCGGTCGAGAGGGTGCGGAACACGTCGGCGAGGCTGGATGTGTTCGCACGCAGGTTCCGCAGTTCGACTGCGCTGGCGTCGGCCCAGGACAGCAGCCGGTAGAGGTCATGTTGCAGCGCGCTGGTTTCGATCACGACCTGTTCGCCCCGGATGCGGGTGGGAGCGATGGGCATGTCGTCGTTGATCAGGGAGGTCTCGAAGGTGATGTGTGCGGGGAATGCGGCGACGAGGTCGCTGAGGCTGCCCTCGTGCGCGAGTCGACCTTGATGCATGAGGCCGATGCGGTCGGCGTGGGCTTCTGCTTCTTCGAGGTAGTGCGTGGTGAGCAGAATCGTCGTCCCACCCGCTCGGAGTTCATTCACGACCTCCCAGAGCGCGTCACGCGCGGTCGGGTCGAGCGCGTTGGTGGGCTCGTCGAGGAACACCAGCTCTGGCCCCCCGTACACGGCGGTGGCGAAGTCGAGCCGCCGTCTCTCCCCGCCGGAGAGCTGTGCGACGTGGACGTCGCGTTTCCGGACGAGGTCGACCCGTTCCAGTAGACGCGCGGTGTCGTCGGTGCGACCGGAGAGCCGGCCGATGAGGTTCACCGTCTCCTCTACGGTGAGATCTCCGGCGAACCCGGATTCCTGGAGCATCATCCCCACTCGCGGACGCACGGCAGTGCGATCCGTAGGTGCGCCGCCGAGCACTGTGATTGCTCCTTCGGTCGGGCTGCGATGTCCCTCGATGGTTTCGAGGGTGGTGGTCTTGCCCGCCCCGTTGGTGCCCAGCAGTGCGTAGAGCTCGCCGGCGCGGACGTGGAAGGTGAGGTCTTCGACGGCGGTGAAGGATCCGTATCTGCTGGTGAGGTTCTGCACCTCGACGGTATTCGATGTGGTGGGCATCCTGTGTTCCTCTCGGGTCATCGGGTGCGCCGCGCATCCGTACGGCGCAGCACAGTCAGGCCCGCCAGAAGGGCGGCGGCGATGATCCAGACAATGCACGCCGCGATCACCCATCCGGCGTTGTCGAGCACGCCAGCGGGAAGGAACGAGGACGTGCCATAGAAGTCAACGGGGATGTTGTCGGCGACGCTGTCACCGCCGAGCGCGACGCGTCCGGTGCGGACCGCCTCGATCGTGACGACGATCGCGATGCCCGCGGGCACCAGGGTCAGAATCGTGATCAGGATCCCGCTAAGGGCTTTACTCATAGCTCGTGTTCCTTTCATCGAACAGGTCTGCGTTCTCTTTTCGAGGTCACTTACCATCGTCGAGAAACTGTCGAAAGTACGTCAGGGCATCCGGTCACCACCTGATCTGACGCTGGTCCCGATGGGCATATGACAGTTGTCAGGTCCAGAAATGATCGTGCCCACTACAGCCCTCTCGTCCAGCTGTGGGAGTGTTGATGGCAGGGCGGGAACCGGGTTCCGGTGAGGCCGGATCCGGGCTCGAAAAGATCGAAGGGAAAGTGAGGCGAGGTGGCAGACAAGCTCGACGTGAACGTCTCACTGGACGCCTATCGACGTCTCACCCGCTGGGCCTATGTGGTCACGGCGGCTCTGTTCGGAGTCATCGGCACCGCGGCCACCGCCCTCACCTCAGGACTCCACCTGGGGGCGCTTGCCACGGCGACAGCTGCGGGGCTACTCACCTGTGTGAACGGTGCCCGTTGGCCACGGCACCTGCGGTTCGGGCTCCTCAAGATCACCGCGGTCATCGGCGTGCTCGGATGGGGCGTTGCTGTGTGGATTGGAGCATCTCCCGCTGTGGGCTTCGCCCTGTTCCTCCCTCTCGCGTACGCGATCGCTACCCGCAGGCCATGGTGGCCCTGGGCAACGCTCGCCACGGCCGCCATCGTTCTCGCCCCGGTCATCGCCGGAGTGAGCGGACGCCTGGATGGCGAGCGATGGCTGACCGATCAGGTCGCAGCCGTGCTCTTCCTCTGCGCCGAGGTCATCGTGTTCCTCTCCCTCGAACTCGGCTGGGTGGTCTTCGCCCGCATGGACGCCCACCGCGCAAACGAGAACGAGCTCGCCGTCACTCGGGAGCGGCTTCGCTTCGCAAATGATCTACACGACGTACAAGGTCACACGCTGGTCGCCATCAAGTTGAAAGCCGAACTCGCCCGCCGCAGCCTGGATCGTGCGCCCAATACCACCCGGCACGAGCTCGCAGACATCGAAGCACTGGTGGCGGACGTCTCCGCGCAGACCCGACAGATCGCGAACGTCTACCGCACGGTCACGCTCGCCACGGAACTCGCCAACGTCAAACAGCTCCTCACCACCACCGGCATCGTCACTACAATCGATCCCGTCCCCACGATGCTGGGTGACTGGGAACCGCTGGTCGCGACCGCTGTTCGAGAAGGTGTCAGCAACATCCTCCGCCACTCAGCAGCCAGCACTGTCAGCATCCGCTTCGCCCCCGACACGGTCACGATCTCCAACGACGGGGTCCGCGCCAAGCGCAGCACGGCCGCGGATGGCGGTAACGGGCTCGTGAGCCTGCAAACCCGATTCGCCGAACACGGAGGCTCTCTCGACTGGAGGCATCACGGCGATACCTTCACCGTTACCGCCCGCTACGCCGCGAGAGGAGAAGCACGATGATCCGGGTCTACCTCGCCGACGACGAAGAGCTGCTTCGCACAGCACTTGCCTCACTCCTGAACCTCGACGGTGACATCACCGTCATTGCCCAAGCTCCCAGCGGTGACACCGTACTCGCGGACCCTGCCCGCACCGAGGCCGACGTGTTCCTCCTCGACCTGGAGATGCCCGGCCTCGGAGGGCTCGACACTGCCAAAGCACTCCTCGCCGAGAATCCACAGCGCCGGATCGTGATCGTCACCCGGCACGCCCGCCCCGGCATTCTTCGGTCAGCCCTTGCTGCGGGCGTCCGTGGATTCGTCCCGAAGTACACTCCCGCGGAACAGCTCTCCACCATCGTCGGACGCATCGACCAGGGTGAACGGTATGTCGACCCTGACCTCGCTCTTGATGCGATCAGCGTCGACTGCCCTCTCACCGAACGAGAACTCGATGCCCTCCGCCTCACAGAGGACGGTAGAAGCGTCCCCGAGATCGCAACACACCTGCACCTCGCTCAGGGGACCGTCCGCAACTACCTCTCCGACGCCATCACCAAACTCGGCGTCTCCACCCGCCACGCCGCCGCGAAACACGCTAAAGCCCACGGCTGGATTTGACCCGCCGGAAAGGGCTCGTTACGGACCCCTTCTTCGAAGGAAACACAACAACAACGAGACGCCTGCGGTCGCCTCATCCCACTGCACGCCTGAGGATTCTGACAACTAGGCGAGAATCTGAGCATCTTGCCCACAAGATGCACCGCAGGTCACCTCACTGCACCTCTGACAGATCGCGCGAGAACCTACAAGTGGTGTAGGTTCTCGCCCAACTTGGCCAGTTCTCACTTACTTGGCCAGTGCGTGTCAGATTTCTCCCCGACCTGTCAGACGGGCACGATGGACGTGTGGGCGGACGCGAGGTGTTCCTCCGCTACTGCACCGTCGCCGGCGACGAGGTCGCGACGACGTGGGAGCAAGCACGTGCCGATCTGATCGTCGAGGGACTACCCGTGCGAGTGCCGCCGACCTACCGGGGCCAACGGAGCTACCGAGGATTGTTCTGGGCCGCGACCAATGATCGTGTCCGGATCTCAGTTTCGTGTCCTGAGCGTGTTCTATGTCCCGATTTCGAGTTCTGACAGGATGCTGAGGACCATGGGTGTGACGAACCCGCTGGACACCGCGTCTTACGGCCTCACGCCTGGTGACTGACGCCAGTCACCAGAGATCCTCCGGTGGCGAGGCCGAGTACAGCGCTCCCTAGGACTCATCTCCGGGGGGTGGGGCAGGTGAAGTGTTCGTGGCGGTGGGCATAATCTAGGCATGATCCAACTCGGCACGACCAGGTGGCCTACAGACCCCTTTGACCCCACCGGCCGGGACGAAGCTGTTCCGGCCGCGGTAGAGGGGCAGCAGGCGATCGCACAGTTAATCCACAGCGGCGCCCCGATCCCTAGTCTGTTCGACTTGGAGAACGTGACCCGAATCGGACAGGACGCGAGGATCTATCAACAGACCGGACAGGCCTCTTACCGCTATACGGATGCCCGCTTCGAGCCAACAGACCCGCTAAGGATCGTCTACTCACGCCACGACCTGTGGACTCGGCCGAACACGATTCTCACGATCACGGAGGTCGAGCTTGGCGCGGTGCCAGAGAGTGACCTCGGAGGATTCGTCACCGAGGGCCTAAGACGCGCTCGTCAGGCCTTGGCCGCCGCGATCACCGTGCTCGACGAGCGGATCGCCAACCGCTTTATCGCGTTCCAGATTGCCGTCGCCACCCCCGACGGGGTGGCGATCATCGACTCGAGTGACGCCGTCCGTTGTCACGATCAGTCCGTGACTCGCCGCGAGACCGTCACGCCCGCCCTCGAGAACTTGAGTGAGATGTGCGCACCGGATGACGCGACTGCGGCCGCCCTGTCGTGTTACCTAGCTGCGCTTGAGCACACCCTCACTCCACCCGGCCTCATGCTCCTAGTCGGTGCACTTGAGGTCGCCTGCCTAGGGGTCGAGAAGCACGGAACCGGTTTCAACAAGAAGGGACTATGCGACGAGTTGGACCGCCTGGGGATACCCAACGATAGTAGCGAAATCGGCCGGCTCATCGCCGGGCCGCGCGGCACGGTCGTCCACCAGGGCTTTCAGCCTCACCACCAACTGAGAGAAGCCTGGTATTTGACCGAGCGGCTGCTCCGCGCCGTCCTTCAGGTCAAGCTCGGCACTGACCGTTCGTGGCTCATCGCATTTGACGGTG
>NZ_NRGS01000024.1 GCF_002332425.1 Brachybacterium alimentarium | reverse complement strand
CTTCGACGCTATGACACCACCGAGGGTCAAGACTGAGCGCGTTGCCTACAGTCTCGGTCGCACATCCGCGGGCTTCGGGGTGCGTCGTCACTGACGCGCAACGGGGTCGCTCTAGCCCGCTCTGACCGTCGAAGAGCAGCGAGACGTCCTACACGCCTCACACTCTCGTCAGCTAGCTCGCCTGTCTACTAGGCACGGAAGCAGTGCCCCCGGAACTCGGCTCCATGTGAGTCGACTCCGGTCGAACTCGAACCCAACGGAGGATCGCAATGTCCAATCCAGTCACTTTCGTCAACGTCATCGACGTCGAGCCGGAGAAGCAGCCGGAACTCGTCGAGCTGCTGAAGGAGGGTACCGAGAAGGTGATGAAGCACCGGCCCGGTTTCATCTCTGTCACCCTGCTCGCCAGCGCCGACAAGACGCGCGTGCTCAACGTGGCCCAGTGGGAGTCTGCCGATGATGTCAAGGCGACCCAGTCCGACCCGGAGGCGGCTGAGTACGCGAAGAAGACCGCGGGCATCGCGAAGGCGAGCCCTGGTCTTTACCAGGTTGTGGGTGAGTACAAGTAACCCAGCCACCGTCGAACCCGGGGTGTGAGCGACACATCGCTCACACCCCGGGCTTCGCACAGCTCAACTGTCTTCGTCATGCCGCCAGCTTGAAGTCGGTACACTGGAGATACGAAGTACGATACGTATCACCCTTGAGCATGTTCGGCTCGTCGAGGATCACGACCGGGGGCCGGGCGATGATGGCGCCCGCGAGGTCGAGGCGTCGGCGCATCCCGCCGGAGTACTGACCTGCCAGGAGCGTGGCCGGCACGTCCTCGAGGCGGAAGTCGCGCAGCAGCTCGCGGGCTCGGGCTGCGGCGGTCCGCCGCGGCATGCCGTACAGCCGGGCGACCATGCGGAGGTTCTCGAAGCCGGTCAGCTTCTCATCGACGGCCGCGTACTGGCCGGACACCCCGATGCTGCGACGCACGCCGTCAGGATCCGTCCGCACGGAGCGGCCCGCGACCAGGGCGTCCCCGGCATCCGGCTCGAGGAGCGTGGTGAGCACCCGCACGATCGTCGTCTTGCCGGCGCCGTTGGGACCCAGCAGGCCCTGCACGGTGCCCGCGGGCACCTCGAGGTCGATCCCGGCCAGGGCTGTGCGGTCGCCGTAGTGCTTGACGACGCCGCGCAGGGAGATCACGAAGCGGCCCGTGCTCCGTCGTCCAGACGACGGGGAGTGATGTCGGACCACGAGGCGTCGACGTAGCGGAGGCAAGCGGCGTGGTCATCGGGTCCGAAGACGACGACCCACCCGCGCGGCAGGTCCGCGGAGTCCGGCCACAGAGAGTGCTGTCCGCGCTCGTTCACGAGGACGCGGAAGGTGGCGTCGGTGTCGTCGAAGGGGTTCATCATGGTGCGTTCCCGTTTCCGTCGTGGATGCGTTGCTGCCAGTGGTTCGGAACGGACGGTCATTCGGTTTGGTCGGATCTGCGCAGGATCGCAGAGGAGTCCAGCTCGGCGGCGACGGTTCCTGCCGCCGGCTCGTCGAGCAGGTCCGCATGACGGGCGTCGACCCGGTGGACGGTGAGCTCGCCGGTGAGATGCGGGATCCACGCCGCCGGATCCGGACGGTCCGTCGGAGCATCCCTGGTGGCCTCCATAACGATGAGGTCGCCCTCGACGACGGGGGTCTGTGCGGCGTCCAGGAGTGTGCCGAGATGGGCGAAGCGCGAGGCCATGCGCTCGGCGGTCGTCGCAGGGAGCTGGCCGAGCGAATTCCCGGCGGTGCGCAGGGCGGAGACCACCGTCGCGGCGTCGAGGGGGCCAGCGGGCACCGGGATGTCCTGGGCCTCCAGCAGGGACCGCCACCGGGAGCCGTCGTCCTCGGCTCCCTGCAGCGACCCGCTGAGGCGCGGGTAGGAGTCGAGCACGGCGAGGAAGGCGACCACCTCGCCCGCGGCCTGCAGGCGCGCAGCGAGATGGTGAGCGATCCTGCCGCCGAGCGAGTAGCCGAGCAGGTGGTACGGGCCGTGCGGCTGGACGGTGCGCATCGCCTCCAGGTACTGGTCCAGCATCTCGTCGAGCGTCTGCTCCGGGGCGCGGGACGATTCGGAGGTGGAGAGTGTGGAGAGCCCCGGCATCTGCAGGCCGATCAGGGGTCGTCGACTGCGCAGATGGGGGAGCAGGCTCGAGAAGCCCCAGGCGAGGCCGCTCGCGGGGTGAACGGCGAACAGGGGCTCGCCGTGCCCCTCGGGGCGCAGGGGCAGGACGGGGGCGAGAGATTCCTCGAGGTCCCCGTCCGCGGAGCGACTGCCTGCACCTCCGCTCGGTGCTGCACCGGAGGGTCCACGGTCGATCACCGCGGCCAGACCCGCCACCGTCGGCGTTCGGAACAGGAGGTGGATCGGCACCTCCCGGCCGAGGAGCTCGCCGATCTCCGCGACGACGGGGCGGGCCACGAAGGAGTGCCCGCCGAGGGCGAAGAAGGAGTCGTCCGCCCGGACCTCCTCGATGTCGAGCACTGTCGAGAACGCCGCCGCGACGATCGCCTCGGTCCCGTCCCGGGGCGCGCGGCCGGACCCGCCGACGAAGGCGGGGTCGGGCAGCGCTCGGGTGTCGACCTTCCCGTGGGAGGTCAGCGGGATGTCGTCGACGAGGGTGAACGCGGCTGGTCGCATGTACTCCGGCAGGCGGGCAGCAGTCGTCCGCTCGAGCAGCTCCGGGAGCGCCGCGGCGTCGACGCCCTCGGCGGGCACCACCCAGGCGGCGAGGACCATGCCCCGCGGGCTGTCGATCGCACGGACCACGGACCGCGCGACCTCGTCGCGCTCCTCGAGCACCGCCGAGACCTCGCCGGGCTCGATGCGGTGCCCGCGGATCTTCACCTGCTCGTCGCCGCGGCCGAGCGCGACGACGGGCGGCCGGTGGCCGGCGGGCGCATCGCGCACCGCGACGAGGTCGCCGGTGCGATACATCCGTGAGCCATCCCCTGCGAAGGGGTCGGCGACGAACCGGGACGCCGTCGCAGCCGCGTCACCGAGGTAGCCGTCGGCCAGCTGCGGCCCGGCGAGCCAGAGCTCGCCGATGCTGCCCACGGGAACCGGTCGCAGGTTCGCGTCCAGCACGCGTGCGACGGTGGAGCTGGTCGGGGAGCCGAGCACGGGAGACGGGTTCGCGAGAACCGGAGCGACCAGGGTGTCGACGCCGGCCTCGGTCGGGCCGTAGAGGTTCCACCCCCTCACGGCGGGACGCTCATGCATCCACGCCCACAGGGCAGGATCGACGGGCTCCCCGCCGAGCAGGAGCACGAAGGGATCCTCGGGGTCCCGTGCATCGAGGAGGTCGGCGAGCCCTGTCTGCCCGCGCAGCGCGTCGACGTACCCGGGGGTGGTCTCCCAGACGTCGATATCGCGTCGGGCGAGCAGGTCGACCAGGGCCTCCGGGTCGCGGCGCACGTCGTCGCCGACCACATGCACCTCGTGACCTGCCGCCAGCCACAGCACCGGGTCCAGGGAGGCGTCGAAGCCGACGCCCGTGGTGTGGGCCAGACGCCGTCTCCGCAGGCCGGGCTCGGGAAGGAGAGTCGAGCGATGGCTCCTCAGGAGCTGGGTCAGCGCGCGGTGGGGGACCTGGACGCCCTTCGGCGTCCCGGTGGTGCCGGAGGTGAAGAGGATGTAGGCCGCCTCGTCCGGACCCGGCAGCAGCTCGGGTGCGGAGCCCTCCGGGAGGTCCTCGAGGCACCGGACGGACTCGGAGGGGATGCCCGCCTCGAGCGCGGCTCGTACCGCGTCCTCCTCGGAGACGTGCCCGGTGCGGAGCACGAGGCGGGGTGCGGCGGCGTGCAGCATCGCCGTGATCCGCTGAGCAGGAAGAGTGATGTCCACCGGGACGGCGACTGCTCCGGCCCGCCAGATCGCGAGCAGTCCCGCGACGGTTCCCGTGCCTCGACGCACGGCCAGGGCGATGCGATCCCCGGCAACGGCGCCTGCGGCGCACAGACCTCCTGCGATGGTGTCGACCCGTTCGGCGAGCTCTCCGGTGGTGAGGGAGGTGTCATCCCCGACGAGGGCGGGCAGGGCCGATCGGGCCGCGGCGGAGGTCGCGAGGGCATCCAGCAGGCTCTGCGGCCCGGCCGTCGCGGGCCACGGCATCAGAGGTGTCGAGGACGGGCCGGCGGGGATCTCCTGCAGCCTCCGACCCGGATCTGCGGCGATCCCCGCCAGGAAGCCGAGCCAGCGCTCGACCAGCCCTTGAGCGGCGTCCTCGCTGAACAGGTTCGCGTCGTGCTCGAGCACACCGTCCACTCCGCCGTCGGAGCGGGGACGGAGGGTGAAGGAGAGATCCACCTTCGCCGCGCCGGTCGAGCGCGGCTCCACCCGGGACACCTCGACCCCGGGCAGCTCGAGCGCCGGATCGCCGAGCTCCTCCACGGAGAGCATGGTCTGGAACAGCGGATGGCGACCGAACTGCCGATCGGGTGCCACGGCCTCGACGATGCGCTCGAACGGCACGTCGTCGTGCTCCATGGCGTGCAGGACGGACCGACGGGCCCGCCCCACCGCATCGCGGAAGGGGCGGGAGCCGTCGACCTGCAGCCGCACCGGGAGTGTGGTCACGAAGAAGCCGATGAGGTCGGCGAGGTCGGGGTCGCCGCGACCGGCGGACGGGGTGCCGATGACGAGGTCGTCCCCGGCGCCGACCCGCTGCAGATAGGCCGCGAGCGCGGCGAACCAGGTGTGGAAGCTGCTGGCTCCGCTCGTCGCTGCGGAGGCCAGGAGCGGTGTGCTGACCTCTTCGGGGACGGTGAAGGCCAGGGTGCGTGCGGGACGGGTGGTCTCCTCGCTGCGGCGTCCGTCGGCGGGGAGGGCCAGCTCCTCGGGCGCGCCGCGCAGCTGCTCCGTCCAGGCGGCGAGGTGCGGATACTCCTCCTGGGGCCGGTCGTGCCCGACCTGCTGGAACCGTGCGTGGTCGGCGAACTGGACCGCGAGGGGGCGGCGGGCGGACCGGGTCCCCCCGGTGCGGGCGCCGTATGCGGAGGCGAGGTCGCGCACCATCGGCGCGAGCGAGGCGCCATCGGTCGCGATGTGGTGCACGGCCAGTGTGAAGCGCCAGCGCTGGGCGCCGGTCCTCACCAGGCCCGCCCGCAGCGGGATCCGGGAGGAGAGATCGAAGCCGGCGGCGGTGTCGACCGCTTCGTGGCGCAGGATGCCGGAAGGCGGGTCCTGGATGCGCTGCACGGGACGTCCCTCGATCTCGGGGAAGGTGGTCCGCAGGACCTCGTGGCGAGCCACGAGGTCGTCGACCGCGCCGGCGAGCGCGGTGGTGTCGAGGTCGCCCTCGAGATCGGCCTCGAGGACCACCGTGTACTCCGCCGAGCCCGGCGCCAGACGGTGGAGGAACCACAGCCGCGCCTGGTCAGGGGAGAGGGGGAGCTCCTCGTGCGGAGAGCGAGGGTTCTGCACGACCCAGTCGCGCAGGCGCATCGGGGCGGGGTGCCCGAGCTCCCCGGGAGCGCTGTGATCGGCCACCGCACCGACGGGGTCCTCGGCGCGCAGGGCGGCGACGAGCAGTGCGGGGGTGGGACGGTCGAAGACGGTGCGGACCGGCACGGCCACGCCGAACTCGTCCCGGATGCGGCCGACGAGCTCCACCGCGAGCAGGGAATGCCCGCCGAGGGCGAAGAAGTCCTCGTCGGGGCCCGGGACGTTGATCGCGAGGATCTCTCCGACCAGGCTGCACATGCGCTCCTCGGCGTCGTCGACCGGGGAGCGCTCGGCGGACGAGCCGTGCTGCGGATCGGGCAGCGCCGACACATCGACCTTGCCGTTCGAGGTCAGCGGGAATTCCGCGATCACGGCGATCGCGCTGGGGACCATGTACGCCGGCAGCTCCCGGCGCGCCGTGTCCCGCACCGAGGCCTCGTCGGCTTCCCCGGACACCCACGCGAGGACGCGCTCGGTGCCTTCTCCACCGGGGGCCACGATCCGGGCGAGGGCGGTGCGCACGCCCGGTGCGCGCTCCAGGGCGCTCTCGATGTCACCGATCTCGATGCGATACCCCCGGAGCTTGACCTGGTCGTCGGCGCGCCGCAGGAAGTGCAGGTCACCCTCGGCCGTCCGGCGCACGACGTCGCCGGTGCGGTACATCCGCGCACCGTCCGCGGCGGGGTCGGCCACGAAGCGCGCTGCGGTCTCGGCGGCACGTCCGCGATAGCCGTCGGCGAGGGTGGCGCCGGAGAGGTACAGCTCGCCCTCGACGCCGGGCGGAACCGGTCGCAGGAAGCGGTCGAGCACGCGTGCCCGGACCCCGAGCACGGGGTCACCGAGGACGACGGGCCCGTGGGTGATGGGGGCGACGAGGGCGTCGACGGTGGCTTCGCTCGGGCCGTACAGATTCCATCCGTCCAGGGCGTCCGAGGCGGCGATGCGGTCCCACAGCGCCTGGGGCACCGCCTCCCCGCCCAGGGCCAGCAGGAGCCTGCCGGGCCCTGTGCGGACGGCGTCCTCGAGGCCGACGGCCTCCAGCTGCGAGGCGTAGGAAGGCGTGGTCTCGACGACGTCGATGCGCTGCTCCTGGACAAGGCGCACGACGGCCTCGGCATCGGCCTGCACGGTCTCGTCGGCGATCAGGAGCGTGCTGCCCGAGGCGAGCCACAGGATCGGGTCCCATGCGGCGTCGAAGGCGAGGCCGGAGAGGTGAAGCATCCGCGGTGGACGCTCCAGTTGCTCGCGCAGGGGGCCGATCAGCGTGCGCTCGTGCTGGGCGAGCACGGTGCCGAGGGCCGCGTGGGAGACCTGGACGCCCTTGGGGGCTCCGGTCGTGCCCGAGGTGTGCACGAGATATGCGGTGTCCTCGGGTCCCGGAGCAGCCGGGGCCGGGCCGCCCGTGGGGAGGTCGTCCGGAGCGATCACCTCGGTGCGGGGTGCATCCCGCGGCGTCGGCAGGAGGGGGCGGAAACGGGCGGGATCGGTGGTGACCACCACGCGGGGCCCGGCGGACGTGAGCACCCGCTCGAGCCGCGCGTCGGGATGGGTGGAGTCCACGGGGACCGCGATGGCACCGGCGCGCAGTGCGCCGAGCACGACCGTGACCGCATCGGCGGTGCGGGGCAGGGCGATGACCACCCGGTCCCCGCGCCGGACCCCGACCTTTGCGAGGCCCGCAGCGAGTGTGCGGACGCGGGCGAGGAGCTCGGCCGCGGTGAGCTCGCCCTGGGCATCGACGAGTGCGAGGGCTCCCGGATGCTCACGCGCCGTGCGCTCGAGCCGATCCAGCATCGTGCCGGGCGCAGGCGCCTCGGGCCCTCGGGCCCGGTCCTCGAGCTCGCGCAGTGCGTCGGGAGCTGCGGTGGGCAGATCCCCCAGCCGCGCCCGGGGATCAGCGACGACCTGCTCGAGCACGCGATCCAGGGAGTCGCGCAGACGGGCCGCGGTGGCGCCGTCGAACAGGGCACGGTCGTAGCCCAGCACGATGCGGAGACCGCCGTCGTCGCCGTCCTCGGGGGTGACGTCGATCAGCAGATCCGCCTTGACCCCCGAGCTCGCGGCGGGGGCGGGGACATGCACCCGCACGCCGGGGAGGTCGAGCCGGGCGGGCGGGGCGTTCTGCAGGCTCAGCATCACCTGGATGACCGGTGGCCGGTCCACGTGCCGCGGGGGACGCACCGCCTCGACGACGAGGTCGAAGGGGAGATCCTGGTGCGCGTAGGCCTCGGTGTTCGCGAGGCGGACCCGCTCGAGGAGGTCCGTGAGGGTCGGGTCGCCGCTCAGCGACGTGCGCAGGGCGACGGTGTTGACGAAGAAGCCGACGAGGTCGTCCAGCCGCGGATCGGGGCGACCGGCGACCGGGGTGCCGATCACCACGTCGTCGCCGGTCCCGTGCTGGTGCAGGGCGGCGGCGAGGGCTGTGTGCAGCACGATGAACAGGCTGGTGCGATGCGCGGACGCGACGGAGCGCAGGGCGGCGTGCCGCTGCGGGTCGAGATCGAGCCGGAGCTCGCCGACCCCGTGCTGATCGGCGTCGTCAGGGTCAGCCGTGCCGCGTGGGCGATCACGGGGCAGGGAGATCTCGGCGGGCGCGTCCGCGAGGGTGCGCCGCCAGAACGCGCTCTGGCGCGACAGCTCGCTCTCGGGGTCGTCCGCGGAGCCGAGCAGATCTCGCTGCCACGTCGCCGCGTCCGCGAAGTCCACGGGCAGCGGTGCGGGCTGCGGCGCACGACCGGCGGCACGGGCCGTGTAGGCCTCGCCCAGGTCGCGGGCCAGCGGTGCGAGCGACCAGCCGTCGGTCGCGACATGATGCATCGTGATCACGAGCACGGCGCGCTGCGCACCGGTGCGCAGCAGCACGGCGCGCAGAGGGATCTCCCGGGTGATGTCGAGGGGCCGATGCACCTCTGCGGCGATCACGGCCTCGAGGCGCTCGGCGGGCACGTCGACGGCCAGGAGCGGGGAGGGGACCTCCGCGGCGGGCACGATGTGCTGGACCGGTTCGCCGTCCACTGCGGGAAGGATGGTGCGCAGCGGCTCGTGACGGGCCAGGACGTCATCGAGCGCGGAACGCAGCGCGGCGGGGTCGAGATCGCCCTCGAGCTCGAGGATCGCCGGGACCGCATAGGCGGCGGAATCCGGCTCGAGGCGGTGGAGGAACCACAGGCGGCGCTGGTTCAGCGAGGCGGGGACGGGATCAGGGCGCTCGCTGCGCTCGGGTCGCGCCGAGGCGCTGTCGGCGGGGGCGTCGTCGAGGACGGCGGCCAGGGCGGCGACGCTCGGGTGCTCGAACACGTCGCGCACGGCGACGGCACGTCCGAGGCGGTCCGTCAGCCGCGCGGCGAGGCGGGTGGCCAGCAGCGAGTGGCCGCCCGCTGCGAAGAAGTCCTCGTCGGCCCCGATGCCGTCGCGGTCGAGCACTGCGACGAAGGCGCCCGCCACCGCGCGCTCCATGTCGGTCTCCGGCTGCCGGGCGGTGGCGTCCGCGGCCGTGGTCGCCGGATCGGGCAGCGCGGCGCGATCGAGCTTCCCGTTGGCGGTCGCCGGGAGTCGCTCGAGCGCGACGATCGCCGACGGCACCATGTACTCGGGCAGCTCATCGCGCAGACCGTCGCGGACAGCGCCGGGGACGTCACTCGCGTCCGTGGCCCCGCTCGCCGTGGCGACGTAGCCGACGAGACGGGCCGTCGCTCCCTCGCCGCGCACGACCACGGCAGCTGAGACGACCCCGTCGAGACGACGCATGGCGGTCTCGACCTCGTCGGTCTCGATGCGGTATCCCCGGATCTTCACCTGATCGTCCAGTCGCCCGAGGAACCTCAGCGTGCCGTCGGAACGCCGGCGCACCCGGTCACCCGTGCGGTACATGCGCGAACCGTCGGCCGCGAAGGGGTCGGCGACGAAGCGCTGCGCGTTCAGGCCCGGCTGGCCGATGTACCCCCGGGCCACCCCGTGTCCCGCGAGGTACAGCTCTCCGATCCCGCGGTCCGGGACCGGTGCGAGCCCGGCATCGAGCACGTAGTGACGGCTGCCGAGCACGGAGGCGCCGAGATGCGGTCGGCGGTCCTCGCGGATGGGGGCGACCAGACTGTCCACGGTCGTCTCGGTCGGCCCGTAGAGGTTCACGGCATGGACCCCCTCCCGCGCGGCGAGCGCGGCCCAGAGGTCGTCGCCGACGGCCTCCCCGCCGAGGGCGATCTCGGTGGGATGGTGCGGGCCGGTCAGGAGTCCCGCCGTGAGCAGGACCTCGGCGAAGGAGGGCGTGGTCTCGAGGGCGTCGATGCGCTGCTCGGCGAGATGCGCGACGAGGCGTTCGGGGTCGCGTCGCACCTCGTCGGAGACGATGTGGAGCTCGTGCCCCGAGACGAGCCACAGCAGCGGATCCCACGAGGCGTCGAAGGACAGGCCGGCCGTATGGGCGGCGCGCAGCGGGCGCCCGAGCCGGGTCGCGGCGGGGTCATGGAGCGTCCTGCGGTGCTGCTCGAGAAGGGCATGGAGCGAGCCGTGCTCGACAGCGACGCCCTTGGGTCGGCCGGTGCTCCCGGAGGTGAAGATGACGTAGGCGAGGTCGTCGGGACCCACCCGGGGCAGATGGACCGGAACGCTCTCGGGACGGCGCCAGGCAGCGGTCTCGGTGTCGACCAGCAGGGTCGGCAGGGTCCAGACGGCGCCGTCCTCCCGGTCGGCCTCCTGCTGCTCGACGGTGGTCAGCAGCGCGGCGGGCCCCGCATCCTCCAGCATGTGCGCGACGCGGCCGACGGGGTAGGCAGGGTCCAGCGGCACGTAGGCGGCGCCGGCCCGAAGGATCCCGAGGACCAGTGCAGGGAGGTGGACCGTGCGGCCCACGCGGACGGCGACGCGGTCGCCGGGCCTCACGCCCCCGCGCACGAGGGACTGGGCGAGGCGGGTCGACTCGGCGTCGAGCTCCTCGAAGCTGCGTTCGCCATCGGGCGCGACGACGGCCCGGGCGCTCCCGCGCCGTTCCACGGACGCTGCGACGGCCTCGAGGACGGTCCCCGGGACGTCGTCCGACGGAGCGCCGCGGCCGGTGGCGAGCAGCGCCTCCTGCTCGGCCCTGTGCATCAGCGAAGGCGAGACCACGCTCGTGCCGGCCGGGGAGTCGAGCAGCGAGTCGAGAAGTCGGAGCAGCCGCTCGCCGTGCTCCTGCAGCGACTGCTCGGAGTGCAGCGCGGCATCGCCCTCGAGCCGCAGCACGGGGTCGACGGCGTGGCTGCGGAGGTCGCCGAGGACGATCGAGAGGTCGCGCACGGGGCCCGTGGACAGGATGTGCACCGTCCCCCGGGCAGCACCCAGGCGCAGGTCGTCGATGACCGGGAGCAGGTTGACCGAGGGGCCGGGGTGGGAGGAGGCGCCCTCGAGCTCCTCGACGCGGAACCGCTGATGCCCGACAGCGGCGCGGACGGCGTCCCCGGTCCTGCCGATCACGTCGGCGAACGAGTCGGTGGGACCGACCTTCACCCGCAGCGGGAGGACGCTGGAGAGCATGGACGGTGTCGTCTTCGCGACCCGGCCACGGCGGGCGGTGACCGGCAGGCCGATGGGCACGACGTCGGTGCCCGTCATCCGGGCCATGTAGACGGCGACCGCTGCGATGACGGTCTTGGGCAGGTCGCGCTCGAGGGCGGCGAGCCGGGCGGTGCGCTGGGCGCCGAGAGGGACCCGGGCACGGATCACCCGGCTCGCGATGCCGTGGGATCGGCCCTCGAGGCCCTCGGAGGAGACCTCGCCGGCCAAGGCCCGTCGCCAGTGCGCAGCGTCCGCGGTGTGCTGGGGGGAGCTCTCGTAGGCCTCCAGGTCGCGCTGGAGGGCGGCGAGCGAGGGGAGGGGCGAGGGCAGCCGTGCCAGCACATGGGCGACGCCGGGTGCGAGGCGGCGGGGCAGCCGTGAGCCCGGGAGGACGCGGGCCAGGCGGGAGTACGTCTCGGCGATGTAGCGCAGGGCGATGACGGCTGAGTAGCCGTCGATCTGGATGTGGTGGACGCGCAGGAAGAACAGCGAGCGGTCCTCGTCGACGAGGTAGAGCGTCGCTCCGAGGAGGTCGTCCCCGTGCATGTCCCGCGGCGTGGACATCTCCTGATCCATGTCGAGGTGCGCGGCGTCCTCGGCCGCGTCGGGTCCCAGGTGGCGCAGGTCGCGCACCCGTACCAGGTCCGCCGTGGGCCGCGGGCGGTGAATCTCCGCGTAGGGCCCGGCGGCGTCCTCGCCGATGCGCAGGCTCAGCGCGTCCAGATCTGTGGCGGCCTTGGTCAGGGCCAGGTTCAGCAGAGCGGGGTCGATCGGGCCCCGCAGATCCAGGAACTGCCCGATCTGATAGGTCGGGTTGTCCGGATCCAGATGCTGCGCGTACCAGATGCCGCGTTGAGCCGCGGTCAGCGGGAGGTGGCCGGTGGGTGCTGACGTGGCCGAGGGCATGCGCATCCTCATGAAGGGGAGGTCTCCTCTATGCGGTGGTGACGGGGAACGACGATGCGTGCGCCTCGGTCACTGCTGGAACTGGCCGAGCTGCAGCGTCCCGAGCAGTCCGTCGGCGTCGACGAGCGGACCGTCGACGAGCGGTCCCTGGATGAGCGTGCTGTCCGAGCCGATGTTCGTGGAGGTGTCGCTGGCAGCGCTCGCCGGGGCGACGAGGGCGATGCCCGCGACTCCGAGCACAGCGGTGGTGATGGTGATACGGCGGAAGCGATGGGACATGATCGACGACTCCTCGGTCGGTGGAACGGCTGTCGGCGCCCGGGCGGCGGAAGCCGCGCCGGACTGAGGAGGTTCGACGCCGACGCCGCATCGGATTGGTCCGCGGTCGGCATCTGCTCGATCCGTCACACACCGGGCGGCGTCCGAGCCCGCCGACGGGGCCCGGCACCCCTCCCGGAGAGAGGACCGGGAGACGGACCCGGCAGACGGGAGAGCGCGGCGCAGGGCGTCCGGGTGCCCCGGTGCCCCGGTGTCCGGGTGTCCGGGTGCCCCGGTGCCCCGGTGTCCGGGCGTCCGGCCGTGCGGGCGCGTGAAGGCTTCCGCCGGGGACGCGGGGTGTCTATGCTCCGGGGATGGACGAACGCGTTCCCCGGCGGTGGTGGACCGGGCCCTTCGACGTCGAGCGGCTCGCCCGGACGACGGTGGAGGGCCTGTGCGGGGCGGCCGACGAACTCGCCACCTCGCGCGGGTTCGAGGTGACTGTCGGAACCACTCCGGAGCTGATCGCCGCCTCCTTTGCCGCGTACGAGAATCTGAGACGGGACGGCCGTGCCCCCGCCGTATGGGCGGAGCTGTCAGGATTCGTCGCCGCCCGGGACGGCTGGGTGCGCCTGCATGGCAACTATCCGCACCATGCCGCCGTGATCCGTGAGGTGCTCGGTGTCGACGGGCGGCGAGGGCTCGAGCGCGCCGCCTCGCGCTGGAACGCCTCGGACTTGGAGGAGGCCATCACCGCGGCCGGCGGCGTCGCTGTGGCCGTTCGCACCCGCACGCACTGGGAGGCGCATCCTCAGGCGCGGGCGGCGTCCGATGCGCCGTGGTCCGAGGTGAGCGATCGCGGCGATCGCCCCGGACCGGGCGGACCTGCGGACCGACGCCCTGGACGCGGAGCGGGGCACGGGGGCTTCGAGGCGGCCGACGGACACGAGCGCGGGGGAAGGAATCTGCTCGAGGGTGTGCGAGTGCTCGATCTGACCCGGGTCATCGCAGGGCCCACCTGCTCGCAGGTGCTCGCCTGCCTGGGGGCGGACGTGCTGCGCATCGATCCGCCGCAGCGACCGGAGATCCTCGAGCAGCACCTCTCCACCGGCATGGGGAAGCGCTCCGCGGAGGTCGATCTGCGCCGTGACGCTGATCGGGTGCGGACTCTCGCTGCAGACGCCGACGTCATCCTGACCGGGTACCGTCCCGGTGCTCTGGAGCGATTCGGCCTGGGGACGGAGGCGCTCGAGGCGATCGCCCCGCAGGCCGTCATCGTCTCGCTCTCCGCCTGGGGCGAGGGCGGGCCCTGGGGGAGACGCATCGGTTTCGACTCCATCGTGCAGGCGGCCACCGGCATCGCCGTCGACTGCGGCACGGCGGACCGTCCCGGCGCGCTGCCGGTGCAAGCGCTGGACCATGCGAGCGGTCATCTCATGGCCGCACGGGTCCTCGAAGCCCTGGCCCGTTCCCGTGCGTGCACGATCCGGATCAGCCTGCTCGGTGCTGCTCACCAGCTGCTTTCCGGGCCTCCTCCGCCCGAGGTGGAACCGGCAGCCCTCGGGATCCCGCGTGTGCGGCTCGACTCCGCCGTCGGGACGCTCGACCTCGTGCCGCCTCCCCTCCTGATCGACGGTCGCACGATCGAACGACCCGTCGGGGACTACGGCGCCGCGGACGCGTCCTGGCGAGGATGATCGCCCGACGATCCCGGGAGAGCAGCCGTCGAGCCCGGCCGAGCATCGAACGGAGAGGGTCGTCCGGCCCGGCGCAGGCTCAGCCGAGCAGCTCGCGGATGTCGTCGGCCGTCATCGCGGAGCGGAAGGCGTCCCCACCGTCGGTGAAGGCGTCGAACAGCTCGGCCTTGCGGCGCTGCAGCGCGAGCACCTTCTCCTCGATCGTGTCCTCGGCGACCATCCGATAGACCATGACCTGGCGCTCCTGACCGATGCGGTGGGCACGGTCCACGGCCTGGTTCTCAGCCGCCGGGTTCCACCACGGGTCCAGCAGGAACACGTAGTCCGCCTCGGTGAGGGTGAGGCCGAAGCCGCCCGCCTTCAGCGAGATGAGGAACACCGGGGCGTCGCCCTCGCGGAAGCCGGCCACGGCGCCGTCGCGGTCCCGGGTGGAGCCGTCGAGGTGCGCATAGCCGATGCCGCGTGCGGAGAGCTCGTCGGCCACGCGGTCCAGGTACGAGGTGAACTGGCTGAACAGCAGCACCCGGTGACCCCCGCCGATGACCTCCTCGAGCCGGTCGAACAGAGCCTCCAGCTTGGAGCTGGGCACATCGGCGTAGGCCTCGGCATCGACCAGGCCGGGATCGATCGCCATCATCCGCAGCAGGGTGAGGGAGCGGAACACGATGAACCGCTGCCGGTCCAGGTCGGTGTCCAGGATGCCTAGCACCTTCTTGCGCTCGCGCTGCAGCACCGAGTCGTACGCCGCCCGGTGCTCCTCGCCGAGGGTCACGGTGAGCACCTCCTCGTGCTTCGGAGGCAGCTCGGTGGCCACCAGCTCCTTGGTGCGGCGCAGCAGGAACGGACGCACCCGTCGGCGCAGGAGCTCCATCCGGTCGGGATGCTCGCCGGTCTCGATCGGCAGCGTGTAGCGCTGGCGGAAGCCGTTCGCGCCGCCGAGCAGACCGGGGGTGACCAGGTCGAGGATCGACCAGAGGTCGTCCAGCGAGTTCTCCATCGGGGTGCCGGTGATCGCGAGCCGGAAATCGGCGCGCACGCCCTTGGCGGCACGGTGCGTGCGGGAGCGACGGTTCTTCACGAACTGCGCCTCGTCGAGCACGAAGCCCTGGAACGGGCGGGCGGCGAAGTCCTCCTCATCGATGCGCAGCACGGCGTAGCTGGTGACCACCACGTCGGCGCCGGCGATCTCGGAGGCCAGGTCCGCGCCACGAGCGGCGCGGGTGCGGTCCAGGACGCGCACGTCCAGACCCGGAGTGAAGCGCTCCGCCTCGCGCCGCCAGACGGGCAGCACGGAGGAGGGCGCCACGACGAGGAACGGGGGAGCGGAGGCGGCGCCCGCAGCACCCGCAGCACCCACAGCGTCTGCTGCGCCCGCGGCACCCGAAGCGCCTGCCCGTTCCCGGGCGTGGGCGATGAGGGCGAGGGTCTGGACGGTCTTGCCCAGGCCCATGTCGTCGGCCAGCACGCCGCCCAGGCCGTGGGCGAACAGGAAGGCCAGCCAGGAGTAGCCCTCGAGTTGGTAGGGGCGCAGCTCGGCATGCAGTGCGTCGGGCAGAGCCGGCGCGGAGGTCTCCGCGAGCTCCTTTGCGCGGCCGACGGTGCGATCCCACTCGGCGCTGGCATCCGTCTCGTCGGCCATCTCCTCGAGGTCGTTCCACATCTCGACCTGGAAGCGGCTGAGGCTCTGGCGCTCGGGCTCCCACTCCGCGAGCGCCTCGCCCTCACGGATCAGCTCGCGCAGCGTGTCGAAGGCCGGATGGTCCAGCGAGAAGTAGGTCTTGTCCGGGAGCAGGAGCTTGCTGCGGCCGCGGGCGAGCGCGACGAACAGCGAGGGGAAGGGGATCGAACGCCCCTCGATCGTGATCTCGAAGCCGAGGTCGAACCAGTCGTGCTTGCCGGGGGACGCCTGCTGGGTGACCCGCACCTTCGGCGCGCCGTCGAGCTCGCGGTAGCTGTGGCGGGTGCCGACGACTTCCGTCTCGACATGGTCCATCGCGTCGAGCGCGTCGAGCACGTGCTCGGAGAACAGGGCGGTGTCGGGACCGCTGAGCAGCTCGGGCGTCTCCGAGCCCGCCTGGGGCCACAGCGTCATCGCCTCGGCGACCACCGCCTCCTCATGGGCGATGTCCCGGTGCGCCCCCTGGCGCTGGTCGATCGGCAGCACCCGGTCGGGGTCGTGATAGTGCCACGACCACCGCAGCGTGAGCCGGTCGCCGGAGGCATAGGACGCCGTCAGACGCAGGCTGGGGCGCCGCGCCGCCGGGAGCGGGACGCTGCCGTCCACGCTGGTCACCGAGGTGAGGGAGCGCAGCTTCGGGTACGCGACCTCGAGGAACGACTCGCGATCGGCCGCGGGGACCCGCAGCGGCCGACGGCGCTGCAGCAGCGGCCGCAGGGTGCGCGGAACCGGTGAGGGCAGGGGAGCGATCCGGGCGGCGAGGGCGTCCTCGCCGTGCGGTGCGACGTCGAGCACCCCGGCGGCGCCCATCAGCCGGGCATGCGGTGCGTGCTCGCCCTCGAGGTCCACGCGCGGCGTCACGTCGAGGTCGCCGGACTCGTCGACGACCTGCAGGTCGAGACCCGCATCGGCACTGCTCAGCAGGGTGATCGAGGTCAGACCGCTGCCGGGGAGGAACTCCACGCCGGCGTCGCGAGCATGGACCAGGGACTGCCACAGCAGGGGCGAGGTGATCGTGTTCAGCCACAGATGATCGATCGCCCCGCTGGAATAGGAGCGCTCGGCGGAGGCGGAGGCGAACACGCGGGTGAGGGCCTCGGACTGCACGGCGTCGTACTCGCGGCCGCCCAGGCGGCCCTCGAAGGTCCGCCAGGACAGCTCCCCCTTGATCCAGGTGCCCTTACGGCCGCGGGTCAGGGGACGCACTCCCAGCCAGAGGTCGGCGTCGGAGTCGAGATCCGCCGCCGTGGCGGGCTCGCGGTTCTGACGGGACGCTCCGGCGCCGCCGGTGCCGGCCTCGAGATCGAAACGGATCGCCAGCGGACGCGGAGCGGTCGCCGGAGCGCCGGTGCGTGAGCTGGTGCCGGCCAGCAGGGGGCGCAGCACGCTGCGCCATTCGGCCGGCGGCGCGGACTTCTCGGCCCGGTCCCCGAGGTCGTTGAGCCGGTACAGGAGCGCGGCGACGTGCTCGCAGCTCCCCTCCGACGGGCAGCTGCACTGGGAGCCGCGCGGGCGCCAGAGCCCTCCGGGGGCCGACGGCAGGAACCGCCGGGAGACGGAGTCGTCGGCATATTCCTCGAGCAGGACCCGGGCGTGCTGGACGGTTCCGCCGTCATCGGTGACGTCCGCGGTGACCGTCGAGGACTCGCCGTCCCAGACGAGATCCTCGACGCGCCCGCCGCGGGCTCGCGCGAGTCCTCGGCCCGCGGAGCGGTCGCCCACGTGGTGGCTGATCGCCGACGGCAGCAGACGGGGGAGGAGGACTGGATCAGGCATACCTACCAAAGTAACTGCGCCGCGGCCTTCATGCCGGGACGGCGGCGTCTCAGCGGGTAGTCTCACAGCGAACTCCTGGCCCGGGCCGTGCTCCACGGCGGGCCCCGCCGGGACGATGACATCCCCGTCCTCGTGAGGAGAACACCTGTGGCACGACTGTTCGGAACCGATGGAGTGCGCGGCCGCGCGAACGTCGACATCACCGCTGAGCTCGCGGTCGAGCTGTCCGTGGGCGCCGCTCACGTGCTGGGCACCCTGGGAGCCTTCGGCGGCACGCGCCCCCGGGCGATCGTCGCGCGCGATCCGCGCCCGTCGGGGGACTTCCTCTCCGCGGCGGTCTGCGCCGGACTCGCCGCCGCCGGGGTCGACGTGCTCGACGCCGAGGTGCTGCCCACCCCGGGCCTGGCCTACCTGGTCCAGTCCACCGGGGCGGACCTGGGCGTGATGATCTCCGCATCGCACAACCCTGCGCCGGACAACGGCATCAAGTTCTTCGCGCGCGGCGGCGTCAAGCTGCCCGACGAGGTCGAGGACGCCATCGAGGCCCGCCTCGGCGAGGAGTGGGACCGTCCGCAGGGCACCGAGGTCGGCTCGATCTCCCGCTACGAGGGTGCCGTCGAGGCGTACGTCGAGCATCTCGTCTCCACCCTGGACCGCTCCCTCGAGGGCCTCACGGTCGTGGCGGACTGCGCGAACGGCGCCGCGAGCGTCACCGGACCGCTGGCCCTGCGCGCGGCCGGCGCGACCGTGCACGTGATCGGCGATCGCAGCGACGACGGACTGATCAACGACGGCGTCGGCTCCACCCACCTCGAGCCCCTCCAGGCGGCGGTGCGCGAATACGGTGCGGACATCGGCGTCGCGTTCGACGGCGACGCGGACCGCTGCCTCGCGGTCGACGCCGACGGCGCGGTCATCGACGGCGACCAGATCATGGGGATCCTCGCCCTGGACCTCAAGGAGCGGGGCAAGCTCCACGACAGCACCCTCGTGGTGACGGTCATGAGCAACCTCGGCCTGAAGCTCGCCATGCGTGAGCACGGCATCATCCTGGGTCAGACGGGTGTGGGCGACCGCTACGTGCTGGAGGAGATGAACCTCGGCGGCTTCTCCATCGGCGGCGAGCAGTCCGGCCACGTCATCATCGCCGAGCACGCCACCACCGGGGACGGCGAGCTGACCGCTCTGCACCTGCTGCAGCGCATGGCCGAGACCGGCCGCACCTCCCGCGAGCTGGCCGACGTCATGACCCGCCTCCCGCAGGCGCTCCTCAACGTCAAGAACGTCGACAAGGCGCGCGCCACGATCGACCGCGGCGTGCTCGACGCCGTCGCCGCCGCCGAGACGGAGCTGGGCGAGACCGGTCGCGTGCTGCTGCGCCCGTCCGGCACCGAGCCCGTCGTGCGGGTGATGGTCGAAGCACCGTCCGACGAGGTCGCCACCGAGATGGCCGAGCGCCTGGCCACGATCGTCCGCGACCGCGTCGGCCTCTGACTGCGCTGGCGCCTGACTGCGCTGGCGTCTGACTGCGCTGGCGTCTGATCGCGCTGGCGTCTGCGTCCGCCCCTGATCGTGCCGACCTCTGACCGCGCTGGCCTCTGGCACTGCGGCCCACATCCGGCCGCTGACTCCCCGCGCCCCGGCTCCTGCAGGCGGCCCGGCACCCCACGTCGCCCCGACACTGCACGGCGCCGGGGCCTCGCGGCGTTCCGGCCCTTGCAAGCCGCCCGGGTCCAGCCCACGGCCGGAACCTCACGGCGTTCCGGCTCGCCGAGGTGCCCAGGGCGGGCCGTGGCGCCTCTGCCACCGAGTTATGTACCGCTACGACCGATGCTCGGCCCGGCATCGGTCGTAGCGGTACATTTCTCGCCGCTTGCCGCTTGCCGCTTGCCGCTCGCCGATTGCCACTTGCCACTCGCCGCTCGTCGCTCGCCGATTGCCACTTGCCACTCGCTCCTCGCCGCTCGCTCGTTGCGGGTGGATGCAGGTCGCGCGCGGTGCGGCGCACCCTGCAGGGTGCGAAGGGAGCAGGCGGGCTCAGACCTTGCGCATGAGGACCGAGTGCACGTGGTGGCTGCCGTCCTTGCGCAGCACGAGGTCCGCGCGGCCGCGGGTGGGGAGCACGTTCTCGGTGAGGTTCGGGCCGTTGATGGTGCGCCAGATCCGCTGCGCCGTCTGCACGGCCTGCTCATCGGAGAGGTCGGCGTAGCGCCGGAAGTAGGAGCGGGGGTCGGAGAACGCGGTGCGTCGCAGCTGGAGGAAGCGGTCGACGTACCAGCGCTGGACGTCCTCGACCCGAGCGTCGACGTAGACGGAGAAGTCGAAGAAGTCCGAGACCGCCATGCCCAGGCGTCCGTCGCGACGGGGGCGGGCCGGCTGCAGCACGTTCAGGCCTTCGAGGATCAGCACGTCGGGCTGCTCGACCACCACGCGCTCGTCCTCGAGGATGTCGTAGGTCAGGTGGGAGTACACCGGAGCCTCCACGCGGTCATGACCGGACTTCACGTCGGCCACGAAGCGCAGCAGGCCGCGGCGGTCATAGCTCTCCGGGAAGCCCTTGCGGTCCATGATCCCGCGTGCTTCGAGCTCGGCGTTGGGCAGCAGGAACCCGTCGGTCGTCACCAGCTGCACCTGCGGGGTCTCGGGCCAGCGGGCCATCAGCTCGCGCAGGAGGCGGGCGGTGGTCGACTTGCCGACGGCCACGGAACCGGCGACGCCGATGATGTACGGGGTGCGCTGCTGGGGCTGGGCGAGGAAGTCCTCGCGTGCGCGCCGCAGGGTCTGCGCCGCGGCGACCTGGATGTTCAGCAGGCGCGAGATCGGTCGGTAGACGGCATCGACCTCCTGGAGGTCGATGCGCTCGCCGAGACCGCGCAGACGGGTGACGTCCGCTTCGACCAGCGGCAGGGGGGTCTGTCGGGACAGCCGTGCCCAGTCCTCCCGCGGGATCTCCTCGAACGGGGTGACGGTGCTCGACGCTGAACCGGCCTTCATGTCGGCAATTCTCCCAGCATCGGGGACCGTTTCTCGCCATCTGGCTGTGAGAAGCGACCCGGAAGCGCAGGAAAAGTGCGCCGACAGCGTGCCGAGCCCGCGCCGAAGGAGCGTCGGCGGTGCGCCCAGGGCACCGTCGCGAGTGCGCCGAGTGCGCCGAGTGCGCCGAGGACGCCGTCGCGGGCGCGCTGGGGTCGCCCTCGTCGGCCGATACCGACCCTGATGCCTATGCCGAGCCCAATCCCGATCCCGATCCCGATCCTGAGCCCGATCCCAATCCCGATCCCGAGCCCAATCCCGACCCCGATCCTGATGCCGACCCCGAGCCCGAGCCCGATGCCGACCCCGATCCCGGACCGGCGAGGCGGGAGGGCGCGTCGACAAGTCAGTGCATGGACGAGGCCCGTGCATGAACGTGACCGACCGTGCTCACGTTCGACCATCCCCGGGCAGGGGACCCGGCAGAGGTGAGGAAGGCCTCGCGGCAGAACGGCCCTGGGCCCGAGAATCGGGGCGCTGATCATTAGCGTGAGCAGCATGTGTGGAATCGTCGGATACGCAGGCCCGAAGGCCTCAGCCCCCTCCTCCCGTCCCGTGGACGTCGCCCTCCAGGGCCTCGCCCGCCTCGAGTACCGCGGATACGACTCCGCCGGTGTCGCCGTGATCGATGACGACGCCGTGCGCGTCACCAAGCGCGCCGGCAAGCTCGCCAACCTCCGCGAGGCGCTCGCCAAGAGCTCCGGCAGCACCGAGACCACCGGGCGCGTCGCGATCGCCCATACCCGCTGGGCGACCCACGGCGGCCCCACCGACACCAACGCCCATCCCCACCTCGGCGGCCACGACCACGAGCTCGCCGTCGTGCACAACGGGATCATCGAGAACTTCGCGACCCTGCGCGCCGACCTCGAGGCTGACGGCTTCCGCTTCGCCTCCGAGACCGACTCCGAAGCCGCCGCCCACCTGGTGGCGCGCGAGATGACGCAGACCGGCGACCTCACCGAGGCGATGCGCCGCGCCGCCGCCTCCCTCGAGGGCGCCTTCACCCTCCTGGCCGTGCACCGCGATGCCCCGGACACCGTGGTCGCCGCCCGCCGCAACTCCCCGCTGGTGGTCGGTCTCGGTGACGGCGAGAACTTCCTCGGCTCGGACGTCGCCGCCTTCGTCGACTCCACCAAGGAGGCGCTCGAGATCGGTCAGGACCAGGTCGTCACCGTCACCGCGGACGACGTGCGGATCATCGGCTTCGATGGCGCGGAGGTCACCGACGCCGCGCGCTACACGATCGAGTGGGACG
The DNA here is from genome assembly GCF_002332425.1 of Brachybacterium alimentarium. GTDB lineage: Bacteria > Actinomycetota > Actinomycetes > Actinomycetales > Dermabacteraceae > Brachybacterium > Brachybacterium alimentarium. Next base: position 27,231 of record NZ_NRGS01000024.1, on the reverse strand, counting down.
CCGCGGCCGCCCAGAAGGGCGGCTACCCCTCCTTCATGGCCAAGGAGATCCACGAGCAGGCCGGCGCCGTGGCCGACACCTTGCTGGGACGCCTGGAGAACGGCTCCCTCAAGCTCGACGAGATGGACATCGACCCCTCCGTGCTGCGCAGCGTCGACAAGATCGTCGTCGTCGCCTGCGGCACCGCCGCCAATGCCGGTGCCGTCGCGAAGTACGCGATCGAGCATTGGTGCCGTATCCCCACCGAGGTGGAGCTCGCCCATGAGTTCCGCTATCGCGATCCCGTCGTCACCGAGAAGACCCTCGTGGTGGCCATCTCGCAGTCCGGCGAGACCATGGACACCCTGATGGCCGTGCGCCACGCCCGTGAGCAGGGCGCCAAGGTCATCGCCCTGTGCAACACCCGTGGCTCGACCATCCCGCGAGAATCCGACGCCGCGCTGTACCTGCACGTCGGCCCCGAGATCGCCGTCGCCTCGACGAAGGCCTATCTCGGCCAGATCGCTGCCTGCTACCTGCTGGGCCTGTTCCTGGCCCAGGTGCGCGGCAACCTCTACCCCGACGAGATCGCGGCGCTCATGAGCGATCTCGAGCAGATCCCCGACCAGATCCAGCAGGTGCTGGACAGCTCCTCCCAGGTCGAGCGGCTCGCCCAGGACATGAAGGACGCCACGAGCGTGCTGTTCCTGGGCCGCCACGTCGGCTACCCGACCGCCATGGAGGGCGCGCTCAAGCTCAAGGAGATCGCCTACATCCACGCCGAGGGCTTCGCCGCCGGCGAGCTCAAGCACGGTCCGATCGCACTGGTCGAGGAGGGGCAGCCGGTGTTCGTCATCGTGCCCTCCCCGAACGGTCGCCACTCGCTGCACTCCAAGGTGGTCTCGAACATTCAGGAGGTGCGCGCCCGCGGTGCCCGCACCCTGGTGATCGCCGAGGAGGGCGACGACGCGGTGGTGCCCTACGCCGACGAGGTGATCCGGGTGCCCGCCACCCGCACCCTGTTCGCCGCGCTGCTCACCGTGATCCCGCTGCAGATCTTCTCGTGCGAGCTCGCGACCGCGAAGGGCCTGGACGTGGACCAGCCGCGCAACCTCGCGAAGTCGGTCACCGTCGAGTGATCGATCGCGATCGACCCTGAGTGAGCGTCCGTGAGCGACTCCCAGGAGCAGCTCTCACGAACGCTCCCCGAACGACCCTCACGAGCGACCCTCACGAGCGACGCCCGCAAGCGACTGCCGCGAGTGATGCCCGGCGGCCAGAGATGCTCGCAGCGGCGGGCACGAGCCTGTGACCTGCGCTCTCACCGACTCCCTGGTCCGAGTGTGATACTGCGAGGATGAGCAGTTTCCCGACCGCGACGCCGATGCCCGGCCCCGATGACGACTTCGGGGGCCGGGCGTTCGCGCCCCGTGAGGACGGCACCGTGGTGGGCGTGGGCATCGACGTCGTGGAGATCCCGCGGCTGTCGGCGATGCTCGAGCGCACCCCGGCACTGCTGGCGCGCCTGTTCACCCCGCGCGAGCGTGACCTCTCCGACGCCTCCCGCGCCGCCCGCGTTGCCGCGAAGGAGGCCGTGGGCAAGGCGCTCGGTGCCCCCGGGGACTTCTCCTGGCAGGACGTCACCGTCGAGCGCACGACGGTCCGCCGACCTTTCCTGCGACTGCGCGGGGCGACCCTGCGCGCGGCCGAGGCAGCGGGCGTGGAGCATCTGCACCTGTCGCTCTCGCACGACGGGCACATCGCCACGGCGATCGTCGTCGCCGAGCGCGGTGCCGGCACCGCAGGGTCGTCGCCGACCGGGCTCGCCGGGCCCGGGCTGCTCGACGCGACGCGAGCAGCCCGACCTGACGCGACCGGTTCTGCGGACGGAGGATCCACCGATGAAGGATCCGCCGACGCAGGATCTGCGGACGAAGGACCTGCCGACGAGGGGGAGTCATGATCACCGGATACACCGCCCAGGCCATCCGCTCTGCCGAGGAGCCGCTGCTCGCGGCCGGTGAGGCTCTCATGCAGCGTGCGGCCCGTGCCCTCGCCGGGCGCATCGCGGAACGCCTGCGCACTCGGGAGGAGCCCCGTCTGCTCGTGCTCGCAGGGCGCGGAGCGAACGGCGGCGACGCTCTCCACGCCGCGGCGATCCTGCGTCGCGAGGGCACAGGGATCGACGTGATCGCCACCGGGGACGACCTGCATGTCGAGGGTGAGGATGCGCTCCGCGCTGCCGGTGGCACCGTCCATGCCCTCTCCGATCTCGGCCCCGAGGATCTGCATGAGCGCCTCGCCGACGCCGATCTGGTGCTCGACGCGATGGTCGGCCTCGGAGGGCGCCCCGAGATCCCCGCACGCCTCGCCCCGCTGCTCGAGACGGTGCGACGCAGCGGCGTCCCCGTGCTCGCCGTCGACCTGCCCAGTTTCGTGGATGCGACCACCGGCCGCGCCGCGTCCGGAGCGCTCCCGGCCGTGGAGACCGTGACCTTCGGGGCCGTGAAGGCAGGGCTGCTGCTGCCCGGCGGCGCCGAGCTCGCGGGCGACCTCCACCTGGTCGGCATCGGCGTGGAGGACCAGCTGCCGGTGCAGCCCGCCGTGCAGCGCCTGGAGAGCGCCGACGTCGCCGCGCTGTGGCCGCATCCCGGGCGCGAGGCCAGCAAGTACACGCGCGGGGTGGTCGCGATCGCCGCCGGCAGTCCGCGCTTTCCCGGTGCCGCCGTGCTCGCCGCCTCCGGGGCCGCACGCTCCGGCGCCGGGATGGTGCGACTCATCGCCCCTCAGGAGGTCCTCGACCTCGTGCTGCATACCCGCCCCGAAGTGATCGGGCATCCGAGCACGCATATCGATCTCGAGGAGATCGGGCGCACGCAGGCCCTCGTCGTCGGCCCCGGACTGTCGGGTGAGGATCCTCGCACCCGGGACGGCGTCGACATCCTGGCGGTGGGCGGCGACCTCGAGCGCGGAGTGATCGACGCCGGAGGCCTCGACGCCCTCACGGCGGATCATCGTTTCGGGCAGCACGTCGTCCTCACCCCGCACCGCGGCGAGGCCGAGCGGATCGCCGCCCGGCTCGACGTGGACCCCGGTCTGCCCGGGGCCGACCTCGCCCCCGCTCTCGCGGCCGTGACCGGCGCGACCGTGCTGCTCAAGGGGGCGATCACGCTCATCGCCCCGGGCGACGGCGGACCGCTGCGGGCGCAGGACGACGCCACCTCGCAGCTCGCCACCGCCGGCACGGGGGACGTCCTCGCCGGAGCGCTCGGGACCCTGCTCGCCGCGGGCCTGGACGGTCCCGATGCGGCGGCGGCCGCGGCGATCCTCCACGGCCGCGCCGGCCTCCTCGCGTCCTCCGGGGGCCGCCTGCCCCTGGTCGCCCTGGACGTCGCCGACCGCCTCCCGGCCGCGCTCGGGGCTATCCTGACGGACGCCCTGTCGTGATCCAAGGAGCCCGATGACCATTCCGATCCCCGCCGAGGACCCTCGGCACGTGCCCAACCGGGCCGTGATCGACCCGTCCGCGATCACGCAGAACACGCGTGCGCTGACGGGGCTGCTCGAGGAGCACACCGCCCTGATGGCCGTGGTGAAGGCCGACGGCTACGGCCACGGCATGCTCACCGCGGCCCGCGCCGCCCTCGAGGGCGGCGCCACCTGGCTGGGCGTCGCCCATCCCGCCAGCGCCCTGGCACTGTCCCGCGCCGGTCTCGACGTGAACATCCTGACCTGGCTGTACGAGCCGCACACGGCCGAGACGGTGCTCCCCGAGGTGATCAGCTCGGGGATCAATGTGTCCGTCGGCTCCTCCGCGATGCTCGAGCTGGTCTCCGCCGCCGCCCGCCAGGCGGATCGCCGTGCCCGTGTGCACCTGAAGATCGACACCGGCATGGGACGCAACGGCGTGCTCCCGGAGCAGGTCCGCGAGATCGGTGCGGCCATGCGCGAGGACGACTTCATCGAGATCGCCGCCGCCTGGACCCATCTCACCGATGCGGATGATCCGTCGGACCCCTCCACCGATCAGGAGGTCGCGCGCTTCGACTCCGCCTGCGAGGCGCTCGAAGAGGAGGTGGGGCCGATCCCGCTGCAGCACCTCGCGAACTCCGCAGCCCTGCTCACCCGGCCCGATCTGCACCGCGACCTCGTGCGTCCCGGGATCGCCCTGTACGGCTACCCTCCGGTGCCGACCGACGTGCCGCTGCGCCCGGCGATGACTCTCACCAGCCGGCTCGCGCTGGTCAAGGAGGTCCCGGAGGGGACGACCATCGGCTACGGGCGGATCCGGACCACGGACCGCCGCACTCGACTGGGCCTGGTTCCCATCGGCTACGCCGACGGCCTGCACCGCGTGGCCAGCGACCGCTGCGAGGTGCTCGTGCGCACCGCCTCGGCGGACAGCCGTGCCCTGCAGGTGGGCCGCATCAGCATGGATCAGATCGTCATCGACCTCGGCCCGGACTCCGATGCCTGTGCCGGTGACGAGGTGTTCCTCTTCGGCGACGCCGAGGGAGCGCCTACGGGGCCCGCGGCGACCACGGCCGATGACTGGGCTCGCGCCGCCGGGACCATCCCCTACGAGATCCTCACCTCCGTCGCCGGTCGGGTCTCGCGGGAGGTCCGCGCATGACCGGGAGCGGGAACGGCACCCTCGAGATCCGCACGGTCGACGCCGACGGCACGCGCGCTGTCGCGGTCGCCCTGGCCGCGGTGCTCCGCGCCGGTGACCTGCTCGTCATGGACGGTCCGCTGGGCGCCGGGAAGACCACCTTCACCCAGGGCCTCGGGGACGGCCTGGGCGTGCGCGGCCCCGTCGCCTCCCCGACCTTCGTCATCGAGCGCGTGCACCCCAGCCTCGCCGGCGGCCCCGCCCTCGTGCACGTGGACGCCTACCGCCTCGGTGGGGGAGGGGACATCGACGATCTCGACCTCGACGCCGACCTCGACCAGGCGGTGACCGTCGTCGAATGGGGCCGCGATCGCGTCGAGCACCTCGTGGACTCGTATCTGCTGCTCGAGCTGGAGCGCCCCGACCAGGTCGACGACCCCGACGATCCCGACGAGCCCCGGACCCTGCGGATCACCCCGAGCGGACAGCGCTGGGACGAGGCCGCCCGTGACCAGCTGGCCGCCGCGCTGACACCCGTGGGAGCGCGTCTCACGGAGAGCCCGACCCCTGAGGAGAACCGCTGATGCTGCTGGGAATCGACACCTCCGGTGCGGTGAGCGTCGCCGTCGCCTCGGGCTCCGTCGACGGCGAGCCGACGATCCGTGCTGTGCGCGGGGACGAACGCTCCCGCCATCACGACGAGGTGCTGCTGGCCCTGATCGACGAGGCGATGGCCGCTGCCGGCGCGCAGCGCAGCGACCTCACCGGCATCGTGGTGGGTCGCGGGCCGGGCCCCTTCACCGGACTGCGGGTGGGGCTCGTCGTCGCGCGGAGCATCGCGAGCGTCCTGGACGTGCCGCTGCACGGGCTCAGCTCGCTGGACGCCCTGGCCCATCAGGCGCTCGCCGGAGCCGGCACCGAGAGTGCGAGCGTCGGCGTGGCGCTCGATGCGCGTCGGCGCGAGGTGTACTTCGCGCGATACCGCCGCGACGCCGACGGGCGCGTGACCCGCGAGGCGGAGCCCGCTGTCGCCGCCCCCGCATCGATCGCGGACGAGCTCGCGGCCTGCGACCTGCTGGTCGGCTCCGGCGCCGCGCTCTACCCGGAGCTCCTCCCGGCGACCGCCGAGCTGGTGCATGCGGACGCCGGGCATCTGATCCTCGCCGCCGCGCAGCTGACCGCCCAGGGCACCGACCTCTCCAGCACGGAACCGATGTACCTGCGCGAGCCCGACGCCGCGAAGCCCACAGCTCGCAAGAGCGCGCTGGGCCGCTGAGATGGCGATCCGACCGCAGCAGCCCGGCCGCCGAGCCGACGACCCGGACGCCTCGGGCCCCGGGGAGGCGCCCACGGGCGGACAGATCTCGGGGGAGTGGTCCCTGCGGTCGGCGACGCTCGCCGACGTCGAGGAGATCGCCGTCGCCGAGCTCGACCTGTTCCCCGACGAAGCCTGGAACGTGTTCCAGCTGGCGGAGGAGATCGCGCATCCCGACCGGCGCTACGTGGTCGCCGCCCAGGGGGCCGACGCGACGGGCGAGCTGCTCGGCTACGCCGGGATCATGCTCACCGGCGACCTGGCGGATCTGCACACCATCGGCACCCGCCGCGAGGGAGCAGGAATCGGCCGCGCCCTCCTCGCCTGGTGCGAGGAGCAGGCACGGCGCGGTGGGGCGGAGCGAATGCTGCTCGAGGTGCGGGAGGACAACGACCGCGCGCGAGCCTTCTATGCACGGGCCGGCTACCAGGAGATCGACCGTCGCCGCGGCTACTACCGGATCCGGGGCCGACGCATCGATGCCCTGGTCATGCAGCGTTCACTGACTGCCTGACTGCCTGACTGCCTGACTGCCTGACTGTGTGACCGGGTGAATGCGTGGCTGCCGACTTCCTGCCGCCTGCCTGGCTGAGAGCCTGAGCGATCGCGTGCCAGGCGGTTCGCCCGTCGGCCGGACCATCGGGCGTCCTGACCGGTCGGCTGCTCCATCGCAAGCCCGGCCGCCTGTCGAATGCGCAAGCGGCCGGGCACTGCCTCACAGGTAGTCGCGGACCTTCTGGAACAGGTCGGGGTAGTGCGCCTGGAGCCGCACCACGCTGAGCCGGAGGCCGACGAGGAAGGCGACCACACCGACGACGACCGAGACCAGACCGGCCACCAGCAGCAGCATCTCGCTGCCCACGACGAGTCCCCAGATCGCCAGGATGATCGTCGGGATCTGCGGCACGAACACCGCGGCCATGGCGATGGCCATGGTGAGCATCGCATTCGCGCTCGAGGCGGACTTGTCCTTCATCGGGTTGGTGCCGGGGGAGGAGGCCGGATAGGGCAGGATCGCGGCGACCGCGACCGCGGCACCCCATCCGGTGATCATCGTGCCCAGGGATGCCAGCACCACCAGCGGGACCAGGTGCCCCATGCCGTACAGCAGCGGCATCGCCACGGTGACCACGACCACCGCGGGCACCATGATCACGGCGATGGCCGCGACGCGCCCCAGCATGTTCGCGCGCGCCGGCAGGTTCGCGGTGATGTTCACCCAGCCTGACGGGCCGTCGAAGCCGATCTCGTTGCACAGGGAGATGCCGCTGAGACCGCACATGAACACGGTCATCGCGAGCATCATCGGGCGGGACTCGGGGAGCATCAGGCCCATCGCCACGAAGAACACGATGATCAGCGGATAGATGCCGACGGCGGCGAGATAGCGGGTGTCGCGCCGCCAGTAGCGCAGCGACTTCCCCAGCACTGCGCCGAAAGCGGAGGGCTTCACGAACCGCGGCACCAGGGAGGAGACCTTGGTGGTGCCCGAGGAGGCATCACCGGTCAGGGCCGAGGTGAGCGAGGCATCCAGCGAGCGACGCCACCACTGCCACATCACTGCGAACGTGGCGATGCCGATCACCGCGCGCAGCAGAGCCCGCAGCGCGTGCCCCTCGGCGAGATCCATCGGCACCGCGAAGAAGGCGCCGAAGGGTGTCCAGGCCAGCACGTCCACCACCCCGGGCAGCCAGCGCTGCACGAAGTCGACGTCGATCTCCGCGACCTTCTGCATGCTCAGCGAGAAGCCGTAGATCGCGGCGAACATGACCAGCATGCCGATGATGCCGCCGATCTCGCGGCCGCTGCGGGAGGAGGCGCGGCTCGCCGAATGGGCGAACCAGGCGCGCGGCAGCAGCAGGCACAGGGCGATGCCGGCGAGGTTGGCGGGGATCAGCAGCACCACGGCGGCGACGATCCAACCCGCACCCTGGCCGAACACGACCAGCCACAGCACCTCGAAGGCCGTGGCGATCGCGACGGCGAGCACCGTGAAGATGCTCGGCAGGCTCAGCGCGGCCGCGGCGAACATGCCCGGCTGGAGCTCCTTGGCGGAGCGCGGATACAGGGCGAAACGACGGGGGTCCAGGGTGTCGTCGAGACCGAAGGCCAGCACCGGGAGCAGGAACCACACCAGCACCGTCAGCGCCCCGAGACCGCGGATGATCATCGGGAACAGGTCGCCCTCGCCGCTCCACAGCGTGGCACCGAGGAAGGCGAAGACGAGGCCCACCATGCCTCCGAGGCCGTACAGCACCCCGATCAGGGTGCCGATGAGCTTGCCGATGTTCTTGCGGTAGGAGCGCTTCCACAGCGTCCACTTGAGCGTCAGCAGCAGGCGGACCAGGGACTTCTGGGAGATCGCGCCGTGGCGGACGTCCGTCGCCGAGGCGGTCGCGACGTGCTCGCTGCTCAGGACTCCAGCCATGACAGGCTCCCCTCCGCGACGTCGCCGCCGCCGACGAGATCGATGAACGTCTGGACGAGGCTGCCGCCCTGGCGGACCTCGTCGAGCGTGCCGTCCGCCAGCAGCTGGCCGTCGGCGATGATCGCGACGTGGCTGCACAGCCCCTCGACCAGCTCCATCACGTGGCTGGAGAGCACCACGGTGCCGCCGCCGTCCACATAGGCGGTGAGGATCTTCCGGATCACCTGTGCGGAGACCGGGTCCACCGCCTCCAGGGGCTCATCGAGCACGAGCAGCCGGGGCGCGTGCAGCAGCGCGCAGGCCAGCAGGATCTTCTTCGTCATGCCGGCCGAGTAGTCGACCACGAGCTTGCCGTCCTCGCCGGCGAGGTCCAGCGCTGTCAGCAGGGACAGGCTGCGCTCCTCGACGACATCGGCCTCCATCCCGCGGATCAGACCCACATAGGTGAGCAGCTCGCGTCCGGTGAGGCGGTCGAAGGTCTGCAGACCGTCCGCGAGCACGCCGATCTGGGCCTTCGCCGTGGTGGGATCCGCCCACATGTCCGTGCCGAGGATGTGGGCGGTGCCGCCGTTGGGTCGCAGCAGACCGGTCGCCATGGAGAGCGTGGTGGTCTTGCCGGCGCCGTTGGGGCCGACCATCCCGTAGAACGAGCCGCGGGGCACGTCCAGGGAGATCCCGTGGACCACCTCGGCCGAGCCGAAGGATTTGCGCAGCCCGCGGATCGACAGGGCCGACTGCGCGGAGACCGCGGCGTCGGCCGAGACCGGGGCGGCGACGCCGGTGACCGCTGCCGGATCGGCGGCAGGCCGCTCACCCGACTGCGGCGTGCTGGGATCGGGGTATCCGGGGGAGGCCGAGGAGGAGGGGTCGACGGTGTGCATGGGAACACGCTACCGAGACGAGCACCTCACGCTCTCCATCGGTCGGTCACGGGGCCCCCGACCTTCGTCGAATGGGTGACCTGCACGCCAGGGGGCGGAGCCGATTAGGATGCGCAGAGCCGCACTGGCCCGATGGAAGGAATCCCATGTCGAAGCTGAGCCCCACCTCGCGGGCACCGAGCCTCGCACCGGAGGTCGAGGAGATCCCGCTCGGGGTCCGACGGCTTGCGTCCTGGTCATGGCGGATCATCGTGATCGTCGCCGCGGCCGCACTGCTCCTGTGGGGTCTGCTACAGGTCACGACGATCGTGATCCCGGTGCTCCTGGCCGTCCTGCTGGCCTGCCTGCTGACTCCGGTGGTCAAGCTGCTGACCCGCTACACGTTCCTGGGTCGCACAGCGGCCAGCGGCATCGCGCTGTTGGGGCTGCTCCTGGTCATCTCGGGCATGTTCACCCTCGCGGGGCGGCAGCTGATCACCCAGTTGGCCGACATCCAGGACAAGGCCGTCACCGGTTTCCAGTCCGTCATGACCTGGGCGACGACGACGTTCCAGATCGATGCGCCGATGATCGACTCGGCGATCGACGAGGGCCTCGCCAAGCTGCAGGACAACGCGGACACGGTGCTGAACTCGGCCGTCAGCACCGCAGCGGTCCTCGGCAACCTCGCCACCGGCGTCGTGGTGCTGCTGTTCACCCTGTTCTTCCTGCTCTCCAGCGGTTCGTCGATCTGGAGCTGGACGGTGGGTCTGCTGCCCCCGGCGGCTCGCGTCCCCACCCATGAGGCGTTCCGTCGCGGCTGGAAGGCGCTGTCGGCCTACGTCCGCACCCAGATCCTGGTCGCTGCGGTCGATGCGACGGGAATCGCGATAGGCATGGTCTTCCTCGGTCTCGGCTCCTATGCCGTGCCGATCTGGCTGCTCGTCTTCCTGTTCTCCTTCGTCCCGCTGGTGGGTGCGATCGCCTCGGGGGCGATCGCCATCCTCATCGTCCTGGTGCTGCAGAACTGGATCTTCGCTCTGATCATGCTCGGCATCGTGCTGGTGGTTCAGCAGCTCGAGAGCAACATCCTGCAGCCGATCCTGATGGGCAAGGCCGTCGAGCTGCATCCGCTCGCGGTGTTCCTCGGCGTCGCCGGCGGCGCGATGATCGCCGGCATCCCCGGCGCTCTGTTCGCGATCCCGCTGATCGCGTTCGTCAACGCGACCCTGCTGTACCTCGTCGGCCGCGACTCGAGCCCGGAGCTGGGCGTGGACACGATCGCCGCAGACCACTTCGCCTCGCTCGGAGGCAATCGCCCCGCCCACGTCACCGCGGGTGCCGACGCCTCGGACGACGGCGACGCGTCGGAGGGCACAGCCGCGTCGGACGCTCCTGATGCGTCGGAGGGCGCAGCCGCGTCGGACGATGCGTCCACCTCGCAGGGTGTGCAGACCGCACCGGCTCCGCTTCCTGCGGGGGCTCGTGAGGGTCTCGCGGCCGAGGGTGCCACCGCGCCGCTCCAGGGTCGGCGCCGTTCCGACGGGGCCGACGGCACCGGCCGCGAGGACGGACCTGACGGCGCGGACCGTCCGGCCGGAACCGGCGACGGCCAGGCCCCCGCGCAGGACCGCCAGAGCCCGTCGTCCCCCTCCGATCAGGACTCAGCGGACGGGAGATGAGCCAGAATCCGTCGGCCTCGTCCGGTCGGGGACTGAGCGGGCGGAGACACTGAGCGGACGGAGACACCGAGCGGACGGAGACGCCTTCGGGCGGCCCGCACGGACGACATGAGAGAGGCCCCCGATCCGGCTGATGCCGGGTTCGGGGGCCTCTCTCATGCGCTGCGGGGCGGCGCTGCGCTCGCTCGGGCGTCGGAACGCTCAGGCGCTGATGCTCAAGCGCCGATGCTCACGGGGTGTACGGCTTGGCCTTGACGATCGAGATCGGGAAGGACTTCCCGTTCGGTGCGGTGTAATCCACCGTGTCGCCGACCTTCGAGCCGTGGATCGCGCTGCCCAGCGGCGACTGCGTGGAATAGACCTCGAGGTCGTCGTTGTCCGCGATCTCGCGGTTGCCCAGGAGGAACGTGCGCTCCTTGCCGGCCATCTCGATCACGACGACCATGCCGGGCTCGACGACGCCGTCGTCCTTCGGCGCTTCGCCCACCACGGCGTTCTTCAGGAGCCGCTGGAGATCGGCGATGCGCGCCTCCATCTTCCCCTGCTCCTCGCGGGCGGCATGGTATCCGCCGTTCTCCTTGAGGTCGCCCTCATCGCGCGCAAGAGCAACGGTCTCTGCGATCTCGGAACGTCCGGGGCCTTCGAGCTCCTCGAGCTCCTTGGCCAGGCGGTCGTACGCGTCCTGGGTGAGCCAGGCGCCATTCGGCTGGCTGCTCATGGGTTCACTCCTGTCGTCTTCGGTCGGCGCGCATCGGGACGTCGAAAGGGCCCCTATACGCGAATCACGGGGCACATGTCCTCATGCGCCCCGTGCTGCGGGTGATGAACACCGGCTCAATGCCGGTTTCGGAGTACCTTACACCGGACGATTCATGATTCCGGGGAACCCGGGAAGGATTTCGCGGTGCGAGGAACCCGCTGGTCCCGGGTGCGCAGACCGATCGATGAGGGGCCTGCCGTGCGAGCCGGCAGCTCCCGCGACAGGCCCGCGTTGCGTCCCCGGGTGGGATCGCGCGGGCCGGTCTCACGCGGGATCGCGCGGGCCGGTCACGCGGGATCGCAGCCCAGGACTTCGGCGGAGACCGCGGCGCCCTGGGTGGAGATCTCGACCCGCTGCACGCTGTGGCGGGAGCTCTGCGCCGGAACGTGGGTCTCGACGAAGCCGACCTGTGCCCGACCGGAGTTCAGGGCCTGGATCCGGCAGGTGGCCTCAGTGCCCGGTTTCATCGTGAGCTGGTAGTCCACGGCGATGACGTCGTCGGCGACGTGGTCGTAGCCGACCATCTCGGCGCGGATCGGGGCGCTCACCGACCAGTAGCCCACCAGGGCGACCACGGCGACGAACACCGCCGCGGCCACCGCGATCAGCACACGCGCCGTGCGCTTCGAGATGCGCGGAGCGCCGTACCGTTCCGCCGAGCGCTGCTGGGTGCCGTTCATGGTCTCAGTGTCCCAGACCCGGGCCGACAGGTCTCCCAGGTCGGCAGGCGCGAGGAGTGACCTGTCACGCCTGTGTTCGCGGGCCGTACCACCCCGTGAACCCGCAGGCGCAGTGGCGTACGATCGGACGCTGGTGCGAACCTTTCGCGAGCTCGCACCGGTTCTCGGGGAACCTCGTCCCCGTCCAGCTGATTGCGAGGAGAACCGTGACCGTCGAGATGCCCACCCCCGATGAGACGCTGCGGATGGTGGCCGTCCACGCACACCCGGATGATGAGTCCTCCAAGGGTGCGGGATCGACCGCGCGCTATGCCCGCGAGGGAGCTCAGGTCACCGTGATCACCTGCACCGGGGGTGAGCGCGGGGACGTGCTGAACCCGCGCCTTCGCGATGACCCCAGCCTGACGCGCGACGTCCTGCCGTCGGTGCGCCGTCAGGAGATGGCCAACGCCCAGGAGATCCTGGGGGTGGACCACGAGTGGCTCGGCTTCGTCGACTCCGGCCTGCCCGAGGGCGACCCGCTGCCGCCGCTGCCGGAGGGCTGCTTCGCGGCGCTGCCCATCGAGGAGGCAGCCCGACCGCTGGTCGAGGCCGTGCGCCGCCTGCGCCCGCACGTGATGACCACGTACGACGAGAACGGCGGGTACCCGCATCCGGACCACATCCAGGTCAACCGGATCAGCGTGGCGGCCTTCGACCTCGCCGCCGATCCCGAGTTCGCCCCGGAGCTCGGCGCGCCCTGGGCGATCGCCAAGCTCTACTACATCAACGGTTTCCATCGTCAGCGGTTCTCCGCCGTCGCCCGTCACCTGCGTGCCTCCGGGGCTCCTAACGAGGAGCTCGAGCAGATGATGGCCCGCTTCGACGAATCCACCGACCGCCTGCTGACGACGCGCATCGATGTGCGCGACTACCTCGGCGTGCGCGACGATGCGCTGCGTGCGCACGCCACCCAGGTGGACCCCGACGGCCCGTTCTTCCGGATCACGCACGACGCCGAGATCTCCGCGTGGGGCACCGAGGACTACGAGCTGCACATCTCGCGTATTGGGGTGAAGCTCCCGGAGAACGATCTGTTCGCCGGCCTGCGCCATGAGCGGATCGAGGCTCGCGCATGAGCGGCGCCGAGCTCGCCGAGGCAGTGGGGAGCCGGGGCGTCGTGCTGGCGGATCCGTTCCCCTCGGACGACGGCGGCTTCACCTCCGCGACCGTCACGCCAGGACTGCCCGGCTTCGTCGCGATGTTCATCCTGGCGGTGGTCGTGGTCCTGCTGGTGCTCGACATGACCCGCCGCACCCGTCGCGTGTCCGCGCGCGCCGCGGCTCGTGAGCGCGTCGATGCCGAAGAGGCCGAGAAGGCCGAGAAGGCCGAAGAGGCCGACAGGGCTGCGAAGTCGGAGTTGGAGACGGACGTGGACGACGAGGAGGAGGCCGAGCACGCGGAGGAGGCCGCGAGGGCGACCGAGGGAGCGGCATCGGCGGATGACGCGTCGACCGACGGGACGGCATCGGCCCGTGGCGAGGCCTCTCCTGACCGCGCGGATGAGCGCAGCAGCCTCGAGGACCCGGATCCCGCGGAGGGCATCGCCCCGCACGGCGGGGTGTCCGGCGAGCACGGGACCACGCTGGAGGACGACCCGGACGACGACCGTCGGTGAGCGCGGCGGGCTCGGACACCCCGTTGCCCAGCGTCCGTCGCCCGTCATCGGTGGCACGTCCCGCGTTGCCCAGGACCCGAGGCTCGGTGCAAAGTGCTCGTAGCTCGTAGCTCGTAGCTCGTAGCTCGTGCTCCGTCGCCCGTCGAGCCCGTCGGCTGTCGGCCGTCGGCCGCTGCCGGGCGTCCGGTTCGTCGGGCCCCGCGTCAGATGACGGCGGTCGCGACCGCGGCGAAGTGGCAGCCGAAGCCGATCAGCGTCCCCGCATGGAAGATCTCGTGGAAGCCGAACCACGCCGGTGACGGGTTCGGCTTCTTGAGGGCGTAGACGACCGCGCCGACCGTGTAGGCCAGGCCGCCGATCGAGAGCAGCCAGACCACGATCCAGCCGCCTCCCGCCTGGAGCGCGGGCATGTAGAACACCGCCACCCAGCCGAGCGCGACATAGGCCGGCACGTAGAGCCAGCGCGGGGCCCCGGTCCAGAACAGCCGGAAGCACACGCCGATCAGGGCACCGCCCCAGGCGATCGCGAGCAGGGTGGCCGCCTGGCGCGGCTCGAGCATGGCGACCGCGATCGGGGTATAGGTGCCCGCGATGATGAGGAAGATGTTCGCGTGGTCGAATCGGCGCAGCATGATCGCCCGCTGGGGCGTCCAGGTACCGCGGTGATAGACCGCGCTGACCCCGAACAGCAGCCCGGCGGTGAGCACGAAGACCGCGCAGGCGAGGCGGATCGCGAAGGTCTCTCCGAAAGCCACCAGCAGCAGCCCTGCCACGAGCGAGGTCGGGAAGGCGATGAGGTGCAGCACGCCGCGCAGGCGCGGCTTGGGCAGCTGGATGCCGAGCGACTTGGCGCGCGCCGCCATGGCGCGGGTGAGGGTCCGCGGAGCGAAGGGGTGGGTCTGCGCGGTGGGGATGTCCCCGTCGGCCATCGCGGGGGACGCTCCGGACTCGGATGCTGCCGGGGAGGCGCCGGTTCCCGAGCCTGTCGGGGCCGCTCCGGCTCCGGACGCTGCTGGGGGAGCGCCGGATTCGGAGACCGCCGTGACGGCCTCGTGCAGAGCGGGGTCCCGAGCCTCTGCGGGGGACAGGAGGTCTGCCGGGTCGGTCAGGGGTGCAGTCGTCGTATCGGGGCCGTGGGCGGATGGATCGGACGTGGGCTCCGAGATGCCCTGGGGATCCTCACGGCGAGAGCCGGTCATCATCCTGAAATCGTAACCTACGGTGACGTAACCTCGGGTGGCCGGCACTGTGACGATCCGGTGAGGATTGCCCCGAAGCGTCGGACCCCGGGCGCGGGATCGTCGATAATGGGACGGTGCGACCTGGCGGATTCGGTCGCGCGATGCGGGACGCCAGCCGGGAACCGGCTCGATCGGCGCCTCGCACACATCGTTCAGACCCGAGGAGCGGAGGCTGCAATGGACGACGACGGCCTTCTCTACCGTGTCTACGAACGTCGGCTCACCCGTGAGCTCGAAGCGTTCTCCCTCCCGCAGCATCTCGGCGTCATCGTCGACGGCAACCGTCGCTGGGCGAAGGAGGCGGGGGAGACCACCGAGCACGGCCACCGCGCCGGCGCGGCGAAGATCGTCGAATTCCTCTCCTGGTGCGAGGACCTGAAGATCCCCCTGGTGACCGTGTGGATGCTGTCCACCGACAACTTCAGTCGCCCGCCGGAGGAGCTGGTCGCGCTCTACGAGATCATCGCCTCCACCGTCGGCCAGATCGCCGAGGCGGGCTACTGCGTGCGCTTGACCGGTACCACCGATGCGCTGCCGGAGTCCGTTCGGGAGAACATCGCCCGGATCAAGGAGCAGGCGGCCCCCGAGTCGGAGCTGACGGTCAATGTGGCGATCGGCTACGGCGGTCGCGAGGAGATCGTCGACGCAGTGCAGGAGCTGGTGCGTGATCTCGGCTCCCAGGGGCGCACCCCGGAGGAGATCGCCGATGCGATCAGCATCGACTCCATCGCCGAGCACCTCTACACCCGAGGCCAGCCCGATCCGGATCTGATCATCCGCACCTCCGGCGAGCAGCGGTTGTCCGGATTCCTGCTCTGGCAGTCCGTGCACTCCGAATACTGGTTCTGCGAGACGTTCTGGCCCGGGTTCCGACGGGTCGATCTGCTGCGTGCGCTGCGCGAATTCTGCCGTCGCGAACGCCGCTACGGCGCCTGAGCGAACTCGCCCCGACCAAGACGCTGTCGAGGCGCTCGGGGCACGCCGACATCGTTCTCGAGTCCTCCCGCGCCGCTGGTGTGAGCGGTGGCACACTGACGTCATCGGCGGTTCGTCAGAACTTCCGGTGACGATCGGGTGAACGTCGCACCCGCCGACGGCGGGACTCGCCCGACACCGTGTGCCAGCAGGGCTAAGGTCCAGGCATCCACGCGAATTCGGGAGGCTCCGATGGACGACACCACCATTGCCCGCGAGACGATGTCCGCCGGCTCAGGGACGGAGACGGGGAGCCAGGGGGTGGGCGCCGCGAATCCGGATGGTTCGGGGGTGGGCGCCGCGAATCCGGATGGTTCGCCCGTCGTCCCCTCGTTGCGGCCCGGAGCCGCCCAGCAGTTCCTCCCCGACCTCGAGACCGGAGTGCTCACCTACGTGCTGGACACGTCGGTGCTGCTGTCCGACCCGCTGTCGCTGCACCGCTTCGCCGAGCACGACATCGTGCTGCCGATCGTGGTGATCACCGAGCTCGAGGCCAAGCGGCACCATCCGGACCTCGGCTACTTCGCCCGACAGGCCCTGCGGATCCTCGACGACCTGCGCGAACAGCACGGGAACCTCTCGCTCCCGCTGCCCATCGGCAAGGACGGCGGCCACGTCCACGTCGAGCTGAACCACATGAGCACAGCGTCGCTGCCCGACGGCTTCCGGCTCGGCGACAACGACACCCGGATCCTCGCCGTCGCGAAGAACCTGCAGCTCGAGGGCAATAACGTCGTGCTCGTCTCGAAGGATCTGCCGATGCGCATCAAGGCGTCGGCCTCCGGGATCCACGCCGAGGAGTACCGGGCCGAGCTGGCCCGCGACCGCGGCTACACCGGCATGGTCACCGCCGAGGTCGACGAGCAGACGATGAGCGATCTCTACGACGGTCAGAACGTCACGATCCCCGCGGTCGCCCATCAGCCAGTCCACACAGGACTCACGATCACCAGCCCGCGGGGCTCGGCCCTGGGCCGCGTGCGCAAGGACGGCGACGTCCAGCTCGTCCAGGGCGACCAGACCGTCTTCGGGGTCTCCGGGCGCTCCGCGGAACAGAGGGTCGCGATCGACCTGCTGCAGGACGAGTCCATCGGCATCGTCTCCCTCGGCGGACGCGCCGGCACCGGCAAGAGCGCGCTGGCCCTGTGCGCAGGCCTCGAGGCCGTTCTCGAACGACGCACGCAGCGCAAGATCATGGTCTTCCGCCCGCTGTTCGCCGTGGGTGGCCAGGAGCTCGGCTACCTGCCCGGCGACCAGGGCGAGAAGATGGGTCCGTGGGGTCAGGCAGTGTTCGACACGCTCGGCTCGATGGTCTCCTCGAACGTCATCGACGAGGTGCTCTCGCGCGGCATGCTCGAAGTGCTCCCGCTCACCCACATCCGCGGACGCTCGTTGCACGACGCCTTCGTGATCGTCGACGAGGCGCAGTCCCTGGAGCGCAACGTGCTGCTCACGATGCTCTCCCGGATCGGCCAGAACTCCCGCGTGGTCCTCACCCACGACGTGGCCCAGCGCGACAACCTGCGCATCGGTCGCTACGACGGCATCGCCTCGGTAGTCGAGGCGCTCAAGGAGAAGGACCTGTTCGCCCACGTCACGCTGCAGCGCTCCGAGCGGTCCAAGGTCGCCGAGCTGGTCACCCACGTGCTCGACGAACCTGTGCCGTGAGGGGGCGACGGGGACGGAATGGTGCCGTGAGCGGTGAGGGGGCGAGCCGGTGCTGTGAGGGGGACGAGGAGGTGCCGTGAGCGGTGAGGCGGCCGGCGATGGGCCATTAGACGTGACCGCGCGTCACCGACGGGCCGCTGGTGAGGTGGTCTGGCGATATCGCCAGTGCTCGTCACCCACGGCCCTTCGGTGACATCGGCCCGTCGTGCTCGTGCTCGTGCCCTGTGCCCTGTGTGCGAGACCGAGACCGAGATCCTTGCCGGGGTCCCCATGTTCCGTGCCGCGTGCCGCGTGCCGCGTGCCGCGTGCCGCGTGCCGAGTGCCGAGTGCCGGCGCGGGATGCCTAGCGCTGGACAGGGTTCCGGGTGCGGGACACGGGAAGTCTGGCGACGAGCGACAGGGCGGGCAGGAGCCCCGAGTAGGTCCGGGTTCAGAGCACGGCGGACCATCTTCGGGTGGGCTCAACTCGTCCGGGACGCGTCCTCCCCAATGCTGCGCCATCCACATCGACGATTCTCCCCTCCGGGAGGGTCTCCAGGTCTGGTCAGATCACCGTATGCAGATCCCCGGGGTCCTTCTCAAGACAGAGCTGTCGCGGATCAAGCCTGATCTGAGCCGCCGTCGAACGTGGCTGCGCGAGGGAGCGATCCGCTCGGCAGGCCAGTGGTATGTGACCCCGGAAGCGCCGGCAGATCTGGTGGCGCTGCTCGAGCAGGGTGTGCGGCCCACGTGTCTCGACGCGGCAGCGCTTCATGGCCTGTGGATTCCGCGGGGGAGCGGAGTCCATGTGTATCGGCCTCGCGTCATTGACGCTCCGGAGCCGGGGCCACATATGCTCCCTCTGCGGCGCTGGGTCGACCCCATGACGAACGAGCTCGTTCCGTTCCCTGAACCCGACAACGGGTGGCCGCGCAGCCGGCTTCAGCCTCTCGTGTTCCATGGTCCACGGATGCGCGCCTGGCCTGGAACGGACCCCGTTCCCGGCATCATGCAGACGCTGGACCATGCAGCCCGCTGTCTGCCCACGGTCAAGGCGGCCATCCTCATCGAGTCCGCTCTCAACAAGAGTGCTCTGCACAGGCCGGAGCTCGAGGCCCTCCTGGCCGGGCTTCCGGAACGGTTTCGGACCCCGCTGTCTCGTGTGCGTTCCGATGCGCAGTCCGGCACCGAGACCGCGGTGCGCTGGTGGCTGGAGGGGCTCCGCGTACGGGTCCGCAGTCAGGTGCAGCTGCTTCCCGACACCCGGGTCGACCTGCTGGTGGGGACCAATTGGGTGATCGAATGCGACAGCCGCCAGTTCCACGATGCGCCCGATCAGTATCGTGAGGACCGTCGTCGAGATCTGGCCCTGGCATCGCGCGGCTACCGCGTCACAAGGCTGACCTGGGAGCAGGTGTTCCTCGAGTGGGCCGTGACCGAGCAGACGCTGCTGACCATGCTTCATCGGCGGGAGCACCGCCGTGCTCTGCCCGCCTGACCTCGCCTGGCCCGTCTGGCCCGCCTGAACATGGCTGGCCCCGTCTGTCCCGCCTGAACACGTCTGGCCCGCCCGGCCCCAGCTGGCTGACCTGGCTGCGCCTGGCCCGCTTGACCCCGCCTACACGACTGCGTCGAGTGCGAGTGCGAGTGCGAGGGCACGTGAGGCGTGGGCTGACGATCGCCAGACGCGTGTCGGTGTTGGGCCTCGTGCGGGTGTGCCGTGGTGGGGGAATCCCCGGCCACGTGTCACGGACGGGCCGCTGGTGAGGTGGTCTGGCGATATCGCCAGTGCTCGTCACCAGCGGCCCGTCCAAGACATGGGCCATGGCGTGCTGCTCGAGCGACCGCTACACGGCGGGGCGGCTACCCGGAAGGGCTGCTACTCGGCGGGGCGGCTACCCGGAAGGGCTGCTACCCGGAGGGCAGCCCTACCGATGGGCGGCCCCTGCGAGGGTGGCCGCGCCGCACCTCCGCGCGGTGGCTGCGCGTACGGTCAGCCGACCGCGCGGCCAGCCGCCTGATCAGGCCTTCGGTGCAGTCATCGAGAGCACGTCCAGGGCGGAATCGAGCTGCTCCTCGGTGAGCTCGCCGCGCTCGACGAAGCCCAGCGCGATGACGGCGTCGCGCACGGGGATGCGCTCTGCGACGGCGTGCTTGGCGATCTTGGCGGCGCTCTCGTAGCCGATGATCTTGTTCAGCGGGGTCACGATCGAGGGAGAGGCCTCGGCGTAGAAGCGAGCCTTCTCCTCGTTGGCGACAAGACCGTCGACGGTCTTGTCGGCCAGCACCGTGGAGGCGTTGGCGAGCAGACGGATCGACTCCAGCAGGCTCGTGCCCATCAGCGGGATCTGGACGTTGAGCTCGAAGGCGCCCTGCGCACCGCCCCAGGCGATGGCGGCGTCGTTGCCCACGATCTTCGCGCACACCATGAGCACGGCCTCCGGGACCACCGGGTTCACCTTGCCGGGCATGATCGAGGAGCCGGGCTGCAGGTCGGGGATCGCGATCTCGCCGAGACCGGTGTTGGGGCCCGAGCCCATCCAGCGCAGGTCGTTGCAGATCTTCGTGACGGACACGGCGATCGTGCGCAGCGCGCCGGACATCTCGACCAGGCCGTCCCGCGCGGACTGGGCCTCGAAGTGGTTGCGGGCTTCGGTCAGCGGCAGGGAGGTCTGCTCGGCGAGGTTCGCGATGACCTTCTGCGGGAAGCCCACCGGGGTATTGATGCCGGTGCCCACGGCGGTGCCGCCCTGGGGGACCTCGGCCGTGCGGGGCAGAGCGGCCTCGACGCGCTCGATGCCGTAGCGGATCGCGGCCGCGTAGCCGCCGAACTCCTGGCCGAGGGTCACCGGGGTGGCGTCCATGAGGTGGGTGCGGCCGGACTTCACGACGGACTTCCATGCCTCGGCCTTGGCCTCGAGCGACTCGGCGAGGTGGGCGAGCGCCGGCAGCAGCTTCTCGACGACGCCGCCGGTGACGGCGACGTGCACGGAGGTGGGGAAGACGTCGTTGGAGGACTGTGAGCAGTTCACATGGTCGTTGGGGTGGACCTCGAGATCGCTGCTGGAGGCGAGGGTCGCGAGGACCTCGTTCATGTTCATGTTCGAGCTGGTGCCGGAACCGGTCTGATAGGTGTCGACCGGGAACTGATGGTCGTGCTCACCGGAGATGACGGCGTCGGCGGCGGTGACGATCGCGTCGGCGATGGCGCCGTCCAGCACGCCGAGATCCTTGTTGGCGCGGGCGGCGGCCTTCTTCACCTCGGCGAGAGCGTGGATGTGTGCGGGCTCCAGGCCCTGGCCGGAGATCGGGAAGTTCTCGACCGCGCGCTGGGTCTGCGCTCGGTACAGCGCAGAGGCGGGGACGCGCACCTCGCCCATGGTGTCGTGCTCGATGCGGTAGCCGTCCTGCGAGGGCGTGGTCTGCTCTGACATTGATGCCTCCTGAGGAATTGTCGTGCGGTGATGAGGGCTGGGAACGTGCAGGGGAGCCGGGCCGCGTGGGCGAGGAGCCGGGCTGAGCGTCGCGGTTCAGCGAGCCGCTGCTCAGTCGAGCTCGTGGCTCCACGGGGGGTTGGCGCCGGCTCGGGAGACGGTGATCGCCGCCAGTGCGGAGGCCCGCCGCAGCACGGAGGCGACTTCGTTCGACGGGATCGCCTCCAGCTCGAGACGGTGCTCCGCACCGAGCAGGCTCTTGTCGGCGAGCGCGTCGAGGACACCGGCGGAGAAGGTGTCCCCGGCACCGACGGAATCGACTGCGTCGACGACGACGGGGGAGACCTGCACCCGGCCGGAGCGGGCGAAGGCGACCGCTCCCTCGCTGCCGCGCGTGAGGATGGTCAGCAGCGGTCCGTGGTCGAGCCACGAGGCGACGGCGTCCTCGACGTCATCGGTGCCGTACAGCCAGGCCACGTCCTCGTCCGACGCCTTCACGACGTCGCTGAGAGCAATGTTCGCCTCGATCAGCCCGCGCACTGAGGCTGGGTCGCCCATCAGGGTGGGGCGGGCGTTGGGGTCGTAGCTGATCGTGGAGCGGTCGCGGTAGCGGCGCAGCACGTCCTCGACGGTCGAGGCGCCGGGGGCCTGGACAGCTGCGATCGACGAGGTATGCACGGCGTCGACCTGCTCAGGCAGACCCGAGGCGTCAGGGTCCCAGACCAGGTCGAAGGTGTACGTCGCCGCGCCTTGGGCGTCCAGCGTCGCCTCCGCGGTGGAGGTGGGCTGATCCAACGAGCTGCCGGGCGTCAGGACGACCCCGGACTCGGCCAGGTGGGCACGGATCTCGTCGCCTCGGGCATCCGAGCCGATACGGGTGAGCAGGTGGGCATCGTGGCCGAGGCGGCTGAGCGCCACGGCCACGTTCAGGGGGGATCCGCCTGGATGCTCACGACGAGTGCCATCGGCTTCGATGACGATATCGGTGAGGGCTTCTCCGGCGATCAGGATTCTCACGGTCACCTCCCGATCATCGCAGGTTTGGCGGATCGGAGCGAATGGAGCGCACGCCACGCGAACACGACGGGCGGCACCGGGTGCGGACAGCGAGGCGGGTGTGCCCTCGCCGACACCCTGGGAGCGCGCCGACGGGCCACCGGGGACAATAGCCGTATGCACGCCCCTGATGACCGCGCTCCCGACGCGCCCGCTGGTGACCGCAGCCCTGACGCGCCCGCTGGTGTCCCCAGCCCTGACGCGCCCGCTGGTCGCGCCGCTGATGCGCCCGGTGCTGACCCCGCGCCCGCTACCTCCGCTGACGGTGCCGCCGACGGGCCCGCGCTCGCCCCCCAGCAGCCCAAGTCGGCGTATGAGCTCCCGTCGAGGAAGAACACCGTGCTGCGCAACATGGTGTGGGCGCTCGCGCTGACGATAGCGGTGGTCGTGGTCATCGGGATCGCGTTCTTCGGCGTGGGCAGCACGGATGAGCGCCAGACGCTCGAGAACTCCGAGGTCGACGTCGCCGGCAGCGCCGAGCGCGCGCAGGCCGTGGCGGACTTCCCGGTGGCGGTGCCGACGATGGAGGACGGATGGGCCGAGCGCTCGGCGCGCTTCACCGATGGAGACAGCCCGCGGTGGAAGGCGGAGTACACCTCGCCCGACAGCTCGTTGGTCACGCTCATCGAGGAATCCGACGTGAGCGCCCCGATGCTGTCCGCAGCGCTGCCGGGAACGCTCGTCGAGGAGGAGCTGACCCTCCAGGGCGTGCCGTGCCAGGCTCTGCGCAGTGGAGAGGACGGCTCGGAGAAGACGGGCATCTCCTGCGAAGGCGAGGACTTCGGTCTGCTGGTGTACGGGGCGGTCTCCTCGGAGGAGATCAGGTCGCTGACCGAGGCCGCACTCGCCGACATCCAGGCGTGACGCAGGGATGATCCGGTTCTGGTCGTGACCCACGCAGGAGTGACGTGCGTGCGGCCAGGGGCCGGGCGGGAGCGGGAGGCTCAGCCGTCCTGACGCCGGGCGCCGACGGCCTCGTCCAGGCGTTCGCGCGCACCGTCGAGCCACTGCTGGCAGCGACGGGCGAGCATCTCGCCGCGCTCCCACAGTCCGATCGAGTCCTCCAGCCCGCCCTGCCCCGACTCCAGACGGCGCACCACCTCCACCAGCTGGTCGCGAGCGGCTTCATAGGACAGCTCGGCGATGTCGGGTGGCAGCTGCACGTCCTCGGCCGGGGTGGCCTCAGGGGTGGTCGATGCGCTGCCCGCAGCGTCGGCGGCTTCGACGGTGTCTGCGGGGTCGACGGGGGAGCTCTCGGCGGGGGACTGGGGCATGGGTGACTCCTCGTGGGGATGAACGATCAGGGGGATATGAGCCCGATCAGGATTGATCAGTGGTGAGCAGGGCGTTCAGGACGATCAGAGTGATCGGAGCGACCAGGGCGAACGGGACGATCTGGCCCGCGGCGGGATCACGTGGTCGGTGGGGTGTACGGGTCGGAGTCGACGTGGACGACGCCGAAGCGGCCGCCCGCCACCCGGACGGAAAGCTGATCCCCCTCGGCAGAGGACTCCGGGGTGCGGATGATGGTCCCGTCAGGGGCCTGGACCACGGCGTACCCCCTCTCGAGGGTTGCCAGCGGGCTGAGGGAGCGCACCTGGCGAGCCAGATGATCGGCCTCGTCGGCCGCCCGATCCAGACGCGCGCCGACCAGGGTGCGAGCCAGCGCGATCCGGGACCGGATCTCGTCGGCCCGACCGCTGAGAATGGTCGCGGGATTCTCCAGGACGGGGCGTGAGCGCATCGCGTCCAGTGCGGACTGCTCCCGCTCGAGCCGGGCGCGGATCGCCGAGCGCAGACGGGTACGGCCCAGGTCCAGCTGGTCGAACTCGGCCTGGATGTCCGGCACGACGCGCTTGGCGGCGTCGGTGGGCGTCGAAGCGCGCACGTCCGCGGCGAGGTCGATGAGCGGTGTGTCGACCTCATGGCCGATCGCGGAGACGATGGGCGTGGTCGCTGCGGCGACCAGGCGGGTCAGCTGCTCGTCGGAGAACGGCAGCAGGTCCTCGAGGGATCCGCCGCCGCGGGAGATGATGATGACGTCCACCTCCTCGTGATCGTCGAGCTCTCGCAGGGCGGCGGAGACCTCGCGCACCGCCTTGGTGCCCTGCACGGCGACCTCGCGGATCTCGAACTGCACAGCGGGCCAGCGCCGCCGGGCGTTGACCACCACATCGCGCTCCGCGGCGGACTCCCGGCCGCAGATCAGCCCCACCACGCGCGGCATGAAGGGGAGTTCCTGCTTGCGGGAGGCGGCGAAGATCCCCTCGGCGGCCAGCACCCGCTTGAGCTGTTCGAGCTGGGCGAGCAGCTCGCCGAGGCCCACTGGCCGGATGTCATCGGCCTCGAGCTGAAGGCTGCCGCGCTTGGTCCAGAAGGTGGGTTTGGCATGGACCACCACGCGGGCCCCGGCGACCGGCTCGGTCGGCAGCCCGCGCAGCACGTGCTCACGGATCGGGACCGAGAACGACATGTCCACGTCGACGTCACGCAGGGTCATGAAGCTGAGACCGGCTCCGGGACGGCGGTTGAGCTGCACGATCTGTCCCTCGACCCAGAGCGGGGACATGCGTGCCACGTATTCGCCGACCTTCACCGACAGCTGCCGCAGCGGCCAGGGATTCTCCGCAGTGGTCTGGGCAGCAGTGGCGGCAGGCGCCGGACGCGGCTGCGGGGCCCCACCGGTGCCCTGTTCGGGAGTCGTCTCGGTCATGGGGCCACTCTGGCACGACGGTGGGACAGCTCGCTCGCAGTCGCCGACACGGGGGATGACGACCGAATGGGGAGGAGAGATCTCCTCGCAGCCTCTGCTCCCTCTGCAGCCCCTCCTCGTCTGTCCCTCTCCTGCGCTGCCGGCGGCGCCCTCCCCAGCACGATCGACCGGACTGCTCTCATCAGGTCGCTTGCGCTGATGAGCAGCCTGTGGAGGTGTGGTGAGTCTTGCGCCACGGGACTGCCGTGCCGGAGCGGGCGCCTCCTACGATGGTGGCGTGAGCAACGGAACCGTCCTTCTTGCCGAACCGCGCGGCTACTGCGCGGGTGTCGACCGGGCTGTGGTCGCCGTCGAACGCGCCCTCGAGCATTTCGACGAGACCGTGTACGTGCGCCACGAGATCGTGCACAACAAGTTCGTCGTCGACCGCTTGCGCGAGCAGGGCGCCGTCTTCGTCGACGAGGTCGACGAGGTCCCCGAGGGGGCACTCGTGATCTTCTCCGCCCACGGCATCTCCCCGAAGGTGCGCGAGATGGCCGAGCAGCGCAGCCTGCGCACCATCGACGCCACGTGCCCTCTGGTGACCAAGGTCCACAAGGAGGCGGTGCGCTTCGCCCGCGAGGACTACGACATCCTGCTGGTGGGCCACGAGGGTCATGAAGAGGTCGAGGGCACGGCGGGCGAAGCGCCCGAGCACATCCAGGTCGTCAACTCGCCCGACGACGCCGTCAACGTGACCGTGCGCGATCCCGACAAGGTCGTGTGGCTCTCGCAGACCACGCTCAGCGTCGACGAGACCATGGAGACCGTGGATCGTCTGCGCGAGCGCTTCCCGACGCTGCAGGCGCCGCCCAGCGACGACATCTGCTACGCCACCCAGAATCGTCAGGTCGCGATCAAGAAGATCGCTCCGGACGCGGATCTGGTGCTGGTGGTGGGTTCGCCGAACTCCTCGAACTCCGTGCGTCTGATGGAGGTCGCGCTGGAAGCCGGAGCGAAGAGTTCCCATCGCATCGACTCCGTCGCGGAGCTGCGCGAGGAGTGGTTCGAGGGTGTGGGGACCGTCGGCGTCACCTCCGGCGCCTCCGTCCCGGACGTGCTCGTGCAGGACCTGCTGGTCGAACTCTCCGCACGCGGATTCGGCGATGTGAAGCCGGTCCGCACGGCCACCGAGGACCTCATGTTCTCTCTCCCGCGCGAGCTCCGCCAGGAGATGAAGGTGCGCGGCGCGAGCGATGACCGCACCAAGCCCACGGGTGAGCGCGCCACCGCGGAGTCCTGACCGCGCCATCGCGAAGTCCGGAACCCGCCGTTGCGGAGTCCCGAGCCGGCCGCCGGCGCCGATGCCCACCCCTCGGGGCCTCCGGCCGACGGCGCAGATGAAGCGCCGGTACTAGGCCGGCGGGGGCCCTGATCGGGTCAGCGAGCCGTGCGGCGGGGGAACACGTAGGCGGCGACCGCGACCGCCAGCAGAATGAACCCGGCGCACCACCCGATCGCCACGAGCGCATCGCCACGGGCGTCCTGCCCGTTCATCAAGGCGCGGGAGGCGTCGATCAGCGGGGTCATCGGCTGATGGGCCGCGAAGCCCTTCAGCCATCCCGGCATGCTCTCCACTGGCGCGAATCCGCTGGAGACGTAGGGCAGGAACAGCAGCACAAAACCGTACCCGCTGGCCGCCTCCGCGGAGCCGGCGAGCATCCCGAGGGTCGCGAAGACCAGAGTGATCACGAGGATCCACAGCGCGATCAGGCCAAGTGATCCGAGCAGCTGGAGCGCCGAGGCGTCGCTGCGGAACCCGACGGCGAGGGCGATGAGGACGACCACGGCGGTGGCCAGCAGATTGCGGACCATCGAGGCAACGGCGTGTCCCAGCAGTACGGTCACGGCGGGGAACGGCATGGTGCGAAGTCGATCGATGAGCCCGGTGGCCATGTCGTTGCTGACGACCACCGCGGTGTACGAGGCCCCGAAGCCCGCGGTGGTCAGCGCGATCGCCGGCAGCACGTAGGAGAGGTAGTCGGCACGCGCCGGCGGGCTGCCGTCCACGCTCATGGCTCCGCCGAGCACGTACACGAAGATCAGCATCATCATCGCCGGCAGCAGCACGGCCATGAGCACGGATTCGGGGTCGCGGAACGAGTGGCGCAGACTGCGGCGCGAAAGCACGACTAGGGCATGTCTCTAAAATA
>NZ_NRGS01000023.1 GCF_002332425.1 Brachybacterium alimentarium | reverse complement strand
CAGGGACCCGTTCCTTCATCCTCGCTCCGTGACTACAACGTCATGACCCGCAACACTTAGCGCCAAAGGTTCCGCAATCACCGGAACGTGGTCGAATTTCGGTTTAACGTCTAGCGTTATTGACGGGGCCCGTTATAGACCGGTCTCGACGTCGTGATCGAAGGCATCCTGCATTCCGAGAGCTATGGCGAGATACTCGCTCAGCTGCGAAAAGATCATGCTGGTCTGACTCGCTGCTACTGCTATGAACTCGACCTTGACGAGACGCTCGAACGGCATCGAACGAAGGCATTGGCCGCGGAGGTGTCGGAAGCCGATGTCGCGTCCTGGTACCGCAGTGCAGACCGGGTCGCTGCCCTGGATGAGTCAGTATTCGATGCCACGGTGAGCGCTGCCGACGCTCTGCAGCAGGTCCTCGCGGACGTGGGGTGGAGCAAGGCGCTCGACATCGGTTCATGACTGGCACTTGTGATGCCGTTCGCCGACATGGTGCGTTCGAGCCGAACTCCATCAGAGGTTGCTCTGTACCGGAATGCGGTGGACTTTCGCTTTTCGCTTCAACCTCTGCGCTGTTGGCGAGGAGCGGCCTGGTGGTGGGTGGGCAGCTGGAGCAACGCTGCGTCCAGTAGCGGTGCCGGAGTCTCGAGAGCAGCTGCACGTGCAGCAAGATCGCCGATGATGTGCTCCGCCTCGACGGGATCGCCGTGCTGGAGGTCGCGGTAGAGCGACGAGGTGAACGCTGAGCCTGATTCGGTGAGCAGGCCGAGGGACTGTGCATGCCCTGCCGCGCTCACTGGGTGGCCGGCTGCTTCCGCGATCTGCTCGCACTCGGCGATCGCCTGGAGGATCTGCGCTTCGCCTCCGGCGGCGAGGATGTCGCCGATGGTGCCGCGAAACAGGCAGGTGATGACGCCGGCGGCGGCGATGAAGGCCCATTTCTCCCACAACCGCGAGGCGATGTCGTCCACGACCTCCAGTGCGATGCCGTCGACGTCGAGCGTCCGGCGGATGTCGACGGGCACGGCCTCGCCGAGCAGCCCGCCGACAGTCACGTTGCACAGCGGGGTCATCTGCACGACGGTCGCGTCTTCGTCCAGGGCCGCAATGATCTTCACGATGCCCCCGAGGACCTGCCCCGGGAAGGCACGCTCCAACAGGTCGATATGGGCCATGCCGTTGAGCAGCGGGACGATACGGGTCTCTGGCCCGATCGCGGGAGCGACCGTCGAGACGATCGCTTCCAGTACTAGTGCCTTGACTGCGACGATCACGAGGTCGAACGGATCTGCGCGCTCCAGCGCGGTGACGGCGCGCGCCATGTGCACGCCGTCCACGTCAGGTGCGCGGAAGCGCAGGCCGTCGGCAGCGAGTTGCGCGGCGCGGCGCTCTCGGACGAGGAACGTCACGTCCTGCTCGGCGGCGATGAGTCGCGCCCCGAGGGCCCCGCCGGTGGCTCCTGCTCCGACGATGAGGGTCCGTGTCATGGGGTGAGGTTCCTTTGATGAGTTGCCGGGCCGGAGGCAGTCGATGAGTCCGCTGGCCGTCCCGTTCACGTGCCGGAGCTGATGAGGCCGTAGGTGGTGCTGGCAAGCAGTCCGGCCCCGATGATCAGCAGTGCGATCCCGCCCAGGAGAGTGATGAGCCGGTCCGCGGCCGGGGATCGGTGGAAGCCGAACAGCCGGATCAGCGAGATCGTCACCGTCCACCACAATCCTGCGCCGAGCACGACGGCGGCGCACAGTGCGATGGTCCGCATCTCCGCTCCGTCGCCATGTCCGATGAACTGGGGCAGGATCGCCGCGAAGAAGAGCAGCGCCTTCGGGTTGGTCGCGTTCGTGACGAATCCGCGTGCGTAACCGTCCTGTGTCCTGTGCCCGATGTCCTCGGTGGCGTCAGGTTCGGCGCTGGGGGTGGCCCGAAGCATGCTCGTGCCCATCCACAGCAGCACTCCAGCTCCGAGCAGCTGCACGACGGTCAGCGCCCCTGGCGCGGACACCAGCAAGGCGGTCGCTCCGGCGGCGGCGAGCAGCGCGTGCAGCATCAGGCCGGCGACGATCCCCACTGCAGTGGATGCGCCTTCTCGGACGCCGCGGGTCGCCGCGTGCACGACGAGCACGAGGTCCGGGCCAGGGACCGCCAGCGCTACCAGCAGCGCGAGGGTGAACGCCGCCCAGGATTCTGCTCCCACCTGCGCCTCCTATCCGTAGACTCTTCTGGACGCCAGGTTATGGGCAGAATTCGCTACTCTGTCTCCATGCGTGAACATCAGATGAGATCAGCCCGATTACCCGAACTGGATTCGGTGGATTGGGCGATCCTCGAACTGCTGCAGGTGGATGCGACCTTGCCGAACAAGGACATCGCCGCCACGGTGGGCGTGGCTCCGAGCACCTGCCTGGAGCGCATCCGGCGGATGCGCCGCAACGGCACCATCGTCGCTACCCGTGCGCATGTGGCCCCGAGCTTGCTCGGCAAGGGTGAGCAGGCGTTCCTCGGCATCCAGATCCGCCCGCATGCCCGCGACACGGCCAACGACTTCGTGCAGAAGGCGCTGGCACTGCCGGAGACGCTTGCCCTTTACAACGTCAGCGGCAGCGATGACTACCTCGTCCACGTCGCAGTCGCCAACAGCACCGAGTTGCAGACCCTCATCATCGACAAGCTTCTGGCGCTGCCGCAGGTCGCGCACTGTCGGACGCAGCTGATCTTCGGCGAGCCCTTGGTGGCCCCGCTGCGGCACCGCCCTTCGGCAGGCGCGTCACGCGGCTGAGACCATCAGCTCTGCCATTGCGTCACCACAGGAAGTGGTATGCGGCGGAACGCGTTCGGGTGCAGATCGGCGCGGTACGGTCGGACCGACATCACGATGGATTCCTCTCATGGCAGTGGTCGGAGAGACGATAGAGGACACTGAGCATGGCGCTGACCTTTCGACGAGCAGAGACGTCTGACACCGCCGTCGCGCAGCAGGCGTACCGGCTGATCATCGACCACCTGGCCGAAACCGTCGACTTCCCGCACTGGCACACCGAGAACCACCCCACCCCCGAGGAGGTCGCCGACTGGGTCGAAGCCGGCGAGCTCTATCTCGCGCTCGATGAGAGGGCGAGACCGCTGGGGTCACAGTGCTAAACCACGACGCCGTGGACGCCTATCGAGAAGCCGCGTGGACCATCGAGGCGGAGCCGCTTGAAATCCTTGTCGTGCACGCTCTGGGCGTCGTGCCCGACCACCTGGGCACGGGAGTGTCACGCTCCCTCGTGGATGCGACGCTCGAGGTCGCCCGCGAGCAGGGCTGCAAGGCCGTCCGCCTGGACACCTACGTCGAGAACATCCCCGCGCGAAAGCTCTATGAGCGCCACGGATTCACCGACCTGGGCTGCCACACGGTGGCCTACGAGGGTACGGACCTGAGCCAGTTCCACCTGTTCGAGTACGTACTCTGAGCCCAGCGCCGGGTAGGCGACTCGCAGACCCCGCACGGGCGGTTGCTGAGTGCGCTTGCGTCGCCGACCTGTCGATCCAGAGGTTGGTTGGCTACGGAACGTGGTGGAGTTCCGGTTTAACGTCTAGCGCTAGGCAACAACGGTTCCGACAGGCCGTGGTGGGGTACGCGCGTGCGCTCGGTTGAGCCTAAGATCTCGTGCTCGAGCTGCTGAAGAGCGATCGGGCCGGGCAGCACAGCAGTAGGTTTGAGGACCTGTGGCGGTCCTGCCTCAGGTGGACCGGTGCTGGCTCGGAGGAGGCGGAGATTGTTGACTGTCACTGACATCGAGGGCGAGCTCGCTCCGTTCCGTCCGGGTGAGTTCCTCATGGAAGACTTCATCGAAGGCTTCGACATCACGCCGAACACGGCTGCATTGTCGAACGGAGACTCATCACGTCGGATCTGCGAGTCCGTGCACGGTAAGCGTTCGATCGCGACCGACGCTCCGCTGCGTTTTGGCAAGCGATACGGGACGACCGCGCAGTTCTGGCTCGACCTGCAGACTCGCTACGATCCCGACCTCGCCGAGGATCGTGCGGCCGAGCAGGTCGCCGCAATCGAGCCGCTGAGGTCCGCGTGAGTGCCACCACCGAGGTGAGCCCGTTTCCACCGATGGAGTCGGAGCTGGTCACTGATCGGCTTCGGCTTCGCCCGTGGCTGCTGGCCGACAGTGGAGCCGTGAGGACGTTGTGGCTGGAGCGCGACCCGAGAGTGCCCGCGAGGCGTCGTATCGACGATGCCGGTCGCCCGACGGAGTCTGAGATCGGTGAGCTCATCGAGGCGCAGCTGGAAGAGTCGGCCGCGTCCGGGTTGTCGGTACTGGCGATCGAACGTCGGGTTGCGCCTGGTTTCATCGGGTACTGCGGTTTGAGCATCGGCGATTCGACGCTGAACGAGCCAGAGATCGTCTTCGAACTTGCACGATCAGTGCGCGGTCGCGGATACGCAACCGAAGCCGCGAGCGCCGTCCTCGATACTGCTTGGACGACTGGGCGCTCCCGCGTCTGGGCCTCAGTCCGGGAATGGAACGCCGCTTCCTTCAGGGTGCTGTCAAAGCTGGGCTTCACCGAAGCTGCTCGGCGGGACCCCGATCCGGATCACGGCGATACCGTATGGCTGACACTCGACGTCAGCGGTCAAGAGCGCGGCTCGAGACGTTCGTAAGTGCCGGAACACGGTGGCCTTGCAGTTCACTTGCAGTTCAACAGAATGGGGACCGTTGTCGTGACCCCGATGGCGATCGAGGCCAGCGATAACCGGTCATCACATTTGAGGGTGCAGGAGTAGGAACTGCCGCTCGATCAGGTCAAGATGTCACCTATCCATGTGGCAGTCCGGTCGGGGACGGTCCATGCGCTACCGGACAACTAGACCCTTCAGCTGATCGGTGATGCTGCGCGGTTCGCGCTCCAGGAGTCGCGAGAGCGAGGGGTCCGAACCCGAGAAGTGTCCGCTCCTGGTGGCCTGGAACATCGACAGAGTGAAGCGCGCGACCGCCTCGGGCGTACCGCTGGCCGTCGCATCGGACACCCATGTCTCGTCGTCGACGACGACGCGATCGATCTGGCGACCGGTGATCTCGGATGCGGAGGCGGCGAAGTCCGCGAGGGTGACAGGCTCGGGCAGCGTCAGATCTATCGGGCCTTCGTGTGGTTCCTCGGCTGTGATGATCGCCGCGGCCGCCTCAGCTGCATCGCGGCGGTCGATCCAGGAGAAAGGGCCGTCGGCGGGCATGGCGATCACGCCCGTTTCCTGCCACGCACCGAGCAGCTGGGTGGGGTCGCCGTAGAAACCGTTGCGCAATGCAGTCCAGGCGACTCCGGATGCTTCGAGATGCTGTTCGGTGGCGGCGTGGATCGCGAGCGGCGGGTAGGGCGTGTCGAAAGCTGTCCCCTGGGCGCTCGTGTACAAGATCCGCTGTGCTCCTGTGTCGACGGCTGCATCAATGGCCCTGTGGTGCTGCGCGACGACGTCAGCAGTGAGGTCGCTCGAGGAGACCAGGAGGACCTGCTCGGCGTCAGTTGAGTCCCGCATAGTGG
>NZ_NRGS01000022.1 GCF_002332425.1 Brachybacterium alimentarium | reverse complement strand
GGTCGGTTCAACCTCCACCGCCTGTGCTGGCTGCACCACCAGATCAAAACCGACGGCCACATCGACCCCGAACGCCCCACCACCACCAGCGATGACCCGGAGACCACTCCCCCGCCACTCGGCCTGATCCCCGAACACCACCCCACCGTGTTCCCACCACTGGAGACCCAATGGGTGATCGACGCGGAGATCCGTGCCCGCACCCGCGAGGACACCGACCTGCTCACCCCCTTCCTCGCCCGCGCACTGGACCACGCCTGGACCACCCACCTCCGCGCCCACGACGACGCCCTCCGCACCGCCACCACCGAAGCCGCACGTCCCCGCCACGACCGGATCATCGAACAACGCCAACAGATCCACACCCGCCGACCCCGCACCCGCCGACACCCGAAATACCCCGACCCCACCCCCGACCACTACAACAACCCACCCCCATTCTGAGCACAGGCGGGTGCGGACCGAGAGGTGCCCCGACTCGCAGTGCAGGCCCTGGGACCAGGGCCGCTGACCTGCCGTGCCATGAACGGCCTGTGATGACCGTCCGTTCCTCTGCGATCATGAGGGCTCCAACACATCGCCTCGAAAAGGAGTCCCATGCGTGCGCTGGTGCTGCAGGAGAAGAACCGGATGTCCATCGAGGAGGTCGAGCCCGTCGGCTCGCCCGGTCCCGGAGAGGTCCGCATCGCGATGCATACCGTCGGGATCTGCGCCTCCGACGTGCACTACTGGACCGACGGAAAGATCGGCCCGTTCGTCGTCGAAGAGCCGATGGTCCTCGGACACGAGGGCTCCGGCACCGTCGTCGAGGTCGGCGAAGGTGTCACCGACCTCTCCCCCGGCGACCGCGTCGCCATGGAGCCCGGCGTCCCGAACCCCTCCTCCCGCGCGGTGCGCGAGGGCAACTACAACGTCGACCCCGACGTGCAGTTCTGGGCCACGCCTCCCGTCGACGGATGCCTCACCGACGAAGTCATCCACCCTGCGTCGTACACGTTCAAGCTCCCCGACAGCCTCAGCTTCGCCGAGGGCGCCCTCATCGAGCCGTTCTCCGTGGGCATGTTCGCCGCCACCAAGGCCGGCATCAAGCCCGGTGACGTCGCGGCCGTGGTCGGCTCCGGCACGATCGGCATCATGACCGCGATCGCCGCCCGCGCCGGTGGTGCCAGCCAGGTCTTCATCAGCGATGTCCTGCCGGAGAAGCTGGCCCTGCTCGACGGGCTCGAGGGCATCATCCCGGTCGACGCCACCAAGGAGGACTTGGG
Organism: Brachybacterium alimentarium; assembly: GCF_002332425.1. Taxonomy (GTDB): domain Bacteria; phylum Actinomycetota; class Actinomycetes; order Actinomycetales; family Dermabacteraceae; genus Brachybacterium; species Brachybacterium alimentarium. The sequence continues at coordinate 279,001 of NZ_NRGS01000022.1, read as the reverse complement.
CGAGCGGGTGCGAGCCGAGACCGGAGGCTGGGGCCCGCAGGTCGTCTTCGAAGCCACCGGTGCCGCGCCCGCCTACAAGAGCCTCTGGTCGCTGCCCGCGCCGGGCGGACGCATCGTGCTGGTCGGCATGCCCGTGGATCCGGTGCCCTTCGACATCGCCACCGCCCAGAGCCGCGGCATCTCCCTGGAGACCGTGTTCCGCTACGCGAACGTCTACCAGAAGGCCATTGATCTCGCGGCGACCGATGCCGTGGATCTCAGCCGCTTCGTCTCGGAGACCTTCACCTTCGACAACGCCGTCGGTGCCTTCGAGCGCTTCCTCGAGGGACGCCCGACGGATGTGAAGCTGCAGATCACGCTCTGAGGAAACGCACGACGGATCGAGGGCAGCGTGCCAGGGAGCGCGTTGCCCTCTCTCGCCTCGTGGCCGGCCGGTTCTCGAAAGGTTCGAGGATTCGAGGGTTCGCGGATTAGCGGGTTCACGGGTTCGAGGGTTCACGGTAATTCTGTCGCTCACCCCGACCCTGCCCCGTAGCCTCGAGCGATGAGCACCTTTGACACCGATGGCACCTATGAGGAGACCCGTCGGGCCTGGGACGACGCCTCGCACAAGCACGTGCGTGAGTACGGCGATCACCTCGCGCAAGCACGCACCGTGCGACTGCTGCCCCTCGAGGAGGAGCTGCTGCGGCCCCTGCTCGAGGGAGCGGAGGTGCTGCATCCGCAGAGCGGGCACGGCCTCGACGACCACGCCCTGATCCGGCTGGGTGCCCGCAGCGTGCTGGGGCTCGACTACAGCCCGACCGCAGTCTCCGCTGCTCAGCGGCGGGCCGATGATCTCGGCGTGCGCTGCCTGTACCAGGTCGCCGAGCTGCCGCACACCGGACTGGACCCGTCGGTCGCCGACGTCGTCTACACCGGCAAGGGCGCACTGACCTGGATGGAGGACCTCGACGCCTGGGCGGCCGAGATGCACCGACTCCTACGACCCGGCGGGCACCTCTTCGTCTACGAGGCCCATCCCCTGGTCCCGCTGTGGTCCTGGGACGCCGAGGAGACATGGGTGCGCAGCGATCGCAGCTACTTCGCCGCGAGCCACGTCAACGACACCTTCCCGGCGCGCGGAGCGACCGAGCATCAGCGCACCCTCGCGCAGGTCGTGATGACGGTGCTCGGTGCCGGATTCGAGCTGCTGCACCTGGCCGAGCACCCGGACCCGTTCTGGAAGCCAGAGGACCAGGTTCCGGCCGCGGCCTGGGACGGCCGGCTGCCCAATGCGATCAGTCTCCTTGCCCGTCGGGCCGACGCGCCCCGCACCTGATCTGAGCCGACCAGCGGTGCTGCGGCGGCTCGCGGTGATCAGCCGACACCCGTGAGCGGGCCGAGCACGTCGATCACCGCGCTCCGGCCCTGTCCGTCGGCCGCAGCATGCTCCGCCCATCCCAGCGCGGTGGCGTGGTGATCGGTGTCGAGCACGTTCGGGTCGGCGCCCAGCTCGAGCAGAGCCTGCACCAGCTCGAGATCTCCGCGATGAGCAGCGACGTGCAGGGCGGTATGCCCTCGGTGCTTCCCGTCGGTCCGACCCCAGCCGATCTCCCTCCAGCCGCCGTCGACCGGCACGTCGGAGCGGCCGCGCGCATCGACGTCGAGGCCGAGCCCGACCAGCAGACGCACCGTCTCGCTGCGACCCTCGGCCGAGGCCGCCCAGGGAAGCAGGTTCGCGCCGCTTTCCCGGAGCACCTGGACGAGTCCAGGGTCGTTCCGGGCAAGATCGCCGACGGCGGTGCGGTCCGCACGGAAGGCCGCGGCGATCAGGGCATCGGCCGACGGGCCGGGTGTCGCGCCGGTCCTGTCAGGATGCTCCGCACCGGCTCCGTGGAGGGCGGAGATCACCTCCGGGCCGCCGTACATCTCGGCGATGGCCAGGGGTGTCCGGCCGTCCTCGAACGGCGAGAGCACGTCGACCCCGTGGGCGCCGAGCAGCCGGACCCGGCCCGGGAACCTGTGCTCGATCGCCCAGCGCAGCTGGATGCGCAGTGCGGTCTCACGGTCGTGGTGCACATCGTTCATGCGCTCCCGCCAGGGGCCCGGACGGTCCCCGGAGCCGAGGCCGTAGGCGAGCAGCAGCTCGAGGTGGTCGTCGTCTGCGAGGAACTGACGGTTGTAGAGCGTCTGGTGATCGACGGGATCCGCCCCCGCCTCCAGCAGCATGCGTGCCAGAGCGATCGAGTGCGGGTGCCGGGGCTGACGTCGCGGACCCTGCTCCCCTTCCCCGAAAACCCCGGTGAGCACGGTGAACACGGACGGTCCACCGTCCCAGAGGTAACCCTCGTGAGGATCGGCGCCCGCCTCCAGCAGCGCCTCGGCGATGCCCAGCACGCGCTCCTCGGGGACCTCGGGATCAAGCCGCGAGTAGGCGAGGGTGAACAGCGGACCCCAGGCCTGCGACGTGCCCCGGCGGGCGGCGAGCGACGGATCATCCCGCAGCAGCCGGGTCACCTCGGCATGATCGGCGGCGGCCGCGGCGGCACTGATGCTGCCCGACGTCAGATCGGGGTCCGCGGCGCGCATCTCCCGGGCGCGGGCCCAGCGCTCGGGACCGTCGGCGCCCGAGTACGTGAGGCAGGCGAGCCGGCAGAACTCCTCCACGGGGCCGTGCGTCGGCGTCGCGGAATCCCAGCGGTGAGCGGCGACGGTGCGCAGATAGCGCACGAGCCGGGGCCAGCTGGGGAAACCATGGTCACGAGCGATGACGAGCTGCGCCTGGTGGAGCCGGAACTCCCCGGGATCCGTCGGGGCCCCTCCAGGGAGACGTTCCTCGACCCGTGCAACGGCGTCGGGACGTCCCGCGCGCACCTCTCGTTGCAAGCGTCTGGCCTGGTGCCGCAGATGATCGGGGTGCGGGTGATCGGGCAGATGATGGGTCGGCATGCCGACCTCCTCTCGAGAAGCCCGATGTCCGCATCGACGGGCGAAAGGAGGCAGTGCCAGCACGCTCCATGATCCAGCGCCAGGTGGGCTGAGCCCTTCCCGCGGACCGGATGCTTCCTGACCAGCGCTCCTGACCGTAGCGTCGAGGGCACGAGCGATCAAGCGGGCGATCAAGAGGGGCAGCAGCTAGCCGAGCATCGCGCGGCGCTGCCAGAACACGACCGCACTGGCCGCCGCCACGTTCAGGGAGTCCACTCCCCCGGCCATCGGGATCACGACGTGCTCGTCGACCGCACGCAGGGTGGCCGGCTTCAGACCATGCCCCTCCGCACCGAGCACGAGAGCGACCTTGCGCTCCGGCCCCAGGTCGACCTGGTCGAGGGCGACGGCGTCGTCGGAGAGGGCGAGCGCGAGCACGTCGAATCCCGCCTCGTGCAGCAGGTCCACCCCGGCCCGCGGCCACTGCTCGAGCCGCGTCCACGGCACCTGGAAGACGGTCCCCATCGAGACCCGGATGGAGCGTCGGTAGAGCGGGTCCGCGCAGTGCGGGGTCACCAGCACGGCGTCGACCCCGAGCGCCGCGGCGGAGCGGAACATCGCGCCCACGTTGATGTGGTGTCCGGCTACGATCGGCTGCAAGGAAACCGCGCCTGACCAGGCACAACGGCATAAGCGCTTATCGCATGAGCAATTGGATAGATCATACCGATAGCGACGACTCTGGCTTTTGTATCGCAGTGAGTGAGGATGCCGAAGCGCCGAACTGCGATGAGATCGAGACGGCTCCGGCACTTGTCCAGGTGGCGTGCTGACGGGGATGCGGGCGGTCCTGCAATGTAGATTGGAACGTCGGACACACCGAGCGAGGTGGTGGTTTCGCCGAACGGTGCCACACTGCGAGATCGCCGAGCATTCGAGGAAGGAGGGGCATTGATGATCAGCAGCCCGTTCAACACGAGCGCGTCCAACTTCGGCAACGCGGCGATGCAGACGGCCGACGTCCCGTGGGACACTCCTGTGAAGATGCGGCTGGGAGCCGACGGGCCCGGTGAGACCGGCGCGTACATCGAGGTCAGCACCACTCGTGGATTCGCCAAGCGGATCCCGATCGACGAGGCACGCTTGTCCGAGTGCCGGCAAGAGCAGGACGGTGCGGCCGGGATCGCGCTGTGCCAGCAACTCGTCGACGACCTGGCCGCGCGGATCAAGACGGCCGTGGCCGAAGCGGTGCGCGGTTGAACGGCCAGGCCGAGATGCTCGAACATGCCGCACCCTTGCGTGCCTGGCTGAATGCGCAGATTGTGGCGCGTGAGCGGCTGTGCCGCCAGCGCCCTTCGTGCTGACCTCAGTCCCCAGGCTCCCCACCCCCAGTGGCAAGTCCCCGGAACCGCTCGAAGAACCTGGAGAGCGCTTCGATGACCCGCTTCTTCTTGTCGCCATGGTTGGACTCGCGGTTGAACCGCGACACGGGTGGCAGGATGCGGGTGATCTCGGTGCCCGCTGTGCGCAGCTGGCCGTCCCGGAACGCGGCATCCACGAACGACCGCGTCTGCTCCAGCTTGAGCTTGTGCGTTTCGATGAGCTCTTGAAGCTCGGCCTCTCGCTTCGCGGCGATGTACGCCTGCCACTGCTCATCGACCGCGCCCTGCAGCGACACCGACTCGACGAAGTCCTCGACGAGGTCGCGCTTGCTGCGGAGGGTCGGGCTCGCGTCGACGGCGCGGGTGATCTCGGCGCGGACTTCCTTGTCGTCTCCGTCGCCCTTCTCGGCGCGGAGCTTCTCGACGAGCATGAGGATGTAGTCGACGTTGATCTCGACCTGCTTGACGAGCTCGATCTCGAACACGACGTCGTCGTTGATGACTTCTCTGTCGCCGTCACGATCGCGCGTGAACTCATCGCGTAGCCGCAGGTAGACGCTGGTGTAGTCCTGCCGCTGTCGCTCGGTGAGCGGATCGTTGCCGTCGAAGTCGTCGAAGGACGTGAGGATGTTCTGCAGCCGCAGGATCGCGCCGAACAGCTGGATGAAGTCCTTCTGCGCCTGCTCCCCCACGATCTGCTGCCCGATCGGGAAGTGCGTGAGCAGTTCGGTGACCTTGTCGACGTACTCGCCGTAGTAGTCGCCGTACGGTTTCAGCAGGACGACGCCGCGGGCATCCTTGTTGCCGAACAGCTCCAACGCGGCGTTGGTCTCCTCCTCGAGATCGCGGAAGGCGACGATGTTGCCGTAGGTCTTCACCGAGTTGAGGATGCGGTTCGTGCGCGAGTACGCCTGGATCAGGCCGTGCGCGCGCAGGTTCTTGTCGACGAACAGCGTGTTCAGCGTCGTCGCGTCGAAACCGGTGAGGAACATGTTCACCACGATGACCAGGTCGATTTCGCGGTTCTTCATCCGCTGCGACAGGTCCTTGTAGTAGTTCTGAAACCGGTCCGCGCTCGTGTCGTAGCTGGTCCCGAACATGTCGTTGTAGTCCTGGATCGCGTCTTCCAGGAACGAGCGCGCGTCAAGGTCGAGCGCATCGGTGTCGAACGCTTCATCATCGAGGATGCCGTCGGCTTCGGCCTCGTTCGCACCGTAGCTGAAGATCAGCCCGACCTTCAGGCGCTTGTCCGGTGGAAGCTCCGCCATCTGCATCTGGAACTGGTTGTAGTAACGGCGCGCGGCATCGATCGACGCGGTCGCGAACAGCGCGTTGAATCCGCGAACTCGCTTCCGCTCCTTGAGTACCTCCGCCTGACGCCGACCCCGCACCGAGTCGGCGACGTTCGTCACAACTCCGTGCTCGTAGCTGGATGAGCGCTTCGTCTTCTGATCGAAGTGCTCCAGCGTGTACGCCACGACGTCCCGGATCCGACGCACGTCCAGGAGAGCTCGCTCGCGGTCGATCGCAGAGACCTGTGAGTCATTGGGGTTCCCGACCTTGATGGTGTTGATGTAGTCGATCCGGAACGGCAGCACGTTCTTGTCCGTGATGGCGTCGACGATCGTGTACGTGTGCAGCTTGTCGCCGAACGCCTGCTCGGTCGTGCGCAGCTGAGGATTTCCACCGCTGCCGGCGTTCGCGGCGAAGATTGGCGTGCCGGTGAACCCGAACAGGTTGTACCGTTTGAACGCGCGCGTGATGTCGGTGTGCATGTCGCCGAACTGCGATCTGTGGCACTCATCGAAGATGATCACCGCGTGGCCGGAGAACACCTCGTGGCCCTTGTTCGCCTTGATGAACGTCGACAGCTTCTGGATCGTCGTGATGATGATCCGCGCACCGGGATCCTCGAGCTGCTTCTTCAGGATCGCCGTGGACGTGTTCGAGTTCGCCGCACCCTTCTCGAACCGGTCGTACTCGCGCATCGTCTGGTAGTCGAGGTCCTTGCGATCCACGACGAACAGCACCTTGTCGACACTCGGCATCTTCGATGCGAGCTGCGCTGCCTTGAACGAGGTGAGCGTCTTGCCTGAGCCGGTGGTGTGCCAGACGTATCCTCCGGCATCGAGTGTGCCGAGCGTCTTGTAGTTCGTCGAGATTTGGATCTTCTGCAGGATCCGCTCGGTCGCGACGATCTGGTACGGGCGCATCACCAGCAGGTCCCGATCTGCGGTGAGCACGCAGTACTTCGTCAGGATGTTCAACAGCGCATGCTTCGCGAAGAACGTCTTCACGAACGCTGTCAGTTCGGTGATCGGACTGTTGTTCGCATCAGCCCACCAGCTGGTGAACTCGAACGAGTTGCTTGTCTTCTTTCCCCTGGCCCCGGCGCGGGACTGCATATGCTCGGCAAGGTGCCTGTTGCGGGTGCTGTTGGAGTAGTACTTTGTGAGCGTGCCGTTGCTGATCACGAACAGCTGCACGTATTCGAACAAGCCCGAGCCCGCCCAGAAGCTGTCTCGCTGATAGCGATTGATCTGGTTGAAGGCCTCCCGGATGTCCACGCCACGACGCTTCAGTTCGATGTGCACCATCGGCAGCCCGTTGACGAGCACGGTCACGTCGTAACGGTTGGCGTAGTTCGCACGACCCTCGCCGGCGTCATCCTCGCCGTGTCCGATCTCGTACTGGTTGATGACCTGCAACTGATTGTTGTGGATGTTCGTCTTGTCGATCAGCGCGATGTTCTTCGTCGTCCCGTCGTCGCGCCTGAGGATCTGGACGTGATCCTCCTGGACGCGGACTGACTTCTCGACGATGCCGTCGTTGGCACTTGCGATCTTCGTCGTGAAGAACTGCTCCCACTCGGCATCCGAGAAGGTCATTTTGTTGACCCTCTCGAGCTGCATGCGGAGGTTCGCGACCAGATCTGTCTCCGATGTGATCGGCAGGTAGTCGTACGCCTGCCCCTCGAGGAGCCGGATCACCTCGTTCTCGAGTGCAGACTCCGACTGATACGCATCAGCCTGCGATGGATCGTGAACATACTCGGCGACAACCGTGCTCTCCGACGAGACCGCGATCGGATCGAAAGTACGCGCGGGCGCATCGCTCATACAGTCAGCTCCTTGAACGTCAGGAGGCGGTCGCGATAGTGCTCGTACTGCTTGCGACGAGCAGCGAGCTCAGCCGGGAGGCCGATGCTGATGTCGTTGACGAGGCCGTCAAACCTTTCGAGGCGATCAACGATTCGGTTCTGCTCCTCGATGCTCGGAACCGGAATCGTAAGTCCGGTTACCTGCCCCTTACTCAGGTGGGTCTGGTCAACTCCGTTGTCGTGCTTAAGTAGTCCACGGTTGCGGTCGAGCAGAAAGTGAAGAAACTTCGGATTCATCTCTGCAGTCTCCTTCACGGTAATCCGCGCCACCCGCTGGTTGATTGCGTAGCTGTCGTCGCGATCAACAAAGAACGTCCGCGCCAGGGCCCGCCCATTCGGCAGGTCACTAAGCACCAGAGCAACATCGCCAGTTCGCCCCGGCGTGAGCACGTCCGCAAGTGGTACGTATCGATTGGCTTCACCATTCCGGGAGATGAAACGCGCCGTCACAAGTGGAATCTCCGCGCCATCAACCACAAGCTTCTCGTGGGCCTTACCGTTGGCATAAACGGCGACTTCGTCCAGACGGCGGCGGGGAACTTCTTCCTTGAATGTCAGGAACTCGGCACGATAGTGCTCGTACTGGGTTCTCCGGGCTTCCAGCTCCGCTTCCAGCTCCGCTTCTAGCTGGGTGAACTTATCCAGTACTCGCACGATCTCGAGCTGCACCTCGAGATGCGGCACCGGGATGCGCATACCCGAGACGCTCCGAGGGTAGACATGCGGAACACCGCCGCCACTCTTGAAAGAGTGCAGGAGCTCCTGCTGGGATTGGAGCCAGAAATAGAGATACCGCGCATTGACTCGATCGTCCTTCGGAACCACCGTGAAAGCGTCGGACACGTAGATCGGTTTGCTCCAGTAGCTCACGAATCCGGCGTATGCACCCGAGCCCGCAATCGCCACAGTTTCGCCAGCACGGTTGCTCTCATTGTGGAAGTATGCAGGAGTCCGCCCGCCAGCAATTACAGGAACTGGCCCGTCGACCACGCTTTTCTTGGTGATCGCCGTGCCTCGTTTCAGTACGGCGACCTCGTCAACGCGCGAGTACTGCACGCCCGTAGGAGTAAGCTCCTGAATCAGGTCATCGATGCGGCTCATGCGAAGAAGTCCTCGTCGATCTCGACGACCTTGTAGGTCTCTTTCACTTGCACGCCGACGCCGTACCGGATCATGAGGCTGGTGAGGCGCTTGCCGTCGATCAGGATGATGCGGGTCGGCACGTTCTCGGCGTAGGTGCGTGCGCCGTCGGAGAAGCGGCCGGTCGTGATGAAGACGCCACTGTCGGCTTTACCGCTGAGTGCTCCAACGAAAGCCTGGAGGTCGGGGCGTCCGACAGCTTTGCCGTCGTGATAACGCTTGGCCTGGATGTAGACGCGGTTGAGGCCGAGGATGTCCTGGTCGATGACACCGTCTATGCCTCCGTCGTTCCTGAGCTGGGTGACGCTGCCGGCCCCGGTGGTGCCGCCGTAGCCCATTGACAGCAGGAGATCGACAACCGCCTGCTCGAAGAAGCCTGGGTCTTTGTCCTGCAGCCTAGTGAGCAGCTCGACCGCGATCTCGTCGTGGATGCGCTCGATGCCGCTCTGCACCTGCTCGGTAGGAGTCATCGACGACTCTTCGGTCGGAGCGGTCATTGCAGGCGCGCTCGTCTTGCGGGTCGTAGTCGCCACGTACTCGCGGATCGGCGAGCTGGGATCCGCACCGAGCGCCTTGATGTCACGTTCCTTGGCACCGTTCGGAAACAGCTCGATGAGCTGCTTGCCGGCATCAGTGATCTGGTAGTGACCGCGCTTCGGACGTCTGAGCGCGCCGACGTTCGTCAGGAACGAGACGCCCCAGCCGATGCGGTTCTCATACTTGAGCGCGCCCCCGGACGGAAGCATCTCCTTCTTCTGCTCATCGGTGAGCTGCGCCTGATCAGCTACGAGAGGCTGAAACTCGCGCCAGTGGCGGATGATGCCATCGCTCATTACCTTGAGCGTCGGGATCATGAAGCCTTCCCAATTGGGCATGTCCGTCATGACCGCGCACCTTCCAGATCCGCCACGATCTCGTCGATTGCGGTGCGGAGCTCGGCCTGGCGCGCGACGATGCGCGCGATCTCGGCGTTCAACTCCGCGATGTCGACTTCCTCGCGAGTGTCCTCGGCCTCTACATACGACGACACCGCGATGTTGTAGTCGTTGGCGGCAATGTCCTCGTTGCTCACGACGGTGGTGAAGTAGTCCTCGGGCTCGCGCGTCGTGAACGCCTCGAGGATCCTCGCCTGGTGCTCCTCGAGCAGCTTGTTCTTGTTGCCGACCCGCTTGAACTCCGCCGAAGCATCGATGAACAGCACGTCGCCGGTCTTCTTCGACTTCTTCAGCACGAGGATGCAGGTCGCGATCGTCGTGCCGAAGAACAGGTCGGGCGGCAACTGGATCACGGTATCGATGTAGTTGTTGTCAACGAGGTACTGCCGAATCTTCCTCTCCGCTCCCCCGCGATACAGCACTCCAGGGAACTCGACGATCGCTGCCGTGCCGTTCACCGCCAACCAGCTGAGCATGTGCATCGTGAACGCGAGGTCGGCCTTCGACTTCGGCGCGAGGACTCCTGCCGGTGCGAACCGTTCATCATTGATGAGCAGTGGGTTAGCGTCGCCGTCCCACTTGATCGAGTAAGGCGGGTTGGAGACGATCGCCTCGAACGGCTCGTCATCCCAGTGCTGTGGATCGGTCAGGGTGTCGCCGTGGGCGAGGTTGAAATCGGCGTAGTTGACGTCGTGCAGGAACATGTTGATCCGCGCGAGGTTGTACGTGGTCAGGTTGATCTCCTGACCGTAGAACCCCTGTCGGACGTTGTTCTTGCCGAGCACCTTGTCGAACTTCAGCAGCAGCGACCCGGAGCCCACCGCCGGGTCGTAGACCTTGTTGACCTGCTTCTTGCCGACCACCGTGATGCGCGCCAGCAGCTCGGAGACCTCCTGCGGCGTGTAGTACTCCCCACCAGACTTGCCGGCGTTGGCGGCGTACATCTGCATCAGGTACTCGTAGGCGTCACCGAACAGGTCGATCGAGTTGTCCTCCCACCGCCCCAGCGGCAGGTCACCGATCGCGTCGAGCAGCTTCACCAGCTTCTGATTCCGCTTGGCGACCGTCGAGCCCAACTTGTTGCTGTTGACATCCAGATCATCGAACAGACCCTTGATGTCGTCCTCGCTGTCCGTACCCATCGCCGACGCCTCGATGTTCTTGAAGACCCGCTCGAGCGTCTCGTTGAGATTCTCGTCGCCCGCGGCACGATCGCGCACATTGGCGAACAGGTCGGACGGCAGGATATAGAACCCCTTCTCCGCGACAACCTCGTCGCGAGCGAACTCCGCGTCAGAATCCGCCGCCAGCCGGTAGTCAAACGACACCTCGCCCGCGTCGTGCTCGTTCTTGTTGAGGTACGCCGTGAGGTTCTCAGAAATGAACCGGTAGAAGAGCATTCCCAGCACGTAGGACTTGAAGTCCCACCCATCGACGCTGCCGCGCAGGTCGTTCGCGATGCGCCAGATCGTCTTGTGCAACTCTGCTCGCTGCGCCTCTTTGGTCGTCGGTGCCATAGGTCTGTCTCCTCCGCGCCACTGCGCAATCACGGTGTTGGGTGGTTTGCTCTCACGATATCGGGCACGACTGACACTCGGGATTCCAGCCATCATCACCTCGTCGCGTAGAACGCCACGGCTGCTGCTGCCGTCACGTTCAACGAGTCGACTCCGCCCATCATCGGAATCGTGACCCGGCGATCGAGCAGCGCGTCCGTCTCCGGGGTGATGCCGTGGCCTTCGGTGCCGAACACGAGAGCGAGGTTCTCGTGGTCCTCGGCCACGAGCTCGTCGAGGGTGATCGCGCCCTCCCCCAGCGTCATGCCGGCCAGGACGTAGCCAGCCGCCTTGAGCCCCGCAATGCCCTTCTCCCACTCGGGGATCCGCGTCCACGGCACTTGGAAGACCGTGCCCATCGAGACCCGCACCGCGCGTCGGTAGAGTGGGTCAGCGCAGGTCGGAGACACCAGCACCGCATCGAGGCCCAGGGCTGCGGCATTGCGGAAGGCGCTGCCGACGTTGGTATGGTCAACGAGCCCCTCCAGCACCGCGATCCGACTGCGTCTGCGAGGCTCGGCGGCGGGTTCCGGATGGGCTAGTTTGGGACCACACACGTTGGTGTGGTCGACGATGTCCTCGATGACGGCGACGGTGCGGGCGGTGCGCAGCACCTCGGCCACCTCGGGCAGCTGCGGACGCTGCATGGCGGCCAGCGCGCCGCGGTGCAGATGGAAGCCGGTGAGCTGCTCGATCAGCGGCTCTGCCCCGACATACACCGGGACCTCGGGGAAGGGCGTGTACAGCGGCGCGAACTTCTCGAGCCACTTCTCGCCCATGAGGAAGGAGCGCGGTGCCATGCCGGCGTCGATCGCGCGGGAGATGACCTCGTAGCTCTCGGCCATGAACAGGCCCCGCTCGACCTCGACGCGGGACCGCAGGCGCACATCGGTCATGCGCAGGTAGTCGTCCAGGGCCGGATCCGAGAGGTCCGTGATCCGATGCAGCTGTGTGGACTCCACCGCCGGGTCAGTCCAGCGAGAGGGAGCGCGCGGTGTAGCGGTCCCCGCGCTGCTCGACGACCAGCGGCAGCCCGAAGGTGCGGGTCAGGTTCTGCGAGGTGAGCGTGTCCTCGATCGGTCCGGCCGCGACCACGCCTCCCTCGCGCAGCAGCACGACGTGCGTGTAGCCCGGAGGGATCTCCTCGACGTGATGCGTGACCAGCACGGTCACCGGCGTCGCGGGGTCCTTGGCCAGGCGGCCCAGAGTGCGCACCAGGGATTCGCGGCCGCCCAGGTCCAGGCCCGCGGCCGGCTCGTCCAGCAGCAGCAGCTCGGGGTCCGTCATCAGGGCACGGGCTGCGAGCACGCGCTTGCGCTCACCCGTGGACAGGGTGCCGAACATACGGGTGGAGAGATCACCGACGCCGAACGCCGCGAGCAGCGTGCGGGCCCGCTCGAGATCGAGCTCGTCGTACTGCTCGCGCCAGCGTCCCACCACACCGTATCCGGCGGTGACGACGACGTTCTCCGCGGTCTCCTCGACGGGGATGGTGTCGGCGAGCTCCTGGCTGGCCAGACCGATCATGGGGCGCAGCTCGAAGATGTCGACCTTGCCGAGCTGCTCGCCGATGATCTCGACGGTGCCCGCGGTGGGATGCATGCGGGCGGAGAGCAGACCCACCAGCGTCGACTTGCCGGCGCCGTTGGGGCCCAGGACGGCCCAGCGCTCGCCCTCGGCGATCTCGAGGGACACGGAATCGAGGATGTTGCGCCCGCTGCGGCGGACGACGACATCGGTCAGGGAAGCAGCTGCGACGGACATGCCTCCGAGCCTATCGTCAGAATCGCTGCCGGGTCCCCTCGTCCGCGACCCCACCTCGCCCAGGAACCGTGCAGTCGCCCACGCCCACGGGCAACGTCTCCCGGAGCCGCTGCGCTCTCGCGTCTCGCCGGACCGGCCCCGCCGGCACCCCTGCTCCCCGTAAGCTGACCGCGCCCGAACCGCCCTTCCAGGAGGTCGCAGTGCCGCAACGCCCCGTCTCCCTGACCGCTCCGCGAGGATCGGTGGCGGCCGACGTGATCGGCGAGGGCATCGATGCGCTCCTCGGGACCTTCGCCGAGGAGATCCCCCTCGATTTCCCGGCCGAGGTGCTCGCCGAGGCGGAGCAGGCCGCCGCCCGCGCCCACCGGGACGCCGACGGCGCCGAGGCGGCTGAGCGGACAGACCGCACCGAGGTGCCCTTCGTGACGCTGGACCCCGCGAGCTCGACCGATCTGGACCAGGCGATGCACCTGGAGCGACACGGCGGCGGGTTCCGGGTGCTCTACGCGATCGCCGACGTGCCCTGGTTCGTGGCCCTCGGCGGGCCCCTGGACCGTGAGGCACGCCGACGCGGACAGACCGTCTATCTCCCCGATCGTCGGATCCCCCTGCACCCCGAGGTGCTGTCCGAGGGCGTCGCGTCCCTGCTGCCGGACCAGGACACCCCCGCGTTCGTATGGGTGCTGGATCTGGACGGCATCGGGGAGATCCGCGGTATCGGTCTCGAGCGCTCCCGGGTGCGGTCGGTCCAGAAGCTGGCCTACGAGGAGGTCCAGGCGGAACTGGACCGCGGCGAGGGGCATCCGATGATGGTCCTGCTGCAGGAGATCGGCGCGCTGCGGGCGCGGCAGGAATCGGTCCGCGGCGGTGCGAGCCTGAACGTCCCCGAGCAGGAGGTCGTCGAGGAGGGCGAGCGGCTGCATCTGGGCTGGCGTCGGCCCCACCCGATCGAGGATGCCAACGCGCAGATCTCCCTGATGACCGGGATGGCCGCCGCTCAGCTGATGCTCGAGCACGGCGCGGGGATCCTGCGCACGATGCCGCCCGCGCAGGCCCAGGCGATGGACCGGTTCCGCCGCCAGGCGGAGGCACTCAGGATCCCCTGGCCGACGGGCCAGGCCTATGGCGAGTTCCTGCGCTCGCTGGACTGGCAGGACCCGGCCCATCTCGCGCTCCTGAACCACGCCACGTCGCTCTTCCGGGGTGCGTCCTATGCGGGGTTCACGAGCGCCGACGAGATCCCCGAGGACACCGTGCAGGCCGCGATCGCCGCCCCGTACGCGCACGCCACCGCACCGTTGCGTCGTCTCGTGGACCGCTTCGTGCTGCTCGTGTGCCATGCCCATGTGCAGGGCCGGGCGCCGGATCCCGACCTGCTCGCCGCGCTCGGCGAGATCCCCGAGGCGATGCGCGGCAGCGGCGCGAGGGCGGGCGAGCTCGAGCGGGCGGCGCTCGACCTGGTCGAGGCCGCGGCGCTGGCCACCTGGCAGGGCGAGACCTTCGCCGCCACCGTGATCGATCGGCGGGAGGGCAAGCAGGCGGAGGGCGCGGCTCCGACCCGCGTCGAGGTCCAGCTCACCGACCCGCCGGTCACCGCATGGGTCCCGATGGACGCCGATCTCGGCGCCGTGGTGCGGGTGCGGCTCGAATCCGTCGATACCGCCGCCCGGCACGCGGAGTTCGTCGCGGCCGACGGGGTCCGGTCATGAGCGAGGCGGCCGCCGGGAGGGACCTGGTCCCCCTGCCCCGGGCCGCGGTGCTCATGCTGTGGACCTCCGCCTATCTGCGCGGGGACATGGGGCCCGACGATGCCGCGGAGATGAGCCACGGCGTGGGCCGCAGCGGACCGGCCGGTGACGGCGAGGACCTCTTCGCCTGGATGACCGGCCTGCGGCGCCTGCCGCTCGCCCAGATGCGGCTCGTGCTGCCGGTGCCCGGAAGGATCGCCGGGCTGGTGGGGCCACCTGCGGCGATCCCCGCGGCGATCGAGGCGGAGCAGGCGGTGGTGGTGACGGCCGCCGGGATCGCCGACCACACGCTGGTCCCGCTGATCACCCCGGTCGAGCATCCCAGCGGCGCCGTGCACGGCGTCTCGTGGAGTCGTCTGGAGGCACCGATCGGCACCCACGTGGCGCCACCGGCGACCTCCGGCCACGCCCGGGAGGAGCTGCTGCTGGCGCTGCGCCGCGTCGCCGAGGGAAGCATCGACCTCGACCTGGTGCCCGACGAGCCCGTCGAGCCGGCACGGATCCCTCCCACCTGGATCTCGACCGCGCTCCCCCGTCATCTCGACGAGCGTTCCGCCCACCTCCTGGTGCTCGCCTCGCGCACCCTGCTGCTCACCCGCTCCGAGATCGACGAGGGCCACGGGCACACCACCCATCTCGCCGAGGCGCTCGCACGTCGCGGACTGCTCGACGAGCTGCACGACGCCGCCCGCACGGCCCTGGTGGAGGCCGTGGAGCGGGTCGTGGCCTGAGAGCGCAGACCGGCCGTCAGGACTGCTGGGCGAGAACCGTGCGGTAGACCTCCAGCGTGCGCTCGGCGATCGAGGTCCATGAGAAGTGCTCGGCGGCGCGGCGGCGCGAGGCCTCCCCCATCTGCCGTGCCCGCTGCGGATCCGAGACCATCCGCACCAGCGCGTCGGTGAGGTCGGTGACATAGCGATCGGGATCCACCGGGGTTCCGGTGCCGTCGTCGAGCTGGTCGAGCTCGACCAGGTAGCCGGTCGTCCCGTCGTCGACGACCTCGGGGATGCCCCCGGTGGCGGAGGCGACCACGGGGATGCCGCAGGCCATCGCCTCGAGGTTCACGATCCCGAGCGGCTCGTACACGCTCGGGCACACGAACGTCGTGGCGTGCGTGAGGATCTGGGTGAGCTCGTGGCGCGGCAGCATCTCGGTGATCAGGTGGACGTTGCCCCGGTCTCGTGCCAGCTCCCCGACGAGCGCGTCGACCTCCGCAGCGATCTCGGGGGTGTCCGGCGCCCCCGCGCACAGCACCACCTGGTACTCGCTGGGCAGATCGCGCACGGCGCGCAGGAAGTAGGGCAGGCCCTTCTGCCGGGTGATGCGGCCGACGAACACGATCGTCGGCGCCTCCGGGTCGATGCCCCGGGAGGTCAGCGCCGAGGTCTCCGGATTCGGGGACCACTCCTCGATGTCGATGCCGTTGTGGACCACATGGACCTTCGCGGGGTCGACCGATGGGTAGGCGCGGAGGATGTCCTGGCGCATCCCGGCGGAGACCGCGATGACCCCCGCCGCGCCCTCGTAGGCGGTGCGTTCGGCGAACGAGCTGACGCGGTATCCCCCGCCGAGCTGCTCGGCCTTCCACGGGCGCAGCGGTTCGAGCGAATGCGCGGAGAGCACGTGGGGGATGCCGTGGAGCAGCGAGGCCATGTGACCTGCGAAGTTGGCGTACCAGGTGTGGGAGTGGACCAGGTCCGCGCCGGCGCAGTCCGCGGCGATCAGCAGGTCGGTGCCGAGCGTGCTGAGGGCCGCGTTCGTGCCCGCGAGCTCGGCGGGCGCGCTGTAGGAGGTCGTGCCGTCCTCCTCGCGCGGCGCCCCGAAGGCGCGCACCTGCACGTCGATGGACGGGCGCAGCACTCGGGTGAGCTCGGCGACGTGCACCCCCGCACCCCCGTAGACCTCCGGCGGATACTCCTTGGTGAGCAGATCCACGCGCATGTTCGACCCCTGTCCTCTGAGATGTTCGAATGTGGCCCGGTGGCCGTGACCGGTGCCACGTCTGGTCTATCCTCGCACTATGTCGTCCAAAAAGGTCCTCGCCATCGTCCTCGCCGGCGGTGAGGGAAAGCGGCTGATGCCGCTGACCCTCGACCGGGCGAAGCCTGCTGTCCCGTTCGGCGGTATCTATCGCCTCATCGACTTCGCGCTGTCGAACATCGCGAACTCCGGATACCTCCGCGTAGTCGTCCTGACCCAGTACAAGTCGCATTCGCTGGACAAGCACATCGCGCAGACCTGGCGCATGAGCTCCCTGCTGGGCAACTACGTCGCCCCGGTGCCCGCGCAGCAGCGCATGGGCAAGCACTGGTATCTCGGGTCGGCCGACGCGATCTACCAGTCCCTGAACCTCCTCCACGACGAGAAGCCCGACTACGTGGTCGTCGTCGGCGCCGATCACGTGTACCGCATGGACTTCTCCCAGATGGTCGACGCGCACATCGAATCCGGCAACGCCTGCACGGTCGCCGCGATCCGGCAGCCGATCGACCAGTCCGACCAGTTCGGCGTCATCGAGACCGACTCGTCGGACCCCACCCGGATCACGGCCTTCGTCGAGAAGCCGACGGACCCGGAGGGCCTCGCCGACGATCCCGCCTCGATCCTCGCCTCCATGGGCAACTACGTCTTCACCACGGAGGCGCTCGTCGAGGCCGTCACCCGCGATGCGCAGGACGAGAGCAGCAAGCACGACATGGGCGGCGACATCGTCCCGTACTTCGTGGATCGCGGCGAGGCGGGCGTCTACGACTTCATCTACAACGACGTGCCGGGCTCGGGCGATCGCGATCGTGACTACTGGCGCGACGTCGGCACCCTGGACGCCTTCTACGACGCCCATATGGATCTCATCGCGATCCACCCGGTGTTCAACCTGTACAACTACGACTGGCCCACCTTCACCGGGCACCGCAACGAGCCGCCCGCGAAGTTCGTGCACGCCGGTCCCGGCCGGGTCGGGACCGCGGTGGACTCGATCATCTCGCCCGGCGTGGTCATCTCCGGGGCGCAGATCTCGAACTCCGTGGTCTCCCCCGGGGTGCGGCTGAACTCCTGGTCCAGCGTGTCCGACTCGGTGATCATGGACGGGGTGTCCGTCGGCCGCCACAGCCAGATCCACCGGGCGATCATCGACAAGAACGTCGTGGTCCCTCCGCGCACCCAGATCGGTCTGGATCCCGAGCAGGATCGCGCCCGCGGCTGGGTCGTCACGGAGTCCGGCATCACGGTGATCGGCAAGGGCACGGTCATCGAGCCGTGACCGCCGCAGCATCAGCGCGCCCGGCCGTCGCCGGGCTGCTCGTCTCCGATGTCGACTCGACCTTCCTCACGCAGGAGGTCATCGAACTGGTCGCGGAGCACGCCGACGTCCGCGACCGGGTCGAGGAGATCACGACCGCCGCGATGCGCGGTGAGCTCGACTTCTCCCAGTCCCTGCGGGCCCGGGTGGCACTGCTCGAGGGGCTCGAGGAATCCGTGCTGGCCGAGGTGCGCGCCGTGCTGGTGCCGACGCCGGGCGTGCTCGAGCTGGTCAGCCGGGCGAAGGCCGACGGATGGATCGTCGCTCTCGTCTCGGGTGGGTTCCACGAGGTGATCGACGAGCTGGCCGCCGCCTCCGGCATCGACCATGTGCTCGCCAACCGGTTCGAGATCGAGGGCGGCCGGCTCACCGGGCGGGTCTCCGGCCCGATCATCGACGGCACCGCGAAGCGGCACGCGCTTCAGGAGTACGCCCGCATGTACGGCGTCCCTGCGGAGCGGATCGTCGCCATGGGTGATGGCGCCAACGACCGCGAGATGCTGCAGGCCGCCGGAACCGGCATCGCCTTCCGGGCCAAGCCTGCCCTGCGCGAGGTGGCGGACGTGAGCCTGGAGGGCCCGTCCCTGCTGGACGCGTGGCCGCACCTGCAGACCGCGGCGGTCCGCTGAGCCGTCAGCTCAGGGGCGCACCACGGTGTGCACGGTGAGTGCGTCCTCCCCCAGGTCCGACCAGTGGTCGAGGGCCCCGGAGAGCACGCCCATCCCGCCGGTGGGCATCCCGATGCGCGCCTGGGCGATGGACCCCGGATCGGAGTCCTCGTCCCCCAGGAGCGAGATCAGCGCGGCCATCGTCGGCTCATGTCCGATCACCATGACCACCCGATGCTCGTCGCCGACCTCGCGCAGCAGACCGAGCAGATCCCCGACCCCGCCGTCGTAGATGTCCTCGTGGAAGGTGACGGTCCCCTCGAAGCCCGGCATCGCCGAGACGGCGGCCTCCCAGGTCTGCACGGTGCGCACCGCATCGGAGACCAGGACGCGCGCCGGGAGCACGTGCTGCGACTCGAGGTACTCACCCACGAGTCTCGCCTGGGCCTCTCCTCGCTCGGCGAGCCGGCGCTCGTGGTCCATCTGGCCGGAGCCGCTCTCCGCCTTGCCGTGACGCATGATCAGCAGCAGACGACTGTCGGGGTCTGAGGATGACGAAGATGACGAGGTGGTCATGGAGGTGCGTTCACGCCTTCGTTCGGTGGAAGTTCCGGATCAGTGTCCCATGCCCAGACCGCCGTCGACAGGGATGACGGCACCGGAGATGTAGGCGGCATCGTCGCTCGCGATGAAGGCTGCGACCCGGGCGATCTCCTCGGGCGCGGCGAAGCGGCCCGCCGGGATCGCCTTCTTGTAGCCGGCCTGCACCTCGTCGGCCAGAGCAGCAGTCATCTCGGTGTCCACGTAGCCGGGGGCGATCACGTTGGCGGTGATGCCGCGCGAGCCCAGCTCGCGCGTGATCGCGCGGGCGATGCCGACGAGGCCGGACTTCGAGGCGGCGTAGTTGACCTGGCCCGGGGAGCCGTACAGGCCCACCACGGAGCCGACCAGCACGATGCGGCCCTTCTTCTTGCGCATCATCGACTTGATGACCCGCTTGACGACTCGGAACGACCCGGACAGGTTCGTGTCGAGCACGGTCTCGAACGAGTCGTCGCTCATCCGCAGCAGCAGCTGGTCATCGGTCACGCCGGCGTTCGCGACGAGCACCTCGATCGGGCCGTGGGCGTCCTCGGCCGCCTTGATCGCGGCGTCCAGGCTCTCCCCGTCGGTGACCTCGGCCGGGACGGTGAGCGCTCCCTCCGGACCGCCCTGCCCCGAGCGGCTCGTCACGGTCACCCTGTCGCCGCGGCGGACGAACTCCTCGGCGATGGCGCGGCCGATCCCCCGGTTCCCTCCGGTGATCAGGACACTGCGCGGCTCGATGGTGGCGTCGGACATCTGGGCTCCTTGCGATGGGGGCTGCGAACTCGTAGGACGTGCGTGCTCTACGATACGTGTCGAGACAGTGTCGGGAATCGTGGGGTGCCCGTCCGCGCATTCCAGCCTCGGGAAGGTCCTACTCAGATGGCATACCGCTTCAATCCGCCGCCGAACTGGCCGATCGACGACGCGAACTGGAGCCCGCCTCCGGGATGGCAGCCGGATCCGTCGTGGGGCCCGGCCCCGGAGGGCTGGAACTTCTGGGTGACGTCCGACCTCGCAGACGACACCGCGGACGACACGGCCTCCACTGAGCCCGACGTGACGCCGGAACCCGCTGACGGCGGGAACGACGATGCGGAGGAGCCCGTCGAGACCTCCCATCTCGAGGACTCGTCGACCGATGACGCGCTGCAGCCGCGTGCTGCGGAGACCGACGAGTACCTCGGGCCTGATCTCGAGGCCGATCTCGCGCAGGCCGCACCCTATGAGTCGGCTGAATCAGCTCAGTCAGCTCAGTCAGCGCCGCCCGTTCCGCCGGAGACTCCGGTCCAGGACCAGAGCTATGGCCCCGGCCAGGGCTACGACCAGCAGTACCAGGATTATGGTCAGGCGTCGCCGGCGCCCGCCTACGGCACTGGCTACCCGTCCTCGCCCGCCTACGGGCAGTCGCCTGCCGAGGGCCTGCCGAGCGCGGACTCCGGCGAGAACTGGACCGCGACCACTGCCTCCGGCGAGCCTCCCCGGAAGGGCGTCGTCGCCCGGTTCTGGTGGCTCGGATGCATCGTGCTGTTCCTGGTGGCCGCACTGGTCGTCGCGGTCGTCGGCGGGATCCTGCTGCTGGGCGGCGATGGGAACGCCGAGGAGGAGACCACCACCGCGCAGGAGCAGATCGCCACCGAGGAGGAGGCGGCGACCGAGGCGGAGGGTTCCGAGCCCGCGTCGCCGGAGCCGACCACCCCGCTGCCCACGATCGATCCCTCCGCCGAGTCCAAGCAGGTCACCGGCGAGAACGGCTCCGGCGAGGTTGCCGTGAGCATGGAGTGGAAGAAGGCGGAGGACCTGCCCAGCGCCTACGGCGGCACCGTCCAGCCGGCGGAGAACGGCGAGTACCTGGTGATGACTGCCGAGGTCACCGTGACCGAGGGGTCGATGAGCTTCGCGAACTACGCCTTCAGCGTCAAGACCCCGTACGGCGGGAGCGTCGACTCGGCGACGGAGACGTACGCCCTGGACGAGTCGGGACTCGACTACGACTCCTCCTACGAGTTCACCGAGGGCGAGACCTACACGATCACGGTGCTCTTCGACTTCGTGAAGGCGGGCGGCAACACGCTGCAGTACAACAACTACGTCGACGTGTACTCCTGGGACGTCCCTGCGTGACCGAGCAGTTCAACCCCCCGCCGAACTGGCCGGAGCCGCCCCGGGACGGGTGGACCCCGCCGACGGACTTCCGCCCCGGGCCCGGCTGGGGGCCGGTCCCGGCCGGATGGCGGCTCTGGGTGTCGCACGGCGCACAGGCCTCCCAGGACGCAGCGGCGGCCCCGCTGCTCGACTCCGAGGACGTCCCGGCCAGCGGGGCACGTCCCCGCGATCGGGTCAGCACCTACCCGATCACCGTGGTCAACCCCGGGATGTGGAGCCATAACCACCTGGAGGACGAGGACTACGGCTTCCCACCCGCGAAGCCGGTCACGGACCGCCCTCGCCTGCGGCTGGGAGTCACCATCACGGTGACCGTGCTCGGCTTCGTGCTCGCTGCGCTGACCGCGATCGCCTTCGTGCTCCTGGTGGGCTTCGCCGTCGACGATCTCCCGGCAGCGCTCAGCGACAGCGGCACGCATCTGCTGACGACGCTGCCCGGGGCATACGGAACCGTCCTCGCACCGGTCGCCGGATGACCCAGCGATCAGCACTGCGCCGCACCCTCCTCAGCCGTGACTTCCTGCTGGCCGCCCTGGGGGTGCTGCTGGCCTCGGCACTGTGCGTGGGCCTCGGCTTCTGGCAGTTCGGCCGTTTCGAGGGCAAGCGCGATGTGGCCGCCGTGGTCGAGGCCAACTACGAGGCCACTCCCGTTCCATTGGACGAGGTGCTCCCGAGCCCGGGAGCGGAGCTGGACGCCACGGACGACTGGACGCCGGTCGAGCTCACGGGCAGCTATTGCACCGACCCGGACTGCGTCCTGTACGTGAGGAACCGTCAGCTCGACGGCGACGTGGGCTTCTGGCAGCTCGCCCCGTTCCACAGCGACGACGGCGAGACGCTCCTCGTGGTCCGCGGCTGGGTGGGCTCGCAGGGCGACGTCTCCGCCCCCGCGGACCCGCCGGCCGTGCCCGAGGGCGAGCTGAGCATCACGGCCCGCCTGCGACCGGCCGAGCCGACGCTCGATCGGAAGATCCCTGCCGGTCAGGTCCACTCGGTCAACCCGCCCCAGGTGGCAGAGCAGCTGCCGGAGGAGGAGCCCCAGCTGGTCACCCGGGCGTACGGCGACCTCGCCCAGGAGGACCCGGAGCCCTCCGCCCGCCCCCGCGCGCTCCCGGATCCCGACACCTCGCTCGGCCCGCATCTGTCCTACTCGGTCCAGTGGTGGCTGTTCGCGCTGTTCTTCCCGGTCGCGCTGACCCTCCGCACACGGCGTACCGTGCAGGAGCTGGCCGAGGACGACGCCCAGGACGGCTCCCCCGCTGCCGCCGACCACCGACCCCGACGTGTGCCGCGCACCCGTCGACCCACCCAGGACGAGGAGGAAGAGGATGCCCTCATCGACGACCAGCGGAGCTGACCGACGCACCGACCGCCGCGCTGACTCGCGCCGAGCTCCCGCATCGAGGTTCCTGCCCGGCCCGCGGCCGCGCAGGATCGCCCACCGCGGCCTCGCGCTCGACGGTGCCGAGAACACCCTGCGCGCCTTCGAGGACGCTCTCGCAGCGGGCGCAGACATGCTCGAGACGGATACGCGCGCGACGGCCGACGGGCTGGCCCTCGCCGTTCACGACGAGGACCTCCTGCGCACCGCCGGGGATCCGCGACGGATCGCGGAGCTCACGGCCGAGCAGGCCGGAGGGGTGCGTCTGGCCGGGGGCGAGCCGCTCGCGATGCTCGAGGACGTGCTGGGGTCCTTCCCCGACGTGCCGGTGAACATCGATGTGAAGGCGCCCTCCGCCATCGGGCCGGCGGTCTCCGCGATCGCCCGCACACGCAGCGCCGACCGCGTGTGCATCGCGGGCTTCGACGGCGCCATCGTGCGCAGGACGATCCGCACCGTGCAGGCGGCGACGGGGACGCTCCCGGTGCACAGTCCCTCGCGCGGCGTGATGGCGTCGTTCCTCGCCGCTCGCGCCGTCGAGGCCCCCGATCGGGTGATCCGTCGGATCCTCGCGCCGTACGGTGCGCTCCAGGTCCCGGAGCAGCACCAGGGATACCAGGTCGTCACCGAGGCGAACGTCGCCGCGGCCCACCGGGCCGGCTGCGAGGTGCACGTCTGGACCGTCGACGACCCGGTGACCATGCACGATCTGCTGGTCAAGGGCGTGGATGGTATCATTACCAACCGCGTCGACCTGCTCTCGGAGCTGCTCGACGGAGCGTGAGCACGAGACATGGCGAGCCGGAACAAATCCGGGCCATCGTGCGTTGCCACCCATAGACCTCACCGGGCGGGGTTCCGTCCGCCCGCCCTCATCCCCCGCCAGGAAGCGAGACCCGCATGAGCAGCCGAAGCTTGCGAGGCACCCGACTGGGTTCCCTCTCCATGGAGACCGACGAAGGAGTCCTCGCGGCTCCGCGTCAGGAGGCGGTCTACGACTGCCCCAACAACCACACGATCGTCCTCCCGTTCTCCGTCGAGGCCGACGTCCCCGCTGTGTGGGAGTGCCGGTGCGGTGCCTCGGCACTGCTGCGCGACCACGAGCGCCCCGAGATGAAGCCGGGCAAGCCGGTCCGCACCCACTGGGACATGCTCCTGGAGCGTCGCAGCGAGGAGGACCTCCAGGTGCTCCTGGACCAGCGTCTCGCGCTCCTGCGCGCCGGCAAGCTCCACCAGCGTCGGAACCTCTGACCGGTCTCCGCGCGAGAACAGCGCCCCCGTCCTGCCTTCTCGGCGGGGCGGGGGCGCTGTCGTGGTCGGCGGCTCGGGAGGGGCTCAGTCCTGCGCGATGGTGGGCGGCGTGGGGCCGTCGCCGTCCCGCGGCTTCTGTGCGTCGAGGATGATCTCGCCGTCGATGACCCCGTGGCCGCTGCGGCGGTAGAGCACCCGGCGGGCGCTGCCGGAACCACTCGCGAGGCCCACCGCTTGGACCGACCTCCGCTGCACGGGGGTGATCAGGAGCACGATCCCGATCAGATCGGTGAGGATCCCGGGGAAGAAGAAGAACAGCGCCGACAGCAGGGTGAACGCAGGGCGCGAGAGATGGTCCTGGACGTCACCACGGCCCCGGACCGCCTGCACCAGGGAGCGCAGGCGCACGAACGACTGCTGGCCGGCGGCGACCAGCAGGGCGATGCCCACCACCCAGCCGATGGCGATGATCAGCACCGACCACCACAGGCTGGTGTTGATCCCGATGATCACCAGGATCGTCAGCTCGAGCAGGCCGAGCACCACGATCCCGACGGGCAGCAGCGAGCCCCAGCGCGAGGATCGGCGCGACGGCGCGGTCCCGGTGGAGCTGTCGGCGGGTCGGGGGCCGGTCCCCTGTGCTGAGCTCATGCGAGTTCCCTTTCTGTGGTCCTCGGATGTCGCCAGACTAGTGCAGCACCTTCAGGACCTGCTGGGCGCCGCGTGAGAGTCCCCAGAACGTGACCAGCACGAGCGCTTCGCGCACGATGCGCGGGGACATCTTGCTGGCCCCTTCGGTGCGCTCGTCGAAGTCGATCGGCACCTCGGCGATCACGGCGCCCTCCGCCCGGGCACGACGGGTCATGTCGACCTGGAAGCAGTATCCCTGGGAGGCGATGTCCTGCGCCACGAGCCGCTGCAGCAGCTCGGCGCGGAAGACCCTGAACCCTGCCGTCGCATCCCGCACGCGAAGGCCCAGCAGCGCCCCCACGTAGAGGTTCGCGACACGGGAGAGCAGCAGGCGCGACAGCGGCCAGTCGTGCACGCGGCCGCCCGGCACCCAGCGCGAGCCGATCGCGAGGTCGGCGCCCCGACGCACGGCCTCCAGCAGGCCGGGCAGCTGCTCGGGCCGGTGGGAGGCGTCGGCGTCCATCTCCACGAGCTGCGCGAAGCCGTGCTCGAGCCCCCAGCCGAAGCCGGCCAGGTAGGCGGGGCCGAGCCCTTCCTTCCCAGCGCGGTGCAGGACGTGCACGTGGTCGTCGCGGTGCGACACCTCGTCGGCCCACTCCCCGGTGCCGTCCGGCGAGGAGTCGTCGACCACCAGGGCGTGGGCCTCCGGGACGGCGTCGCGCAGCCGTGCCAGGGTTCCCGGCAGCGCCTCGCGCTCGTCATAGGTGGGGATCACGACGAGGGTGGGCGGCAGGGGTGCGGTGGACGGTCTCATGCTCATTTCTCGGGGCTCTTCGTGGGGCTGTTCCGGGGGCGGGGACGAGCCCGTCCACGGGTGGGCGGGGCGAGGGCGCGGTGCCGAGTTCCCAGCGCGCCGAGGAGACCGAGGACCCCGAGGGCGGAGATCCCGACGGCGATCCACGGGCCGCCGGCGACCGCAGGGGTGATGCCGGTGCGCAGCGGCACGTCGGCGAGCACCGCGCCCTGGTCCCAATGGTCCACGTAGGCGAGCTGGCGCCCCTCCGGGGTGAAGATCGCGGAGTGGCCGACCGTCGAGACATGGACGACGCTGCGCCCGGAGACGACCGCCATGACCTTCGCCTCGGCGAGCTGCTGGATGGCCTCGTGCGAGTCGCCGAACAGAGCGTTGTTGGACTGCACCACGATGAGCTCGGCCCCGTCCTCGACGACGTCGTCGACGAGGTTGTCGTACGCGATCTCGAAGCAGATCAGGACTCCGACCTTGGCGTCACCCTCGCCGATGGCGTCCATGTCCATCACGCCGACCTCCTCACCCGGGATCATGTCGCGGGTGATGAGGTCGACCTTGTCGGTCACGGCACGGAAGACATCCCGCATCGGGACGAACTCGCCGAAGGGCACCGGATGGCGCTTGGCATAGGTGTACGGGGTCGAGCCGTCGGCGGCGTAGAGCACCGATTCGTTCAGCCGCTGGGTCTCCCCCACCGCGCTCTGGGTGCCGATGAGCACCGGGGCGTTCGCGTCAGCGGCCGCGTCGCTGATCTGCTGCGCCATCCACGGGTCCTGGCGCGGGTCGTAGCCGGTGGAGTCCTCGGGCCAGACGATGAGGTCCAGGTCCTGGCCGTCGGCCGCCGCGTCCTCGATCGTGCTGCGGGTGACGTCGAGGTGGTGGGGGAAGACGTCGTCCGGCATCGCCATGGTGACCGGATCGATGGGGTCCATCGACCCCTGGATACCGGCGACGGTGAGCGAGGGGCGGTCGGCCGGAGCACGGTTCACGGGATGCGGGACCACCATGGTGGCGAGGATCGCGGCGACCGCGAGGGCGAGTGCCCAGACGCCGGCGAAGCCGGTCAGACCGCGGCGGCGCCGGCCCAGCAGGGACAGCACGCCGTACAGCAGCATCTGTCCCAGGAACGCGACGACGAAGGCGAGCCCTGCCATCCCGATCCACGGCCCGAGGTTCAGCAGCGGCGATTCTGCCAGGGCGAAGGCGGTGGAGCCCCAGGGCAGACCGCCCCACGGCGCATGGCTGCGCAGCGTCTCGACACCCACCCAGAGAGCGGAGATCACCACGGCGGTGGACGGGCACAGCCCGCGGCGATGCAGGACGGTGCGGGCGAGCAGGCCGAACAGCAGGATGTACAGCGCCTCGAAGAGCCCGAGGGCGATCCACGGCATCGTGCCGGCGTAGATGTTCGCCCAGGCCGTCAGGGGGATGAAGAACGCCGCACCCCAGGCGAGCGAGCCCAGCAGCGCCACCCACGTGCTGCGGGTGAGCAGCGCGGCCGTGAGCAGGGCGAGCGAGACCGGCAGCAGCATCCATTGCCCGTAGGGCGGGAAGGATGCCAGGGCAGCGAACCCTCCGGCGGTGCCGCACAGCAGGGCGACGGGCCAGGGCGTCGGATCGAACTCGTCGCGGCGCCGGGAGGGCATCGCGACACCGTGCGCCCGGCCGGCACCGGCGCGGGTGCGTGCACTCATGCTCCGTCCAGTCCGAGCCGATCGTGCACGACCCGTCCGTCGACGACCGTGCGCAGGGCGCGGGGCGTGCCGAGATCGAGGTCCGGCAGCAGCGGGGTCCGTGCACGAGGGTCCGTGGACCAGGAGTCGACCTTCAGGGCATGGGACTGCACGGTGAGGTCCCAGGGCTCCCAGACCACGAAGGTCGCCTCGATCCCGGTCTGCAGCGAGCCCGGATGACGCGCTCCGGCCAACCGCTGCCCACCCCGGGTCGCGGCGAGGAAGGCCGCGCGGTCGCTGATGCGCTGCTCGGCCGGCGGCCGACGGGTCGCTCCGCGCACCCAGTCCCAGGGGTCCGCGCCGGCCGGGTCGCCCGCCGATCCGAAGGCCATCGGCACCCCGTCGGTGCTGAGATCGAGGAACTGCGCGGTCTCGGTCGCGGGCGCGATCACGCGCACCCCGTCCCTCTCTCCCGTCGGCCCGGGAAGGCGCCGCACGATCCCGCGGGAGACGGCGTCCGCATCGGGCGTCGCCTCGGCGGCGGCGGCGTCGACGAAACCCGGTGTGACCAGGCAGCCGGCGGCGTCGACGACCTTGGCATCCGGGTGGATGATGCGAGCGGTCGCCTCGGGCCCGGTCCAGGCGATCAGCCCGTCCGCGATCAGCATCGCGGAGGCCTCGGGATCGAGGCTGCTGTAGAGCACGATGCCGGTGTAGAGCACGGGCGGGGCGGGCTGGATGGCGTGGTCGTCCTGGTTCACGCGCCCCAGGGTCCCCCGCGCGCCTGGGAGAACGCTCATCGATCGATCTCCTGGGCCACCAGACCGCGGCGGACGGCGCGGACCGCGGAGCGCGCCGTCGACCCCAGGAGCTCGTCGGCCGTGAGCTGATCGAGCAGGTCGATCACCTGGCGGCAGTGTCGGACGAAGTCGCCCGGCGGAAGGTCGTTCCCGGCCAGCGCGGCGGCGAGATGATCTCCCCGTGCCCACCGGTGCACGATCGCGGCGACCGCCGGATCCGGCACCGACGTCGGGTCGATCCCGTGGCGGGTCTGGGCGGACTGCAGCTCGGCGGCCAGGCGCACCGAGGCGGTCAGCGCGGCGTCGACCGCGGGATCGGGGATGACCTCAGGGGCCCGGTCGTCGCGCCGCGACTCGTGGACCGCGGCGGAGACCACGGCGGCGAGCCCGGCGGGATCGAGCCCGGTCCAGGCCCCGCGCTCGATACACTCGGCGATCAGCAGGTCTCGGTCGCTGAACAGTCGGCGCAGACGGAGCCCTCGGTCCGTGGGGACCAGCTCCTCGCCGTCGTGTCGGAGGTACCCCAGCTCGACCAGCAGGTCGGTGAGGCGGTCGAACTGCCGGGCCAGGGAGCTGGTGCGGCCGCGGATCCGGCGCTGGACGCCCTCGAGCTCTGAGCGGGACTTCCGCCAGCGGCCCGCCCAGCGCAGATGGGACGCGAGATCCGGGCACTGGGCGCAGGGGTGCTCGGCGAGCTCGGCGCGCAGCTGCTGCAGGGCCGGATCCGTCGCCGCCGTCGACGGGGTCCGCTCGGCACGCGCGCGCACCTCGCGGCGGGGGTCCTCGTCGTGACCGGACAGCCGCTGTCGCAGCGCGGCGGCGGTGTCCTTGCGCACCTTGCTGCTGCCCATCGCCTCCTGGCGGGGCAGGCGCAGCGAATCGATGACGGCGGGCGCCGAGGGGACGTCCCCGGGCCGCAGACTGCGGCGACGCGCCTCGGTGTCCAGCAGATCGATCTGGGGGCCGCCCAGCACGGCGCGGTCGACGTCCAGCACGACGGCGTAGCCCCGGCGCTTGCCCCCGGGCAGGGCGACCACGTCGCCACGACGCAGCGACCCCAGGCGGGAGCGGGTGCGGTCCCGATCGGCGGCGGCACGAGTCTGGGAGAGGGTCTTCTCCCGGGCGGAGATCTGCTCCTGGATCTGCGCGTAGCTCTCCATGTCGCCGAGATCGCAGGTGACGGCCTGTCGGTAGGACTCCACGGTGTCCTCGAGCTCGCGCGCCTTGCGGGCCAGCCCCACCACGGAGCGGTCCGTCTGGAACTGCGCGAAGCTGGTCTCGAGGGTCTCCCGGGCCCGCCCGAGATCGAAGCGGTCCAGCAGGTTGACCGCCATGTTCGGGGTGGGCCGGAAGGCCGAGCGCAGCGGGTAGGTGCGACGGGAGGCGAGGGAGCCGACGGCCGCGGCGTCGAAGCCGGGCCCGGCGAGGACGACGGCATGGCCCTCGGTGTCGATGCCGCGTCGCCCGGCGCGCCCGGTGAGCTGCGTGTACTCCCCCGGCGTGAGGTCGGCGTGGTCGACGCCGTTGAACTTCACGAGCTTCTCCAGCACCACGGAGCGGGCCGGCATGTTGATCCCGAGAGCGAGGGTCTCGGTGGCGAACACGACCTTGAGCAGGCCGCGGGCGAAGAGCTCCTCGACCACGGTCTTCAGCAGGGGCAGGATCCCGGCGTGGTGCGCGGCGTAGCCGTCGAGCACGGCGCGGCGGAACGCGGCGATGCCCAGCACCTCCTCGTCCTCGACGCCGATGCCGTCGAGTCGATCGTCGAGGACCGCCCGGATCTCGCGGCGCTCGGCGTCGTCGGTCAGGCGCAGCCCGGTGCGGGCGCACTGCTGCACCGCGCCCTCGCAGCCTGCACGGGAGAAGATGAACATGATGGCCGGCAGCAGCGCGGCGTCGTCGAGCAGGCCGATCACCTCGGGCCGGCGCATCGGTCGCGGGATGTGGCCGCCGCGGGGCCCACCGCTCCGCCCGCCACCGGTGCCGCCCTCTTGCGCGCCCCCGTGGCTGCTGTGCCGTCCGCGGCGCATATGGGGCGGCCGGTGCTGACCGGAGCCGCGCGGACGATGCCTGCCGCTGGTGCCCTTGCGCCCGCGCGGAGAGCGTCCTCGGCCACCGCCGGAGCGTTCGTCGACGGGCAGGGAGAAGGAGGTGATCCGTTCGATCTCCGGATTCACCTGGCGCTTGCCCTGCGCTCCTGGACCATGGGAGACGACGGCCTCGCCGTCCTCGTCGACGAACAGGTCCAGCAGCTCCTCACCGATCACGACGTGCTGCCACAGCGGCACCGGACGCGTCTCGGAGACGACGATCTCGGTCGCTCCGCGGACCTCCTGCAACCAGGCGCCGAACTCCTCGGCATTGGAGACGGTCGCGGAGAGCGCCACCATCTGCACCGAAGTGTCGAGGTGGATGATGACCTCCTCCCAGACCGGGCCGCGGAGCCGGTCGGCGAGGTAGTGGACCTCGTCCATCACCACGAACCCCAGGCCCTCCAGCAGCGAGGACCCGGCGTACAGCATGTTGCGCAGCACCTCGGTGGTCATGACCACCACATCGGCGTCGGGCCGGATCGAGGTGTCCCCGGTCAGCAGGCCCACCCGCTCATGGCCCAGCCAGTCCACCAGCTCGCCGAACTTCTGATTGGACAGCGCCTTGATCGGCGCGGTGTAGAAGACCTTGCGGCCCTGCGCGAGCGCGAGGTGCACCGCGAACTCGCCGACGACCGTCTTGCCGGCACCTGTGGGCGCGGCGACCAGCACGGAGCTGCCGGATTCGAGCACGCGGCAGCCCGCCAGCTGGAACTCGTCGAGCTCGAAGTCGTACCGGCCGCTGAAGACCCCGAGCTCGGAGGCGGCGAGCTTCTTCTCGGCCGCCCACCTGGCGTAGCGCTCGGACGGGGAACTCATACGGTGACGGCCTCCGGAAGATCGGCGAGCAGGCGCACCGCGCCTGGCAGGACTCGGGCGGTGATCGGGAGCAGCGACCGCGCCTCCCCATCAGAATAGGCCCGCAGGTCGCGCCCATGGCGCAGGCCGACGGTCACCTCGCGGACCGGACGACTGTGAAAGACGGGCAGCGACGTATGGGTGCCCCGATAGACGCGGGGGAAGAAGCGCACCAGGTCGGCGCGGCCGAGGCCCTCGACGCTGATCAGCTCGAGGGAGCCGTCGTCCAGGCGGGAGTCGGGGCCGATGCGCATCCCGCCGCCGAAGTAACCGGAGTTGCACAGCGTGAGCAGCGAGGCGTCGAGGTCGATGCGCTCTCCCCCGTCCGCCTCGATCCAGTACGGCAGCGGAGCGAACGAGGCCAGCTCACGCACCACAGCGGCCGCGTAGCGGGTTCGGCTGCCCCGCTTGGAGCCGTTGGCCCGGGCGTTCACCAGCGCGTCGAATCCGAGGTTCACGTTCCCCAGCGCGATCGAGCGATGCGGGAGGGACTGCTCGCCGCGCGAGATGATCTCGATCGCGTCGATCGCGACCACCGGTCGCGAGAGGGCGTGCAGGAGGATCCGCGTGGATTCCTCGGGGTCGTTCAGCGGCAGGCCCAGCGCGCGTGCCATGTCGTTGCCGGTCCCGGCAGGGACGATGCCCAGTCGCACGGGGCTGCCGGCCACGATCTCCGCGCCGAGCGCCACCGTGCCGTCGCCCCCGACCACCACGAGGGCCGTGAGCGTGTCGCGCACCTCGACCGCACGGGCGCGGGCCACGTGCGCGGACGGGCCGGACAGGTCGACCACCGAGATGCCGGCCAGGCGCAGCAGGTCACCGATCTGGCGGCCGACCCGATGGGCCGATCCCAAGGCTGCCGTGGGATTGGAGAGCAGGCCCACGCGGAGTCTGCTCACCTGTCGTCGTCCTCGTCGAGGGAGGACGGCCCCTCGACGGTGCTCGCCTCGTCGTCGTCGAGCTCGGCGTCCGTCCCGACACCCTTGCGGCGATCATGGATCAGCGCGATCACGATGGCCGCGAAGAACAGGCTCGCCATCGAGGCGGACATCGCCAGCAGGGTGATCGGCTCGGGGGTGGGCACCATGATCGCGGTGAACAGCACGCTGATGAAGATGATCCAGCGCCAGGCCTTGAGCATCGTCTTCCCGCGGACCAGGCCGAGGAAGTTCACCAGCACCATGACCACCGGCACCACGAACGCGATGCCGAAGGCGAGCATGGTCTTGGTCAGGAGGTTCAGGTAGTCGTCGTACGGGATGATCTGGCTGACGCCGTCCTGGTTCGGCGTGAAGCTCATGAGCACCGGAACCAGCTGGTTGACCGCCCAGTATCCGGCGGCGCAGCCGATGAAGAACAGGGGGATCGCGGCGCCGAAGAACCCGATCGCGTACTTGCGCTCGTTCCTGTGCAGTCCCGGCATGACGAACAGCCAGATCTGCAGCATGATCATCGGTGAGGAGAGGATCAGGCCGACGTACGCGGACATCTGCAGGCGCACGTTCAGGCCCGTGCCGACTCCCTGGAAGTTGATCAGGGCGTTGATGCTGTCCTCGCCGGAGGCCTCGAGGATCGGCTTCTTCAACGCCTCGAAGACCCACGGGAAGACGAGCCAGCCGACGATCGACAGCAGCAGCACGGTGATCGCACTGATCACCAGACGATTGCGCAGCTCGACGAGATGCTCCCCGAGGGCCATCCGGCCTTCGGGGTCCTTGCGACGACGGTTCTTCTCGGCCGCCTCGCGTCCCTGCGTTTCACTCGCCACGAATCCGATTCCTCCCAGCGGTCAAGGCCCGGGCGGCTGGTCGCCCGGACCTCTCGACATCATCCGACGATGCGGAGATCAGTCGCGACGGTAGGAGTCGTCGTCCTCGCGGGGCCGCACGGGCTCGCGCTCGACCTCGTCACGCGGGTCGTACTCGCGCGCGGGCTCACGGGAGTCCCGTGCTCCGCGGTCGTCGCGGGCGGGGCGCGAGCGGGGCTCGTCCTCCTCGGCGTCATCGCCCTTGTCGTCGCCGCGCATCTCCTCGACCTCGGACTTGAAGATGCGCATGGACTTGCCCATGTTCCGGGCGAGACCCGGGAGCTTGTTGGCTCCGAAGAGCAGCACGACGATGAGTACGACGATGACGATCGCCCAGGGGTTGCGGAACATTCCCATGAGATTCCCTTTCCAAAGCGCCACGTTGTTGCACGGGCGCGCACATCATCCCACAGCGGATGGAGCGCTCGACGGACCGCTCGGCGAGCGATTCGGCCCGCCGTGCGGCGGGTGGGTCAAGCGTAACGGCTATGCCTGGGTGTGACGTGCACCCGAGATCTGCGCCACGGTCACGATCGTGTCTCTCAGCTCACGGGGCGCGAGCACCTCGACCGCTCCCGAGGACTCCAGCACGGCGTCCACGAGCGCCGCCCGGACAGGGCCGTCCAGACGGGCGTAGGCGATCCCGTCCTCGCCGTCGCGCAGCTCGGCGGCGGCGAAGGATTCGGCGACCCAGCGTCCGGGCGGATCCATCCGCAGCCAGACCTCCTCCTGGACACGTCCCCCGAGGGCGGGCCCCTCCCCGCGGTGCGGCCGCTCCTGCGGGGTGCCGTCCGGCAGGATCTCCACGATCCGTTCGAGCCGGAACTGGCGCGGCGCGCCCGCGAGCTCGCAGTCGGCGACCAGATAGGACCGGGCCCCGTCGGTCTCGATCCGGAGCGGGTGGATCCTCCGCACGCTCGTGCCGGGGCGATCGGTGGAGGAATAGCGGACGGTCAGGCGCGACTGGTCGGAGTCGTCGTCGGCGCGCAGGGCCTCCTGCACCGCGGCGAGGACCGTCTCGGCGCGATCGGCGGTGCGCGCGACCATCTCGTCGGCCGCGGCGGCCTCGGCGAGCTCGGTGCGGGTGGGCAGCGGCGACGGGGCGTCCGGCACGGTCCCGGCGAGGAGCTTCTCCCGGGCGCTGGCGACGATCGGCTCCGCGTCCCCGGCGGTCGGCTCGAGGGCGGCGAGGCCGGCGAGCAGCGCGGTGATCTCGACCGCGCTGAGCCGCAGGGCCCGGCGCAGCGGCTCGGCGTTGCGCACCCGGACGGTGCCGTGCTCCCACTCGGCCTCGATGAAGTCCTCCCAGCCGGTGCCCATGTCCCCGCAGACGAACAGCACCTGCAGGTCGGTGATCAGCTGCTTCTCGGAGATCCCGAGCGCGGAGGAGAGCTCGGCGAGGTCCGCCTCTCCCCTGCTCATGACGTACGAGGCCTCCGAGATGAGGCGCGAGAGCGTGTCGTTGCCGGTGGGGGTCGTGCGGATCCGCGGATCGGGACGCGCAGCGGCGGTCCCGACGACAGAGAGATCCGCCTCGCCCTCATGGGCGGCCGCGACAGATGCCAGCACGTCCGCGATCTCCGTGCGCCACTCAGCAGGCTCGACCAGTTCGAGCCAGCGGATGTTCGACAGCAGCATGCGGCGCACGGCGGGGCGGGGCAGCTCGGGCAGCTCGAAGCGCGGCGCCTCGAGCGAGGCGCCGGCATGGTCGCGCAGGGCGAGTGCCTTGTACGGTGCGGCGTCGACGACAGCGCGCGCCTGGTCCTCGCTGGAGTGCAGCGTCTCCCAGACGGCATCGAGGTCGAGCCCGTCGGGGCGGGGCTCGACCGCCGGCGGGCCGAGGGACGGAAAGGATTCGATGCGCGAGGCACGGAACAGTCGCGGCGCCTCACGGTCCCGGTCCCAGCCGTGCACGTACCAGTGGCCGTCGTGCACTCCGACGACCCACG
The DNA here is from genome assembly GCF_002332425.1 of Brachybacterium alimentarium. Classification (GTDB taxonomy): domain Bacteria; phylum Actinomycetota; class Actinomycetes; order Actinomycetales; family Dermabacteraceae; genus Brachybacterium; species Brachybacterium alimentarium. Next base: position 244,496 of record NZ_NRGS01000022.1, on the reverse strand, counting down.
GCTCGACGGAGCGCGGGGTCGGCGTGCCCCGGGTGCCGCGATACGTGAAGCGCACGGTGCGCGAGGAGGTCACGGCCTCGAGCAGCGGGGAGAGGACGGGCAGCGACTCGACGACACCGCGCGGAGTGCGGCGCAGGAGATCGGGATCGGCGTCGTGGCCGAGGCTCAGCAGCTTCGAGCGCACCCGGCGGGCCGCGCCCCCGGCGGCGGCATCGTCCCAGGCACGGCTCGCGGCCAGCAGGACCGTGTACTCCTCGGTGGTGAGATCCAGCACCGCTCCGGACTCGGAGCCCTCGATCCGGTAGTACACCGTGTTCTCGTCCAGCACGTCGCGCTCGGTGACCAGGGGCATCCCCAGCTCGAGGATCGCGGCCTTGTCCCGCTCGAACATCCGCTCGGCGGCCTGCTCGGACGGAGCATCGGCATAGTCCGTGATCACAGCGAACAGCTTCGCGCGGTCGATCCGACGGCGCGACCCGATCGTCATGATGACGTTGAGCAGTCTCTCCACACTCTTGGCAGCCACCCCGCCAGCGTAGCCGTCGTGCCGCCCGGGGGCGTCCGGAACACCTAGGCTGGTGCCATGCTGCACTGGGAACGGGGAACGGTCACCGGCACGAGGTCCTCCTGGAGGGGCGTCGATCGCCTTCTGGTCGAGATCGAGGGCGAGACGCTCTCCGCGATCGCCTACCCCGAGCTCACCGGGACGCCGGCCGCGGGCGAGCAGGTGCTGCTGAACACCAATGCCCTCCGGCGCGACCTGGGCACCGGAGGCGACGCTCTCGTGGTGGCCCGGCTCGACGTGACGCCGCAGCCCGAGGCGACCACCGGGCACATGGTCAAGGCCCGCTACACCCCGATGCAGACCATGGTCGACGCGATCGACGACCCGGAGGGCGAGCACTACGAGACCATCCGCGATGCGCGGGACGTGGACGGGATGCCCGTCGTGGTCGCGGATCTGCACTCCTCGCTCCCCGCGATCGTCGCCGGGATCCGCGCGGAGCGGCACAGCGCGCGGATCGCCTATGTCCACACCGACGGCGCCGCCCTGCCGGCCGCCTATTCCCGCACCGCAGCGCGCCTGCGCGAGGCGGGCCTGATCGCCTCCGTGATCAGCGCGGGGCAGTCCTTCGGCGGCGATCTCGAGGCGGTCACCGTCCACTCGGCCCTGCTCGGTGCCAAGCATGTCGTCGAGGCGGACATCGCGATCGTCATCCAAGGTCCCGGGAACCTCGGCACCGGGACGGGGTGGGGATTCTCCGGCATGCAGGCCGCGGAGTGCCTGCACGCCGCGGCCGCGCTCGGCGGCGCACCGATCGCCGCCCTCCGGGTCTCCGGCGCGGATCGTCGGGAGCGCCATCGCGGGCTCTCACACCACTCCTCGACCGCGTACGGCCGGGCGACGCTGACCGCGGTGCGGCTGCCCGTCCTCGACTACACCGACCCTCGCTACAACGCTTTTCATGCGTCAGTGCGGGAACAGGTGGAATCGACGATCGTCGAGGAGGGGCGTGCCCGCGGGATCGAGCACGAGGTCTGCGGGGTCGACGCGAAGGGTCTGCGCGATGCCCTGGAGGACGTGCCGGTGCGGCTGTCGACGATGGGTCGCACCCTCGCCGAGGATCCGGAGGCCTTCCGGTATGCGGCGCTCGCCGGGCGCTGCGGGGCGAGCCTGCTCCCGGCCCTCTGAGGCTCAGCGCTCGGCGGCCTCGCCGCGCTCCTGGACGAGGGCCTGCAGACGGTGCGCGTCCGCGATGGCCCGCTTGCCGTCGTACCGCTGGATGGCGTTGATGGCCAGGGTCGATCCGTCGGCGAGGTCGAGATGCGCCCAGGGGTCCCCCATCGGGAAGCTGATGCCCAGGATCTCCGGCCATTCCACGGTACGGGTGCGGAAGACGTTCCTCACCTCGAGCTCGGACTCCCGCGCCACCAGGCGCACGGAGGCCTCGAGGTGGCAGAACAGGGCGATGAGCACGCCCACCGTGATCAGCCCGATGCGGCCGATGAGCAGGAACCCCGGCATCACGACGGCCCCGGCGATCATCCCGGCGAGCACCACGATGGCGGTCAGGTACGCGAAGACGCGCACCATTCGCGGGCGGAACACCGTCGTGGTCATCAGGGCCTCAGATGCGACAGGCCTGAATCGCGGTGACCAGGATGGCGCGGGCGCCGGCGTCGTAGAGATCGTCCATCATCCGGTGTGCGGCGCGACGATCCACCATCGCCCGCACGGCAGACCACTCGCCGCCGTGCAGCGGCGAGACCGTCGGCGACTGCAGCCCGGGCGTCACCTGGACGGCCGTCTCCAGCAGAGCAGTGGGGATGTCGTAGTCGAGCATCACGTACTCGCGGGCCACCAGAACGCCCCGGAGCCGCCGCTCGAGCACCTCGAGAGAGTGCGCACCGGCCTCCCCGAGCACCATGCCGGGGCGCGAGAAGAGCACGGCCTCGCTGGTCATGATCGGCTCGCCGAAGGGCTCGAGGCCGGCCTGGCGCAGGGTGGTGCCGGTCTCGACGACATCGGCGATCACGTCGGCCACGCCGAGGCGGATCGAGGACTCGACCGCGCCGTCGAGGTGGACCACGGACGCGCCGATGCCGCGCTCGGTGAGGTAGTCCTCGACGAGGTTCTCGTAGCTGGTGGCGATGATGGAGCCCTCGAGGCTCGTGATGTCCTCGCGGGTTCCCATCGGCGCGGCGAAGCGGAAGGTCGAGCGGGCGAACCCCAGGGAGAGGATCTCCTCGGCCGGCGTGCGGGAGTCCAGCAGCATGTCCTGGCCGGTGATGCCCACGTCGACGGTGCCGGAGCCGACGTAGACGGCGATGTCGCGGGGGCGCAGGTAGAAGAACTCGACGTCGTTCTCCTGGTCGACGACCACCAGGTCCTTGGTCGTGCCGCGGCGGCGGTAGCCCGCCTCCTGCAGCAGATCGACGGCGGGCTCGGACAGGGCGCCCTTGTTGGGGACTGCGATGCGCAGCACGGTTCCTCCTCGGCCGCGGGGGCGGCCCATGAAGCGGCGTCGGCGGGCGACGGATGGAAAGTCTGGTGAAGCTGTCAGGGAATGCGGGACGAGCGGCTGCTCAGAGCTGGCGGTAGACGTCGTCGAGGCTGATGCCCTTGGCGACCATCATCACCTGCAGGTGATAGAGGAGCTGGCTGATCTCCATGGCGGCGTCCTCATGGCTCTCGTGCTCGCAGGCCATCCAGACCTCGGCCGCCTCCTCCACGATCTTCTTGCCGATCTGATGCACCCCTGCATCGAGCTCTCGGACGGTGCCGGAGCCCTCGGGGCGGGTACGGGCCTTCTCGGTCAGCTCAGCGAACAATGCTTCGAAATCCTTCACGCCACCAGGGTACGCGTCCCGGTGAGCAGAGCGCGCGTCGGACCATCCACCGGGCGCCGGATCACTCCCGGCGCACGGTGGGGTCCAGGTGTGCGGTCTCCACGGAGACCCGTTCGCCCTGCTCGCCGTGCTCGCTGCGGTCCTGACGGCTGCGCACGCGCCACCACACGAAGAAGCCGATCAGCGTGAACGCGCCGTAGAAGACGTACATGAAGGCGCTCGCGTAGTAGCCGGCACTGACCAGGAGAGGCACGCCCACGAGGTCGACGGCCACCCAGATCAGCCAGAACTCGACCCATCCCTTGGCCATGCCGAAGGTGGCCAGGAGGCTGCCCATGAAGATCCAGGCGTCGGCCCATACGGGCTCGTACGAGCCGAGGGCGCGGAAGAGCGGGGTGAGCGCTGCGGTGCCGCCGACGAGGGCGACCAGCAGCAGCACCCTGGTTCCCCCGGAGGCCCAGCGGGGCTCGACCGCGGTGCCGCCCTCGTGCTGAGCCTGACGCCAGCGCACCCAGCCGTAGATGCTGGTGAGGATGAACATGATCTGGCGTCCGGCCTGGCCGAGCAGGTCCACGGAGCCGGGATTGCCGAAGACGGTCCCCATGAACACCGTGAACAGCAGCACGTTGCCGACGATGCCGATCGGCCAGGCCCACACCTTGCGACGCATGCCGCCCAGGGCGCTGAGGAGCCCGAAGACGTTTCCGAGCACCTCGCGCAGGAGGATGAACTGGCCGCCCGCGAAATCGATGCGCGCGTCGAAGAGCCACTGCAGGAGTTCCATGTCGGTCCTTTCGCCGTCGGATGCAGTGGCTCCGGGGGGAAAAGGGTTCCGGCATGGTTTCGGGGAAACGCCGAGGGCGCCCTGGGCATGCAGGATGTGCGCCTCTCATCCAGGCTGTACTGTCGGTGCCGGAGTTCCACCGGCTCCACCGCCGAAGCGGGTCGCGGACTGTCACCGCCGGCTCGGAATTTCACCGACCCCGGAGCACGTCACTGATGTGACCGCCCCAGGATAGCGCCGTCGCCGCCCGCCCGGGTCAGTGGGCCGTGTGGCGCCCGGCCAGTTCGCGCAGAGCGGAGATCTCGTCGGCGGCGTCCTGGGCGCGGTAGATCGCGGAACCGGCCACGAACACGTTCGCCCCCGCCTCCGCGCAGCGTTCGATGGTCTCGCGGCTCACGCCGCCGTCGACCTGGATCGACACCTCGAGGTTGGCCTCGCTGATGGCCCGACGGGCGCGGCGGATCTTGGGGAGCATGGTGTCCAGGAAGCTCTGCCCGCCGAAGCCGGGCTCGACGGTCATGATCAGCAGCATGTCGAACTCGCCGATGACGTCGAGCAGCGGCTCGATCGGGGTGGCGGGCCGCAGTGCCACCCCCACCTCGGTGTTCTTGCGGCGCAGATCCCGGGCGAGCTTGATCGGAGCGCTCGCGGCCTCGAGATGGAACGTGACCGAGGAGGCACCGGCCTCGGCGTACTGGGGGGCCTCGCGGTCGGCGTCCTCGATCATCAGATGGGCATCGATCGGGATCGGGCTGCGCTCGACGATCTGCTCGACCATGCTCGGGCCGAACGTCAGGTTGGGCACGAAGTGGTTGTCCATCACGTCGACGTGGACGCTGTCGGCGGTGGAGATCTTGTCCAGCTCCGTGCCGATGCTCATGAAGTCGGCGTTGAGGATGCTGGGATGGATGTACTGGCCATCGGTCGAGTAGGCGGCATTCATGATGTCGGGGTTCCTTCCACGGCGGGGGCTGACTGCTTGCGCAGCAGGCAGATGTACATGGCGTCGGTGCCGTGCACGTGCGGCCACAGCTGCACGGCAGGGCCCTCGCCCAGCTCGATGTCGGTCCGATGCGCGGGCAGCACACCGGCGCGCACGGCGTCACGAGCGTCGAGCTCCTCGACGTCCTCGCGTCCCTTGAGCACGTCGGCGACCACCAGGCGCGTCTCGGCGAGGTGCGGCGAGCAGGTCACGTAGGCGACCACGCCGCCGGGCGCCGCAGCGTCCAGAGCGGAGGCCAGCAGGGTGCGCTGCAGGGTGCTCAGCTGGCCGACGTCCGCCGGGGTGCGGCGCCAGCGGGCCTCGGGACGACGGCGCAGGGCACCGAGTCCGGAACAGGGCACGTCGGCGAGCACGCGCGAGAAGCGACCGGGCAGCTCGGCACCGAGGGTGGTGCCGTCGGCCGTACGGGTGCTGATCTCGCAGCCGGCCTCCTGGAGCGTCGCGACCGCGCGCTCGACGAGCTCGGTGCGGTGGGGCTGCAGCTCGACCGCGAGCAGGTCGGCGTCATGGCCGACGGTGAGCCCGCCCAGCAGAGCGGCCTTCCCGCCCGGGCCGGCGCACAGGTCGAGCCAATGGGCGTCGTCGGCACGGACCAGATCGTCCGCGCCCAGGGCGAGTGCGAGGGCGGCGAGCTGGCTGCCCTCGTCCTGCACGGCGACCCGGCCCTCCTTGACCGCGTCCATGCCGCCGGGATCGCCGGAGGGCCAGGACGCCGCGAAGACGCTGAGCCGGCCTGCGCTCGCGCCGTGGTCGATCAGCTCGTCGAGATCGGTGAGCCCGGGGCGCATCACCAGCGAGACCGCGGGCGCGGCGTTCTGGGCGGCCAGCAGCTCGTCGATCTCGTCGCGGGAGCGGCCGTGGCCCGCCAGTGCGTCGGTGAGGGCGCGCACCACCCAGCGGGGATGGGAATGCACGACGGCGAGATGGCCGGTGGGATCCTTCGCGCGCTCCGGAGCGACCTCGTCGATCCACTCCTCGAGGGTCCTCTCCCCCACCCGGCGCAGGACGGCGTTGACGAAGCTCGCCGCACCGGCGCCGACCTCGGAGCGAGCCAGGGCCACGGTCTCGGAGGTGGCGGCGTGGGGCGCGACCGTCATGTCCAGAAGCTGGTAGGCACCCAGGCGCAGCACGTCCACGAGAGCGGGGTCGACCTTCTCGAGGGGACGGTCCACGCACGCGGCGAGGATCGCGTCCAGGCGGCCCTGGGCCCGCAACGAGCCGTAGAAGAGCTCGGTGGTGAAGGCGGCGTCGCGGCCGGAGACCCGGTGGGAGCGCAGCAGGCGCGGCAGCACGAGGTTCGCGTAGGCGTCGTCCTCGCGGATCAGGCGCAGGCCCTCGAAGGCGACCTGGCGCGAGGGCGTCGAGCGACGGCCGCGCTCCGACGGCCTCGAGGAGGACCAGCCGCGTCGCGGCCCGCCCTCGCCGCGGGAGCCGGAGCGCTCCCGGCCCTTGCCGTCGCGACCGCCCTGGGGCCGGTTCCCGCGCCGGTCGTCCCGGTGCTCCCCGCCGCGTCGCTGCTCACTCATGCCTGTACTCCGTCCTTCTGGTCCTTCTGGTCCTTCGGCTGCTGGGTGAAGGCGGCGTCCTCGGCCAGCCCGGCACCACGGGCCCAGTCCGCGGCGCGCATCGGCCGCTTGCCCGCCGCAGCGATCGTCGAGATCGCCAGGGGGTCGGTGCCGGTGCCCACGAGGACGTGACGCTTCGTGGCCGCGATCCTCCCGGGGGCGAGGCCGACGTGCTCGGGAGCTGCCTCGATGCCGAGGATCTTGGCACGGGCACCGTCCAGCAGCGTCCAGGCACCGGGGTGCGGACTCATCCCGCGGATGTGCGCGCTGACCTGATCGGCCGGAAGGGCCCAATCGATCTCCGCCTCTGCGGTCGAGAGCTTCGCGGCGTGGGTGGCCCGGGTGTCGTCCTGCGCGGTGAACGTGGCGGTGCCGGCCTCGAGGGCGTCCAGCGCCCGCAGCAGCACGGACGCGCCCTCCTCCGCCATGCGGTCCAGCAGCTCACCGGAGGTCTCGAACTCGCCGATCGTGGTGGGAGCCGTCGTGAGGAGATCCCCCGTGTCCAATCCCTTCTCCAGGCGGAACACGCTCATGCCGGTCTCCCGCTGGCCCGCGAGCACGGCGCGCTGCGCCGGGGCGGCGCCGCGCCACGCCGGCAGCAGCGAGAAGTGCAGGTTCACCCAGCCGTGGGCGGGGATGTCCAGCGCCGCCCGGGGCACGAGGTTGCCGTAGGCCACCACCGGGGCCGCATCCGGAGCGAGCTCGCGGAGCTGCTGCTGGACGGCCTCGTCGCGCAGCGTGGCGGGGGTCAGGACGGGAAGGCCGGCGTCCAGGGCGAGGGCCTTGACCGGGCTGGGCGTGAGCTTGCGGCCGCGCCCCGAGGGGGCATCGGCGCGGGTGAGCACCCCGACGATCTCGTGGTGCGAGTCGAGCAGGGTGCGCAGGGACGGGAGGGCAGCCTCTGGGGTGCCGGCGAAGAGCAGTCGCATGATGGGCACGAGTCTACGGGGAGGCCCGGATGCCTAGAGTGGTGCCATGCCCCGTCGTCGCCCCCTCGTGCTCTGATGGCGGGGGACGTCACACCGGGCCACGCGATCGGGTCCCCTGCGTACCGGCGGATGCTGGCCGCACTGGTCTGCGCGGGGATCGCCACGTTCGCGCAGCTCTATTCGCCCCAGGGGATCCTCCAGCTCATCTCCGCCGATCTCGGCATCGGCGCGGAGCGTGCGGCACTCACCGTCTCCGCCGCGACCGGAGGGCTCGCGCTCGCCGTGCTCCCGTGGTCCTTCGTCGGGGACCGGCTCGGGCGGCTGCGCGCGATGGTCATCGCCGTGACGTCGGCAACGGTGCTCGCAGTGGCCTCCGCCTGGGCGCCGACCTTCGAGCTGGTGCTCGGACTGCGCTTCCTGGAAGGCGTCGCGCTGGGCGGGGTGCCGGCGCTCGCGATGGCCTATCTCTCCGAGGAGGTCGACGAGCAGGCGCGCACGATCGCCGCCGGATGGTTCGTGGCCGGCACCACGGTGGGCGGCCTGCTGGGGCGGGTGGTGGCCACCCCGATCGCCGACGCCCTGTCCTGGCGGGCGGGGATGACCGCGGTCGCCGTCCTGGCGGCGATCGCCGCCACGACCTTCGTGCTCACCGCGCCGCCGGAGAGGCGCTTCGTACGGCTCGACCCCCGCCACGGGGACACCCGTACGGCGCGGCTGCTCAGGACGCTGCGCGATCCCGGCCAGCTGGGCCTGTACGCCTGCGCGTTCCTGCTGATGGGCGGGTTCGTGGCGATCTACAACTATCTCGCCTTCCATCTGAGCACCCCGCCGTACCTGATCCCCGCCGGGCTGATCGGGCTGGTGTTCCTCGCCTATCTCGGTGGCACCGTCTCCTCCCCGCTCGCCGGCAGGCTCGCGGCGCGACACGGCCGGTTGGCCGTCCTGCTGGCGTCGATGGGCGTGATGCTGCTGGGCCTGCTCGTCACCCTCGCCGGCCCGCTCCTGCTGGTCCTGCTGGGTCTGGTGGTGATGACGGCGGGGTTCTTCGGTGCGCATTCGATCGCGAGCGGCTGGGCCGGTGCGCGGGCCGACGGCGCCCGGTCCCAGGCGACGGGCCTGTACAACCTCTCCTACTACGCAGGAGCCAGCGCCCTGGGCTGGAGCGTGGGCTACGTGTACGAGGGCGCCGGCTGGCCGGCGACCGTTGCCGTGGTCGCGGCGGGGATCGTGGTGGCGGCGGTGCTCGCGCTCGCCGCGCTGCGTCCGCGTCAGTAGACCAGGCCGAACACCCACACCGCGAGGGTCATCGTGGTCGCCGTGATCAGCACGATGCCGATGAGGTTCAGCCACAGTCCCCCCTTGGCCATCTGCGGGATCTGCACGTAGCCGGAGCCGTACGCGATCGCGTTGGGCGGGGTCGCGACCGGCAGCATGAAGGCGCAGGTCGCAGCGATCGCCACCGGGATGGCCAGCAGCATCGGATCGATGCCGATGCCCACCGCCACCGCGGTCGCGACCGGGAGGAAGGTCGCGGCGGTCGCGGTGTTGGACGTGAGCTCCGTGAGGAACAGGACGCCGGCGGCGGCGATCATCACCACGAGCACGACGGGCAGGCCGCCGATGTGCTCGGTGACCTGACCGATCCACTCCGTGAGGCCCGAATCGCTGAACTGCTTGCTCAGCGCCAGGCCGCCGCCGAACAGCAGCAGCACGCCCCACGGCAGCTTCACGGCCGCCTCCCAGTCCAGCAGACGCACCCCGCGGGCGGCGCCCGCGGGCATCACGAACAGCAGCAGCGCGACGACCATGGCGATGCCGGCGTCGCTGATCGGCGGCTCGGCGCCGAGCACCAGATCCCACAGCAGCGGCACGAACACCCAGCTCACGGCGGCGAGCACGAAGATCGCGAGCACGCGCACCTCACCGGAGGAGATCCTCCCCAGCGACCTCCGCTCGGTGCGGATCAGCTCGACGCCGCCGGGGATCTCGGTGATCTCCGGCTTGAACAGCACCTTGGTGAGCAGGAGCCAGGCGATGACCATGTACACGACCGCGAGCGGGGCGCCCACGATCATCCAGCGACCGAAGCCGATCGTGATCCCGAAGTCCTGGCTCATGTGCGCCGCGAGCAGGGCATTGGGAGGGGTGCCGATGATCGTGGCGAGCGATCCGATGGATGCTGCGTAGGCGATGCCGAGCATCAGGGCGGTCCCGAAGTTGGACCGCACCGCGGTGGTGGTCGAATGGTCCGCATCCGGGTTCGGGTCGACGCCCTCGCCGGGCTCCTCCCCCTTCGCGGCGGCGTCCTCGAGACGCAGCTTGTTCACCAGCAGCAGCACGGAGACGCCGATCGGGAGCATCATCACGGCGGTCGCGGTGTTCGAGACCCACATCGAGACGAATCCGGTCGCGACCATGAAGCCGAGGATCAGCAGCGACGGGCTGGTGCCGATCATGCCGACGATCGCCAGGGCGATGCGCTTGTGGAGGTTCCAGCGCTGCATCGCCAGGGCCAGCATGAAGCCGCCCATGAACAGGAAGATGATGTTGTTGCCGTAGGAGCCGCCCACGTCGTCGAAGCCGACGTCCGTGTTCAGGACCGGGAACACCACCAACGGCACCAGGGCGGTGGCCGGGATCGGCAGCGCCTCGGTCATCCACCACACGGCCATGAGCACCGCGGTCGCCGCGGTGAGCTTGGCGCCGTGCGAGGCGTCGTCCGGCATGATCAGGTAGAGGACGATCGCGAGGACCAGGCCCAGCACCAGGCCGAGCCGGCGGACGACGATCGTGCGACCGTGCTCGGCGGGGGCCCTCTCGCCGTCGGCGAGGTCCGGGCGGTCCTCGGTCGACGAGTTCGCCGAGGTCGAGGCATCGGAGTGCATCAGGATCCCTTCATCGCGACGGTGCGGTGGAGTACGGGTGCGAACGATCACACTAGCCGACCGGGACCGGGTCGGCAGCCGACCCGCTCAGAAGACGTCGGGCGGGTCCAGCCGGACCCGCAGGGAGCCCGGGACCTTGCGGGCCGAGCGGGAGGCGACGCCGGCGCGGAGCGCATCGGCGAGCTCGCGGGAGCGATGCGGCTCCAGGCGGACCACGGCTCGGGCCCGCCCGCCGGCATCGGGGCCCTCCAGGTCGACAGGACCGAAGACGGCGGTGCCGTCGGGCAGCTCGACGCTGTCCAGGAAGCTGCGGCAGGCGGTCTTGTCCCCCACGATCTCGGCGACCCGGCTGAACGGCGGCAGGTCGAGATCCTGCCTGTCCGCGAGGACACGATCGAGGAAGACCCGGGAGCGGTGGGCGACGAGGTCGCGGATCGCCGGCAGGGTCGCCGTGCCCACCACCAGCACCTCTCCTCCCTCATCGGCGGTGCGGACCAGGGAGATCGCTCCGCGCCAGCGACGGATGGCTTCGATGTCCGCATCGAAGGCGGCGCGGCCGAGCATCGCATCGGCGTCCAGCAGCAGGGCCGCGGCGAAGCCTCCGGGCGGGGCCGGCTCGGAGCCGGGTGTCGCGACCACGATCGCGTCGTCCGGCACGTCGTCGTCCTCGAGGGCGCCGTGGGCGCCCCCGGAGACCTTCAGAGGCGAGCTCGGGAAGGCGCGGTGGAGCTCCTCCGCGGTGCGGGTGGAGCCGATGACCATGGCGCGCACCTGGGTGCGGTCGCATTCCGGGCAGCGGTAGCCGTCCTCGCGTCGGCCGCAGACGCGGCAGTGCAGGTGCCCTCCGCGGTGCGAGATCGACAGTTGGGCCGAGCACTCCGGGCACTGGGCCCGGGTGCCGCAGAAGGTGCAGGCGATCGCGGGGACGTAGCCGGACCGCGGGACCTGCACCAGCACCGGCCCGCGGGTGATGCCCGTGCGGATCACGCGCATCGCCTCCTGCGGGATCCGTGACCTGCCCGAGGGGCCCTCCCGGTCACGCAGGTACTGATCCATGGCCACGATGTGGGGCCGCACCTGTGTGACGGGGGCGGGCACCGGCTCGAGCCGCGCGAGGTATCCGGCCTCGGAGAGCGCGTGCAACGGGACCGAGTCGCTCGAGGACAGGAAGAGCAGTGCGCAGCGTTCCTCACGGGAGCGGCACTGCAGCACGGCCCGGACGTGGGGGTACGGGGCGCGGGGCTCCTCGAGCAGGTCGTCAGCCTCGTCCCAGCAGATCACGAGGGCCAGGTCCTGGACCGGGGCGAAGGCCGCGGACCGGTTGCCGAGCACGATCCTGGTCGCGCCTCGCAGAATGCGACGGAAGGTGCGGTAGCGCTTCTCCGGTCCCTCGGTCCCGGCGAGGACCTCATGGTCGATCCCCCGCTCCTGCAGCAGACGGCTCAGCCGCGCGACGTCCCGCTGATCGGGCGCGATCACCAGGGCGCCGTGCGCCGGGTCGAGGCCCTCGAGCGCCTCCGCAGTGACGACGGTCCAGGCATCGACCGGGTCCAGCGTGATCGATGCGCGCGGTACCGGACCCTCGGGGCTGCCGGCGCGGGAGAGCAGGGCGGCGAGGCCCGGATAGCGATCGGCGGTGCGGGGCTCGGCGGTGCGGGGCTCAGCGGTCTGCGGAGTCCCGGAAGACGTGCTCTCGGCGTCCTCCGCCGATCCCGCGTCGTCGACCTGCACGGCCTGCTCTGCGTCGCCCGGCGGCGCGGTCGCCTCCGAGGTCGGCTCCGCCCGCGCGGCCTCCTCGGCCTTTGCCGCAGCAGCGCGGTCGGCCTTCTCGGCGCGCGCATGGCGCGGTGGCAGGGCGAGGCGGAGCACGTCGCCGACGGTCCCGGCGTACCGGGCGGCGACGTCCTCGCAGACGCGCATCATGGCCGGCGGCACCACCACGTCCTCGGAGACGAGGCGGTGCAGGGGCGCCAAGGCGCGGTCGGTGGAGGGATGCTCGTGGCGCCCCAGCACGATGCCCTCGGTGTCGCGGCCGGAGAAGCGCACGCGCACCCGCATACCGGCAGCGGCGGCCGCTGTGGAGGGGGTGACCGCGTACTCGAAGGGGCGGTCCAGGTGAGGGAGCACGCCGATCAGGCGCACGCTCGCCACCGGCAGCTCGTCGACGATCTCGAAACCGGCGGTGGTGCGCAGCCCACGGACCCGGGCCGCGTTCTCGCGGCCCGGGTCCGTGGGTGCGGGGTCGGGGACGGGAACGGCGGGGGCCGCGAAGAGGCTCGCCTGCTCCCCTTCCTGCTCCCCCGCCGTCCCGGTGGCGTGCGTGGTCAGCGCTTGTGCACCGCCACCAGGTCGCACACGAAGATGAGGGACTCCCCCGGCGCGATGACGGGCGGGGCGCCCATGTCGCCGTAGCCGAGCGCCGCGGGGATGTCGAGACGACGACGGCCGCCGACCTTCATGCCCTGCACGCCCTCGTCCCAGCCGGTGATGACCTGCCCGACGCCGAGCTGGAAGCGCAGCGGCTCGCCACGGTCCCAGGAGGCGTCGAACTGCTCGCCGGTCGAATGGGAGACGCCGACGTAGTGGACGTCGACCACGTCGCCGCGGCCTGCCTCCTCGCCGTCGCCGACGATCTCATCGGTGCTGACCAGCTCGGTGGGCGCGGGGCCCTCGGGGTGCTCGATCTCGGGCTTGCTGCGATCCATGTGTTCTCCTCGGGTGGATGGGTCGGGTCGTGGGTCAGTCTGCCAAGTGGGCGGCGTCGAGGACGTCGATGACGAAGATCAGGGTCTCGTCGGCCAGTTCGCCCTGATCGCCGTACGCCTCGTCGGCCGGGACCACCAGCATGACCTGGCTGCCGACGGCGAGGTCCAGCAGATTCTCGTCCCAGCCGGCGATGACCTTGCCCTGCCCCTGGACGAAGGAGAAGGGCGCGCCGCGCTCCCAGGAGGAGTCGAACTGCGAGCCGTCGGACCACTTCCAGCCGGTGTAGTGCATCGTGAGGAAGTCCCCCTCGCGGGTGGTGTCCCCCTTGCCGAGGATCAGCTCCTCACGGGTGGTCTTCGTGGGGGCGTCGCCCTCCGGGGCGCCGGAGATGGCCGGAGCGCCGTCGTCGTCGAGGGTCACCTCGGGGAAGTCCCCGGACGGCTTGCCCGGGTCGCCCTCCGCCCGCAGCGTGGAGACCACGCGGTCCACGTCGCCGACCTGGACCAGGGAGCGGGCCTGGCCGGACTGGTCCGTCTGCCAGCCCGCCATCGCGAAGCGGGAGCCGACGGTCATCGTGGAGAAGACCGCGAAGGCCTCCTCCCCGATCGCCTCCGCCGTCACCTGCACACCGCCCGCAGGGCCGCCCTGCCACCAGGACTGCAGCATGTCGCCGGAGCTCGCGTCGACGTAGATGTCGCGCCAGATGACCATGTCGCCCTCGGCGATCGCATCGCCGTCGCCGGGCACCACGATGCGGGCGTCGGCCGCGCTGATCTGGAGCGGTGCGTCGAACTCGACGGTCGGCTCCTTGCCGACGTCCTCGCTGATGGTCACCGCGTCCAGCGCGGGATCGCCACCGCCGCCGTCGGAGGCGCCGCCGCCGTCCGACGTGGTGCCGCCGCCTGTGTCGTCGTCGGTGCAGGCGGCCAGGCCGATGGCGGTGGACACGGCGAGAGCGGTGGTCAGCAGGGTGCGGCGGCGGATCACGAAGGGCCTTTCAGAGAGGGGGCCCCGAGCGGGGCACGAGGACCAGCGTACGTGGGACGGGGCGTGAGGATTCTCAGGCTGTGGAGGCCGGTGTGCTCACCGTCTCCCACGTCCCCTCGCATCCCCTCACGCGGGAGGCGCCGGGGTGGCGTCCTCGCCCCGCGAGCGGATCTCCTCGAGCAGGGCGTCGACCTCCGGCATCGAGGTCGCGAACGGATCGAGCACCTGCACGGGCATCGCACCGGGCCTGGTCAGGCGGAAGCTGGTCCAGTCCACGACATGGTCCACCCCGTGCTCCTGGGCGGCGGCGACGACCTGCCCACGCAGGTGCGCACGGGTGGTGCGAGGCGCCGCCTCTCGCGCCGAGGCGATGTGCTCCTCCGACAGCTCCGCCGGTGCCAGCCCACGTCGCTGCAGCGTCTGGAAGACGCTCTGACCGGGATCGATGTCGTGGTACGCGAGATCGAGGCGCTCGATCGACGGATCGTCGAGCGCCACTGCCCTGCGCTCCCTGACCTGCTCGAACAGGCGCTCCTTGATCGCCCAGTCCAGGTGGGTCGCGGCCCAGGAACGATCACCCGTCGCCACGGCATCGATCGCCTTCTGCCAGGTGTCGAGCACCTCGTGCTCCTCGTCCTCGGCGAAGCGAGCGGCGAGATCCAGCCACCGCTGCTGCACGTCGACGGCATTCGTGGTCCCGCCGTCGGCCAGTGGGATCCGCTGGCGACCGGAGGAGTCCCGCGAGACGGCGCGAATCGTGGCGATGTCATCTCGGAGCGCGAGCTCGGGCAGCGCGCGGCCCGACTCGATCACCCGCAGCACCAGATCGGTGGTCGCGAATCGGAGGTGCGTGGAGACCTCGCTCATGGTCGAGTCGCCCACGATGACGTGCAGACGGCGGTACAGAGTGGGATCGCCGTGGGGCTCGTCACGGGTGTTGATGATCGGCCGGGTGCGGGTGGTGGCCGAGGAGACCGCCTCCCACATGTGGTCGCTGCGGCGCGAGAACACGAAGCGGGGGCCGTCCTCGTCCGCGACGACGCCACCGGCGCCGGTGACGATCTGTCGTGTCACCAGGAACGGCAGCAGGTACTTCGGGAGCCGGGTGAACTCGCCGCGTCGATCGACGAGGTAGTTCTCGTGGGAGCCGAACGCGTTGCCGGCGGAGTCCACGTTGTTCTTCAGCAGGTGGATCTGCGCGTCCTGCCCGTCGGCGGCCAGGCGTTCATTGGCCTGGTGAGCCAGATCCGCGAAGATCCGCTCTCCGGCGCGATCCTGCGCCACCAGCTCCCACCAGTCGTCGCACTCCGCCGTCGCGTACTCGGGATGGGAGCCGACGTCGAGGTAGAGACGGGCGGCATTGCGCAGGAACACGTTCGAGGAGCGGCCCATGGCCACGACGGGCCGGAACAGTTCGCGGGCGGCGGCCTCGGGCTCCATCGCCCGGGAGCCGTCGGCGCGCACGCAGACCAGGCCGAACTCGGTCTCTAACCCTCCGACGCGACGCTTCATCGGGTCACTGCCCGCCCTTCTGGACGAAGGAGCGCACGAAGGTCTCGGCGTTGGATTCCAGCACCGAGTCGATCTCGTCGAGCAGGTCGTCCGAGGCCTGCGCCGAGGCGAAGGTCTGGCCGCCGCCGGTGGCGGCCTCGGACTGCTCGTCCTCGGGTCCGGTGCCGGGGCCGTTCAGGGACTGCTGGGACATGATTCCTCCTCAGGACGGTGAGACGGCTCGGCGCAGGGCGTCGAGGATCGTCTCGGGATCGGTGGTCAGGTCGATGCCGTGGCGCTCGCACCACAGTGCCGAGCCCAGGCGCGGGTCCGCCAGGCGCAGACGGTATCCGCTGTCCTCGCCGGCGAGGGTGATGGTGTCCCACCCGGCCGCCGGCACGAGTCGGCGGTGAGCGGCGATGAGCCCACCGCGCAGATGGGCACGGGTGGAGGTCGGTGCGGTGGTGAGCGCGGCGTCGACCTCCTCCTGGCCGACGAGCGTGCGCACCGCGCCGGCGGCCCGCAGCTTCTCGAACAGGCCGCGCCCGGGCCGGAGGTCCGAGTACTGCAGGTCGATCATGAACAGCCGCGGGTCTCCCCACTCGAGGCCGTGGCGCTCGCGATAGCGGTTCAGCAGCTGCAGCTTCGCGACCCATTCGACGCGGTCCGCGGCCAGGAACGGGTCCTGCTCGAGCAGGTCCAGGAGTTCGCCCCACGCGGCGATCACCTGCGCTGTCTCCTCATCGGAGGTGTCGGCCACCTCGGCGAGGGCGCGGAGATGCTCGCGCTGGATCTGGAGCGCGGTGAGCTCACGGCCGTCGGCCAGCGTCACGGTGGCCTTCAGCGACGGGTCATGGCTGATCGTGTGCACGGCGGCCACGGGATCCTCCAGGCGCAGATCCGGCAGGATCGGGCGCCCCGTGCGGTGCTCCGCCTCGAGTGCGGCGAGCATCAGCGACGCGGAGCCGAGCTTGAGGAAGGTGGCCTCCTCCAGCAGGTTCGCATCGCCGATGATCACGTGCAGACGGCGGAAGCGCGACGGATCCGCATGGGGTTCGTCGCGGGTGTTCACGATGGGGCGGTTCAGGGTGGTCTCCAGGCCCACCTCCGCTTCCATGAAGTCGGCGCGCGAGGAGAGCTGGAACCCGGGGCGCTCCCCGCGGGTGCCCAGTCCCACGCGCCCGGCCCCCACCAGCACCTGGCGCGTGGCCAGGAACGGCAGCATCGCGGCGGTGACCCGTTCGAACGGCACCGCGCGGTCCACGAGGTAGTTCTCGTGGGTGCCGTACGAGGCGCCCTTGCCGTCGGTGTTGTTCTTGTACAGGGCGACCTCGGGAATGCCGTCGGCGGCGGCGAGGATGGTCATGGCGCGCCGGGCGATCTCCTCCCCTGCGCGGTCGGCGACGACGGCCTCGCGAGCACGCATGACCTCGGGGGCGGAGTACTCGGGGTGGGCGTGGTCGACGTACCAGCGGGCGCCGTTGGTCAGCACCGCGTTACCGATCGAGCGCTGGGCCGCCCAGGTGAGCACCTCGGCGTCGTCCCCGTCCGGGGGGAGCTCGGGACCGGCCAGCGGAGCGTCGAGATCGACGCTGGGCACGTGCGCGTCCCGGACCTCGTCGGTCAGCTGGGTGGGATGCGCGGCGGCGCGCTGCAGCTCGAAGCCGCGGGCGTCCCGCAGCGGGGTCTCGTCCCCGTAGTCCCAGCGCACACGTCGACCGCGCTCCCCCTCCTGCGGATCGAGCAGGGCGTAGGCCCCGACCACCAGGTGGGAGAGGAGGATCGAGCTGCCGGCGCCGGCCCGGGACCGGTCCTCGAGGTCGGCGTGCAGGACGCCGAACTCGGTCTCGATGCCCATGACGCGCTCGGTGGTCAGAGCCTCCTGCGAATCCTGCACGTCGTGCTGCCTGTCGTGGGCGCCGGTCACCGCTGGTCCTCCTCGAAGCTCGCGTCGGCCGCGCGGGAGCGGCCCTGGAGCGGCACCACCGCCTCCACCCGTCGGCGCGAGCCGCCCGGGGTCCCGGAGATGCGTGCCCAATCCTCGGGATGGGCGGCGGAGGGCATGTCCTCGTTCTCGACGAACTCGGCGGTGATCGCGTCGATCAGGTGCTGGGAGGTGAGGCCCACGCTGCCGGTGGAGAGCTGGTCCTTGACCGCGAGCTTCTTGGCGCGGTCGGTGATGTTCCGCAGCGTCGCGCCGGAGACGAAGTCCCGGAAGTGGAGCGTCTCGTGGGTGCCGTCGGAGAACTCCAGGCGTACGAACGCGGAGTCGGGTCCCTCGTCGTAGATCTCGCGCACGGCGACGTCCAGCAGCGCCTCGCGACTCTCCCGCATGGGGACGGCGTCGTCGAGGTAGAGGCCCAGGATCTCGCGACCGGCGCGCTGGTTGGGGCGGCGCACGCGGATCTTCACGTCGAGGCGTCCGGGCCGCAGGATCGCCGGATCGATCATGTCCTCACGGTTCGAGGCACCGATGACGATGACGTTGTCGAGGCCCTCGACGCCGTCGATCTCGGCGAGCAGCTGCGGCACGATCGTGGTCTCGACGTCGCTGGACAGGCCCGTGCCACGGGTGCGGAACAGCGCCTCCATCTCGTCGAAGAAGATCACCACGGGATGATCCGCGGCGGCCTTCTCCCGTGCGCGCTCGAACACCAGCCGGATCGAGCGCTCCGTCTCGCCGACGTACTTGTTCAGCAGCTCGGGTCCCTTGACGTTGAGGAACGCGGAGTTCTCGAGCGCCTCGGCGACGCTGACGCCGCGCACCTCGGCGCTGCGCAGCACCAGCTCGTGGGCGACGGCCTTGGCGATCATCGTCTTGCCGCATCCGGGCGGCCCGTACAGCAGGACGCCCTGGGGCGGGCGCAGGCCATAGGTGCGATAGAGGTCCTGTTGGAGGAAGGGCAGCTCCACGGCGTCGCGGATCGCCTCGATCTGCTCGCCGAGCCCGCCGATCTCCTCGAAGGACACGTCGGGGACCTGCTCGAGCACGAGGTCGGTGATCTCGGCGCGGTCGATCCGCTCCATCACGAGCTGGGCCTTGAGGTCGACGAGCACGTGGTCCCCGGGGTGGAGGGCCTCCTCGGCGAGCTCACCGGCCCGGCGCAGCACCCGGGTGTCGTCGGGCGCGACGGCGACCAGCACGCGGGAGTCGGCGAGCGACTCGACCACGGGGACGACGTTGCCGGCGTCTCCCGGCGGCACGGCCTCGACGGCGGCCAGGGCCTCGTTCAGGCGCAGCTCGGCGCCGGGATGCAGGGCGTCGAGGTCCAGGCTCGCAGCGGTCGCGACCCGCAGCCGCCGCCCGTTGTGGAGCACGTCGATCGTGGTGCCCTCGGCGCGGCGTAGGAAGGTCGCATAGGAGTTCGGCGGATCGCCCACCCGCTCCAGATCGCTCTTGAGCTCGACGATCTGGGCACGGGCGCTGCGCAGCCCGCCGACGAGCCGCTCGTTGTGGGCGGCGAGCTTCTCGAGCTCAGCGGTCATCTCCGCGTAGGTCTTCATCGTCATGCCTCTCCTTCCTGTTCTGAGCCGGTGGTCAGCGGGCGATCAGCGATCGCGGCCCTGGCGGATGTCCCGCAGGGCCCGCTTCAGCTTGCGCGGGGCCACACCGCGCTCGCCCACGTCCTGCGGTCCCCACTCGGCATCGGAGCCGCCGAAGCCCTCGTTGTCGGGGTGGTTCAGCTCCTCCTCGAGACGGGAGCCCGGCGCCGGTCGGGTCACCCGGGTCAGCGCCTGCGTGCCGTGCGCGGTGCGCCGGGCGGTGAGCAGGAACCCGGTGTGGGCGTTCATCCGGTGCTCGGGGCGCACGGCGAGACCCTCGAGGTGCCAGGGCCGCACGAAGCTCTCCCAGGCGTACGGCTCGGTGAACTCGCCGTGGGCCCGCAGGGCCTCGGCCGTGCGGGAGAGCTGGGTGACCGTGGCGACGTAGGCGAGGTAGACGCCTCCGGAGACGAGCACCTCGGCGGCGGCGTCCACGCATTCCCACGGGGCGAGCATGTCCAGCACCACCCGGTCCACCGCGGGCTCCCCCGGGGACAGCGTCGGGGCGAGGTCCTGGAAGTCGCCGACCGAGAGGTCCCACGCGGGGTGCGGGCCACCGAAGTAGGTCTCGACGTTCTCGCGCGCCACCTCGGCGAAGTCCTCGCGGCGCTCGATGGAGTGCACGGTGCCCTCGGGCCCGACGGCGCGCAGCAGGGCCGTGGTCAGTCCGCCGGAGCCGACGCCGGCCTCGAGCACCCGGGCGCCGGGGAAGATGTCGCCCCACATGAGGATCTGGGCGGAGTCCTTGGGGTAGATGATCGCGGCGCCCCGCGGCATCGCGAGCATGTAGTCGGAGTACAGCGGGCGCAGCGCCTGGTAGCGGGTGCCGTGGAGGTCCTCGACCACGACGCCGTCCTCGGCACCGATCAGCTGATCATGGCGGAGCACACCGCGATGGGTGTGGAACTCCCCGCCCTCCTTGAGGGTGATCGTGTGCAGACGGTTCTTGGCGTCGGCGAGCTGCACCTTGTCGCCGATCTCGAAGGGACCGGTGCGGTCCAGGCCCCGACCGGACGGGCGGGGAGCAGCGGCCGGAGCCTCGTCAGGGGCGGCGGGCGGCTGCGGCTGATCAGTCATGCGTCCAGCATATGACGCACCGTGAGACGTCTGCGTCGAAGAGTCATGTTGGTCACCGACCGCGCAGGAGGTCGTTGACATCGTCGCTCAGGATGATGCCCCGGATCTGACCCGGTTCCCCCATCGCGAGGTAGACGGGGACGGGCAGGGCGAGCATCGCCGAGACCAGCTCGCTGCCGCGCAGGGAGGCGTCCAGGAGACCGACCTCGCCGACCGGACCCGCCACCGCGCTGGCCGGCGTCCGCTCGCGATGGGCCGACGGCACCGCGGCGACGGCCTCCGGGAGGATCCGGTAGGCCCGGCCGACGACGCCGGGGCGGATGGCCCGCTGCTCCAGGACCAGGACGTTCGTGAGCTCCGCCTCGCTGCCCAGGCTCGAGAGCGTCTGCTGTGGGGTCACCAGGCGGAGGGGGCGGACGAGGTCGAGGGCGTCGAGTGTGTCGACGCGCCGCTGCAGGGTGGCCGCGTGCAGCGCGCTGGAGGCGCCCTGCCACAGCATCCCGGCGATGAGCATCGCCCAGACCAGGGTGAGCAGCAGGAACATGCCGGCGCCCTCGGCGCGCACGATCCACCACAGCGGGATCGCCACCACGGCGAGGGCGAGGGCGCGTCCCGTCCAGGCGGTCACGCGGGTGCCCAGCAGCGGGTTGCGCAGCACTCCCCCGAGCAGCGCCTCCACTGCTCGGCCGCCGTCCATGGGCAGGCCCGGGAGCAGGTTGAACACGGCCAGGGCGATGTTGAGGCGTGCGCAGAACGACCAGAAGACGGCGGCCGCCGTGCCGGGGCCCGACACGGACTCCGCGCCGAGAGCGACCAGTGCCAGGGCGAGATTGCTCACCGGTCCGGCCAGCGAGATCGCGACCGATGCACGCGCGGACATCTCCTTGCCGCGGTACTGGGTGTGTCCTCCCCACAGGGTCAGCGCGATGTGGTCGACCGTCGCCCCGAAGGCGCGAGCGCTGAGCGCGTGCGCTCCTTCGTGCACCAGGACGGAGACGATCATGAACAGTGCGATGCCCAGCGCGAGCAGCGCGGCAGGCACGGAGAGCACGTCGCCGGGACCGGAGAAGGACGGGTACAGGATCAGGGCGAGCACCAGCACGGTGACGAGCGTTCCCGGGCTGACGCGGATCGGCGGCAGCGAGCCGAGGCGCAGCGTGGGGCTCTTCATGGTGGTCTCCTCCGATGCCGGGCTGAGGGTCCCGGCGCAGGCCGAGGATATCGGCTGCTCCTGCACCCCGGCTCGGAGCCTCGGGCGGACCCTATGATGGAGAGATGAGTCGAATCGCCATCACGGCTTTCAGCGGATGGAACGACGCCGGAGAAGCCGCCAGCGGGGTGATCGAGCATCTGCTCGAGGTGTGGCCGTCCCGGCTGGTCGGGGCAGTCGATGCGGAGGAGTACATCGACTTCCAGGTCAATCGCCCCGAGATCCGCACCACCGAGGACGGGGAACGGGTGGTCGACTGGCCCGATACCGAGCTGCGCATCATGCAGCCTCCTCGCGGCCCCGAGCTGGTGACGGTGTTCGGACCCGAGCCGTCGCTGCACTGGAAGAGCTTCTGCGACGAGGTGCTCGAGCAGATGCAGGCGCTCGGCGTGACCTCCGTGATCTCGCTGGGAGCGCTCCTGGCGGATTCTCCGCACACGCGGCCGCTGCCGGTCTCCTCGGCGACCGAGCAGGGTCGGGACGGGCGGCCCGACGGCTCCGAGCTGTATTCGGGTCCGATCGGGGTGCCGACGATCCTTGCCCGCCGCACTGCGAGCGCGGGCCTGCCGACCACGAACGTGTGGGTGCAGGTTCCCCACTACGTCTCCCAGAACGCCTCCCCCAAGGCCGTGCTCGGGCTGATCCGTGAGGTGCAGGGACTGATCAGCGCGCCGATCCCGATCGCCGAGCTGGTCGAGGACGCCGAGGCGTGGGAACGCGGGGTCGATGAGCTGGCACGGACCGACGAGGACGTCGCGGACTACGTGCGCCGCTTGGAGCGCGCACAGGATGCCGCCGAGCTCCCGGAGGCGAGCGGCGAGGCGATCGCCAAGGAGTTCGAGCAGTTCCTGCGTCGGCGCCGAGAGTCGGAGTGAGCCGGCCCGCGGAGTGAGCCAGTCCGCGCAGTGAGCCAGTCCGCGCAGTGAGCCGGCCCGCTCGGGATCAGCCGCGCAGATCCAGCCCGAACAGGGCGTCGGCGGCTGCCGCGACGTCTCCAGGGGCGTCCGTCGGCCCGGACGGAGCCGACGTGTCGACCGGGAGGGACCCGTCCACCGCCCGCAGGGCCTGCGCCCAGGCGTCGAGCTCGGTGAGCGCTGTGGGAGTGTCCAGGTCCTCGCGCAGCGCGGCGCGCAGCGCCTCGACCGTGCGCGGATGGTGACCACCGGCCGCAGCGGCCGCGCGGTACGTTTCCAGGCGCGACTGGGCGAGCGCGACCTCGTCCTCGGACCAGGCCCAATCTGCCCGGTAGTGGTGGGCCATGAGCACCAGTCGCACCGTCATCGGGTCCATGCCGTCACGCACGAGCCGATGCACGAAGACGAGGTTCCCCAGCGACTTGCTCATCTTCTCGCCGTCGTGGGCGACCATGCCGCTGTGGGTGTAGGTGCTCGCGAAGCCGCGACCCAGGGCCACCGCATGGGCGGCGCTCAGGTCATGGTGGGGGAAGATCAGGTCGCTGCCGCCGGCCTGGATGTCGAAGGGCAGCCCGAGCCCCTCCTCGGCGATGCAGACGCACTCGACGTGCCAGCCGGGGCGACCCCGACCGAGCACCTCGGAGTCCCACGCGGGCTCCCCCTCCCGCTCGGCGCGCCACACCAGCGGATCGAAGATCCCCCGCTTGCCCGGGCGCTCCGGATCTCCACCGCGCTCGGCGAACACCGCGAGCATCTGCTGCTCGCTCCAGCCGGAGACGCCGCCCAGTGCGCCGTCGGCCGCGAGATCGAGGTACCAGTCCTCTCCCTCGGCGTCCGGGGTGGGGACCTGGTAGGCGCGGCCGCGGGCCTGCAGCGCGCTCACGGTCTCGATGATGCCGTCCATCGACTCGCTCACCGAGCGATAGGTCTCCGGGGCGATGATCCGCAGCGCTTCCATGTCCTCGGCGAACAGTGCCGTCTGGGAGGCGGCGAGGTCGCGCCAGTCCACCCCGTCACGGGTCGCGCGTTCGAGCAGCGGGTCGTCGACGTCGGTGATGTTCTGGGCCACCTCGACCTCGTGGCCGGTGTCCCGCAGGGCTCGACGCATGAGATCGGCGGCGTGATAGGTCGCGGCGTGGCCCAGGTGCGTCGCGTCGTACGGGGTGAGCCCGCAGACGTACACCCGGGCAAGGCCGGGAGTCAGCGGGATCTGCGGCGCGACCCGACCGGTCCGGGTGTCATGCAGCCTCAGCGGCAGGCCGGAAGCGGGAAGGGGCGAGAGCGAGGGGGAGGTCCAGGAATGCACCGTTCGATCATACGGTCCGGGACGAGGACGAGGAGCACGCGTGGCACTCGTCTCAGGCGCCGGCCAGGGGATCGATCACGCCGGACCACAGCAGCGCCAGCAGGATGACTCCAGCGACGACGCGGTAGGCGACGAACATCAGGTACGAGCGGTTCTCGATGATCTTCATGAACCAGACGATCACCGCATAGCCGACCGCGAAGGCCACCGCGGTCGACAGGGCCATCGCCAGCAGCGACGGCTCACCGGCCGCGGCCGCCGCGGCGTGGCCGTCCGTGGTCAGCAGGACGGGCACCTCCTTCGCGGCCTTGTACAGCCCCGAGGCGAAGACGGCGGGGATCGCGAGCAGGAAGGCGTAGCGGGCGGCGGCCTGGCGGGTGTAGCCCATGAGCAGTCCGGCCGTGATGGTGCCGCCGGAACGGGAGACGCCGGGGATCAGCGCCAGGGCCTGGGCGAGGCCGAAGAGGATGCCGTCGCGCACCGTGAGGTTCGTGAGCTCCTTGCGCTGCGGGGCGATGCGGTCCGCGAAGCCGAGCAGGATGCCGAAGAGGATCAGCATGGTCGCGGTGATGTAGAGGTTCCGCAGGCTGTGGTCGATCTGACTCTCGAACAGCAGGCCCAGCACACCGATCGGGATGGAGCCGATGATCACGAGCCAGCCCATGCGCACGTCCGGATCGGAGTGCGGGACCTTCCCGGCCAGCGCCTTGAACCACTTCCCGATGATCCGGGTGATGTCCTTCCAGAAGTAGATCAGGACCGCGGCCTCGGTGCCCAGCTGGATGATCGCGGTGAAGGCCGCCCCCGGGTCCTGGCCGGGTGCCATCAGCTCGCCGGCCACACGCACGTGGGCGCTCGAGGAGATGGGGAGGAATTCGGTGAGGCCCTGGACCAGCCCCAGGACGATCGCCTCGATGAACGACATGGACACTCCTCGGGGACGACGACCGCTTCAACAGGCCGACGCGTTCATCGACCCCGGACAGAGTACGCGGCGCCGGGCAGTGTGCCCGGCGCCGCGGAGGGAGCAGTGGTGAAGATGACGTGCAGTGTCGGTGAGGGGCTCAGCGCACGTCGGTGCCGCTGTCGTCCTCGTCGCTCTCGTCGTCGTCGTCGATCGCGTCGTCATCGAGATCGTCGAGGTCGTCCAGATCATCGAAGTCGTCGTCATCGTCCTCGTCGTCGTCCTCATCGGTGTCGAACACGATGAGAGGAGTGGCGATGTCGTAGGCGTCGAACAGCGCATCGTCGTAGTTGTCGAAGGCCGTGGTGAGCTGGTCGGTAGCAGCGTCCAGGGCGGGATCGTCGTCATCCCGGGAGGCGGCGGCCGCCTCGTAGTGACGTTCGAGGGCAGCGATCAGCGCAGCGAGAGCAGAGCGAGGATCCGAGTTCATGAGTGGACGGTACCCCGTCCGGAGGCAGAATGGACAGAGGGACCGACGAACACCCATGACTCAGCACCCACGACCCCAGGAGGACGGCAGTGCCCCCACTTCACAAGCCCTTGGCGGCCCGCATCGAACACATCCGTGACCCGCGCGGGCTGCGTGACCTCCCGGTCGAGCGGGGACGCCGTCCCGCCGACTACGAGTTCCAGATCATCACGGTCCCGCGCGAGAGCTCCGTCGGGCAGGTGCGTCGCACGCTCACGGAGCAAGCCGAGTACGGCCGCTGGGAGCACGCCCGGACCCGCGTCTACCTCGGTGGCGGCAAGAAGGTCTGGCTGCGTCGGCGCATCATCCGCGTCGAATCCACGCTCGACGACTTCCTGATGTACTGAGCACCGCCCGCGGGAGGGCCGGTCGCACCGCCGCTGCGGTGCGTCTGCGACGCGTCATCCACACTCGACGCCGTCCGGACGCGGCGGCAGGAGATCTCTGGTCCAATGACGGAGTGCCTGCCGCCACCATCCCGCTCACCACGCTCGCCGTGCTGCTGGTCGTGTACCTGCCGCCCGCGCTGGTGCTCGCCTGGGTGGACGGCCGGGAGCATCGCCTGCCCAATCGATGGGTGGGCGTCCTGACCCTCGGCGTGCTCGTCGCGCTGACTCTCGAAGGCGCGGTGCTCCCTGCGCAGCGCCAGACGCTGAGAGTCGCGCTGGTGCTCGCCCTCGTGCTCGGGGTGGGCGCCGTGCTCCTGGCCCTCCTCGCCCCGCCCCTGCTCGGGATGGGCGATGCGAAGACCCTCCCCGTGGTGGTGCTCATGAGTGCGGCGCTCGGCGGCGAGGTGCTCATCGCCTCGCTGCTGGGGATCGCCCTTCTGAGCGGTGCCGCCGGAGCCGCCGCGATCCTCTGGACCCGCCGCAGCGGAGTGCGCTTCGCCGTCGGCCCCCTCCTGCTGGCGGGCCCGTTCCTCGGGCTGCTCGGCGCACCGTTGGTGCGTGCAGCCCTGGGGACGAGCTGAGTTCGGGCCGGCCCGGCGGGATCAGGCCGCTCCTGCTGCCCCGCCGCGCTGGCGTCGCGCCTCGTAGAGCGCGATCGATCCGGCGACCGAGGCGTTGAGCGAGGAGGCGCTTCCGCCCATGGGGATCTCGGCGACCACGTCGCACGCCTCCCGCCAGCCGGCGCTCATCCCGACGGTCTCGTTGCCGACCACGAGCAGCACGGGGCCGGTGAGGTCGACCCCGGAGATCTCGAGACCGCCGGCCTCGTCCAGCCCGACCACGCTCCAGGGGGTGCCGGCCTGGCGCTGCTCCTGGATCCAGGCGAGCACCTCGTGATGCGAGGGCCGGCGCAGCACCGGCACGGCGAAGACCGAGCCGGTGCTGGCCCGGATCGCGGCCGGGTCCCAGACGTCAGCACTGTGACCGGTGACCACGACCCCGTCGGCGCCCAGCGCATCGGCGGTGCGCACCAGCGAGCCGATGTTGCCCGGGCCGGAGGGGCGGTCGAACACCACCACGAGGCCCGCCGGTGAGGGCACCAGGCGCGTCATGTCGTCCGACGGCAGTGCAGCCACCGCCAGCAGCTCGGGTGCGCCGTCGGCGCGCTCCCCCAGCTCCGTCATGAGCTCTGGGGTGAGCTCCACGACCGGACCGGGCGGATCCTGGAGCAACGCCTGCGCCCAGTGGGAGGGACGCTCCCGACCATCGGAGAGCAGCGCACGGATCGTGACCCCGTGGGCGATGGCCTGGGAGATGGGGCGCACGCCTTGGATGATCATCTCGCCGTTGCGGGTGCGCTTGGTGCGATTGGTGAGCAGGGACTGCCACTGCTGGAAGAGCGCATTGCGTCGCTCCAGACGGGCCGGGAGCCCCTGCCGGGCACCGGGCGTCGGGGGCGTCATGCCCCTGCTCCGCGATAGTCCAGCTGCCGCCACGCCTCGTACACGGCGATCGAGACCGCATTGGCGAGGTTGAGGGAACGGCGCGCCGGGAGCATCGGGATCCGCACGCGTGAGGTCACTCGGGGATGGTCCATCGCCTCGGCGGGAAGCCCGGTCGGCTCGGTGCCGAACAGGAGGATGTCCTCCGGTGTGTACTCGACGCTCTCGAAACCCACATCGGTCTGGGAGGTGAAGGCGTAGACCCGGGCACCGGGCACGGAGGCGAGGGCGGCGTCGAGATCGGTGTGGACACTCACGTCGGCGAGGTCGTGGTAGTCGAGCCCGGCCCGGCGCAGCTTCGCGTCCTCGAAGTCGAAGCCGAGGGGTTCGATGAGGTGGAGCCGCGCGCCGGTCACGGCGGACAGTCGGATCGCGTTGCCGGTGTTGCCCGCGATCACGGGCTCGTGGAGGAAGACATGGACCATGGAGCGATTCTTCCACGGGCCGGCGATGCATCACGCGCCAGCGATGGATGGCGGGGCCGTCCTGGGCACGCTGCCTGGGGAATCGGACGCGCAGCCTGAGGAATGAAGAAACCCCTCCTGATCGGCTCTCACCGATCAGAAGGGGTTGTTCCGTGTCCGAGAGGGGACTTGAACCCCTACGCCCTTATACGGGCACTAGCACCTCAAGCTAGCGCGTCTACCAATTCCGCCACCCGGACGAGTGGCCGCCTCTGCGACTCGAGAAATATAGCACGCACCCTGCGCCGATGTCGCACCGAAACGGCCTCTGCCAGCATCGACGTGAAGACAATCACGCCATCGCGTCGATGTGCGCCGGGTCCATCAGCGTATGCAGGAGGCGCAGCGCGGCCTCGATGCGCTCCGAGAGGGCGTTCGTGCTCGAGGGGACGAGTCGCGCGGCGAGGTCCTGCAGGGCCGCCGCCGCCAGGACGACCATCGTCGGGTCCGGATCGCGCAGCGATCCAGCATCCCAGAGGGCCAGGGTCTCGAGGACACCTTCGAGCTGCTCCGCGGCCTCGTGACGGCTCCCGGAGAGCAGGTCGACGCGGGCGCGAGTGGCCAGCGCGGTGCACTGCCGCAGCAGCGGCGTGGAGATGAGCGGCCCGATGTCGCGGGGTGGAGACACGACCAGCGGCTCCTCGGCGAGCCGCTCGGGCTCGTTGCCGTACGCCATCTCGGCCTCTCGGTGCAGGTCCATGGGTCACTTCCTCGCGCTGGTCCCGGGTGTCGACGGCGCACCGTCGAGCTCCCGTCACTTTACTACCTCTTTACCGGAAGTGGCAGTGGTGGTCGCTTCCGTCTCAGGCGCGCGTCGCGAGCTCGCCGCGTGCCGCCGCGAGCATCTCGGCGACGGGGGCGGCAGGAACTCCCAGCATGGAGCGGATCTGCATGTCCGCCTGATGCGTGAGCATCTCGAGCCCGTCGACCACCTCGCCGCCGCGCTCCATGACCACTTCCATCAGCGGCGCCGGCCAGGGATCGTAGAGCACATCGAGGAACTGCTCCGGGACCGCGAGCTCGGATCGCCCGCCCCAGGTCCCGGCGACCGCCCGGGCGCCGGCGACGGCCAAGGCACTGATCACGATCTGCGCCTCGAGCAGCTCGTGGCTGGCCTCCCACGGCACCTGCAGCACCGTCGCCCCGGAGCGTGCGGCGAGGGCCTGGAGCGGCTCCAGCTTGTGCGGGCTGCGGGCGCTCAGCCGGATATCGGTGACTCCGAGGTCGAGGAGCGCGGCGACCGCGCTGAGCGCCGTGGCCCCTGAGCCCAGCACTCCGCCCGTGGTCGCAGCGGTGGCCCCGTGGTCCCGCAGCGCGGCGACGATCCCGTGCACGTCGTGGTTCTCGGCGCGCCAGGACCCGTCGGGCCGACGCACGAGGGTGTTGGAGATCCCGAGCATGCGCGATGTGTCGTCGACCTCGGTGGCCAGGGCGAAGGCCTCGGGCTTGCCGGGCATGGTGACGCTCGCTCCCGTCAGGCTCCGCCCGCCGCCCTCCGTGAGGAACTCGGCGAGGCAGCCTGCCGGGACGTCGTGGCGCTCGTAGGCGGGACCGTCCGGTCCGGCGAGGCCGAGCTCCCGGTAGGCGGTGCGGTGCAGCACCGGGGAGAGCGAGTGCTCGACGGGCGAGCCGAGCACCGCGAAGCGGCGCCCCGCTCCTGCTGTCGCATCGTCCATGATCAGTCCTTCGTCGCCGCCCAGTCCTGCCATTCCTTGACGTTCTCCTCGTGCTCGGCCCAGGTCGCCGCGAACTTGGTCTCGCCGGTGTCGGTGTTGACGGTGACGAAGTAGAGCCAGTCGCCCTCGGGCGGATCCGCCGCGGCGTCGAGGGTCTCGGCACCGGGGGCGCCGATCGGCCCCGGCGGCAGTCCGGTGTTCAGATAGGTGTTGTAGGGGCTCTTCGTCTTCCGCTCCGCCGAGGTGGTGCCGACGCTCGCGGCCTTGCCGGTGAGGAAGTGGATCGTCGAGTCGAACTGCAGGGGCATCGGCGTCCCCTCGGCCTCGCCGACGCCCTCGAGCCGGTTGTAGATGGTGCGGACCACCATGCCGTAGTCGTCGCTCTCACGGACCTCGAGCTGGGCGAGCGAGGCCACGGTGAGCTTCTCGTGCCACTTGTCCTCGGGGATGTCCCGGGCGACGAGCTGCTTCTCCATGCTGTCCCACATCATCTGGATGACGTCCTCGGCGGTGGCGTCCTCGGGGATGTCGTAGCGTCCCGGCCAGAGGTAGCCCTCCAGGCTGTCCGCCGAGTTCTTCGGGATGCCGTACTCCGTGTAGTCGACCGCGGCCTCTTCGAAGTCCTCGACAGGGATGTCGGTCGCCTCCGACAGCAGCGGCCAGATCTGAGTGAGGTTGAGCCCCTCGGGGATGATCACCCGGTGCCCGGCGAGGTTCGACGGGTCCAGCAGCGCGTCGAGCGCACCGGCCGAGGTCATCTGCTGCTGGAGCCGGTACACGCCGGGCTCGATCGCGGCGGCCTCGCGCGTGTTGGAGAAGATGTTCACGAAGGGGCCGGGGGACTTGATGACATCGGCCTCGACCAGCGTCTCGGCGATGTCGGTTCCGGTATCACCCTGAGCGACCTCGACGATCACCTCGCCGCTCCCGGGGCCGGGGTAGTCCGCGGCCTCCTGCTCCACGCTCACGTTCGAGGTCAGCCAGCGATACCCCTGCACGCCTCCGAAACCCAGACCGCCCAGCACGGCCAGGACCAGCAGGATGGGCAGCACCGCGCGGAAGAAGCCGCCACGACGCGGCGCGGACCGTCGTCGTCCTCGGCGTCCCGGAGGCGCCGCGTGCTGATGCTCTGCGAGATCGTCGAAGGAGACGTTCTCCTCGTCGCTCATCCGGCATCCTCCTGGTCGGTGGTCGGGGCGGGGCCGGTCGTCGGCCCGGGAACGAGCTCCCCGGCGCGTGCCGAGGTGGCCCGCTCGATGTCCAGCGCCTGCTGGAGGATCAGGACGGCGGCGACCTGGTCCACGACCTGCCGGTGCTTGCGCCCCTTGCGGCCCGAGCTGTGCAGGGCCTGGTGCGCGCTCACCGTGGTCAGCCGCTCGTCGAGCAGGCGGATCTCGATGTCCTGGCCGCTCTCGGCGAGCAGGACGCCGAGATCGGCGGCGAACGAGCGGGCCTTCTCCGCCGCGCGGCCCTCGCTGCCGTTCAACGATCGCGGCAGCCCGACCATGATCACACGGGCCTCCGCTTCGAGCGCCTCATCGGCGACTCGGCGCGTCGCGACACCTCGGTCGGCGGTCTCCACCGGCGTCGCGATGAGCCCGTCCAGATCGCTGCGGGCGATGCCCACTCGCACGTCGCCGACATCGACGCCCAGACGGACGCCCCGAGGGAGCTCCGGCACGCCGCCGGTCCTCGCCGTGCCGTCGTCGCTGTCCATGCCCGTCATACGGCCGCGGTCGCCTCGACCGCAGCGCGGACGGAGGCCAGGGCCTCGGGGATGCGGGCGGGCTCGCCGCCGCCTCCCTGCGCCATGTCGGCCTTGCCGCCACCGCGGCCGCCCATCGCCTCGGCGCCCCTGCGAAGCAGGTCCCCGGCAGCGAGGCCGGCATCGCGAGCGGGCCCGTTGGTCGCGACGAGGAGCGCGGCCCGGCCGTCCGCATGCCCGGTGACCGCGACGACCGTCGGGGCGTCGTCCCCGAGGCGTGCCCGCAGGTCGAGCGCGAGAGTGCGCAGATCCCCGGCGGCGATGCCCTCGCCGGCGTCGTGCAGCACGGTGCGCACGCCGGCGATCTCGACCGACTGCTCGGCGAGCCTGCCGGCCTCTGCCTGCAGCTGCTGACCGCGCAGGGCGGCGAGCTGCTTCTCCATGTCCTTCATGCGCTGGGTCATCGAGGTGATGCGCTCGGGGAGGTCCTCGGCGGAGCCGACCTTCAGCATCTCCGAGAGCTGGGAGACGAGAGCATGCTCCTGAGCCTGGAACCGGTAGGCCGACAGGCCCACGAGGGCGTCGACGCGACGCACGCCGCTGCCGATGGAGGCCTCGCCCATGAGCTGGACCGTACCGATCGCGCCGGTGCTCGCGACGTGGGTGCCGCCGCACAGCTCGCGCGACCAGTCCCCGCCGATGGAGACCACGCGGACGATGTCTCCGTACTTCTCGCCGAACAGGGCCTGCGCACCGAGCGCACGCGCCTCGTCGATCGGCATCTGCTGATCGGTCACGGCCAGCTCGTCCTGGAGCAGCGTGTTCACGCGGCCCTCGATCTGCGCCAGGGCGCTGCGCGGCACTCCCTGCCCGTACCGGAAGTCGAAGCGCATGCGGCCGGGAGAGTTCTCCGAGCCGGCCTGAGTCGCGCCGTCGCCGAGCTCCTCGCGCAGTGACTGGTGGACCATGTGGGTGGCGGTGTGTGCACGAGCGATCGCGCCGCGCCGCTCGGTGTCGATCGACGCGACCGCGCTCGCCCCGGGGTGGACATCGCCCTCGACCAGCCGACCGCGGTGCACCGTCAGTCCCTTGACCGGCGCCTGGACGTCCTCGACCTCGACGATGCCGCCGCTGGCCAGCGTGATGCGGCCCTGGTCGGCGAGCTGGCCGCCCATCTCCGCGTAGAACGGGGTCGCGGCGAGCACCAGCTCGACATCGGCCGGCGCCTGCACGGAATCCACCAGGGCGCCGTCGACCAGCACGGATTCGACGGTCGTGGCGAGAGTGGACTCGGTGTAGCCCACGAAGGGCACCGCCTCGCCGCGCTCCCCCAGCAGCCGGTTGTACACCGCGGTGTCGGTGTGGCCGCCCTTCTTGGAGGCCGCATCGGCCCGCGCGCGTTCGCGCTGCTCGGACATCGCCGCGCGGAACCCCTCCTCGTCGACAGTCAGGCCCACCTCCTGCGCCATCTCGAGGGTGAGATCGATGGGGAAGCCGTAGGTGTCGTGCAGACGGAAGGCATCGGGGCCGGCGACACTGCGACCGCCCTCCTGCTTGACCGCCCCGGCGACCTGGTCGAAGATCGCGGTGCCGGTGACGAGGGTGCGACGGAAGGCCTCCTCCTCCGCATAGACGATGTCGCTGATGCGGGTGAAGTCCGCCTCGAGGCCGGGGTAGGACTCCACCATCGCCTCCTTCGAGACGGGGAGCAGCGCGGGCATGGACGGCTCCGCGTAGCCGAGCAGTCGCATCGAGCGCACCGCCCGACGGATCAGCCGGCGCAGCACGTAGCCGCGCCCTTCATTGCCCGGACGGACACCGTCGGCGACGAGCATAAGCGCGCTGCGCACGTGGTCACCGACGATCCGCAGGCGCACGTCGTCCTCGCCGTCGGCGCCGTAGACGCGACCCGAGAGCTCCTGCGCCTTCTCGATGACCCCGAAGACCTGGTCGATCTCGTACATGTTCTGCTTGTCCTGCAGGATGTACGCGAGGCGCTCCACGCCCATGCCGGTATCGATGGACTTCTGCTCGAGCTCCCCGAGCAGCGGATAGTCCTTGCCCTTGCCCTCACCGCGCAGGAACTGGTCGAACACCAGGTTCCAGATCTCGATGTAGCGGTCCTCGGCCTCCGCGCTGCCCGGCCACTCGTCCTGTCGTCCGCCCATGGCGTCCGGGCCGTACTCGGGGCCGCGGTCGTAGTGCCACTCCCCCGTCGAGCCCGCGGGGCCGGGCTGACCGGTGTCCCAGCAGCTCTCCTCCCAGGGCAGCTGCACGATCCGTGCGGGATCCAGCCCGATGACCTCGGTCAGGTGCTGATAGGACTCCTCGTCCTGCTCCCACAGCGTGATCCACAGCCGTGCCGGGTCCAGACCGAAGCCGCCGTCGTCCTGCGAGCTGGTGAGCAGCTCCCAGGAGAAGTCGATCGCGCCCTGCTTGAAGTAGTCCCCGAAGGAGAAGTTCCCCGCCATCTGGAAGAACGTGCCGTGGCGCGTGGTGCGCCCGACGTTCTCGATGTCATTGGTGCGGATGCACTTCTGGACGCTCACGGCGCGGTCGTACGGGGCCTTCTCGGTGCCCACGATGTACGGGATGAACGGGACCATGCCGGCGATCGTGAAGAGGATCGAGGGATCGTTCGACACGAGCGAGGCGCTGGGAACGACCTCGTGCTGCTTCTTCTCGAAGAAATCGAGCCAGCGACGATGGATCTCGGATGTGCGCATGGTCTGGGGAGGTCCTTCCTGGGACACCGGAAGCGGGCGCCGGACGGCGCCGAGAGGGAGATACGGACACGAAGGCCCCGGTCAGGGTACCGGAGTACACCCGCCGGGGCCTTGCGTGCCGCAGTGAGAAGAGTCAGCGCGCGTAGTACTCGACGACCATCTGGACGTCGCAGGTCACGGGGACCTCGACGCGCTTCGGACGGGCGACGAGCTTCGCCTTGAGCTCGCCCAGCTCGACCGAGAGGTACGAGGGGACGGAGGCCAGGACGTCCGAGTTGCCGCCTTCGGCAGCGATCTGGAACGACTCCATGGCCTGGCTCTTGGGCTTGATCTGGATGGTCTGGCCCGGCTTCACGCGGAAGGAGGGACGATCCACGATCTTGCCGTCGACCATCACGTGGCGGTGCACGACGGCCTGACGGGCCTGCAGGGTGGTGCGGGCGAAGCCGGAGCGCAGCACGAGGGCGTCGAGGCGCATCTCCAGCAGCTCGACCATGCTCTCACCGGTCAGGCCCGGCTCCTTCTTGGCATCCAGGTAGGCGCCGTGCATCTGCTTCTCGCGAATGCCGTACTGGGCGCGGAGACGCTGCTTCTCCTTCAGGCGCACGGCGTAGTCGGACTCGGTCCGACGGCGAGCACGGCCGTGCTCGCCCGGGGGGTACGGACGCTTCTCGAAGTACTTGACCGACTTGGGGGTCAGCGGGAGCCCGAGGGCTCGGGACAGGCGCGCCTGGCGGCGCGCACGGGTGACGTTGGTCACGAGGTATACCTCTTGTTCGGGTGTGGTGAATCCAGTCTTGCAGCCGCGGATTCAACGCCCAAGATTACCGCAGGCGAGGACCAGGCTCAACGACTTGGCCGTCAGGAGTGCCTCGAGTTCCTGTGGAGTCGCACACAACGGCGACCGCCGCCTGGGTCAGGTGCCGTCGCCGGAGCGCAGGATCCGTCGCAGCGCGTCGACCCGCCTGCTGGTCTGCGCCTCGTTGCCGTGCCCCTTGGGGTGGTAGTAGTCCACGCCGACGAGGTCGTCCGGCGGGTACTGCTGGGCCACGACGCCGTGGGGAGCGTCGTGCGCGTAGCGGTACTCGGTGCCGTGCCCCAGCTTCTCGGCCCCCGCGTAGTGCGCGTCGCGCAGATGGGACGGCACTCCGCTGCCCCTGCCCTCGCGCACATCCGCGATCGCCGCATCCAGCGCCCGGTAGGAGGCGTTGGACTTCGGGGCGGTGGCGATGTGCACGACCGCCTGCGCGAGCGGGATGCGCCCCTCGGGCATCCCGAGCATCTGCACGGCCTGCATGGCGGCGACCGCCACCTGCAGCGCGCTCGGATCCGCCATGCCCACCTCCTCGCCTGCGGCGATGACGACCCGTCGGGCGATGAACCGGGGATCCTCACCCGACTCGATCATCTGGGCGAGATAGTGCAGTGAGGCGTCGACGTCGCTGCCCCGCATGGACTTGATGAATGCGCTGGTGACGTCGTAGTGCTGGTCCCCGCCCCTGTCGTAGCGCAGAGCGGCCCGGTTCACGGCCTGGGCGAGGGTCTGAGCGTCGATCTCCCGGGAGTCCTTCAGGAGGGCCGCGGCCGCTGCGGCCTCGAGCGAGGTGAGGATCTTGCGGGCGTCACCTCCCCCCAGTCGCAGCAGCGCCTCCCGGGCGTCATCGGTGAGGGTGACGGAGTCGCCGAGACCTCGCTCGTCGCTCAGGGCACGGTCGACCAGCGTGCTGAGGTCCGAGCGCTCCAGCGGCTCCAGCGTGAGCACGATCGAGCGGGAGAGCAGCGGAGAGATCACGGAGAAGTAAGGGTTCTCGGTGGTCGCGGCCACCAGGGTCACCCATCGGTTCTCGACGCTCGGGAGCAGTGCGTCCTGCTGGGATTTCGAGAAGCGGTGCACCTCGTCGATGAAGAGCACGGTCTCCCGGCCGATGGTGCGCAGTCGCGAGCGCGCCTGGTCGACCACCGCTCGGATGTCCTTGACACCGGCCAGCACCGCAGAGACCTCGACGAACTCACGATCACCGGACTGGGCGACCACATAGGCGAGAGTCGTCTTCCCCGTCCCGGGAGGGCCCCACAGGATGACCGAGCTGGGCGAGGTGCGGGAGTCGTCGGCCGCGACCAGCCGGCGCAGCGGACTGCCCGCCTCGAGCGCGGACTGCTGGCCGACGATCTCCTCGAGGGAGCGCGGGCGCATCCGCACGGCCAGGGGCGCACGGTGGTCGACGTTGCGGTCGGACAGCGTGCGTGGCGTCGGCGCGTCCCCGCCGAGCGAGAACAGATCCTCGTCCATGCCGTCAGCCTAGGCCGCCGTGCCGACGGTCCCTGACCGCCGACCCGACGGAAGGGGCCCACCTCACGAGAAGGGGCCCACCTCACGAGCCAGGCGACCGGGCCACGCCGGGCCTTCGTAGATCATCGCCGTATAGCCCTGGACGAGGTCCGCGCCGGCCTCGAGGCGGGTGCGCACGTCCTGCGCGGTGGTCACTCCCCCGCAGCTGATGATCACGGAGCTCTCGGGGAGCTCGCGGCGCAGCAGGGTCAGCATCTCCAGCGAGCGCTCGGCCAGCATCGGGCCGGAGAGACCCCCGCTGCCGATCGAGTCGATGCGGGAGCGGGTGGTGCGCAGCGACTCCGGGCGGGAGATGGTCGTGTTCGCCGCGATCACGCCGGCGAGCCCCACCTCCGTCGCCAGGTGCGCGACGGCCCGCACGTCGTCGTCGTGCAGGTCCGGCGCGATCTTCACCAGCACCGGGAGCTCGCGGCGCAGGCGACGCTCCGCCCTGCGTGCCTCGTCGACCACCGCCTCGAGGACCGGGCGCAGCATCTCGACCGTCTGGAGATCGCGCAGCCCCGGGGTGTTGGGGCTGGAGACGTTGATGGCGAGGTAGCTGGCATAGGGCGCGAGGATCCGCGCGGAGAAGCGATAGTCCTCGGCGGCGTCGTCGAGCGCAGTGACCTTCGACTTGCCGATGTTCACGCCGATCACGGCCCGCTGACCGCGCTCGGTGCGGCGGGCGGCGGCGAGGGACTTCGCGAGCGCGTGGGCGCCGTGGTTGTTGAACCCCATGCGATTGATGAGCGCCCGGTCGGGGATCAGCCGGAAGGAGCGCGGAGCCGGATTGCCCGGCTGCGCCTTCGCCGTCACGGTGCCCACTTCGACGTGGCCGAAGCCCAGGTCGAGCAGCGCGAGCGGCACCTCGCCGTCTTTGTCGAACCCGGCCGCGAGACCCAGAGGACTGCGATGATCCGCCCCGAGCACGCGCTTCGCCGGACGCGGGTCACGCATCGGGTCCGGGGTGCCGAAGAGCGCGCGCAGCAGCCAGGGGCCGCCGGGCAGGGAGTACGCCAGATGCAGGCTCCGCATGGTCATCCGGTGCGCCTGCTCGGCGTCCAGACGGCTGAGGGCATGAGAGAACACGGCCGTGTAGAGGCCGCGTTCTGAGGTGTCGTTCGTGGTCACGGGGATACCGTACGCGGTCACCGGGCGCTCACGGAGGCCTCAGGTCCCTTGCGCCGACCGCGCACGAGGAAGAACAGCGCCACGACCGGCAGCAGCAGCGGGACGTATCCGTAGCCCTGGCCGTAGACGGACCACACCGTCGCGTCGGGGAAGAGCGCCGGATCGAGCACCGACAGCGTGCCGACGGCGAGCACACCCACCAGCTCGACCAGGCACAGCACGAGCGCGGTCGTGGAACGGCGGCCGCCGCGCACCAGGGCGATCGTCACGGCGATGTAGGTCAGTGCCGCGACGAGCGAGAGCAGGTAGGCGACCGGCGCGAAGGAGAAGTCCCGGAGCATCTGGACGCTGCTGCGGGCCGTCGCCGCCAGGGAGAAGAGGCCGTAGACGACGATCAGCACGGCCTCGAACCCCCGAGAGGAGGCGCCCGTGGCGCCCGGCGAGACGGGAGCATCCGACGCGCCGGTCGGCTCCGGCACGCTCGGCACGCTCGGCGCAGCATCGCTGCGGTGTGTACGGGGATCTGTCATGCGAAGCCTCCCGGCCAGATCTGATGGAGGCGCATGAGCAGCACCACCGCGACGAGGGCGACCACGGCGATCACCATCGAGCCCCACCGGCTGCGCTCCCAGACGCCCACCCAGCTCCCGCCGATGACCATCGCGAAGCCGGTGAGGAGGTACCCGTACAGCGTGACGCGGTCCGCCGGGTGCCCGCCGGCGGCGTCGCGCAGTCCGATCACCGCGCCGAGCACCGCCCAGACCAGGGCGACGAGACCGGCAGCGCCCAGCAGCACCAGATCGGCACTGAGATCGCGGGCCGCGTAGTAGAAGCCCAGTGCCGCCGTCACGAGGCACACCACGGTCACCAGGATGCTCAGCGCCGTCATCGCCCTACCTGTTCTGCTCGTGCAAGGGTCCGGATGCGCCGTCGACGTGCGCGGCGGAGCACCGTGGAGCGCGGACATCCGGTCCGGGCCGCCTCTACGATAGAGGCATGCCCACCATTTCAGTTGCTGACGTATCCCTGCGTGACGTCGAGGCCGACGTCCTGATCCTTCCTCTGCTCGCCGGCGCGGGAGACGCCCCCTCCTACGTCCCCGGAGCGCCGGAGTTCTCCGAGGTCATCAAGGGTCTGGACCCCTCTTCCGGGCGCGGCGACGTGCACCGCATCCCGTCCTTCGACCTGACCGGTGCGGGCTCTCTGCTGCTGGTCGGTCTCGGTGAGGAGGATCTCGCGAAGATCTCCGCCGAGAACCTCCGTCTCGCGTTCGGCGCGGCCACCCGCGCGCTGGCCGGCATCGAGTCCGCCGCCGTCGCCCTGCCCGAGGGCTCCCCCGACCAGCTCGCCGCCGCCCTGGAGGGCGCCGCTCTGGGCGCCTATGCGTTCACCGGCCACAAGACCGCCGCCGGAACGCCCTCCGCGAAGGGGGCGCTCGCCTCCCTCACCGCACTGAGCGGGGAGGAGTCCGCCACGAGCGCCGCCGAGCGCGCCACGGTGCTGTCCGAGATCGTCGACCTCACCCGCGACCTGGTCAACACCCCGCCGAACCTCCTCTACCCCGAGGAGTTCGCACGCCGCGCGCAGGAGGCCGCCGCCGACCTCCCCCTCGCGGTCACGGTGCTCGACGAGGAGCAGCTGGCCGAGGGCGGCTACGGCGGGATCGTCGGCGTCGGCCAGGGATCCACACGTCCGCCGCGTCTGGTGCGAGTCGAGTACTCGCCCGAGAACGCCTCGAGCTCGGTCGCCCTGGTCGGCAAGGGGATCACCTTCGACACCGGCGGCATCTCGCTGAAGCCCGCGCCCGGCATGGATGACATGACGTCCGACATGACCGGCGCGGCCACCGTGCTGGCCGCGACCGTCGGCGCGGCCAGGCTCGGCCTGGACGTCAAGGTCATCACGTTCCTCGCGCTCGCCGAGAACATGCCCGGCGGCGGCGCCCAGCGCCCCGGCGACGTGGTCACCATGCGCAACGGCAAGACCGTCGAGGTCCTGAACACCGACGCCGAGGGCCGCATGGTCATGGCCGACGCTCTGGTCGATGCCGTGTCCGAGGGTCCCGATCTGGTGATGGACGTGGCGACCCTCACCGGTGCCGCGATGGTCGCGCTGGGCAAGCGCACCGCCGCCGTGATGGGCACCGAGCAGGCGCGGGATCTCGTCCTGGAGGCGGCCGACGTCTCGGGCGAGCCCTTCTGGCCCCTGCCCTTCCCCGCGGAGCTGCGCGCGGACCTCAACGGTCGCGTCGCGGACCTGCGCAACATCGGAGACCGCCCCGGCGGCGCGCTCTCCGCCGGCATCTTCCTCCAGGAGTTCGTGGGCGATGCGGAGTGGGCGCACCTCGATATCGCCGGCCCCGGATTCGCCTCGGCGCCGCTGGGATACATGAGCAAGGGGGCGACGGGCATGAGCGTCCGCACCGTGCTGCAGGTGCTCGAGGAGCGCGCCGCGCGCTCCGGCAAGTGATCCACGCCGCGCAACCGGGCTGAACATCTGGTCGA
Organism: Brachybacterium alimentarium; assembly: GCF_002332425.1. GTDB lineage: Bacteria > Actinomycetota > Actinomycetes > Actinomycetales > Dermabacteraceae > Brachybacterium > Brachybacterium alimentarium. Next base: position 204,886 of record NZ_NRGS01000022.1, on the reverse strand, counting down.
GCGGGCCTGTCAGCGCCGCCTGGTGGCCTAGCATGGGTCACGCAGGCGGCGCCGTCGGCCATCCCGGTCAGCGCGTGCCGCGGAGAAACGTTTACACCGAGGAGCACACAGGTGGCGGATACAACCACTGACCAGTTCGACGTCGTGATCCTGGGCGGTGGCAGCGGCGGCTACGCGGCCGCGCTGCGAGGTGCCCAGCTCGGCCAGAAGATCGCGCTCGTGGAGAAGGACAAGCTCGGAGGCACGTGTCTCCATCGCGGCTGCGTCCCGACCAAGGCGATGCTGCACGTCGGCGAGCTCGCAGACGCCCCGTCGGAGGCGAAGTCCGTGGGCCTGGACCTCACCCTGAACTCCATCGACGCCGAGAAGGTCATCGGCTTCAAGGACAAGATCGTCTCGCGCCTGTACAAGGGCCTGCAGGGGCTCGTGAAGTCCTCCAAGGTCGAGTACGTCGAGGGCTTCGGCCGGCTCACCGGGCCGAAGACGGTCTCTGTGGAGACCGAGGGCGGCACGCGCGAGCTCAACGCCAAGAACATCATCCTGGCCTCCGGCTCGTACTCGAAGACCCTCCCGGGCATCGACCTGGGTGGGCGTTTCCTGGATTCCGAGACCGCGCTGCAGCTGCCGGAGATCCCGAAGAACCCGATCATCCTGGGCGGCGGCGTCATCGGCGTCGAGTTCGCCTCGGTGTGGAAGTCCCTCGGTGCGGACTCCGTGACCATCGTCGAGGGCCTCCCCCGTCTGGTCGCGAACGAGGACGAGTCGATCTCCAAGTCGCTCGAGCGGGCGTTCAAGAAGCGCGGCATCACCTCGTCGCTCGGGGTGTTCACCGAGAAGGCCGAGCAGACCGACACCGGCGTCACCGTCACCCTCGCCGACGGCACGGTCCACGAGGGCGACTACCTGCTGGTGGCCGTCGGCCGCGGGCCGAACACCTCGGGGCTCGGCTACGAGGAGCAGGGCATCGAGATGGATCGCGGCTTCGTGCTCGCGAACAAGGAGACGCTCGAGACGAACGTCCCCGGCATCTACGCCGTCGGCGACATCGTCCCCGGTCTGCAGCTCGCCCACCGCGGCTTCGCCCAGGGCATCTTCGCCGCCGAGCGCATCGGCGGCCTGAACCCCGCGCCGATCGTCGAGTCCGGCATCGAGCGCATCACCTACTGCGAGCCCGAGATCGGCTCGGTCGGCCTCTCCGAGAAGCAGGCCAAGGAACAGTTCGGCGACGAGGGCATCCAGTCCTACGAGTACAACCTCGGCGGCAACGGCAAGTCCCAGATCCTCGGCACCACCGGCTTCATCAAGCTGGTGCGCGAGAAGGACGGCCCCATCGTCGGTGTCCACATGATCGGTGCACGCACCTCCGAGCTCATGGGCGAGGCGCTGCTGATGGTCAACTGGGAGGCCTACCCCGAGGACGTCGCCTCGCTGATCCACGGTCACCCCTCGCAGCACGAGGCCATGGGCGAGGCCGCTCTCGCCCTCGCCGGTAAGCCGCTGCACGCACACGCCTGAGTCCCCAGAGGAGAACACCCATGTCTGAATCCGTGAAGATGCCGGCTCTCGGCGAGTCCGTCACCGAGGGCACCGTCACCCGCTGGCTGAAGGCCGTCGGCGACACCGTCGAGGTCGACGAGCCGCTGCTCGAGGTCTCGACCGACAAGGTCGACACCGAGATCCCCTCGCCCGTCGCGGGCACCATCGAGAAGATCCTGGTCGAGGAGGACGAGGACGCCGAGGTCGGCGCCGATCTCGTCGTCATCGGCGATGGCTCCGGCTCCGACGATGCCGGGTCCGACGACTCCGGTGCCGAGGACTCCTCCGAGGAAGAGGCTCCTGCTGAGTCGGACTCCGCGGGAGAGTCCGAGGGCGAGGATCTCGCCTCCGACGAGACCACCGCTCCGTCCACCGACGCCCCGGCCGACTCCGCGGAGTCGCCTGAGTCCGACGAGTCCTCCGACGAGGGCTCCGAGGGCGGGAGCGCCTCCGGCGAGGACGTGACCATGCCGGCTCTCGGCGAGTCCGTCACCGAGGGCACCGTCACCCGCTGGCTGAAGGCCGTCGGCGACACCGTCGAGGTCGACGAGCCGCTGCTCGAGGTCTCGACCGACAAGGTCGACACCGAGATCCCCTCCCCCGTCGCGGGCACCGTGCTCGAGATCAAGGTCGATGAGGACGAAGATGCCGAGGTCGGCTCCGTCCTCGCCGTCATCGGCGACTCCTCCGCTGCGTCGGCGAAGTCCGAGAAGCCCTCGGCTCCGGCCCCGAAGGCCGAGGAGGCCCCCGCGAAGGAGGAGCCGAAGAAGGACGAGCCGAAGAAGGAAGCTCCCCAGGAGACGCCGAAGGCCGAGGCGTCCAAGGCCGAGGCCCCCAGCGCTCCCGAGCAGACGTCTCAGGAGCCCTCTGCCCCGGCGGCCGCTCCGAAGGCTGCGGATTCCGTGACCGGCGCCGAGGCGTCCGGCTACGTGACCCCGCTGGTGCGGAAGATGGCGGCAGAGGCCGGCATCGACCTGTCCGGTGTCTCCGGTTCCGGCCTGGGCGGTCGCATCCGCAAGCAGGACGTGCAGCAGGCGATCGACGCGCAGAAGTCCGCTGCGTCGGCCCCGGCCCCGGCCCAGGACGCCCCGGCGCCCTCCGCTCCGGCTGCGGCCCCGGCCAAGGTCGAGGTCTCCCCGCTGCGCGGCACCGAGGAGAAGATGAGCCGCATCCGCAAGGTGACCGCCAAGCGGATGATGGAGTCCCTGCACGGCCAGGCGCAGCTCACCACCGCGGTCGAGGTCGACATGACCCGGGTCGCGAAGCTGCGCGGCCGGGCCAAGGACGCCTTCGCCCAGCGCGAGGACGCGAAGCTCACCTTCCTGCCGTTCATCATGCAGGCCGCCGTCGAGGCGCTGAAGACCTACCCCAAGGTCAATGCGTCCATCGACGACGACCTGATCAAGTACGCGGCCTCCGAGAACATCGGCATGGCGGCGGACACCGAGCGCGGCCTGGTCGTGCCCGTGATCAAGAATGCCGGCGACCTGAACCTGGCGGGCCTGGCCCGGCAGATCGGTGACCTCGGCGCTCGCGCCAAGGGCAACAAGCTCACCCCGGACGACCTCCAGGGCGCGACCTTCACGATCACGAACACCGGATCGGGCGGTGCCCTCTGGGACACCCCGATCGTGCCGAGCCCGCAGGTCGGCATCCTCGGCTGCGGCACCATCGTGAAGCGCCCCGCCGTCGTGCAGAGCGCCGAGGGCGACGACGTCATCGCGATCCGTTCGATGATGTACCTGTTCCTGTCCTACGACCACCGTCTGGTCGACGGCGGCGACGCCGCGCGTTTCCTCACCTTCATGAAGAAGCGTCTCGAGGACGGCGCCTTCGAGGCCGAGCTGGGACTGTGACTCCCTGAGCCTGCGCACGCAGGCAGTCGACGAAGGGCCTGCTGCCGGAAGTCCGGCGGCAGGCCCTTCTCGCGTCGACGGCGACCCCGTCCTCTCAGCGGGCCGCTCCCTCGTCCCCGAGGACGGCCTGGTGCAGCGAGCTCGACGCTCCTCCGGCGGCCTCCCCCACGGGCACGCTGCTGGCCACCAGCCAGCGAGTGCCGTCCCACTGCAGCGACAGACGGATCTCGACCTCGGCCGAGGCCGGCACGGTCTCCGCGGCGCCCTCCTTCCCGCTGGCGGCCTCCCGGACCGAGTACGTCTCGGTGGACGTGATGACGAGCAGCTCCGCGGTGCCGTCCTCCACGGGGCCCTCGAGCAGCGTCGCCTCGTGGATCACCGGACCTCCGCCGTCGATGGTGAGGCTCTCGTAGGCCCGCCGCACGTCGTCGTCCTCCCGAGAGGCTGCGCTCCCGGGCACAGCGACCGACCGGCTCGACAGACCCGTGACATAAGCGTGTCGCGAACCGGCGAGCTCTGCGGCCAGTGCCCAGGGGTCCTCGATGACAGGCGGGGGCGCGGGAGCGGAAGCCGACGGCGGCTGCGGCGCGTGCGGAGCCGGCCGGTCGGTGACCGCATCGGTCCCGTCGGGCGCGAGCGCCAGCCAGGATCCGGTGCCGATCACCACTCCGGCCAGGACGACCGCGCCGGCGCTCAGCACCGCTCTGCGTCGCAGCCCCCGACCAGCACGTGCCGCTCGCGATCCCTCGGGCGGACCGCCCGCCCCGGGTCGCCGCCGCACACCGGCGCCCAGGAGACGCCCCGGCCGAATTCGTCGCTCAGGATGATGAGGAGGAAGGGGGCCGAGAGGCCGCAGCCGCGCCATGGCCGTGCGCGATCCGGACCGCCCCGTCGTCGGCTCCTCCCACGGTCCGTCCCCGTCCTCTCCCCTGCGCGGCGCCCATTCCTCGTACCGCCCCGAGTCCCCATCACCGCCCCAGCCACCGTCGCCGGATTCTCTGCCGAACCGATCCCGGTCGTCGTGCCGTGCCGGTTCGCCCGGCCCGAACCTCCCGCTGGACAGCGCGGGATCAACGGATACCGCGGCGAGGTCCGCAGCGTCCGGCCCGGACCGCGGCCCGGTGCGCGCCCGCGTGACGTCGGTGTCGGGGAGGGGCTGCTCGCAGGCGTGGACGCGACGACGCAGGGTGCGCTCCTGATCGTCGAGCACCGAGTCCACCCAGGCGCGGTCCGCGTGCCGATCCGCGAGCTGCTCGCTCGGCCGCAGCCCCCGCAGGTCCCGCAGCACCACGCTCCCGTCGGCGCGGCGACCGAGGCCCTCCCCCGGCGCTGCACCGAGAACCCACCCCCGCTCGTGCACCTCGTCGATCAGGGCATCGAGCTCGTCGCGCACGTGAGCGACCGCTTCGCGCTCCGCCGTGGCCGGGGGCCCCGCCTCGGCCGAGCGCCGCCCACCACGGCGATGGAGAGCAGGAGCGCTCTCGCGGACGTAGCCGTCGTCCTCGACGGTGAGGATCGTGGGGACGGTCCGGAGGCCGGCCACCTCCTCGAGGGCCGCGAGCAACTGCATCTCCGCGCGGGTCTGGAGTCGCCCGGCGGGGGTGAGGCCGTGCACGGCCACCGCGGAGCGGCCGTCCCCGCCGTCGACCAGCTCTTCGAGCACGTCCTCCGTGCACCGCAGCCGCTCGCCCGGATCCTGCGACTCGGAGCCGTCCTGCCTGCACCCATCGTTCGCCGGACCGGGCCTGCCCTGGGGTTCTCGGAGAAGAGCGCGACGCCGCGCGCGACCGCCGAGCGGTGCAGGTCCCCGCGTGAATCGTGCGTCGTCGAAGTCGTCCATGGGCAGAGTCAACCCCACCGGCGCCGAGGCCCCTCGTGGTCGTCCACAACGCACTGGTCGCAGCGGGAGTAGCCTGGCGCAGTGCTCGATGTGATCCGACTCGGTTTCAGTGAACCCCTCCCCGGCGGCGACCGCCATGAGGAGTTCTCCCTGCCTGCGGGCCCTGTGGACTATCGCGCGGCATGGGCGTTGCAGCGGCGGATCCACGGGGAGGTCGTGGCCGGAGACAGACCGGATACCCTCCTGCTGCTGGAGCATGCACCGGTGTACACGGCCGGAAAGCTCACCGAGGATCACGAACGCCCCCGTGACGGGGCCGAGGTGATCGACATCGACCGCGGCGGGAAGATCACCTGGCACGGTCCGCAGCAGCTCGTGGGCTATCCGATCGTCCGCCTCCCGATACCGATCGACGTCGTCGGATTCGTCCGGGACCTCGAACGGACCCTGATCGACGTCTGCACCGAGGTGGGGGTTCGAACCGTCCCGCTCGAAGGCCGCAGCGGGGTCTGGGTGGCGCCCGAGAACGCCCCCGCTCGCAAGGTGTGTGCGATCGGGCTGCGCGTCTCGAAGCGCGTCACGATGCACGGCTTCGCGCTGAACTGCGCGAACGACCTCTCCTGGGCGCACAACGTCATCCCCTGCGGGATCGACGATGCCGGGGTGACGAGCCTCAGCCAGGAGGCCGGTCGCCGTATCGCTGTGGCCGACGTCGTCGACCACGCCGCCGAGGCCCTTTCCGACCTCGTGGCGCACCGCACCTCAGCCCCCGCGGTTTGAGGCGCGCCGGGCGCGCTGCGCTCGATACACTTCCGAGAACACCGAACGTAGGAGGCATGAGGGTGAGCGTTGTTCCCGACGGCCGTCGCATGCTGCGCGTCGAGGCGCGCAACGCCGAGGTCCCCATCGAGCGCAAGCCGGAGTGGATCAAGACCCGCGCCGTGATGGGCCCCGAGTACAGCGCGATGAAGAAGCGCGTGCATGGACAGGGCCTGCACACGGTCTGCGAAGAAGCAGGCTGTCCGAACATCTTCGAGTGCTGGGAGGATCGTGAGGCGACCTTCCTCATCGGCGGTGACACCTGCACACGGCGCTGCGACTTCTGCAACATCGCCACGGGCAAGCCGCTCGCGATCGATCCCATGGAACCGTTCAAGGTCGCCCAGAGCGTCAAGGAGATGGGGCTGCGCTACTCCACCATCACCGGTGTCGCGCGCGATGACCTCCCCGACGGCGCCGCGGGTCTGTTCGCGCAGACCTGCCGCCAGATCCACACGATGAACCCTGGGACCGGGGTCGAGCTGCTGATCGACGACATCAAGGGCAACGGCGAAGCCCTCGAGCAGGTCTTCGATGCCCAGCCGGAGGTGTTCGCGCACAATCTCGAGACCGTTCCGCGGATCTTCAAGCAGATCCGTCCGGCCTTCCGCTACGAGCGGTCGCTCGACGTGATCACCATGGGCAAGGACGCCGGCATGATCACCAAGTCCAACCTCATCCTGGGCATGGGTGAGACCACGGACGAGATCATCGAGTCGATGCAGCGCCTGCACGATGCGGGCTGCGACATCCTCACGATCACCCAATACCTGCGCCCCTCGAAGCTTCACCACCCCATCGATCGCTGGGTCAAGCCAGAGGAGTTCCTCGAGCTGTCCCACACCGCCGAGGAGATGGGATTCCTCGCGGTCATGGCGGGACCGATGGTGCGCTCCTCGTACCGCGCCGGAAAGCTGTGGGCGCAGTCCATGAGGAAGCTCGGCCGCGAGATCCCCGAGAATCTCCGCCACCTCGACCAGAACCAGCCAGCACGTCAGGAAGCCGCGAGCGTCGTCGCCCGCCGCAATCAGGCCGCCGCGAGCTGACGCCCGCGCGCCCCCGAGAGGACCCATCGAATATGGCCCGCAAGAGCGAGAGCAAGCCCGCCAAGGGCGACAAGAAGTCCGACGGCCCGAAGAAGCCCGGCCGCCTCAAGCAGATGCTCGAGGTGTTCAAGTACACCCAGGAAGTCGACCGCACCACCTTGCCGTGGATGATCGGCGCCGTGGTCATCGCGATCATCCTGGGCGTCCTGCTGAGCTGGCTGGTGCTCAACAGCCCCTGGTACGGCATCTTCCTGGGCATCGCCGTCGGTCTGCTCGCAGCCATGCTGATCCTGGCCCGCAAGGCAGAACGGGCAGCCTTCAGCCGCATCAAGGGCCAGTCGGGTGCACCCCTGGCCGCGATGCAGTCCATCCGTCGGGGCTGGGACGTGGCCGAGGAGCCCGTCCAGGTCGATCCGCGCAGCCAGAAGATGCTGTTCCGCGCCTCCGGCCGCGCTGGGATCGCCGTGGTGGCCGAGGACTCCTCTGCGGTCTCGATGAAGTTGCTGGAGAAGGAGCGTCGCAACATCCGTCGTGTGCTCCAGCACGAGAATGTGCCGATCCACCAGATCGTCGTCGGCGACGGTGAGGGCGAGGTGCCGCTGCACAAGCTGCCCAGTCACATGACCCGGATGAAGCGCGTGCTCACCAAGGACGAGTCGGCTCAGGTGAGCCGTCGGCTGACCGCGCTGCACCGCTCGATCCGGCAGTCCGTGCCCAAGGGCGTGGACCCGATGAAGGCACGCCCCAACCGCAAGGCGATGCGCGGCCGCTGAACCGACAGCACCCTGCACGAAGCCCCCGACCGGTCCACGGACCGTTCGGGGGCTTCGTGCTGCGAGGGGCCGCCTGATCCATGCGCTGCCCGCGTTCCGTTCCCCGGGCCGGGGCGGGCCGAGAGCGGCCGTTATCTTTTCGATACCGACGTTACCTCATCGTGACATTAACCATCGATGCAGGTCACAGAGAATTTTTGGGGAGCGAGATCCGGGAGCCCGGCGGGCTCGGCGGTACGACGAGCAGACGGCTTCAGGGGCGGCCAGCGGTGCGCTCACGGCCTGCGTGCCGGTCAGACGGTGACGACTGCCGTCCCGGCGACGGTGTCGTGCAGGGGCTGGCCGTCCTTGGTCCAGAAGCACGCCGGAAGGATCAGGAGCATCGCCGCCGTGCGGACCAGCGCGCGCACGATCATCGGGGTGCGGCCCCGCACCGGATGCACCCGCACCCGCAGCACGAACTGCCCGGGAGTGCCCCCGAAAAGGCTCAGGAACAGGACGTTCACTGCCACGAAGAGGACGAGGTTCACCATCGCATCGGACTGGAAGGCGAGCGCGGAGATCACCATGCACAGCCCCCAGTCCAGCAGCAGCGAGAGGGGCCGGCGCCAGAAGGGCGCCACCGCACCGGGGCCCGTCCCGGGCAGGCCCAGGGAGGAGCCCTTGACGTAGTCCGGGGCGCTCGGGGCGCCGTCCATCCACGAGCCGAGGTCCTTGCGATCGATCACGGGGGGCACCTTAGTGCGTGCGACTGGGAGGGGCCCTGTGCCCCGTGCCGACGTGCGGCACGGCATAAGCTGGACCCAACGAGTCCCGCTCGGGTCAGCAGTCCCCGGATCGCTGGCCGCCGGCGCTCCGATCGGTGATCGCCCTACGGGGACACTCAGCACAACACGCACCTCACGGTGCGGATGGAGGAGATGTGTTCAACAATCCCAGCGAGGTCGTCAAGTACATCGAAGAGGAGGGTGTCGAGTTCATCGACATCCGTTTCTGCGACCTTCCCGGCATCATGCAGCACTTCAACGTGCCGGCCAGCACCTTCGATGAGGAGGCGATCGCGACCGGGCAGCTGTTCGACGGCTCGTCCATCCGGGGCTTCCAGGCGATCCATGAATCCGACATGAAGCTCGTGCCGGATCTGGAGACCTCCTACCTGGATCCGTTCCGCGAGCGCAAGACCCTCATCATCAACTTCTCGATCGTGGATCCGTTCACGGACGAGCCGTACTCCCGCGATCCCCGTACCGTCGCCTCGCGGGCCGAGGAGTACCTGCGCTCCACCGGCATCGCGGACACCGCGCTGTTCGCGGCGGAGGCCGAGTTCTACATCTTCGACGACGTGCGCTTCAAGACGGGCGTGAACTCCGGCTTCTACAGCATCGACTCCGACGAGGCCGTGTGGAACACCGACCGCGACGAGTCCGAGTACGGCGGCAACCAGGGATACAAGACGCGCCTCAAGGGCGGCTACTTCCCGGTCCCGCCGAACGATCAGATGGCAGATCTGCGCGACGAGATCTGCGCCGTCCTCGAGGAGACCGGGCTCCAGGTCGAGCGCGCCCACCACGAGGTCGGGACCGCGGGACAGCAGGAGATCAACTACCGCTTCAACACGCTGCTGCAGGCTGCGGACGACGTCATGAAGTTCAAGTACGTCGTGAAGAACACCGTGTGGGATGCCGGCAAGACCGCCACCTTCATGCCCAAGCCCCTGTTCGGCGACAACGGCTCGGGCATGCACACCCACCAGTCCCTGTGGAAGGACGGCGAGCCGCTGTTCTACGACGAGCGCGGATACGGTGGCCTCTCGGACATCGCCCGCTGGTACATCGGCGGCATCATCGAGCACTCCCCGTCGCTGACCGCGTTCACCAACCCCACCGTGAATTCCTTCAAGCGTCTGGTGCCCGGCTTCGAGGCACCGGTGAACATGGTCTACTCCGCTCGTAACCGCTCGGCCGCGATCCGCATCCCGGTCACCGGTGCCTCGCCGAAGGCCAAGCGCGTCGAGTTCCGTGCGCCGGACCCGTCGGCGAACCCGTACCTCGCCTTCGCCGCGCAGCTGATGGCCGGCATCGACGGCATCCGCAACCGCATCGAGCCGCCCGAGCCGATCGACAAGGACCTGTACGAGCTTCCTCCCGAGGAGCACAAGCAGATCAAGCAGCTGCCGGAATCCCTCGGGGCCGCACTGGATGCCCTCGAGGCCGATCACGACTACCTCACCGAGGGCGATGTGTTCCCCGAGGACCTCATCGCGACCTGGGTCGAGCTGAAGCGCACCACGGAGATCGATCCGTTCCGCTTCCGACCCCACCCCCACGAGTTCGAGCTCTACTACGACATCTGAGCCCTCGACCGCACGACGGTCCTGAGCTCACTGCCCTCCGGGCCGCGCTCAGCACCGTGAACGGCCGGTCCGACCTTCGCCGCCTGCGGCAGGGTCGGGCCGGCCGTTCCGGGTGATCGGGCCTCCTCGACGGGAGGGCGGTGACGCCGCTGCGGGCGCTCAGCCCGCGGCGAGGTCCCGGCGGCGCAGGCCCCACAGCCCGACGAGCACGAGCAGCACGGCGAGGACGCTCATCCCGGCCAGCGCAGAGACATCCAGATCGGCATCGGGCACGAGCGGCACATGGCGCAGCGGGGAGATGCTCCGCACGACGTCGGGCAGATCCAGCAGATCTCCGAGGAAGGTGTCGATTGCGGCCCAGATCACCAGCAGCCACGCCACTCCTGCCAGGCGCAGGCGCAGCCCGTACAGCGCCACCGTGACGGCGCCGGCCAGCGCGATGGCGGGAAGCGCGGCGAGGGCGGCCAGCGGCATCACGGCCAGCCAGGACGTCTCCCCTGTCGCCTGGAGCAGCCCGATGCCCAGACCGAGCCCGAGGAGGAGCTGGACCACGGTGGTGCTGAGCGCGACCACGAGCACCCAGCGCACGGCCGTGGACGTGCGGGAGCTCCCGGCCATCAGGATCCCGGCGAGACGGCCCTCCTGCTCCTCGGTGCGCAGCCGGAGGATGCCGGCGACGATCAGGCCGAGAGGGCCGATCGCGAGCATCTGCAGCACGTAGGCCGCGAACGACGTCGTGAGATCGTCGAGATCCAGCGGCACCATGTCGCCGACGGCCGGGATCTCCGAGACCATGTCCTGGAGCGAGTTGGCGAGCGAGCCGAAGGCGATCGCGAACAGGAACAGCCCGACGGCCCAGGCCACCATCATCGGCGTGACCAGCCGGACCGCGAGGCCCGCAGGATCGGGCAGACTCCGGGTGGCGGTGGCAGGGCCGTGAGCGGCCGGTCGCAGCCCGGCGCCGACATCGCGCCGCCGCGAGAGTACTGCGGCGAGCCCCAGGAGGACCAGGATCGCTGCGAGGGTCACCGCGAGCGGCCACCAGCGCAGGTCGACGAAGAGACGGGTCTGCTGCGCCCAGGCGAACGGGGAGAACCACGAGAGCCAGGAGCCCTGGGCATCGACCACGTCCCCGATGCCGCGCACCATGAAGGAGACTGCGGCCGCCCCGAGGGCGAGCCCCGAAGCGCTGCCGGCATGTTCGGTGACCTGCGCGGTCAGAGCGGCGACGCCGCCGAAGACCATTCCCGTGAGGGCTGTCGCGAGGCCGACGGCCAGGGAATCGACCAGCGGGCCGCCGGTGACGAGCAGACCCAGCACCACCGAGACGCCGACCCCCGCGTTGGCGAGGGCGACCAGGAGCAGGGCGGCCGTGGGCGGGGCGGAGCGTCCCACCGGCAGGGCGCGGACGAGCTCCAGCCGTCCGGCCTCCTCCTCCGCACGGGTATGACGCACCATCAGAAGGATGCTCATGATCGCGACGGCCACCAGCACGTACAGCAGCAGCTCGTTGGCGACCATCGCCCAGAACGTGTAGTGGTCCAGCGCGAACGCCGGCCCGGTCATCATCACGGCCGACGGGTTCTCCAGCAGCGCGGCGCGTGCGTCCAGGGCCTGCTGGTCCGGGTAGACGCCCTTCATCGCGGCGACGGACGCCGCCACCGAGAGCCCGATGGCGAGGACCCAGATGATGATCTGGCGCCGCGAGATGCGGCCGTACAGCCGCAGCAGGCCGCCCAGCCCGGTCAGCGGGGAGACGGGTGCGACCTCGAGCGCGTGGGTCGGCCCGGAGGAGTGGCGGGTCGTGGTGGTCATGGCGCGGACCCGACCTGTCCGGTCACGGCCGCACCGTCGTCCTCGAGGTCATCTCCGTAGTGGCGCAGGAAGAGGTCCTCGAGGGAGGGCGGCGTGATGGTGAGGCTCCTCGCCTCCAGGGCGGTGAGGACGGGCAGCACGTCATGGACCGAGGCGTCGTCGACATCGAAGCGCACCCGGCTTCCGTCGCGGACCAGGTCGTGCACGCCGACGGTTCCCTCCAGCTGCGACGGATCGCCCTCGAACGTCGCCGCGACGGTGGAGCGCGTGAGGTGGCGCAGCTGCGCCAGGGTTCCGCTCTCCACGTCTCGGCCGGCCCGGATGATGGTGACCGTGTCGCAGAGCTTCTCCACCTCGGCGAGGATGTGGCTGGACAGCAGCACGGTGCGTCCGTCGGCTCGCAAGCGGGCGACCTCCTCCGTGAAGATCGCCTCCATCAGCGGATCCAGGCCGGAGGTGGGTTCGTCCATCACGTACAGGTCCACGTCACGGGAGAGGGCCGCGACCAGGGAGACCTTCTGACGGTTGCCCTTGGAGTAGGTGCGGCAGCGTTTGGTCGGGTCCAGCTCGAAGCGTTCGAGCAGCTCTGCCCGGCGGCGTCGATGGGCCTGCCCGCGCTCGGAGCGGGTGAGCACGTCGATGGCCTCTCCCCCGGTGAGCGTGGGCCAGAGGTTCGTGTCCCCGGGGACGTAGGCGAGTCTGTGATGGATCTGCACCGCCCGGGACCACGGGTCCATCCCGAGCACCTCGGCATGGCCTGACGTCGGGCGGAGGAGTCCGAGCAGGATGCGGATCGCGGTGGACTTGCCGGCACCGTTGGGACCGAGGAACCCCGTCACCTGCCCGGCGGGGACGGTGAGCGAGAAATCGTCCAGCGCGCGGGTGGCGCCAAAGGTCTTCGAGAGGCCGTCGACGACGACGGCAGCGGTGGTGGTCATGTGTTCTCCTCGGTATCGGAGGCGAGATAGGCGTCGAGCATGGAGCGATCGGTCAGCAGCGGGATGCTGTAGAGCTCGAGCAGCGGCGCGACCATCCGCTGGGTGTGCTGCCGCATCCAGGTCGGCAGCTCCGCCAGGTCGAGCGTGTCGCCGCGCCCGGGGAGCTGGAGGAGCAGGGCGCCCAGAGCCATCTCGGTGAGGACCCTGGCGCGTGCTCGCGGATCTCGGCTGGGACTGATGCTCCCTGCCCTCTCCCCCTCGGCCAGATAGTCCTCGGTCGCGTTCGCGAAGTCCTCGACCAGCTGGGCGGCCAGCGGCCCCCCGTCCTGGAGCCGTCGCAGCACGTACCCGGCCAGCGGCGCGTACTCCTCCGCCTGGGCGAGCTGCACCAGCAGCTCTCCGGAGCCGCCGGTGAGCAGCGTGGACTTCTCGCGGCGGGTCACCTCGAGGGCACGCTCATCGCAGAGGCGCAGGAGGTTCTCGCGGGATCCGAAGTGGTGGATGATCAGGCCCGCGCTCACGCCGGCGTCCTCCGCGACGCGCCGCAGGGGCGCGGAGAGCCCGTCGACGGCGAACCGCTGCAGCGCGGCGCGCAGGATCCTCTCCTCGCCGGGTGGATTCTCTCGCATGGCGTTCCTCCGGTGTTGTCGGGGGGCGGGCGGGTCGTGCTGGACGAGGGGTGACTGAACGCGTGTTCACTACGCTATACATGCGTTCAGTCATTGGCAAGGCCTCGGCGAGGCCTGATGCGGCCGATCCCGGATAGGGTCACGACCATGAGTGATCAGGCCCGCCTGCCGGGACGCCCCGAGGAGCTCGACAGCCACCTCACGGCCACCCCGTTCGCGGCATCCCTGCGCTGGGCGGTCCACGCGCTGGTCTATCTGCTGGTCATGCTGACGGCCGGCCTCGCGCTCGCGCCGCCGGCCTCGGGCCACGGCTGGGTCACCGTCGGGCTGCTGGCGCTGTTCACGGCCGTGTACTCGGTCGGAGCACGGCGGGCCCTGCGCCGGCCCGCCGGAGCCGACGGCTCCTGGCGCACCCTCAGCTATCTCCTGCCCAGCATCGTCATCTGGGCCTTCACGTTCGTGGTGGGACCCGACACCGTCTGGATCGCCTTCGGCCTGGACTTCGCGGTCCTGTACGCGCTGCCCCTGCTCGGCGGGCTGCTGGCGCTCGCACTGGTCACCGCGATCGCCGTGCTCGGATTCACCGCCTGGTCGCAGGTCCCTGCCGTGGGAGAGATCGCCGGCCCGATCATCGGGGCCCTGGTGGCGCTCGCCGTCGTGGTCACCGTGCGCGCCCTGCAGCGGGAGGTCGACAAGCGCACGCGACTGGCCCGCGAGCTCGCCGCCGCGCGCGACACCATCGCCGAGCAGACCCGGGCCGCGACCACCGCGGCCGAGCGGGACCGCATCGCCCGCGAGCTCCATGACACGGTCGCGCAGTCGAACCTGTCGATCCACCTCCTGCTGGACGCGGCAGACGCCGCCCTGGACCGGGACGAGCTCCCCGAGGCCCGTTCCCTGGTGCAGGAGGCTCGCGCGGCCGCCGCCCGGACGGGCGCCCAGACCCGCCGCTTCGTGGACGCCGCTGAACCCGACGTGCCCTCGGGGGCCGGACTGCGCGCCGAGCTGCAGCGTCTGGTGGACGATGCCGCACGGGTGGGTCGGTCCCGCGTGGAGCTGCGCTGCACGGCGGACGACGCCGAGCTCGAGGACCTCCCCCGCAGCACCAGCAGAGCCCTCGTGCGCCTGGTCGAATCGCTGCTCGCCAATGTCACCCAGCATGCCGAGGCGTCACGCACCATGGTGACGCTCGAGGTGGAGGGCGCCCAGGCCCTGCTGGACGTCGTCGACGACGGGCGCGGATTCCGGCCGGAGCAGGTGGCCGGCTTCGGCCTGCGTTCGGCCCGGGCCCGTGCGGCCTCCGTGGGCGGCAGCCTCGTCATCGAATCCGCACCCGCCAGCGGCACCGCGATCCAGGTGGCGCTGCCCTTACCCCAGGAGGACTCCCCATGATCAAGGTGCTGCTGGCCGACGACCATGCGATCGTCCGCCGCGGACTCATCGCCGTGCTCAACGCCGAGGCGGACCTCGAGGTGGTCGGGGACGCCGCCACGCCCCAGGAGGCCGTGCTGCTCGCACGCTCCACCTCCCCCGACGTGGTGCTGCTCGACCTGCAGTTCGGAGTCGGCCAGGAGCGGGGGACGGACGTCGTCCCCGCACTGCGGGCGGTGGCATCGCAGCCTTCCGTCCTCGTGCTGACCACGTACGACAACGACCAGGACGTCATCGCGGCGATGGATGCCGGGGCCGCGGGATACCTGCTGAAGGACTCCCCCGCCGAGGAGCTGGCGGCGGCGGTGCGCCGCGCCCACGGCGGTGCGGAGACCGTCGACGCCCGGATCTCGCAGCGCCTGCGTCGACGTGATGAGCGCACTGCTCTGAGCGCCCGGGAGCTCGAGGTGCTCTCCGCCGTGGCCGAGGGCCGCACGAACGCTCAGGTCGCGACGGATCTGTTCCTCTCCCAGGCCACGGTGAAGACCCACCTGGTGCACATCTTCGACAAGCTCGGGGTCACCCGCCGCACCGAGGCGGTCGCGCGTGCCCGGGCCGAGGGCATCCTGCGCCCCGAGTGACCGGGAGGCGCGGGGATCAGCCCAGCGCGTCCATCCCGCCCTTGGCCCGCAGCAGCGACAGCAGCAGGTCCTTGGGTCCGGACGATGCGCCGAGCGCGCATTCCTCGGGCACGAAGCCCCACGCGCTGCGCAGGGAGCGGAAGACCTCGAATTCTGCGTCGCCGGTGCGCAGCGGCACAGCCTGGTAGCCGCCCGCCTCCGGCAGATGGATGATGAACGCCCCGGTGATGTCGGGCATCTCCCGCAGGCTGCCGTCGTCGTCCAGCAGCTGCTCGGCGCGGCAGACCGCGACGCCCTGGAGGGCGTAGTCCCCGCGCACCTTCTTGGAGGTCTTGATGTCGGCGCTGAGCACGGTGTTGCCGATCCGCACGATGGCATCGGTGGTGCCCGCATAGCCGACGGTGTGGTTCACGACCGTCTGCTCGATCTCGAGAAACTCAGGCTGGTAATCCTCGAGGAAGCGGCCGTAGCCGTCCAGGCGGACGTCGGCCCGCGCGATCAGCGCCTGCGGGTCCTTCTCGGCCGCGAAGGCACTCTGAGAGCTGCGCATCTCCTCGGCGATCTCGCCGACCTGCGCCGGGGTGGGTCGGGTGCCGCCGGTGCCCCAGAGCTCGCAGGCGGCATGGACGAGCGTGCCGAAGTCGGCGGCGCTGCGGGTGTATTCGGGAGCGGCAGCGGCGATCCGCTTCTGGGTGCCCCACTTGTCCCGCGAGACCCGGGAGATCTCCGCGGCGGCGCGACCCGGGTTGCGGTCCAGCCAGGAGTACATCTCCAGCGCCCTCTTCGAGGCCATCGTGGCGTACCAGCCCTGCAGGTGGTCCTTCGCGCGCATCCCGGCGACGTTGGTGATGGAGGGGTACAGCAGCGGGCCGTCGGGCTCGAGACGGTACATGCGGCCGCGCGGGGTGTCGGCGCTGAGCTTCGGACTGGTCATGTCTCCTCGGGAGGGCGCGACGGCGCAGAGTAGGGAGCGGGGACGGGCTACACGGTACGTCGTCGCTCGGGCACGGTGCCGCCGCGCCCGGAGGACGCGCCGCAGGGTCCCGCCGGATCACACCGGATCCGGCCGACGGCAGCGTTCATTCCTCGACCCCGAAGATGATCCGCTCGGCGATGCTCCGGGCACGGCGGGTACGACGGAGATAGCGCTCCTCGAGGTCGGAGGCCGTGGAGTCGTCGCCGTCGATCAGCCAGGCGAGAGCGCGCAGGTCGATCCGGTCCGAGGGGAGCACGTCACCCTCGCGGCCCTTCCACAGGAAGGTTCCGCGACGCACCTGCCAGGCCAGCGTCCAGGCGTCGGTGAGCTCCCTCGCCTCGCGGGCGGTGATGATCTCGGCCTCGGCGGCGGCCTCAAGCTGGGCCAGCGTGCGGGTCGTGCGCAGCCCCTCGACCTCGAAGGCATGCTCGAGGGCGATGACCTGCGCGCTCCACTCCACGTCGGTCATGCCGCCGCGGCCCAGCTTCACCTGCCGCGAGGGATCGGCGTTGCGCGGCAGCCGTTCGGACTCGACCCGGGCCTTCATGCGGGTGATCTCGCGGCGCGCGTTCTCGTCGATCCCGCCGCGGGGGTATCGATGGCGGCCCATCTCCTCGTGCAGAATATCCGCGACGGCCTCGCTGGCCACGACCGGGCGGGCGCGCAGGAGCGCCTGCTTCTCCCAGGTCTGGGCATCTCGTCGGTAGTAGTCGATCCAGGCCTCCAGGCTCCGGGCCAGCGGACCCATCCTGCCCTCGGGCCGCAGATCAGCGCTGACCTTCATGTCGGCGCCCGCTGCGGGCGCGTTGAGGATCCGCTGGGTCTGCGTGGCGACGGCGATCGCGATCTCCCCGGTGGCGGCGCCGGCGCCGCGGTCGATCGCGAGGAACTGCACGTCCGCATCGGAGGAGTACCCCATCTCGCGGGCGCCGAAGCTGCCCATCGCGAGGATCGCCATCTCCAGTCCCAGCGCGCGGGCCGGATCGGAGCGTCGCTCGCGCAGTCGTCTGGCGGTGTCGACGTCCACCTCGTCGACCTCGTCGAGGGTCTCGGCGTCGTCGTCGACCGCATCCCGCTCGAGCGCCACGACGTGGAAGGCGACGAGCAGGCCCGCCTCGAGCACGGCTTCAGCGAGGTCGGTGAGCGCCCCGGCGACCTCACGCGGCGAGGCCACGCCGGTGAGGTGCGCGAGGGCGATCCGCAGCAGCTCCCGGCTGCGGGTGCGGCGCAGGACATCCCGGGCCACGTCCACGGAATCCACCCGCGAAATCACGGCGAGGAACTCCCGGCCCAGCACGTCGCGCGGGAGCGGCCGCAGGTGCTCGTCGCGAGCCAGCCAACGCACGGCCTCGGGGATCTGCTCGAGCTGCTCGCCCACGAAGCGGCTGGCCGAGAGCACGCGGGTGAGGCGCTTCGCGGCGAGACCGGAGTCGCGCAGCAGGCCCAGGTACCAGTGGGCCGAGCCGATGGCGTCGGAGAGCCGACGGAACGAGAGCAGCCCGAGGTCCGGGTCGATCCCGTCGGCGAACCACTCGAGCATCGCCGGGAGCAGCTGACGCTGGATCTTCGCGCGCCGGGAGATGCCCTCGGTGAGCGCGGAGATGTGGGTCAGGGCGCGGGCGCCGTCGCGATAGCCGATCGCGGTGAGGCGGGCGGTCGCGGCCTCGGGGCTCAGCGCGATCTGGCCGTCGCTGAGCTGAGAGGCGGTCACCAGCAGCGGGCGGTAGAAGATCTCCTCATGGAGCTGGCGCACGCGCCGTCGGGTGCGCTGGTAGGTGCGGTGGAACTCGTCGGTGCCCATCCCCATGGTGCGTGCGAGCCGGCGCAGGTCCGTGGCGGCCGTGGGCAGCACCTGAGTACGGCGCAGCCGGTGCAGCTGCAGCCGATGCTCCACACAGCGCAGGAAGCGGTAGGCGGCGTCCATCTCGATGACATGGTCACGGGAGATGTAGCCGTCCTCGCCGAGTCGGGCGAGCGCTTCGAGAGTGGACCTGCTCTGGAGGCGGTGGTTGGCGCGACCGTGCACCATCTGCAGCAGCTGCACCGTGAACTCGACGTCACGCAGCCCGCCGGGCCCGAGTTTGAGGTTGCGGTCGGCCTCGCCTCGCGGGATGTGGGCGACCACCCGTCGGCGCATCGCCCGGGTGTCCTCGACGAAGCTGTCGCGGGTGGAGGCCTGCCACACCCAGGGGCCCACCATCTCCTCGAACCGGGCGCCGAGCTCGAGGTCACCGGCTGCGGCGCGGGTCTTCAGCAGCGCCTGGAACTCCCAGGAGTGCGCCCATTCGGTGTAATACCGCTCGTAGGAGTCCATCGTGCGCACCAGCGGGCCGTCCTTGCCCTCGGGCCGCAGGTTGGCGTCGACCTGCCACAGCGACCCCTCGGAGGTGCGGTCCGAGCAGGCGCGCGCCAGCTCACGGGCGAGGGCGGAGCCGATCACCACGAGCTCCTCCTCGTCGACCTCCTCCCCTGCGACCGCGCTGCTCGGCGCGACGACGTGCATGACGTCCACGTCGGAGATGAAGTTCAGCTCCCGAGCACCGGTCTTGCCCATCGCCAGCACGCACCAGCTGACCTTCTCGTGCCCCTCCACGGCCGCACGGGCGATCGCGGAGGCGGCGTCGAGCGCGGCGTCGGCGAGGTCGCTGATCGCCGCGGAGACCCGCGGCTGCAGCGCGGTGGGATCCGGGGCGACCACATCGGCCGCTGCGATCTGCACGAGCCGCTCGTGATAGGCCACGCGCAGGGCGTCGCGCATCTCCCGAGCGCCGTCGGAGGCGACCGGGGTGTCGGCCGACGGATCGGCGCCGACGGCCTGCAGAAGGTTGCTGCGCACCTCCGTCGCCGGAAGCTCCAGCTGGTCATCGCCCTCGCGCAGGGCCTCGAGCCGATCGGGATGGCGGGCCAGGAAGTCCCCGAGCGCCACTGACGTGCCCAGCAGGCGGATCAGGCGGTCGCCGTGGCTGCCCGCGGTCCCCACCGAGGCGAGGAAGTCGTCCCTCAGCGCGGAGTCCCCGGCCTCCTCGGCAGCCTCCGCCAGACGCAGCAGGCCGAGCACCGCGTCATCGCCGTCGGCCGTCGCCCCCAGGCGTGCCGCCGCTCCCTTGCCGAGCGCTGCGAGCACCGGCTCCGCGAGGAAGCGGTGCACCCGATCGGTGCGGCTGAACCCCAGTCGGGCAAGGGCGCCGGTGGTGGCGGGCGGCTCCGTCGTCATGACCCTGCTCCTGTCTGCTCGCGACCCTGGTCCCGCTCCGACTCCGGCTCCTGATCCCGATTCTGATCCTGCTCCCACTGGTGCTCGGTCACGGCTCAGACCCTGCTGAAGGTCGAGTCGAGCTCGTGATCGGTCACCTGCTCGCGATAGCGCTCCCACTCCTGCTTCTTGTCACGCAGGAAGAACTCGAAGACCTGCTCCCCCAGGGTGCGGGCCATCAGCTCGGAGCTCTCGAAGCTCTCCAGCGCGCGGAAGAGGTCCGTGGGCAGGGGCTCGATGCCCATCGCCCGGCGTTCGCGCTCGGAGAGGTCCCACACCGCGTCCTCCGCTCCCTCGGGCAGCTCGTACTCCCCTTCGATCCCGGCCAGGCCGGCGGCCAGCAGCGCCGCGAAGGCGAGGTACGGGTTCGCCGCCGAATCCAGTCCGCGGAACTCGACGCGGGAGCTGGTCCCCTTGGTGGGCTTGTGGAACGGCACGCGCACCAGGGCGGAGCGGTTGTTGTGCCCCCAGCAGATGTAGCTCGGCGCCTCCTGCGCGCCCCACAGGCGCTTGTAGGAGTTCACCCACTGATTGGTGACGGCGCTGTATTCGGGAGCGTGGCGCAGCAGCCCGGCGATGAACTGCCTCCCTGTGCGCGAGAGCCCGTACTCCGCACCCGGCTCGTGGAAGGCGTTCTTGCCGCCCTGGAACATCGACAGGTGGGTGTGCATGCCGGAGCCCGGGTGCTCGATCATCGGCTTGGGCATGAAGGTCGCCACCTGCCCCATCGACAGGGCGACCTCCTTGACCACGGTGCGCAGGGTGATGATGTTGTCCGCGGTGGTGAGCGCGTCGGCGTAGCGCAGGTCGATCTCGTTCTGGCCGGGTCCGTTCTCGTGGTGGGAGAACTCGACCTGGATGTTCATCGCCTCGAGATGCTCGATCGCGGCCCGTCGGAAGTCCTGGCCCTGACCACGGTGGACGTGGTCGAAGTATCCGGCGCTGTCGATCGGGCTCAGCTGCTCCCCGCGCCGGTACGGCGCGTCGAAGAGATAGAACTCGATCTCGGGATGGGCGTAGAACTCCAGGCCCTTCTCCTCCGCGCGGGCGAGGGCGTCCCTCAGCACTCGGCGCGGATCGGAGGCGGCCGGTTCGCCGTCCGGGGTCAGCACGTCGCACATCATGCGGCCGGTCGCATTGGTGTCGCCGCGCCAGGCCAGCAGTTCGAAGGTGCCCGGATCAGGGCGCAGGATCATGTCCGATTCGTAGCTGCGGGTGAGTCCCTCGATGGTGGAGCCGTCGATCCCGATGCCCTCGGTGAAGGCGGTCTCGAGGTCCGAGGGGGAGATCGCGATGGACTTCAGGGTGCCCGCGATATCGCAGAACCACAGACGGATGAATCGCACATCGCTATCGGAGACCGTGCGGATGACGTCGTCGTGGAGATGTTCCATGCGCCCAGTGTGCAACACGGGACCCGTGGCCGCCGCTCCTCCGACGCAAGGGGCGGACGGACGGACGGGCGGCCCCACGTCGCCGTGGGGCCGCCCGTCCGTCCAGCAGCAGCCGATCAGCCTGATCGGCCGGAGGGTCACTGCGCGATGTACCACTTGCCGTCGTCGGCCTTGTGCATGTCGAAGTCCGCACCCTGCGCGGAGATCTTGATGGTCCCGTCGCCGTTGTCACTGGCCTCCAGGGCGTCCTCGGTGATCACGGCCACCATCTCCGGCGTGAACATGTCCATCATGCCGCTGGAGTCCATCGTGTCCGCGCACGCCGTGAGGACAGCGCCGGCTGCCGGTTCACCGGTGGTCGGATCGAGGACGAACCCGCAGGCGGCCTCCCCATCCTTCTCGCCGAGAGCCTCGAAGAACGCGAGCACCTGCTGCTTCGAGGCGTCCAGATCCGCATCGCTTACCTCACCGCCGGCGGCAGCGCCGTCCTCCTCCTCGTCCTCCCCGGAGCTGTCCTGCTCGGACTCGACCGCATCCTGGCCCTCGTCCGCGGCCTCTTCGCCCTCCTCGGCGACCTTCTCCTCCGAAGCGTCCTCGCCCTCCGCGGGCTGCTCCTCCCCGACAGCCGTGTCGTCGCCGTCGGCCTTCTCGTCGTCGCCGCCGGTGAGCCCGCCGCATGCCGCGGCTCCCGCGACCACCGCGAGGGCCCCCAGGCCTGCCGCCGCTCCCCGAACCGTCCTGCGCATGATCGAAGTCAAGATCCTGTCCTCCCTGATGTGGTCAGCCGGAGCGCTGACGAGAAGAAGAATGACGCATGGCGCTCCGACAGCGCCATGGGGAGAACTCCCCGCCCCCGTGGGGTCAGCCCTGAGGATCGGCCCCCGGCCACCTCCACCGTGGGGCGCGTGCACGGATAGGCTGTGTCCGCACGCATCGCGCACCCGAGCGGCCTTCGAGCCGGCGCGGGTCGCGTCAGTGCGTCCGCCCTTCTCCCCTCCCGTCCAGGAGCACATCGTGAGCACCCCCTCCGGAACCGGATCCGTCGGCCCCGCCAAGGTCCGGATCCGTCATCTGCACGACGCCAAGGATCGCGGACGGCCGTTCTCGATGCTCACCGCGTACGACCAGTTCTCGGCGCAGGCGTTCGAGGCCGCCGGGATCGACGTGCTGCTGGTCGGCGACTCGGTGGGCACGACGGTCCTCGGCCATTCCTCGACGACGGCCACCACGCATCAGGACATGCTCACCTTCACCGCGGCGGTAGCGCGCAGCGTGCACCGCCCGCTGCTGGTCGCGGATCTCGCCTTCGGCACCTACGAGACCGGGTCCACCGACGCCCTGCGCCACGGGGTCGAGCTGATCCGCGCGGGAGCCGAGATGGTGAAGCTCGAGGGCGGGAGGGCGATCGCACCGCAGGTGAAAGCCCTGGTCGACGCCGGCATTCCCGTCATGGGGCACCTCGGCTTCACCCCGCAGTCCGTCAACGCGCTGTCGGGCCACCGGGTGCAGGGCCGCGACGCCGCGGGCGCCGATCAGCTCGCCGAGGATGCGCTGGCGATCCAGGAGGCCGGCGCCTCCGCCGTGGTGCTCGAGCTGGTGCCCGCGCAGGTCGCCGCACGCATCACCGAGGTGCTGCAGATCCCGACGATCGGCATCGGTGCCGGCCCGGCCTGTGACGGCCAGGTGCTGGTGTGGCAGGACATGGCTGGTCTCTCGGACTTCCACGGCAAGTTCGTCAAGGCCTTCGCGGATCTCCGACGAGACCTCACGCACGCGGCCGAGCAGTACCGGGTCGAGGTCGCCGAGCGCTCCTACCCGGGACCCGAGCACTCCTTCGACTGAGGCGCTGCGCCCTGCGGGCCCGCACGCCGACGACACGGCCGCGGCCGTGTCGTCGGTGTCGATGGGGACCGTTCGGAGCTCTCAGGAGTCGGTCCCGCCCTCCCAGGCCTGGTCGTCCTGCTCCCATTCCTCGTTCCGGGCCTTCGCGGTCGACAGCGCCCGCTGCGCCGCCTCCCTCGTCGGGTACGGACCCATCAGGTCCGTGACCGGCGACTGCCGGCCCTCCTCCACCGCTCCGGTGCTGAGGTTGTAATAGAACTCCGTGCCCTCGGTCACGTCGGTCTCCTTCCGGGTCGATGAGAGACTGGTGGCTATGACTGTAGAGCAGGTGTGGATCCGTCCAGAAGGCCGCGAGCCCTTGGTTCCCGGCACGATCGGCCCCCGTCGCGCGGTGCCCGCGCGCATCGAGCGCCCCGAGTACGTCGGCAAGGACGAGGCGGTCTCGGATTCCGGTCCCCGTGTCCAGACGCCTGACGTGATCGAGCGGGTGCGGGAGGCGAGCCGCGTCGCCGCTCTGGCGCTGCAGGCCGCCGGTGAGGCCGCCGAACCCGGAGTGACGACGGACCACATCGACGAGGTGGTGCACGACGTGCTCGTGCAGAACGGGGCCTACCCGTCCACGCTCGGCTACCTCGGGTTCGAGAAATCCTGCTGCACGAGCCTGAACGAGGTCATCTGCCACGGAATCCCGGATTCCACCGTGATGCAGGCCGGTGACATCCTCAACGTCGATGTCACCGCCTTCCTCCACGGCGTGCACGGCGACACCAATGCCACGTTCGCCGTGGGCGACATCGATCCGCGCGCCCAGCAGCTGATCGACCGCGCCCACGAGTCCATGATGCGCGGGGTGAAGGTCGCCAGGCCCGGCCGCGAGGTGAACGTCATCGGCCGCGTGGTCGAGAAGTTCCTCGCCCGCCACGGCTACCAGTCTGTGCGGGACTACACCGGTCACGGCGTCGCCGAGGGCTTCCACAACGGTCTGGTCATCCCCCACTACGACTCCGCCCCCCTGTTCGACGACCTCATCGAGAAGGACATGACCTTCACGATCGAGCCCATGGTGACGATCGGTTCGCAGGAGTGGGAGCAGTGGGACGACGGCTGGACCGTGGTCACCAAGGACCGTGGGTACACCGCCCAGTTCGAGCACACCATGGTGATCCACGACGACGGTCCGGAGCTGCTCACGGTCGTCTGACCCTGTGCCCCTGCCCGGCGCCGAGGCCGATAGCGGCCGTCGGCGCCGGGAACCGACGGCGGACCCCGGTGCCGGGAGATCGCGGTGCCCGGTATCGTGACGGCACTGAAGGGGTCCGACGTCGGACCCTCCGCCCTGCGGGTCTCCGCCGGGCGCACCACGATCAGGAGTGGCGATGGCCAAGGCGAAGCACCGCACAGCATTCGGGATCGACATCGGCGGCAGCGGCATCAAGGGTGCCCCCGTGCATCTCAAGAAGGGCGTGCTCACCGCGGACAGGCTGCGGTTCGCGACCCCTCAGCCCTCGCGACCCGAGGCCGTCGCCGAGACCGTCGCCGAGCTGATCGGCTCGTTCGACATCGCGGACGGCATGCCCGTGGGCGTCACCTTCCCCGCGGTCATCCAGGACGGCGTCGCCCTCACCGCAGCGAACGTCGACGCGTCGTGGATCGGCACCGACGTGGATTCCCTGCTGACCGAGCGCACCGGCCATGACGTGTTCGTGGTCAACGATGCGGACGCCGCCGGTATCGCCGAGATGGAGTTCGGGGCAGGCCGCGACTCCTCCGGCGTGGTCATCGTGATCACCCTCGGCACCGGTGTGGGCAGCGCGATGTTCGTGGACGGGAAGCTGGTGCCGAATTCGGAGCTGGGCCATGTGCTCCTGCACGACGACGACGCCGAGAAGTACATGGCCAGCTCGATCCGGGAGAGGGAGGGCCTGGACTGGGAGACCTGGGCCGGTCGCCTCCAGGAGTACTTCGCCCACATCGAGTTCCTCTTCTCGCCCACGAGGATCATCGTCGGCGGCGGCGTCTCCAAGAAGCACGAGAACTTCCTCCCGCTGTTGGATCTGAAGACCGAGATCGTGCCGGCGAAGCTGCGCAACGAGGCCGGGATCATCGGCGCGGCGGTCCTGGCTCGCAAGGAGCAGAAGGCGCTCGCGAAGAAGGCCGAGGCGAGCGGCGACGAGCCGGACACGCACCGCGCGCACGACACGAAGAGCACGAAGGGCACGAAGCACGGCGCGTGAGCCGAGGCGGGGCGGGTGAGCCCGGGAGGGCTGCGACAAGTGCTGCGTCCGGGCCGGGGCCCACGGGGCCCGGAGCGCCGACGCCGCGCGTCCCGGGCCCGCGCGATGAGGCGCAGGCCCGGGGCGGGACGTAGGCGGACCAGCCGGCCTGTAAGCCGGGTTCTGTGATCGGCAGCCATCCCTCTCGGATCGCCGTTGCCGACGATCTCCAGCGGCCTACCCGGAAACTCGGGCCGGCGCCCTCGAACGTTCCCTGTCTGGCCTTGCTCCCGGTGGGGTTTGCCGTGCCGACCTCGTCACCGAGGTCGCGGTGGTCTCTTACACCACCCTTTCACCCTTACCGTCCGGCCCCGCAGGGCGCGGACGGCGGTCTGTTCTCTGTGGCACTGTCCCGCGGATCGCTCCGGGTGGGCGTTACCCACCACCGTGCCGGATGGAGCCCGGACTTTCCTCGGCCCCGGAGCGTGAGCCCCGAGGACGCGGCTGCCCGGCCGACTGGTCCAGCGAGCAGTGTACGCCGATGCCGGAGCCACGGCCCCGCTGCGCATCGTGCGTCGTGCCCCGTGACGTGCGGAACGTCTCTCCGCGGTGCGTCGTGCCGGGCCGTCCTCGGCGCCGTGCGGAGCGGAGAATGGAGGGGTGCTGATCCTGCTGCCGCCCTCAGAGACCAAGACCCGCCCGACGGCTGCGGACGCCGTCCCGCTGGAGCTCGCGGAGCTGGCCCTCCCGGAGCTCACCGAGGATCGCCGCACGATGCTGCGCGCGGCGCAGCGGACGGCCGCCGGGACGAACGCCGCGGCCCAGCTCGGGGTCCCGGCCTCCGCCCCCGAGCTCGTCGAGCGGATGGCACAGCTCGAGGAGGAACCGGCCGCCGCCCCGCTCACGGTCTACTCCGGGGTGCTGTACGACCAGCTGGACGCGGCGATCCCGTCCGCACCGGACCGTCAGGTGCTCGTGCAGAGCGCGCTGTTCGGTCTCGTCGACGCCGGGCAGGACAGGATCCCGGCGTACCGCCTCTCGGCGGGGTCGACGGTCTCCCGGCTGGGCAGGACCGCGACCTGGTGGCGTCCCCGCCTGGCCCCGGTCGCCGCGTCCCTGCACGCCCAGCTGGCAGCAGGAGATTCCCCGGTCGTGGTGGACAACCGCTCCGGCTCGTACCGCTCGATGATGGCGATGCGCAGCAGAGAGGGCGTCCGCGTGCTCGAGGTGTCCCCCGTGCAGGAGCGCGACGGGCGACGCAAGGTCATCTCCCACGATGCCAAGCGCTATCGCGGCATGGTCACCCACGCGCTGCTCGCGTCCGCGCACACTCCTGCCGGGGCCGACGAGGTCGTCGACGTGGTGCGCGCCGCCCTCGGCACCTCGCTGCAGGTCGAGCTCGACGGCGACCGGCTGGTGATCGTCGACCGGATCGCCTGACGACACCACGACCCTCGCCCCGCGGCCGTCCTTCAGCCGGCGCGACCGCTCCACGGATCCGTGGTGTGCCCGCTGACCAGCACCTCGAGACCGGGGAGCGCCTCCTGCAGGAGCTGCCGGGCCTGAGGGAGCCACAGCGCCTCGCTCGCGGCATGCGGCACGTCGATCAGGGCCGGCACCGCCGCCGGGTCCGCGGACGCTTCGACGTGCTCGAGCGCCGGATGGTGTCGCAGATCCGAGGTGAGGTAGACGTCGACCCCCGCGGCAGCGGCCTGGTCGAGGAAGGAATCCCCAGCCCCCGGGCACACGGCGATCGTGCGCACGGCACGGTCCGCCTCCCCGGTGTGCAGGATCCCGCGGGCGGTCTCCGGCACGATGTCGGCGACGGCGGCGGTGAGCTCCCCGACGGTGGTGGCGGCCGGCAGGACCCCGACCGCGCCGAGGCCGAAGAGCTGCGAGCCGTGCGCACCGCTCTGGTCGGTGTCGCGTCGGCCGGACACGAGGGGTCGCGGCTCCTGCAGGTCGAGCGCGTCGATCCACGCACCGACCGTGCCTCGGGTGGAGCGGTCGACGTTCGTGTGACCGCACCACAGGCCCGTCCCGGCCCGCAGGAGGCTCGTGACGACGGCACCCTTCCCGTCGTCCGCCGGGAGGAAGCTCGCCCCGCGCAGCAGCAGCGGATGATGGGTGATGAGCAGCTCAGCGCCCCGCTCGATCGCCTCGCCGGCCACCGCGACCGTCGGATCCACGGCGAGCAGCACCGTCGAGACCGGCGCGGACCGCTCGCCGAGCACCAGGCCGACGCGGTCCCAGTCCTCCGCCCAGGAGAGCGGATAGGTCTCCTCGAGGACCTCGACGACGGTCCCGAGGGTCCGGGCCGGGGTGCCGTGCGTGCTCGTCATGAGCGGAGCGCCTGCGACTCGACCAGGGCCGCCTGGTAGGCCTTCCACGGCATGAGCACGCATTTCACCCGGGCGGGGAACTTCGCGGCACCCAGCAGGGCGACGCCGTCCCCGATCAGGTCCTCGTCGCCCTCGAGACGACCGCGGGAGCCCATCGCGGCCTCGAAGTGCTCGCGCACGGGCTCGATCTCGGCGACGCTCCGGCCGATCAGCAGATCCGCCATGATCGAGGCGGCGGCGCGGCTCATCGCGCAGCCGATCGCGTCGTAGGAGACGTCCTCGATCTGCTGCGTCGCGCCGCTGCCGGTCAGCTGCAGGCGCAGGGTGATCTCGTCGCCGCAGGTGGGGTTCACGTGATGGACCTCGGCGGTGAACGGCTCACGCAGGCCCGCATGCAGCGGGCGCTTGTCGTGCTCCATGACGAGCTCGGTGTACAGGGAGTTCAGACCCACGGTCATGACAGTCCTCCGAAGAAGTCGGTGGTGCGGGCGACCCCGGCGACGAAGGCTTCGACCTCGTCGGCAGTGGTGTGGACGGAGAAGCTGGCCCGCGTGGTGCCATGCAGCCCGAAGCGCCGGTGCAGAGGCCAGGCGCAGTGGTGACCGACCCGGACCTCGATCCCGAGGGAGTCCAGCACCTGGCCGACGTCGTGCGGATGGCGTCCGGCCAGGTCGAAGGACACGGCGCCGGCGCGGTGCGGCCCGACGGAGGGGCCGATGATCCGCACCCCGTCGATCTCGGAGAGCCCGCGCACCGCCTGGTCGGTCAGCGCGCGCTCGTGCTCGGCGATGGTCTCCATCCCCAGGGCGGTGAGGTAGTCGCACGCGGCGGCCAGACCCACGGCCTGGCTGATCGGGGGCGTGCCGGCCTCGAAACGGGCGGGCGGCTCCGCATAGGTGCTGTGATCGAGATGGACCACCTCGATCATCGACCCGCCGGTGAGGAACGGGGGCATCGCCGCGAGGTGCTCGTACCGCCCCCAGAGCACGCCGATGCCGGTCGGGCCCAGCATCTTGTGCCCGGACAGCACCGCGAAGTCCACGCCCAGTGCGGCGACGTCGAAGGGCATGTGCGGGGCGGACTGCGCGGCGTCGAGCACCGTGAGCGCCCCGACGGCCCGGGCGGCCTCGACGAGCCGGTCGACGGGATTGATCGTCCCCAGGACGTTGGACTGGTGGGTGAACGCCACGACCTTCGTGCGCGCACCGATGAGGGCATCCAGGTCGGAGAGGTCCAGCGTGAAGTCGTCGGCCATCGGGATCCAGCGCAGCGTGGCGCCGGTGCGGCGCGCGAGCTCCTGCCACGGCACGAGGTTCGCGTGATGCTCCATCTCCGTCACGAGGATCTCGTCACCCTCCCCCACTCGCAGCGCGGGTGGCGTCGACGGGTCCCCGTTGCCGAGCGAGTACGCGACCAGGTTGAGCGCCTCGGTCGCGTTCTTCGTGAAGACGACCTCGTCCGGCGAGGGGGCACCGACGAAGGCCGCGACGGTCTCCCGCGCCTGCTCATAGGCGTCGGTCGCGGCGGAGGCCATCCGGTGCGCACCCCGCTTCACGGCGGCGTTGTCCCGGGTGAGGAAAGCGACCTCGGCATCGAGCACCTGCCGGGGACGTTGCGAGGTGGCGCCGCCGTCGAGGTAGATCATCGGGGTCTCGGGATCCAGCATGCGCTCGAGGATCGGGAAATCCGCCCTGATCGCCTGGATGTCGAACGCTCTGCTCGGTGAGTTCACCTGTGCAGCTCCTCCTTCGATCGGTGCCGGTCGCCGCACAGCGACGGACACCGTGAGGTGCAGGTGGAGCCGTGCGCGACAGTGGCTCCAGTATAGGAAGCCGACCGGGCCGATCCCTGGGCCGTGAGATCCTGTCCACACCTGACCCCGCACCGCTCGGAGGATGCACCATCAACACCCTGATCCTGCTGCTGTTCGGACTGACCCTCATCGTCTTCCTCGGCATCGCCGT
The DNA here is from genome assembly GCF_002332425.1 of Brachybacterium alimentarium. GTDB lineage: Bacteria > Actinomycetota > Actinomycetes > Actinomycetales > Dermabacteraceae > Brachybacterium > Brachybacterium alimentarium. The sequence goes on along the minus strand of NZ_NRGS01000022.1, from coordinate 175,285 downwards.
CCTGCGCATGCTCTCCTACCAGCGGCGCGAACGCGAGGATGCACGCAGCGACGGCTTCCCCTCGGGCGAACGCCCCCGCACCGACGAGCAGAAGGCGAAGGACAAGCGCGCCGCGTCGATCTGGGGCGGACTCGCCGTCCTGGTGCCGTGCCTGCTCGTGCTCGCCTACTACGTCTCCCGCTGACTGCTGAAACGGGCCGAGTCGACGGCCCTGCCGAGGCAACCGGGGCCCGGTGGGCGCCTGCAGACCGACGCGGGTCCTCGATGCGAGCGACGGCCGACGCGGCCGACGGCGCGTGCGTTGCGCTCGACATTGCGCGCGGCCACGCGCGATGGAGCCTGCGGTGGGTCGTGAGGGGCTCGAACCCCCGACCTCCTGGGTGTAAACCAGGCGCTCTGACCAACTGAGCTAACGACCCGGGCGGGGCGGTGCCCCGTGACCCCGCGCGCGAGCGGGCGCGCGCGAACGATCCTGTTCACCCCACATACGGGGTGCTGTTCACCCCGCGCACGGGGTGGCGAACGTGGAGACGATCAGTTGGTGCGGCTGGCCAGGCGGGTGCCCGTCCAATCCGCCGCCAGGGTGACGGTGCTCATGACACGCAGACCGGCGATGCCGGCGCTCTCCTGGATGTCGGCGGGCGCGACATGGCCGTCGCGACCGGCCTTCGGCGTCAGCACCCACACCGGCGCACCGGGGGCGAGGGTGGTGAGCGTGTCGACCATGGCGTCGGTCAGATCCCCATCGCCCTCGCGCCACCACATGATCACGCCATCGACGATCTCCTGGCAGTCCTCATCCTCGAGATCCTCGCCGAGGATGTCCTCGATGGCGTCGCGGAGGTCGAGATCGACATCGTCGTCATAGCCGAACTCCTGGACTATCTGGCCCTCGGTGAAGGCCAGCGTCTCTGCAGGAGAGCTGGGCGAAGTGGCGTCGGCCGACGGTGACAAGAAAAGGCTCCTCACGGGATGGGACTGTAGACAGGCGGCAGGATGGACGGGACCGCTGGGGCCCACTGGCCATCCTGTGCCTGCGCAATGGTATGCCACACGGGATCCTCACGCACTCCGATCCTGGGCCGGGGTGAGATTACCCGGTCACGCCGCTCATGCACGAGCGGACCATGCCGCCGCGCACGACACTCGCGGGCGTCGTCGGGGCCCGGCGTGAACCGGGAGGCCGCCAGGACGCCACCGGTCACCAGCGGGTCACCGCACGACCGACAGGACCTCGGCGGCCCCCAGGGTGTCCGGCGTCTCACAGGTGAGGAGGACTTGTGCAGACTCTGCACACCCTCAGCGACGGTAGGCTGACCGGAACCGAGGCCACAGGAGCCGTGCCCACCGGCGCTCCGTTGCTCCCACGGCCGGTCCATCGCCTCCCGTAGAGAGAAGGACAGTGTGACTTCGCACGAGACTCCTCGTCCCATCGGCATCAACCTGCCCAGCCATGCGCAGGATCCTGACCCGGAGGAGACGCAGGAATGGATTGAGTCCTTCGACGGCCTCGTCGAGCATCGTGGCTCCGACCGCGCCTCCGAGGTCGTCCAGAGCCTGATCCAGCATGCCCGCAACCAGGACCTGCACCTGCCGGACTCCCTGACCACGGACTACGTGAACACCATCGCGGTGGACGAGCAGCCCGAGTATCCCGGCGACGTGGAGCTCGAGAAGGAGCTGCGCAACATCAACCGCTGGAACGCGGCGATGGTGGTCCATCGTGCCCAGCGCCCGGGCGTCTCCGTCGGCGGCCACCTCTCGAGCTACGCCTCGATCGCCACCATGTACGAGGTCGGCTTCAACCACTTCTTCCGCGGTCGCAACCACCCCGGCGGCGGCGACCACGTCTTCTTCCAGGGCCACGCCTCCCCTGGCATCTACGCCCGCGCCTACCTCATGGGCCGCCTCGGCCAGGAGGACCTCGACGGCTTCCGCCAGGAGTTCTCCAGCGAGCACGGCATGCCGTCCTACCCGCACCCACGGGCCATGCAGGACTTCTGGGAGTTCCCGACCGTGTCGATGGGCATCGGCCCGGTCGCCGCCATCGAGCAGGCCTCGTTCGACAAGTACCTGCAGAACCGTGATCTGAAGGACACCAGCGAGCAGCACACCTGGGCGTTCCTGGGCGACGGCGAGATGGACGAGGTCGAGTCCCGTGGCGCGCTGCACATCGCGGCGAAGGAGCACCTGGACAACCTCACGTTCGTCGTCAACTGCAACCTGCAGCGGCTCGACGGCCCGGTGCGCGGCAACGGCAAGATCATCCAGGAGCTGGAGAGCCAGTTCCGCGGTGCGGGCTGGAACGTCATCAAGCTGATCTGGGGCGCGGGCTGGGATCCGCTGCTGGAGGCCTCCACGGACGGCGCCCTCATCGACCTGATGAACGTCACCCCCGACGGCGATTACCAGACGTACCGCGCGGAGAACGGCGGCTTCATCCGCGACAACTTCTTCGGTCGCGATCCCCGCACGAAGGCCCTCGTCGAGGACCTCTCGGACGACGACATCTGGTGGAAGCTCAACCGCGGCGGCCACGACGCGAAGAAGATCTACGCAGCCTTCCAGGCCGCGGTCGAGCACAAGGGCCAGCCCACCGTGATCCTCGCCCACACGATCAAGGGCTACCGCCTCGGCAAGAACTTCGCGGGCCGCAACGCGACCCACCAGATGAAGAAGTTCACCCTCGAGGACCTCAAGGCGCTGCGCGACACGCTGCACATCCCGGTCACCGACGAGCAGCTGGAGTCCGGCAGCGTCTACGACGCACCGCTCTACATGCCCGAGGACGATGCCCCGGTCATGCAGTACCTGAAGTCCCGCCGTGGTGAGCTCGGCGGGCCGGTCCCCTCGCGCAGCACCGAGCACAAGGCGCTCGACCTGCCGGGCGACAAGGCCTACGAGGTCGCACGCCGCGGCTCGGGCAAGCAGGAGATCGCCACCACGATGGCTCTCGTGCGACTGCTCAAGGACCTCATGCGCGACAAGGAGACCGGCAAGCGCTGGGTCCCGATCGTGCCGGACGAGGCCCGCACCTTCGGGATGGACTCGCTCTTCCCGACCGCGAAGATCTACAACCCGGACGGTCAGAACTACCTGTCCGTGGACCGCGATCTGCTCCTGGCCTACAAGGAGTCCACCTCCGGCCAGATCAAGCACATGGGCATCAACGAGATCAGCTCCACGGCGGCGTTCACCGCGGCGGGCACCTCGTACGCCACCCATGACTTCCCGATGATCCCGTTCTACATCTTCTACTCGATGTTCGGGTTCCAGCGCACCGGTGACTTCTTCTGGGCCGCGGGCGATCAGATGGCCAAGGGCTTCGTGATCGGCGCGACCGCCGGCAAGACGACGCTCGCCGGCGAGGGCCTGCAGCACATGGACGGCCATTCGCCGATCCTGGCCTACACGAACCCCGGCACCGTGATCTACGACCCCGCGTACGGCTACGAGCTCGGACACATCATCCGGGACGGCCTGCAGCGCATGTACGGCGAGGACGACCGTCTGCAGGAGGTCTTCTACTACATCACGGTGTACAACGAGCCGATCGTGCAGCCGGCGGAGCCCGAAGGCCTGGACGTCGAGGGCCTTCTCAAGGGCATGTACGTGCTCGAGTCGGCTCCCGAGGGCGAGGGCCCCGAGGCCCAGCTGCTCGCCTCCGGCGTCGGCGTGCCGTGGGCGCGCCACGCCCGCGAGCTGCTGGAGGAGGACTGGGGCGTGCGCGCCACGGTCTGGTCGGTCACCTCGTGGGCCGAGATGCGCAAGGACGCCCAGGAGGCGGAGAAGCACAACCTGCTCCACCCCGAGGAGCCGCGCACCCCGTGGATCTCGGAGCGTCTGCAGGGCGTCGAGGGGCCGTTCGTCGCGACCTCCGATTACGACTTCCTGGTGCCGGACCTGATCCGTGAGTGGATCCCCGGCCAGTACGGCGTGCTCGGCGCGGATGGCTGGGGCTTCTCGGACACTCGTCCGGCCGCCCGTCGTCATCTGAAGATCGACGCGCACTCCATGGTCGTGAAGGCCCTGCAGCTGCTCGCCCGCGAGGGCAAGGTCGACGCCTCCGTGGTGCGCCAGGCCATCGACAAGTACGACCTCGCCAACGTCAACGCGGGCCAGTCCGGCTCCTTCGGCGGCGAGTCCTGATCACCCCACCGGGCCATCCCTCCTGCGGGAGGGGCGGTCCGGTGGTCTTTTTTCCCCGGGCCTCGCCCTCAGCGGCGGCGGGGCCCGTTCGTCTCTCTCTTCCTGGAGGTTCCCGTGCTCGCTATCGTCTGCCCCGGCCAAGGGGCGCAGAAGCCCGGATTCCTGAACCCGTGGCGTGAGCTGCCCGGCGTCGAGCAGACGCTGGTCTCCCTCTCCGAGGGGGCCGGCGTGGATCTGGTGCGCCATGGCACGGAGTCCGACGCGGACACCCTCCGCGACACCGCCGTGGCCCAGCCCCTGCTGGTCGCCGCCGGTATCGTCGCCGCCGCCCAGCTGGGTGCGGGCACGGACCTCCCCGTGGCGGACGTGATCGCGGGGCACAGCGTCGGAGAGCTGACCGCCGCTGCGCTGTCCGGCGTGCTGAACGACGAGGACGCGATGCGTCTGGTCGCGGTGCGCTCCCAGGCGATGGCGAAGTCCGCCGCGGCCGAGCCCACCGGGATGGCGGCGGTCGTCGGCGGCACGCGCGACGAGGTGCTGGCGGCCATCGAGCGCCATGGCCTGCACCCCGCGAACATCAACTCCGCCGCGCAGGTCGTGGCCGCCGGCTCCCTCGACGCGATCGCGGCGCTAGGCGAGGACGGTCCCGCCAAGGCCCGCGTCATCCCGCTGCAGGTGGCGGGCGCGTTCCACACCCCGTACATGGCCGCTGCCCGCGAAGAGCTCGCCGCCTTCGCACCGGAGCTCTCCCCCACCGCTCCGACGGTTCCGCTGGTGTCCAACGCCGGGGGCGAGATCGTCACCGACGGATCGCGCTACCTCGACCTGATCGTCACCCAGGTGGCCTCCCCGGTGGACTGGGAGGCCTGCATGGACGCGCTGCGTGAACGCGGCGTGACGGCGCTGGTCGAGGTCGCACCCGCCGGCACCCTCACCGGACTCGCCAAGCGCGAGCTCAAGGGCATCGCCCTCGCGAACCTCAACACCCCTGACGACCTCGACGCCGCGCGCGCCCTCGTGCGCGATCACGCCGGTGTGCCCTCGACCGCGGACCAGGAGAACTGACATGGCCGTTTCCCTCCAGCCCAAGCCCATCGTCCCGGGTTCGCAGGTCCTCGCCTACGGCGCGGCCCGCGGCGACCTCGTCGTCCCCAACGACGACCTGATCGAGCCGATCAACTCGTCGGACGAATGGATCCAGCAGCGCACCGGCATCATCACCCGCACCCGCGCGAGCAGGGACGTCGGCGTCAAGGACCTGTCCCTCACCGCCGCCCGCGAGGCCGTCGAGCGCTCCGGGATCGACATCGGGACGCTCGACGCGATCATCGTCTCGACGATCTCCTTCCCGTACCCGACGCCGTCGCTCGCGACGCTCCTCGCCGGAGAGCTGGGCCGGCCGGACGTCATCGCGTACGACATCTCCGCCGCCTGCGCCGGCTTCGCCTACGGCATCGGCCAGGCCGACGCCCTGATCCGCACCGGCGCCGCACGCCATGTGCTGGTCATCGGCGCGGAGAAGCTCTCCGACTTCGTGGATCCCACCGACCGCTCGATCTCCTTCCTGCTGGGCGACGGCGCGGGCGCCGCGATCGTCGGGCCCAGCAACGAGCCGAGGATCGGCCCCACCGTGTGGGGCAGCGACGGTGACAGCTGGAACACCATCCGCATGACGAACTCCCTCGTGGACTACCGCGACGGGGACGGCGGCTGGCCCACGCTCGAGCAGGACGGCCGCACCGTGTTCCGCTGGGCCGTCTGGCACACCGCGAAGAAGATCCGCGAGATGCTCGAGCAGTCGGGCCTCACCGTCGAGGACATCGACGTGTTCGTCCCCCACCAGGCGAACATGCGGATCGTCGACGAGCTCGCCAAGCAGCTCAAGCTCCCCGAGAGCGTCGTCATCGCCCGCGATATCGCCGAGACCGGCAACACCTCCGCGGCCTCGATCCCGCTGGCGACCCATCGCCTGCTCGAGGAGGGCACTGCGAAGAGCGGTGACGTGCTCGTGCAGTTCGGCTTCGGCGCAGGCCTGGCGTACGCCGGCCAGGTGCTGATCCTCCCCTGATCCCCGCGGCGTGCGGTCGGGCTGTCACCCGTATCACGCCACAAGGACCACATCGCCACGGCTGACGGAAGACCGTCCGTCGCGCAGGTAGTCTGTCACCGCCACACATCCCATTCACCTAAGGAGAACCCCATGGCACACACCGAGAACGAGATCCTCGAGGGCCTGGCCGAGATCGTCAACGAGGAGACGGGTGTCGCCACCGAGGACGTCCAGCTCGCGAAGTCCTTCACCGACGACCTCGACATCGACTCGATCTCCATGATGACCATCGTCGTCAACGCGGAGGAGAAGTTCGACGTGCGCATCCCCGACGAAGAGGTCAAGAACCTCGCCACCGTCGGCGACGCCGTCAAGTTCATCGAGGGCGCTCAGTCCTGATTTCCGCCTGACGCCCGGGGCTGCCTGTCCCGGGCGTCGCTGTCTTCCCGCCATCCGACCCGGAGGTCCGTATGTCCGCTTCCCGCCCCCGTGTCGCCGTGACCGGCCTGGGCACCGTCAACCCGCTCGGAGGCGACATCGCCTCCACGTGGGAGGCCGCCCTCGCCGGTACGTCGACCGCGCGAACCCTGGACAACGACTGGAAGGAGCGCTACGGCCTGTCCGTGGACTTCGCCTGCCAGATCGTTCCCGGCGCCGTCGACTCCCTGACGCGCCCCGAGGCCAAGAAGCTCGACCCGTCGGGTCAATACTCGATGGTGGCGGCCCGTGAGGCCTGGGCCGACGCCGGAGCCCCGGACGTCGCCCCCGAGCGCCTCGGTGTGGTGGTCGGCACCGGCATCGGCGGCATCTGGACGACGCTGGACCAGTGGGACGCCGTGCGTGAGCGCGGCGCCCGACGGGTCAATCCCTTCACGGTGCCGATGCTCATGGCCAACTCCTCGAGCGCCCAGATCTCCATGGAGCTCGGTGCCCGCGCAGGCGCCCACACTCCGGTGTCCGCGTGCGCCTCCGGGTCGGAGGCCGTCGCGCTGGGCATGGGCATGATCCGCGACGGTCGCGCAGACGTCGTGGTCGTGGGCGGCACCGAGGCGTGCATCCACCCGATGACGCTCGCGGCGTTCGCGAACATCCGTGCCCTCTCGAGCCGCGTCGATGATCCCGAGCATGCCTCGCGTCCCTACGACGTGGACCGTGACGGTTTCGTCCTCGGCGAGGGTGCGGCCATCCTGGTGCTCGAGAGCGAAGAGCATGCGGCCGCGCGCGGTGCCCGGGTGTACGCCTATGCGGCCGGTCGGGGCATGGCCTCGGACGCGCACCACATCTCCGCTCCCTCAGCGGAGGGCCAGGCCCGTGCGGTGCGCGAGGCCCTGCAGGACGCCGACCTCGCCGCGAAGGACATCGTGCACGTCAACGCGCATGGCACCTCCACCCCGCTCGGCGACATCGGTGAGCTGAACGCGGTCTCCGACGCGCTGGACGGCGCCACCGACCAGATCGTGGTGACGTCGACCAAGTCGATGACCGGGCACCTGATGGGCGGTGCCGGTGCGCTCGAGTCGATCTTCTCGACGCTGGCCGTGCACCATCGCGTCTCTCCGCCGACCGTCAACATCGCCGAGCTCGACCCCGAGACCCCGATGCGGATCGCGCAGAACGCTCCGGTGGAGCTTCCCTCGGGCGACATCGCCGTGCTGAACAACGCGTTCGGCTTCGGAGGCCACGACATCGCCGTGACCTTCACCAACGCCTGACGCTCGACGCAAGACGACGCGGCTGCCGGAGATGCTCCGGCAGCCGCGTCCTTGTTCCGGGTGCGATGTCCCGGGCGCGGTCCGTCTCAGCTGACGCGATGCAGCCAGCGCATGGGCACACCGTCGCCCGCATGCCGGTAGATCTCCAGCTCCTCGTCCCAGGGCTCCCCCAGCGCGATGGAGAGCTCTCGACGCAGGGCGAGCGGGTCGTCGCCGGCGCGCTCCATGCAGCCGCGCACGTGATCCTCGGTGAGCACGATGTTCCCGGCGCGGTCGGTGGCGGCATGGTGGATGCCGAGCTCCGGCGTGCAGCTCCAGCGAGTGCCGTCGCTGGAGACGGTGGCCTCCTGGGTCACCTCGAAGCGCACCTCGTGCATGCCGCGCAGAGCGCTGACGAGCCGGGCCCCGGTGTCTTCACGACCCCGCCAGGTGAGTTCGGCCCGTAGCAGCCCGCGCGCGACGAACTGGTCCTCCCAGCGCATCCGTGCGGGCGCGCCGAGGACTCCGTTGGCGGCCCATTCGATATGCGGTGCGAGGGCGCGCGGGGCGGAGTGGATGTAGAGAACACCCTGAGTCATCTCGTTCCTTCCGGTCTCCGATGCGTCTTCCCCAACGAATCGGAACCGCCCGGAGCGTGTGAGATGCCGGACTTCTCTGCATGCGCCCCCGAGCTTAGAGGGTTTCCCTGATCTGGCGCAACGCCTTCTTCTTCACAGAGCGTTCGAGGCCGTCGATGTAGAGCTCGCCGTCGAGGTGGGACACCTCATGCTGGATGAGTCGCGCGGTGATGCCTTCGCCTGCCAGCTCGATCTCCTGGCCCTCCACGTCGATGCCCACGCAGCGGGCGTAGACGGAGCGGGTGCGCGGGAAGAAGAGGCCCGGCACGGAGAGACAGCCCTCGTCGTCATGCTGGAGCTCCTCGGAGAGCTCGACGATGACGGGGTTGAGGATGCAGCCGATGCCGTGGTCCTCGAGGTTCCAGGAGAAGGCGCGCAGGCTCACGCCGATCTGGTTCGCCGCCACGCCGGCCCGGCCCTCGTCATCCACGGTGTCCATGAGGTCCTGGACCAGACGGCGTGTGCCGTCGGTGATCGTGCGGACCGGGTCGCAGGGGGTGCGCAGCACCGGGTCGCCGACGATGCGGATCGGTCGGATGCTCATCGCTGCGTGGTCTCCTGCTGGTTCGGGCTCTCGGACGCGGTCACGTCCGAGCGTGAGGCCACGGCCTCGGACTCCTGGTCGTCCCGGAGCATCGTGTGGGTCACTCGGGCACCGGGGACGATCGTCCGCTCGACGGTGCAGGCAGCTGCCACGGCTCGCTCGAACACCGTGACGATCCTGGCGATCTCCGCCTCGGTCAGTCCCTCGAGCGGCAGCTGCACCTCTTCGGCCAGCGTCGTGTAGCGGTTCTCGGACGCATCGGAGTCTCCGTGCGCCCACAGGCGCATGTCGAAGTCCTCGCCGAGGCGCCGTGCCAGGTTCTCGTCCGAGGACATTCCCGCGCAGCCGATGAGTGCGAGCTTGAGCAGCTCCCCGGGGCTGATCTCCCCCTCACCCTTGCCGATGGGGATCTCGACCCCGCGCCGGTTGTGCCCCCTCAGGGTGCGGCTGCCGGTGCGATCGGCCCAGACGCTCCCGGGGCCGGCCTGCTCCGGGATCGGGAAGCGCTCATCGGGAACGGCGGTCATCGCTCTCCTTCGTGAGAACACGGACGGACGAAACAACGCAGCCCCGGGGAGATCCCCGGGGCTGCGTTCCTGCTGTGGCTCCCGCAGTTGGACTTGAACCAACAACCCTTCGATTAACAGTCGAATGCTCTGCCGATTGAGCTATGCGGGATCGACCTGGATAACAGTAGCAGTACCCGGCCGGCGGTGCACCCTCGATTGCGGCTCCCACCGGGGAGTATGACCTATCTAACGAGGGAGTCGGAGGGTGGTGCGCCGCGGCTGCGGGAGGCTGCGCGGCAGGTTCGGAGCGGTGCCGGTCGGGCGCGGCGCGCGGAGGCCGCTCAACCGGCGTCGGCGCCGGCGGTCGAGGCGCGGACGATGAGCTGCGGATCGATCGCTCGCACCTCGCCGGTCGCTGCCTGCGCTGCGTCGGGCAGGGGGCGGCGACGGTCCGCGTCGATGATCTCGAGCAGACGGGTCGCGGCGACGCGGCCGTACTGCACCGCAGAGCGTCCGATCGCCGTGATGGCCGGTCGGTGCGTGCGGGCCAGGGCGGAGTCCTCATAGCTGGCGACGGCCATCTGCTGCGGGATGCGGATCCCGTTCTCGAGCAGCACCTGGCTGCCCGCGAGGGCCATCTCGTCGCTGTCGAAGATGATCGCCGACGGCGCGTCCTCCTCGGCGAGCAGGCCCTCGGTGGCTGCGGCCGCTCCCTGAGCGCCATAGCCGGCATCCTGCAGCACTCCGGTGGCACCGAGCTCCTCGCAGCGATCGAGGAAGGCACGGTCCCGCTGAGCGGTGTGGAAGAACTCCGCCGTGCCCGCCACCCGCGCGATGCGTCGGTGGCCGAGGCCCACCATATGATCCACCAGGAGCGTCGTGGCCACCGCGTCATCGACGTAGACCGCGGGGAGGCTCCCGTGGTGGCCGGGACCACCGATCACGAGGGCCGGCTGGCCGAGCTTCTCGAGTGCGGGGACCCGGGGATCGTCCTGCCGGAGATCCACCATCACCACGCCGTCCACGCGCCGCTGGCCGAACCATCGTCGATAGGTCTCGATCTCGGCCTCGGTGGACTCCACGATCTTCATCTGCAGGGAGTAGTCCTCGGTGCTCAGCACCTCCTGCAGCCCCGCCACGAAGGCGCCGAAGAACGCCTCGTTGCCGAGCACTTCGGCCGGTCGGGCGAGCACCATGCCGACCGCGAGCACCGGGGCGCCGGTGAGGGCGCGCGCCGCCGGGGACGGCTCCCAGTCCAGCTCCCGAGCGATGTCCATGATCCGTGCACGGGTCGCATCGGACACTCCGGGCCTGCCGTTGACCGCGAGCGAGACGGCCGCGGCCGTGACTCCGGCGCGATCGGCGATGTCGGCGATGGTGACGCGGCGGGGGCGACCGGCTCCGCGCGGCGTGGAGACTCTACTGGTGGACATGGGTCGGCCCCTCAGGTCGGGAACTGTACGAACAAGCTCATCATGCCGGTACTTGAGCGCTATAGTAACAGTCGGGAACCTCTCTCACCGGGTGTTTCCCCTCCCGATCAGTCGGCGCCGCCGCCGATTCGCCGACCTTCTCACCACCTACGACGGAAGGACGAGGATGCTCCGCCCCGTCCCGGCTGCCGCCGGCTCCCTCACCCCGCGCTTCGGCGTCAACTACACGCCACGCATCGGATGGTTCCACTCCTGGCTGGATCTGGCCCCGGATGCGGTCGCCGAGGATCTTGCCGCGGTCGCCTCGCTCGGGGTCGACCACGTGCGGATCTTCCCGCTGTGGCCGCTGCTCCAGCCCAACCGCACGCTGATCCGGCCACGCGCCCTCGAGGACGTGAGGACCGTCGTCGATGCGGCTGCGGCCGTGGGCCTCGACGTGGTGGTCGACGCGTTGCAGGGCCATCTCTCGAGCTTCGACTTCGTGCCCAGCTGGCTCAGCAGCTGGCACCGGCGCAACATGTTCACCGATCCCGAGGTGGTCTCTGCGACTGCAGAGCTGGTACGAGCCCTGGCCGCCCAGCTGGCCGATGCCCCGAACCTCCTGGGCCTGACCATCGGGAACGAGGTCAACCAGTTCTCGGCCTCCAACCATCCCGACCCCGACCCGCTGTCGACCGATCAGGCGAGGGTGTGGACGGCGACGATGCTGGATGCCGCCCGCGCCGGCTCCCCGAGCGGGATGCACACGGTCGCCAACTATGACGCCGCCTGGTTCATGGACGATCACGCGTTCACCCCCGATCAGTCCGCTCAGCTCGGAGATGCCACCGTCGTGCACTCCTGGATCTTCGACGGCACCGGTCAGCGCTACGGTGCACGCTCCTACGAGGTCGCGCATCGCACCGAGTACTACCTGGAGCTCGCACGCGCCTTCTCCCCCGCCCCTCAGCGGCCCCTGTGGCTGCAGGAGGTCGGTGCGCCCCGCAGCATCCTCGAGGAGTCGGACGTCCCCTGGTTCGTGCGCAGCACGGTGGAGAACTCGCTGCAGTGCCCCGAGCTCTGGGGCATCACCTGGTGGTGCTCCCACGACGTCTCCCGTGAACTGTCCGACTTCCCTCCGCTCGAGCACACGCTGGGGCTGTTCGACGAGCACGGCAGGATCAAAGGCGCCGGAGAAGCCTTCCGCGATGCGATCTCCGCCGCACGGGAGGCCGCTCCCCCGGCTCCACGCGGACGCGCGATCGAGCTGCCCGTAGGTCCCCAGCCGCTTCTGCATCGCAGCGCCGCCGCACCGGGCGGCTCCGTCTTCGAGGAGTGGATGAGGGCGTCACGGGCCGGCGACCGGCCGACGCTCCAGGTGGTGAGGGAGCATGCCCACGACGCCGTCGCCGGTGACACCCGCACGGGCGGCGCCGTCGCGACCCGCGCCGAGGTCTGACACGAGGCCTCCGGCACAGCGTTCGCCGCGGACGCAGAGTGCGTCGCGCCGACTCACCTCCGCCCACGTCCGGCCCGCCCATGCATCTGTCCAGGTCACGATGGGTGATCGTGGTAGATTCTTCCCGGCCCTGCGCAGGGTCATGGCCCAGTAGCTCAGCCGGTCAGAGCAGCGGACTCATAATCCGTCGGTCGCGGGTTCAAGCCCCGCCTGGGCTACCAGGTCAGAGCCGTAGTCGGGAGTTGCACGGCCTCTTCGGTACGCAGTGGACACGTTCCCTCATGACGCATCGCCCGGCCTGCGGAGCAGCGGGGTATCCCGTATTCTCTCTGAATGGGCTTGCTCGGAGTACTCCTCGAACTCGTCGTCGGCTTTCTGATCGACGTGGTCATACCGAGCTTCACGCCGAGCAGGAGACGCCGACGGAAACCGTCTCGGGACGGTTGATCGAGCGGTTCGTTCACGCCCCGCTGTACTGCGCACTCACGTGGTGCACCTGGCCGCCCCACCCATCCTCCGGGAAGGCATCGGAGACCTTCAGGTAGACGTCCTTGTCCTCGTCGCCGAGATAGGGCGTCAGATCGATCGTGTGGTCGCCCCGGTTCGAGGCATCCCGCAGGGGCTCGTCCTCGGCCAGCACCCGGGTCCAGGTCTCCCCGTCCGGTCCCACGTCCACCAGGAACTGGTTGCTGATCGTCACGGTGAGCTCCGCGGCGGTCGTGCTCGCCGGAAACGGGAAGCGATAGACGAAGAAGCTCGTCCCGTCGGCGAAGCGGCCCGGTTCGTCGGTGACACCCGAGCCGCCGACGTCCCACAGCCACGGCCCGTCCTCGGTACCGCCGTCGAAGTCGATCGCGCGGGCCACGAGGACCTCGGACCGGGCGACGAACTCCAGTCCACCGAGGGCGGTGGCCGTCACCGAGACGAGATGGTGTCCGTCATCGGCCTCCGCCGGGATCGTCACCTGCACCGGGAGGGTCGTGGAGATCGGCGTGCCCTCGTCCTCCGGCACGTCCAGGTCGATGCTGCCCGCGACCTCGATCCTCCAGCCGTCCGGTCCCTCCCCCTCGATGCCCACGCGGACCGGCCTGGAGGCGGTCGAGGTGAGGGCGACGTCCAGGTCGAGCTGCACCGACGTGGGCTCGCCGTCAGGGATCACCACCGGCGGTCGGGAGAGGGAGGCCGACAGGGAGCGGCGCACACCGGAGTCCGCGAGGTCCGCGATCAGAGCGCTCAGGGCGCTGGCCTGGGTGCGCCAGTCGAAGACGTTCGGGGAGTCCTCGGTGCTCGCCCCGGCCCATCGCACGCCGAGCTCGTCGCCGATCGTGCGGTCGTCCTCCCAGATCGTCGCGGCCTGGGTGGCCACGGCCTGCCGGTAGCGGTCCTCCCCCGTGGTGTCCGCGAGATCCATCAGATAGCGCAGGAAGATGCCCTTGAACTGCTTGTGGTTGTCGTTGGTGGTCTCCCCCAGCACGTCGGTCCACTCGGTGAGGATCCCGTCGGTGACCAGGGCGCCCTCTACCAGTGCCGAATCGGCGACATATCGCGCGGCCTCGAGCAGTTCCGCGTCCCCGGTGGCCCGCCACAACTCCAGCGCAGCCCCGATCGCCAGTCCCTGGTTGTACGTGTACACACGATCGCCGTTGTTCTCGCAGGCGTCGGTCAGCCCGTCGTTGACCAGGCCGCGCTCGTTGAGCAGACCGCTGTCCGCGTACCAGTCCCAAGCGACCTGGGCGCGGTCCAGCCACACCGTGTCACCGTCTATCCGATTGTGCAGCTCGGCCGTGATCCGGATCCACTGGCCGTTGGTGACGGCGTTCTTGTAGGTGCGCTCCTCGTCCCACCAGATGCCCCCGTCGCAGGTGGCGGGATCCCAGAAGTCGTTCATGAACTCGCCTATGGTCACGGCCATGTCCAGATACTTCGGGTCCTGTGTCAGGTCATAGGCGGTGATCCAGGTCAGCGCCCACCAGCCGGAGTCGTCGATGGCGCGGCTGGTGAAGTTGCCGTACAGCTCGTCCCCGGAGAGCTCGCCGGCCGGGAACGGGCCCTTGTTCCGCTCGAAGGTGCGGTCGAGCTGCTTCAGGTAGCGTCGATCGCCGCTGCGCAGCATGTAGTCCCCGATGGTCTGGAGGGCCACGGCGGAGTTCCACCAGCTCGACGGGAACCAGGCCTTGTCCTCGTCGTAGTCGGACATCAGCACGTCCGCCGCGACTCGTGCTCGCGCGAGTGCCTCTGCTCCTCGGACACGCGGTTCTCCCGGTGGAGCGGCGTGGGCGTCGGAGGCCGCTCCGAGTGCAGGCAGGGCGGCAGCCGTCAGGGCGACAAGGGTGCGGCGTGTCATCGTCATCGATGGGACTCCCGATCATGGCGCTCGGTCATCGAGCGCACTGTGCGTCCCGTGCGGGCCCACGGACGACGACGAGCATTCCACCGCCGCTGCCGAGCGTCAATGACTGCGGACGGCCTGGACGGACGGTTCGGGGCCTCAACTCGCTCGAGAACCGTTCGTCATCCTAGCTGGAGGACCGTTCGTCATCGAGGTAGCGCAGGACGGCCTGCACCCGTCGGCTGGTCTGCTCATCGCCCGTCAGCTCGAGCTTGTCGAAGATCGCGCTGATCGCCTTCTCCACCGTGCTGAGCGAGAGGAACAGACGCTCGGCGATCCCGCGGTTGGAGAGCCCCTCGGCCATCGACTCGAGCACCTCCAGCTCCCGCGGGGTCACTCGACTCAGTGCCTTCTGCTGCTCCGGGTTGCGCAGCAGCGCCCGCACGACGGCCGGATCGATCACGGTGCCGCCGGTGGCGATGTCGTGCACGGCGCGTAGGAAGCTGTCGATCTCGGTGATGCGGTCCTTGAGCAGATAGCCGATGCCGGGCATCTCTGTGCTCAGCAGGTCGCTCGCGTATTCGCGGGCGACGTACTGGGAGAGCACCAGCACTCCCACGTCCGGGTGCTCCCGCTTGATCCGCAGGGCGGCGAGCAGCCCCTCGTTGGTGTGGGTCGGCGGCATGCGGACATCCACGATGGCCACGCGCGGTCGAAGACGGTCGACCTCTGTCAGCAGCGCCTCGCCGTCCCCGACCGAGGCCAGCACCTCGATGCCCTCGTCGACCAGGAGGCTGCGCACCCCCTCGCGCAGCAGCACCGCGTCATCGGCGAGGACCACCGTCAACGGGCCGTCGGTCGCAGGATCGGCTCGGTGGTCGGGCTCAGTCACAGGGGACCTCCGCAGAGATGGTCGTCGGCCCGCCGGCGGGGCTGTCCACGCTCACGCTACCGTCCAGCGCGGCGACCCGGCGCGCGAGACCCTGGAGACCGCCTCCCTCGGGGTCCGCACCGCCGATGCCGTCGTCGACGACGTTCAGGCGCAGCACCCGGCGGTCCGGTTCGGTGACGGTCACGACGGTGATCCGGACATGGTCGGCCCGGGCATGCTTGACCACGTTGGTGACCGCTTCGCGGGCCGCGAAGTACGCGGCGGACTCGACGGCGGGCGGCACCTCCCCCTCGAGCCGGACATCGACCTGGACCGGCATCGGGCTCGTGGCGGCGACCCCATCCAGAGCCGACGCCAGACCGTGCTCGTCCAGCGCCGTCGGATAGATCCTCCAGGCCACCTGGCGCACTTCCTCGATCAGCTCCTGCGATTGGCTGTGCGCCTGATCCAGCAGCGCGGCGGCGCGCTCGGGATCCGCGGCGCGCCGGGCACGGGCCAGGGTGACCGAGAGCGAGACGACGTTCTGCTGGACGCCGTCGTGCAGGTCGCGCTCGATGCGTCGACGCTCGTCGTCGATGGCGACCACCACTCCGCGCCGGGTGATCAGGAGCCGGCTGATCCGGCTCTCCAGGGCATCGGTGCGCACGATGCCCGTCCAGCGCCGCAGGAGCCGGGCCTGCACCCACACCGCGAACTCGGCATAGAGGGCAGCAGCCAGCAGGCTCGAAGTGCCGAAGATGATGAGCACGGCCGGGGCGGGCCTGCTGATCACCCACAGATCGAATTCGAGGGTGACCGGGCTGCCGTAGAAGGACTGCGTGAAGCTGCCCAGCACGATGGCGAACACGAGCAGCAGCAGATCCATCATCAGGTATCCGAGCACGGCCATGAGCACGCCGTGGAGCAGTGCTCGGCGGCCGCCGAGGAACTGTCCGGTCCCGTCCTCGAGCTGCAGGCGATAGGCCTGCTGCAGGCGCCGCAGCTCCCAGCCTCGCACTCGAGCGAAGGGGCCGCGCCATCGCACCAGCATCAGCAGTGAGGTGAGCACCAGCAGCGGGCCCAGGACCAGCCCGGCCAGGGTCCCCACGATGTGACGCAGCGACCGGCGCAGGAGGCGGGCAGGCTCGCGCGGCAGGTAGATGGCCGAGAGGTCGGGAAGACGCATCGAAGAGCTCCTGGGGACGGGGACGCTGTGCGGCGTCACCGGAAACCTAGCAAGTCGGCGCCTCCGGCTCGCAGGGTGCTTCCCCTCGTCACCTCTACGGTTTCCTGCAGGGTCGGCACGCTGATGACTGCCGAGGTCGCCGGGGCCGACCCGCTGTTCGGGCCCCCGCGATGCTCCGTAGCGTCGTCATCACCTCACCACCCGTTCCCAGGAGATCCGAGATGGACGCCGTCCTGCAGCTCGCCGATTCACTGCTCACCTCACCCTGGCTCTATCCGCTGATCCTGGCGCTCGTGCTGGTCGACGCGGTGCTGCCCCTCCTGCCGGCCGAGACCGTCGTCATCACCGCCGCGGCGTACGCCACCACCGGACAGCCCGATGCGCTGCTGGTGCTGCTCGCGACGTGGAGCGGCGCTCTGCTCGGCGATGTCATCGCCCATCTCCTGGGACGCCGCGCAGGGCCTGTGGCGAAGTGGTTGCGGAGACGGCGCTGGGGCGGCTCCCTGCTCGGCTGGGCCGAGGAGGAGATGAGGGTACGCGGTGGCACGCTGCTGATCACCGCGCGGTTCATCCCCGGCGGTCGCACCGCGTCGACCCTCGCCTCCGGGATCATCGGATACCCGCGAAGCCGGTTCCTCGCGGTGGCCGCCGTCTCCACGGCTCTGTGGTCCCTCTACAGCGTGGGCATCGGCATGCTGGGCGGGCTCGCCTTCCATGAGCAGCCCCTGCTGGGGGTCGCGCTCGGCATCGGGCTCGCGCTCGCCGTCGGCGGCATCAGCGAAGCGGTGCGGGCGATCCGTGCCCGCCGTCGTCCCGGCACCGATCGTCCCTCCGGTGCGGACGGACGACGCACCGCGGCCCGACGCTCCCGGGCGGGTGCTCGCGCCGGCGTCGCCGGTCGGCCCAGGATCAGTCGTCCGCCTGGCGCAGAGCTCGCCGTTTGTCCTGGACCTGTGCGAGTCGAGTGAGGATCTCCTGATAGCGCTCGCCGTCGGAGGGGTCCGTGCGCTGCAGGCGCTGCTTGAGCACCGAGTACTCACGGGTGATCGACAGCTCGCTGAGCCGTGCCAGCAGGGATTCGGCCAGGCGCTTGAGGCCTGCTTCGTCCCGGGCGGGCAGATCGAGGTTCGCGATCTCCACGATGAGGGGACGCACGGTCTCCCCCGCGATCTCCATCACCTGCTCGAGGTAGCGGGCAGGGTGGAGGGTGCCGATCACCGCGTCGAGCAGCGTGCCGGCCGCGAGCATCACGTCCCAGACGCCCTGCAGGGCGGGGACGTGGAAGGCATCGTCCGGCAGCGCGCCGACGGTCTCGGTCGACAGCAGCTGGGGTGCCTGCAGCATGACAGCCAGCGACTGGGTCTCGACCTGGCCGACGGGGTCGCGCGGACTGACGACGTCCGCCAAGCGGGCCATCGGGATCGCCGGGGAGTCGTCTGCGCCCTCCGTCTGTGTGCCGGGGCGCTGGGTGCTCAGCGGCTCCTCGACGTGGCGGCCGGTGCGGCCCTCGCTGCGGGCGGCGTCGTGCACGGCGCGCAGCACGGTGCGCTCGTCCATTCCGAGCCAGCCGGACAGCCGACGGGCGTACTCGGGGCGCATGGCGCGGTCGCGGATGCTCGCGACGACGGGGGCCGCCATCCGCAATGCGGTGACCTGTCCTTCGACCGTGTCGAGGTCCACCTGGGATATGGCCGAACGGATCGCGAACTCGAACATCGGCTTGCGGGAGTCGATGAGGTCCATGACCGCCTGGTCACCCTGGCTGATGCGGAGGTCGCACGGATCCATCCCGTTCGGCTCGACGGCGACGTAGGTCTGGGCGACGAACTTCTGATCCTCCTCGAAGGCACGCAGGGCGGCCTTCTGGCCGGCGGCGTCTCCGTCGAAGGTGAAGATGACCTCTCCGGACAGTCCGCGCCCGTCAGTGTTCAGGCGCAGACCAGCGCTCCGGTTCGAATCGCCCATCACCCGGCGCACGACCTTCACGTGCTCCGCACCGAAGGCCGTGCCGCACGATGCGACGGCGGTGGGCACCCCTGCGAGGTGAGCCGCCATCACGTCGGTGTACCCCTCGACCACCACCACGCGCCGCTGGGACGAGATGTCCTTGCGCGCGAGGTCCAGGCCGTAGAGCACCTGGGACTTGTGGTAGATCGCGGTCTCGGGGGTGTTGAGGTACTTCGGGCCCTGATCCGACTCCAGCAGACGGCGGGCACCGAAGCCGATCGTGTTCCCCGTGATGTCGCGGATCGGCCAGATGAGCCGCCCGCGGAAACGGTCGTAGACGCCGCGCTGCCCCTGGGAGACGATGCCCGAAGCGGTCAGCTCGTCCTCGGTGAAGCCGCGCTTGCGCAGCACGGACGTGATCGAGTCCCAGCCCTCGGGAGCGAATCCGACGCCGAAGCGCTCGGCCGCGGCACGGTCGAAGCCCCGCTCGGCGAGGAAACGGCGTCCCACTTCCGCCGCCGGGGTGTCGAGCTGCTCGCGGTAGTACTCCTCGGCGATGGCGTGCGCATCCAGCAGCCGACGTCGGGTGCCGAAATCCGGGCGGTCGCCGCCGCCTCCGGTGGATTCCTCGTAGTGCAGCTGCACGCCGTAGCGCCCGGCGAGCATCTCGACGGCCTCGACGAAGCTGAGGTGGTTGATCTTCTGCACGAACGAGATCACGTCACCCCCCTCGCCGCAGCCGAAGCAGTGCCAGTGGCCCAGCTGCGGGCGGATGTTGAAGGAGGGGGTCTTCTCGTCGTGGAAGGGGCACAGGCCCTTCATCGAGCCGATCCCGCCCGTGCGCAGCGTGACGTGCTCGCCCACGACCTCGTCGAGACGGGAGCGCTCTCGCACCAGCTCCACGTCGGAACGCCGGATCAGTCCCTGGGCCAACTCCTCACAGCTCCGATCCGAGTCCTGGCAGCGGGGTGTCGGCTGCCGTGATGTGGGTGATCGCGCGGTCGAACAGCACCTCGTGGAGCCGTCGCGCCGTGACATCCGTGTAGGAGGCGATCTGATCGATGACCACACGGCGTCGCGTGTCGTCGTCGCCCGAAGCCTCCCACAGTTCGGCGAACAGGGGGCTGAGATATTGCGTGCCGGAGTTCCACAGACGCGAGTAGAGGTCGCGGATGATCTCCTCCTGCGCTTCGTACACGGGCTGCTGCGAGGCGGAGGACATCACATAGGCGGCGGCCAGACCCTTGAGCACCGCGATCTCCAGATGAGTCTGCTCCGGCACCAGGACGTCGCCGCCGTACCGGGAGATCGGCCCGGTGCCGTGGGCGGCGCGGGTGGCGGAGATCGCGGACCGGGTGAAGCGGCCGATGAGCTGGCTGGCCATGTCCTTCAGCCCGGCGGCGGAACGCACCGTGCCGGTGAAGGTGAGCATCCAGTACGGCTCGGCCTCGAGACGCTGCAGAGCGGCATCGAGCTCATCGATCGACTCATCGGGCATGTACCAGTCCTGCACCACGTACAGGGCGGCCGACCTCTCCATCGGGTCCTGCAGCCTCCCGAGGTCCAGGGTGAGCCCGGTGATCGCGTCCTCGATGTCGTGGACGGAGTAGGCGATGTCGTCGGCGAGGTCCATGACCTGCGCTTCGAAGCATTTCCGGCCGGGGATCGAGCCCTGGCGCGCCCACTGGTAGACGTCGAGGTCATCGGCGTACGCGCCGAACTTCGGGGAGCTGGGGTCCGGACCTTCGCCCCGGGCCCAGGGGTACTTGATCGCTGCGTCCACGCTCGCGCGGGTGAGGTTCAGCCCATAGGGGCGGTCCTCGCCGAGGATCTTGGGCTCGAGACGGGTGAGCAGACGCAGGGTCTGGGCGTTGCCCTCGAACCCGCCGAAGTCGGCGGCGATCGCGTCGAGCACCTTCTCGCCGTTGTGCCCGAAGGGCGGATGACCCAGATCGTGGGAGAGGCAGGCGGCGTCGACGATGTCGGGGTCGCATCCCAGCTCCAGGCCGATATCGCGACCCACCTGGGCCACCTCGAGCGAATGCGTGAGGCGGGTGCGCACGAAGTCGTTGGCGCCGGCGCCCAGGACCTGGGTCTTCGCGCCCAGCCGGCGCAGGGCCGACGAGTGCAGCACCCGGGCCCGGTCCCGCTGGAACGGAGTGCGGGCCTGAGACTTCGGGGGTTCGTCGGCCCAGCGCTCGACGTCGGCGTGCGTGTAGCCGACAGCGGGCTCCGCGACCGGATCCTGCGGACGGCTCTGGCCCCGGTCGGCGTTCGGATGGTGCGACGTGGTCACTGCTCAGCCCCCTGAGGTGTCGAGCTCGGCCTCGTGGAGGCGTGCGGCGTGATCGGCGGACAGCTCACGGGACGTCATCCAGCCCTCGGGCACCACGGCCCGCTTCGGGGTGCCGGCCCGCCCCCGGGGACCCTCGACGGCGTCGCCCGGGTAGGGGCTGTCCAGATCCAGCTCGGCGAGCTTCGCGTCGAGATCGGCGAGGGATTCCATGGTCGCGAGGCGGTGGCGCATCTCGCCGCCGACCGGGTACCCCTTGAAGTACCAGGCCACGTGCTTGCGCAGATCGCGCACGGCACGGCCCTCGTCCTCGAAGTACTCCACCAGGAGCTCCGCGTGACGGCGCATGATCCTGGCGATGTCGCCCATGGAGGGCTGCACCCGATCGGGCCTGCCGGCGAACCCGGCGGCGAGGTCCGCGAAGAGCCACGGCCGCCCCTGGCATCCGCGCCCCACCACGACGCCGTCACAGCCCGTCTGATCCATCATCGACAGCGCATCCTCCGCGGACCAGATGTCGCCGTTGCCGAGCACGGGGATGTCGGTGACCCGCTCCTTGAGCTCGGTGATCGCCTGCCAGCGGGCGGTGCCCGAGTAGTGCTGCACGACGGTGCGGCCGTGCAGGGCGATCGCGGCGGCGCCGACCTCCTGGGCGATCAGGCCGGCGTCCTGGAAGGTCTGGTGGTCGTCGTCGATGCCGATGCGCGTCTTGACGGTGACGGGCACCTCGGGTCCCGCGGCCTCGACCGCGGCGCGCACGATCCTCGTGAACAGCTCCGTCTTCCAGGGCAGCACACCGCCGCCCCCACGTCGCGTCACCTTGGGGACCGGGCAGCCGAAGTTGAGGTCGATGTGGTCGGCGAGATCGCGCTCGCGGATCATCTCGACGGCTCGGCGCACCGTCGAGGGGTCCACCCCGTACAGCTGGACGGAGCGCGGCGTCTCCCGCTCCCCCATCGTCACCAGGCGCCAGGACTCCCCGTGGTCCTCCACGAGGGCACGCGTGGTGACCATCTCGGAGACGTACAGACCGCCGTCGTCCTCGCTGTGGAGCGCGCCGAACTCACGGCACAGCAGGCGGAACGCCATATTGGTGATCCCGGCCATCGGGGCGAGCACCACAGGCGTGTCGATCGTGTGCGGGCCGATCCTCAGGGATCGCCGAGTGCCCCCGGCAGCCTGGAGGGGCGGGGTAGTGGGAGCATCGAGGGTGGTCATCACCGTGATTGTCCCACCTCGCCCCGTCGCTCGGGAGGGGTGACGAGGGTGATGTGCATCGGATGACGCTGGGGAGGAAGGTTCACGACATCCAGCAGCCACTGCACCGGCCGGCCTGCTCCCGCCCTCCCGACTGCTCCGGACCGGGGTGACCGCGCCCCACGTCGCGCGCAGGCCTGGGGACTCCTGCGCTGCGACGTCAGCTCTGACGTGTTCTGCTCACAGCGGAGGCACCCGACGAGCGGGAGGAGCCGGCGTAGCCTCGGGTCATGAGTGGGCATCTGGATCCGTTGCTGCGCGAGCTCGTCGGCGCCGTGCTCCGTGACGAGCGGCGGCGCCAGGCCCGCACGCTCGCCCAGGTCGCGGAAGCGGCGGGCATCAGCATGCAGCACCTCTCCGATGTCGAACGGGGCCGCAAGGATCCGTCCTCCGAGCTGCTGGCCGCGATCACCGGGGCCCTCGGTGTGAGCGTCTCCCAGCTGCTGCTCCGAGCCGCCGAACCCGCGCTGCTCCCGGACACCCTCGGCGACTATCCGCTCTCCCTGGAGCTGGCCTCCTCGCCGCGGCCGTCCCGCCCGTACCGTTCCGTGTCCTCCCCCGTGGCGAGGCCGCGTGCCGCCGGGCAGGGAGGCGGCGAGGTCGCCCTCGCCGCCCGGCCCGGTCTCACGCTGCTGGCGGCCGCCTGAGCAGCACCTCGTCGGCGAGCCCGTAGGCGACGGCTGCCTCGGCGTCCAGCACCTGCTCCCGCTCGAGGTCCCGGCGCACCTGTTCCAGAGAGGTCCCGGAGTGCTCGGCGATCAGCAGCTCGAGGGCACGCCGGATCCGTTCCACCTCTTCCGTGGCCAGGATCAGATCGGGCACGGCGCCGCGACCCTGCGCCTCCAGCGGATGGAGCACCACGCGAGTGTGGGGAAGCACTGAGCGCAGCCCGGGCGTGCCTGCTGCGAGCAGCACAACGGGCGCCGCGACCACCTGGCCCACACAGGTCACGGCGACTCGGCTGCGCACGTACGCCAGGGTGTCGTAGATGGCCAGCACGGCCTGGGCATCGCCCCCGCTGGAGTTCAGGTAGAGATGGATCGGGGCGTCGGAGAACTCGTTCTCCAGGTGCAGGATCTGCGCGATCACCGAGTTGGCGACTCCGTCGTCGATCGGCGTGCCGAGGTAGATGATGCGATCCGACAGCAGCCGCGAATACACGTCTGCGCTGCGTTCCACCCCGGTCCGGGTGCGCTCGATGACGCTGGGGATGGTGTAGGTGCTCATCGTGCATCTCCTGACGGTGCGGAGTGGGGGGAGGCGACCACGCCGGTCACTCCCAGAGAGGTGCCTGTCCGTGCCCCGATGCCGAGAGGGAGGACCTCGTCGAGGGAGGTGACGATGCGGTCGCAGAAGCCGTACTCGACAGCACCCTCGGCATCCCAGAGCCGATCCCTGTCCGAGTCCTGAGCGATGGTCTCCGCGCTCTGCCCGGTGCGCTCCGCGGTCAGAGCGATGAGGAGATCTCGGCTGCGGCGCAGATCCTCGGCCTGCAGTTCGATGTCCGCGGCGCTGCCTCCGAAGCCGGCGGACCCCTGGTGCATGAGGACCCGCCCGTGGGGAAGGATCATGCGTTTGCCCGGGGTGCCGTGCGTGAGCAGGAACTGTCCGGCGCTGTACGCCATGCCGAGGGCGACGGTGCGCACATCGCACGGGACCAGGTCCATGAGATCGCCGATCGCGAGCATGGCGGGGACCAGGCCGCCCGGAGAGTTGATGAGCAGGGTGATGTCCTGGCGCGGGTCCTCGGCGGCCAGCAGGAGGAGCTGCGCGCTGAGCTGGGCGCCGTTGTCCTGGTCCAGCTCTCGGTCCAGGATCAGCACCCGGTGGTGGAGCAGTCGGGTGGCGGTGAGGGCTCCGAGGCCGGCCGCTGCGGGTGCGGCCGCGGAATCCTCGAGGTGCGGAAGTGTCGCTGTGCGTGTCATGGCTCCAGCATCCGCGCCCCGAGGGAGGGACGGGAGAGGATCCGTCCTGCGCTGATCAGCGCTGAGCAGAGCGGGGCGCGGGCCCGAGCCGTCGGCCCCCTCCGCCGGGAGGCTCCGACGGCGGCACCGGTCGTGCTCGAGCGCCTCAGCCGCCCACAAGACGGCGCCGCGCGTCGGCGTCGACGAGCACGCTCACGTTGTCGCTGATCTGCTCGGCGGTGCCGGCACCGACCGGCAGCGCCCGGACTGCAGGGCCCCGGATCTGTGCGGTGACCAGCTCGGCCATCTCCCGCAGACCGATGTGGGGGCGGTCGAAGAACGGTTCGGTCGCGGGGCTCGGAGTGGGCAGACCCTGCTCGCCCTGGACCACAGCGAGCTGTTCGACGGCGTCGGCCAGCGCGCTCTGGCGCGACCGCCACTCCGGCGCCCGCAGCACCTCCAGCACGGTGACGCGCAGCGCCGTGCCGCCCGGCAGACGGGCCGCGGAGTGCGCGAGCCGCTTCCCGTACGGGGCCAGCAGCGATGCAGCAGATGGGCGAGGTGGAGCAGAGTGCGCACATGACGCGCGGCGATCACGGCCGAGCCGTCCTCGTCGCCACGCAGCCCCGCGCGGCCCACGTCGCGGAACTCCTGCCTGAGCCGGGACCAGTCAGCGGCCACCGCGTATCGCCACACGGCATCGGGATACCAGGCGAGCGACTCCCGGATCCGGGTGAGGGCTCCCGGTCCATCGCAGAACACCGGACCGGCAGTCACCTCGAGGACGGACTGCCCCGTGAAGGACAGCCCGTCGTGGAGCGTGAGAGCGACTCCCGTCCCCGACGCAGCCCGGGACCTGCTCAGACGCCGATGAGGCGAGCGGCGAGGTAGGACTCCACCTGGTCGAGGGCCACGCGCTCCTGCGCCATGGTGTCGCGCTCGCGGATCGTGACGGCCAGGTCGTCGACCGTGTCGAAGTCCACCGTGATGCAGAACGGCGTGCCGATCTCGTCCTGTCGGCGGTAGCGGCGACCGATGGCCTGCGTGACGTCCAGCTCGACGTTCCAGTGCTTGCGCAGCTGGTCCGCGAGGCGGGTGGCCTGCGGGATCAGCTCCTCGCTCTTGGACAGCGGCAGCACCGCGGCCTTGATCGGCGCGAGGCGCGGGTCGAGCTTGAGCACGGTGCGCTTGTCGACGCCGCCCTTGGCGTTGGGGGCTTCGTCCTCGGTGTACGCATCCACCAGGAACGCCATCATCGAGCGGGTCAGGCCGAAGCTCGGCTCGATCACATAGGGCGTGTAGCGCTCGTTGGCGGCCTGGTCGAAGTACTGCATCTTCGTGCCGGAACCCTCGGTATGGCTGGCCAGGTC
Organism: Brachybacterium alimentarium; assembly: GCF_002332425.1. Lineage (GTDB taxonomy): Bacteria > Actinomycetota > Actinomycetes > Actinomycetales > Dermabacteraceae > Brachybacterium > Brachybacterium alimentarium. Next base: position 149,676 of record NZ_NRGS01000022.1, on the reverse strand, counting down.
GTAGTCGGTGCGGTTGGCGATGCCCATCAGCTCGCCCCACTCGCTGCCCTGGAAGCCGAAGCGGTACTCGAAGTCGATGGTGCCGGCGCTGTAGTGCGCGCGCTCGTCCTCGGGCACGTCGAAGCGACGCAGGTTGTCCGGGTTCATGCCGAGGTCGATGAACCAGTTCCAGCACTCCTCGACCCACGAGGCGAAGAAGGCGTCCGCCTCGGAGGGCGGCGTGAAGAACTCGATCTCCATCTGCTCGAACTCGCGGGTGCGGAAGATGAAGTTGCCGGGGGTGATCTCGTTGCGGAACGCCTTGCCGACCTGGCCGATGCCGAAGGGCGGCTTCTGGCGGGTCGCGGTGACGACGTTGAGGAAGTTCACGAAGATGCCCTGTGCGGTCTCGGGGCGCAGGTAGGTCAGGCCGGCCTCGCTGTCCACCGGGCCGAGATACGTCTTGATCAGGCCGGAGAACTGCTGGGGGTCGGTGTACTCGCCGCGGGTGCCGCAGTTGGGGCAGGGCACCTCGGCCAGGCCGCCCTCGGGGGCGCGGCCCTTCTTCTGCTCGAAGCCCTCGATCAGGTGGTCCTCGCGGAAGCGGTTGTGGCAGCTCTTGCACTCCACCAGCGGGTCCGTGAAGGTGGCGACGTGACCGGAGGCCTCCCAGACGCGCTTGGGCAGGATGATCGAGGAGTCCAGGCCCACCATGTCGGCACGGGACTGCACGAAGGTCCGCCACCACTGGCGCTTGATGTTCTCCTTGAGCTCGACTCCGAGCGGTCCGTAGTCCCATGCGGAGCGGGTACCGCCATAGATCTCTCCCGCCGGGAACACGAAGCCGCGCTTCTTCGTGAGAGCGATGACGTTGTCCAGCGTGCTGGCGGGGGCCTTGGCCACGGGGAGACTCCTGGTGACGGGATGGATCGGATCCACCCCAGCATAGCGACGGCACTGCTGTGACCGTGCGCACGGAAGTGGGGTCGAGTGAGCAGTTCGACTTGCGCGCACCCCGCGCGCTGGTGAGAATCATTGTCATGTCGTTGCTGCCGCACACCTCCCGCCGTTCCCTGTTCACCCTCGCCGGTCTCGGCGCGGGCGCTGTCGTGCTCGCTGCCTGCGGTGACGACGGGAACGGGGCCGAGAGCGGCAGCGGCGGGCTCACGGTGGCCACCTCGAACTATCCGCTCACCTACCTGGTCACCCGCATCGGCGGCAACCGGGTGGACGTGACCGACTTCGCGACGCCGGGGGCCGACGCGCACGGCCTCGAGCTCTCCGTGCGTCAGGTGCTCGCGGTCCAGGAGGCGGCCCTGGTGCTGCAGATCCCCGGCTACCAGGCCTCCCTCGACGACGCGATCTCCTCCGGCGACGGCGACAACGCACTGGACGTCACCTCGGTGATCGAGCTGCTCCCCACCGACGGCCACACCCATGAGGAGGACGGCGCCGACGAGACGGACGATGACCACGACCATGGCCCGACCGACCCTCACCTCTGGCACGACCCGCTGCGGATGGCCGACATCGGCGACGCGATCGCCGATCGTCTCGGAGCGCTCGAGCCCGAGAGCGCCGAGGCCTTCACCACTGCCGCCGCCGAGGTGCGCGGCGACCTGGAGGCCCTGGATGCCGAGCTCGCCGAGCAGTTCGGGTCGGTCGACGGGGAACGCACCTTCATCACGAGCCACGCGGCGTATGCCTACCTCGCCGATCGGTACGACCTCCACCAGGTCGGCATCGCCGGTGTCGATCCGGAGACCGAGCCGTCCCCGCAGCGGCTCCTCGAGCTCGAGAAGGTCATCGAGGAGGAGGGCGTCAGCACAATCTTCTTCGAGACCACCGCCTCGCCGAAGGTCGCCAAGACCCTCGCCCAGAACGCCGGCGTGACCAGTGAGGAGCTCGACAACCTCGAGACCCAGCTGTCCGCGGACTCCGACTATCCTGCCGTGATGCGAGAGAACAGCCGCAAGCTCCTGGAGAGCTGGGCATGAGCGGACAGCGGACCACGGTCGTCGAGGTCTCCGGGATCTCCGTCAGCCGCGGCAGCATGCGCGTGCTGCACGACGTGGACCTCACGATCGAGTCCGGTGAGCTGGTCGCCCTGCTGGGAGCCAACGGGTCGGGCAAGTCCACGCTGCTGCGCGCCATCGTCGGCGTCCTGCCGGTGGAGACCGGGACGGCCCGCCTCTTCGGCTCCCCCGTGCAGCAGGCCCGCGCTCACGACCGCATGGGCTACGTGCCCCAGGACTCCGCCGAGGCGGGGTCCATCCCCGCCACCGCGCGGGAGACCGTCGCGGCCGGACTGCTGGGATCGCGGTCATGGTGGCCGCGCACGCGCGACTCGCGCGTCTCCGACGCCCTGCGCGCCGTCGGCCTCGAGGATCTCGCCGGGCGCCCCATCACCCGGATGTCCGGCGGCCAGCGTCGGCGGGTGATGATCGCCCGTGCCCTCGTGCGTGATCCCGAGTTCCTCGTCCTGGACGAGCCGTTCTCCGGGGTGGACCTGCCCACCCAGCAGCTCATCTCCGTCCTCTTCCGCGAGCTCTCCGCCCGCGGCACCACGATCCTGGTCGTCCTGCACGAGACCGGCTCCCTGGAGGGAGACATCCACCGGGCCGTCGTCCTGGACCACGGTCACGTGGTGCACGACGGCCCCGCCAAGGACCGCCCCCACCTCGACCCGGGGCACGGCCATCCCGAAGACGCCGCCCCGCTCGACGAATGCCTCGGACAGGAGATCCACCCGGCATGATCTCCCCCCTCGACATCCTCACCTCCGACCTGCTGCGCTACCCGCTCATCATCGCGGTGCTCATCGGGCTGACCGCTCCCGTGGTCGGCACCTATCTGGTCCAGAAGCGGCTCTCGCTGCTGGGCGACGGGCTCGGCCATGTCGCGCTCACCGGCGTCGCCGTGGGCTGGCTGGTGGGCGCCTGGGTCACGGCGACCCCCGCCGACCTGCTCGCGATCCCCGGGGCGCTGGCGGCCTCCGTCCTCGCCGCCCTGGCCATCGAGTACGTGCGCGAGGTCAGCCACACCAGCCGCGACGTGGCGCTGGCGATCATGTTCTACGGGGGCATCGCCGGCGGCGTCGTGATCATCCAGCTCGCCGGCGGCACCTCCCAGAACCTCATGGGATACCTCTTCGGCTCGCTGTCCACGGTGACGGCGCCGGATCTGGTCATCGCCCTGGTGCTCGCCGTCGTCGTCCTGGGCATCGGCATCGGCCTCAGCGGGCTGCTCGCCGCCGTCACCGGCGACGAGGAGTTCGCCCGGGCCTCCGGCCTGCCGGTGCGCACCGTCAACGTGCTGATCGCCGTGATGGCCGCGCTGACCGTGACCCTCTCGATGCGGATCGTCGGCGCACTCATGGTCTCGGCGCTCATGATCGTGCCGGTCGCCGCCGCCCAGCAGCTCGTCGTCGGCTTCACCCGCACCATGCGCACCGCCATGGTGATCGCCGTCGTGTGCTCCCTCGGCGGACTCCTGGTCACCGTCTACGTCGACCTGCCGCCCGGAGGCGTGATCGTGCTGGCCACGATCGCGGTCTACGTGCTCGCTCTGCTCTCCCGACCGCTGCTGCAGAGGCGTGCCGTCCGCACGGACCAGGTCGCCGAGAGCACGCGGGCGCCCGCCGGGGAGACGACCCTCCGGGTCCGCTGATCCAGCACCGTCGATCCCCTCACGGAGGATAGAGGTCCCGCTCGCGATGGTGGATAATCGAGGCATGCAACGGAACACCCGCCAGAGAGCTGCGATCCTCGAGACGCTGGCCCAGCAGGCGGAATTCCGCAGCGCCCAGCAGATCCACGAGCAGATGAGGTCCGACGGCGAGACCGTGGGCCTGGCGACCGTGTACCGCAACCTGCAGGCGCTCAGCTCCTCCGGTCGGCTGGACGTCCTCATCGCCGCCGACGGGGAGGCCCTGTACCGCCAGTGCGAGGACACCGGGCATCACCATCACCTCGTGTGCCGGGAGTGCGGCCGCACCGTCGAGTTCCTCGCCCCCAAGCTCGAGAACGCCATGACCGCGATCGCGGAGGAGCACGGCTTCACCGATCTGGACCACACGCTCGAAGTCTTCGGCCTGTGCGCCGAGCATGCGCAGCTCGCCGCCGACGACGGCGGTGACGCGCGGTGATGGACTGGGTGCAGTCGCTCCCGCTGCTGCAGGGGATCGCGCTGCTCTACCTCGTGATCTGGTTGCGTGCCGGCTCGACGTACGCGCTGGGCCGCGCCGCTCGCAAAGCCGCCAACCGCGGCAGGATCGCCGCGTTCCTCGCCTCACCGCGGGTCGCACGGGCCACGAAGATCGTCAACCGCTGGGGCGCGCCCGTCGTGGCCCTGAGCTTCCTGACCATCGGGTTCCAGACCGCCGCCAACGCGGCCGCCGGACTCACCGGCATGCCGCTGCGCCGCTACCTGCCGGCACTCGCCGTCGGAGGCCTCGCCTGGGCGGTCATCTACGCCACGATCGGCCTCGTCGCCTTCGCCGCCTGGTTCGAGCTGTTCCTGCGCTCCCCGTGGGCCGCTGTCGCCGTGCTCGGACTCCTGGTGGTCCTGGTCGCCGTGCTGCTGCGGCACCGTCGCCGCACGGGAGGGGGCACACTCACCCCGCAGGGTGTCGGCGACGAACCGACCGCCTCCGAGCCTGCCCCGTCCGGGCAGCTTCCCGCCGATCACTCTCGTCCCGCGGATCAGGCCTCGGAGGGCTGATCGGGAGCGTCGACCGCTCCCCCGTAGCGCCGGTGACGACGGGCATACTCGGTGATCGCACGCCACAGGACCACGCGATCCACGTCCGGCCACAGCTCAGGGACGAACACGAGCTCGGCATAGGCGGACTGCCACAGCAGGAAGTTCGAGGTGCGCTGCTCGCCGCTCGTGCGCAGGAACAGGTCCACGTCAGGCATGTCCGGGTCCGTCAGATGCCGCGCGATCGACTTCTCGGTGATCGCCCTCCCGCTGAGCCTGCCCGAGCGGACCTCCACGGCGAGCTCCCGCACCGCATCGACGATCTCGGCCCGGCCGCCGTAGTTCACGCACATGTAGAGCGTCATGCAGGTGTTGGAGCGTGTGAGCTCCTCGGCCTCCTTGAGCTCCCTGATGACGCTCCCCCACAGCCGCTGCTCGCGACCGATCCACACGATCCGCACGCCCCACGAGTTCAGGGTGTCGCGCTGGCGGCGCAGCACCGACCGGGAGAACCCCATGAGGAAGCGGACCTCCTCCGGCGACCGTTTCCAGTTCTCGGTGGAGAAGGCGTACGCCGACAGATGGGTGACCCCGATCTGGAGCGCTCCGGCGACCACGTCCAGCAGCGCTGCCTCCCCGGCCTCATGGCCGGCCGTGCGCGGCAGACCCTGCCGGTTCGCCCAGCGACCGTTGCCATCCATCACCACAGCGACATGGCCGGGGACGGTAGGGGCCGGCAGCTGCGGAGGCCGAGCACCGCTGGGGTGCTCGAACGGCTCCCGATAGGCGATCGCGGATGCACCGGACATGGATCCTCCAGGTCGTGTGGATGAGGGCGGCTCGTGGGTGACGGCGGGCGGGGTCAGCGTTCGACGTAGCTCATCGAGCGCACGGAGCGCTCGAGATGCCAGGTGATGGTGTCGGAGATGAGACGGCCCGCTTCCTGCATGACGGTCTCGTCGGCGTCGACCACATTCTCCCAGTCCCCGGCGAGGAGGAAGATCATGTGCTCGATCGTGGCCTGCCGCAGCGCGACGGCTCCGGGGCGTCGGCATGCGGTGCACACCAGCCCGCCGGCACGGATGTCCAGGGCGTGGTGGGGCCCGGGCGCGCCGCAGGTCGCGCAGACGCGCAGTTCCGGGGCCCAGCCGGAGATGGCGAGGGTGCGGATCAGGAAGGAGTCCAGGACCAGCGGGGGCGCATACCGGCCCTCGGCCATCGCGCGCAGCGCACCGACCAGCATCAGGAAGCCGCGCTGGTGAGGGTCGACCATCTCGTCGGTCAGGCGATCGGTGGTCTCCAGCATCGCGCTGGCAGAGGTGAAGCGCCCGTAATCCGCGGTGATGCCGACGGCGAAGGCCTCGATCGTGACCACCTGGGTGACCGTGTGGAGATTCCGCCCGGCGTGCAGCTGCACGTCCACGAGGGTGAACGGCTCCAAGCGGGCGCCGAACCGGCTTCCCGTGCGCCGCACTCCCTTGGCCACCGCGCGCACCTTGCCGTGGCGTCGCGTGAGCAGCGTGATGATGCGGTCGGCCTCGCCCAGCGGATGGGTGCGCAGGACGATCGCATCGTCTCGATAGAGCTTCTGCTGCATGGTGCCCTGAGCCTACGGCGCAGGCCGGACGACCGGAGGCAGGAGACCTCGGTGTCGAGCAGGAGGTCCGTCACGCACCGCGCCGCCCCACCGAGCGGTCGGCAGCCGGTGCCCAGCGGGCGCGGCACGGCATGATGGGCGCATCATCCGCAGCGCCGCTCTCGACGCGGCGCACCAGAACGAGGGAGGCCGGCCATGGGGATCTTCTCGATGCTGCGCAGCGACGAATCCGCGAAGTCCACGGCGCGCGACGCGATGAAGGAGGCGCGCAAGGGGGAGGACGCGCCGTCAGGCGGCGCCCTCGAGCGTACGGTCACCATGATCCGCAACATCGGCCTGGACGGGAAGCTCACGTACTCCTCCGCCGCGGACACCGCCCGACGGGCGCAGCGGGGCCACGGCAGGCGTCGGCCCGAGGTGGCCGTGCGCCGCCTCGTGCGCCGCCACCGCCGGGGCGTGACCGCAGGCGGCTTCGTCACCGGTCTCGGCGGCTTCGTCACCCTGCCGATCCTGCTGCCCACCAATGTGCTCGAGTTCTACGTGCAGGCCACGCGCATGGTCGGCGCCATCGCTGCGGTGCGCGGCTACGACCTCGACGACGAGGAGGTGAGGGTGCGGGTCCTGGCCGCGCTGGTCGGCGAGGAGTCCGGGGACGTGCTCAAGAGCGTGGGCCTGGGGCCGGTCGCCGGCGCTGCGGCTCGCGGCGTGGCCGGGAGGCTGCCGAAGAACCCGCAGTCGGAGGTCGTCGGCGCGATCGGCGCGCGCCTGGTGCGTCGCTTCGGGCTGCGTTCCACCCGACTGTTCGGCAAGGCGATCCCGGGTCTCGGTGCGGTGCTCGGCGCCCTCTCGGACCGCTCGCAGCTGAACCGGATCGCGACGGCCGCGCGGCAGAGCTTCCCGCCGGTCCGCTGAGGCGGGCCTCAGCGTGGACGACGGCCGACGGCGAAGACCCTCCGGAAGGGCAGCACGACTCCGTGGCCGGAGTCCGGGTAGGCCGTGCGCAGTCGGTCGCGATACTCCTGCTCGAAGGCTGCACGGAGATCGGCCGGCAGTGCCTGGAGCGTGGGGCGGGCTCCGGTGCCGCTGACCCACTCGAAGACCGGGTCCTCCCCGTGCAGGACGTGGAGGTAGGTGGTCTCCCAGGCGTCGGTCTCCAGTCCGAGACCCTGCAGGGTGCGCAGGTAGGTCGCCGCATCGTGCGAGGAGGGCACGGTCACGTCCCGCACGTGCTGGGCAAAGGGCTCCTGCGCGGCCAGATCGCGCCGGATCCGATGGCTGGGCTCCTCGAAGTTGCCCGGCACCTGCATCGCGAGCCAGCCACCTGGTGCGAGCATCCCCACCAGGCGCGGAAGCAGCGTGAGATGGTCGTCCACCCATTGCAGGGCCGCGTTGGACACGAGCACGTCCACGGGTGCGGACGGCTCCCAGCAGCGGAGATCCGCTCGCACGGCGGAGATCCCGGCGATCCCTCGGGCTCGCTCGATCATCTCCGGACTGGAGTCGACGGCGGTCACCTCGGCGTCCGGCCAGCGCTCGGCGAGCAGCGACGTCAGGGTGCCGGGGCCGGCACCGAGGTCCACCACGCGTCGCGGAGCGTCGGCGTGGATCCTCGCGGTGAGCTCGAGGAACGGACGCGCCCTCTCGTCCTCGTAGCGGAGGTACTGCTCCGGGCTCCAGCTGTGCGTCATCGCGACCTCTCCCACCGAAAGTATCTTGAGACCAAGGTACCTTGCGCAGGGATGCCCCACAAGCAGGGCACGGGCCGCGCGGCCTGCACGCGCCCAGGAGGCTCTCTCAACGCCCCAGGGTCTCCAGCCCCTGCAGGTCGGAGACGCGTCCGGCCGCCTCGAGCAGGGCCGCACGGAAGGCCAGCAGCGAGGGATGGCTCGCCGCCCCGGCGCGGGCCGCGGTGTAGAGGGAGCGGTGGGGGTCGCCGGGCAGGCGCAGCACGCGAGTGCCGCCGAGGTGCTCCGCAGCGATGATTCCCGGGACGATGGCGACCGCGTGCCCGGAGCGGACCAGGTGCACCTGCAGCAGCGGGTCCGGGGTGGTGAAGCGGGTGCGCGGCTCGATGCCCGCCGAGCGCAGATAGGTGCGCTCCCAGATGCCCGTGCGGGAGGCGGACGGGTCCAGCGCCCACGGCGCTTCGACGAGGTCGCCGAGCGCGCCCGCCTGCGACCACTGGCCCGCATCCGGCAGCACCAGCAGGAGCGGATCGCGCAGCAGCGCCTCGCGGTCGGTCCCGCGCCGCACCACGCGCTGTCCGCCCGGATAGTCCTCCCCCAGGATCACGTCGTGCCGATGCGCGAGCAGACCGTCATAGGCATCGCCGACCTCCTGCTGCGCCATCTCCAGCTGCAGCAGCGGGTGGTGCTGGGCGAGCACGCCCACCGCGGCCGGGGCGAGCGCGATCATCGGAGTCTGGAAGGAGGCGACCCGCAGCACTCCGGAGGCCTCGCCCTGCGCGAGCACGAGCTCGGCCTCGGCGGTCTCCGACAGAGCGAGCATCTCCTCGCCGCGACGGGCGAGCCGGACCCCGGGTTCGGTGAGCACGACCCGCCTCCCCACCTGCTCGAACAGGGTGACCTTGGTCTCCCGCTCCAGCAGCGAGAGCTGCTGGGAGACGGCAGAGGGCGACATCGAATGCGCTCGCGCGATCGCCGACATCGTCCCCAGCCTGTGCAGTTCGTGCAGCAGGAACAACCGGTGCAGGTTCAGCACGTCGACCTCCGAGTAATGTGAAGTTCTGCTTCACGGTACAGGTCGCGAACATTCACTGGACCCGGCTGGAGGCGAGGCCCCAGAGTAGAGCCGTGACGACTTCCGCTTCCTCCGCTCCCACCGCTCAGGCGCCCGTCGCGGTCGCTTCCCGCGGCGGCTCCGGTGTGCCGCTCACCCCGGTCCTGTTCATCCTCGGCTCGTGCATATCCCTGCAGTTCGGCGCAGCTCTGGCCACCCAGCTCTTCCCCGCGCTCGGGTCCTGGGGCACCACTGCACTGCGCCTCGGCATCGCCGCGATCGTGCTGCTGGTGATCGTGCGCCCGAAACTGCACCGCTTCACCCGTCAGCAGTGGATCGCCGTGCTCCTGTTCGGCGGGGCGATCGGAGCCATGAACGGCAGCTTCTACGCCGCCATCGCACGCATACCGCTGGGCACGGCGGTGGCGATCGAGTTCCTGGGGCCGCTGGCCGTCTCCGCCCTGCTCTCGACGCGGCGCTCCGACCTGCTGTGGGTGGTTCTGGCTCTCGGCGGCGTCGGCCTGTTCGGCGTGGAGTCCTTCACGGGTGCGGCCGCGCTGGACGGGCTCGGGGTGCTCTTCGCTCTCGTCGCCGCGGTGTTCTGGGGCACGTACATCCTCACCAGCGCACGGGTGGGCAAGCTCGTGCCGGGTCAGGACGGTCTCGCCGTCGCGATGGCCGTCGGTGCTCTCCTGGTGCTGCCCTTCGGGGCCTCCGGGGCTGTCACCGGTGTGCTGGACCTGCACCTGCTGGCGCTCGCGGTCGGCACCGCTCTGCTCGCCTCGGTGCTCCCCTACACGCTCGAGCTCGCCGCGCTGCGGCGACTGCCGCGCCATGTCTTCGGGATCCTGCTGAGCCTCGAGCCCGTGATCGCCCTGCTCGCCGGCGTGCTGCTGATCGGGCAGGAGGCGACCGCCCTGCGGGTCGCCGCGGCTGTGCTGGTCGTCGGTGCGAGCGTCGGCATCACACTCACCGCTCGCAGCACGGCGCCCGGTGAGCCGCAGCCGGTCGACGAGGCTCCGGGATGGGAGCTCCCCACGCCCACGCACGCGACGCTCACCGGGGAGATGCCGATGCTCACCGAGGAGGATCTCATCGCTGAGAATCTCATCGCGGAGGATCTGGTCGCGGACGGCCAGCCGGCCGAGGACGGACCGCGCGCGGCGGAATGAGAACGGGGCGTGAGCGGCACCTGCTGACGACTGTCATCGCAGGATTGCTGCTCACGCCCCGTTCGCCCTGCACGTCCTGCACCCCTGCACCCCCTGCACGGCAGCCTGCTGGCCAGGTGCGGGATCGCTGATCAGATCCGGGCGCGCTGCTCCCGATTCAGGGCCGAGATGATCGCCTCGAGCGAGGCCCGGGTGATCGAGCCGTCGATGCCGACGCCCCAGAAGATCCGGTCGCCGATCTCGCACTCGATGTACGAGGCGGCCAGAGAGTCATCGCCCTCGGTGAGGGCATGCTCGGCGTAGTCGAGGATCCGCACGTCGATCTTGCGCTCGGCCAGGGCCTTGACGAAGCCGTCCAGCGGCCCGTTGCCGATGCCCGTGACGATGTGCTGCTCGCCGTCGACCACGAGGGTCACGGTGATGCGGTCCGCACCCTCACCGGTGGACTCCTGATGGATGTCGGTGATCGCGAACCGACCCCACCGCCGGGAGTCGTCGGTGGCGGGCAGGTATTCGTCGGTGAAGGCGTCCCACAGCTTCTCGGGGCTGACCTCCCCGCCGTCGGCGTCCGTCTTCTGCTGGACGATGCCCGAGAACTCGATCTGCAGGCGACGCGGGAGATCCAGGCCGTGCTCGGTGCGCAGCAGGTAGGCCATGCCGCCCTTGCCGGACTGCGAGTTCACCCGGATCACCGCCTCGTAGGAGCGGCCGAGGTCCCTCGGGTCCACGGGCAGGTACGGAACCCGCCACACCAGATCATCGACGTCCTTGCCGACCTTCTCGGCGTCGGACTCCATCCGCTCCAGGCCCTTCTTGATGGCGTCCTGGTGGGATCCGGAGAAGGCGGTGAAGACGAGGTCGCCTCCGTAGGGACTGCGTTCGGGCACCGGCATCTGATTGCAGTGCTCGACGGTGCGGCGCACCTCGTCGAGATCGGAGAAGTCGATCTGCGGGTCGATGCCCTGGCTGAACAGGTTCAGGCCCAGGGTCACCAGGTCCACGTTGCCGGTGCGCTCACCGTTGCCGAACAGGCAGCCCTCGATGCGGTCCGCGCCGGCGAGGTAGCCGAGCTCTGCCGCGGCCACGCCGGTGCCCCGGTCGTTGTGGGGGTGCAGCGAGAGCACCACGGAGTCCCGGCGATCCAGATTCCGGTGCATCCACTCGATCGAGTCGGCGTAGACGTTCGGGGTCGCCATCTCGACCGTGGCCGGGAGGTTGATGATCATCTTGTCCGTGGGCGTGGGCTTCACGACGTCGATGACCGCGTTGCACACGCGCACGGCGTACTCGAGCTCGGTGCCCGTGTAGGACTCGGGCGAGTACTGGTAGGTGACGCGCGTCTCCGGGATCGTCTCCTCGTACTTCTTGCACAGCAGAGCGCCCTGGACGGCGATGTCGAGCACCGCGTCCTCGTCGGCGCGGAAGACGACATCGCGCTGGACGACCGAGGTGGAGTTGTACAGGTGCACGACGGCGCGCTCTGCGCCGGCGATCGCCTGGTACGTGCGCTCGATCAGATGCTCGCGGGACTGGGTGAGGACCTGGATGGAGACGTCGCTCGGGATCCGGTCCTCGTCGATCAGGGTGCGCACGAAGTCGTAGTCCGTGCCGGAGGCGGCCGGGAAGCCGACCTCGATCTCCTTGTAGCCCATCGCGACGAGCAGTTCGAACATCCGCAGCTTGCGCTCGGAGTTCATCGGGTCGATGAGGGCCTGGTTGCCGTCTCGCAGGTCCACCGCGCACCAGCGCGGGGCGCGGGTGATGCGGCGAGCGGGCCAGGTGCGATCCGGGAGATCCACGGTGATCTGCTGATCGAAGGGCAGGTACTTGTGGATCGGCATGCCGGAGGGCTGCTGCGGGGCGTCGCCGCTCGTGCCGACGACGGGCTCCGACGGGTCGCGCACGGCGGCGATGTCAGAAGCGGAGGTGATCGTGGAATCAGTCATCAGGGGAAATCCTTCTCGCTGGGGTACCGGTCGCCGGACACAACGTCAGCCGCGGCGGGGTCCCGGCGTTCAGGTCCCGTCGCGGCGGCTAAGCAGGAGCAGCGATCCACGCATGCCGCAACGTTAACACCGTCGCTCCGGCTCCTCGGGGCCGCTCACGATGCGAACAGTCCGGCCAGGAGACGCAGCTCGGCGCTCAGAAGCCGAGGCGGCCCAGCTGCTTGGGATCGCGCTGCCACTCCTTGGCGACCTTGACGCGCAGGTCGAGGTGCACCTTGCGGCCGATCAGGTGATTGATCTCGGCACGGGCCCGCGACCCGACCTCCTTGAGGCGGGAACCGCCCTTGCCGATGATGATGCCCTTCTGGCTGTCGCGTTCGACGAACAGCGTCGCCCGCACCACGAGCCGCCCTTCGCCGGGGGCGACGTCGGCGAACGGGTCGTCGGGATCCGTCTCCACGACCTCCTCGACGACCACGGCGATCGAGTGCGGGAGCTCCTCGCGGACGCCCTCGAGCGCGGCCTCCCGGATGAGCTCCGAGATCCGATCGTCGCGGGACTCCTCGGTCAGCTGGTCATCGGGGTACAGCTGCGGACCCTCGGGCAGCTGCTTCGCGATCACCTCGAGCAGCACGTCGATCTGGTCCCCGCGTACGGCGGAGATCGGCACGATCTCGTCGAAGTCCATCATCTGATCCACGGCCATCAGGTGCTCGGCCAGGCGATCACGGCTCACCAGGTCCGTCTTGGTGACGATCGCGACCACGCGGGGGCCGCGGCGGCCGGTGCGCATCTCGACCAGGTCCTCGCAGATGAAGCGGTCGCCGGGGCCGACCTTCTGGTCCGCCGGGAGGCAGAATCCCACCACGTCGACCTCGCCGAGGGTCTCTCGCACCAGGTCGTTCAGCCGCTCGCCGAGCAGCGTGCGCGGACGGTGCACTCCCGGGGTGTCCACGAGGATGATCTGGGAGTCCTCACCGGTGACGATGCCGCGGATCGCCCGACGGGTGGTCTGCGGCTTGCTCGAGGTGATCGCGACCTTCTCCCCCACCAGTGCATTGGTCAGCGTCGACTTGCCGACGTTGGGCCGGCCCACCAGGGCCACGAAGCCCGAGCGGTGGGCGGGGCGCTCGGCGCCTTCGCCGCCCCCCGCGGCTCCGGTCGACGGGTCGGGTGCGGCGGCGGTGGTGGGGTCGAGGTCATCGGTCATCGCGGGTCTCCTGGTCAGTGTCCTGCATGTCGTCGTGCTCATCCTGCGCGTCGTGTGCGTCCTGGACCCGCGACACGATCACGGTGGACAGTCGTCTGCGGCGCCCCGAGGTCGCCTCGCCCTCGAGCACCAGTCCGAACGCCTCGGCCCGGGATCCGACGATCGGCACGTGGCCGGTCACCTTGCCCAGCAGGCCTCCGACGCTGTCGATGTCGTCGTCCTCGAGGTCGAGGTCGAACAGCTCGCCCACCTCCGAGAGGCCTGCTCGGGCGGGTACCCGGAAGCGTCCGTCGCCGAGGTCCTCGGGTTCGGGCTCGACGGGATCGTGCTCGTCGGCGATCTCGCCGACGATCTCCTCGAGGATGTCCTCGATCGTGACGATCCCGGAGACCCCTCCGTATTCGTCGACCACCACGGTGATGTGCACGTGGCTGGTCTGCATCTGGCGCAGCACCTCGTCGGCCGTGACGAACTCCGGCACGAAACGAGCGGGACGGAGGATCTCGCCGACGGGGCGGTCCGGTCGCGGATCCCAGGGCGAGTGGATCGCCTTCATGAGGTCCTTCACGTACAGCATGCCGCGCAGGTCGTCGACGCTCTCCCCGATCACCGGGACCCGGGAGAAGCCGGAGCGGACGAACAGCTGGACCGCGTCGGCGGCGGTGGACTCCGCCGAGATCGCCACCATGTCGGTGCGGGGCACCATCAGCTCGCGCACCATCGTGCCGCGCAGATCGAAGACCCCCTGGATCATGTCCCGCTCGCCGTCGTGGACGTGCTCGTCCTCCAGGGCCCGGTCCACGTTCTGACGGGCCTTCTCCGCACCGTCATCGGTGCCGTCCTGGGACCCCGGGCGGGCCGCGAGATTCGCACCCACGCTGGTCAGCGCCGTCGTCGGCAGCCAGAGCACCACACGCACCGCGCCCACCAGGGCACGGCACGAGATCAGCACCGATTCGGGTCGGCTGAGCCCCATGGTGCGCGGAGAGATCACGAGGATCACCAGCAGCAGCAGGGCGGCGCCGACGACCGTCACCACGGTCGGGGCCAGCCAGCTGGCGCCGATGCCCAGCTGATCGGCGGCCATGAAGGCGACGCCGGCGATCGAGGTGACGGTCACCGCTTCGGCGAGCATGCGGCCCAGCGAGACGGACAGCAGCGTGCGAGCGGCGTCCGAGTGCTGGGCGAGCACCTGGGAGCGGACCGCCTCGGGCTGCTCGGCGAGGACCTTCTCGAGGGAGCCGCGGGAGACGGAGAGGTAGGCGCCGTCGACGGCCATCAGCACGCCCGCGACGACGAGCGCCACGAGGCCCAGCGGCACCAGGACGATCAGGGCTGTGCTCAGCATGATCGACCGTTCCGGTCAGGCCGCGCCGCAGGCATGGCGAGGGCGCTCAGCTCTTCCCCCGGGAGGCGAGGAAGGTCAGCAGCAGGGTGCGCTGGAGGTCGAACATGACCTTCCGCTCATCCTCCTCCATGTGGTCGTAGCCCAGGAGGTGGAGGATCGAATGGCAGGTCAGCAGCAGCATCTCCTCGATGGCGCTGTGACCGGCCTCGGCCGCCTGCTTCGCCGCGACGCTCGGGCACAGCACGACGTCGCCGAGCAGCCCCTCCGGCGCCGGGTGCTCGGCCGTGCCGGGGATGAGCTCGTCCATCGGGAAGCTCATGACATCGGTCGGGCCGGGCAGATCCAGCCACTGCACGTGCAGCTTCTCCATCGCGTCCTCGTCGACGAAGAGGATCGACATCTCGGTCGCAGGGTGCAGGTGCATCGCCTCGAACACGGAGCGCGCGCAGTCGACGAACTCGGTCTCGTCGACGGTGTAGGTGGTCTCGTTGCGGATCTCGATGGTCATGTGTCAGTTCCCCGTGGTGGTGGTGCGGTGGCGGGAGTCCCGGCTGCCTCCCGGGCGGATCTCCCAGCGTCCGTAGGCCTCGACGATGTCGGTGACCAGGCTGTGGCGCACGACGTCGCGGGAGGACAGGCGGCAGAACGAGATGTCGTCGATGCCCGAGAGCACCTGTTCGACGACCCGCAGTCCGCTCTTCTGGGAGCCCGGCAGGTCGACCTGGGTGACATCGCCCGTGACCACCATGGTGGAGTTGAAGCCGAGACGGGTGAGGAACATCTTCATCTGCTCGGGCGTGGTGTTCTGCGCCTCGTCGAGGATCACGAAAGCATCGTTCAGGGTGCGACCGCGCATGTAGGCGAGCGGCGCCACCTCGATGGTGCCGGCGCTCATCAGGCGCGGGATCGACTCGGGATCGAGCATGTCGTGCAGCGCGTCGTAGAGCGGTCGCAGGTACGGATCGATCTTGTCGTTGAGCGTTCCCGGGAGGAAGCCGAGCCGCTCCCCCGCTTCCACGGCGGGGCGCGTGAGGATGATCCGGTTCACCTCCTTGCTCAGCAGCTGCTGAACCGCCATCGCCACCGCGAGATACGTCTTGCCGGTGCCGGCGGGTCCGATCCCGAAGGTGATGGTCGAGGAATCGATCGCTTCGATGTACTTCTGCTGGCCGAGGGTCTTGGCCCGGATGCTGCGGCCGCGGGCGGACAGCACCGTGCGGGTGAGCACCTGTTCGAGCTTCTCGCCGGAGGCTCGCTCGTCCCCATACAGGTTCGCGGCGCGCTGGACCGCCTCGGTGGTGACCGCCTGGCCGCTCCCGGCGAGCTCGATGAGGCTGCGCATGATGTGCACGCTGCGACGCAGAGCATCCTCGGTGCCGCGCAGGGTCACCTCGTGGCCCCGCACATGAACGTCTGTGTCCGGCACTGCATCCTCGAGCGCGGCCAGTGCCTGATCGTTCTCGCCGAGCACCTGGAAGGGGCTCAGATGCTCCGGGATCGCCAGCTTCCGCTCGAGCACCTGGGGGGCGCGTCCGGGCGGCGGGGTGAGGGCATCAGCCAAGATCAGTCACATTTCTCCTTCTGCGAGCGGCCCGCCCGCCAGGACGTGCGCATGCACGTGGAACACGGTCTGTCCGGCGCTCTCGCCGGTGTTGAAGATCAAACGGAAGTCACCATCGCCCAGATCAGAGGCGATGTCTCCGGCGACGGACGCGACATGGCCGAGCAGCTCCGGCCGCTCGGCGAGCTCGCGCACGTCCCGCCGGTGCTCCCGCGGCACCACGAGCACGTGGACCGCGGCCTGCGGATGCAGGTCCTTGAAGGCGATCACCTGGTCGTCCTCGTGGACGCGCTCGGAGGGGATCTCTCCCGCGACGATCCTGCAGAAGAGGCAGTCCGGGTCGCGGCTGTCGGTGGCGGTGTCTCCCATGCTCCGAAGTCTACGGGAGCGAGACTCGGCACAAGAGGGTTGGGAACTCCCCCAGAAGTATGAGAAGTTTCAGCCATCATGACAAAGCTTGGAATCATCCTCAGCAGTGCCCGCCCGAACCGCGTCGGCGAGAAGGTGGCCCGGTGGGTCGCCGCCTCCGCCTCGGACCAGTTCGAGATCGATCTCATCGACCTCCGCGAGGTCGCTCTGCCCAGCTTCGACGAGCCCAGCAGCCCGAAGTCCGGTGCGGACAAGACCACTGATCACGGTCGGACCTGGGGGGAGCGCATCGGCGCCCTGGACGCCGTGGTGATCCTGACCCCGCAGTACAACGGCGCCTACCCCGGCGCGCTCAAGAACGCGATCGACTTCCTCTACGCCGAATGGCAGAACCTGCCCACTGTGCTGGTCGGCTACGGCTGGGGCGCCGCGAACGAGGTGCTGCCGATGCTGGAACGTCTGATGCTGCGCCTGGATGCCGATGTGGTGGGCAGCGTGGGGCTCGGCTTCCGCGACGACCTCTCGGTCGAGGGCGAGCTGTTCGTCACCGAGGAGAAGGTCGCCGCGCTGCAGACCGCTCTGAAGACGATCGAGCAGAAGGTGCTCACCCCCGCCGCGTGACCACCCGATCCGGCGGACCTGCTGGTCCGTCCGTTGCCCGTGCGCTCCTCCAGGCGCTCTGGCCCGTGGTCCCCGCCGGCGAGCTGCCGACGGGGCCCACGCCGTCAGTGCCCCGGGCTCGCGTACCAGCGCGAGAGGTACCGGAACACGGCCACGCCGGCGACCAGGATCACGGGTCCTGCGAGCGGTGAGAGCTGAGCGAGCCACAACGGCACGACCAGGCCCTCGGTGTGTCCGAGCACGACGGTGGCCGGCAGGTAGGCCATGAAGGCCAACGGCAGCAGGAACGTGAGGAGCCAGGTGCCGACCGTCCCGAAGATCGTCATCGGATAGGCACCGAAATCGGTCAGCACGCGGTCGATGGTGTCCTTCACGCGGGTGGTGGGTCCCATCCGGAAGTCGAGCCCGGAGACCCCGATCTGCAGGCCTGCCTCGACCAATCCTCCGCCGATCGCCGCAAGCGCCACGTAGACCACGGACCACGCCGACCAGGTGATGTCCACCCGGGACGCGGCGGCGAGCAGGATCGCCGCACCGAGCACCAGATCGCCCAGGGTGCCGGGGTTGAAGAACCTGGTCAGCAGCTGCATCAACGGAGGTGCCGGGCGCAGCAGGTAGCGGTCCCAGTCCCCGTTGCGCACCGCGAGCGCGCTCGCGCGATGCTGGCCGAAGTTGATCGTGCACACCCCGTGGGCAGTGAGGCGCAGTCCGTACAGGAAGGCGACCTCTGCCACGTCCCAGCCGGCGATGGTGCCGAAAGCGTTCAGCAGCACGCCGATGAAGGCGAGCTGCGTGCCCTGGAGCGCGGCGCTGCCGAGGAAGGTGAGCACGAGATTCATCCGGTGCACGCGCATGCTCCGCCAGGTCGCCCCGAGCAGGATCGCGTAGGTGCGCCAGGACGGGACGGGCCGGGCGAGGGTGCCCTGCCGCGGGCTCCCCTGCGGGGCGGACGAGGGGGCGGAAGAGTCAGCCACCGAAGATCACCAGCCTCCGGATCGCCCGATGCCATACGAGCGTCGCGAGGGCGACCAGAACCGCGACCCACATGGCCTGCAGGCCGAGGGCCCTGACGGTGTGCCAGCCGGGATCCTGATCCACGTAGATCGACAGCGGCACGAACACCTGCGCGGAGAAGGGCAGCAGCGTCAGGGAATCCTGGAGCCAGGCGGGCATGAACCACAGCGGGATCAGCGCTCCTGACGAGAACTGGGCGAGCATCCGGTAGATGAGGAACGCTCCGCCCGTCTCGAGGGTCCAGAAGCCCAC
Source organism: Brachybacterium alimentarium (assembly GCF_002332425.1). Taxonomy (GTDB): domain Bacteria; phylum Actinomycetota; class Actinomycetes; order Actinomycetales; family Dermabacteraceae; genus Brachybacterium; species Brachybacterium alimentarium. The sequence goes on along the minus strand of NZ_NRGS01000022.1, from coordinate 131,167 downwards.
CAGGCCCACGGTGAAGTTCACGATCAGGGCGATGGTGAAGCCCAGCATGAGCGAGAGCAAGCAGGCGGCTCCCGAGAGCCAGGACCCCGGCTGAGAGATCGCCCCGAGCGCGAGACCCACCACCAGCGCTGCCCCGGCCGCCGGCAGCTGGGCGAGCGTGCCGCCCAGCTGGCGGGCCAGCGCCACCGGCACTGCGGAGATCGGCCGCATCACGTCGAACGCGATCGCTCCGGTGCGGAGCCTGCCCAACAGCGAATCGAAGATGAACGGTTGAAAGATCGTGGTGGTGAGCACGCCGAGCACCGCGTAGGTGACCGCATCGCCCTGGGCCACCCCGGAGACGACCGTCCGCTCCCCGTAGACGGCGGTCCACACGAGATGCACGAGAATCACCTGGAGCACGCAGCCGACGATCCCCGTCCAGGTCGACGCACGGAAAGCGAACTGGGAGCGTGCGGCGTGCCGCACAGAGGCCCGCAGCCCGGCGCGTACCCGCCGGGCGGGCAGCCGCGCCGTGGCGGTGCTCATGCCACCACGCCGCGGTCGGTGTAGATCTGGCGGATCACGTCCTCGACGTCGGGTTCCCGCGAGGAGAGGTCGGTGATCGCGAGTGACGAGGTCAGACGGCCGATCGCTGCGGGCGCCGAGAGGTCGGCGGGATCGAAGCGGAACGTCGCGCGCACCTCGTCCCCGGCGGCGACGGTGCGCGTCAGGGTCAGCCCGGGGACATCGGTGGAGTCCGGAATGCGCGGAGCGCTCACCACGATCTCGCGGAAGGGTGCATAGCGGTCGCGGAGACTCTCCAGGCCGCCGTCGTAGAGGATCCGCCCGTCGTCGATGATCACCACCCGCCGCGCGAGCTGCTCGATGTCGGAGATGTCGTGCGTGGTCAGCAGCACGGTGGTGCCCTCGGTGCGGTTCTGCTCCGCGATGAAGTCCCGAATCCGCGCCTTGGCGACCACGTCGAGGCCGACGGTCGGCTCGTCGAGGTACAGCACCGGCGGGCGGTAGAGCATCGCCGCGACGATGTCCCCGCGCATCCGCTGTCCGAGCGACAGTGAGCGCACGGCGGTGTCCAGGAAGGGGCCCATCTCCAACAGGTCCACGAATCCGTCGAGGGAACGCCGGTAGTCGACGGGATCCAGGCCGTACAGCGAGGCGATGAGGTCGAACGACTCCCGCAGCGGCAGATCGGTCCACAACTGGCTGCGCTGGCCGAAGACCGCACCGATGTTGCGCGCGTTGGCGCGGCGATCCTTCCAGGGGACGATCCCTTCGACCTCGACGTGCCCGGAGGTCGGCACGAGGACGCCCGTGAGCATCTTGATCGTGGTCGACTTGCCCGCGCCGTTGGGGCCCAGATAGCCGACGATCTCGCCGTCGTCGATGCGCAGGGAGACGTCATCGACGGCCCGTGTGGTGACGGTCCTGGTGCTGAGGAAGGAGCGCAGCCCGGAGAAGCGTCCCTGCACGCGCTGCGGGCGCGTGAACTCCTTGACGAGGGTCTCGGCCCGGATCATCGCCGCATCCCGACGCCGGGGCCCGCCAGTCCGAGAACGGGCAGGAAGGAGTCGGAGATCATGGTGGACGACTCTACAAGCAGGAGTGCCGCCGGTCACACGCTTTCACCGAGACAGTGCATCGCAGGGTGCCAGCCGGACTCGACGACTGGTCGGACCGCATCGTCCGTCAGCGGCCCGTCTCCGTCAGCGACCTCTGTCCGTCAGTCGCACGTCCCGCGGGGCCCGTGCCCCCACCCGAACCAGGTCCTGGTCAGCACGAGCGGCCGACCGACGGCCGACGCCGGAGGCCAGGCAGCCTCCAGGGCCGGTCAGCCTTCGGGGCCGGTCAACCCCAACGGCCGATCAGCGAGCTCAGCACCGCGATCGTGGCGGGTCCCGCGGTCGAGGTGCGCAGCACCTCCGGGCCCAGCAGCACGGAGCGCGCGCCCGCCCCTTGCAGGGCGGCGAGCTCGTCGGGGCTGACGCCGCCTTCGGGGCCGACGACCACGATGATCTCGGCGACATCGTCCGCGCTGGCTGTGCGCAGCTCGTCGCTGAGACTCATGAGGCCCACGTGCTCCTGCTCGTGCAGGACCAGCACGAGTGCGCCGTCGGCTGCGGCCTCCGCAAGCGCCCCGACGAGCTGCTTGCTCGTCGCTGCCGGGTCGACGGACGGGATGCCGGGCCGGCGGCACTGCTTCACGGCGGCGCGCACGGTGCCCTCCCAGCGGGCACGGCCCTTGGTGAGCTTCTCCCCGCGCCAGACGGAGACGGAGCGCTCGGCGATCCACGGCACCACGCGGTCCACCCCGAGCTCGGTCGCCGACTCCACGGCCTGCTCGTCGCGACCGCCGGTCGCCAGCGCCTGCACCAGCGTGAGCTTCGGCAGCCGCTGGATCGCCGCAGACGGGTCCGCCAGCAGCCGCAGGTCCAGCGCCTCCTTGCGGGCAGTGACCACCTCGGTGAGCACCTGGCGCCCGGGAGCGTCGGTGAGCTGGAGGTTCTCCCCCACACCGATCCGGGCGACCTTCGCCGCGTGGCGGCCCTCCTCCCCGTCCAGGGTGAGCAGATCGCCCTCGCGCGCCAAGCTCAGAGAATCGTCGAGGATCAGGAACCCGGGCGGGGTGGTGGGCATGTCGGCTCCAGTGCGGTCAGGGGATGCGGACGTCGGCTCAGAGGTCTCGCAGGCGGTCACGCAGCTTGGAGAACGGACCGTGACCCTTGCGGCGGGTGCTCTCGTCGCCGCGCAGGGCGGCGAACTGCTCGAGCAGCTCGCGCTCCTCGTCCGTCAGCGAGCTCGGCACGGCGACGTCGAGGACGACGCGGATGTCGCCCCGGCGCTCGCGGCGCAGCGGGGTCACACCGAGGCCCTTGAGAGTGATCTCGTCGCCGGGCTGGGCGCCCGGCTTCACGTCGATCTCCTGGGCGCCGTCGAAGGTCTCCAGCGGGATGGTCGCGCCGAGCGCAGCGGAGGTCATCGGGACCGCCATGGTCATCACCAGGTCGTCGCCGTCGCGCACGTAGACGTCGTGGTCGGCCACGGCCAGCTCGACGAACAGGTCGCCGGAGGGGCCGCCGGCCTCGCCGGTCTCGCCCTCGCCGCGCAGCTGGATGCGCGTGCCGTTCTCCACGCCGGAGGGGATGCGGACGGTGACGGAGCGGTCCGACGGGGTGCGGCCGTGGCCGGCGCAGCTCGTGCAGGGCGTCTCGATGACGTCGCCGTGGCCCTCGCAGGTGGGGCACGGCGCCATGGTCACCATCTGGCCCAGCAGCGACTGGGCGACGCGCTGGACGTGGCCGCTGCCGTTGCAGGCGGTGCAGCGCGTGGGGCTGGTGCCGGGCTCGGCGCAGGCGCCGCCGCAATGCTCGCACAGCACTGCGGTGCGGAAGTTGACCTCCTGCTCGGTGCCGAAGACGACGTCGCGCAGGTCGATCTTCACGCGACGCAGGACGTCCCCGCCGCGGCGCTGGCGGGGCACGGGGCCCTGGTTGCGCCCGCGCATCCCGGCGGCGCCGGCGAACATGTCGAAGATGTCGTTGACGTCGAAACCGGCGCCGCCGCTGAAGCCGCCGAAGCCGCCCCCGCCCATGCCGGGGCCGCCGCCCATGTCGTACTGACGGCGCTTGTCGGCATTGGAGAGCGTCTCGTAGGCCTGGGAGACCTTCTTGAACCGCTCCGCGGCTTCGGGGTCGGGGTTGACGTCCGGGTGGAGGCTGCGGGCGAGCTTCCGGTACGCCTTCTTGATCTCCTCGGTGGAGGCCTCTCGGGAGACGCCGAGGAGTTCGTAGTAGTCGTCGTTCACGGTGGAGGATCCTTACCGGTGAGTCGGGGCGTCAGGAGCCGTGGCGGGCGGACGCGGTGTGATGCTGACGGATGGGTGGGACGGTCCGAGAGGACCTGACGGTGCGGGCGCATGCGCGCAGCGGCGCGGTGCCCGCGGTGTCATTCGAGATATCGCGACACGTAGCGCGCGATGGCCTGCACGGTCGAGATGCCGGAGACGTAGTCCATGCGGCTGGGGCCGAGGATCGCCAGGTGCGATCCCGCACCGTACCCGGCGCCGACGAGCGCCGCCTGATGCAGCGCCTGATCCTGCAGCTCGGCGCCGATGCGCACCTCGACCGCGCCCGGGGAGGCATGCATCTCGGTGAACAGGCGCATGAGCACCAGCTGCTCCTCGAGCACGTCCAGCAGCGGCTCGACGTCGCGTGCGAAATCCTGCGCGGCGCGGGCGATGTTGGCGGTGCCGGCCAGCATGATCCGGTCCTCGGTGCGGGTCGCAGCGAGCGCGGAGAGAGCATCGACCACCTCGACGGCGGCCGGGCGCTCCGACAGCGGCAGGGTCTCGCAGAGATCCGCGAGAGGACGCCGCAGATCGGTGACCTCGCGGCCGGCGACAGCGCGGTTGAGCTGATCGCGCAGATCTGCGTAGAACTCGACCGGCTGGCCGGAGATCACCGGGACGGTGCGCTGGTCGACCCGACCCGATTCGGTGATCAGGACGACCAGGAGCAGGGACTCGGCGACCTTGACCAGTTCCACGTGGCGGATGCGCGCCTGCCGACGGGCCGGATACTGCACCATCGCGACCTGCTGGGTGAGCTGCGCCGTGAGACGCACGGTCCGGCCTAGCAGCTCCTCGACGTCACCGGAGTCCTCCAGCAGGGTCTGGATGGCGCGACGTTCGGGTGCCGACAGCGGTTTGACCGTCGCGACGTGGTCCACGAAGGCGCGGTAGCCCTTGTCCGTCGGGATGCGCCCGGCCGAGGTGTGGGGCTGATGGATCAGCCCTTCCTCCTCGAGCGAGGACATGTCGTTGCGAACGGTAGCGGCCGAGACGCCGAGCTCATGGCGATCCAGCAGCGATTTGGAGCCGACGGGCTCACGGGTGGAGACATAGTCCTCGACGATCGCACCGAGGATCTGCAGTTTCCGGGCGTCCGTGTCCCTCACCTCCTGCGTTGCGTGCGGCTGGCACTTACCCGTGCCGAGTGCCAATCCTACGCGCCCCCGGCGATGCTCGCAGGGAGGCGTTCGCCACGAGGGTATGGTGTCGCGCGTGCCTGCAGCATCCGGAAGCTTCCCCGACCGGTACGGCCATGACGTGCTGTCCTCCGGTCCTCCCGCCCATCACCGTCGCCGTCCCGCGGCCCGTGAGGTCCCCGCCCAGCGGGACCTGGTCGTCGAGGAGGCCTCCACCGGCTTCACCGGCGCCATCACGCGCGTGGAGAAGATCGCCGGAGAGCTGATCGTCGAGCTCGAGGACGGGCGCGGCAGGCGCCGCACCTTCCCGCTCGGCCCCGGCTACATGATCGACGGCAAGCCCGTGGTGCTCGTCCGCGCCACCGCCCCGGCTCCGCAGACGCCGGTGCGCAGACGCTCCGCGAGCGGATCGGTCTATGTCGAGGGCGCGAAAGCACGCACCGCCCGCGCCTCCCGCATCTGGGTGGAGGGCACCCACGATGCCGAGCTGGTCCAGAAGGTGTGGGGCCATGATCTGCGTATCGAGGGCATCGTGGTCGAGCAGCTGGAGGGCGCCGACAATCTCGTCGAACGCGTCCAGGACTTCTCCCCCGCCCCCGGCAGGCGGCTCGGAATCCTCGTGGACCACCTCGTCCCCGGTTCGAAGGAGTCCCGCATCGCGGCGGACGTGATGCGGCTGCCCGGCGCCCGCGGCAACGTGACCGTGCTCGGCCACCCGTACGTCGATGTCTGGCAGGCCGTGCGCCCGGCCCGGGTGGGCCTCGAGGCATGGCCGCACATCCCCAAGGGCACCGACATCAAGGTCGGCTCCCTCGCCGCGCTCGGCTGGCCTCACGAGGACCAGGCCGACATCGGGCTGGGATGGAAGCGGATCCTGTCGACCGTGCGCTCATATGCCGACGTCGAGCCCTCCCTCTCCGGCCGGATCGAGGAGCTCATCGACTTCGTGACCATGGACCCCGCCTGACCCTGCCCTGGACCTGCTCCGTCGCTTCCTCGTTCTCTCGCATCACTTGTCGCGTGCCCCCTGCGACGCTCCTGCACCGGACGGGCATGGGGGTAATCCCCCGCTCGAGTCTGCGGTTCCCCCTGGGGACCCGGCACGCCGGGCTGACTAGGCTGGTTGCATCAGCTGTCGTCGGCCCCTGCGGTCGGCCCGACCCGAAAGAGGAATCATGAGCCAGATCCCGCACCCGAACGATCCGTACGGCACCGAGCCGGGACACGGCGTCCCCGAGCAGCCGTCGGTCCCCGAGGCCCCTGCGGGCTCCATGCCCGCCGCCGGCGACCAGAACGCCGCGGCCGGCCAGAACCCCGTCGACCCCTATGGGCAGGATGCGTCCCGCGAGGGCTTCACCGCCTCTGCCGCGGACGAGGACCAGGCCAGCCCGACCTCCGATCCGGCCCTGCACCCGCATGATCCCTTCGCCTATTCCGCGAGCGCCCAGCCCGCCGGTGCGTCGGCCGATCCCGAGCAGGTCTCCGCTGCGTCCCCGTACGGCGCCTCCGCGGCGTCCGCCAGCGGGGCTGAGGACCCGTATGCGGCGAGCTCCGGTGCCGGCGCGGCGTGGCAGGCGCAGCCCGGCTCCTACGACCAGTCGGGCCAGGCGGGCCAGGCGGGCCAGGCGGGCCAGGCGGGCCAGGGTCAGTACAGCCAGCCCGTTCTGGCAGGCCCGCAGGGGCAGCACCAGCAGGGTCAGCCCGGGCAGCAGGGGCCGTACGCCCAGCAGCAGGCTCCCTATCCCGGCCCGGCCGGGGTCGATGCGCCGCCGCCCGGCACCGAGGGCGTGTATGAAGGCCCCCTGACCGGTCAGCCGGTCAACGACTCCGACGCTCGCCTCTGGGGAATGCTCTCCCAGCTCAGCGTGACCCTCGGCCACGTCATGACCTGGGGCTTCCTCGGCTGGGTGGGACCGCTGATCATCTTCCTGGTCTACAAGGACCGCAACCGCTTCGTGCGCTTCCACGCGGCGGAGGCCCTCAACGGAGCGATCAGCGTCGCGATCGCCACCGTCGTCCTTTGGGTCGCGATCGGCATATTCGGTATCCTGACTCTTAGTCTCGGATGGGCACTGTTCCCGCTCGCCGGTGTTCCAGTACTGGTTCAGCTGGTGTTCTCGATCATCGGCGCCGTCAAGGCGAACCAGGGTCAGTGGTGGAGCTACCCGCTGAACATCCGTCTGGTGAAGTGATCTGAGCTCCCCCGGGAGCACCTGGTCGACGAGGGCCCTGCGATCCGTGGATCGCAGGGCCCTCGTCCGTCCCCCTCCGGCGTTCGACGAGCCTCGATGCCGTCAGCGCCTCAGCTCCTCTCGACGCCGTCCGCTCCCTCGGGGGTGCACCTCTCCTCGGGAGCGCAGGGACGACAGCTGCCCGTGGCATCCACGTCACGCCGTCGTCCTCGCACTGCCGGATCCGGGGAGCGATCCTCCGCGGCAGCAGCTCGGTAGGGACCTCGATCCCCAGGGCAGCGTCACGCTGCCCTGGTCGGCCTCGGACGAGGCGAGCTCGTCGACGGGCTCAGGGCACGAGGTCGCGAATGACCGCATCAGCCAAGAGCCGGCCTTCCCGGGTCAGCACCGCGCGCCCGGCGTCCAGGGCGACCGCGTCCAGGTGGCCACGCTCGCGGTGCACGGCGAGCATCGAGCGGGTCTCCTCGGGCACCTCGTGCACGGGCAGACCGTCGGCGATGCGCAGCTCGAGCATGATCCTCTCGAGCAGACGGTCCTGAGCGCTCAGCCGCTCGGAATCTGCGACCGGGAGGCTGCCGTCGGTCATCGCGGCCGCGTACCGGCTGGGGTGCTTCACGTTCCAGGAGCGCAGGCCGTCGCGGTGACGGTGCGCCCCGGGTCCGATCCCCCACCAGTCGCCCCCGCGCCAATAGGCGAGGTTGTGCCGCGAGCGATGCTCCTCGGTGCGCGCCCAGTTGGAGACCTCGTACCAGGAGAGTCCGTCGGCCGCTGCGAGATCGTCGACCAGCTCGTACTTGTCTGCCATGTCGTCCGGGTCGGGAGCCTCGAGCTCGCCCCGACGCAACTGACGGGCCATCGCAGTGTTGCCCTCGATGATCAGGGAGTACGCGGACATATGGTCGACGCCGCAGGCCAGCGCGGCCTTCACCGAGGTCTCGACATCGGCGAGGGTCTCCCCCGGCGTGCCGTAGATCAGGTCCAGGCTCACCGCGAGTCCCGCCTCACGCGCCCAGGCGACGGCCTGTGGGACCCGCTCGGGATCATGAGTGCGATCCAGAGTGCGCAGGACCGAGCGCACTGCGGACTGCATGCCGAAGGAGACGCGGGTGATCCCGCCGTCTGCCAGCTGCTGCAGCGAGTCCTTCGTCACGGAGTCCGGGTTCGCCTCGGTGGTGACTTCGGCGCGTTCCGCGAGCGGGAGCAGGGTGCGCAGATGGGTGAGCATCGCGACGAGATCGTCGGCCGGCAGCAGCGTGGGAGTGCCGCCGCCGAAGAAGACGGTCGAGATCTGGTCGTAGTCGTAGCCCGCGGCGCGATCGGCGGCGAGGGTCAGATCCATCTCGCGCATCGCATTGGTGGGGTACTCCGCCTGGGATCCGCCGCCGCCGAGCTCTGTCGCGGTGTAGGTGTTGAAGTCGCAGTATCCGCAGCGCACCGCGCAGAACGGGACATGGACGTAGACGGAGAGGTCCTTCACAGCCCCATCCCCAGTCCGAGCCCGCGACCGGTCGACGCCAGGCGCTCAGGGAAGTCGTTCTGCTCCCCGGCGCGGGACAGCACGGTGCGAGCCGAGGCCACCAGCGAGTCGTACAGCACGGTCTCCGTTTCCTGCGCCCAGTCCAGCAGTGCGTGCGCCTGCTCCGCGGTGAGTCCGCGGAAGGCGTCCCCGATGCTCACCCCGTGCTCGGGCCGATGGAGGACCTCGATCTCGTCGCCGGCGGAGACCTCGCCCTCGTCCACGATGCGGAAGTAGGCCCCGGCCCGGCCGGCGGCCGTGAAGTGTCGACCCCAACGACGATCACCGATCCAGGCGGCGAAGGTGCCGCACGGATTGCGCGGTGTGGTCGCCTCGATCTGCGCCGAGCCGATCCGCCAGCGCTCTCCGATCACGGTCTCGTCGGTGTCATGGCCGAGGGTCACGAGATTCTCGCCGAAGGAACCGTCGGGCAGATCGAGCTCGCGTGCTGCGGCGTGGGCCTCGCGCACCTCGCGGGAGAAGGCGTAGACGGCTTTGAACAGTCCGCCGTGATGCTCGCGGTCGCCCTGGACATCCCCCAGGACGCCATGGGTGAGCAGACGGATCGGCTGATCGACGGGACGCTTGTCGATCCCGCTCATCAGGCCGCTGGCCTCGACGGGGAACAGCTGCGCGACGGTGCAGACGGCGGCGATGCGCCCCGGTGCGGTGCGGTCGATGTCGACGCTGAGGGTGGTGGGTGCGGTCATCTGTCCGGTCCTCCTCGAGGGTCGGTCCCGAGCGCGATCATGCGGCGGTCATGCCGCCGCGCGTCGTCACTTCTTCTTGGAGTCCTTGGGCATGTCGCCCTCGTCGGAGGAGAGCGCGGCGATGAAGGCTTCCTGCGGGACCTCGACGGACCCGATGTTCTTCATGCGCTTCTTGCCCTCCTTCTGCTTCTCGAGCAGCTTGCGCTTGCGCGAGATGTCACCGCCGTAGCACTTGGACAGCACGTCCTTGCGCATCGCGCGGATGTTCTCGCGAGCGATGATGCGCGCCCCGATGGCGGCCTGGATCGGCACCTCGAACTGCTGGCGAGGGATGAGCTTCTTGAGCTTCCCGGCCATCTCGACGCCGTAGTTGTAGGCCTTGTCGCGGTGCACGATGGCACTGAACGCATCGACCGGCTCGCCCTGCAGGAGCATGTCGACCTTCACCAGATCCGCGACCTGGGAGCCGGAGATGTCGTAATCCAGCGACGCGTAGCCGCGCGTCTTGGACTTCAGCTGGTCGAAGAAGTCGAAGACGATCTCTGCCAGGGGCAGCGTGTACCGCAGCTCGACGCGGTCCTCGCTGAGGTAGTCCATGCCGCCGAGCATGCCTCGCTTGGACTGGCACAGCTCCATGACGGCGCCGATGAACTCGCTGGGCACCAGGATGGTGGCCTTGGTGATCGGCTCACTGATCTCGTCGACCTTGCCCTCGGGGAAGTCGGAGGGGTTCATGACCTCGACCTCGGTGCCGTCCTCCATGATCACCTGATACACGACGGACGGGGCGGTCGAGATCAGCTCGAGGTTGAACTCGCGCTCGAGCCGCTCGCGGATGATCTCCAGGTGCAGCAGGCCCAGGAAGCCGACGCGGAAGCCGAAGCCGAGGGCGGTGGACGTCTCCGGCTCGTAGTTCAGCGCGGCATCGTTGAGCTTGAGCTTGTCCAGGGCGTCGCGCAGCACCGGGTAGTCGGAGCCGTCGATCGGGAACAGCCCGGAATACACCATCGGCTTCGGATCCGCGTAGCCCTCGAGGGGCTCCTCGGCTCCGCGGACGGAGGTGGTGATGGTGTCGCCGACCTTGGACTGGCGCACGTCCTTCACGCCGGTGATCAGGTACCCCACCTCGCCGGGGCCGATGCCCGGGGTGGGATGCGGCTCCGGGGAGCTCACGCCGATCTCGAGCAGCTCGTGGTGGGCTCCGGTGGACATCATGTCGATCCGGTCGCGGGACTTCAGGTAGCCATCGACCACCCGGATGTACGTGACCACGCCGCGGTAGGTGTCGTAGACGGAGTCGAAGATCATCGCACGGCACGGGGCATCCGACTCGCCCACCGGGGGCGGGAGCGTCTTGACGACATGATCGAGCAGGTCCTCGACGCCGAGGCCGGTCTTGCCGGAGACGCGCAGCACGTCATCGGGGTCGACGCCCACCAGCTGGCCGATCTCTGCGGCGTACTTCTCGGGCTCGGCGCCGGGCAGGTCGATCTTGTTGAGCACGGGGATGATGGTGAGGTCGTTCTCCATCGCGAGGTACAGGTTCGCGAGGGTCTGCGCCTCGATGCCCTGAGCGGCGTCGACCAGCAGGATCGCGCCTTCGCAGGCGGCCAGCGAGCGGGAGACCTCATAGGTGAAGTCGACATGCCCCGGCGTGTCGATCATGTTCAGCGCATAGTTCGTGCCGTCGACCTGCCACGGCATGCGCACGGCCTGGCTCTTCACAGTGATGCCGCGCTCGCGCTCGATGTCCATGCGGTCCAGGTACTGGGCGCGCATGGCGCGCTCCTCGACCACGCCGGTGATCTGGAGCATGCGGTCGGCGAGCGTCGACTTGCCGTGGTCGATGTGCGCGATGATGCAGAAGTTCCGCAGCCGCTCCTGGGGCGTCGACGCGGGAAGGATGTCCCGGGCCTGGTCGGCCGCGATCCTCGGGGTCACCGGCTTACGTCCTCTCGTCCGTGCGTATTCCGCTCCGCGGGCGCGCGGAGCATCGGCTCATCGTCTCATGGGGCCGCGATGCGTTCCTGCAACGCCGCCGTGCGGGGGCCGACGTCACACCGGGGGTCACGGCTCCCCGAGGAGCCCGCCGTCGCGGGGAAGCCCTCCGGGGAGGTCGAACGCGACGGGTGTCGCCGTGACCGGATCCGCGTGATCCATCAGCTGCAGGTGGAGATGGGGCTCCGTGCTGTTGCCCGAGTTCCCGCATCTCGCCAGCAGTCGACCCGTCTCGACCGTCTCCCCGGGCACGACCTCGATGCTGCCTCGGCGCAGATGGCACAGCGCGAGGAACACGCGGTCCTGCGGCGGGCCCAGTCGGATCAGGACGTGGTTGCCGGCCAGGGAGGCCCATCCCGCGGCCGCGCGCCGGGACTGCGTGAGGGCGTAGCGGAGCGATGGGAGGCCGCGGTGGGCAGGATGGTCCGCTTCCCCGTCGTGCACCGCGTGGACGATCCCCGGAGCTGGGGAGAGAACCTCCCGGCCGAACCCGGGGAACTCCTCGGGGCGCTGCGGGACGAGAAGCGCGCGGAGGCCGACGGGCGCGGTGCGCCCCCGGTCGTCGACCGGCACGAGGTCCAGGGCCTGCGCGGTGGCGAACAGCTCGGTGCCGTGACTGGGCACGCGGCTGGCAGGGCTGTTCCTGGCGACCATGAGCCCCCGCATGGGCAGCTGGAGACCGATGACGCGGGTCGGCTCGTCCGCCCCGGTCACGGAGGACCGTCAGGATGCGGAGCGCTGTTGAACCCGAGCAGCCGCTCCCCCATCACGGCCCAGGCCGAGAAGGCGACGACGCCGATCCCGAACGCCTCGCGCGCAGTTCCCGCCTCGGCGGACCGCCCTGAGGCCGCCCGCATCAGCACGAGCCCCGCGAGGAGATTCGTCGCCCCCCAGAGGGCGTTCACCGTTGCGGGCGAGTCACGACCCGCCAGAGGGGTGAGCATCGTCCGGCCTGCAGCGGCCGTCGCCAGGTGCGGCAGGGAGTTGGCGCAGAGCACTCCGGCCGCGGCAGCGGTGACCAGCGGTCCACGTCGCACGTCGTGCCTCCTGATCTAGGCGGCGGGGTTGAAGTAGGTCGTGCCGAGCGCTCGGGTCACCGCGCCGGTGACCTTCTGCAGCTGCTCCATCTCGTCCTCGAAGTCCGCGACGATGTCGTCCAGCGAGCGGAAGCGCAGGCTCGCGGCGGCGCGGCCGACGATCCGTCGGCCCGGTTCGGACGTGCCCATGCGGTCGAAGCTGCTGCCGTGGAGCTTGGCGAGCGTCTCGAGCGCTTCGTCGATCTCCAGCAGACAATAGGCGGCCGACCGCGGGAAGATCGAGTCCAGCAGCAGGAACTCGATCGCCTGTGCGGCACGCACCCGGCCCCGGTAGGAGCGGATGTACGCCTCGTGGGCGCTGCAGCTGCGCAGCAGCATCACGGTCGCTCCGTCGGACTTGTCCTCCAGATCGTGGGCCTGCAGGATCCGGGCGATCATGTCGACCCGCTCCAGGAGCATGCCGATGCGCAGGAACAGCCAGGCCTCGTCACGCGTCATCGACGCGTCCACCAGACCGCTCACCACGGCGCACCGGTCCTTGGCGAGCTGGAACGCGCCGTGCATGCGCGAGGGGCGCACGCCGCGCGGCATCCCCAGCGCGGTGGTGTTCAGGGATTCCCACACCTCGGTCGAGAGCACCTCACGGGCTCCGCGGGCGTTCTCGCGAGCGGTCTGCAGCGCTCCGGAGACCGACGAGGGGTTCTGGCGATCGGTCACCAGACGGTCGATGACGCCCTGGACGCTGAGGTCGGCGCTCGCGTCATCGGTGATGCCGAAGATCTCGTACACGCCGGCGCAGGCGAGCTCGACGTCCTCCGAGGCGTCCTCGGTGATCGACTGGAGCGTGACGTCGAGGATCCGGGCCGTCTGGTCCGCGCGCTCCACGTAGCGGCCGATCCAGAACATGGAATCAGCGATCCGGCTGAGCATCATCGGCCCCCTTCGTCGTGGCGGTGTCGTGCGTCTCGGGAACGTCGACGTCCTGATCATCCAGGATCCGGATCGCCGCGGTCACGGGATCGGGCTCCCGCGTGGGCTCCTCGGAATGGTCCTCGGGCAGGTCGTCGAACTCGTCGTAGTCGTCGTCCAGCGGATCCTCGATCCGCTCGTCCTCAGTCCCGGAGGTCTCCGCAGGCGCTGCAGCAGGTCCGGAACCCGCAGGACGCGCGAGCACCCACGTGTCCTTAGAACCGCCTCCGCGCGAGGAGTTCACGATCATCTCGCCCTCGGGGAGCGCCACGCGGGTGAGTCCGCCGGGAAGCACCCAGATGTCGTCGCCGCTGTTCAGCGCGAACGGCCGAAGATCCGCGTGGCGCGGCTCGGGCCCGGACTCGACCAGGGTGGGGATCGTGGACAGCTGCACCACCGGCTGAGCGATCCAACCGCGAGGATCGGCGAGCAGGCGATCCCGCAGCCCGTCGAGCTCTCGGCGAGAGGCCGACGGGCCGATCACGATGCCCTTGCCGCCGGAGCCGTCCACGGGCTTGACGACGAGCTCGTCGAGCCGGTCGAGCACCTCGGTGAGCGAATCCGGCTCCTCGAGACGCCAGGTGTCGACGTTGGGCAGCGCCGGCTCCTCGTTCATGTAGTACCGGATCAGATCGGGCATGTAGGTGTAGGTCAGCTTGTCGTCGCCGATCCCGTTGCCGATGGCGTTGGCGAGCACCACGTTGCCGGCGAGCACCGCGCGCACCAGACCCGGCACTCCCAGCATCGAATCGGGCCGGAACACCTCCGGGTCGATGAAATCGTCATCGGTGCGCTTGTAGATCACGTCGACCCGGCGCAGCCCGGCGGTGGTGCGCATGTAGATGCGCTCGTTGCGCTCGACCAGGTCGCCGGCCTCCACCAGGTCGACGCCCATGGTCCGTGCGAGCAGGGAGTGCTCGAAGTAGGCGCTGTTGTAGCGCCCGGGCGTCAGCACCACGACGGTGGGATCCTCGTCGGCGATCTCCGCAGCGGCGGCCTGGAGCGCGGCCAGCAGACGACCGGGATACTCGCCCACCCGCCGCACAGGACGGTCGCCGAAGAGCTCGGGGAAGGTCTGCGCCATCGCCCTGCGGTTCGAGAGCACGTAACTGACCCCGCTGGGGGTACGCACGTTGTCCTCGAGCACCCGGAACTCACCGTCACCGTCGCGCACCAGATCGATCCCGGAGATGTGGATGCGCACGCCGTTGGGCGGCCGGTAGCCCCGCATCTCGTCCACGATGTAGGTGGAGGAGCTGATCAGCTCGGCAGGGATCACGCCGTCGGTGACGGCGGACTGCTCGGTGTAGAGGTCGTCCAGGAAGCACTCCAGTGCGCGCACCCGCTGGGCGATGCCGCGTGAGACCCGGGACCACTCCTCGGCGGCGATGACGCGAGGGATCGCGTCGACGGGGAAGGGGCGCTCCTCTCCCGCGTAGTCGAAGGTGATGCCCTGGTCGAGATAGCTGCGGGCGAGAGACTCCGAGCGTGTCCGGAACTCCTCGTGGCCCAGTCCCGACAAGGCGTCGTGCAGCGCGGCATAGGTGGGACGCACCGAGCCATCGGGAGCGAACATCTCGTCGCCGGTCGATCCGGTCTCGGCGCGCTGGAACAGCGAGTTAGCGTGCATGCCTACCATCGATACACCGTACCCGCGCCGACGGGGTGTGCTGCATCCTGGAATCGAGAATCATGTCCCTGTCCTCCCGGTTGTCCTCCGTGCTGCGCTTCGCAGCCCGCTCTCCCGCAGTTCGTCGTGGGGCGCGCGACCTGGGTCGTGCCGCCGTCCGCGCGGTGTCGACCACCGGACGACGCGGCGAGTCCGGCACCCGGTCCCCCGCTGACGGGCACCGCTCCGATGCGTCCCGCTCCAGCGCTGCGGTCTCTGATCAGGTGCTCCAGGACCGGAAGCCCTCGAGCCCCGTCGCGATCAGCTACTCCCCGCACGCCGATGACCGCCCCGATCCGGGCGAGGTCGTGTGGGCGTGGGTCCACTACGAGGAGGACCTGGGCCAGGGCAAGGACCGACCCGTGCTCGTGCTCGCCGAGGAGGCGGCAGCCGCCGGGGGCGCCGACGGTTCCGGCCAGGTGCTGGTGGCGCTCATGCTCACCTCGCGGGACCGGGCGAGGGCCGGCGAGATCACGACCGATGAGTACGGCTCCACCTGGGTGGACATCGGTGCCGGTGACTGGGACCGCAAGGGACGGCCCTCCGAGGTGCGCGCGGACCGACTGCTGCGGCTGGACCCAGCGACCGTGCGGCGGGAGGGCGGACGGCTGGACCGGTCGCGCTTCGACCGGGTCGCCGACGCGGTGCGCTCCACGCACGGCTGGCCCGTCTGAGCTCACCTGCGCTCACCTGCGCTCACCCTGCCAGGCCAGGCCTCGCCCCGCCTCGCCTGACCAGGACTGACCCTGACTGACCTCGGCTGGTCATGGCTGACCTCGGCTTTCGCCCCTCCACGGCACGCAGGAGAGGTCGGTCCGTACGACGACGAGACACCGCGCACACCGGGTGCGTGCGAGGAAGCTGCTCTGGTAAGGTCTTACCTCGTATGTGTGACATACCGTTCGGTGTGCGCATGCCGTGATCCCGTTGTGTCTCAGGGGGTGATGGCGGTGCGACCCGGGCGAGTACCCGTGGCAGCGACCCCGGTATCGACGTCTCCAGGCGAATCCCCACCGCCGTCCCCGTCGGTTCCGTTCCTCGGCCGCCATGGATGATCCACCTCAGCAGCACTAGAGAAGAGTCTTTCGTGGCAAACATCAAGTCCCAGATCAAGCGGAACAAGACGAACGAGAAGGCGCGTCTGCGCAACCGCACCGTCAAGTCCGAGCTGAAGACCTACATTCGCAAGGTCAAGGCCGCCGTCTCCACCGGTGACGCCGACGCTGCCGACAAGGCGCTCCAGGCCGCCTCGCGCAAGCTCGACAAGGCTGTCTCCAAGGGCGTCATCCACCAGAACCAGGCTGCGAACCGCAAGTCCGGTCTCGCGAAGCTGGTCGCCGGCTCCGCCAAGTGACGATGCTCGTCGGCGGCACCCCCGCCTGACAGCATGAGGAAGGGCCCGATGCGGAATGATCCGCGTCGGGCCCTTTGTCTATGCCTGCCCCCTTGGGCTCAGCGCGCGCGGCGCGCTCGGCAGATCTCCATCACCATGCGCTGCACGGACCAGCGCGGATCTCGACCTGCGCCCTTGACCTCGTGATCGGCGCGGGCCACTGCTTCGAGCGCGCGAGCCAAGGAGCGACTGCTCCAGTTCCGGGCCTCGCGCGAGAGATTCCGCAGCATCCAGTCGGGCATGCCGAGGGTGCGCGCATTCGCACCGGGAGCAGTCACTTTCGCGAGCGACCTCATCTTCGATGCGATGGCCGCGACGATCGGCACCGGATCGGCACCCGCGAGCTGGGCCTGCTGGAGCAGCTGGAGCGCCTCCTGCTCGCGCCCGGCGATCGCGGCGTCCGCCACGGCGAAGGCGGTGGACTCCACGCGACCCGCGGTCACCGAATGCACCTCGGAGCTGGTGATCGGAGTGGCCTGCTCCCCTTCGTCCGGCGTGGTGTCCTCGATGAGCTGACGGCTGATGGCGGCGAGCTCGGCCAGGTCCGTCCCGAAGGCGTCGACGAGCGCCGTCACCGCATCGGGCTGGATCCGACGCTCGGCGCGGGCGAACTCGGCGGCCACGAACGCCTGTTTGTCCCCCGCACGCTTGACCGGACTGGCATCGACCCGTGGCACGCCGGCCTTCTTCAAGGCGTCCAGCAGCTTCTTGCCCCGGTTGCCGCCCCGGTGCACCAGGACCAGAGCCACCTCGGGTTCGGGGCTCTTCACGTACTCGAGCAGCTCGAGCACCAGGGCGTCCGGAGCGGACTGCAGATCGGGCACCAGCACGAAGCGCGGTTCTCCGAACAGGGACGGACTGGCGACCTGCGACAGCGCGCCGACACCGGCGGCATCGGCGGAGAGCTCATGGATCGCCACGGACGGATCCGCCGCCTTGGCCAGCTTTCGCAGTCGCTGCACGGCACGGTCGGCGATCAGCGCCTCGGTGCCGTGGACGAGCACGATCGGTGCGAGGGCGACACTGTGCCACTCGACATCGCTCACGGGAGCTCCTCACTGCTCGGGGACCTGCATGATCCTATCGGGCGGGGCCGACAGCGCGAGCCGCGGCTGGATCCGCCGAGGGAAGCACGACAGTGCCGTGCTGATCGGTGCGGATCACAGCGGTGCCGTCCTCCCGCAAGAGCTGCAGGACGTCGTCGGTGGGGTGCCCGAAGGTGTTGTCCTGCCCCACCGTGATCAGGGCCAGATCGGCGCCCAGCAGGTCGTAGAGCTCCTCGTGCTGGCGCCGCGAGCCGTGATGGGCGACCTTGACGACGTCGGCCCGTCCCGGACCCGCGGCAGCCACCTGCTCCTGCGCGGCGGGTTCGAGGTCCGCCAGGGAGACCATCCGGGTCCCGTCCGGCCAGGTCGCCGCGACCACGACGGAGCAGTCGTTGGCCGCGTCCCCCTCGCCGGATCCGTCCTCCCGGGCGGTCGCGACGATCGCATCCTGCGCGGACCCCGGCCAGAGCACCTCGAGCGCCAGCCCCTCGCGCTGCCAGGAGTGCCCCGTGGTGGCGACCGTGACGGGTACGTCCGGCACCACGGAGCGGGCCGCGTCGGGCAGCGGGCAGATCCACTGCTCATCCGGCGCCCTGCTCCCGGTCAGCGCCTCCCGACCTCCGGTGTGGTCGGCGTGGGGGTGCGTCAGCACGAGCAGATCGAGACGGTGCACGGAGAGTCGGTCCAGGCAGTCGCGCAGGGCCGCTGGGTCCGGGCCCGTGTCCAGCAGCACGGTGGTCTGCTCCGCGGTGCCGTCCGCCGACCGCAGCAGGATCGCGTCGCCCTGGCCGACAGCGCAGACGGCCATCGTCCACTCGGGCGCGCCGTGCGTGGGAAGGTGCCGCGCGAGTCCGGGAGCCAGTGCTGCGACCAGGACGGCGGCCGTCGCCCAGCGCACGAGCGGTGCTCGGCGCGCGGCGATCGCGATCGTGAGCGCGAGGATCGCCGAGATCGCCAGCAGAACGCCGGTGGCACCGGCCGGCACGGTGATCCGGGACCCGGGCAGGGCGTCAGCGGTACGGGCGATCAGGAGCACCAGATGGGCGCCTCCGGCGGCGACGGTGTCGAGCAGGCGGGCGGCAGCGGGCCAGAGCGTGCCGACGACGAGGGCGAGGAGCCCGACCACGGTGGAGGGCCCGACCAACGGGCCGACGAGCATGTTGACCGGCACCGCCCAGAGCGAGATCTCGGGGGTGAGCAGGATCAGCAGTGGGGTGCACGCGAGCTGGGCGACGAGCGGAACGGCGATGACCAGTGACAGCCCCTCCCCCAGCCGCTGCCCGCTCGCCTCCGCGATCGCGGAGGCGAGCGGCGGGGCCGCGATGAGGATGGCTGCGGTGGCGAGGGCGGAGAGCAGGAAGCCGACCGACGCCGCGGTCACCGGATCCAGGACCGACCACAGGGCCACCGTGAGCGCGAGCACTGCGACCGGCGAGGCACGCACTCCGGCGAACCGCGCAGCGAGCAGCGGAACGGCCATCGTGGCGGCGCGCTGCACGCTGGGCTCGTCCCCCACCAGCCAGACGTACCCGGCGACCACTGCCCCTGCGATCACGATCCGCGGGCGTCGGCGCACTCCGGCAAGCAGCAGCGGGCCGAGCACGGCGGCCAGGACGAGGGCGATGTTCGCGCCCGAGACCGCGACCAGGTGGGAGATCCCGGCGCGACGCATGATCTCCTCGGACTCCTCGCTGAGACCGGTGGTGTCGCCGCTGGTCATCCCGCGCACGAGGGCGGCTTCATCGGCGGGCAGGTGGTCGGTCGCGGCGCGGGCCTGCTGTCGCAGAGCATGCCGGGCGGTCTGGGCCCAGGCTCCCGGTCCGCTCCCGTGCAGCGGTGTCGCCTCAAAAGCGGACAGCACCACCAGCGAACCGCTGGTGCGGAGCACTCCTCGTATCCGGATCGGGTCGCCATCACGAGCGCGCGCGAGACCGGGTGCCGCCTCGCCCTGGGCGCGCACCAGGAGCGGCAACGAGGCGGGCAGCGTGACCTGCTCGCGACCGAGGCGTGCGGGCCCGCGCTCGGTACGAGCCATCACCTGGAGACCGCCCTGCGACCAGGCGGGGCCGGACGCAGGGGGCGAGGGGTCACCTCCTGCGATGACCGTGAGCTCCACGACCACGCCCTCGGCAGCGGCGTCCTCGAGAGTCTGTGCGGCGTCGCCGTGGCGCAGGAGGGCCGGGAACAGGAGCACCCCGGCGAGCACCACGATTCCCACATGGGCGAAGAGGGCCTGACGAGGCCCGTGGCCCGCCAGCACGATCACGGTGAGCGCGAGGGAGATCAGCAGCGCCCCTGCGGCGACAGCGGCAGCTGCGCCGGCGGCCACCCCGAGCACTGCGAGCGCCCAGATGCAGGCGGCAGCGGGGAGCAGCCGCAGATCAGCGCGCTGCACCGGGCGGTCCATCGAGTGGTGCGGAGGCTGCGAGGTTCATACCGTCGCCTGGTCCCGGATCTTCTCGAGGGTCGCTGCGCCGATGCCCGAGACCTCGAGCAGTCCATCGACCGACGTGAACGGGCCGTTCTTCTCTCGGTGCTCGAGGATCCGCTGGGCGATCGCCGGCCCCACCCCGGGCAGCTCCTCGAGCTGGGCGGCATCAGCGGTGTTGAGGTTGATCAGTGCGCCGTCGCCGCCGGTCGACGACGACGTCTCCGGTGCGCCCCCGGACGCGGGTGGTGGAGCGGCTCCGGGCGCAGGCGCCGCTCCGGCCGGCGGGTCCTCACCGGGCACCGCCACGTGGATCTGCTCGCCGTCGGCCAGTGGACGGGCGAGGTTCACCGACTCCAGATCAGCGTCGTCCCGAGGGCCGCCGGCAGCGCTCAGGGCGTCGTCCACGCGTGCGCCGGGGGGAAGGCGGACCACACCGGGGTCAGCGACCGCTCCGGAGACGTGCACGACGAGCTCCTCCGGTCCGTCGGCGTCACCCGGAGCACCTGCGCCGCCCGTATCGGGCGACGCGCCGGCGGAGGCGGAGCCGTTCGTTCCGGCCCCGTCCGCCCCGTCGGCGTCGTCATCGCTGCTGCCGATCGGCGCGCCGCCCGCGGCCTCCGCAGTCTCCGCGTCGGGCTCTCCGGAGGCACCGGACGGCACGGCGACGACGCTGCCCGGGTCATCGACCGGGACCGCCGATCCGGTGCTGGAGAGGTGGATGACGCCCACCGCGATCAGCACGAGCACGGCGATCCCCACCAATGCCGAGGGCGTTGGAGCCGGCAGCGCTAGGCGCCGGGACGGCTTCTGCGCCGTGTGATCGCGCCGCTCGATCAGCGCCTGTCCGGTGCGCCGATGGCGCGCCGCCGTGCCGCGCGGCGTTCTCGAGGACCCCTCGTGCTCTCCCATGCCCGCGACCCTAGGGAGCGGCCGGCGAACCGGTCACTCCCGGGCGGGCGAGTGGGGATGCAGGACCCCTGGGGAGGAAAGGTCCCGGCCGCTGTCAGCCGATCCCGATCATGGCCAGCCACTGGTGCCGGAACCGGGCCAGGATCGCGACGATCACCAGCAGGTACCAGACCACGGAGAGCACCACCCAGTGGCGCAGGACTGCCGCGACGCCGGCGGGCGGGCGCAGGTCGCCGCTCTCCACGGTGCGCGCGAGGGTCGCGAAGAACATCGGCGCACTGACCGTCCAGACGACCATGCACCATGGGCACAGCGCGCGGATGAAGAAGATCGCGGAGATCGCGAGGAAGTGGACGTAGCCGAAGGCGAAGGTCACCCCGCCCAGCCGAGCCCAGCGGAACCAGCCGGGCAGCTGCGTGCCGCTGAGCATGAGGGCCCCGACGACGCCCATGATCGCGAACCCGGCCAGTCCGATCGCCTGGTTGGGCAGCCCCAGCGCGGAGGCCTGCCAGGTCATCATCACGTTCCCGCAGGAGATGAACGGGTTGATGTCGCAGGAGAGCGAAGCTCCGGGGTTCTCCAGCAGCACCTCCTTGTCCAGCAGGAGTGCGAGTGCAGCGATCCATCCCAGGAGCGAGCCGATCAGCAGTACGGCCCCGGTGCGTCGGGGCCCGGCCCGGCGCACGGCCGCCCGTTCCGCGGCGAGCTCGGCGTCGATCTCCGCGAGGAGCTCGTCGTCCGTGGGTCCAGTCGTCCCCCCGGAGCCGGAGGATCCGGCGACTACGACGGATCCGTCGACTCCGTCAGCTCCGTCGGGTCCGGAGCTCGACCCACGCGACCCCCGGCCGGCGACGTGCTCCGTGCTGTCGTCGGGCAGGTCGTCACGGGTGCTGTCACGGTCGGAGGCGGCGTCGTGCTGGCTCATGTCGGTTCCCGAATCTTCCGTGCGGAGGGGTTCGTGCGGCGCCGCGAGTGCTCAGTCGGTGACCGGGTGCTCGCGGAACCAGGCGGCGAGATGCTCATTGCCCTCGTCCATCGTGACGCGGGGCGTCCACTGCAGGCGCTCGCGGGTACGGCGCTGATCGAACCAGTGCGCCGTGGACATCTGCTCGGCGAGGAACTCCGTCATCGGCGGCTCGTCGAAGCCGGGGCGCTTCTCCCAGATCTTCTCCACGACGCGGCCCGCGAAGCGGCCGACGGAACCGGGGACGCGCAGGGTGGGACGACGCACGCCGGCGGCGTCGCACCAGCCGTTGAACACGTCGCGCACCGTGCGCGGCTCACCGTTGGTGATCACGAAGCTCTCGCCGTGGACGTCCTCGATGCGGTCGTAGGCGGCGATGATCGCCTCGGCGGCATTGGTCACGTAGGTGGTGTCGATCAGGGCCATGCCCTCATCGAGGAGCGGCAGCCGGCCACTGCGGGCACGATCCACGATGCGCCCCACCAGCTGGGTGTCCCCCGGGCCCCACACGATGTGCGGGCGCACGGTGGTCACCAGCAGGTCGTCCTCGCCATCGGCCGCCATGGCCAGCAGCTCGGCCGAGGCCTTGGTGCGCGAGTAGGGGCCGCGAGCGCGCTCCGGGTCGGCCGGGGCGGCGTCGAGTCCCTCGATCGCCCGTCCGAGATGGGCGACGGACGGCGAGGAGACGTTCACGAGCGAGCCGCCGCCCTGGGCGCGCAGGGCGTCCAGGACGTTGGCGGTGCCGTCGATGTTGATCGCGCGGTATTCGTGCTCGGGTCCGGAGATCGACACCTTCGCCGCGAGATGGACGACGGCGTCGGCCCCCTCGACCGCGCGCCGCACCTCGTCGGGCGCGGTGAGGGAACCGGTGACGTCCTCGACGCCGGGGATCCCCGCGGGGCGGCGCTGGAAGGCGCGCACGCGGGCACCGCGGTCACGCAGGGTCGTCGCCACAGCGCCCCCGAGCATTCCGGAGGCGCCGGTGACCAGGATCGTCGGGGCGCTCACAGGGCGTCGGCCCTCTCGCCGCGCAGCGTCTGGCCCGCCCAGCGGGACAGCGCCGCCCGATCGATCTTCGAGTTGTGCCGGATGTCGGTGGGCAGAGCGCTGGTCGTGAACACGGCCACCACCTCGGCGCCGGAGCGCTCACGGACGCTGCGGCGCACGGCCTCCTGGAGGGACGTGGAGGCGGCGCGCGGCTTGCCGGGCCTGCCGGGCCTATAGCCCTCCTCGGTCTCGAGGACGACGACGACCTGCTGGGTGCCACGGGGCCCGACGGCGGCCGCGCCGGCACGCCGCACCGTCGGCACGGTCTCCGCGGCCTCCTCGATCTGCACCGGGGTGAACAGCCCGTCGGCCGTCGCGAGAACATGGTCCGCGCGGCCCTCCACCCAGAGCCGGCCCTCGGCGTCGAGATGGCCCACATCGCCGGTCGCGTGCCAGCCCTCGAAGCGCATCGAGTGGTGCGTGGTGCCCCAGAGCATCAGGTAGCGGTCGCGCACATGCGGTGCCCGCACGAGGATCTCCCCGCTGCGTCCGGGGACGTCGGAGAGTTCGCCGGTGGTGCGACCCTCCCCGTCCATCTCGGCGATGGCGATCTCGACGCGGGGAACGGGCCTGCCCACGCACACGCCGGAGCCTTCGCCGGCCGCCTCGATCCCCTCGAGATCGATGGCGGCCACGGCCAGGCACTCCGTCATCCCGTACGGCGTGAGCGCCCGGGCATGCGGCATGAGCGTGCGCAGCTCGCGCAGCAGGTGCGCGGGGATCGGGGCACCGGCGGAGAAGAAGCTGGCCGCGCTCGCGATGGCGGCGCGCCCGTACTCGTCCAGCTGGGCAGAGGTGTCCAGAATGTTGCGCAGCGCCGCAGGGGCGGTGAACACGGCGGGCTCGCCGAGAGCGTCGATCGCCTCGGCGAGAGCCGGGGCGGTGAGCTCACCGGGACGGGTGATGTCCATGTCCGGGACGACGGTGGGCGCGCCGAGGGCGGGGCCCAGCAGGGCGAAGGGCGCGAACCCGGCCACGAGGCCGCGCTCGGGGTCCAGCTGCAGGGTGTCGCCCACCGCGGTGAACATTGCGCTCATCTGCCGATGGGTGTACACGGCGCCTTTGGCGGGTCCGGTGGAGCCGGAGGTGAACAGGATCGCGGCATCCGCGTCGGCATCGGGCCAGGGGGCGTCCAGCGGTGCACCGAGGTCGCGCATCAGCGAGCCGGAGGTCGCCAGCTGCGCGATCGAGCTCTCCACACCGAGGGCGGCGCGGTCCACGGTGGGCAGCTGCTCGACGCTGAGGCGTCGGCCGGGCCAGCCCATGGCGCGGGCGCCCACCAGGGCGGTCTTGATGCCGATCAACCAGTCCGGATGGGACCCGACCACGGCGCGGGTGAGCCCGGGGATGCCGAGTCCGGCGTCCGCGATCACGGCGACGGCCCCGATGCGCAGGCAGGCGTAGAGCACGCCGGTGAGGTCGGCGCCCGGGGTGATCAGGATGCTCACGCGATCACCGGGACGCACGCCGTGGCCGAGCAGGCCGGCCGCGATGTCGTCCACGCGACGGTTCAGCAGCGACCACGAGATCTCGCGGCGTTCGCCGTCGGGCCCTGACATCTCGACCACGGCGGGCCGGTGCGCGTGGGCGGGGTCCGAGGCCAGGCGGGCGATCGGTGCGCCCACATGACGCTCCGGGACCTGCTCCGCAAACGACGAGACCGGGCGCGGGCTCGCGATCCGCTCGGCGGGTTCCTTCTGGGCGGCCGACGGGTCCAACCGCTCACGCAGCCAGTCGGAGACGAGTCCGGCGACGTCGGCATCTTCCCAGACGAGGTGGGAGGTCTTCTCGAAGCGATGCACGTCGGCGTGGGGGACGCGGGAGATCAGATCGCGCAGATAGCGGTCCGAGAAGGTGACGTCGCGCGGGCCCCAGGCCAGGAGCGTGGGGACCTGGAGATCGCCGATGCCGGCAGCGAGCCGCTCGAGCGTGGGGCGCGAGGGGTGCGTCGCCTCGGCCGGGATGTCGGCGACGAAGTGCTCGATGCCCTTGCGGCGCGCACGGGACCGGTACGGCGCGAGATAGGCGTCCTGGACCTCGCGGGGCAGCGGCGGCCGCGACAGCGCGAGAGTGGTGCGCAGGAACCCGTCGGTGAGCGAGGTCGAGGCGGGCAGGAAGGCAGGAGCCGTGGCCAGCTGGAGCGCCTTGGGGAGCTTCTCCCCCAGCTCCTGATGGATGCCCGTATTGGTGAGGATCATCCCGGCCAGGTCATGGCGGTTGTCCAGGGCCCAGCCGACGGAGACGATGCCGCCCCAGTCGTGGCCCACGGTCACCACCGGGCCGCGCACGGAGAGCGCGTCGGTGAGCAGCGACAGGTCGGTGATGCGGTCCTGCAGGCGACGGTTGGTGCCGGTGCGCTCGGACCAGCCCATCTCCAGCTGGTCCACCGCGATCAGGCGCCAGGGGATGTCCTCGCGCACCAGGGAGCGGAACAGGAAGGAGTACGTCGGGTTCCCGTGCACGGCCAGGAGCGTGCCCTGCGGGGTGATGCCCCGTTCGGCCAGCAGCGGACCGGAGTCCAGCAGGTGCCAGCGGCGCAGTTCGCCGGCGTGATCACGCACCTCCACGGTGCGGCTGATACGAGGGTCGACGCCGGGCATGCCGGGCACCTCGGGGGTGGCGGCGCGGCGGCGGCCCTTGGCGGCGGCGTTCACCACTCGACCTCCATCATCGCGGTGTTCAAGCCGGAGCCGACTCCCATCAGGAGCACGCGCTCACCCCGTTTCACGTCGTCCTGGATGCTGGCCAGGGTCATCGGGACCGCCTCGGCGGCCACGTTCCCCCAGTCGGGGAAGGTCACCGGGATGCGTTCCATGCCCACGCCGGTGATCTTCGAGAAGTTGCGGGTGTAGACCATCGACACCTGATGCGGGATCACGTGGTGGATGCTCTTGAAGTCGAGGCCGTCCTCGTTCGCGCCCTTCCAGGTGTCCAGGATCAGCTGGATCCCGTTCTCCAGCAGCCCGGCGGAGTCGGTGCGCATGTCCTGCATGTCCGCGACGCACAGCTCGTGATGCTCCGTGCCGGCACGGGACTGGGTGTGCTTCAGGCGGTGACCCTCGGGATGCTTGTCCGTCGGGCCGATGACCGCGGCGGCCGCCCCGGACCCCAGGGTCAGGGAGGCGAACTGGTTGTTGAAGTCGGCCCGGGTCGAGTTCTTCGCGTTGAGGCGGTCGATGGTCCCGCGCTGGACCTGCTCGACGTCCTCGGCACCCACGATCAGGGCGTACTGGATCTGGCCCGCATCGATCATGCCCGCCGCCATCGTCATCGCGTTGACGAAGCCCAGGCAGGCGTTGGTGATGTCGAAGTTCATGCAGCTGGAGGGCATGCCGAGCGAATGATGGATGCCGGTGGACACCGCCGGCTCGAGGTGCTGACGGGAGACGGAGGCGTTGATCAGCAGACCGACCTGGTCGCGCATGATCCCGGCCTTGGCCATCGCCCGCTCGGCGGCGAGCACCACGCCCTGCTTCCATCCGTTCTGGGGATCGCGCCACCAGCGGCGCTCGTAGACGCCGGCGACCCTCTGCAGCACTCCCTTGGGCAGCCGCAGTCGCTTGCGGGCCGGGGAGAGCATCTCGTCGATCTCGTCAGAGGTGACCGTGACCTGCGGGAGGGTCATCTCGACCGAGAGCAAGGAGGCATTCCGGTGGACGAATCCTGTGTTCCCGTTCCCGTTCGCCATCTGCGTGCGCTACCTCGTTCATCGTGGACGTTTCGTGGTGGCATGACCGCTGGCCGAGGCCGTCGCGGGCTGCCTGGCTCCGAAGGTTCTCTCGAGTTCGGGGTCCGGCACATGCGGTCGCCATTGTCCCACCGGCACCTGAGGGCTGCCTGCTCGGGTGGCGGATCCCACGTCGGTCCAGCGCTCACCCAGGAACCAGCATCTCATGGGGCGGGGCGGTCGGCGTCTGCCGGCCCCTGGTCCCGCGACTCCGGGGATCCCGACGTCTGATCAGGGCCCGGTGCGTCGGAGACGGTGCCGCCGGCTCCGTCATCCACGTCGTCCACGTCGTCCACGGGACCCCCGGCGTCCCCGGCGTCCACGCGACCGCTGTCCAGGTCCGCACCCAGGTCGTCGTCGTCGAGGTGATGCCCCAGGTGGTGGCGGGCGAACAGGAGGCACTGACGCAGGGTCTGCTCACGGGTCTCGGCGCTCCCGCTCGTGCTCACCTCGAGCAGCACCGATCCCTGCCATCCGCGATTGGACAGCCGCCGCAGCACCTCCGCGCAGGGCTGGTTGCCCTCCCCCGGCGGCAGGTGCTCGTCCTTGGTGGTGCGGCCCGAGCCGTCCGCCAGATGCAGGTGGGTGAGCCGGTCCCCGAGCCGGTCGATCATCTCCAGCGCATCGTCGCCCGCGGTGGCCGCATGGGAGAGGTCGACGGTGACATGGGAGTAGTCCTCATCGGTGGGGTCGTGGTCGGGCAGGTAGTTGAGCAGCTCGCGCACGCCCAGCCGCCAGGGGTACATGTTCTCGACCGCGATCGCGACGCCGTACTTCTCCTCGAGCGCCGCCACCCCGTCGACGAAGCCGCGCGCATAGCTCCCCTGCCAGCGGAACGGCGGATGCGCGACGACGGTGGGAACACCGAGCTCCTGCGCGATCTGCACCGTCCGCTCGACCTTCACCCAGGCGTCGCGGCCCCACAGCCCCTGCAGGAAGAACAGCGTCGGCGCGTGTAGGGAGAGGATCGGCTGGTCGTACCGCTCGGAGTACTCGCGCAGGATCTCCGGGTCCTGGCTGTCCTTGGGATAGGACACCATCACCTCGATGCCGTCATACCCGATCAGATCCGCCAGCCGGAACGCCTCTTCGACCCCGGCGGGGAACACCGACGAGGTCGACAGACCCACCGGGATCCTCCGCTGAGGATGCTGCTCGCTGCGCGGGTCCCCGGCCGACAGGCGCCTGGAGAGCGTCTCCCGGCTGGTGCGCTGAGCACGGTTCGGGCGGGTCAGCGGCTTGCGCGCACCGCTGCGCGGCGCACTCGTCGACTGACGGTCACGGCGTGGCGTCACGGCATCTCCTCGGCATCGGATGGGCGGTGCCAGTATGCAACAGGGGCACCCTAGACTCTCGATCATGCGCGTCCGAGAACTCACCGTCGATGACAACGTGGCCTACCGATCCCTCAGCGCCGGAGCCTTCGGCGGCGGGTTCGAGGCGGTCGAGAGCAGACCGTTCTCCGCCGGGGAGACCGCCATCGGCATCGGCTCCGAGCAGCTGCCCGGCGGTGCCCCGGGTGTGGTCGCGGCCGGCGCCCGCATCCGCCATGACCGCATCACGCTCGGCGGCGGGGTCGTGGACTGCGGCGGGATCAGCGGGCTCGCGGTGCACCCCGCGCACCGCGGTGACGGCCTGTTCCGGGAACTGATCACCGCGACCATCGCGCGCTGCGCCCAGGAGCAGCTGCCGATGTCGATGCTGTATCCCTCGCACCCCGCGATCTATCGCCGCGCCGGGTACCAGGTGGTCGCCTCGGTGCAGCGGCTGCTCGTCCCGATCGTGGATCTGCAGCATCTGCCGAAGATGCCGGACCGTCGTCTGGTGCCCGTGACCGGGGCCTCGATGCCGCGCCTGCACGGCCTCTACCGCGAGCTGACCGCCGAGGACAACGGGATGCTCACGAGGGAGGGGCCGCTGTTCCCGGCCGGCCTGCCCTCCGGAGGATGGTCCGCGCTGCTGCTGGAGGATCATGACGGGATCGCGCACGGCTACGTGTCCTGGACCCGCACCGCTGGCGAGAACGGTGGAGCCGGCCTCGAGGTGCACGAGATCCTGGGTCGCACCCGCGAGGATCGCCTCGCCCTGCTGCGGTCGCTGGGCTCCTGGTCGACGGTGACCGAGAGCGTCGTGCTGCGGGTGCGCACCGAGGATCCCGTGCTCGATGTGCTTCCCGGGTCCGGCGCCCGGCCTGTCGACGGCCTGCCGCTGGTGATGATGCGGGTGATCGACACCGCTGCGGCTTTCGAGGCACGTCGTGCTCCGGCCGGGCTCGCCGGCGCGGTGCGCCTCGTCGTCGAGGACGACACCGTGCCCGAGGGCACCTGCCGGTCTGCGGGGTCGTGGCTGCTCTCGGCGGCCGACGGGAGGGTCGCCGCATCCCCCGATGAGGGGAGCGCTCCCGAGGACGGGAGCATCCCGGGTGACACGGGCGTCCCCGATGCGGCGAGCTCGCCGGGCGGGGAAGCCGCCGAGGTGCTCGGGACCGCCCGGTGGGACATCCACGCCGCCGGTCTGCTGCTGATGGGCGGGCGGACGCTGGCCGATGCGCGTCGTCTCGGGCTCTCCGCGATCGCCGACCCCGCCGCGGAGCAGTTCCTGGATGCGCTGCTGGCCGGCCCTCGACCGAGCGTGCTGGACGCCTTCTGAGGCGCGCTCTGCCGCACGGAGCGCACGAGGCCGTCCGCTCCGTCGGCATCTGCTGCGTCCGCGGCATCCGCAGCGTCTGCGGCGTCTGCGGCACCGGCGTTCGGCGCAGCCGCGGCTTCCGCAGCTTCCGTCTCCAGGCACTCAGCATCGCCGCCGCAGGCCCCGTACCCTGGGGCGGCCGTCCCACCCGGCCCCAGCCCACCGACCTCGGAGTTCCCTCGCATGGCCAAGCTGCATTTCAAGTACGGAGCGATGAACTCCGGGAAGTCCGACACGCTCATCAAGACCGCGTACAACTATGACGAGCGGGGCCTGGCCACCCTCACCGTGAAGCCCGCCCTGGACACCAAGGGCGAGAGCTGGGTCGTCGCGCGGGGCGGTGCCCGGCGCCGGGTGGACGTGCTCGCCCACCCCGGGGAGGACCTCAGCGTTCGGATCCCCGCGATGGCCGACCAGCGAGACCTGCGCCCGCTGCACTGTGTGCTGGTCGACGAGGCGCAGTTCCTCGAGCCGCTCCAGATCGACCATCTCTTCACGATCGCCAAGCGCGACGGCATCTCGGTGATCTGCTACGGGCTGCGCACCGACTTCCGCACCGAGATGTTCCCCGGGGCACGGCGCCTGTTCGAGCTGGCGGACAACGTCGAGAAGCTGCCGACGATGTGCCGCTGCGGCTCGCAGGCCGAGTTCAACCGACGCGTCGTGGACGGTCGCCATGTGTTCGAGGGCGCTCAGGTCGCGATCGACGAGGTGGGGGATGTCAGCTATGTGTCGCTGTGCGGCCCCTGCTTCATGCAGGAGCAGGAGCACGCCGGGGTGAGCCTGCTCGGTTGAGGTGATCGTGCCGGGATCTTCCGTCGGCCGGCCCCGGCGCCTCAAGGCGCCCGGTGCGGATTACTCGACGAGCCGCGCCACCTGAACGGGCACCGCGCTCCCCGAGGGGAGGCACGGTGCCCGCTACGTCATGGGGTCCACGCGGTGGCGTTCACGCGCCGCGCGGCCCGCGGCTCTCAGGAGCTGAGGGGATGATCCTCGCCGACCGCGGCGTCGCCGCCGGTGCTCGCGGTGTCCTCGGACTTCCCGGCGAGGGCCGAGGCGTCCTCGTCGAGCTCGTCCTGGTCGCCGCTGAGACGGTCCTTGGCGTTCGAGGCCGCTCCGGCCACCGCGCCCTGCGCGGCGGAGGCGACCTCAGGGGCCTTCTCCTTCACGGTCGACGCCGTGTCACGAGCGGTCTGGCTCGCCTTCTCCTTCGCCTCGGAGGCGCGTCGCTGCACCTCGGGGTCATCGGCCACCTGCCGTGCGGTGCGCTCGAGCGACTCGTACGGCCCACGGCCTGCGCGAGAGCCGACCACGAAGCCGATCGCGAGTCCGGTCAGGAAAATGAGCTTCTTCATCACTGCCTCCAGGGAACGTCGGTGTCGTGGACGGCATCGTGTCACAGCCGCATCACGATCACCGGTTCTGCCTTACCGAGCGGTCCACCTCGCGGCACTGGCCGCAGGGTCGGCGCCCTCTCGCCTCGGTCGATCCTCCGTCGTCGGCGACCTCGGACCGTCCTCGGGTCCGACGCCGGACGAACCCCGGTTCGTGGGCTCCGCGGCGTCCCGCAGGCTCTACGATCAGGGAAGGGCGAAGAAGCCCGCACCGCCGTCACCGCCGTCCTGCACGGCGACCGAGGAGAAGACCTACGTTGTCCCCGTCGCAGTTCCCGCTCGATGAGCGCATGACCACCACGTTGTCCCTCGAGGACGTCTCCGCACAGGTGCACGCCTGGGTCGACGCGGCCGCGACCCGGCCCGTGCCGGGACCGGCGAAGATGCTGTCGGACCTGCTGCAGGATCCTCAGGGTCTGGACTTCACGCTGGGCTTCGTCGACCGGGTGGTCCGCCCCGAGGACCCGCACGCCGCCGCTGTCGAGCTGCGTCGCCTCGCGCAGGACCCGCCCGCCTTCCTCCCCCGCGCGCTGCGCCGCGTCGTCGCCCTCGGCGGCATGACCTCGCGGGTCGCCCCGTCCCTCGTGGTCCCGACTGCCCAGGCCGCGATGCGCAGGATGGTCTCCCACCTGATCCTCGATGCCCGCAGCGCACCGCTGACCGCGTCGATCAGCCGACTGACCGCGGACGGGACGACGCTGAACATCAATCTGCTGGGCGAAGCCGTGCTGGGTGCGCAGGAGGCGAGCCGTCGGCTCCAGGGAGTGCGGGAGATCGTGGCCCGCGACGATGTCGACTATGCCTCGATCAAGGTGTCCTCGATCGTGGACCATCTCCCGCTCTGGGCCGCTGCCCAGACCGTCGACCACATCGTGGAGACCCTGCTCCCGCTGTACCTGGACTCCGCCCGCTCGGACCGACCCACCTTCTTGAACATGGACATGGAGGAGTACCAGGATCTCGAGCTGACGCTGCAGGTCTTCGAGAAGCTCCTGGACCGTCCCGAGCTCGAGCAGCTCCACGCCGGCATCGTGCTGCAGGCCTACCTGCCCGACGCCCCTTCCGCGATGGCCCGGGTGCGCCGCTTCGCAGAACGACGCGTCGCCGCGGGCGGAGCGCCGGTGAAGGTGCGTCTGGTCAAGGGCGCGAACCTCGCCATGGAGCAGGTCGAGGCCTCTGTGCACGGCTGGACCCAGGCGCCGCTGATGAGCAAGGAGGAGACGGACGCGCAGTACAAGCGGATCCTGCTCGACGCCCTGCATCCCGAGCAGCTCGAGGCCGTGCACATGGGCGTGGCCGGCCACAACCTCTTCGATGTCGCCTTCGCGCACCTGCTGATGGGCGAGCGCGGAATCTCCGCGGGCGAGGGCAGCGGGGTCGAGTTCGAGATGCTCGCCGGCATGGCTCCCGGTCAGCAGGCCGTGGTGCGCGAGGCGACGGGCACGATGCGGCTGTACGTCCCGGTCGTCCATCCGCGTCACTTCGACGTCGCGGTCTCCTATCTCGTGCGCCGGCTCGAGGAGAACGCCTCCTCCGAGAACTTCCTCTCCGCAGCTTTCGAGCTCGAGACCGCCCCGGACCTTTTCGAGCGCGAGGAGCAGCGCTTCGCTCGCGCCCTGGACCGTGCCCTGCGCGAGAGCTCCGTGCCCACTCATCGCGATCAGGACCGGTCGACGGAGTCCCGCGGCGGCATGATCCCGCTGGGCAGCCCGGCCCTGCCCGCCGTGCCCGGCGCCTTCCGCAACACCCCGGACACCGACCTGTCCACCCCGGCGAACCAGGCCTGGGCCGAGCAGGTCACCCACCGGATCCGCGGCTCCGTGCTCGGCGAGGAGGAGATCCGCGCGGCCCGGGTCGACAGCGTCGAGGGCGTGGACGAGCTCATCACCGCCGCCCTGGACGCGCAGCCCGGCTGGGCCGGGCTCGGCGTGGAGAAGCGGGCACTGGTGCTGCGCCGGGTCGCCGGCACGCTCGCCGCGCACCGCGCCGAGATCCTCGAGGTGATGGCCTCGGAGACCGGCAAGACCCTCGAGCAGGGGGACCCCGAGGTCAGCGAGGCGATCGATTTCGCGCTGTACTACGCCGAGCAGGCCGAGCGCCTCGCATCGCTCGACGAGGTCTCCTTCACCCCACGGGCGCTCACTCTCGTCACCCCGCCCTGGAACTTCCCCGTCGCGATCCCCACCGGCGGCGCGCTGGCCGCGCTGGTCACCGGCAGCTCGGTGATCATGAAGCCCGCCCCGCAGGCTCGCCGCTGCGGCGCCTACATCGGCGGCCTCCTGCGGCAGGCCGGGGTGCCCGAGGGGGTCTTCACCCTGGTGGACGTGCCCGAGAACGAGGTGGGTCGGGCGCTCATCTCGGATCCGCGCGTGGACCAGCTGATCCTCACCGGCGCCTCGGACACCGCGGCCTTGTTCGCGTCCTGGAGGCCCGAGCTGCGGATCCTCGCGGAGACCAGCGGCAAGAACTCGATCATCGTCACCCCGCACGCGGATCTCGATCTCGCCGCCCGCGATGTCGCCGCCAGCGCCTTCGGCCATGCCGGCCAGAAGTGCTCGGCAGCCTCCCTCGTGATCACCGTCGGATCCGTCTCCCACTCGAGGCGGTTCTCCGCACAGCTCGCCGACGCCGTCCTCAGTCTCCATGTCGGCGAGCCGACAGATCCCACCGTCCAGATGGGTCCGGTGATCGAGCAGCCCGGCGAGAAGCTCACCGCGGGCCTCACGGAGCTCGGCGACGGGGAGTCCTGGCTGGCACGGCCGCATCAGCTCGACGAGGAGGGGCGTGTCTACTCCCCCGGCGTGCGCACCGGGGTCGCGGAGGGTTCCGCCTTCCACCTCACGGAGTACTTCGGCCCGGTGCTGGGCATGATGCACGCCGGCAGCCTCGAGGAGGCGATACGGATCCAGAACGGCACCGACTTCGGGCTCACTGCGGGCCTGCATTCCCTGGACCCGGAGGAGATCGCCTGCTGGACCGAGGGCGCCGAGGCGGGCAACCTCTACGTGAACCGCGGCATCACCGGTGCGATCGTGCAGCGCCAGCCCTTCGGCGGCTGGAAGCGCTCCGCGATCGGCCAGACCGCCAAGGCAGGCGGCCCGAACTACCTGGTGCATCTCATGGATGCCTCCGATCCCGAGGCCGAGGCCGTCGACCGCACCGCGGGCGCGGACGCGACGCAGGAGTGGCTGGCCGCCGCCCGGCACTCCGATCGCGAGCACTGGTCCTCGACCTTCGCGCCCCGCGACGTGCAGGACCTCCAGGGCGAGGTCAACGTGCTGCGGCACCTCCCGCTGCCGGTTCTGGTGCGTGCCGCTGCGGACGCCACCGCCGCCGAACTGACCCGGGTGCTGCATGCGGCGGCCACGGTGGGTGCCGAGGTGGAGGTGTCCCTCGCCGACGCCGAGCTCATGGAGGCCGCGACCGCGAGCGGGTTCGAGGCGGGTGACGTGCAGATCGAGGACGCCGAGGAGTTCTCGAGCCGTGTCCCCCAGGTCGAGCAGGCCCGCATCCGTCTGATCGGTACGGCCGACGACGCCCTGCGACACGCGATCGCGGACCGGATCGAGGTCGCCCTGTTCACCGGCGCTGTCGTGAGGAGCGGACGCGTGGAGCAGCTGGCCTTCCTGCATGAGCAGGCGATCAGCGCCACCGACCATCGCTACGGGAACCCGCTGCCCCACCCGATGGACCTCACCGGTGGAAAGGGCTGGCTGCGCGGCACCGCCTGAGCGCTCGCCTCGGTCCGACGTCGTACTCTGCTCGGGTCCGCCCCCAGATCACGCTCGAACTCGAAGGAGCCTCATGCCCGACGGAGACTCGACGACCCGGCGGCGCGGCACCCCGCGCAGTCGCCGCCCCCGCTCCTCCGACTCCGCCGACTCCACCGGCTCCTCGGGGATCGCTGCCCCGTCGGGCGCGGGGTCAGGCGAGGCGACCCCCGAGGGCCCGCCCTCGACCGCACGTCGGCCCCGCGATCCGTTCCTCGACAACGCCCGCGGCATCCTCATCACCCTCGTGGTCGTCGCGCACACCATCGAGTGCTTCTTCCAGAGCTCCCAGGTCTTCCCCGACACCGTGTACACGTGGATCTATTCGTTCCACATGGGAGCGTTCGTCCTGATCTCGGGCTATCTCTCGCGCTCCTACCGCAACGAGCCGCGCCAGGTGCGCCGTCTGCTCACGGCGATGGTCGTGCCGTACCTGATCTTCCAGGTGATCCATGAGCTCGCCAAGATGCTGCTGCAGGGCCACGAGTTCCACCTCCAGCTCTTCCTGCCGGCATGGACCCTGTGGTTCCTCCTCGCGCTGCTGCTGTGGCGCCTGGCCACCCCGGTGCTGCGCCAGCTGCGCTACCCGCTGGTGTTCGCCGTCGCGATCGCGGTGATCTCTCCCCTGGATGCCGATCTGGACTCGACCTTCACCCTGGGCCGCCTGGTGGGGATGCTCCCGTTCTTCGTGCTCGGGCTCGTGACCACGCCGCAGGCCCTCGAACGGCTGAAGGCCTTCCGCCATCGCTGGGTGGGCGGCGTCGTGCTGCTGGCGGCGCTGGCGTGCGCCTTCCTCCTGCGCGAGGACTTCCGCACCTCGATCTTCTTCCTGCGCTCGGCCTACGGCGAGGACTCCGGCATCCTGATGAGCATGGCCCTGCGTGTGGCCGTGCTGGTCGTGGGCGTGATCGCCTCGGTCGCGCTGCTGCTCGTCTCGCCCCGCGGCCGCTCCCCGCTGACGGCCCTGGGCGAGCGCTCGCTGACCATCTATCTGCTGCATCCCCTTTTCCTGATGCCGTTCCGCTACGCCGATGAGGTGCCGGACGTGACGTCGACCTGGTGGGGAACGCTCGGCCTGATCGCCGCGGCCGTCGTGCTCACCGCTGTCCTGGGCAGCGGCATCGTCGGGAAGCTGACCCGCTGGCTGACCGATCCGCCGATCGGGAACCTCCTGGTCAAGCCGGAGGAGCCCAAGGCCTCCCGCCCGGTCGGGGCCTGAGCTCAGCGGAATGCCGTGCGCGGCCCGCCGGCTGGGACTACCGTGAGGGCGGCCGACTCCCGAGTGCACATCGAGGTGCCCCCGTCATGACCGCTCCGCACAGTCCGTCCCGCCGCGGCGTCCTCGCCGCCACTGCCCTGGGAGGTGGCGGGCTGGCCGTATCGCCCGCCGTCGCCGCCCCCGGTGAGAGGACCGAACCCGCCATGACCGAGAACCAGCCCTCCCGCCCGCTCCCTGCCGACGAGGCGACCTCCCGTGCCCTCGCCGCAGCGAAGGCGCTGCTGGAGAGCTTCCGGGCCGAGACCGATCCGGACATGCTCATCGAGCGCGTGCCGCGCCAGGAGGAGGACCCGGAGTTCACCTACGTCTGGCCGCTCTCCCAGGCGCGCGCCGCCGTGACCGAGCTGATCGCAGCGGTCAGCGGTTCCCGGGGCGAGCACGACTCAGGGGAGCTAGATCTGGCCGCCGCCGACGCCGCACTGATCCGGGCGCAGGAGCACTACTGGTACCCGCAGGGCGGCACCACCGGCCTGCCCGGCTACACCGCCGCCACCGACTCGGCACAGGGCGCCAACGGCGACTTCTTCTACGACGACAACGACTGGATCGCGCTGCTGGAGATCGAGCAGCACCTCCTCACCGGCGCCGACGCCGGCGATCTCGAGCGCGCCGGCACGCTGCTCCAGCTGTTCCGCTCCGGGGAGTCCACCGATCCGTCGCTCCCCTGCCCCGGCGGCATCTTCTGGACGCAGGGGGACTGGAACACCTGCCGCAACACCGTCTCCACCTTCCCCTCCGCCAAGGTCGCCCTGCGGCTGCACCAGATCACCGGCGAGGACCAGGCCCTCGAGGACGCCCTGCGCTGGATGGACTGGGGCCGCGACACCCTGCTCGATCCGGAGAAGGGCCTGTTCTGGGACAACATCGATCTCGACGGCACTGTCGACAAGACGTTCTGGACCTACAACCAGGGCGTGCCGCTGGGTTGCGAGGCACTCGCCTTCGAGATCACCGGCGATCCCGTCCACCGCGAGCGCGCCGCCGCCCTGGCCGACGCGGTCATCGCGCACTACTCGCCGTTCGTCGAGGACTCGGCGTTCGATGACCAGCCGATCCAGTTCAACGCGATCCTGCTGTCGAACCTGCTGATGGCGGAATCGATCCTGGGCGGGCACATCCCGGGCCGGAAGATCACGCAGTCCTACGCACAGCGTCTGTGGGAGAACCGACGGGATCCCGAGACCGATCTCATCAACGGATCCCGCGAGACCGACGAGGGCACCCACCTGCTCGACCAGGCCGGATTCGCCCGCACCCTCGCTCTGGCCGCCATGCCGCGAGCCCAGTGGACGCACCTGAACTGACCGATCCGGCGAGCTCCCCGAACACTCCGTGATGTCCGGGTTCCCCGGGCTCCCGGGCTTCCCGGGAGGTCTCGCCCGCACAGAGCGCCGCCTCCCGCCCGACGCGTACAACGCCGAGCGGGAGGCAGCAGGCT
Source organism: Brachybacterium alimentarium (assembly GCF_002332425.1). Taxonomy (GTDB): domain Bacteria; phylum Actinomycetota; class Actinomycetes; order Actinomycetales; family Dermabacteraceae; genus Brachybacterium; species Brachybacterium alimentarium. Next base: position 94,004 of record NZ_NRGS01000022.1, on the reverse strand, counting down.
GCGGGCGACGGGCTGCAGGCCACGGGCAGCGGGTTCAGCCCGCCCCACGACAGGTCAGCAGGTCAGGACGTGGCGGTCCCGACGCGGGCGCCCTCGGGCACCTCCCCGCCTTCTTCGCCGAGCACCGCATCGCCGACGACGGTGACGTCGGCGCCGAAGGTCCAGTCGCCCTGCACATCGAGGGTCGCGGCCTCGCGCAGGGACGGCACGCCGTGGGAGAACCGGGGCTCGAAGTCCTGGATGAGCTTGTAGGAGTTCGGGGCGAGCGATACGGCCGGCAGCGTGTCGACCTGCTGCACGAGCGCTCCCCGTCCATCGAGCGTGTAGGCGTCCGAGCGCACCAGCAGCAGGTCGCTCGTGGCCTTCACCGGGAGGAAGCGGTCGCGGCCCACGACGATCGCGGTGGCGCCGTCGAAGACCTCGATCGCCGCGCCCATCGCGGACTCGATCTGGTACACGGGCGTGCTGGCCTTGTCGGCCGGATCCACCGTCTTCTCGTTGCGGATCAGGGGCAGGCCCATGATGCCCTCGCGCTCCTTGAGCACCGCGTCGATCTGCTCGAGGTCGAACCACAGGTTGTTGGTGTGGAAGAACGGATGACGGTGCTCGTCGGTGAAGTAGTCCATCTCCTCGGCCGGGGTCTGCGCGGTGTCACGCAGGATGAGTCGGCCGTCGGACTTCCGCACGGCGAGGTGACCGCCCTTGCGATCCGCCGGGGTGCGGCGGCAGAGCTCCGCGGCGTACGGGGCGCCGGTGCTCGCGAACCACGAGGCGATCACCGGGTTCGGGACCGTGCCGAGGTTGTCCGAGTTGGAGACCGAGGCGTACTTGAAGCCGGCGTCCAGCAGCTGCCGGAGCAGACCGGAGGTCTGCAGCGCGGTGTAGATGTCGCCGTGGCCGGGCGGGCACCACTCCAGCGCCGGATCCTCGTCCCAGGTCACGGGGGTGAGGTCGTCCTGGCGGAGCTTGGGCTCCTTGTTCTGCAGGAAGTCCAGCGGCAGGTCGCCGACGGGCAGGTCCTCGTACTTCGAGAGCACCTCGAGGGTGTCCTCGCGGGTGCGGAAGGAGTTCATGAAGATCAGCGGCAGGCGCGACCCGGTGCCCCGACGGGCCGCGAGGACCTGTTCGACGATGATGTCCAGGAAGCTCTTGCCCTCACGCACCGGCAGCAGGGACTTCGCCTGGTCCAGCCCCATCGAGGTCCCCAGGCCGCCGTTGAGGTTGATGATCGCCAGCTGGTCGAAGACCTGCTTGGCGTGACCGGGATCGATCGAGACGTCCTCGAGCTTCGGCGGGTCGAGGTAGGGCTCGATGGTGTCCTCCGGGATGGACCCGGTGACGCCGTCCTCGAGCTGCCCGTAGTAGTGGGAGAAGACGTCGATCGCGGTCTGGGCCACCCCGTCATCGGCCATCTTCTGCTGCGCTGCGGCAAGTCCTTCAATGCTCATGCCACCAGGGTATCGGGACGGGCGCGTGCTCTGCTGCGTCCGTCCCGATCACCCGGCGAAGCTCAGCCGCCCAGCTCGAGCCGCGGCCAGTGTGCGAGCGCGCGCAGCACGGACCGATCGTGGGTGGCGAGCACCACGGCAGACGGCGTCCTCTCGAGCGCGTCGAGCAGGTCGTCGACGCCGCTGATCCCCAGGTGGTTGGTGGGTTCGTCGAGCAGGACGATGTCAGGCCGAGCGGTGAACACAGCGGCCAGCGCCCGCCGTCGCCGCTCCCCCGGGCTGCCCCGATGGGGTGACCTCGCCCGGTCGTCCTCCTGCTCGAGCAGTCCGATGCGCGCATCGCTCAGGCGCCGCACCGATCCGCTCATAGGGGCCAGGTCCCCGGCCAGGACGCGCAGGAGCGTCGTCTTGCCGGCGCCGTTCGGCCCCACCACCAGCAGGCGGTCGCCGCCCTCGAGGCGCAGGGAGGTCGCGGGCAGACGCGGCGGCAGCCCTGCTCCCCGCTCGATCTCCACCTCCTCGACGCGCAGCAGAGGTGCCCCCGCCCGGGTGTCGGAGGCGGGGAGCCGGAGCCGCGGAGGCGGCGTCGGCACATCGAGCCGATGTTCCTGAAGACGATCGATCCGATCGTTCAGCGCCCGCACCGCGCCCGGGGCACGGCTCTGCCGCTGATGCTTGCCGGTGCCCTTGTCGGGTCGCCATCCCGTGGAGAGACGGGAACGTGCTGCGTCGGCCTGGGACCGCAGCCGCTCGTGCTCCTCCTGCTGCGCGCGGTGCGCGTCCTCCCATGCGGCCCGATGACGGCGTCTGGCCTCCTGCCATTGCTCCAGGCCGCCGCTGACCAGCAGCGGTTCGCCGTCGCTGGTGGGGTCCAGATCCAGGAATGCGGTGGCGATCTCGGCGAGCAGAGCCCTGTCGTGGGAGATGATCGCGGCCGCCCCCGGATGCTCGCGCATCGCCTGGGTCAGGTGGTCGAGCGCCCGGGCGTCGAGATGGTTCGTCGGCTCGTCGAGCAGGAGCAGATCGGCCCGGGCGGCGATCACCCCGGCCAGGCGCACCCGGTAGCGCTGGCCCACGGACATCGTGTCGAGCCGGCGCCCCCGGTCGGTGATCGCGCCGACCTCCTCGAGAGCGACCTCGAGGCGGCGGGGCGCATCCCAGGCATCGATCGCGGTCGCCGCGGCGAGGGCGTCGTCGTAGCGCTGCGCCGCGGCGGCGCCGGTGTCCTCGCCGAGCGCTGCGGCGGCCTCGTCGAGGACGTGCAGCACGCCGAGCGGGTGCGCCAGGAGGACGTCGAGCAGCGCGCCGACGGTGCGCGGGCCCGAGTCGTCCACGGCCAGCTCCTGAGGCACGATGCCGAGGCTGCCGTGTCGTTCGATCGTCCCGGCATCGGGGTCGAGGTCGCCGCCGAGCGCCGCGAGGAGAGTGGTCTTGCCACGTCCGTTCTCGCCGACCACGGCGAGGCGGTCGCCCGGAGCGAGGGTGAGATCCACCCCGCGCAGCAGCACGCGGCCGCCGCGGGCGAGGTGGAGGCCCCGGGCGCGCAGGTGCGCGGTGCCGGTGGTGGTGCGGACAGAGATGTGCGAAGTCATGTCGTGCCTTCCGGTGGGAGGTCACCGGGCATGGCGGGGCGCCGCCCGGTCGGGTTCCGGACGACGGCGCGAGAAAGGGTGCTGTGGCGCCGCCGTCAGCGGCGGGCGCGGGGGCGCGGCGCGATGGTCGCGAAGCACAGGCAGGAGAACGACATGCCGCCGACCGTAGAGCACCCGCGGCGTGGCGTCACGCGAATACTCCAGTGCCACCATCGCGCCGCATCGTCTGCTCAGCGCCGCTCCCGCTCCTCGGCGCCGCCCTCCGTACGATGGCGCGATGAGCACCTCCCTGACTCAGCTGCGCGGTCTCGTGCACGATCACGACCTCCGAGCGGTGGTGTCGGACCTCGACGGGGTGCTGCGGCGCTTCGACCCGTCCCTGTGGGGCGAGCTCGATGCGGTCGCCGAGGTCCCCGACGGCACGGTCTACGAGGCGGTGCTCGGTCACCCTTTCCTCGACGAGGTGGTGCGAGGCCGCGGCACTCACCGCCAATGGCGCGAGCAGGCTGCGTCCGCGCTGGTGGCGGCAGGCAGCACCCCGGAGGGCGCCGACGCCGTGATCCGCGGTTGGCTGTCCTCCCCCGCCCGGATCGATCGAGAGGTCCTGGACGAGCTGGAGTCACTGCGCGGCGCGGGGATCCCGGTGTTCATCCTGACCAACGGCACCGACCGGGTGCCTGAGGAGCTCGACGACCTGGGGATCACGCCCTTCCTCGGTCCGGGCCGACGCTTCCTGCTGAACACGGCGGATCTCGGCGCAGCCAAACCGGACCGCGAGGCCTATGCCCTCGCGCATGCGCGGATCGAGCACGAGCTGGGCGAGGACCTGCGCGCCGAGCAGGTCGCGTTCCTCGACGACTCCCCGCGGCACGTGCGCGGTGCCGCTGCCTACGGGTGGCATGCGGTGCTCCACCACACCGAGTGAGAACGCGAAACCCGGTCCCGTCGGAGAACACGCCCGCTCTCCCCTAGAATCGACTCCCATGAGCACAGTCCTGTCCGCGGTCGCCTGGCCGTACGCCAATGGTCCCCGCCATATCGGTCATGTCGCCGGTTTCGGCGTCCCCTCCGACGTCTTCTCCCGGTACATGCGCATGGCCGGCCACGACGTGCTCATGGTCTCCGGCACCGACGAGCACGGCACCCCGATCCTGGTGGAGGCCGACTCCGAGGGCATCACCGCCCGAGAGCTCGCCGACCGCAACAACCGCCTCATCGTCGAGGACCTCGTCGCGCTCGGACTCTCCTACGATCTCTTCACCCGCACCACGACCCGCAACCACTACCAGGTGGTGCAGGACATGTTCGTCTCCGTGCGGGACAACGGCTACATGGTGGAGCAGACGACCTCCGGCGCGATCTCGCCGTCGACCGGTCGTACCCTGCCGGACCGTTACATCGAGGGCACCTGTCCGATCTGCGGCGCCGGCGGCGCCCGCGGCGATCAGTGCGACAACTGCGGCAACCAGCTGGACCCCACGGATCTCCTCGATCCCATCTCCCGCATCAACGGTGAGACTCCGCAGTTCGTCGAGACGTCCCACTGGTTCCTGGACCTCCCGGCCCTGGCGGGCGAGCTGGGCCGCTGGCTCGACGAGCGGGAGGCCACCGGACTGTGGCGCCCCAACGTCATCCGCTTCAGCCAGAACATCCTCGACGACATCAAGCCGCGCGCGATGACCCGCGACATCGACTGGGGCATCCCGGTGCCGGGCTGGGAGGACCAGCCCAACAAGCGCCTGTACGTCTGGTTCGACGCGGTGATCGGCTATCTCTCCGCCTCCATCGAGTGGGCGCGGCGCAGTGGCGACCCGGACGCGTGGCGCGCATGGTGGAACGACCCGGACGCCCTCGCCTACTACTTCATGGGCAAGGACAACATCGTCTTCCACTCCCAGATCTGGCCGGCGGAGATGATCGCCCAGAACGGCAAGGGCGACAAGGGCGGCGAGCCCGGGAAGTTCGGCGAGCTGCACCTGCCCACCGAAGTGGTCTCCAGCGAGTTCCTCACCATGGAGGGCAAGAAGTTCTCCTCCTCCAAGAAGGTCGTCATCTACGTGCGGGACATGCTGGAGCGCTACCAGCCCGACGCGCTGCGCTACTACATCTCGGCCGCCGGCCCGGAGACCCAGGACGCCGACTTCACCTGGAGCGATTTCATCTCGCGCACCAACAACGAGCTGGTGGCCGGCTGGGGAAACCTCGTCAACCGCACCGCCGCCATGATCGCCAAGAACGTCGGCGAGATCCCGGAGGCCGGCGAGCTCGAGCCGGTCGACGAGAAGCTCTTGAGCGCCATCCGCGACGGCTTCGGCGTGGTCGGATCCCTGATCGAGGCGCACCGCCAGCGCGCGGCGATCGCCGAGGTCATGCACCTGGTGGGCGAGGCGAACCGATACGTCTCCGAGACCGAGCCCTTCAAGCTGAAGGCCGAGGAGCAGCGTCCGCGGCTGCTGACCGTGCTGCATGTGCTCGCGCAGGCCGTCACCGACCTCAACACGATGATGGCGCCCTTCCTCCCCGAGTCCTCGAACGCCGTGGAGAAGGCTCTCGGCGGCGACCTGATGATTGCCCCGATGCCGCGCATCGACGAGGTCGAGGATCTCGACGGCGGCCCCGGCTACCCGGTCATCACCGGTGACTACACGGGAGTCCCTGCCTGGGAGCACCGTCCGGTCCCGGTGGGCCAGACCGTCGTCAAGCCCACCCCGATCTTCGTGAAGCTCGACCCCGAGGTCGCCGAGCAGGAGCTCGAGCGGCTGGAGGCCGAGGCGGAAGCTGCTGCCGCAGCGGCCGACGCCGACGCCGTGGCCGACGACTGAGGCGGACTTCGCTCCGACGGCTCCTGACGTGCCTGCTCCGGCACGATGCGCGCCGCGTTGCCCGCGCCCCGCTCTCCGCGCCCGGCATCCTTCAGGATACGACCGGGCGGTCGGGACGACCGGACGGTCGCGCCACCGGGTGCGGCAGCATTCCGGGATCCTCCGCGTGCGGGACGGCTGTGCGGCCTCGAGGCGTAGCGACGGCGTAGCCTGCTCGTCGAGGCCGACGCTGCTGGTCGAGAGGGATCTTGCCGGGGAGACGAGCGCGGCGCGTGAATGCTCGGACGCGTCGGCCCCGATGAGATCCACTGTTGGGGTGACTGCGCGGTAATGCCCGCCTGGCGGACCAGGTATAGCGTGGCAGGAGTTCCCGTCCCTCAACGAAGGCGAGCTTCCCATGTCCTCGTCCGCGACGCCCGCCGACGCCTCGGCCCACCAGATCCAACGTCTGAACCCGAAAGTCCTGGTCATCAGCATCGCTGCTGCTATCGGCGGGTTCCTGTTCGGCTTCGACACCTCCGTCATCAACGGCGCCGTCAACGCACTGTCGGACGAGTTCGCCCTCGGCGCCGGGCTGACCGGCTTCGCCGTCTCCTCCGCGCTGATCGGCTGCGCCGTCGGCGCCTGGTTCGCCGGCGCCCTGTCCAACCGCTACGGCCGCATCCCGGTCATGGTGATCGCCGCCATCCTGTTCTTCGCCTCCGCGATCGGCTCCGGCCTGGCCTTCGGCGTGTGGGACCTCATCATCTGGCGCGTGGTGGGCGGGCTCGGCGTGGGCGCCGCGAGCGTCATCGCCCCGGCCTACATCGCCGAGGTCGCCCCGGCGAAGTTCCGCGGTCGCCTGGGCTCGCTCCAGCAGCTCGCGATCGTGCTGGGGATCTTCACCGCGCTGCTGTCCAACGCTCTGCTGGCCAACACCGCCGGCGGCGCCGCTGAATCCCTGTGGTTCGGCGTGGACGCCTGGCGCTGGATGTTCATGATCGAGGCGGTGCCCGCCGCCGTCTACGGGATCATGGCCCTGTTCCTGCCGGAGTCGCCCCGCTATCTGATCGGCAAGGGAGACCTCGACAAGGCGTCGCGCGTGCTCTACGACTTCACCGGTGAGGTTGACGTCAACCTGAAGATCCAACAGATCCGCCGCACTCTCGAGCGCGAGGACAAGGGGAGCCTGCGGGACCTGCTGGGCGGCCGATTCGGGCTGAAGCCGATCGTGTGGATCGGCGTGCTGCTGTCCCTGTTCCAGCAGCTCGTCGGCATCAACGTCATCTTCTACTACTCGACCACGCTGTGGCAGTCCGTCGGCTTCGACGAGTCCCAGGCGCTGCTCACCAGCACGATCACCTCGGTGATGAACATCGTCGCGACGATCATCGCGATCCTGCTGGTGGACAAGGTCGGTCGCCGGCTGATGCTGCTGGTCGGCTCGGCCGGAATGACCGTCTCCCTGGGTCTGATGGCGCTCGCGTTCTCCTTCGGCGAGATCGCCCCGGGCGCCGATTCCATCACCCTCCCGGATCCGTGGTCCACCGTCGCGCTGGTCGCCGCGAACGCCTTCGTGATGTTCTTCGGAACCACCTGGGGTCCGCTGGTCTGGGTGCTGCTGGGAGAGATGTTCCCCAACCGGATCCGTGCCTCGGCGCTCGCGGTCGCGGCCGCCGCGCAGTGGGCCGCGAACTGGGCGGTCTCCGCAACCTTCCCCGCGCTGTCCAACATCGGTCTGAGCTTCGCGTACGGACTGTACGCGGCCTTCGCACTGATCAGTCTGCTGTTCGTCTTCCTCTGGGTCCCCGAGACGAAGAACCGCGAGCTCGAAGACATGGACGACCTGCAGCTGGGTCATCGCAAGAAGGACGCCGAGAAGACGGCACCGAGCACGGACGGCGCCTGACACCTCTCCAGCTCTTGAACTCTTGAGCTCTTGAGCTCACGCGAGCTTCATGCAGACGTCCGCCCCGGNNCCGGGGCGGACGTCTGCATGATGCGGCCCGTCAGCTCTGCGGCCCGTCGGCTCTGCGGTGCGGTCGATCAGCTTTGCCGCCGATCGGCTCTGCGGCCCGTCGGCTCTGTGGTGCGGCCGGTCGGTTCTTCTGCGGAGGCAGCGACGGACGGCAGGGTCCGCTGCGGATGGCCCTGCCGCAGCGGGAGGGCCGGGCTCTCAGGGCCCGGCCCTCCCGACGGCGTCAGCCCTCCAGCAGGCTGCGCGCCGCCGACGCGATGTGCGCAGCATCGATCCCGGCCCAGTCGAGCAGCTCGGCGCTGGTTCCCGAACCGGGCACTCCGTCGACCGCGAGATGCGCCAGGTGCAGGTCCGTGATCGGCGCGGAGGCGAGGCCCGCGAGCACGGCGGCCCCGAGTCCGCCCTCGGCATGATGGTCCTCGGCGACGACGACTCGACCGCCGGTGGCCTCGACGGCCGCGCTGATGCCCTCGACATCGATCGGCTTGATCGAGTAGGCGTCGATCACGCGTGCGCGGGTGCCCTGCTCGGCCAGCGTGGCCGCCGCGGAGAGCGCCTCGTGGAGCGTGACGCCGGCACCGATCAGGGTGACGTCGTCGTTCTCGGACGAGACCAGGGTCTTGGAGCCGCCGAGCGGGAACTCCTCCCCGGCCTCGTAGAGCCCCGGGTACTCACCGCGGGTGGTGCGCATGTAGCTCACACCGGACGTCTCGGCCATCTGCTGCACGAGGGCTGCGGTCGAGGTGCCGTCCGCCGGGTAGAGCACGGTGGAGCCCTGCGTGGCGGCGAACAGGGCGAGATCCTCCAGGCCCATCTGCGAGGGACCGTCGGCCCCGATCTCGACGCCCGCATGGGAGCCGACCATCCGCAGGTCGACGCGGGAGACGGGCGCCATGCGAATGAAGTCCGCTGCGCGGGTCAGGAAGGCCGCGAACGACGAGGCGAAGGCGATGTGGCCGCGAGTGGAGAGCCCGGTGGCGGCGGCGACCATCTGCTGCTCCGCGATGAACATCTCGAAGAAGCGCTCCGGATGCCCGTCGACGAAGGTGCCGGTCCCGGTGGAGTTGGAGACCTCGCCGTCCAGCGCCACCACGCGCGGATCGGCGTCGCCGAGGGCGGCGAGCGCGGCACCGTAGGCCTTGCGGGTGGCGACCCCCTCGCCCTTCTCGAAGGTCGGCATGGACGCGGTGCCCACCGTCGGCTCGGGGCGATCGATCTGGGGAGCGGCCGGCCCGCGGACCAGCAGGTTGCTCTCGCCCCCGAGCTCGGCGATGGCCTTCTCCGCCTTGTCCTGCGGCAGCGGCTTGCCGTGCCAGCCGTCGGCGTCCTCGACCTCGGAGAAGCCCTTGCCCTTCACGGTCTTCGCGAGGATCACCAGGGGCTTGTCCAGGTCGCCGTCGGCCTCGGCCAGCGCGTGATCGATCTGTGCGATGTCGTGCCCGTCGATGACGACGGCACGTGCGCCGAACGCCTCGACGCGGCGCTGGTAGGACTCCAGGTCCCAGCCGAGGTCGGTCGGGCCGCGCTGGCCCAACCGGTTCACGTCGACGATCGTGACCAGGTTCGTCAGCCCGTAGTGGGAGGCCTTGTCCAGTGCCTCCCACATCGAGCCCTCGGCCATCTCGCTGTCGCCGCAGAGCACCCACACCCGGTACGGGGCCTTCTCGAGGTACTTGCCCGACAGTGCGATGCCCACGGCGTCGGGCAGACCCTGGCCGAGGGAGCCGGTGGCGACATCCACCCACGGCAGCACCGGGGTGGGGTGACCCTCGAGGCGCTCGTCGAATCGGCGGTAGCCGTTCATCAGCTCCTGGTCGGAGACGACGCCGGCGGCCTTGTACACGGCGTACAGCAGCGGCGAGGCGTGTCCCTTGGAGAAGACCAGATGGTCGTTGCCGGGGGCTTCCGGGGAGTCCCAGTCGTAGCGCAGGTGACGGCTCATCAACGTGGCCAGGAGGTCCGCTGCGGACATGCTGGAGGTGGGGTGGCCGGATCCGGCGCTCGTGGACGAGCGGATCGAGTCGACCCGGAGCTGCGCGGCGAGCCCGGGGATCTGGGAGAGGTCGAAACCCTCGTGCTGGGTGGTGGACATGGACTGCTCCTTCCGTGGGCCCTCGTGCGCGCTGCTGGGCGCGCCGGGGCACCGTGGTATGTCGTCCTGTACACCTCCACACTAGGAGGCTCCGGGGTCGGCGTACATGCCACGGACGACCAAGCGGTCCGATTGCTCTCGGGCGCGCGCCGCGTGCGAGCGGGAGCTGCCGGGGCCGGCGGGGCGCGGTTCCTCGTCGCCGGGTGCTACTCCTCGGAGCCGCTCAGCCCGCCGAGGTCGACCACGCGGAGGGTGACGGCGTGAGCGGTGCCCGCCGCCTCGCCGCCGTGGCGAAGGATCTCCGGGATGAACTCCTCCGGCGCGGGGTGGCCGGTGACGTGCTCGAGGTAGGCCTCATGGGCCTTGAGGGACTCCACCGCCGCCTGCACCTGGTCCGCGTCCACCTGCTTGGCGTGGGTGGGGTCGGGATGCCCGGCGATGAGCATCGCGCGGGCGCTCCAGGGCTCGAGCCCCTCCTGCTCGAGCAGTTCACGGAACACCCACGGGTTCGCGGCATCGCGGGCGGCGTCCACGGCGCTGAGCCCTGCGGCCCGATGATCGGCCTGGTTGTAGGAGCCGTAGGCCTCCAGGTCGAAGTTCGCGGTGAGGACCAGGTGCGGCCGCACCCGGCGCATGACGCGCGCGATGTCCCGTCGCAGGGGCAGGCCCGCCTCGAGCATGCCGTCGGGGTGGTCGAGGTAGAGCAGGTCCCTGACGCCGACGAGGTCGCAGGCGCGGCGCTGCTCGAGGGCACGCAGCGGACCGACCACCTCCGGGGCCTCGGCCATGCCCGCCTCGCCGCGGGTGAGCAGCAGATAGGTGACCTCGACCCCCGCCTGGGTCCACGCCCGCACCGCGGCGGAGGTCCCGTACTCCATGTCGTCGGGGTGGGCGACCACGCACAGCACCCGCTGGACGCCGTCCTCGGGCAGCGCCGGCAGCGCGGGCAGATCAGAATGCGCAGCCTGATCAGAGGACGTGAGGCTGTCGGACATGACGCTCCTTCGCGAGGGGACCGGGCCTCTCACTCTAGGCGGCGCTGGTGCTGCGGCGGGCGGGGGTGCCCTCGCGCTCGAGGTCGAACGTCCTCAGCAGCGTGTTCACGGCCGCGCGACCGGCGCGATTGGCACCGATGGTGGAGGCGCTGGGTCCATAGCCGAGCAGGTGGATCCGGGGGTCCGCAGCGGCGGCGGTGCCGTCGATCCTGATGCCGCCGAGGTCGCTCCTCAGCCCGAGCGGTCGCAGGTGCCGCAGCTCGTGACGGAATCCGGTGGCCCAGAGGAGCGTGTCGAGCTCGGTGAGCGTGCCGTCGGCCTCCACCACGCCCTGCGGGGTGAGGCGGGTGAACATCGGCCGACGCTCCAGGATGCCGCGCCGCTGGGCCTCGCGCAGTGCGGGGGTCCACACCAGTCCCGTGTTCGAGACGACGGATCCGACGGGCAGCCCTCGGCGCACGCGGTCCTCGACCCCTGCGATCGCGGCCCGCCCGGCCTCTCGATCGAAGGAGCGCTCCGAGAGCTCGACCTCGCGCCGGGTGTACCAGAAGGTCTCAGCGACCTCGGAGATCTCCTGCAGGAAGCCGAGTGCGCTGATGCCGCCGCCTACGATCCCGACCCGCTGGCCGGCGAAGTCCTCGGCGCGCACGTAGTCGACCGTGTGCAGCTGCCGGCCGCGGAACTCATCGGCTCCGGGCAGTGCGGGCAGGAACGGCCTGGTCCAGGTTCCCGTCGCGTTGAGGATCGCGCGGGTGAGGATCGGGGGCAGGCGCTCACCGTCGGCATCGATCGAGTGCACGAGCAGCGGTGGCAGAGCTCCCGCATCGGCCTCGGCCGGAGCACTCGGAGGGGGCGCGGCATCGGTGTGGGCCCCAGATGCTGCCGACGGCTCGTCCTCGACGAGGGTGACCCGCACCGGCCGTTCGATCTGCAGGTCGAAGCGCTGCTCGAACGCGGCGAAGTAGTCCGGCACGGCCCGCCGGGCGGGTTCCTGGGGTTCCGCCTCCACGGCGGGCATGTCCGGCAGCTCGCGGATGCCGTTGACCGTGGCCATGGTGAGGCTGTCCCAGCGATGCCGCCAGGCCCCGCCCGGCCCGGCCTCGGCGTCGAGCACCACGACCGAGGACACTCCACGTCGCTGCAGGTGGTAGGCGGCGGAGAGGCCGGCCTGGCCGGCGCCGATCACGACGACGTCCGCGGTGCGCAGGGCTCCCTCCATGCTCACTCGAACTCGCGGCCGGGCCAGGATGTTCCGCTGGGCGAGCGGGATCACCCCTGCCGAGCGAGCAGCGCGTCCGGGGAGGCTGTGGCGGTCGGCGCGGCGTCCGGTGCCGCGGAGGCGGCTGCCGACGCGCCACCGCGGTCGTGTCCGGCCCGGGCCGCGGCGGCGGCCGACGTGGCGCGGTCGTTCCCGACCCGGGCGGCGGCGGTGAGGCCCCGGTCGAGGTCCGCAGCGAGATCTTCGATGTCCTCGAGACCGATGCTCAGCCTGACCGTGCCGGGGAGCACGCCGCACGCCCGGCGCTGCTCCTCCCGCAGGTGGGAGTGCGTAGTGGTGGCCGGGTGGCACACCAACGAGCGGGCGTCGCCGATGTTGACGGCGAGGGTGAACAGCTCCAGGGCATCGCAGAAGGCCGCGGCGGCGGTCTCTCCTCCTGCCAGGTCGAGGGAGAACACTCCGGAGGTGCCGTGGGGGAAGTCTCGCGCGGCGAGAGCGGCGTCCGGCCTGCCGGGGATCGTGGGGTGGTTGACGCGCTCCACGCCGGTCGCCCCGTGCAGGCGAGCGGCGAGAGCGGTGGCGTCGGCGCTGATCTTGCGCATGCGCAGATCGAGGGTCTCGATGCCCACCAGGATCTGCTGGGCGCTGGTGGCGGGGAGCGTGGCCCCGAAATCGGTGACGTACTTGGCGCGCGCGTAGGACAGCAGTCCGGAGCCGCCGCGGTCGTAGTCGTCCGCGAAGGTGACGCCGAAGCGTCGGTTGGGCGTGGTGAGGCGCTGCCATCGGTCGGGACATCGCCGCGGATCGAAGCTGCCGGTGTCCACGATCAGCCCCGCGATGGTGGTGCCGTGGCCGCAGAGGTACTTCGTGGCCGAATGGACCACCACGTCGGCCCCGTGCTCGCCCGGGCGGTACAGCGCCGGGCTGGACAGGGTCGCGTCGACCACGACCGGGACGTCGTGGGCATGGGCGATCGCGCTGATCGCGTCGAGGTCCACGAGCTGCGCACCGGGATTGGCGATGGACTCGACGATCACGGCGCGGGTATCGGGCGTGATCGCCCGTTCCCACGCTTCCAGGTCCCACGGGTCCACGCTCGTGCTGGTCACGGACAGGTCAGCGAGGGTGTCATCGAGGAACTCGGTGGTGCCTCCGTAGAGGAGCTCGGAGGCGACGACGTGGCTGCCCGGTTCCAGCAGTGCGCACAGCGCGACGGTCGTGGCCGCCTGCCCGCTGGCGACCGCGATCGCTCCGATCCCGCCCTCGAGGGCGGAGATGCGCTCTTCGAGCACAGCGGTGGTGGGGTTCCCGGAGCGGGAGTAGGCGAAGCCCTCGCTGCGCCGGGCGAAGAGGTTCTTCAACGAGCTGTGGTCGTCGTGCGCGTAGGCGCTCGAGCTGTAGATCGGAGGGGTGACGGCGCCGTGCATGTCCTCGGCTCTCCAGCCCGCGTGGATGGATGCAGTGCTCACGTCGGCCTCCCCGATATCGTTGCCGTTTTCCGCGCTGGATGCGGCGCGTGCTGACACATCACACATCAGGTCCAGCGGAGCTCGCGAAGAATATGACGGACTGTGGACGTCGTCGGGCGACCGCAGTTCGCACCGGGTCCTCCGGGCTCTTCGAGCGAGAGCCTGCGCCACCTGCGTCGGTGGCGCGCAGCGCGGTCACGGGGCACCGACGGTCAGCCGACCGCCCGGGGCAGGGGGCGGTGAGGTCAGGCGGGGGTGCCGTCCTCGGCCCAGACGCCGGAGCTGCCGCGACGATGCGAGCCCAGCAGGTGGGTGTCGACCACGCCGAGCGCCTCCATCAGGGCGAACATCGTGGTGGGGCCCACGAAGCGGAAGCCATGGCGCTTGAGCTCCTTGGCGAGGGCGACCGATTCGGTGCTCGTGGTGGGCACCTCGGCGGGCGCAGCCGGTTGCGGTGTGCGCTCGGGCCGGTACGACCACACCAGCTGACCCAGATGGCTGCCGGGCCCGAGATCGCCGCGCGGCCCGAGCCCGTCCAGCTCACGCAGGGCGATGGCCGCGCGGGCGTTGGCGATCGTGGCCTCGATCTTGCCGCGGTGGCGGATGATCCCGGTGTCCTGGAGGAGCTCGGCCACCTCCTGCTCGCCGAATGCCGCGACGGGCTCGAGAGCAAAGCCCGCGAAGGCGCGGCGGAAGCCCTCGCGGCGACGCAGGATCGTCGCCCACGACAGCCCGGACTGGAAGCCCTCGAGGGCGAGGCGCTCGAAGACGCCCTGCTCATCGTGCACCGGCAGGCCCCACTCGGTGTCGTAATAGGTACGCAGGTCCTCGTGCACCGAGGCCCAGGCGGGGCGGGCGAGCCCGTCGTCACCCACGACCAGCGAGGGCGGCTCCGTCCCGTCGGTCATCGGGTCCGCTCGGCCGCGGTCGAGACCTCGGAGAGCGCTGGCTCTGCTCTCCCAGCGACCCCACGGGTTCCGGCGATCTCAGCGGTCCCCACGATCCCAGCGATCCCAGCGATCTCAGCAGTCCCCGCGATCCCAGCGATCTCAGTCATCGATCTTCCCGATCGCCTCGCGCTTCTCGGCCTGGAACTGGTCCTCGATCCGGCCCAGGGCCCAGTAGGCCGAGATCGAGATCTGGTCCCGCGGGATGCCCGCCTCCTTGACGAGCACCCGGCGCAGCTGCTTGGTGAGGCCGCGCTCGCAGTGGCAGAACACCTGCAGCCCGTCCGTCTCGAGGTCCAGCGCGCTGACCGCGTCGAGCAGCTGCTCGCGCTCGCCGATCACCCAGCGCACCTCGATGCCCTCGGGGTGCTCGAGGGTGAGGACGTCGGACTCCTCATCGAGGTGGATGAGGACGAGGCCGGTGGCGCCGGGGTCCATCGTCTCCAGCGAGGCCGCGATCGCCGGCACCGCGGCGTGATCGCCGATCAGCAGGTGCGTGGTGGACGCCGGGTCGGGCGTGTATCCGCCGCCGGCGCCGTTCATCGCGATGCGGTCGCCCGGGAGCGCCTCGTCGGCCCAGCGAGCGGCGGTGCCGGCGTCCTCACCGTGGCCGTGCAGGACGAAGTCGACGTCGATGGTGCGAGCCTCGTCGTCCCAGCGGCGCACCGTGTAGGTGCGGCGCACCGGCAGCTGCTCGGGAGCCTCCTCACGCAGCGCATCGAGGTCGTACGGGGGCGTGAGGCCGGTGGCCGGATCGGCGATCAGCAGCTTCACGTAGGCATCACTGTGCTCGTTGCGGTTGAGGTCGTCATAACCGTCCCCTCCGAGGGTGACGCGCAGCAGCTGCGGTGTGATGCGGGTCTTGCCGATCACCTCGAGCACGGCCTGCTTGCGCGGGCGGCGTGCCCCGCGCTCGGCGGCGGCAGGGGGCGGGGTGGGCGTCGTCGTGGTCTCCATCCCTCCACATTACGCGACATCGGTGTTTCGTAAATGAGAGGCCAGTCCACGGACAGGGCCCTCCTCGCTCTCCCTACGGCTCACCGCATGTCCGGGCGCATCGATCAGGGCTCACTGTCGACGCTCCTGCGCTGACTCCGCCTCCCCCGCCCTGACTAAGCTGGCTCCATGAGCGTTCCCCCGGCCCACGAGTTCGACGCGGTCGTCGTCGGCTCCGGACCCAACGGCCTGGCCGCCGCCGTCACCCTCGCCCGAGCGGGTCTCAGCGTCCAGGTGCTCGAATCCGAGGAGACCCTCGGCGGCGGTGCGCGCACTCTCGACCTCGGGCTCGCCCCCGGGATCCTCCACGACATCTGCTCGGCGGGTCATCCGTTGGCCCTCGCCAGTCCCTTCTTCACGAAGTTCGACGTGCGGGCCCGCGGGGTCGAGCTGGTGGCGCCCGAGGCGTCCTACGCGCAGCCCCTGGATGCCGAGCCGGCGGCGATCGCGTGGCGCGACGCGGAGCGCACGGCCGACGGGCTCGGTGCGGACGCCGCTGCCTGGCGCGCCACCCTCGGAGCGCTCTCCCGCGATCAGGATCTGGTGGTCGAGCTCTCCCTCGGCGACAAGCGCTCGATCCCTCAAGCCCTGGTGACTCCGCGCACGCTCGCCGCCGCACCGCTGTTCGGGGCACTGCTGGGACTGCAGGGCACTCCCGCCTGGTCGCTCCCCTTCCGCACCGAGCGCGCCCGCGCCCTGCTCACCGGCGTCGGCGCACATGCCATCGGGCGCCTGCCCTCGCTCGCGCTGAGCGCGACATCAGCACTGTTGGGCACCATCGCGCACGGCGTGGGCTGGCCGATCCCCGTCGGCGGGTCGCAGTCGATCATGGACGCCCTGGTCTCGGATCTCCGGGCCCACGGCGGACAGCTCACCACCGGGCATCGCGTGCGCACGTGGCGCGACGTGCCTCCCGCCCGGGCGGTGCTGCTGGACACCACCGCAGGCGCCGCCGCAGACATCCTCGCCAACCGACTGCCGCGCCCGTTGGAAGCCGCGCTGCGGAGATTCCGGCACGGTGACGCCGCGGCGAAGGTCGACTTCGTGCTGTCCGGTCCGGTGCCGTGGCGGGATCCGGACGTGGCGCTCGCGGGGACCCAGCATCTCGGCGGCACCCGTCATCAGATGGCCGCAGCGGAGGCGGAGGTCGCCGCCGGACGGGTCCCCGAGCATCCCGTGACGCTGGTGAGCGATCCGTCGCTCGTCGATCCTTCCCGGATCCACGGGGGCCTGCGCCCGCTGTGGACGTACGCACATGTGCCGGCGGGGAGCACGATCGATCCGACCGAGCTGGTCACCCGACAGATCGAGCGGTTCGCCCCGGGCTTCCGCGACGTCATCGTCACCTCGCGCGGGATCCCCGCTTCCGAGATGGCCCATCACAATCCGTCGCTGGTGGGCGGCGACATCTCCATGGGGCGGGTGACGATGTGGGACATGATCGCCCGTCCCACCGCGCGCTGGGATCCGTATCGTCTGGCCGACACCGGCTGGTACCTCTGCTCGGCCGCGACACCGCCCGGCCCGGGCGTGCACGGGATGAACGGGTGGCACGCGGCCCGGCGGGTGCTGCGCCAGGAGTTCGGGATCCGAGAGATGCCGGACCTGTCCCCCGATCCGCGCGACTGAGGTGGGCGTCCTCGTGCTCACCGCCGGTCCTGCCGCCCGGACTCGTCGCCCGCGCCTGTCGCCGGACAGCGTATTTTTCTGACATCTGACTGACGACTGACTTGTCACATGGCGCTCCCGGGCCTTGGCACCGGCTCGCGAGATGTCGCAGTATCGGTCACCGTGAATTCCTCTGACGATCCTGGTCCGACGTCCGCCCCCGACCGTCCGGGCGGCGACGGCGGCGCAGCCCTCGATGCCCTGAGCAGCGAACGGCTCCACAACCCGTCGGGCAAGACCTTCATGGGCCAGCCCCGGCCGTTGGCGAACCTGTTCAGCGTCGAGCTGTGGGAGCGCTTCAGCTTCTACGGCATGCAGGGCATCCTCGCGATCTACATGTACTTCTCGGCCACCGCCGGCGGGCTGGGGATCGACGAGAGCGTCGCCCTGAGCATCGTCGGGGCGTACGGCGGATCGGTGTACATCTTCTCGATCCTCGGCGCACTGGTGTCCGACCGGCTGCTGGGCCCCGAGCGGACGCTGTTCGGCAGCGCCGTGATGATCATGTTCGGTCATATCGCACTGGCGCTCATCCCGGGCGTGCCCGGACTGGTGACCGGTCTGCTGCTGGTGGGCATCGGCTCCGGCGGCCTGAAGTCCACCGCGGCGACGCTGGTCGGATCGCTGTACGACCTCAAGGACACCCGTCGCGACGCGGGATTCTCCATCTACTACATGGGCGTGAACATCGGCGGCCTCCTCGGGCCGCTGGTCACCGGCTTCGCCCAGAAGGAATGGGGCTTCCACCTCGGCTTCGGCCTCGCCGCCATCGGCATGGCCATCGGCCTGACCCAGTACCTGCTGACGCGCAGGTCCCTGCCGCAGACCGTGCACGTGGTGCCCGATCCCCTCCCCCGTTCGAAGTACCTGCTGTGGGCGGCCATCGCCGTGCTCGTGGTGCTGGTGGTGCTGATCCTCGTGGCGACCGGGATGATGAATCCCGGCAACCTCGCGAACATCATGGTGGGGCTGTCGGTCGTCGGCGCGATCGTCATCTTCGCGATGCTGCTGACCTCCAAGAAGGTGGGGCCCGACGAGCGCTCCCGGGTGGTGGCCTTCATTCCGCTGTTCATCGGCACCGCGGCGTTCTTCGCCCTGTTCCAGCAGCAGTTCACGGTGATCACGCTGTACTCGGACACGCGGCTGAACCGCAACCTGCTGGGCTGGGAGATGCCGATCTCCTGGGCGCAGTCCTTCAACCCGTTCTTCATCATCACGCTGGCACCGGTGTTCGCCGCGCTGTGGACGAAGCTCGGCACGCGCCAGCCCACCACGCCGAAGAAGTTCTCGCTCGGCATCATGCTCATGGGCGCCGCGTTCCTGCTGTTCCTGCCGATGGTGCCGGTGGCCTCGGTGCCGGTGCTGTGGATCGCGCTGATCATGCTGGTCGCCACGCTCGGCGAGCTCTCGCTGTCCCCAGTGGGCCTCTCGCTCACCACCAAGCTGGCCCCGGCTGCCTTCCCGGTGATGATGATGGCGCTGTACAACCTGTCGGTCGCCCTGGGCACGTCGCTGTCCGGTGCGCTCGCGCAGTTCTACTCCGCCGAGACCGAGGGAGCATACTTCGGTGTCCTCGGCGCGGTGACCATCGGGATCGGGCTGATCATGCTCGCGATCTCCAAGCCGGTCCATCGGCGCATGCGCGGGGTCCTCTGACCCCTCCCGCCACCGACGCTGCGAGCCGCCTCTGCCTGTGGGCAGGGGCGGCTCGCCGTCTGCGGACGTCCGGTCGGGACGGACGTCCAGCTGCTCACGGACGTCCGGTGACGAGCGCGCGGATCCTCGCCGCATCGAGCTTGGGCCGGCGCTGCGCATCCGCGAGCCCGTTGGCCTCCTGGAGAGTGTCGGTGAGCTGCGTGTAGCAGTGCCCGGCGAGGACAGGGCTCGCGTTCAGCGCGGCGAACAGCCCGCCGACCTTCTCCTCGAACTCCTCCGCGGTGGTCACGGTCGCGTAGCCCCAGGTGCCCTCGGCGGCGTAGGCGATCCCGCCGAACTCGGTGATCATCACCGGAGCGCCGTCGGTCACGTGCTGGGCGGCGTCGTCGATGGGGCGCCGTCCCTGCGGGCCCCGGCTCTCGACCACGTCCTGCACTGCGGCCTCATCGCGGTAGCGGCGCGCGAGGATCTCCGCATCGGTCGTGTAGTCGTGCAGGGCGAGGATGTCGCCGCCGGTGATCTCGTAGCCGTCGTTGGCGACCACGGGCCTGCTGGGGTCCAGGGCGCGCGTGACCGCGGTGAGCGCGATGGTGAGGTCCTTCTGCGGGGCGTGGTCGGCGAGATCGCGCACTCCCCAGGACTCGTTCATCGGCACCCAGGTGACGACCGACGGATGGGGTCGCACCTGCTCGACGATCTCCGTCCATTCCCCCATGAGCGCGCCGACGGCGCGCGGCGAGTACGAGTAGGCGTTGGCGGTCTCGCCCCAGATCAGCAGCCCCAGGGTGTCCGCCCAGAACAGGAAGCGGGGGTCCTCGACCTTCTGATGGATGCGTGCGGCGGTGAAGCCGAGCTCCTTGATCAGCTCGACCTCCGCGCGGTACGCCTCCAGGCTCGGAGCCGTGAGGTGGGAGGACGGCCAGTAGCCCTGCTCGAGCACGGAGCGCACGAAGTACGGCTCGCCGTTGAGGAGGAACCAGCCACGATCGATCCCGGTGGTGCGCAGCCCGAGATAGCTGGCGGCCGCGTCGACCACCTCGCCGTCGCGGAGCACCTCCAGGGACACGTCGACCAGGTGCGGGTGCTCCGGGCTCCACAGCAGGCGGTCGCGATCCTGCGTGTTGCGCACGGCAGGGACGTCGACCGTGGTCTCCACGCGGGTGTCATGGGCCGCGACCTCGACGGCCCCCAGGCGCTCCTCCCCCGCGACGAGGGCGATGCGCACGGTGGTGCCGGGCTCGGGCCGCCTCGCCAGGCGCAGGCTCACCGTCACGCAGGCGCGCGGCATGTCGAAGTCGCTGTGGAAGGCGGTCACGTGCTGCTCGCCGACTGTCTCGAGCCATACGCTGCGCCAGATCCCGGTGGAGCGGTGGTACCAGATCCCGTGCGGCTCCTCGCGCCAGTCCTGCTTGCCGCGGGGCAGCTCGACGTCGTGCGGGTCATCGAACGCGCGCACCACGACCACGTGCTCCTCACCGGCATCCAGGAGATCCGTGAGGTCGCAGCTGAACGCGGTCTGCCCGCCGACGTGGTGACCGGCGAGGCGCCCGTCGACCCAGACGTGCGCCTCGTGGTCCACGGCCCCCAGGTGCAGCAGCACACGTCGGCCCGGCTCCGCGCTCGCGGTGATCGTGCGGCGATACCAGACGATGGGATGGAAACCGGGTTCGTGGATGCCGGAGGCCTCGGACTCGGGCACGAAGGGCACCGTGATCTCGCGGTCGAAGGCCTCGGCCTGCGACGGTTCGAACCAGCGCTCGGCCAGGCCGACGCCGTCGTCATCGTGCGCGAAGGCCCAGCTGCCGTCGAGCGAGCTCCAAGTCTCCCGCATCATCGTCGGCCGGGGGTGGGTGCCGTCATGCGTGCTGGCGCGCAGCGTCATCGTCGATCGCTCCTGAACAGGGTGGGGCAGGCGGTGTCCGCACAGCTTGCCACACTCCATGCTCACGTGGGAATCATGTGCTGGCCTGGCCTCAGGCCAGCACACCCGCGACCGTTGATCGGCAGGTCGGAAGGCCGGAGGGCCGGAGGGCCGGAAGGCACCGCCGCAGTGCGCGCCCGGGACCGCCGCGCGTTCAGGAGGTGAGCACCACCAGCTCGCGCGTGGTCCGTGTCATCGCCACATAACGGGCGACCGCGCCGTCGATGCCGACCCCGAAGGACTCGGGATCCACGAGCACCACGAGGTCGAACTCGAGACCCTTGGCCAGGCGAGGCGTGAGCACCTGGACGCGCTCGCGCGGTGCGATCTCCACCTCACCGATCACGCCGACGATGCCCTCTTCGTGCTCCGCGAGCCAGCGCTCCAGAACTTCCTCGAGTTGCTCAGGGCGACCATGCCGGATCGGCAGGCCGGACTCGCGGATCGAGGTGGGCACGTTCGCGTCCGGCAGGGCGGCCCGGATCACCGGCTCCGCCTGCTCCATGACTTCGGCGGGAGTCCGGTAGTTCAGGGTCAGCGTGGCCCGCTTGATGCGGTCGATGCCCGCTCGGGCCAGGCGCTCCTCCCAGGTCTCGGTGAAGCCGTGCGCCGCCTGTGCCCTGTCGCCGACGAGGGTGAGGCTGCCCGAAGGACAGCGGCGCAGGATCATCGCCCACTGCGCATCGCTGAGCTCTTGCGCCTCGTCGACCACGACATGCGCGAAGGGCCCGTCCCACCGGCCCGAGGAGGCCGCCTCCACCGGGGTGGCCTCGGCCAGCGCGTTCTGGAGGTCCTCCCCGCGGAGCATCGACATCACCTGCATGTCGGAGCTGTCCGACTCGATGAGATAGTCGCTCATCAGCGCGACCTCCGAGACGGTCTCCCGTCGAGCGGCGTCCTGACGTCGGCTCCGGGCGTCGGCACTCGGGTCGCCGAGCCGGTGCCGAGCGGCATCCAGCAGCGGCAGATCCTCCACGGTCCAGTCCCGGGCCTTCTCGCGCTGCAGGAGGTCGACCTCTTGTGCGGACAGCGAGGGGGCACAGCGCCTCAGGTAGGCAGGCACCTCGAAGAGATCTCCGACGAGGTCGGCGGCCTCGAGGAGCGGCCAGGCACGGTGCACGAGAGCGACCAGCTCCTCGTCGACGGCCATCGGCCCGCGCACGTCTGCGGGATCCGGACGCTCGTCGGCGTCGGCACCGACGGCGAGCTTCGCGGCGACGATCTCGGCCAGCTCGTCCCAGATCTCCTCCCGCGCGAGGTTGTGCGCCGTGCCCGGGTCGACCGCCTCGAAGGCGTCGGCGAAGTCGTCCCGCTCGAGCTGCACGGCCCCCCATTCGGTCTCCAGCACGTGCCCCACGGCGGGTGGCTCCTCGTACAGCGCGACGGCGGGCTCGATCGCGGCGATGAGCGCGGAGCTGCTCTTCAGCGCGGCGATCCGCGGATCTCCCTCGGGGACGGCCGTGGCCCCTTCCGGCACGAGATCGGCGAGAGTGCAGGTGAGCACGTCCTCTTCGCCGAGACTGGGCAGCACGTCGGCGACGTAGTGGAGGTACGGATGGTGGGGGCCGACGACCAGCACTCGGCCGCGGCGGTCCCGCAGGCGGGGATCGGTGTAGAGGAGGTAGGCGGTGCGGTGCAGCGCGACGACGGTCTTGCCGGTTCCCGGCCCGCCATCGACCACCAGCGGTCGCCGGGAGCTCGCACGGATGATCGCGTCCTGATCGGCGGCGAGGGTCGTCAGCACGTTCGTCATCTTCGGGGTGCGGGCCTGCGCCAGCGTGGCCAGCAGAGCAGATTCCTCATCGAGGCTCGTGCCGGCTGTGCTCCCGGTGCCGGCAGCGCCGCTCTCCCCCGGCTGAGCGTCCTGCAGGGTCTCGTCCCAGTAGTCCCGGATCCGGCCGCCCGCCCAGCGATAGCGTCTCCGGGAGGCCAGTCCCTTCGGCTCGGCGCGAGTGGCGGCGAAGAATGGCTCGGCCGCCGGCGAGCGCCAGTCCAGCAGCAGAGGTTTCCCGTCAGGTCCGTGCACGGCGAGGCGCCCCACATAGAGCGGGTGCGAGCCATCGGCCGGAGTCATCCGTCCCAGCACGGCGTCGAGCTCGACGCTGCGCAGCCCGCGCAGGCGACGACGGAAGTGGTCCACGCTCGCCTCTCGTTCGACGCGGCCCTGGGCATCGCCCGTCCGGGCCAGCAGCGCCGCGTCGAGATTGCGCTGGACCTCGGCGATGTCGGCCGCGAGCGCCTCGCGGATCCGGCGGAACCGGGCGTCGTCGGCGCCGATGCGCTCTGGCTCGGCTTTGTGCGCTGCCCGTTCGGGCAGGTTGAAGGTGCTGGTCGATGTCATGGTTCCCCCGGTGCTCCGCGTGCTCTGCGTGATCAGCCGGTGAGTCTTGCGCACCGTGGGGGCCTTGTGGCAAGCCCCCCACCAGGGCATATACTGGCTCTACGCCGCAGCAGAGAGCACTGCCCAGCGCAGAGTGCACCAGCAGAACGCAGCGGCAGAGGGCTGGGCAGCAGAGATCAGCGGCGCAGTTCGAGCCAGTCATCGGGAGCGTCGAGCAGCTGCCAGCCCTTCTGCTCGTAGAGCGCGCGGCCCTCCTGCGAGGCCTTGAGCACCACACGCCTCAGCCCCATGGGTGCGAGATCCTCGAGCAGGCCGTCGATCAGCAGCCTCCCGAGCCCCATGCGCCGGTGGGCCGGATCGATCACCACATCTGCCAGCCACGCGAACGTCACCTCGTCGGTGACGATGCGCGCATATCCCACCTGAGCCCCGGTGGACGACACATAGACCCCGTAGTTGCGGGAGGTCCGCAGCAGGTGGTCCTGGTCCTCGCGGCTGCGCCCCTGAGCCCAGTAGGTACTGCGCAGGAGCCGGTGGATCCACTCCGGATCCAGGCGCGAGCTGTCTGCGGAGAAGTCATAGGAGGCGGCAGGATCCATACGAGCAAGCCTAGGCCTCGGGGCGAGGCTGCCGGATGCGTGGATGCCTCTCGAGCGTGCCGATTCGAGGAGTCCTACGCGTCGGGGTTGCGGCTGACGACGTCTGGCCAGCCTCCGTCACCGTCGCCATCGTCGTCGCTGTCGTCGTGATCGTGCGGATCGCCCTGGTCCTTGATCAGCGCGACCAGCGCGACCATCACTGCCTCGGATCCGGTGAACCGCCGCCCGTCCCGCTCGAGGATCCCGATCTCGGCGAGATCGACGAGATCGCGCTCGACCGCGACGAACCGGCTGAGCTCTTCTCGGTCCCATTGGCCGGTCGACGGATCGACGGGCACCTGCGGTGCATCAGGATCCTCGGACATCGCCTCGTGGAGCACCAGCCCTGAGGGTTCGCAAGCAGTCAGCAGGGCCGCGATGGTGTCGGGCATCCCGCGGAAGCCGCCGTCCTCGCTGTCGCGGGCGTCCCGGCCGAAGAGTGCTGCGGTGAGCACCGCATGACCGAATTCCACGAAACGCTCGCCGTCGGTCTCCTGCGGGATGTACGGCACCGGCCCGGTCTCGCGGTGCGCGCGGCCGGCATCGATGTCGAGCCAGCCGCCGTCCAGCAACGTGATCCAGGGGCCGGCCAGCTCAGGCCGTTCCCACATGGTCCGCACCGCCGTGGGCAGACCCAGCTCCGCGAGCAGCGCGGTACTGTCGGCTCGCCCGAGGGCACCGGTCCCGGTGACGCGCGGCCCCTTCTCCGCCACGAGCCGGAGGATCGCCTCCGCACGACGCACGAAGTCGTTGTCGGCGTAGATCTCCTCGTCCCCTCCCGGCGGCAGCTCGCCCAGTGCGAGGCCGTCGCCCTCATCGGGGGCGGGCAGGAACCATGGCCAGGAACCGACCGAGCGATGGTCTGCGCGTGCGGCCAGCATCGAGGATTCCAGGTCGAAGGGCACCGACGGCTCCGTCAGCCGCCCGGTATCGCTGAGCTCCACCCGCTCGTCGTCCGGGAGGGTGTTGTACCAGTGCATGTAGCCGGCCAGCTGCTCGTCGTCCTCGAGATCGACACCGAGGCCCAATCCGTGGCCGAGGACATTCGTGGAGAACGACCGGCGGGAGGGATCGTCGGCCGCCTCGAGCGTCGCGAACTCGAGCGCATCGAGCATCGCGGGCCCCTCGGTGACGGACATGGACTCCTGGTCCCAGCGGCCGGTCTCGGCGAGGTAGGTGAAGAAACGGCCGAGGGTCGGCACCATGTCCATCGCGCGCTCACGGGGCTGGACCACGGAGCGCGGCACCACCTCGGTGAGCAGCTGCGTGGCGAGCTCCTCGGTCCATCGGCCGGGATCGGGGCTGTCCTGCTGCTCCGCCTTCAGGCGCAGCAGGGTCTCGAGGGTTCCCACTTCGGCCGCGACCGGAGCGTCCTCGTCCGCTGTGAGACGCCAGGTGCCGTATTCGGACAGCACGAGCTCGCGCTCGTGC
The DNA here is from genome assembly GCF_002332425.1 of Brachybacterium alimentarium. Taxonomy (GTDB): domain Bacteria; phylum Actinomycetota; class Actinomycetes; order Actinomycetales; family Dermabacteraceae; genus Brachybacterium; species Brachybacterium alimentarium. The sequence goes on along the minus strand of NZ_NRGS01000022.1, from coordinate 68,812 downwards.
CGCCACCTCTCGTCCATCGTCTCCGCCATCCCTCCAGCATGACGGGCGAACGGGGTTCCGGCCACCGCAGCACGCCTCGGATCGTCATCGACAGTTCACCCGTTCCTCCCTCATCGCTCCGCGATCGTCCCTACGGTGGGTGGACCCGACCCCTCTTCCTCCCCTCCTCCTCCGGAATCGTGATGGCCCTCCCCACTGCACCCTCCCGTACCTCCACCCGTCCCGCACACGCCCCGTCGACGCGTCTGGCCTCCCTGGTCACCTCCCTCGCACTGGTGCTCCCCTCTGCCCTGGCCCTCCAGGTGCTCGAACCGGCACCGGCAGCAGCAGAGGTCACCGACGAGCAGCTCGCCGCGGGCGGGGTGCTGCGCGACTCGCGCACGTACCAGGTCGCCCCGGGTCTGGACCTCACCAACTTCTCGCGGCTGGAGGAGGGAGGCTGGAACGAGGGCAGCGTGCTGAGCGCCGATCTGGGCACGTCCTCCCTCTCCTGGGACGTGGCCTCCGGCGGATCGATCACCGGGAGTGCTCCGCTGCAGGAGATCATGACCTCCGGGGAGCAGGGCGAGCGCGCCGTCGCCGCGGTCAACGGCACGTTCTTCGACATCGACCACTCCGACGCCCCGATCTACACCTCCCTCTCCGGCGACGGCACGATGATGGGCTCGCCCGCACCGCAGCCGGCGCTGACCATGGCCGATGGGCAGGCGGCAGTGCAGGAGCTGTCCGCGAGCGGCACCGCGACCCTCGACGGCGGCACCGCTCTCGACCTGGCCGGGGTGAACACTCCCGAGCTCTCCCCCGACGGCATCGGGCTCTACACCGCCGCCTGGGGCAAGTACACGCTGGATCGCCCCGTCGGCGCCCCGGAGGCCCCGGCCGAGGAGGTGGCCCGCGCGAGCATCGTCGACGGCGTCGTCACCGAGGTCAGCGACGTGCAGGACACTGCCGGAGATCCGGATATCGCCGATGGCGAGCAGGTGCTGCTGGGACGCGACGAGGGCGCGGGGAAGGTCGCCGCCCTCGAGGTGGGCGAGAGCGTCGACGTCGAGGTGGGCCCGAACGAAGACGTCGACCTGGGGATCGCCGGCTCCCACCAGATCCTCGAGGACGGGGAGGTGCCCGAGATGGGCGAGGAGTCCCTGGTGACCACCGCGCACCCACGCACCGCTGTCGGGGTCTCGCGCGACGGCAGCGAACTGTTCGTCCTGGTGATCGACGGCCGCAGCTCCGAGTCCCGCGGGATGACGCTGCCCGAGGCCGGAGAGATCCTGCTGGACATGGGTGCGCACAACGCGATCAACCTCGACGGCGGCGGCTCCTCCGCGCTCGCCGCGCGCACCGCTGGCGCCGACTCCTCGGCCATCTGGAACAGTCCCTCGGACGGGACCGTGCGCGAGGTCCCCAACGCGCTCGTCTTCTCTTCGGACGCTCCGCAGGAGATGCTGAGCGATGTGCAGACCACCCCCGCTCTCGATGATCCCGCCGTGTTCCCCGGCCTGCAGCGCACCCTCACCGCGACCGGCCTCGGCGCGAACCTCGAGCCGCTCCTGGCCGATGGCGACTTCACGGCCGCAGGCCCGCTCGAGCTCGTCGCCGCCGACGAGGAGGGCGCGATCGTGCGCGGCACCGAGCGCGGCACCGGATCGGTCACCTACGCCGCTGGCGGCTTCACGGACCAGCAGGAGCTGCGGGTGCTCGGACGGCCCGTCGGCCTCGAGCCCGACTCCCGGTCCTTGGCCCTCCAGGACACCGAGGACTCCGCGCAGCTCACCCTCAGCGGTGTCGACGCCGACGGGCAGCGCGCCCGGATCGAGGCCGCCGACGCGGTCGTGACCGTCAGCGACGGCTTCGAGGCTATCGAGGACGGCACCGGCTCATGGACCATCACGGCCACCGGGGAGGCGGAGACCGGCACCGTGGAGCTCGCCGTCGGCGAGCTGCGCACCACCGTCGCGCTCACCCGGGGCACGGATCAGCAGAGCGTCTTCGACTTCTCCGACGTCTCCTCGTTCACGACCGCCGCCGACCGCGCGACCGGGGAGATCAACGCCGTGGACGGTCCGGCGATCCAGATGACCTACGACTTCACCACCTCCACCGCGACCCGCGGCTTCTACCTCGTCGCGAACGACCCGGTCGAGATCGACGGGACCGCGACGGCGTTCACGATGGACGTGCGCGGGGACGCCAGCGGCGCCTGGCCCCGTCTGCAGGTGACGGACGCCGAGGGCACCGTGACCAACCTCGACGGCGAGACCATCGACCACGAGGGCTGGGAGCAGGTGCGCTTCACCGTGCCCGAGGGGCTCGCCCAGCCGCTGACCGTGCAGCGGGTGCGGATGATGGAGACCCGGCCCGAGGCGCAGTACCACGGCGACATCGCGGTCAAGGATCTGCGGGCGATCACCACGCCGACCGTGGACTCCCCCGAGCAGGCGCCGGTCCATGACGCCGCTCTGCTGTCCACCGGGAGCGTGGCCGACCGCCCGCAGCAGATCGCGGTGATGAGCGATGCCCAGTTCATCGCGGCCGATCCGGAGTCCGGAGCGGTCGAGGGCGCTCGGCGCACCCTGCGCGAGATCAGGCAAGCCCGACCCGACCTGCTGGTGATCAACGGTGATTTCGTCGACGAGGCCTCCCCCGAGGACTTCGAGCTCGCCGGGCGGATCCTCGAGGAGGAGTGGGGCGAGGAGATCCCCTACGTCTATGTGCCCGGCAACCACGAGGTGATGGGCGGCGAGATCGAGAACTTCGAGGAGGCCTTCGGCCCCGTCACCACCGAGCAGGACCTCGGCGGGACCAAGGTGCTCACGCTGAACAGCTCCGCGGGAACGCTCGCCGGCGGCGGCATCGATCAGATCGCCGAGCTGGAGAGCTCGCTGCAGGAGGCCGCCGCGGATGACGACCTCAGCGGGTTCACGGTGTTCTTCCACCATCCGACGGCCGATCCCCTGCCGAGCGCGTCCAGCCAGCTCACCGATCAGCGCGAGGCCCGAGCGATCGAGGCCCTGCTGGCCGACTTCCGTCGCACCTCCGGGAAATCCGTCGCGCTGATCAACGGCCATGTGGGCGCCTTCCACGGGGCGGCCGTCGAGGGCGTGACCACGCTGATCAACGGCAACTCGGGCAAGGACCCGGCCGGCACCCCCTCCACCGGCGGGTTCACCGGCTGGACCATGCTCGGGATCGACCCCGGCTCCGGTGTGATGGGCGCCGACCCCGCCCCGCAAGATCGGGTCGACTGGCTCGCGGCCGAGACCCATCCGTGGGTCGACGAGGTCTCCGTGGAAGCGCCCGAGCAGCTCGCCGTGGGCGGCAGGGGCGAGGCGGATGCGAGCTTCACCCAGGACGGCCGCACCGTGCCGGTCGCCTGGCCTGCCACGGCTCAGTGGGGCGGAGAGGGCGTGCAGGTCGTCAGCGGACAGGCGGAGGAATCCGACCGCCGCGGGATCGTGCGCCTGAATCCTGCGACCGGGGAGCTGACCGGCATGCGCCCAGGCACCGCGACGCTCACCGTCACCGTCAACGGCCGCACCGCGACCGCCACGGTCGAGGTCGCCGGCCGCTGACGTCGCCACGGACGACGCAGCGGCCGCTCGGAATGCTCCGGGCGGCCGCTGTCTCGTGCGGTGGGATTGACGCGGTCTCCCGCTGTCTCCCGCTGTCTTCTGCCGTCAGACCAGTTCGATCCGTGCGTCCTTGTCGTTCATCACGATGATCGGGGTGAGCGTGGAGTGACCGGCCACGCGGATCGCCGAGAGGTCCGCGCGCAGCAGCGGGGTGCCGGCGCTGACCCGCTGGCCCGGCTCGACCAGCGTGGTGAAGCCCTCCCCCTTCATCTGCACGGAATCCAGGCCCACGTGAATCAGCAGCTCGGTGCCGTCGTCCAGGACGAGCGCCACGGCGTGGCCTGTGGGGAAGACGTGGCCGACGGTCCCGGCGGCCGGGGCGATGACCTCACCATCGGTGGGATCGATCGCGACGCCCGGGCCCATGACCTCCTGCGCGAACGTCTGATCGGGGACCTCGGACAGCGGGACGACACTGCCCGCGAGGGGCTGACGCAGACGCACCAGGTGCGTCGTCCGCACGGCGGTGCCTGCTGCGCCGTCGGCCGCAGGACCTGCCGTGCCGGAGGCACCGGTCGCTGCGGCCTCCGCTGCCGCCACCTCCGCCGCCTCGGCGACGGGCTCGGACCTGCCGGTGATGATCGACTCCATCGCGTCCTTCACGAACTGGACGCTGGTGCCGTAGATGACCTGGACCGACTGGCCGCCGGGCTTCATGGTGCCCGCGGCTCCGGCACGCTTGAGCGCCGCCTCGTCGATCACCGTGGTGTCGGCGACCTCCATGCGCAGCCGGGTCGCACAGTTCTCGAGGTCGATGATGTTCTCCTTACCGCCGAGCGCGGTGAGGAAGGCGGTCGCGGTGGCGAGGTGCTTGTTCTCGCCGGAGAGGGTGACGCCGTCATCGGTGAGCTGGTCGTCCTCGTCGCGGCCGGGGGTCTTGAGATCGAACTTCAGGATGATCGCGCGGAACACGACGAAGTAGACCACGAACCAGAAGATGCCCATCAGGGGGATCGCCCAGGGGTTCTGCGCCATGGGGTTCACCCATCCCAGCACCAGGTCGATGAAGCCGCCGGAGAAGCCGAAGCCCATCCGCACCGGCAGCAGCGCGCTGATGCCCATGGAGATGCCGGTGAACAGGGCGTGGACCACGTACAGGCCGGGGGCGAGGAACATGAAGGAGAACTCGAGCGGTTCGGTGACGCCCACGAAGAACGAGGCGATCGCGCTCGAGAAGAGCACGCCCGCGGCGACCTTGCGGCGCGCGGACTTCGCGGTCACATACATCGCGAGCGCCGCGCCGGGCAGGCCCAGCATCATCACGGGGAAGAAGCCGGTCATGTACTGGCCGGTGACGCCGTAGGTGCCGGTGGCGTGGAGGAAGTTCCCGAGGTCGTTGATCCCGGCGACGTCGAACCAGAACACGGAGTTCAGGGCGTGGTGCAGGCCGAGCGGGATGAGCAGCCGGTTCAGGAAGCCGTAGATGCCCACGCCGACGGGACCGAGGGTCAGGATGAACTCGCCGAAGGCGACCAGACCCGTGAACACCAGCGGCCACACGAAGAACAGCACGAGGGAGAGCACCAGCGACATCCCGGCGGCGACGATCGCGACCGAGCGACGGCCGGAGAAGAAGGCGAGGAAGTCCGGCAGCTCCGCGTCCTTGAAGTGGTCATACGCGTAAGCCCCGATGAGGCCGCACAGGATTCCCACGAACACGTTCTCGATGTTGGAGAACGCGAGGTTCACCTCGCCCTCGTCGATCCCCTTGAAGATCGCCACGCTCTCCGGCGACAGCAGCGTGGTGACCACGAGCCAGGAGACCAGGCCCGCGAGCGCCGAGGTCCCGTCCGGCTTCTTGGCCATGCCGATCGCGACGCCGATCGCGAACAGCAGCGGCAGCTGGTCCAGGAGTGCATTGCCCGCGATCGCGAAGAAGCCGCCGACGACGTTCTCCTCGTTGCCGGTCGCGGTCTGGATCCAATAGCCGATGCCGCTGAGGATCGCGGCGACAGGGAGCACGGCGACCGGCAGCATCAGCGATCTGCCGAGGCGCTGGAAGAACTTCATGGGTACCTCTCGGGGTGGTCGAGAGCGCAGGGAACAGCCGACGACGGTGCCGACAGGAGCGCTCCGGGAACGGCCGCCATTGTGCATCCCCAGGGTGCGCCCGGCCACCCTCAGGGCCGCGCACCATGACGGATAACGCAATCCCGGGGCGCCGCCCGGCTCAGGGACCCGTGAACCGCACCGATCCCTGGTCCAGCTGCCGCTGGGCGCGCTTGACCGTATTGGAGTCGTAGGAGCCGGTGGAGCGCGCCTCGTCGAGGGCGTCCTGCTGGGCATCGAGGATGAGCTGCATGAGCTCGGCGTACTGCGCCCTCACCGGGTCCTCTGCGCCCGCTCCACGCCGCGGCTCGGCGATGCGGGCCTGCACCTGCCGCGCTTTCTCGAGCACCGCCGGATCGAACCTCTCCCCACCGCGCCGACGCAGATCGGGGTTGTCGAGGACCTGACCGGCGGCAGCCTCGTTGACCTCGACGAGCAGCAGGGCGAGCTCGCGCCGGGCCTGCTCCTCGTCGGTGCCGCGGATGCCGAGCACCCGGATCAGCAGCGGGAGCGTCCCGCCCTGGCCCACCAGGGTCACGAGCGCCACCACGAACGCGACCAGCACCAGCTGGGTGCGATAGGGGAAGTCGGTGGGCAGGGACTGGGCGGCGGCCAGGGTGACCACGCCGCGCATCCCGGACCACGCGAGCACCGCCCCTCCGCGCCATCCCAGGCCGTTGCCCGCGTAGAACCGCGCGTCCGCCCGACGACGCTCCAGCCAGCGCTCGAAGCGCGCCCCGCGCGGGTGCTGCTGGAATCGCTCGTCGGAGGAGACCCTGTCCAGCGCTTCGTCGAAGCGGCGAGCCTGCTCCTCGTAGTCCGGTCGACGGCGGCGGGCGGTGAACACCACGGGCACCACGAAGCCGACGCGGATGAGACCCAGCAGCACCGTGACCGCGAGGCCCACCCAGACGGCGTGCCACACCGAGAGCCCGCCCTCGGAGACGTCCGTGACCAAGGTGCGCAGCTGCAGACCCATCAGCAGGAACACACCGTTCTCGAGCAGCAGCTGGGCGGTCAGCCAGTTGGTGCGCTCGGCATTTCGATCCGCGACACTGAGTCGGCGCACACCGCTGGCGCCGGTGACCAGACCTGCCGCCACCACGGCCAGCACCCCGGAGGCATCCGCGAGCTCGGTGGGCAGGAACGCGACGAACGGGACCACGAAGGAGATCGCGGTGGTGAGCACCGGCTGATCGATCTTCGAACGGATGCGCACCGCGATGACGCCGACAGCGGCACCGATCACGATGGCCACCACGACCGCATAGAAGAAGTCCCCGGCGGCGTGCCAGAAGGAGAAGGAACCGGCCGTGGCCGCGACGGCGGTGCGCATCAGCACCAGGGCGGTCGCGTCGTTGACCAGCCCCTCGCCCTCGAGGATCGTGAGCAGGCGCGGCGGCAGCCCGAGTCGCTTGCCGATCGCGGTGGCGGCGACAGCATCCGGTGGGCTGACCACGGCGCCCACGGCCACGGCGGCCGCGAAGCTCAGGTTCGGGAAGATCGACCACAGCAGGGTCCCGATCCCGAAGGCGGAGACCAGCACCAGGACGACGGAGAGCGCTCCGATCGTCTTCAGGTCGCGCCGGAAGTCCATCACCGGCATGTTGACCGCTGCGGAGTACAGCAGCGGTGGCAGCACTGCAGCGAGGATCAGCTCGGGCTCCGGGGCGACGGCCGGCATGCCCGGGATGACGCTGACGGCGAGGCCCACGATCACCAGGATGATCGGGGTCGCGACGCCGAAACGGCTGGAGAAGTAGGACGCGGCCACGATGATCACCACGGCCAGGACAGCGACGAGCTCGAACTGTTCCAATCCCATCGGGTGTCCTCACCGTCGACCTCACCCCGCCGCCCGACGGTGCGCCCGGCGTCAGTGACGCCTGGACCAGTTTCCCATCGATCCGAGGCGCCGGCTGGGGTTTTCCTCCGGATTCTCGGTCGGCACCGTTCGGCAGCAGCCGACAGCAGCCGACAGCAGTCGGCAGCAGTCGGCAGCAGTCGGCAGCAGTCGGACGACACGCACAGTTTCCTGGCCGTACAGGCGAGAGCCACGATGTCGACGCCCCCAGAGCGCAGAATTCAGTGGAGACCGGATCTGAAACGAGCCACACTGCGAAGGACGGCTCCGGAGAGGCGGTGATGACGATGGCGATGGTGAAGGTCTACAACCTGGGGTACGACGTCGACACCGGGATCGGCGAGCTGCTGCACACCACGTCGGTGCGCCATGCCTTCGGCATGATCCGCCGCGAGGTCGCGAACCCCGTCGAGATCACGATCATCGAGGACCGCCTGATCCCCACCGCGCTCGAGCTCACCCGGGAGCTCAGCGGCGCCTGGGTGGAAGGAGCCGGGCAGCGCTCGATCGGGTTCTCCTACCGGGCCATCCACGAACGGGACTGTTGGACCTGCACCTACTGCGGCCGCAGCGTCTCCAAGACCCCTCCGCGCGAAGGCCTGCTCGCCACGGTCGACCACATCCTGCCGCGCTCCCGCGGCGGGGAGTCCTCCTGGCTGAATCTGGTGTGCGCGTGCAAGGAGTGCAACAACCGCAAGGCGGACCGCACTCCGGCCGAGGCCGGGATGGCCCTGTGCATCGCGCCCTACGACCCCACGCGGGCCGGCCGCGGCGGTGTCGGGGGCGGCGGTGTCGGGGGCGGCGTCGGCGTCGGCGTCGGCGTCGGCGGCGAGCATCTCCCCGCCCTCGCCGGGGTGTGACCGACTCCGCACTCTCCACCGTCCCCTTATCTCATCTGTGAGATACGGTCGGATCATGACTGAGAACGAGGACTACCTGGCCCGCATCGGCACCCTGATCCGGGACGCCCGTCAGCACTCCGGCCGCACCCAGGCCCAGCTGGCCACCGAGCTCGGCACGAGCCAGAGCGCTGTGAACCGCATCGAGAAGGGCCAGCAGAACCTGACGCTGGAGACGATCTCCCGGATCGGCTCCGCGCTGGATTCCGAGCTGGTCGGCATGGGGACCTCCGGACCGAGCCATCTGCGGGTCGAGGGACAGACCACGCTCAGCGGCTCCATCGAGGTCAAGAGCTCGAAGAACGCGGGTGTCGCGCTGCTGTGCGCCTCGCTGCTGAACACCGGCACCACGGTGCTGCGCAAGGTCGCACGCATCGAGGAGGTCAACCGTCTGCTCGAGGTGCTCACCTCGATCGGCGTCAAGGCCCGCTGGATGAACGACGACAACGATCTCGAGCTGCGCGTGCCCGCCACGCTCGACCTCGACTCGATCGATGCCGACGCCGCGCGCCGCACCCGCAGCATCATCATGTTCCTGGGCCCGCTGATGCATCGCCAGAAGGAGTTCCAGCTCCCCTACGCCGGCGGCTGCGACCTCGGCACCCGCACCGTAGAGCCGCACATGACGGCGCTGCGCCCCTTCGGCCTCGAGGTCGTCGCGACCGAGGGCCACTACCAGGCGACCGCCACGGCCGGCACCGGACCGCGCCGCCCGATCGTGCTCACCGAGCGCGGCGACACCGTCACCGAGAACGCGCTCCTGGCCGCCGCCATGTACGAGGGCGAGACCGTGATCCGCAACGCGAGCCCCAACTACATGGTCCAGGACCTCTGCTTCTTCCTCGAGAAGCTCGGCGTGCAGATCGACGGCATCGGCACCACCACCCTCACCGTGCGCGGGAAGAGCTCGATCAGCACCGATGTCGAGTACGCCCCGAGCGAGGACCCGATCGAGGCGATGAGCCTGATCACCGCCGCCATCGTGACCGACTCGAGCATCACCGTGCAGCGCGTGCCGATCGAGTTCATGGAGATCGAGCTGGCGATCCTCGAGGAGATGGGCCTGCGCTATGACCGCTCCGAGGAGTATCTCGCCCGCAACGACCAGACCCGCCTGGTGGACATCACCACGTACCCCTCGCAGCTCAAGGCTCCGATCGACAAGATCCACCCGATGCCGTTCCCGGGGCTGAACATCGACAACCTGCCCTTCTTCGCGGTGATCGCCGCGACGGCCGACGGGCAGACGCTGCTGCACGACTGGGTGTACGAGAACCGCGCCATCTACCTCACCGAGCTCAACAAGCTCGGCGCGAAGGTGCAGCTCATGGATCCCCACCGGGTGCTCATCGAGGGCCCCACCCGCTGGAGCGGCACCGAGATCGTGTGCCCCCCGGCGCTGCGCCCCGCCGTGGTGATCCTGCTGGCGATGCTCGCCGCCAAGGGCACCTCGGTGCTGCGCAGCGTCTACGTCATCAACCGCGGCTACGAGGACCTCGCAGCGCGCCTGAACAAGCTCGGCGCACGGATCGAGACGTTCAAGGACATCTGAGGAGGATCTCGGCCCCTCTCCCTCACTCGACTCCGTGGACTCGACCCGCGATAGTGGGGCGATGAGGGACGACGAGACCGCTCGGCGCCGAACGGTGAGAGAGCCCCTCGCCCTACGGGGCTTCCGCAGCTACTGGCTGGCGAGCACGTCGGGCTTCACCGCGCTCGCGGTCTCGACCGTCGCGGTCGACGTGCTCGTGATCGACATCCTCGCTGCGTCGGAGGCGCAGGTCGGGCTCGTTCGAGCCGTTCAGTTCCTGCCTTATCTCCTGCTGGGTCTGCTGGCCGGTGCGTATGTCGATCGGTGGCGTCGCCGACCCGTTCTGGTCGTCGGCCATCTCGTCCAGGCCATGATGCTCACGGCGATACCCGTGCTGTTCGTGATCGGCGGGCTCACTATCGGTGCGACGGCGGGCATCCTGTTCGCCATCGGCTGCAGCGGAGTGTTCATCGCCGCCGCCGAGCGGTCGTACCTGCCCGATCTGGTGCCGCGCAGGGCCCTGGTCCTCGCCAATGCCCGGGTGGGCCAGTCGCTGACGGTCGCGGAGACCTCCGGTCCCGCGCTCGGCGGAGCTCTCGTGGGCATCGTGGGGGCCCCGATGACGCTGCTGATCAGCGCTGCAGGTCGTGTCGTCTCGGCGGTGATGATCGGCAAGGTTCGGCGTCCCGAACCTGCGCCCCGCCCCGATCATCCCCGGCTGTGGCGCGCGATCGCCGATGGCCTTCGATTCACCTATCGCCATCGCACGCTCGCGCCGCTGGCCATCTCGACGAACATCTGGTTCCTGGCCAACAGCATCTCCCTGACGGTGCTCGCCCTCTTCGTGCTGCGAGGTCTGGGGCTGGCCGCCGTCGTCTATGGGCTGATGCTCACGGCGGTTGGCGTCGGTGGCCTCATGGGCGCCCTCTGCGCCACCCGCGCAGCGGTGCGTCTCGGGGAGGGGGACGTCATCATCGTGGCCCGGATCGTGTGCGCACTGACCTGGGTGATGATGGCTTTGACCCCCGTCCACGCGGAGTCGTGGGGCGTGGTGACCTACCTGATCGTCGTCCTGGGGATCTACGGATTCTCGATGGGGGCCGAGGAGCCCAGCGAGATGGCCTTCCGTCAGTCTGCGACCGAGCGCTCGATGCTCGGCCGTGTCAACGCCACCATGCGCTCGGCGAACCGCACCGCTGCGCTGCTCGGCGCGGCCAGCGGCGGCGTGCTGGTCGGCGTTGTCGGATTCCGGCCCACGTTCGCCGTCGTGGCGGTGATCTTCATGGTGGCCGTGCTGGTCGCGCTGCTCTCACCGCTGCGCGGCGCCCGCAGTCGCTGATCCCTTGCCCTCGGGAGCTGGCGTATCCAGCAGACCGTGCCGGGCGAACGCCTGCGCGATCCCACTCTGGTGCACCGTGCCGGTGATCTCATCGGCCGCGGCCCGCGCCTCGGGGGTCGCCTCACCCATCGCGATGCCCACGCCAGTGATGCGCAGCATCTCCAGATCGTTGTTGTTGTCCCCGATCCCGATCGAATCGGCCACGTCCAGCCCGAGCTGGTCGAGCAGGGCCAGGATTGCCGAGCCCTTGTTCACCCCGGCCAGTGAGACCTCTCCCCCACCGGTGCCCAGATGCGTGATCGTCCCGGTGATCACGCTGAAGCCCTCGGGCGTGAGCGCCTGATGGACCCGTTCGAAGGCGTCCGGGGTCACGCCGAGGAAGATCGCCTTGGCGATCGCGTCGAGCGGGGCCTTCTCCGCGACCTGCTCGATGTCCAGCTCCTCGCCCGGCCCCAGCCCGGGCCGGTCCTCGATACCGAGCATCCTGCGCATCTCCTCCCGACGCGAGGCGACGGGATAGACGCCGTCGCGAGCCTGGAGCACGTAGTCCAGATCGAGCTGTCCGAAGACCTCGATCATGCGTCTCGCCTTCGCGACGGGCATGGCGTGCTGGACCACCCAGTCCTCGCCGAGGTGTACGAAGGCGCCGGCGCCGAGGACGGCTCCGTCGAACCCGATCTCCGCGAGACGAGGGTCCAGCTCGCTCGGGGAACGGCCGGTGGCCAGCAGTACGCGGTGCCCCGCGGCGCGGGCGGAGCGGATCGCGTCGACCGTCGAGGTGGGGAGGATTCCGTCGTGGGCGATGATCGTGCCGTCGACGTCGAGGAAGACGATGCGGCGTCCGGGGTCCAGGATCACCGGGCCCCCGTCCAGCTCGCGATCGCCGGGGCGTCGGGGATGTACAGGCCCTGCTCGGCGAGCTTGCGGGCGGTGGCAGCACCATCGACATGGCGGCTCACACTCGCGCCGCCGCCCTGGGGCACCACGGAGTGCATGATCGTGGAGTTGTACACATGGACGAGGTTGAAGGCCTGCGCGCCGTCCCGGCCCCGCGTGCCGCGGTCGGGCGTCTGCAGGTCCTGGGTGTAGCAGGTGGCCGAGGCGACGGAGACCGGGATGCCCGCGAAGGTCGCGGAGGTCGAGTAGTGGAAGTGACCCCCGATGATCGCGCGCACATCGCTGCCGGCCAGCACCTGAGCCAGGGCGTCCTGGTCGCGCAGCTCGACGGTGATAGCGAGGTCCTGGACGCACGGGACCGGGGGATGGTGCAGGGCGAGGATCGTTCCCTCCGGGGCAGGCTCGGAGAGCACCTCTCGCAGCCAGGCGTACTGGGCCGGACGGATCTCGCCGTAGGCCCTGCGGGGCACGGTCGAGTCGAGCACGATGATCCGCAGGCCTCCGAGCATGACCACCCGGTCGTACGGGGCGTCGTCGGCCTCCGCATCGAGCAGCTCGGTGCGCATCGTGGCGCGATCGTCGTGATTGCCCATCACCCAGATGAGCTTGGCGCCGAGGTGCTCGGCGAGCGGCTCGACCAGCTCGCGCAGCTGCCGATAGGCGGGTGCCTCCCCGCGATCGGCGAGGTCGCCGGTGAAGATCAGTGCCTCGGGTCGCAGGTTGGTGGCGACCAGGTCCTCGAGCAGCCCCTCGAGATGCTCACGGACCGGGGCGACCCCGGACAGCAGCTCGCCCGGGGGCACGAAATGGGTGTCCGAGAGGTGGACCAGGGTGTGGTTCGCCCTCGGATATTCGGCGGCGCGCAGTGCGTTCATGCGGGTGTCCTTCCGGTGGTGCGGGGCGGCCCGGCGGTGCGCCCCTGGATGAATCGTCCGGGCAGCCGCTCGTGCACGACCCTGCCTCCTGCGGGATCTCCAGGCCCGGCCTCCGCGGATCCGCCCGACCCCGCATCGTCCCCGATGCCGGTCGCCCCGATCATCCGGGCGATGTTCGCGATGGTCCGTTCGGCGACGTCCTCGACGGCGATGCGCATGGTGGTCAAGCCCAGCAGGTCGATCCCGGGAAGGATCCCGTCGCAGCCGGTGGTGGCGACGTCCTCGGGGGTCCGCAGGCCCGCCTCGTGGAGACGACGGATCAGGGTCAGCTGCCGCAGGTCGGAGGGGACCATGACGGCGCTGACGCGGCCGCGACGGGCCAGGTCCACGGACTCGTCCATCGCGTCGTGACCTCGTCGGTACTCGAGCCGGTGCACCGTGGCTCCGCGGCTCTCGAGCAGCTGGGTCATGACAGTGCTGCGCACGAACTCGGGGTAGGAGTCCTCGGCGCGGGCGGTCTGCACGGCCACATCCGTGTGGCCTAGTTCCAGAATGTGCTCGGCGAGGCGACGGGCCGCGTCCTCCTCGTCGTAGGAGACGGCGTGGATCCGCCCGCTGCTCTCCGGGCGTCCGGCCCGGATGATGGGAAGCCGGTCGCGGAAGGGCTCGAGCTGGTCGCTGGTCACTCCGCCCGTGGCGACGATCAGACCGGCCACGCGCATGCCCATCAGGCGGTGCAGGCTGGCCACCTGCTGCCGGCCCTGGTCGTCATGCTTGATGGTCATCGACAGCAGCGTGACGCCGGCGGCGTGGCCCGCCTTCTGCAGCTCGCTGAACAGCAGACCGTAGGCAGGGTTGGAGGCGTCGCGCAGCAGGAGGCCGACGGTGGACGAGCCTCCGGAGGCGAGCTCGCTCGCGGCGACGTTGGTGACATATCCGAGCTCGTCGGCGACCGCGAGCACTCGGCGCCGGGTCCGGTCGGAGACCTTTCCCTGGCCGAGCATGACGCGGGAGGCGGAGGTGCGGGAGACCCCGGCGGCGGCGGCGACGTCCTCCAGCCGGACGCGACCGGGGGGACGTGGCTCGGGAGGGGCGGAGGCGGAGGTGCTCATGAACGGACTTCCTGGTCGACGGCTGTCGCCCCGGCGGTGCCGCGGGCTGCTCGGGTCCCACGATAGGCACGCAGCAGCCAGGGCCAGTCTGTCTGGATCAGATCGGCGCCGAGGTCGAACAGCGGTCCCCACCCGGCACCGGGCCCGTGCAGCAGCGCCGCCTCGTCGTCATAGCCCGCGAACAGCGGGATCCCGTTGGTCAGCACCTCGGCGTTGACCAGCACGAACAGTCCGCGGGCGTGCAGCTCGACGAACAGGTCGGGGTCCGCGAGCTGGTGGTCCGGGCCATCGGCCAGCAGCTCGACGCCCACGACGTCGAGGTCATCGTCCTCGACGAGGTCCTCGATCTGCGCGAGATCCGTGCAGATCGGCAGGTAGGGGTACTTCACCTCGTGGCGCCGCAGGACGTCGAGCGGTCCGGGCAGAGCGGCCGGGCTCTTCAGCAGCAGCTGCTCGGTCATCCCGAGACCGTCCAGGGCGGGGAGGAGCGTGGCCCATGACCCCCAGGACCGGTCCACGTTCACCAGGGGCGCCGCCTCGTCCTCCACACCCAGCTCAGTGGGACGCAGCGCGGCCAGGAGGTCGAGCAGGCGTTCCACACCAGCCGGACGGCCCGGGCGGTCCACGTGCACGTATCGCAGCTCGTCGATCTGCCGCGCCGTGAGCGTGGTGAGGTTCGCGCCGATCCCGAGCAGCCGCTGCTCGGTCCCGTCGTGGAAGGCGTAGAATTCTCCGTCCGCGGAGGTCGAGACGTCGATCTCGACCACATCGGCCCCGGAGACGAGAGCGGCCATCGCCGCCACGCGGGTGTTCTCGGCGATGCTGCCGACGGCCGTGCCGCGATGCGCCACCACGAGGGTCCCCAGCTCGGCGAGGCGCCGGTGCAGGAGCCGGTCGGTGCCGCCCCGCTGCGGGTGCCGGAAGGCGGCGCTCATCGCTCGGCCCCGACGCGATCGCGCTGACGGCGTGCTCGGGCGCGCCGGCCGCTGCGATCCCGGGCACCCCGCCCGTAGACCAGGTACATCGTCGCGCCGGTGATGATCATGAGCAGCACCGTATAGACGAAGGTGTTCGCGCGCGCATCGAGGTTGGCATCACCCTCGGTGCTCGCCTTGATGACCAGGCCCAGCGGTTGGAACAGCGGGTGCGCGAGAAATACGGAGGTGTCGTAGTCGTCCAGCAGGCTGTTGAAGTTCAGCGCCCCGATCGCCAGAACCGTCGGCAGCACCGCGGGCAGCAGGATCCTGCGGAAGACGTACAGTGTCCTCGCGCCCATCAGCGAGGCGGCTTCCTCGAGGTTGTCATTGATCCCCGAGAAGGCAGCCTTCAGCAGGCGCAGGGTGAAGGGGATCTTGCCGATCACGTAGGCGATCAGCAGGATCACGGTGGTCCCGGTGAGTACGCGGCCACCCACCAGAGGGCTCGGATGGTCGTAGCTGATGATCAGGCCCAGCGCGATCAAGGTGGTCGGCAGGATCCACGGGATGTGGAGCAGGTATTCGGCGGCGAGCGTGATCGCGTTGCGGTGCTTCGCGATGATGCGGGCGACGAACAGCAGCCCGAGCACGCTGATCAGGGAGGCGAGGCCCGCGTAGACGATGCTGATGACGAAGGGCCGCAGGCTCGCGGACTCCCCGAGCACGCGCACATAGTTGTCCAGGGACATGGTCGAGAAGCGGAACTGCCCGGACTCGATCGCGCGGGAGTCCTGGAAGGAGTACAGGACGATGAGGATGACGGGCAGCAGATAGGCCGCGAACAGTGCGTAGGCGACCACGTGCACCGCGACGTTCAGCACCGGATTGCGGATCTTCTGCTTGACCAACTGCGAGGAGACCTTGGCGATCGAGAAATAGGTGCCGCCCTTCTCGATCCGGGTCAGAACGATCAGGAGGAGCACCGTGGCGATGCCGAGCACCAGCGCGAGGAGCGCGGCGATGTCCCGCGAGCTGGGAGTCGCGGCGAACGTCAGGATCATCGGGGTGATGGTCTGGAAGTCGCGCCCGCCGAGCACCTGCGGGGCCGACAGCGCCCCGAGCCCGCCCAGGAACGTGAGGATCGTGACGGCGAAGAGCACCGGCTTCAGCATCGGCAGGACCACTCGGCGCAGGATCGTCCACTCCGAAGCACCCATGCTCCGTGCCGCCTCGATGGTCTGATGGTCCACCTTGGACAGGGCGCTGGAGACGAACAGCAGGTGGTTCGTCGTGGTGGCCAGGGTCATCACGACGACGACGGCGAAGAAGCCGCTGAACCAGTCGGCGTCCATCTCGGGGAACAGTCGCAGCAGGAACCCGGTGATGATCCCGTCGGCGCCATAGACGAACTTGTACCCGGCGGCCAGCACGATACCGCCGTAGATCAGGGTGGTGGCGTATCCCAGCCACAGGATCCTGCCGCCCCTGATGTCGTAGTACCGCGTGACCAGCACGACGAAGATGCCGACGACGTTCACGGTGACCGAGAGGACGAACGCCAGCAGGAACGAGTTGCTGAGGGACGTCATGGCCCGTTCCGACGAGGCGAGCTTCTCGACCGCCCGCAGGGTGGGCTCGCCGTCCGGGACGAAGGTCTGCACCAGCAGATTCGCATTGGGCCAGATCAGGAACGCGACGATGAACCAGCCCACGATCACGCCGGTGACGATCACGAACGGCGAGCGGATCATCCTCGAGATGCTGCTCGCGCCGTTCATCGCGCGGCCACGGACGTCACGGCGGTCGCGGGCGCCCCGTCCTCGTCGGCGCCAGAGGCGGCCCTGCCCTCGTACTGGAGGATCGTGGCGGGGTCGATGTGCACGGTGACCGCGTCGCCGGCCTGGGGGCGGGCGGAGCCGTCCTCGGGCTGCATGACCTTGACGATCGCGCCGTGCGTGCTGATCTCGTAGCTCGAGCGCACTCCGTGGTACCGACGGCGCACCACGGTGCCGGGAAGCGCGACCGATCCGCCGCTGGCCGTCCCGGGGCCGAGCCGCACCTTCTCCTCGCGCACGTACGAGGCGCGCGTGGGGTCGAGGGCCGTGCCCGACCGGGCCGCGACCTCGGTGACGAGAGCGGGCGACAGGCGACTCGCATCGCCGATGAAGTGGCACACGAACTCGGTGGCGGAGGCGTCGTAGATCTCTTCGGGGGTGCCGATCTGCTCCACCCGGCCGTCGTGGAAGACGGCGATGCGATCGCTCATGCTCAGCGCCTCGTCCTGATCGTGGGTGACGTAGACGGTGGTGATGCCGAACTGCTCCTGGAGGTCCTTGAGCTGCACTCGCAGCTGGGCGCGGAGCTTCGCGTCGAGGTTCGACAACGGTTCGTCCAGCAGCAGGATCTTGGGGCGCAGCACCAGCGCGCGCGCGATCGCCACGCGCTGCTGCTGCCCCCCGGAGAGATCGGCAAGGTTCTTCTCGAGCTGGGTGGGGGACAGATCGACCTGTTCGGCGATCTCCCGGACCTTGCGCTCCACCTCGGCTCGGGACTCCTTGCGGACCTTGAGCCCGAAAGCGATGTTCTCCCGCACGTTCAACGACGGGAACAGGGCGTAGTTCTGGAACACCATGCCGATCTGGCGCTTGTCGCTGGGCAGGCGCGTGACGCGCCGGCCTGCGACGTGGACGTCCCCGGCCGAGGGGCTCACGAAGCCTGCCAGCGTGCGCAGAGCAGTGGTCTTGCCGCAGCCCGAGGGGCCCAGCAAGGTGAAGAATTCGCCTTCGCGCACGTGCAGGTCGAGGTCGTGGATCGCCGTGAAATCGCCGTAGTCCACGCGGATCCCGTCGTAGCGGATCATCTCGGTGCCTTCCGGAAGAGGGTGCGGTGGTGGTGCGAGGCCGGTCAGACGACGTATTCGAGCTCGATCTTCTCGACCCAGCCGTTGAGGTTCTCGGTGACGAACTCCCAGTCGATGTCCTGCCGCACGAGACCTTCGTGGAACTCGACGATCGACGGCTCGGCCTGGTCGATCGCGCCCTGGTTCACAGGCATGGAGTCGAACTCCGCGGACCAGGCGGCCTGCAGATTGGCGCCGCCGAACCAGTCGATGAACTCCTGGGACTCCTCGAGCTGGTCGGTGCCCTTGATGATCGCGGCCTGCTCGACCACGAATGGCACGCCCACCTCGGGCTCCACCACACCGGCTGTGATGTCGTAGCTCGCCTCACGGCCGGGCAGGCCGGAGGACGGCAGCTGCCCGTAGTCGACCTCCCCGTCCACGATCCGCTGGAAGATGTCGACGTCCTCGACGGCGGGGCTGCCGGTGCTGAAGTACTTCCCGACCTCGGCCCAGCCCTCCTCGGAGATGCCCATCTCGCCCTCAGGATCGGCATAGCGGGTGAGGATGCCGGACATGACGATCTGGATGGTGGCGTTGCCCATGCTGGTCTCGGACTGGTAGCGGCCCTCGAAGGCGGGGTCGTTCCAGAGGTCGAGCCAGTCGCTCGGGGCGTCGGCCGCATCGATCCTGTCGGCGTCGTAGGCGAGCAGGACCGCCTGCTGCACGACGGGCCAGTAGTTCCCGTCCCCGGAGGCGTCGCCCAGCTCGGCGTCGACCTCGTCGGCCCACACCGGGGTGTACGGCTCGATCGTCTCGGCGTCCACGAGCTGGTTGAAGTAGACGTTGTTGAGCCCGAACACGACGTCGGCGACGGGATTGCCCGCCTCGGCGAGGATCTTGTTGGTGGTGTCCCCGCCACCCTGGCCGACGACCTCGATGTCGAAGCCGGCCTCGGCAGCCTGCTCGGTGAGCCAGTCCCCACGGCCATCGCCGTTGGAGTTCGTGTAGACGATGAGCGTGTCGCCGGAGTCGGCGCCGCTGTCGGCGCTTCCGCAGGCGGTCAGGGCAAGGGCTGCGGTCGCGAGGACTGCGGAGGCTTTCAGGAGCTGTCGCATGGGAACGCTTTCTGTGCACGAAGGGGTGAGGCCCTCCGGAGGGCGGAGGTGCGGACGACTGCGGACGGGCGTCACGTCGAGGCCGCGCCAGGGGGAGCGCTCCCCCACCGGTAGGAACTCTCGTCATCGAAAGTGGATCCGACGCAACGCCGAAGGCATCGCCATGTGAACTCTGACCGAACAGTGGGGGAGCGCTCCCCCTGTACGTGATCAGCAACACTAAACGATGCTCGCAAGAATGCACAAGTGGCCACGAGTGGCGGCGCGATCGCGTGCCACACACGGAGACCCCTCATTCCCGAACGACTTGACACGTCACAGCAAACCGGTTTGACTGCTCACTGTTCAAACCGGTTTGCGCATCGAATCAGGCGTCAGCGCCAGCACCTCTGCTGAGGATGCCCGACCCGGCGGGACCGACCGCCGACAGGACCGATCCGACCGCTCTCACCCCGCACGGAGGAGGAAGCCCATGCACGGTGCACGACCCACCATCGGGGACGTCGCGCGGGCTGCCGGCGTCTCCAAGGGCACCGTCTCCCTCGCCTACTCCGGCAAGCGCCCGGTGGCGGAGGAGACTCGTCGCCGTGTCTTCGCAGCGGCTGAATCGCTGCGGTGGACCGCGAGCTCGAGCGCCCAGGCGCTCGCGACCTCTCGCACCAGCACGATCGGTCTCGTCATCGCACGGCGGCCGGAGATCATCGCCACCGACACCTTCTTCCCACGCTTCATCGCCGGCTGCGAGGCCGTCCTCGCCGAGGCCGGGATGGGCCTGATGCTCAACGTCGTCACTGATGAAGACGCCGAGACGGCGGCTTACGAGCGATACGCCGCGGGACGCGTCGATGGCGTGATCCTGCTCGATGTGAAGCAGGGCGACCGCCGTCCTGACCTCGTCCGCGAGCTGGGACTGACCGCTGTGATGCTCACGGCCGAAGCGCCGCACGAGGATGATCCCGTCGACACCCCCGTGGTCTACACCGAGGACGCCGCCGCCGTCGGCGAGCTCGTGGACCTGCTCGTGGGTGCCGGCCACACCTCCATCGCGCACGTCTCCGGGCCCCTGCGCTACGTCCACGCCGCGGCGCGCCGGGACGCCTTCGTGGACGCGATGACCCATCACGGCCTCCGTCCGGATCGCATCGTCGAGGGCGACTTCACCGCCGCGTCCGGTCGCGATGCGACCGCTGCCCTGGTCGACCGCGCGGATCGTCCGTCGGCCATCGTCTACGCGAACGACGTGATGGCGATCGCCGGGCTCTCCTACGCGCGCAGCTCCGGACTGCGCGTCCCGGAGGACCTCTCCGTCACGGGCTTCGACGACAGCGAGCTCTCCGCGCACCTCTCCCCCGGGCTGACCAGCGTCTCCACCGGGGCCGACGTACGCGGCGCCGTCGCGGCCCGCACGCTGCTGGCGGCGCTCGGCGGCGATGCCCGCCGCCCCGTCCTCGTCGACGGCACCGTCGTCGTGCGCCGAGGCAGCATCGCCCCGCCCTCTCGACACTGACCATCCACCCACCACCGAGGAGATCGACGATGACCCTCACCCGGCGCGCTCTCGGCGCCACAGCACTCGCAGTTCCTCTGACCCTCGCCGCAGGAGCCTGCTCACGCAGCGCGGTCGACGCTGCGCAGGCGGCGACAACTCGCGGCCCCATCCGGGTCTGGGTCTCCAACAACGAGCAGGAGCTCGCCTGGGGCGAGGCAGTCACCGCCGCCTGGAACGCCGAACATCCCGATGAGCAGGTCACACTTCAGGAGGTCCCTGCCGGGGCCAGCTCGGAGGAGGCCATCTCCGCCGCGATCGTGGCCGGCACCACCGCAGACCTCGTCTTCAACGCGTCCCCGGCGGCGCTGCCCGATTGGGTGCGCGCCGGCGGCCTGGTCGATCTGACCACGTTCGAGGGCGGCCGGGAGCACATCGAGAGCCGCACCGGACAGCGCGCCCGCGACTACGCCGAGGACGGCGGCCAGGGCGGCTATTACCAGCTGCCCTGGAAGTCCAACCCGGTGATGGTCATGTTCAACAAGGAGATCTTCGCGGCCGCCGGGATCGACCCGGAGTCCCCGGAAATGGACACCTTCGGGACCTTCCTCGAGGGCTCACGGCAGATCGTCAGCTCAGGTGCCTCGGCATCAGCCGTCTGGCCTGCGCCCACCAGCGACTTCTACCAGCCGTGGTTCGACTTCTACCCGATGTACCTCGCCCAGACCCACGGCACGCTCCTCGTGGAGGATGAGGCGACCACGTTCGACTCCCCCGACGGCCTAGCGGTCGCCGAGCTGTGGCGCGCGATGTACGAGGAAGGGCTCGCCCCACGGGAGGAGTCCACGGACGACGCGATGACGATGGGCACCACCGCGATGCAGCTGGCAGGGCCCTGGGCGATCGCCACCTACAAGGATCAGCTCGACTACGGATTCATGCCGGTTCCCAGTGCGGACGGCATCGCCCCCGAGGAGACCATTACCTTCGCGGACTCCAAGAACGTCGCGATGTTCAGCTCGAGCCGAAATCGGCTCACGGCCTGGGAGTTCCTGTCCTTCGCCACCAGCGAGGAGTGGGACGGCAAGCTGCTCGAGCTCTCCGGTCAGATGCCCCTGCGCACCGACCTGCTCGCCACCTACCCGGACTACTTCGCCGAGCATCCCGACTACACGAGCTTCGCCGATCAGGCCGATCGAGTGGCCGATGTGCCCTACCTGTCCGGTGCCATCGAGATCTGGCAGCGATTCCGCGACGAGTTCTCCGCCTCCGCGATCTTCGGGAAGAAGTCGGTCGCGGACGGCCTGCACGATGCCGCCGAGCAGATCGACCAACTGGTGCAGAAGGGAGCACGATGATCACCCCCGATACCGCCCCGCCCCTACGCCCTCCGACGAGCCCGCTGCGTCGGCTGCTCGGGAAGCAGCCCCTCGGTCTGGGACTCTCGTTGCCGTACATCGTGTTCCTCGCCGCGGTGATGGCATATCCCCTGGCCTACGCCGTGTACATCTCGTTCTTCGACTACGTCTTCACCGCCCCCGGCATGGACATGGACCATCCGTTCGTGGGGCTGGAGAACTACCGCACCGCCCTGACCGATCCCCGCGTGCTGCAGTCCTTCGGCAACATCGCGGTGTTCCTCGTGATCAATGTGCCTCTCACGGTCATCCTGTCGATGGGGTTCGCCTCGGCCCTGAACGCGGTCACCCGCTGGGCCGGTGCTTTCCGCGTGGCGTTCTACGTCCCGTACGTGACGGCGAGCGTGTCGCTGATCGGCGTGTGGATGCTGCTGTTCTCGCAGGATGGCCTGGTCAACACGATCCTCGGGCCGCTCGCCCCGGATCCTTCGTGGCTGGTCAACGACGCCCTCGCGATGCCGTCGATCGCCCTGTACGTGACGTGGAAGCAGCTGGGGTTCTACATCCTGCTGTATCTCGCCGCGCTGCAGAACGTGCCGAAAGAGCTGTACGAATCCGCCTCGACCGACGGGGCCGGGATCCTGCAGCGCTTCCGACACATCACGGTGCCGGGCCTGCGCGCCACCACGATGCTCGTGCTGATCCTCTCGATCATCACCGGCGCGAACCTGTTCACCGAGCCATATCTGCTGACCAGCGGCGGCGGACCGGATGGCGCCTCCACCTCACCGGTGCTGATGATCTACCAGAAGGGCATCCAGCAGGGGAACCCGGATGTCGCCTCTGCGATCGGCGTGCTGCTCGTGATCGGCGTCGGCCTGCTGTCCCTGGCCTCCACCCGCCTGACGAAGGAGAGCTGACATGAGGTCCCGCACCCCCACCCGGATCGCGCTGTACGTGATCCTCGCGCTCGCGGCGCTGGTGTTCATCTTCCCCTTCTACTTCATGATCGTCGGTGCCCTGCAGGAAAACCCGACCACCACCCCGGCGGGCATGTTCCCCACCGGGGGCTGGACCCTGGAGAACTTCGCCAGCATCAACGAGCGGCTCCCGCTGCTGCGTGCGCTGCTGAACTCGGTGGTGTTCACCGCCGGTGTCCTGCTGGGCACCCTGACCTTCGGCCTCAGCGCCGGCTACGCCATGTCCCGGCTGCATTGGCGTGGCCGCGGAGTACTGTTCGTGGTCATGCTCGGGGTGCAGATGGTCCCCTTCCAGCTGCTCATGATCCCCCTGTACGTGCAGGTCGCCGGCTCGTACGGGCTCGGGGACACCTACGCCGGGATGATCCTGCCGTTCTTCATCAACACCACCGCGGTGTTCATCTTCCGGCAGTTCTTCCTGGCCCTGCCCGAGGAGATGTTCGAGGCGGCGAGGATCGACGGGGCGAGCGAGCTGAGGGTGCTGTGGGCCATCGCGATCCCGCTGGTGCGCCCGGCGATCGCGACGGTCGTGCTGATCACCTTCATCGGCCCGTGGAACGAATTCCTCTGGCCGTTCCTCATCACGAAGGACGCCTCGATGCAGCCCCTCGCGGTGGCGCTGGCGAACTACATCGCCAACATCGCCCAGACCGTCGCGAACCCCAATGGCGCGATCCTCGCCGGAGCCTGCGCCCTCGCGCTGCCCGTCGTGATCCTGTTCTGCCTGTTCCAGAAGTACTTCACGGCCTCCGACATCGGCGCCGGGGTGAAGGGGTGATCGGCCGACACGACCGACGCATCTGACGCCACCGATACGACTGATACGGCCGCAGCTGAAGCGACCGCAGCAGCGGAGGCGATCGGCGCCACCGCGCCGAGCCGCCGCTGCTCTCCTCCTCGACCCCCACTGCAAAGGACCTCCCCATGACCACCACCAGCCTCTTCGGCGACGCCCGCTTCCCGCTGGGCCCCTTCACCCCCTACGAGAACAACCCGATCCTGCGGCCCAAGGGCGACTCCTGGGAGTCCTCGAACCTCTACAACCCGGCGGCGCTGGTCGTCGATGACCAGGTGGTGCTGCTGTATCGGGCCCACGCGGAGGACATCGTCTCCCACGTCGGCATCGCGTTCAGCGACGACGGCTACCACTTCGAGCGGGAGAACGCTCCGATCCTCTCGCCCGAGCACGACTACGAGCGCTTCGGCTGCGAGGACCCGCGCATCGCATACATCGAGGGCACCTACTACCTCACCTACACGGGCTGGGACCGACGCTCCGCGCAGCTGTGCCTGGCGACCTCTCCCGACCTGCGCACGTGGACCAAGCACGGCCCGCTCTTCGAGGACTTCGACACCTTCAAGACCATGGACCCGCGCGGCTTCAACTGGTCCAAGGCTGGCGTGATCGTCCCTCAGCAGATCGACGGGAAGTGGTGGATGTACTTCGGAGAGGGCGGGATCTACTGGGCGACCAGCGACGACCTCATCCACTGGACCCCCGGCACGAGCGACGAGGAGCCGATGTACTCCCCCACCCCGGGCACCTGGGACGAGGCCCTCGTGGAGATCGGCACCTCTCCGGTGCTGACGGACGACGGGCTCCTGCTGATGCTCACCAACGGCGCCACCCGGCGCTACCTGAAGGACGGCACGCGGGAGGTCGACTACCGCTGCGGCCAGATCGTCATCGACCCCGCGAACCCGACGACGGTCCTCGCCCGCCTCCAGGAGCCGTGGCTGCGCCCGCAGACCTTCGAGGACACGCACGGGCTGGTCTCGAACGTGACCTTCGTGGAGGGGCTCGTGAAGTTCCGCGGGACGTGGTTCGCCTACTACGGCCAGTCCGACACCACGCTCGCCGTCGCGGTCGCCGATCCGGGCGCGACGTACGGGACCGATCTGCGCGCCGACGGCTGAGCTCACTCGGTCGGACCCCGGCACGGCACGGCCCGCCTCCCCGGTTCCCCCGGGGCGGCGGGCCGTGCCTGCGCGAGGACTCTCAGGGCAGGGAGAGCAACGCCTGCATCGGCAGATGATCGGACGCGAAGGCACCGCTGGGATCGCGGTAGTCGTTGATCGCGGCCTGATGCGTGGTGATGTCTTCCGTGGTCAGCACCCAGTCGATCCGGTCGCCGCCCTCGACTGCCTCTGCATATCCGGGGCAGGTCTCCCAGGCCGGGGTGAGCTGCTCGGCCGCGGCATCCCAGGAATCCACGGTGGGGCCGTCCGTGACGAGGGTCGTGTAGGCGCCGGAGTCGTGGGCGGGTGAGTTGTAGTCGCCGGTGACGATGGTGGGGAGCTGGTCGAGCTCACCACCGTCGAAGAGGTCGATCATCGCCTGGCCGCTCTTGATCCGTGCCTGCTCGGACTCGTGGTCGAAATGGGTGTTGATCATCGCGAACTCGGCCCCGCTGGCGAGGTCCCGCAGCCGCGCCCACACCACGATGCGGGTGATGCGGTTCCCCCAGGTCGCGGAGCCGATGACCTCCGGGGTGTCCGAGAGCCAGAACTGGTCCCAGGCCAGGACCTCGAGGCGGGTCGTGTCGTAGAAGATCGCCGAGTGCTCGTCCTTGCTGCCGCCCTTGCGCCCGTAGCCGATCATCCGATGCCGGGGCAGGGCGGAGTCGATCGCGCTCATCTGGGTGTACTGCGCCTCCTGCACGCCCAGAAGGGTCGGCTCCTCACGGGCCAGCAGATCGATCAGCACCGGTTCACGGTCCGGCCAATGATCCGGGTCCCCTGGTTCTGTCTCGGGGGTGGTGTCCTGGCGGATGTTGAACGACATTACATGCAGGCGGTCGCGGCCTGCCCTGCCGATCAGCGGTCGAGCACTGTCGCCGTCGGCTCTCACGGGTGCAGCCGAGGCGGGAGCGGCAATCGCTGCGGCAGCTCCTCCGAGGGCGGCTGCCCCGATTCCGGTCGCGAAGGTGCGGCGGGCGATCGACATGTCCATGGTCTTCTCCTGAAGGTTGTCGTCATGGGAGATCCACACTAGGGGGAGCGCTCCCCCTAGGTGCGGAGTTCTCCGAATGGACCATCGATCGGTCTCGGAATTCGTGCGCTGGGAACCGTCCGGCCATCCGGTACGCGGCACCCGCCCGACAGCGGGCAGTCCCGCGAGCCGCCGTGCAGAGCGATGCGCGGTGTGCGAGCCTGGTCGGCGGTGCCGCCGACCAGCGACGCATCCGTGACATCGGAGAGCGAGGTGCGGAGTGGACGACCCCGGCCTGCTCCTCACTCTCGGCATGGCGCTGAGCGTATGCATCGGTGCTGTCTCCCAGCGCGCCACCGGGATGGGCTTCGCGCTGCTGTCCGCCCCGTTCCTCGTGCTCGTGCTGGGTCCGCTGCAGGGCATCCTCGCGGTCAACGCCGCCTCGGTCCTCGCCAATTCGCTGATCCTGGTGCAGGTGTGGAGGGACGTGGACTGGCCGCGCGCGAAGCTGCTGGTCCCGATGGGGGTGGTGGGCGTCCTGCCCGGCGCCGTCGCCGTCGAGCTGCTGCCGGAGGCGCCGCTGACCATCGTGGTCAGCCTCCTGGTCGTGCTCGGGCTCGGCGTCACGATCCTGCTGCGGGGCCGCACGGTGCCTCCGTCGGCCGCGCTGGGAGCGTCGGGCGGCTTCGCCTCGGGCTTCATGGGCGTCACCGCGGGTGTGGCCGGGCCCGGCGTGGTGGTCTATGCCCGCGCCACGGGTTGGGAGCATCGCCATTTCGCCGCCACCGCGCAGCTGCACGGGTTGGTGCTCGGCATCGTCTCGCTCGCCGCCAAGCGTGCTCTGCCGTCCTTCGAGCCCTCGGGCTGGATCGCACTGCTGGTCGCGCTGCTCGTCGGCCTCCTGGTGGGAGATCGTCTCTCGCGTCGCATCGACGGCGCCTCCGCGATGCGCGTCGTCGTCTTCATCGCGATGGCTGGAGCCCTCCTCGCTCTGGGGCGCGGCGTTCTCGCCGTCCTCTGAGGGCGCTCCGCCGTATCGCCGCATGGCCGTCAGCACTGTCCGCTGTGCACAGTCCGCAGTCCGCAGTCCGCAGTCCGCAGACGACGAGGCCCCTGCCTCCTCCCGCCGACGACGGGGGTGACAGGGGCCTGTCCACGGCGAGGTCGAGTGCACCTCGCCGGTCAGCTCACAGGGTGCTGGCGAAGGGGTCGAAGTCCTCGGCCACCAGGGGCACCTCGGAGACCGAGCTGTTGACGGCGACGAACTCGCCGGAGGCCGCGGACTCCTCGGCCGAGAGCATCACGTCGAGCACGTGATAGCCCACCTCGCCGCTGGCGACATGGGGACGGTCCTCGGCGATCGCGCGGACCATGTCCAGCAGGCCCGTGCCGCGACCGGCGACGACGCCCTGCTGCGGCACCTCGATCCACTCCTGCTCCGGCGGAGCCTCTCCGAAGGACTCGAACGGCTTCACGTACGCGATGCGCCCCTCGAACATGTTCGGATCGGGCACCACCAGCGAGCCCTCGGTGCCGTGGATCTCCACGATGCCCTGACGGGCGAGCGGCGAGTCGAAGCTGACCAGCGAGTTGCCCTGCTGGCCGCCCTCGAACTGCGTGAGCACGGAGATGGTGGAGGGCACCTCGACGGGGAAGGTGTCCCCCGCCTTCGGGCCCACCTGGATGGCGCGCTCGGTCTGGGCGCGCAGGCCCATCGCAGCGACCTTCTCGACCGTGCCGAACAGGCTCACGAGCGTGGTGAAGTAGTACGGGCCGATGTCCAGCAGCGGCCCCGCACCCTTGGCGAACAGGAAGCCGGGGTTCGGGTGGAACACCTCGGGGCCCTGCCACTGCATGGAGGTCTGCGCGAACAGCGGGCGGCCGATGGTGCCCTTGGCGATCTCGCGCTTGGCGGTCTGCACGCCCGGGCCGAGCACGGTGTCGGGCGCGCAGCCCACCCGCAGGCCGGCCTCGTCGGCCGCCGACAGCAGCGCCGACGTGGACTCGCGGTCCAGGCCCAGCGGCTTCTCGGTCCACACGTGCTTGCCGGCCGCGATCGCGGCGGAGGAGATCTCCGCGTGGACGGCGGGGACGGTCAGGTTCACGACGACCTGGATCTCCGGGTGGTCCAGCACGACCTGTGCGTCGCCCCAGGTGGGGACGTCGTACTTCTCGGCCTGCGTGCGGGCGCGCTCGAGGTCGAGGTCGCCGACGGCCAGCACCGTGACATCCGGGAAGGAGTTCAGGTGCTCCAGATAGGTGTCGGAGATGACGCCGACGCCGATGAGGCCGACGCCGACGGGACCGGTGGGGGCGCTCATGCTGCGAGGCCCTTCTCGATGAGGAAGCGGTAGCTGTCCGCGATGTCCTCGAAGACGTCGCCGGGAGCGTTGTCGTACTCGATGACGGCGTACTGGAGGGCGCTCGCGGCCTGGAGCGCCTCGATGGTGGGCACGTCGCCGTCGCCGGCGTGACGCTGGTCCAGGCTCGAGGAGTCGAACTTGGGGGCATCGGGCGCGAAGGGGTTCGAGGCCGGGGCGACGCCGTCCTTGACGTGGATCGCGACGAGGCGGTCGCCGAGCTTCTTCACGAGGCCCACGGCGTCCTGCTGGCCGGCCAGCGCCCAGAACAGGTCCAGCTCGATCACGACGGAGGGGTCGACGAGGTCCAGGAAGCGCTCGTAGGCGGTCTGCCCGTCGAACGAGGCCACGAATTCCTGGGCGTGGTTGTGATAGCCGACGCTCAGGCCGAACTCCGCGGCCTTCTCGGAGGCGGCGTTGAGTCGATCGGCGATGTCCTTCACGCCGTCCTCGGTGAGCCAGCGGTCTGCGGCGACCATCGGCTCGATGACGGTCTTCATGCCGATCTCGGCGGCGGCCTCGAACACGACCTCGTTGGCCGGGGTGGGGATCGAGCCGTCCGGGGTCCACAGCTCGTCGGAGAGCAGCGGGGCGTGACCGGTCGGCGAGGTCAGGCCGGCCTTGTCGAGAGCGGAGCGGATCTCCTTCGGGCGGCGCACGAAGTCGAACGCCTCGACGGTGCGCAGTCCGATGGCGGCGAGCTTGTCGAGGGATCCGTTCATGTCCGCCGAGAACTCGGCGGCCAGCGAATACAGCTGGATGGAAGCGATGGGCAGGGCCACGGCGAACCTTCTTTCTGGCGTCTATCGCCCGCCATGCCGCACGTCACGGTGGGGGCGTCGTGGGAAACGCTAGCACGCAAATCCTCCACCCGGAGGTTTTGTCCCGGTAGCATTCGGACATGTCCCCCGAGGAATCCCCCGCCCCCGCCGCACTACCCGTCATCGGCCGTGCCGGCTCCTACTCCAAGGGCGTGGCCCGCCGTCAGGAGATCCTCGAGCGCGCGATCGAGGTGTTCCGCGATCGCGGCGCCGACGGCACCTCGCTGCGGCGCATCGCCACCGCGATCGGCGTCTCCCATGCCGCTCTCCTGCACTACTTCGATTCTCGTGAGCAGCTCCTGGTCGCGGTCTACGAATACGCGGAATCCAAACGGGACACCGCCAAGACGTACGGCGATTCGATCTCCGCGCTCGAGGTGCTGGTCAAGGCCGCGATGATCAACGTCGGCGTCCCGGGGATGGTGGAGCTCTACACGACGCTGGTCGCCTCGTCGCTGGCGACGGAGGGCTCCCCCGCCAACGAGTTCTTCAGCGCGCGCTTCGCCCGCATCCGCGCGGAGCTCACCGAGCGTCTCCAGAGCGAGCAGGCCGAAGGACGGATCCGCGACGACGTGGACGCCTCCGACATGGCGGCCCTCATCATCGCGGCCTCCGACGGTCTCCAGATCCAGTGGCTGCTCGAGCCGTCGATCGAGCTCGAGCGCACCTTGGAGACCTTCGCGGTGCTGTTCGCCCCGCGGCCCTGATGGTTCTCAGGGCTTGAGGCTGCCCCGCAGGTCCGGGACGTCGGAGAGCAGGCGCCGCGTGTAATCGCCCTGCGGGGAGAAGATGACCTCCTCGGTGGTGCCCCGCTCGACGACCCTGCCGTGCTCCATCACCGCGACCCGGTCCGCGAGGTAGCAGGCCTGCCCGATGTCGTGGGTGATGAACAGGACCGTCAGCCCGAGCTCGTTGCGCAGATCGTGCAGCACGTTGAGCACGTTCACCCGCAGTGTCGCGTCCAGCATGCTGGTGGCCTCATCGGCGAGGAGCACCTTGGGCCGCATCATGAGCGCCCGGGCGACCATCACCCGCTGGCGCTGCCCGCCGGACATCTGGTGGGGGAACTTGTGCAGCACCTCCTTCGGACGCAGGTCGACATAGCCGAGGCACTCCTCGATGAGGGAATCCGCCTCGTCCTTCGAGATCTTGGCCAGGGCCAGGCTGCGACGGAGCAGCGACCCCACCGTGAAGAACTGGTTGAACGAGGCGAAGGGGTCCTGGAAGACCGCCTGCACCTCGGTCCAGTACTCCCTCAGGTCGCGCCCTTTCAGATGGGTCACGTCCTGGTCGCGGAAGGTGATCGTGCCGGAGGTGACCGGCATCAGCCGCAGCAGCATCCGGGCCAGGGTCGATTTCCCGGAGCCGGACTCCCCCACCACGGCCAGCACGCTGGCTTCGGGGAACTCGAGGCTGACGTCGTCCACCGCCGTGATCGTGCTCCCGGCGACGGAGAACTCCTTGGTGACGTTCTGGCAGGACAGCAGGATCTCTCCGGACGTCGCACTGCGGGTGATCATGTCGTCGGCGCGGGACTCGCTCATCGCTCGCCCACCTCCTCGGGAGTGACGGGTGCGGACCGGCGGGCGATGCCGCGCGCCCTGGTCTCCTGGCTGGGGTCGAGCACGGAGCCGAGCAGCTTGCGGGTATAGGGATGCTGGGCGTCCTCGACGAGCTGACGGGTGGGCCCGGATTCGACGATCCGGCCCGCGTGCATGATCGCGAGCCGGTCCGAGACCTGCGACAGCACCGGGAGGTCATGCGTCACGAAGACGACCCCGGACATGATCCGCTGCTCGACCATCTCCAGCAGCATCTCCACCAGCATGCGCTGGCTGGAGACGTCGAGCGCGGAGGTGGGTTCATCGGCGATGAGCAGGCGGGGGTTCTGCAGCGTGGAGATCACGGTGATCATGCGCTGCTTCATCCCGCCGGAGAGCTGGTGGGCGTAGGAGTCCAGCACTCGCACCGGCATCTCGAGCATCTTCAGCCGCTCGCGCGCCAGGTCCAGCGCCTCGTCCTTGGTGATCCTCGGGTCATGAGCACGCATCACGTCCTTGATCAGGCTGCTGATGCGCAGTGTCGGGCTGATGGAGTTCATCGCGCCCTGCGGGAGCATCGACACGGTCCGACCCCGATAGGGGCGGTGACGCTTGACGTCGTCGTGCGAGAGGGTCGACAGGTCGATCGTCCCGTCGTCGATCTCGAGGGTGCCGGACAGGACGTACAGCGGAGGCGCGGCGATCATCGCGAGCGCGTTGCCCAGCGTGGTCTTCCCGCAGCCGGATTCCCCGGCGAGGCCCAGGACCTCGCCCTCGCCGAGTGCGATCGAGACCCCGTCGACGGCGGTGAAGTCCTCCTCGCCACCGCCGTAGACGCAGCGGATGTTCTGGGCACGGGCAAGGACTCCCGTGGACGACGGCGCGTGCTGCGGACGCTCGGTGCTCATGACGGCTCACCTGCTCTCGATCGTTCGGAATGGTCGGGGGCAGGCCCTGCCTCGTCGCTCGCCTCGTCGGCGGCACCGGTCTCGTCGCTCGCCTCGTCGGCGGCACCGGTCTCGTCGCTCGCCTCGTCGTTCCGCTCGAGCAGCTGACGGGCTTCCGCGGCGCGGCGCGCCGCGGCCTGCTTCATCTGCTTGCGCTTGCCGCGGCGCAGGCGCGGATTGAACACCTCGTCGAGGCTGGCCTGCAGGAGCAGGAAGCCGAAAGAGACCAGGGTCAGCACGATCGTCGGCGGCAGGAACGCCCACCAGGCGCCGCTGGCCACGGCCTGGAACGCGAGCGACCAGTGCAGCTGGGAGCCCAGGGAATCGGCCCCGGAGGGACCCAGGCCCAGCATCGACAGCGCCGCTTCTGCCAGGATCGCGCCGGAGACCTGCAACACGAACGCCATGACGGTGTACGACAGGATGTACGGCAGGACGTCCTTGAGCAGGATCCCGGGCAGCCTCGCCCCGGAGAGCCGGGCCACGTCGATGTGCTCCCGGGTGGCGACCGACGAGGCCTGGGCGCGCACGGCCCTGGCCGTCCAGGGCCAGGAGGTGATGCCGATGACCAGCGCGAGCGACCAGATGGTGCTGTTGGGCAGGGACATCGAGATGAGGATCAGCACGACGATGGCGGGGATGGCCAGCACCACGTTGGTGACGCCCATCAGGAGCTCCTCGAACCAGCCTCCGACGTAGCCGGCCAGCAGTCCGACCGTCACGCCGATGGTGGTGGCGACGACCCCGGCGACCAGCCCGATGATCAGGGAGGTGCGGGTGCCGGCCATGAGCACGGCGAGCACGTCGTGACCGAAGTTGTCCGTGCCCAGCGGCAGACCGCCGCCCGGCGCGTCGTAGAGCGAGCCGACCTTCTCCCCGGGACCCGTCGGATAGACCAGCCCCGCCAGACCCAGGACGATCACGAAGACCACCAGGACCAGGGAGACCCAGAACCGGCCGGAGAAGTTGAAGGAGCGCAGCGTATTGGCCCGGGGAGCGGCGGTCTCCTCCGCCATGGGCGTGTTCACCGTGGACATGTCACTTCTCCCCGGACTTGGCCGCGCGGATGCGCGGGTCGATGATGCCGTAGGCGATCTCCACCGCGAAGTTCGCCAGCAGGACGGCCACGGTGATGATCAGGGTGACGGCCTGGATGACGGGATAGTCGTTCGCGGCGATGGCGTTGAACAGCAGCGTCCCCACCCCCGGATAGCTGAAGACGAGTTCGGTGATCAGTGCGCCCCCGACCAGCGTGCCGATGGCCAGCGCGAGCCCGGTGATCTGGGGGAGCATCGCATTGCGGAAGATGTACTGGGTGATCTTGTTGTCCCGGATGCCCATCGCTCGCGCGTAGCTGACGTAGTCGCCGCCGAGCTCGTAGATGGCCATGGAGCGCATGCCCACGGCCTGCCCTCCGATGAAGACGACCACCAGGGACAGGAAGGGCAGCCAGTAGTAGCTCAGCGCATCCCAGAGGAAGGCGACGCTGAACTCCGGTGACAGGCCCAGCGAATACGCCCCGCCCACGGGGAAGACCCCGGCGACCACGGCCAGCACGTACAGCAGCAGGATCGACAGGCAGTAGTAGGGCATTGCGGAGAGGAACAGCGAGGTGGTGAAGACCGAGCGGTCCCAGTTGCCGCCGCGGAACGCGGCGATGGCCCCGATGACGTTGCCGAGGATCCATCCGATGAGGATCGCCGGCAGCTGTACGGCGATCGACCAGGGAAGCGCCTGGCCGACGAGATCGTTGACCGCGGCCGGGTAGTACGCGAAGGACGTGCCGAGGTCTCCGGTGAAGACCTTGGCGAGGTAGGTGAGGAACTGCTGCCCCAGGGACTGGTCCAGGCCGAATTCCTGGACATAGCTCTCGTACACCTGCTTCTGCTGCTCGCTGGTGACGCTCCCTCCGCGGGAGAGATTCGAGACGATGACGTCGACGGGGTTGCCCGGGACGAGCCGGGGCAGCAGGAAGTTCAGGCTCACTGCTGCCACCAGCGCGACCAGGTACCACACCGTCTTCTGAGCGATGTAGCGGCCGAGTTTCACGAAGGTGCCTCAGTCGCCGATCTTCTTGAGCTGGAAGATCCACTCGTTGCCGGCGCCGCGGAACATCGGCGGCGCATAGTCGTTGTCCTCGGTGGGCCAGTTGGACCAGTTCGATGCGTTGAACTCGAAGAACTCGTCGGGCCGGTACATCAACGGGAAGGCGGGCACCTCGGACCGGTACAGATCATCCAGCGCCGCGATCGCCTCCTTCTTGCTCTCGTCATCCGGTGCCGCGGCGGCGGTCTCCAGCAGATCGTTGATCTCGCCGTTCTCCCAGCGGGAGAAGTTGCGGTACGCCGTCTCGCCGAGCGGGGCCATGTCGACGTTGCTCATCACATCGCTGAAGCGCTGCCACGGCGCCGCAGGGTTGGTCCCGGCGACGTACCAGCAGGCCATGTCGAAGTCGCCGTTCTGGATGGCGGACGTCGTCTGGGCCTCCTGCGGGAAGTTCGTGGTGGCGTCGACACCGATGTCCTGGAAGTTCTTCGCCACGATCTCGAGGGCGGCGTTCCAGTCGGTCCACCCCTGCGGGGTGATCAGCTTCCACGGGCCGAGCTTCTCGCCGTCCTTGGCGTAGAAGCCGTCGGACCCCTTCTCGTAGCCGGCCTCCTCCAGGAGCTCGGCGGCCTTGACGGCGTCGAAGGCCCAGCCGTCGGCCTCGGCCTTGTCACGATCCAGCCACTGGTCCTCGGCGCCGTCCGGGATCACCAGCGAGGCGAGCACCTGGGAGGAGTAGCCCGACATGGCGGTCTCGGCGATGGACGCATAGTCCACGGCGTAG
This sequence comes from Brachybacterium alimentarium, assembly GCF_002332425.1. GTDB lineage: Bacteria > Actinomycetota > Actinomycetes > Actinomycetales > Dermabacteraceae > Brachybacterium > Brachybacterium alimentarium. The sequence continues at coordinate 34,485 of NZ_NRGS01000022.1, read as the reverse complement.
GCCAGCGCCTTGCGCACCGCGGGATCGTCCAGACCCGGCTTGGTGGTATTCATCAGGAACATCGGCATCGAACTGGGCACGAAGTAGGGCTCCTCCCGCAGGTAGGTGCCCACCGGTTTGCCCGCTTCCCACATCTTCGAGATCTGGGGGACGAACTGCTGCATGACGTCGAGCTCGCCGTTCTGGAACTTGATGTTCCCGTCCTCGTTGGACTTGAAGATCGGGTGGATGATCTTCGACATCGCCGGCAGGCCGCCGTAGAAGTCCTTGCCCCAGTAGTCGTCATGACGGGCGAGGATGATCTGCGTCTGATCCGCGAGCTCCAGCGTGAAGGGACCGGTGCCCATGGCCTCGTCGGTCTCCCAGCTCGCGACCTTGTTGCCGGTCTCCTCGGCGGCCTTCTCGAACACGGCCTTGGGCACGATGTACTGCTGGGCGAGGGTCGCGAGCACGGCGCCGACGTTCTTGCGCTCCGCATTGATCGCGACGTTGAGGGTGTTGCCCTCGGCGGTCATCTCGTCGACCTCGGTCCAGAAGGATGCGATGCCCAGTCCGGGGTCGATCTTGCCGAGCTCGAAGGTGTAGAGCACATCGTCGACCGTGAGCTCGGACCCGTCGTGCCAGGTGATGCCGTCCTGGAGCGTGAGGGAGATGGACTCGTTCCCGTTCACCTCGTGCGAGGCCGCCAGTCCGGGCAGCAGCTCGCCGGAGACGATGTGGAAGCGCAGGAGGGTCTCGTAGATGTACTGGGCCACGTTGCCGGAGGCCGGCCACGCCGGCGATCCCGCGAAGGTGTTGAAGTTGGTGGGCGGGCTCCACTGGAACCCGGCGATGAAGAGCTGATCGGCGCCATCGCCGGAGCGACCGCTTCCCGCCTTTCCGTTGTTGCCGACGCCGACGAGTTCCTCGCCGCCCCCTCCACTGCCGCCGCCGGTGGCTCCGCCGCACGCTGCGAGCGCTGCGACGGACCCGAGTGCTCCGGTGGTCGCCAGGAAGCGACGTCGTGATGTGCCTCCGAGGTGCCGGGGTGAATCCTGTGCGGTCATGAGGGGCCTGCCTCTCCGTGTGCGCCCCGCCATCGGGGCTCGGGTCACCGTTGATCCGTGAGACAGATTCAACCCGTCCCGGACCGGAAACCTCCACTGGTAGGCGTTACGTTCCGATAACGATATGCTCCACGTCACAGCGTGAATCGTTTGGGCTCGGGCGGTGTCGCCGTGGCATCCCTCAGGGCGCGGCGTCCCCCTTGCGGGACGGGACGCGGAAAGGCCTCTGCTACGTTGGCGAGGGCGCAGCCGAGGGTGCTGGATCCGCTTCCCGCGCACTATCCGGCCGCGCCGGGACGTGAGGAGGTCCTGTCCGCATGGAGCCACTGGTCGGTCTCATCACCGACACCACCGCCGTGGAGTTCGAGCTGCTCCTGGTCGCGTTCGTGCTGTGCTCGCTCATCGGTCTGGAGCGCCAGCTGCGGCAGAAGGCCGCTGGGTTCCGCACCCATGTGCTGGTGGGGATGGGCTCGTGCGCCTTCACCCTGGTGTCCGTCTTCGGATTCTCCGCGGTCCTCGGGGACGACGTCGTCCTGGACCCCTCGCGCATCGCCGCGCAGATCGTCTCCGGGATCGGGTTCCTCGGCGCCGGCGTCATCTTCAAGGGGCGCAACGTCGTGCGCGGCCTGACCACCGCGGCCACCATCTGGGTCGCCGCGGCGGTGGGCATGGCCTGCGGCGCCGGCATGCTGTCGCTCGGCGTGCTGCTGACCGGCCTGCATCTGGTGACCCTGTTCCTGGTCGCCCCGCTGGTGCGCCGGCTCCCCTCCCCCGACTCCAAGCGGCTGCTGCGGATCACCTACGCCGACGGCGCCGGGGTGCTGCGCGACGTCCTGGAGGTCGCGACGGCGATGGGCTTCACCAGCTCGATCGAGCATTCACGCCGCACCACCGAACAGGGACGGCGGTTCGTGATCATGGACATCCGCTTCCACGGCCGGCCCCCGATGCGTGACCTGATCCCCCAGTTCATCGAGCTCGAGGGCGTCGAACGGGTCGCGCTGCGCGCCAGCGGCGAGGACTCCTACGACGACGAGCAGGATTGAGACGCGCAGGCTCGAGCCGAGCAGGATCTAGCCGGCGCCCCCGACCGTTCCGAAGCGCACGGAGACCGGGGCTCACGCGTCGAGCGTCGCCATCCTGCCCGCCATGATCTGCTTCGCGGCGATATCGGCGCCGGCCAGCAGCGGCGAGGGCACTGTCGGGCTCGCGCCGATCGCGCTGCCGGGCTGCGTGCTCGAGGCCGGGATGCCGAGCACCACGACGGAGCGATCCACCGTGCCGTCGGCCGCGACGAGATGATGGCCGCCGGGCACGCTCTCGGAGATCTCGGCACCGGTCGCCTCGAGGCTGTGGGTGGCGATGCCGCCGACGCAGTGGATGCGGGCGCGGCCGCTGTCCAGCAGGGAGCGCAGCAGGGGGTCGTCGGTGTCCGGGATCTTCCCCTTGGACATCCGCGTCTCCAGCAGCACACGGGCGGTCGCGACCTTCCCGGTGAGCGGCGACGCGGCACGGAACCGCCCCTCGTGCTCGTCCGCCTCGAGCACCATGCCCGGGCCGAGCAGCTCGATCACGCCCGCCTCGATCAGGCTCAGCACCAGGCGCACCCGGTCCGCAGGCGGGCCGGAGGCCAGGGCGAGCGAGTCGCCGTCGAACCATCCCAGGACGTCCCGCGCCAGGGAAACGCCGCTGAAGGCGCCCTTCCGGGTGAGGCGTCCGATCTGCCGGCGCAGGGCGCCCATCGCGCCGTTGACCGCGGCGCGCGGATGGCGGGCAGGATCGGACATCGACCCGAGCTCGTCCTCGATCAGGCGCGAGACCAGGGCACGCCATTCCTCGGCGTCGACCTGCTCGCCGGCGGTGGGACGGTGCAGCTCGTCGATCGTCCACGTCCAGCGGGCATCGCCGATCGCGGCCTCGAGCACCCCGTCGACCTCCTCCTGCGAGGTGGCCTCGTCCAGCGCCGACATCCACAGCCCGGTCACCGCGCCGGGCGCGTAGGCGGTGAGAGCCTCGAGATAGACGCGGGCGAACTCGCGAGCGACCACGGGCCACACCTCGGCGGCGAGGTCGACGTCGGTGCGGGCTGCGAGCTGCTCGAACCAGTCGGCAGTGGCCCAGCGCGCGGTGAAGGGACGCACGGGCCGTCCGCCGTCCGGCTTGGAGCGATAGGGCACTCCACGGCGGGAGCCCACCACGAGACGGGGCTCGCGCCCCGAGGGCGCATAGTGCAGGCGTCCGCCCGGATCACCGGCGACGGGTTCGACCCGGCCGCCCCACTCCGCGACGAGCTCGCCGATCACGTCGAAGAAGTTCGCACCCAGACCGCGCACCAGCACGGTCTCGCCATGGGGAAGGCCGGTGTACTCCCGCTCGGCGGGCATCCCGGGCTCCGCATAGCGCAGGCCGAAGCGCTCGGCGACGTCGACGAGGTGGTCCACCTCGACCGAGCGGCGCGCCTGGACCATGCCCTGCGCGAGCACGACGGTGGGCGCGCCGAACCGGCGGCCATCGGCGAGCACGACCCCGGTGAGCGACCGCTCACCCTGATCGTCGACGCTCGAAGCGAGGTCGACGACGATGCCCCGGACCTCCTCGACCTCGACATGGCCGGAGCTGATCGCCGCGTCGAGCTGGTCCCGGAAGTAGACGCCCTGCAGGCGACGGCTGGGGAAGCTCGCGCCGACGAGGTCGCGGGCCTCCTCGAGCACCCACGGGGCGTGGTGATGCACGCCGCGGTCCGCGACGCTCCGCGCCCACTGCACGAGGTCCGGCCCGGGGGCTGCCGGCCCGCTCATCGGCGTGGACTCATCGGGGTGCACGGTCGTGGCGTCGGCCTGCGTGTTGTTGAGGTACTGGGCGGGCTGGCCGGTCAGCCAGGTGGCACCGGCGCCCACCTCGAGGGCGTCGATCACCACCAGTCGCGCCGCAGGGCCCCCGTCGGCGGCGACGCGTGCGGCGGTGCGCAGCACGGTGGCCACACCGCGGGGCCCGCCGCCGACGATGATCGCGTCGACGATGCTCAGGTCGGGGTCGGTCATCGAGCGGCCGCCGTGGACGTCGCCGCAGGCTGCTCCGTGCGCACGGACCGCGCGGTCTGCCCTGAGTGCACGGTCTGCCCCGCGCCCACGATCCGCCCGGCGCGCACGGTGCCGTCGGCCTCGAGCTCGTCGAGACGGGAGCCGGTGCGCGTGAAGCCCTCGGCGTCCACCCGAGGCCGCACCTCGACGCCCTCCTCGCCCACGGCGACCTCGACGTCCACCTCGTAGACGGTGCGCAGCACCGGGGCGCTGAGGGCCTCGGCGGGAGCGCCGTCCGCCGTGATCCGACCGTCGTGCAGCACGATCACCTGGTCGCAGTACCGGGCGGCGTGGTTGAGGTCGTGGATGGCGATCAGCGCGCTGATGCCCTCCTCGCGGGTGATCTGGCGGACCAGCTGCAGGGTCTCGATCTGGTAGCGCAGGTCCAGGGCGCTGGTGGGCTCGTCCAGCAGCAGCACGCGGGTGTCCTGCGCGAGTGCCCGGGCGATCAGCGCTCGCTGGGCCTGGCCGCCCGAGAGCTCGGACATGCTGCGCTCGGCCAGCTCCTCCAGCCCCATGCGGACGATCGACTCCTCGACCCTCGCGCGATCCTCCGCCCGCGGGGCGAGGCCGAAGTGCGGGGTGCGCCCCAGCATGACGGCCTCGCGCACGCTGAGGTCGAAGGGAGCGTCCCCGGCCTGCGGCACGTAGCCGACCACTTTGGCCAGCTCGCGCCGCCCCATCCCAGCGGTCTCGCGCCCCTCGACCGCCACCCGGCCGGAACGGGCTCGGTGCACGCCGGCGATGGCCTTGACCAGGGTGGACTTGCCCGACCCGTTGGGGCCCAGCAGGGCGCAGAAAGCACCGGGGGCGACCTCGAAGGAGAGGTCATCGAGGATCTTCCGCGTGCCGTAGGAGAAGGACAGGTGGTCGACGGTGAGGCTCACTTCAGGGTGTTCCTTCGCGTGAGGATGAGGTAGATGAACACGGGGCCGCCGATGAAGGCGACCACGATGCCGACGGGCACCACGGCCGGGGCGATGACCGTGCGGCCCACGGCGTCGGCGACCAGCAGGAGCAGACCGCCGGACAGCGCTGCGAAGGGCAGCAGGTGTCGGTGATCGGCCCCGATCGCGAGGCGGGCGATGTGCGGGCCGACGAGACCCACGAAGCCGATGATGCCGCAGAAGCTGACCACGATGGCGGCGAGGGCGACGGACAGGGCGATCAGGCCCACCCGCACGGGGCCGACGTTCACGCCGAAGCTGCGGGCGGCGTCGTCCCCTGCGAAGGCGATCGCATTGAGGTCCTTGGAGAACCAGAGGGTCACGGGCAGCGCGACCGCGGTGACGATCCCGACGATGAGCACGTCGCGCCAGGCGGCGTCGTTCACCGAGCCGAAGGTCCAGCGGATGATCGCCTGCAGGGTGTTCTCGTTCGCGGTGAACTGGAGCGCCGAGGTGAGCGCCTCGAAGATCTGGGTCATCGCGATGCCGAGCAGCAGCAGCGTCGCGACGGCCATGCGGCGGGCGGTGGCGATGCCGAGCACGAGGGCGGAGACGGCCAGCGCCATCACCATGGCACCGGCGATGGTCGCCCAGGCCGGCAGCTGGTTGGTGCCGGCGACGGTGATCACGAGCGCGGCGCCGAAGGCGGCCGCTGGGGAGACGCCGAGGGTGAAGGGGCTGACCAGCGGGTTGCGCAGCAGGCCCTGCATGAGCACGCCGGAGACGGACAGCGCGGCCCCGGCCGCGAACGCGAGCAGCACCCGCGGCAGGCGCAGCTGGGTGATCACGGCATAGGAGGAGGCGAAATCAGCGCTGATGGTGCCGCCGATGATGCTCACCCGGATCGAATGGACCACGTCGCCGAGACCCACTCCGGCGGTGCCGATGGTGACCGAGACGAGGAGGGCGAGCACGGAGACGACCAGCCCGGCTACGAGGATGATCGACGTGCGCAGCTCGTGCCGGCGGACCGGGGCCGGCGCGGGAGCGGATTCGGCGCGGCGCCGCTGCAGGGTGGTGGTCATGCCTGGGGCCCCTGCACGTAGTCGGCGGGCGCGGAGAGCTCGGTGTCCTGGAACTCGGTGACCCAGCGGGTGAGGTACGCGCCGGGGTCCACCCCGTCGAGCTCGTCGGGGTGCAGCCAGCTGGCCAGGTAGAGCGCGCCGATCGACTTGCCCAGCGCACTGGTGGCCCAGCCGTTGGCGATCGCGACGTCGCCCGCGGCCAGGGCGGTCATCCCGGACCAGCCGGGACGTGCGGCGAGGTCGTCACGGATGTCCCCGAAGCGGTCGACCGGTTCTGCGGAGGGCTCGAACTCGTGGATCACGAACTGCGGATCGCGCAGCACGACCTCGCTGGGATCGACGGTGAGCTCCTCCTGGGCATCGCCTCCGGAGGCGTCGTCGAAGATGTTGGCACCGCCTCCGGCTTCGATCATGGCGTGGAACCCGGAGCCGGGCAGGGTGGTCAGATACGGCTCGACGGTCTCGAAGTAGACCGGCACGGGGTCGACGCCCTCGAGGCGTTCCTCGAGCACGTCGGAGATCTCGGCGCGGAAGTCGAGCACCTCGGTCGCGGCGGCCTCGGCTCCGAAGACCTGCCCCAGCAGGCTGATCGTGTCATCGGTGACCTCGGTGTCCCAGGCGGTCGCGACGACCAGGGGGATGCCGAAGGGCTCCAGCTGCTCCTCGGCCTCCTGCCAGACGGCGTTGCGCGGGAGGATCACCACGTCGGGCTCGAGCTTCGCGATCGCTTCGTAGTTCAGCTGGTCCAGACCCTCGGCGATCACCTGGTCGTCCTCGAGGGCGAGGTAGGGCAGGCGGTCCAGGGAGGCCCGATCCACCCCCACCACCCTGTCCCCCGCGCCGATGGCGCGCACGAACTCGTTGGTGTAGCTGTTCACCACGACGGCGCGCTGCACGGCGCCGGCAAGGACGACCTCGCGCCCCTGGTCATCGGTGATCGAGAGCTGCGCGGACGCGTCCTTCTCGCTGCCCTCCACGGTGACCTCGCCGCAGGCTGCGAGGGCCAGGACGGGCAGGCTGGCGACGGCGGCGCCGAGCACGGTGCGACGGCGTAGTGGTGTGTTCATGGTTCCTCGAGGTCGTGCGGGCGGGGCGGGGATGGCTGGTCGGGCGGCGCCGGGTCAGGCGGCGGCCTGCTCGGCGTCGGGCAGCGAGGGCTCACCGAGGCTGAGCATGAGGCGGTTCGCCCAGGCGAAGAAGGCGGCCGCGGTGAGGAGGTCGGCGATCTCGGTGTCGGTGATCTCCAGGGCGCGCAGACGCTGCACGGCCTCCGTGCTCAGCGTGGGGCGAGGGCGGGAGAGCTCGGCGGCCACGGTCACCACGGCGGCCCAGCGCTCCTCCAGCCCGGCGCTGAGCGGGGAGAGGTCCGCGGCGATCCAGTCGCCGTCGCGCTCGAGGACGACGGCGAGCAGGGCGTCGACGTCCTCGGGGCGCTTGGAGAATCCGGCGGACTTCCGCGCATGCACGGAGGCGCAATAGATGCAGTCGTTGACCTTGCTGGCCACGGCGGCGGCCAGCTCGCGCTCCGCCTTGGGTGCACCGTCCCGTGGCAGGAAGATCGCGTTGTCCAGGGCGCTGCGCGCCGTGGTGATGCCGGGGGTCAGCGACAGCATCCGGAAGTAGACGCTGTTCGTCGAGGCCTTGGAGGCGAAGGAGCTGCGCTGGATCTCCGTGAGCTCCTCCTCGGTGGGGACGGCGATCCACGGCTCCCATTGCAGGATGTCGCGGGTGAAGCGGGTGGGACGTGCCCGGCCGGTGACGGTGCGGCCCCCGTGCTCGGCCACGCGACCCCGGGTGCGCGGGGCGCGCGCAGGGGCATCGGCGGTGGATGCTGCCTGTCCAGCCAGCGCGGCGAGGCCGGCGACGAGCCGCTGGAGGTAGCTCTCGAAGGAGACCAGCTGGCTGATCAGCACGGCGACGGGGGCCTCGATGCCGGCGGCGCGGAGTCGTTCCTGCTCCTCGCCGGTGGCGAGCGCCGGGGAGGTCGACAGCAGGTCGACGTGAGCGCGCAGCGCGTTCAGCGCGTCGGCGTCCAGACCGTGGAGAGCAGAGGTGATCGGGTCCGCGGCAGTGAGCTGCGGGTCGGCCCCGTGCGAGCGATGCCATTGGGCGAGAGGTGCGCTGCCCTGCCAATCGGCCGTCACTGCGGCGAGGGCGTGCAGCACCGGCGCGGGCAGCTGCTGCTCGGTGCGATAGAGCGCGTCATAGGCCTCGCGGGTGTGGGTCAGGACCTCCGGACGCAGCACCGTGAGCAGATCGCACGCTTCAGGGGAGTCCGTGAGGACCGCGGCGAGGATCTGGTGGGCATCGGAGTCGCTGAGCTCTTCTGACATACGCACATCTTATGCGTCCCCAAAGCGCGGTTGAGGCGAGCCGTGCGTGCCTCCGGTCACCCTGCGGGGCGCCGATCGGGGTGTCGTCCCGGTCGTGCAGCGGAGGGGCTCGCACGACAGGTCAGCCCTCCACCCAGCGTGGCTCGACCAGCGTGATCCTCGGTCCCGCACCGTCGACCTGCAGCAGCCGCACCAGCTCGCGGACCGCGAGCTCGCTGATCTCGACCCGGCGCGGATCGACCTGCGGGACCGAGGCGAGCAGCGGGCTGACGTCCACGAGATCCTCCCCGCTCAGCGCGATGAACAGGCGGGTGTCGTCCACCAGTGCACCGGTCGCGGCCATCGCGAACAGCACCTGCCGCACTCCGTTGATCCCGAACAGGGCGGTGCGCTCGTTCGGTGCGGTGAGGCGCAGCGCCCGGTCGGGCACCTCGGCGAGGGGGCCCGTGTCGAGGACCACCTCGAGCTCCTCCTCGCCCGCGGCGTCCTCGATCCCGTCGAGGAACCGGGAGACGTCATTGCGCTCGCGCTTACGGCTCGGCGCCCCGAACAGCAGCAGGCGATCGCACCGCTCCTCGATCGCGCGCTCGACGATCATCCGTCCGAGCATCTCGAAGTCGAGGTCCACGACGGAGCCCTGCGGGAACTCCTCCGGTTTGCCGAGGGTGACGAAGGGAAGGCCCGAGTCGAGCACCGGGCCCACCCGTTCATCGAACCTGCCCAGCTCCATGAGGATCAGTGCCTCGCACACGCCGGTGCGCACCACTCGGCGGATGCCTCCGGCGCCCTCCTGAGCCGTGACCAGCAGGATGTCGTAGCCGTGCCGTCGGGCCTCGCGGGCGATCTCGCCGATGAAGACCATCAGCACGCCGTCGTCGGCCTCCGCCTCGGGAACCATCAGCCCGATCACTCCACTGCGCTGGGAGCGCAGGGTGCGGGCTCCGGAGTTGGGGTGATAGCCGAGCTTGTCGATGGCGTCCTCGACGCGAGCACGGGTGCCGTCGGAGATGGGGCGGGAGCCCGTGAGCACGTAGCTCACGGTGGACTGCGAGACACCCGCCAGCCGCGCCACGTCCTGGCTCGTCGGCGGCTTCTTCCTCCCCGTCACGACTCCCACCTCTCCCCTGGTCACCCGATGCTCAGACCCGCACGTCCAGTCTTCCACGCCTGCAGCGCCCGGCTGCGCCCGTCAACGGAATCGAGTGCCCGGGCCCCCTCGAGGGCTTCGTCCAGCAGATCGGCCAGCTGCACGCGCTGCCCGCTGTCCACGGAGCGCACCGCCGCCTCGACGATCGCCTGGGTCCACACGTTGCCGTGCACCTCGGAGGCGGGAGTCGGGCCTCCCCGCAGCGCGGCGCAGAACTCGGCCAGAGAGGCGTCGAGCTCCCAGCGGGCGTCCGCCGCGGGGGCACGGCCGACGATCTGCTCGCCGTCCGCGGGACACGCCGTCGGCGGCGTCTCGCCGTCCCAGGCCACGGAGCCGCCGCCGCAGCTGAGGGTCCACTCGCCGTTCCAGCTGGTCTCAACTCCGGGAGAGCACCAGGAGCCCGAGAACGTGTGCACGGCGCCGCTGTCGTACGTGATGACGACGGTCGCCGCGGCGTCCCCGGCGTACCAGCTCCAGGACGGGTTGTAGGAGGTGGCGGTGACCGAGACCGGCGTGCCGTCGATCAGCACCCGTCCGGCATCGAAGGCGTGGATCGCCATGTCGATGATCAGGGGGTGCGCCATCTCCTCGCGGAACCCGCCGAAGCGAGGTGCCTTGGAGAAGCGGGTGTTCACGATGCCCGCGCTGCCGAGGGAATCGGCCAGGCGTCGCGCCTCGTGGAGGTGGGGATTGTGGCGTCGGGACTGCGAGACCGTGAACAGCTTCCCCGTGGCCTCGGCGTGCCCGGCCAGCGAGACCGCCTCGGCGAGGGTCGCCGCGCAGGGCTTCTCCCCGAGCACGGGCAGCCCGGCGTGGAGGGCATCGGCGGTCACCGGATGGTGCGCGGCGGGGATCGTGACGTCGATGACCGCTTCGGCCTGCGCCCTCTGCGCGACGTCGAGCGTGTCCGTGCCGGTGGCGATGCCGGCCTGCTCCGTCGTAGGGACCACCTCGGCGACCGCTTTCGCCGCGGCGCCGTCGATCACGTCGACCACCCCGACCAGGCGGGCGGTGTCGCTCCTGAGGACGGTGGAGATCCACGCCTTCCCCATGCCTCCCGCGCCGACGACGACCACCGGGACCAGCGCGCCCTCCCCGGGGGCGGGCACGGCGGGTACTGCGGCCGCTGCGGGCACTGCCGTGGGTTCGCTGGCAGCGCTCATGCCTGCTTCCCCGCCGCCTCGGCGTCGCCCACGCCCTGGCCGCTCGCTCCGGTGAGGAACCAGTCGGTCTCGTAGCGGTCCAGGAACGGCACCTCGCGGTCGCCGGCGGCGGGCCGCGCCCAGTCCACGCCGTTGGCGATCACGCGGCGCACGTCCTGGTGCTGGTAGACGGGGTAGTCCTGGTCCCCGGGGCTGAAGTAGAAGATCTTGCCCTTGCCGCGGCGGAAGGTGCAGCCGGAGCGGAACACCTCTCCCCCGCTGAAGGAGGAGACGAACACGAGCTCATCGGGCACCGGGATGTCGAAGTGCTCGCCGTACATCTCCTGCTCGGGGATGACGATCGGATGGGGAACGCCCTCGGCGATCGGGTGGCTGGGGTTCACGGTCCACACCAGCTCTCGATCGGCCTCGTTGCGCCAGCGCAGGGTGCAGGTGGTGCCCATCAGGCGGGTGAACGGCTTGGACCAGTGCCCGGAGTGGAGCACCACCAGGCCCATGCCCGCGAGGACGTGCTTCTGGACCCGTTCGGCGACCTCGTCGGAGACCTCGTCATGCGCCATGTGGCCCCACCAGGTCAGCACGTCCGTCCGGGCGAGGACCTCCTCGCTGAGGCCGTGCTCGGGATCATCCAGCAGGGCGAAGCGGGTGGCGACGCCGTCGCCGAGGTTCTCGACGATGCCGTCGCGGATCGCGGCGTGCATGCCCTCGGGGTAGAGGTCTCGCACGCGCTGGTCGCGCTGTTCGTGGCGGTTCTCGCCCCATACGGTGACGCGCAGGGGCGCAGGGGTCGTGCTGGAGGTCATGGGATCAGGCCTTTCGTCGTGTGAGAGGGAGGAGGTCACTTGACGGCTCCGCCGGTGGCTCCGGCGGCGACGTACTTCTGGGCGACGATCATGAGGATCACCGCGGGCAGGGAGGAGAGCACGGCCGTGGACATCACGGCGCTCCAGTCGGTGTCGTTGGTGCCGATGTAGGTGTACAGGCCCAGCGTCACCGGTCGGATGGTCTCGCCGGTGGTGAGGGTCAGCGCCATGAGGAAGTCGCTCCACGCGAAGAGGAACGAGAAGATCCCGGCGGTGATCAGCGAGTTCTTCGAGACCGGGAGCACGATCGACCAGAAGGCCCGCACATGCCCGCAGCCGTCGACCCGGGCCGCCTCGACGATCGAGGTCGGGAAGGTCTCGAGATAGGCGCGCATGATGAGGATCGCGAAGGGGATCCCCTGCGAGGCATCAGCCAGGATCAGCCCCGGGATCGAGTTGATCAGGCCCAGCGGGGTGTACACCGTGTACAGCGCGTTGGCGATCACGATGCCCGGGATCATCTGGCTGATCAGGACCAGGAAGAGGAGCGCGGCGGTCCCCTTGATCCTGAACTGGGCGAGCGCGTAGGCGCAGGGTGCCGCGATCACGATCGACAGCAGGCAGGCGCCGACGGCGACGATCACCGAGGTGACCAGGTTCTGGCCCTGATCGGCGATCGCGCGGGAGTAGCCGGAGAAGTCGGGGTCCAGCGGCAGCCACTGCGTGTTCAGACTGTTGCCCGCCGGGGCCAGAGAGGCGTTGAGCATCCAGTAGACGGGGAACAGCATGATCGCGACCAGGACGATGCCGATCACGGTATGGATCCAGGAGCGGCGGGGTCGCCGGCGGCGAGGGGTCGCGGTCAGGACGGGGGCGGAGTGGGTGGCGGTGCTCATCGCGGTCATCCGTTCTTCGCGGCGCGGGCATTCGCGCGCAGGTAGACGATGCTGAAGGCCAGGGCGATCACGATCAGGACATTGCTCAGCGCCGCGCCCTGGCCGAAGTCGAACTCGACGAAGCTCATCTCGTAGCTGCGGGTGGCGAGGGTCTGGGTGGCGTTGGCAGGGCCGCCCCCGGTGAGGCCGATGATCAGGTCGAGGACCTTGATCGTGTAGATCACGCCGAGCAGCAGCACCACCGAGACCACCGGGCGCAGCATCGGCAGGGTGATGTGGAGGAAGGACTTCCAGCCGGTGGCGCCGTCGAGCTGACCTGCCTCGTAGAGCTCGTCCGGGATGGACTGCAGCCCGCTGTACAGCAGCACCACGTTGAAGGGGATGCCCAGCCAGATGTTCACGATGATCACGGCGATCAGAGCGGTGTCGGAGCTGTTCAGCCACGGGATCGGGTCCGAGATCAGTCCGATCCCGGAGAGGAACTGGTTCAGGGCGCCGTTGTCCTGCTCGAGGATCCAGCGCCACACCGCGGCCGAGACGATCATCGGCAGCAGCCACGGCAGCAGGAGCAGGGAGCGCAGGAAGCCCGACAGCGGGAACCTCTTGCGGAAGTACAGCGCCAGCCCCATGCCGAGCACGAACTGCCCGATGATCGAGCCGACGGTGAACAGCCCGGTGTTGGACAGCGCTCGGAGGAAGATCGGGTCGCTGAAGGTGGCTGCGTAGTTGTCGACGCCGACGAAGGGGGCGTGACCGTTGAAGAAGGTCGCGAAGTCGTAGGCCTGGAAGCTCATCACGACGTTCTTGAGGATCGGGTACCCGAAGAACGCGATCATGTAGAGGGCCGCGGGCAGCACGAACGCATAGCGGACCAGGAGGTCCGAACGGTTGCGTGACCGGCGGCGGGTCTGGATGGCAGTCATGTCTCTCCCTCGCTCAGCTCACGGTCCGGGCGGCCTCGTCGAACGCCTCGGCCGGGTCGGTGTCGTCCACGAGCACGCGCTGGTTGGCGGTGTAGATGGCCTTCGCGGTGCGCGGCCAGTCGGGTCCCAGCTGCGCGGTGCGGGACCGGGCGGTGGAGACCTGTTCGACGAAGGTGCTCAGGTCCGGGTTCTCGCTCGCGAACTGCTCGGCGGCCTCGACATCGCCGGGGATCGTCGACCGCTCACCGGCCATGTAGAGCTGGTTCTCCGGGGCGACGAACGCCTTCAGCAGGGCAGCGGCGTTCGCCTGCCTCTCCTCGTTCCCGGTCGCGGGCACGGTCCACACCTCGCCGCCCAGCGGCGCCACCGAGTCCTCTCCGAGGGCCGGAACGGGGATCGTGGTCACGTCCCATTCGAGATCGGGGGTGTCCGCCTCCAGACCGGCGATGTTCCAGGGCCCGTTGACGACCATCGCGGCGTTGCCGGCCTTGAACTGGTCCATCGCGTCGCCCTGACCCCAGTTCACGACGGAACGGGACACGCTGCCTTCGCGGATGAGGTCAGCCCAGAGCCCGCTCGCGCCGAGGACTCCCTCTCCGTCGAGGTCGGTCTCCTCGCCTCCGTTGGACCACATGAACGGCATGAGCTGGAAGGTTCCCTCGTAGCTGGCGATCGCCGAGAAGGCGAGGCCGTAGCGGTCCTCGGTGGTGAGCGCCGCCGCGGCCTCCCGCAGCTCGTCCCAGGTGGTCGGAGGCTCCACGCCGGCCTCCTCGAGAGCCGTCACGTCGTAGAACAGGGCGATCGTGTTGACGGTGGGGGCGATCCCGTAGAGCTCTCCCTGGTACATGCCCAGGTCGGCGACGGCCGGCGTGAGCCCCTCAGCGCTGATCCCGTACTGCCCCAGGGGCGCCAGGGCTCCGGAGTCCGCGACCTGCTGCACGTTGGGATTGTCGAGCATCAGGAGGTCCGGCATGGTGCGTGAGGATCCCATCTGCAGCACCTTCGCCACGAGCTGGTCGCCGGGAACCCTCTCGCGGGAGAAGGTCAGGCCCAGGTCGGCGGCGCACTTCTCGAAGGTCCCGTTGATCGCGACGTCGTCGGCCGGGGTGTTGTAGTAGTCCACGATCCTGATCGCTGTGGGGTCCGACCCCCCTCCGTCGGAGGCGCATCCGGCCAGTGCCAGGAGGCCGGGCACCGACAGCGCGCCGAGCGCGAGGGCCCGCCGCGTCGGCTCGACACCAGCGCCACGGTCACGGGGATGGCCGGCCGGACCGGGAGGGCACGGCGCGGTGTTCCGGGTCGGGGTCGGGGTCGGGGTCGGGGTCGAAGGCATCGTCGTCCTGCTTCCTCTGGACTCCCGACTAGGCATCGATTCGTATCGACACTCGGGAGATTCGTCGGCGGTGGCGAAGGGTGGGATCAGCCGCGGCAGCTGCCTCGCGCTCCACCGTGGAGTCGGGCCGCTCGCAGCGATGCCGCACATCCTGCCCCACACAGAAGCACGACGCAAGGGTTCAGCATCCGGCGAGCCGTCGCGACCCCCGGCCACCCAGCTGTCACGCCTGCTCATCGGCACACCTGGTCAACCGCTATCGATACCAATCAACAGTTACTGAGACAGCGGCGGATCGGGGCGTCCAGCACCCCCCGCACCCCGGATCCTCCGCTGCGGGCGTCACCTCTCACAGGCCAGCCGCGCCGCCGCTCGACAGAGGGTCTTCGGTGCTAGCGTGCCGGGGTGACTGCTTCGGATCCCCGTTCCCCCGCATCGTCCACCACCTCCTCCGTGGAGGCCCGCGGGAGCGGCGTCGTCGGCTTCGATCGTGAGCGCTACATCGAGATGCAGTCCCGTCACATCCAGGAGCGCCGCGACCAGATCGGCGGAAAGCTCTACCTCGAGATGGGCGGCAAGCTGTTCGACGACCACCACGCCGCGCGGGTGCTGCCGGGCTTCACGCCGGACAACAAGATCGCCATGCTGGAGCGGCTCAAGGACGAGCTGGAGATCATGGTGTGCCTGAGCGCGAAGGACCTCCAGCGACAGAAGGTGCGTGCGGACCTCGGCATCTCGTACGAAGACGACGTTCTGCGCCTGATCGATGTGTTCCGCGAGCACGGTTTCCTGGTCGAGAACGTGGTGCTCACCCAGCTCGAGCCGTCCAACCATGTGGCGCTCGCTTTCGTCGAGCGCCTGGAGCGACTGGGCCTGAAGGTCGCCCGCCACGGCGTGATCCCCGGCTATCCGCAGGACACCGACCGGATCGTCTCGGAGCGCGGGTTCGGTGCCAACGAGTACTCGACCACCCAGCGCGACCTGATCGTCGTCACCGCGCCGGGCCCGGGCTCCGGCAAGCTCGCCACGTGTCTCTCGCAGGTCTACCACGAGCACGCGCGAGGCATCCCCGCGGGCTACGCGAAGTTCGAGACCTTCCCGATCTGGAACCTGCCGCTCGAGCACCCGGTGAACCTCGCCTACGAGTCCGCGACCGCCGACCTGGACGACATCAACCTCATCGACCCGTACCACCTGGCCGCCTACGGCACGCAGGCCACCAGCTACAACCGCGACGTCGAGGTCTTCCCGCTGCTGCGCACCCTGCTGGAGAAGCTCACCGGTGCGTCGCCCTACGCGTCCCCCACCGACATGGGCGTGAACATGGCCGGGCACTGCATCGTGGACGACGCGGTATGCCGCGAGGCCGCCCGCCAGGAGATCATCCGCCGCTACTACAAGGCCGCGGTGGACGAGCGGATCAACGATCTCGACGACGTCGTCTCCCAGCGCGTGGCGATGGTGATGAGCAAGGCGGGCTGCCGGGTCGAGGACCGCGCCGTGGTGCGGCCCGCTCTCGCGGTCGAGGAGGCCACCGGCGAGCCGGGCTCGGCGATGCAGCTGGCCGACGGCACCATCATCACCGGCAAGACCTCACCGCTGCTGGGGTGCTCCGCGGCGATGGTGCTGAACGCGCTCAAGCATCTGGCCGGCATCGAGGACACCGCGCACCTGCTCTCCCCCAGCTCGATCGAACCGATCCAGACGCTGAAGACCGATCACCTGGGCTCGCGCAACCCCCGCCTGCACACCGACGAGGTGCTCATCGCCCTGTCGGTCTCCGCCTCGACGGACGATCACGCCCGGCGCGCGCTGGATGAGCTGCGCAGTCTCGCCGGCTGCGACGTGCACACCACCACGATCCTGGGGACCGTGGACGAGGACATCTTCCGCAACCTCGGCATCTCGGTCACGTCCGAACCGCGTTTCCAGCGGAAATCGCTATATCACAAGCGCTGAGGCGGTCCTCCTTCCGGCGGCACTGCACTGCCGGCTGACCATCCGGTCGCTCTCCGCGACGACCTGCGGCGACACCCGAACACGAGGTCGTCCGAGCGCCTCTCGATCGTTTCTCCGCCCATCTCTGCCTAGGCTTCAGAACCTCTCGGGACACCCCGAGGGGTCCTCTCCGTGAAGGAGTCCTCATGCGCAAGGCAGTTCTGCCCGTCAGCATCACCACGATCCTGCTGGTCATCATCATCCTGATCCTGGTCTTCTGATCAGGATCAGGAACGGCGACCTCGCGTCGCCATGATGGGATCCTGACCGATCGTCGGCCTCCGCCCGGGCTCCGGGTCGGAGGCCGACGACTGTCACCCCGGGTCAGGGCGACGAGATCGGCGCCTGCCCGGGAGGCCGTCGCCTCGAGCGGTCCGTGCGTCGCGCACCCGATCACCCCATCGCATGCAGCGTCAGCGCCGCGAGGAAGCCCAGGGTCGCGAGCAGTCCCGAGTAGAGGGAGTCCTCGGCGAAGGCCTCCGGGATCATGGTGTCGGTGATCATCGCGAGGATCGCTCCTGCCGCCAGCGCGTTCACGACCGCGAGCGTGGCCGGCGCCGCTCCGTCCAGCAGTGCGTAGCCGGCCAAGGACGCGATGCCCGAGGCCAGGGCGATCGCGCCCCAGATCCCGAACACATAGAGTCGGCTGCGACCCGCGGCCTTCCAACCGGCGCTGCTGGAGAGCCCTTCGGGAACGTTGGAGATGAACACGGCGGCGAACATGGGCACGCTGAATCCCGGTCCGGCGAGCACGCTCAGCCCGAGCACCATGGATTCGGGCACCCCGTCCAGCAGGGCGCCGATCGCGATCGCTCCCCCGCTGCCGCTCCGGTCCGCCTCGGAGGGCTGCTGATCACCGGAGCGCTTGCGATGACGGGCGCCATAGCGGGCGAGCAGGAGGTTCAGCCCCACGTAGATGACCGCTCCGGCGAGGAACCCGCCGCTGGTGGCGGCGAGGCCGCCCTGCTCCATCGCGTCCGAGACGAGCTCGAAGGTGAGGGCGGAGATCAGCACCCCGGCACCGAACGCCATGATCCCGGCGACGACGGCCCCCGGGACCTTCAGGAACCAGGCGACCGCGCTGCCCAGCAGCAGGGCACCGCCGGCCACGAGTCCGGCGAGCAGGGCGAGCAACCACGGAGCCATCCGGTCCCCTTCGTCCACGACGAGATGTGTACGGCACCGACCATAGCCCCGCGGCTCCGCGGAGCGCCCGTGAGGTCAGCCCTTCAGCCGCGTCGGCAGCAGGTCCGCGTGGGCCTCGAACAGCTCGTCGGTCATGGCACGGGCGTCCTCGAGGGTCACCTGGGCCGCGGTCAGCGGGTCCAGCGCGACCGCGTGATGGACGTTCTCCCGGCAGCCGGTCAGCGCGGCCTGCACGGCGAGCGTCTGCACATTGACGTTGGTGCGGTTCAGCGCGGCGAGCTGGAGCGGCAGCTCTCCGATCGCGGTGGGCTGGACCCCGTTCGCATCGACCAGGCAGGGCACCTCGACGCACGCGTCGGCCGGGAGGTTCGTGATGATCGACCCGTTGTTGGGCACATTGCCGTGCACCACGCTCGGGGTACCGGTGACGATCGAGTTGACGATGGTGGCTCCGTATTCGACCGACGGGGCGAGCTCCGCCTTGAGCTGTTCGAGCTGCGTGTCGATATCGCCCTGGTCGTCATGCGCCGAGCAGATCTCGAAGTAGTCCCAGCGCTCAGGGATGTACTCCTGCGTGAGCTCGGGCGTCTTGCGGAAGTAGGGCAGGTATTCCGAGGCGTGGTGGCTGGACTCGGTCTCGAAGTAGCCGAAAGCGTTCATGAGGGTGGTGCGCACCTGCTCGTTGCCGCCCTCGTAGACGGTGAAGTCCTCGGCGGCCTCGCTGTGGTCGCCGTCGTCCCCGGCCAGCCCGGAGCCGCCGCGGCCGCGCTGATGGCGCTCGTTCATCGCCTCCCGCAGCTGCGGATAGAGGTCCTCCTGACCGCGGGAGAACTCGAGCACCCAGGCCTGGTGGTTGATACCGGCGCAGCGGTAGCGCACCTCCTCGTAGGGCACATCGAGGGTGCGGGCGAGCATTCGGGTGGTCCCCTGCACGCTGTGGCACAGGCCCACGCAGCGCAGGCCGCGCGCGTTGAGGTAGCTGGTGGCCATCGCCATGGGGTTGGCGTAGTTGATGAAGGCGGCATCCGGGCACACCTCCAGGGCGTCGTCGATGATCGCGTCGTAGGCGCTCACCGAGCGCAGGAAGCGGAACACGCCGCCGGGACCCACGGTGTCGCCCACGGTCTGGTCGATGCCGTACTTGCGCGGGATCATCACGTCGTGCTCGTAGGACTCCACACCGCCCACCTGGAAGGTGATGATGACGATGTCGGCGCTGTCCAGCGCCGCGCGGCGGTCGGTGGTCTCCTCGACGGCGGCTCCGAAGCCGTGATGGGCGATCAGCTCGCGGGTGGCGTCGGCGACCGGACCGAGCTTCTCGGGGCGCACGTCCATGAGGGTCAGGGTCGCCTCGCGCAGGGCCGGGAAGCTGAGGAGGTCGCCGATGAGGCGGAACGGGAAGACGAAGCCGCCCGCTCCGATGATGGCGATCTTGGGATGGGTGAGGAAGGCGTTCGACGTCATGCCATCACGCTAGGTGCCGACATGGAGGGACGTCTCGCCTGATTCTGCGGTGTTCTTCCAGGATCCTTCGATGGACGCTTATCGTGGCGCCATGCGCCCTCGCTCCCTCTCGCTGCCCGATGTGGAGACGATGGCGCCCGGGCTCTGGTGCCGCCGCGGAAATCCGCCGCACATGCAGTCGATGCACCGGCACGACGACGTCGAGATCAACATGGTGCTGCGCGGCGAGCTGCGGTACGTGTTCGCAGGGAGACCGTTCGTGGTGCGGGAGGGGCAGATCGCGGTGTTCTGGGCCGCGCAGCCGCACGGGCTGGTCGACTCCCGTGCCGGGGACGTGTGCTGGGTGCACGTGCCCGTCTCCACGGTCATGGGCTGGAACCTGCCCGACCGCGAGCTGAGCGCGCTCCTCCGCCCGCGTCCGCTGGTCGCTGACTCGGAGCTGGTGCGGGATCGGATGGCGACGATGATCCCCTCCTGGCTCGAGGAGTACGAGGACACGGAGGGAGCCGCCGTGGCGCTGCTGGAGATCCAGGCGCTGCTGCGACGGATCCTGCGCAGCGCCCCGGCCGACGACAGCTCCTGGCCGCCCTTCGTCGAACTCGACCCGTCGGAGGCCGCCTTCCGCGCCGGAGGGTCCCGCCGAGTGCCGACCGCGCGCATCAGCCACACGATGGCCATGGCGCAGTGCGTGGTCGAGCGCTTCCGCTCCCCGGTGAGGGTGGAGGACGTCGCGCGCGCCGCGCACCTGACGCCCTCCCACGCGATGACCGTCTTCCGAGACACCGTCGGTGCGACGATCGGTGACTACCTCACGATGTGCCGCGTCGCCGAGGCGCAGCGCTTGCTGATCACCACTTCACTGCCCACCACCGAGATCGCCGAGCGCAGCGGATTCGGCTCGCTCAGCAGCTTCTACGCCCACGTCAGCGCAGCCTGCGGGATGGCGCCGCGCGACTACCGCCGACAGACGCGTGAGGCCCTGGCCGTGCACGCACCTGAGGTCCGTGCACGCCGCCCGGGTGCCCTCAGCGGATCTGCTGCGGGCTCCCCGTGAGGGCGCTGCGCCGGGCGGCGTCCAGCACGGCAAGCACCGCCACGCCCTCCTGCCCCGGCGAGGGCGGCATCCCCCGGCCGCCGCACGCGGCGGCGAACTGCTCGTAGAACTCGAAGTAGGCACCCTGGGCCGAGGGGACCTTCTCGTCACCCTCCGCGGTATGGAGCGTTCCCCAGTGCTCTGGCTGCTCGTATCCCCACGACGCCCGATCCGCCGCCGGGCTCTCGCCCGCGAGGACAGCGTCGGCCTGGACGTCGGTGCCGTGGGCCTCGTAGGCGCCGAGGCTGCCGTACGCGCGCAGAGTACGAGCCTGCACGTGGTTCAGCTTGCTGGACGAAGCATAGGAGGTCACGCCCGAACGGTGGCGCAGCGTCACCACGAACGACGCGTCCGTGCGCCCTTCGGGCCGGTCCACATGATCGATCTGGGCCGAGACCTCCTCGACCGGTCCCAGCAGCCACATCAGCTGGTCGACCAGATGGGTGCCGAGGTCGCGCAGCAGCCCGCCCTCAGGGCCGGCCTCGAGCCCCTCGGCCTGGTCGAGGTCGAAGCGCGAGTGGACCCGCCACAGGTCGCCGAGACGCCCCGTATCGAGCACTCCCTTCAGCGTGCGCAGATCCGCGTCGAAGCGCCGGTTGTGGAACACGGACAGCACCACTCCAGCATCGCGCGCGGCATCGGTGAGCTCCTGACCGACCTCGGCCGACGGCGCGAAGGGCTTGTCGGCGACCACGTGGACCCCGGCAGAGATCGCCTCGAGCACCAGGTCGCGGCGCGTGCTGGGCGGGGTGGTGATCGTGACGGCGTCGACGCCCGCCGCGAGCATCTCCGTGAGGCTCGCGTAGATGGGGACATCCGGGTAGATCTCCCGCACGCGCCGCGTGGTCCGCTCGGAACGCGCCACGATGCCGCTGAGCTCGACGCCGCGGGCGGCATCGATGAACGGGGCGTGGAAGAAGCGCCCGCCGACGCCGAACCCTACGAGACCGAGCTTCACATGTCCTCCATTGGATTGCGCTATGTCCGAACATGGAAGACTACGTCATGGACAGCGAGGGCGGCCAGGACGTCTCGTCTCAGTCCTCCACCGTCCTGATCACCCGGGCCGGGGACCCCACGACGAGTGCCCGCGCGGGCACGTCCTTCGTGACCACGGAGGCCGCCGCGATCACCGCGTCCTCACCGATCGTGACGCCGGGCAGGATGGTCACGTTCGCACCGATCCACACGTTGCGGCCGATCACCACCGGGGAGGGGTGCAGGTCACCGCGGCGACGGGGCGAGAGGTCATGGTTCAAGGTGGCGATCACGGTGTTGTGGCCGATGAGGCAGTCGTCGCCGATCTCGAGCCCTCCCTGGTCCTGGAAACGGCAGCCGGCGTTGAGGAACACCCGTTCGCCCAGCCGGATATTCTTGCCGAAGTCGGAGGTGAACGGAGGGAACACCGTCACGCTCTCGGCGATCTCGCGACCCGTCAGCGCGGAGAGCAGCTCGCGCACACGGGCCGGCTCGTGATAGCCGCCGTTGAGCTCTCCGGTGATCCGCAGCGCCTCTTGGCTGGTCTCGTGCATCACGGCATGCAGCGGGGAGCCCGCCGGGATCGTCTCGCCGCTGTCGAGAGCGTCGAGGAGATCGGTGAGGGTCATGAAGGCCGCCTTCCGCGAGGTCCTGGTCCGGCGCCGTCTCCGCGGCGCACGTGCGCTCAGCGTAGCCAGGCGAGCTGAGCGGAGTGTCCGCCGTCTCCTGCGCAGGTGCTATTGTCACCGTCGATCCCTCGGGTGCCCGCTGCAGCGGGCTGAGATCGGACTGTCGCCGTCCGAGTACCGAATGAACCTGCTCCGGATAGTGCCGGCGAAGGAAGAAGGAGAGCGAAGCGCTATGTCCGCACGCCCTGAGAACTACTCCACCCACCGCCTCGACCTGCTCGAGGATCCTGATCATGGCATCCGTGTGCCCATCACACAGGTCCTCCAGGACGACGCCCCCGACGGCACCCGCACCCCGCCCTTCCCGGTGTACCGCACCGCCGGCCCCGGCTGCGACCCCGAGGTCGGGCTGCCGTCGCTGCGCGGCGGCTGGATCATCGAGCGCGGCGACGTCGAGCAGTACGTCGGGCGCGACCGCGCCCTCGCCGATGATGGACGCGGCGCCGTGCGCCGCGGTGAGGCCAGCGCCGAGTGGCGCGGTGCCCGGCGTGCTCCGCTGCGGTCCTCCGCCGGCACACGGGTCACGCAGATGCACTACGCCCGACGGGGAGAGATCACTGCGGAGATGCGCTACGTCGCGCTGCGGGAGGGCTGCGACGTGGAGCTCGTGCGCAGCGAGCTCGCTGCGGGCCGCGCGATCATCCCGGCGAACGTGAACCATCCCGAGGCCGAGCCGATGATCATCGGGCGCGCGTTCCTGGTGAAGATCAATGCCAACATCGGCAACTCGGCGGTGACGTCGTCCATCGCCGAGGAGGTCTCCAAGCTCGAGTGGGCGACCCGCTGGGGCGCGGACACGGTGATGGATCTGTCCACCGGGGACGACATCCACACCACGCGGGAGTGGCTGCTGCGCAACGCGCCCGTGCCCATCGGAACGGTGCCGATCTACCAGGCACTCGAGAAGGTCGACGGCGAGGCGAACGCGCTGACCTGGGAGATCTTCCGTGACACGGTGATCGAGCAGTGCGAGCAGGGCGTGGACTACATGACGATCCACGCCGGGGTGCTGCTGCGCTACGTGCCGCTGACCGCGAACCGGGTGACGGGGATCGTCTCCCGGGGCGGTTCGATCCTCGCGGGCTGGTGCCTGGCTCACCATCGGGAGAACTTCCTGTACGAGCACTTCGACGAGCTGTGCGAGATCTTCGCCCGCTACGACGTGTCCTTCTCCCTCGGCGACGGACTGCGCCCGGGGTCGCTGGCGGACGCGAACGATGCCGCGCAGTTCGCCGAGCTCGACACGCTCGCCGAGCTCACGGCCCGCGCGTGGGAGTACGACGTGCAGGTCATGGTCGAGGGCCCCGGACACATCCCGCTGCATCTGGTGAGGGAGAACGTGGAGCGACAGCAGGAGCTGTGCCACGGCGCGCCGTTCTACACGCTCGGTCCGCTGGTCACCGACATCGCGCCGGGCTACGACCACATCACGTCCGCCATCGGGGCGACGGAGATCGCTCGCTACGGCACCGCGATGCTCTGCTACGTCACTCCGAAGGAGCACCTCGGGCTGCCGAACCGCGACGATGTGAAGACCGGCGTGATCACCTACAAGATCGCCGCTCATGCGGCCGACGTCGCCAAGGGGCACCCGGGCGCCCTGGCCCGCGACAACGCTCTGTCCAAGGCCCGCTTCGAGTTCCGGTGGCGGGACCAGTTCGGACTGTCCCTGGACCCGCAGCTCGCCGAGGAGTACCACGACGAGACGCTCCCGGCAGAGCCTGCGAAGACGGCGCACTTCTGCTCGATGTGCGGCCCGAAGTTCTGCTCGATGCGCCTGTCGCAGGACATCCGCGACACCTACGGCGACGCCGCTGCACAGAGCGAGATCGCGCAGGCGGAACTCATCCGGGCGGGTATGGACGCGAAGTCCCGCGAGTTCCGCGAGTCCGGCGGCACGGTCTACCTGCCGGACCCGTCGCTGCCCGTGGGCTCCGGGGACGAGGGCTGAGAGGGCGGACGGGACTCGTCGGGCGGGGCGGCAGCGCGGCGTCGGCAGCTCACCGGTGCCCTACCGTGGGTCCATGATCACCGCCCGTCAGGCCCGCCGCTGGGCGTCCCGCCTGCTCATCGTGCTACTCGCGCTCGTGGTGCTCGTCGCCGCCGCACTCGTGGTCTGGAGCCGCACCGGGATCATGGAGGCCGAACCCGAGCCCCTCGAGGAGGTCTTCGGGGATCCCGGTGTCGAGGTGACCGAGTCGAGCTCCTCGTTGATCCTTGAGCCCGCGGCGGGCGGGCCCTCCGCGACCGGCCTCGTGTTCTACCCGGGCGCGAAGGTCGAGCCCGACGCCTATGCCGCACGGCTCGCGGAGCTGGTGACCGAGCAGAGCATGACCGTGGTGATCGTCAAGCCGTGGCTGCACCTGGCGCTGCTGGATCGGCGCGGCCTCGACACCTTCACCGGGGATCTTCCCGAGGTCGGCACCTGGATCGTGGGCGGTCACTCCCTGGGCGGTGTGCGTGCCTGCCAGGTCGCCGCGGAGGCCGATGCCCTCCTGCTGCTGGGCTCCTACTGCGCGACCGATCTCTCGGCTCACGGCCTGCCGGTGCTGAGCCTCGCCGGCAGCGAGGACGGCCTGTCGACCCCGACGAAGATCTCCGAGGCCCGCAGCCTCCTGCCCGACGACGCGGCGATGGTCGAGATCCAGGGGGCGAGCCACGCGAGCTTCGGCGATTACGGCCCGCAGGACGGCGACGGCACCGCGACCATCTCCGATGAGGACATGGACGCGGAGGTCAGCACGGAGGTCGAGGAGTTCGTCAGCTCCTTCGCCTGACATCCGGCCGAGAACGCGGGGCCCGTGCCTGGGCACGGACCCCGCGTTCTCGGTGCGCCGCTCACGGGCGCGGCTGATCAGTCGTCGAGATGCTCGATTGCATAGTCGGCCTGCTCCTGCGTGAACTGCTCTCCGTAGTCGGAGGTCAGCTGGTCGCGGATCGCCTCCGGTGACATGTCCATCGAGTCCCGGTAGTTGCGCGCGCTCTGCAGAGCATTCTCGTTCCAGTCCGCCTCGATCGTGTCGATCGCGTACTGCGCCTCCTCGGGCAGGAACTGCTCGCCGTACTCCGATGTGAGCTGGTCGTAGACGCCCTGCTTGGACATGTACAGGGTCTCCGAGTAGCTCTCGGCCGATGCCAGGGCATTCGCGTTCCAGTCCGCGTCGACGTTGTCCACGGCGTACTGCGCGGCCTCGTCGGAGAACTTGTCGGCGTACTCCGAGGTGAGCTGGTCGAACAGGCCCGCCTTCGACATGTGCATCAGGTCGGAGTAGCTCTGGGCGCTGTTCAGCGCGGAGGTGTGCTCCGCAGGCACGTCGCCCTCCGCGGGAGCCTCCTCCTCGGCCTGCTCGTCCTTCGCGGGGGCGTCGTCGGCCGGCTGCTCCTCTGCAGGCGCGTCCTCTGCCGCGGCGTCCTCTGCGGGGTCATCCTCCTCGACGACCTCCTCGGAGGTTTCCTCCACCTGCTCGACGGCGGGTTCCGCCTCGACCGAGACGGTCGGGGCCGGCTCGTCGTCATCGGAGCCACCGCTGGCGGAGAGGACCACTGCACTGCAGCTGGCCAGGCCGATCGCGAGCAAGGCGAGGCAGCCGCAGCCGGCCGCGATGAACTTCTTCTTCCCGCGCTTACCGGCGGGCGGGACCGGCGGGGCCCCCGGGATGCCCTGATCCGGCTGCCCATAGGGCGCACCACCGAAGCTCGGCGCAAAATTTTGGTCCGGAGAACCCGGATCCTGGGGTGACGGCGCATTGCTGTTCACAGCTGCACTCCATTCTGGAGAGGGGACGAAGACCCGTGGACACAGGCGTGCCAGGGCTATTGCGGGAAAGAGAGGCCTTGTGCAGCTGCGTGTGCTCTGGAACCGCCGAAGTTCGGCAATGAGCGTCGGCGTCCGCTCCGTGATCGGAACGGGGAACAACTACCGCGTGGGGCCTGTAGAAGAAAGATACGAGCACGGTCCGACAGACGACCTGAGGGATGACTGCACGAGTGGTGCACGCCTCAGTCGTTCGTGCCGCGCAGCCACCTTCCTGCGACGCTGCGGAAGCGAGCCGGAGGACACTTCCGTGGTGACAGCGACCTACGCGGGCCGTTGAGCGCGCAGAGCCGCTCCCCGCCACCGATGCTCGCGAGGCACCCCACCCGGATCGCGGGTCGTGGACCAGGTGTCTGTACACCCCTCTCTGAGCGCACACCCCTTTCTGAGCGCACCCTTTCTGCACACACACCTATGTACACCCTTTTTAGTGCGTTACGCCCTGCACTCGGTCGTGACGTTGTTCGCCCCCGGGCGGGCCGCTGCGGCGTCCGTCCGTCGGCCCGTGCCGCAACGCCCTTTCGCGCTTGCCGCGCTTGCCGCGCTTGCCGCGCTTGCCGCCGGGGCGATCATCACATCGCCGGAGGTAGAGGCCTTCTGCCCCGGGCGTTCACCACTGCGCTGCTCGGAAGGGCCCGGCCGTGGATCAGGCCTCTCCTCGGTGCAGCGCTCGTCACCCTGACCCTGGGAACAGCCCGGTGACGCCGACGGTCTCCGTGGCGGGACTCGCCTCCGGCCTGCTGTTCCGTCGCTGCGGGTCACGGTGGCCGAGCGTCGTCCCCGCGGGGTCCTCCACGTCACGACCCTGCTCGTGACGCTCCTCGCCGCCCAGCTCGCCGCAACGGTCTGACCAGGCAATTCTGGGCGGCACGCCGATCGCGTTCCGTCAATTCGTCGGTCTCAGGTCGACGGGCCGGGGTTTACACGCGTGCTCTACTGGAGGCATGAACACTCTCTCCTCGACCCGTCGCCGGATGACCCGTGACGAGGCGCTCGCCTGGAACTCCGACTGGTCCGCCGCCGACGTCAGCATCCTCGGGGAGAGCTTCGACCGCGTCGGTGCCCACACCTTCTACCGCACGCAGTCCAACGGCAGCCTCACCGTGCAGGACAAGGGCGGTCGGCCGCTGATGTACATCCATCCCGGCTACGTGACCTTCCGTGAGGGCCTGGCTCCGGAGGATCGTGAGGATCCGAAGGTCCAGGGCTTCAACCTCTCCACGGTGCAGACCACCGAGCGTGTCCCCGCCAAGGGCGAGGAGCAGCTCACGATCTGCCCGGACTGCTTCTACGCGCTGCCCTACACCGGCGTGTGCGACACCTGCAACTGACGCTCTGAGGACCTGCGGGCCAGAGGTCAGGACGTCCGGGGTTCCGCTCCGAGCCGGCGCCCCGTGCACCCCTCCTCCAGGAACCGCACGGGCGCGGGATACCGTGGGGCGCACAGCACCCGGGGCGATCGGCCATGGGGCAGGACCCACCCTCCAGGAGGACCCGTGCTCCGTCGCGCCGGCCGCCGACTCTCCCCCGCCATGGCCCTCCTCGGGGTGCTGCTGCCGTTGACCGCATGCGGCGGCTCCGTCCCGCTTCCGGCCGAGGGCGCCGCCTCGCACTACGACGACCTGGCCACCGAGCTCGCGAGCATCCTGGCAGTGGATGGCACGTCCTGGGAGCTGGTGGAGGAGACGCGCACGGTGGCCTCCTCGGAGGATGCCTGCCTCTTCGCTCCGGGCACCTGGGCGCCGGAGACCGCGCTGCCGGTCCCGTCGGATGACGCCGGCTGGGACTCCCGGATCGCGACCGTGAACTCGACGATCCTCGGCTACGGCTTCGAGCAGATCGACGGCGTCACGGAGCACGACTCGAGCACCGTCCTGGAGACCGTGGACGAGCACGGCGCGACGCTGCGGATCACCGCCGAGGGCGATATCCACATCGAGGGCGCGACGGTCGATGCTGACCCGTGCACCGAGGCCGCACTCGGCATCGCTTGACGCCCTGCCCCCGCCCGTGACCGCGCGATCAGCCCCGGTCGCGGAGCTCCAGGTCGGTGTCCGTCAGCGCCGTGGGCCGCGCATCTCCTCGAATGTCGGCGGGCGCCGGACGTCGATGCCTCCGACCTCCGCAGCGTGATCCACCAGGTCGAACGCTCTGGACTCGGGTCGGTACGGGAGGTGGTGCGGTCCGATCTCACGGAACAGCGGGCCGGCGCTCGGGAGTGGTCGAGGGGAGCTGCGCATCGCGTCCTCGAGGCGGTGGTTCAGTCGGTTGCCGAGGTCGCGGTCCCGGAAGGGCGGAGCACTGCCCCGGGTGAGCACGACCGTGTGCCGCTGGTGCAGCTCGATCCTCTCGATGTGCTCCCAGCGCACCAGGCCCTGACCGTGCAGCAGGTCGAACCAGCCCTGCGAGGTGATCGTCGCGCAGCGCCTCTGGCCGGTGCGCAGCTCCCGCCACAGCCGCGGGGCGAGGATCACCGCACCGAGCACCGGGGCCCACACCAGCAGCAGGCCCACCCACCACGACTCGTCCCCCTGCACGATCACGGCCAGGAAGCCGACCACCATCAGCAGGCAGGCGAGCAGCGCCCAGGCCAGCGCCGCAAGGCCGGCCCGCCGGCCGCCGCGCGAGCGCGGGAGCGCGTCCGGGTCCGGGACCAGCTCGACTCGAGGTCCAGCGCACGGACCTCCGCCGCCGTGGGGACGAAGCCCTCCGCTGCCCACCGCGCGACGGCCCGCTGCGCTCCGGGGCGCCAGCGCACCCGTGCACCGAGCCCGTCGGGCGCGTCGCGCACCCCGCAGCCGACATTCACCAGGGAGCACGCGGCAGATCGTGACGGCCTCACGGTGCCGACCCGCGACCACGGCACCGGCTCCGGGGCGTCGCCGCGAGCAGTGGCGATGGTGAGCCCCGCCGGCGAGACGGCGATGACGCCCGCGCCCTCCGCGTACCGGCGGCTCAGACCGGGCAGTGCGGTCGCCACCGGGAGAGCGACCAGCACGGTGAGCAGCAACGACGCGGCCAGCCCTCCCTGCGCCTGCGCCGAAGCGCTGATGCCGAAGGCGATCAGGGAGATCACCGTCAGCGCCATCGCGACCCACGACACGATGATCGCGAGCTGACGAGGACGGTGCGCGACGATCACCGCGTCGTCCAGCCGGCGGGGATCCCGCAGATCCCGGTGGAACCCCGCGAGGGTGCTGGCCCAGATGATCGCCCCCAGCATCAGCACCCCGAGGGCGGCGGCGAGGCGGACGCCGACTCCCCTGTCGCCGTCCGCGAACGGCACCGCGCCGAGGGCGAGGGAGAGCTGCACGTCGATACGGTACGCCCTGGCGCACCGCACGCTGACTACGCGATGGGCTTGCGCACCAGCAGCCCGTAGCAGACACCTCCGAGGGCGGCGATGACGCCGGCGACCAGGAACGACGGGGTGTATGAACCGGTCGCATCGACGACCACGCCGGTGACGATGGGAGCCAGGGCACCGCCGAAGTACCCGCCGAAGTTCATGATGCCGCCGAAGCGTGCCGCATGGGAGTCCGGCACGATGTCCGAGGAGATCGCCCAGGACTGCGCCTGAGCGGCCGCCACGATCGCGAGGGCGAGGCTCAGCACGATCAGGGCGAGGGCGAGGTTGTGGACGAAGGGCACGATGCACAGAAGCACGCCGAGCGCCACGCAGCCGCCCACCAGGATCACCTTCTTGGAGAGCATGGAGCTGAGCTTGTACTTCCGGGCCAGCACCACCGTGACGCGGCCGGCGAAGATCGCACCGAGCGCTGCGGCGAGGTAGGGCACCGCAGCGACCCAGCCCGTGCTCGCGATCGAGACCCCCAGGGTGTTCTGGAGGAACAGGGGCAGGAAGGTCAGGAAGATGTTCCAGATCCAGATCGTGCTGAAGAACCCGAGCATCAGGCCCCAGGTCTGGGGATAGGTGAAGAACGTCAGCCAGGGAATCTTCACGGGCTCGTCGGTGGCATCGTCCCGCCCGGCGAGGATGTGCCGGTACTCGTCGTCCGAGAGGTGCTTGGAATCCTCCGGCGCCCGGTAGAACGCCCAGAACGCGACCGCGAGGAGGACGCCCGCCGCGCCGATGATCAGGAACATCGCGCGCCAGCCGAACGTCAGCGTGAGCAGGGTGAGCACCGGCGGTGCGATCGCCGATCCCCACTTCGAGCCGGAGTCCCAGATGCCGGCGGCCTGGCCCCGCTCCTCGCGGGGGAACCACTGCGTGGTGATCTTGCTGGAGTTCGGCGAGTTCGGGGACTCGCCGATGCCCAGCAGCACGCGGAAGGTCAGGAAGTGGGCCATGGTGTGGCCGAACGCCATGAGCGCGGTGGCGACCGACCACATGCCCATCGCGATGAAGTACATGCGCCGCGGGCCGACCTTGTCGATCAGATATCCGGCCGGCAGCTGGCAGAACGCGTAGGTCCAGGAGAACACCGCACCCATCAGACCGATGTCGGTGTTGGTGAGCCCCAGCTCCTCCATCATGAACGGCGCCGCGATGGAGATGGAGCTGCGGTCGAGGTAGTTCAGGAGACCTGCGAGGAGCAGCCATCCCAGGATCAGGTAGCGCATGTTGCGCACTGCGCGGTACTTCCGCGCGGGGCGGGTCGCGCGGGTGGTGGACGTCATCGGCCGAATACTCCTTCGTAGACAGGGTGCCGCGGTGCAGTGCTGCGCCGCGGACGCGGTCCGTTCCCGGACTGCAGTGGTCGAGGGCGCGCCGTGGAGGGTCGGAGGCCGTCTTCGGCCCCGTGATCACGCTGTGGTGTCGCTGTGCCCCACGACACGACTCATGGATCCTATAGGGACGGCGTGTGATGTCAAGCGCACCGCGCGAGCTTTCGATAGGTCGACCGCACCATCCATGCAGACGACACGTGCCTTCACGCGGCATCCGGCTCCTCCGCGAGACCGATCACCGACCGCCCGAGCAGGCAGTCGCCTATAGGATCCCTGGCTTCCGATCATCCTGCGGTCGCCCGTTGAAGACCTCTCCGGCGCACGTCAGACTGCTCAGAGCAGAGCAGCGCGATCGTCCGCTGTGCTCGACACAGGCAGCGAAGGAGCTCCCATGTCCCGCCCAGAATCGTCCCGCCCGGATTCTTCCTCCCCGTCGACCTCGTCTCCATCGCCGTCCGCCGCGCGGGACGTGCCCCCTGAGGCCGGGGTGAACCCCGGCACGCACCGTCTGGTTCCCCGGGCCCCGGCGATCTCCTGGTGGATGCTGCTCCTGACCACCACCGCGATTCTCATGACGTCGGTCGACCATCAGATCCTTCCGGCCGTGCTGCCGCAGGTCTCCGAGCAGTTCGGGCTCACCGCGCAGGAAGCCGGGCTCATCAACTCGGTCTACTTCGCCGGCCTGGTCGCCGGAGGGATCATCTTCGGATACATCTCGGACCGCATCGGCACGGGGTACCGCCGCTCCTGGACCTGGAACGTCGCGATGCTCTTCGCGATCATCGGCGGCGCACTGACCTTCGGACTGGCCGGGAGCTTCATCGCCTTCCTGCTGCTGCGCATCCCCATGGGCGTCAGCCGCGGCGGCTCCGAACCGGTGAACGTGGCCATGGTCGCCGAATGGTGGCCCAAGGAGCACCGCGGCTTCGCGGTGGGCGTCCACCACACCGGATTCCCGATCGGACAGTTCCTGGCCGGTGCCCTCATCGCCATCGTGCTCGGCTCGGCGCACTGGAGCGCCGCCTTCCTGGTGATCCCGATGCTCGGGATCCCGATCATCATCGGCCAAGCGTTCCTGGGACGGAAGAAGCACCAGGCCACCGTGTACCGCAAGATCGAGGAGATGGACCTGACGCCGCCGCTGGAGGAGCTGTCCACGCGCAGCGACGGCAGCTTCTGGGCACCGGTGAAGGAGGCGCTGAGGCACAAGAACGTCCGCTGGGCCGTCGTGCTGTGCTTCCTCTTCCTCTGGGGCGAGGCCGGAGTCGTCACCTTCTTGACCACTCAGCTGCGGGGCCTCGGCATGGACGTCTCCGACGCGATCCTGGTCTCCGGTGCGTCGGGGCTGACCGGGTGGATCGGCCAGGTGGTGTGGGGCACCCTCTCGGACCGGCTCGGGCGGAAGTTCGCCATCGCCTTCCTCATCATCGGATGGGTCGGGAGCCTGCTGGCGATGATCTTCATCCACGACCTGACCACGGCATGGATCATCCTGCTCGTGTGGGGACTGTTCCGCAATGCGCCCTTCCCCGTCGTGTACGCCCTGCTGGTGGACTCCGTGCCGAAGGCGGCGGGGACGGCGCTGGGGATCATGATCGGGGTCGCCCTGGGCGTCTCCGGCATCTTCGCCTCAGCCGTCTCCGGGATCGTGATCACGCAGCTCGGCTTCACCTGGCACTACCTGATCCTCGCGGCGATCTGCCTGGTCGGGTTCATCCCCCTGGCACGGATCACCGAGACCGTGCGCGTGGCGCGCAAGCACACGCCGGAGCCGTCCGCGCCCGCGTGATCCGTCCAGACCCTCGCCCGTGCGGCATTCCCCGCGCGAGATGGTCGGCGAGCGCCGCGACTGCGCTCACGCGACCGGATGGCGCCGCTCGTAGTCCACGCCGTACGTGCGCGACGCACGACGGGCGCACGCGAGGGTGTCCTCGCGCGGCGGATACGTCAGCGTGCCTGTCAGCAGCCGCACGTCCAGCCCGTCCGTGGTCGCCCGGAGGCCCGTGATCTGATCGAAGGGGATGAGCCCGCGGCCGTGCAGCACGTCGAACCATCCCTTCGCGCTCAGCCCGGCGTCGTGCCGCACCCGACGCACGGCACGGACCGCCTGGACCACGAAGATCGGGACTCCCACCACCGGCATCCAGCCGAACACCACCAGCACGAACCAGTTGCCGTCCCGCAGCGTCCCCTCCTGGATCAGCGCCCCGTAGAGGATGGCGCCGAACCCGGCCACGACGGCCGCGGCCCAGACGTTGATCGCGAAACGGCTCCACCGCTGGACCCGAGTGGGTTCGTGGCTGCGCGGATCCGGCGACCACGCGGGATCCAGGTGCAGGGTGCGGGTCTCCTCGACGCTCGGCAGGAACCCGTCGACCATCCACCGCGTGACAGCCTCCCGCGCCCCGGGATGCCAGTGCACGCCCGGCCCGAGCGACGCGTCGAGGCGCTCGAGCTGCCTGGCGATCTCCTGCTCGCTGCGGCGCTCCTCGGCGCGCGCGGGCAGCGCCAGCGCTGCCGCATGATGGTGCTCCACGGAGAGCGCGTGCACGCCCCGCGTCGAGACGCCGATCCCGCCCGCCTGCGCCGAACGGCGTCGGCTGAGGCCGGGGAACGCCGTGGCGACGCCCAGACCTGACAGGGCCACCGCGAGCAGCGGGGCGATCACGGTGGCGGGCGCGGGGCCGGCGAGGGCCGCCCCGGCCGCCGGCATGGCGAGGGCCGTGAGGACGAGGCCCGTCCACGAGAGCGCTATGGCCGCGCGACGAGGCCGCGAGGCCACGGTGATCACCCTGCCGGGCCCGACGGGCGGTCGAAGATCCCGGACGAAGCCCGACAGTGTCGTCGCCCAGACGTAGACCGCCCCGACCAGCAGCACGCACTCCACCGCCAGGACCAGCGTCAGATCGTCGATCTCGCGGGCGAGGAAGCCCGCCCCCAGCAGGAGCGCCACCGACAGGACGCCCTTGACCGGTGGCCAGCGGTAGAACTGCTCATCGGCCGTCAGCCCTCTCGGCGTCATCGGATCAGTGAGCACGACGAGGGTGGTGGCAGACGGTCATCGCGCCATCGTAGTCGCGTTCCCGAGCTCCCCCGGTGTCGGCGCGACGGCGCAGCGCATGCTGGCAGCGCGAAGTGGCAGCGCATGCTGGCAGCGCGTCGTCGCGTGCGTGGTGCGGGAGCAGCCGGCCCGGCAGCCCCACCGGCTGCTCGGCACGGCAAGCGCATGTCCCGCAGCACCTAGTCTGATCTCCATGGACCTCCGCCGCTCCACGCCCGCAGCTCTGACCTCGCGCATCCCGACCGCTCTGGACCCCTCCCTGGTCAGACCCGACCTCCTGGACGCGCTCGCCGCGCGACTCGTCGAGCTCGATGCGTCGGCGCCTGTGGGCTGGCGCGACGCCGTCCTGCACAGCTCCCCCGGGGATCCGGCCTCGGAGCAGGCCCTACGGGCGGTCGTCGGCGACCTCCTCTACGCCCGGGGCCTCACCGCCGACGTCGCCGGCCCCGACCTCGCCCCGTACGTCGAGGCCTGGTCCGCCCCCGATCCCGAGCGTCAGGAGCCGCTCCTGCTGGACCATGCCTCGTTCGCCGCGCCGGAGACGCTCGCCGCGCAGTACGACGCGATCGTGATCGGTTCGGGCGCCGGCGGCGGCATCGCGGCGCAGGCCCTCGCCGAGTCGGGCCGCAGCGTGCTCGTGGTCGAACGGGGCGGCCTGCCCCGGCGCCGTGATCTGCACACCGACCATCTGCGCACGCCCCGTTCCGGCAGCGGCCTGTTCCCCCACTCGGGCCCCGGCCCGGAGGCCGAGAAGCGCGAGGTGATGCTCGGCGACGGATCGTGGAGGGATGTCCTCGCGGGCGAGGGACTGTGGAGCAACAACGCGATGACGCTCGGTCTGAGCATTGTCCGTC
>NZ_NRGS01000021.1 GCF_002332425.1 Brachybacterium alimentarium | reverse complement strand
CACACAGCTTGACATCGAGCGGGAGGGACATTTTTAGGCTCCCCGCTGGTCGGTTCCCTCCCTGCATCACCTTCGTGCGCTGGAGGCTTCCCCGTTCGCGGAGAGCCCGCGATATGCTCGAGCGACGACACGGGGTGCCCCACCGGGGCTGAGAACACACCCGCCGAACCTGAACGAGCTCGCACTCGCGGAGGGATGTCATGGATGAGCGCAGCACCATCTCGCGCCGTCATGCCCTGCTCAGGGTCCTTTGCCGTGCTCCGCATCCGACACCGTGCGCACCGCCGGTGCCCTGCACGGTCCCGGATGCCGCGCCCGGCATCCGGCGCACACATCGCGCACGACGCCACGCATCGGCAGGACACCTCTTCGCGCGAACGGCTCGTCGGCGGCCCCGTGATCGTCCGGGATGCGAGAGACGCACCCGGCCCATCCGATCACCGATCACCGATCACCGATCACCGATCACCGATCACCGATCACCGAGGAGGCCTCCCCGATGAGCACGTCATTCACCCACTCCCTGCGCGAGGGCAGCGAACCCACCTGGACATCCGCCGTGCAGCACCGGTTCGTCGCCGAGCTGCACGACGGCACGATCTCCGATGAGGTGATGGCCGGCTACCTGATCCAGGACCACCGTTTCCTCGACAGCTTCCTGGCGCTGCTCGGCGCCGCGATCGCCACGGCAGGGACGTTCGAGGCACGGCTGCGATTCGCGCAGTTCGTCGGCGAGGTGGCCGGGGACGAGAACACCTATTTCCTGCGCTCTTTCGAGGCGCTCGGCGTCACGGAGCAGGACCGGCAGAACGTGCCGAACACCCCGGCGACCGACGGGTTCCTCGCCCTGTTCCACGAGGCGGCGGACACCCGGGACTACGGCGCGGTGCTGGCCGTCCTCCTGGTCACCGAGTGGCTCTACCTGGACTGGGCTGCCGCGGCGCCGCGTCCGCTGCCGGAGAGCTTCGTCCACGCCGAGTGGATCACCCTGCATGACAACCCCGGCTTCGTGGACCTCGTGGATTTCCTGCGCCGCGAGCTCGACCAGGTCGGTCCCGCGAACCCCGAGGTCGCGCGCACATTCTTCGACCGCACGGTGCAGCTGGAGCTGGACTTCTTCGACCAGTCCTCTTCGACGCCGTTCGTCGGAGGTGCCCGATGAGCCTGTTCGAGGATCTCCGCGCCGCCGCCCTCCCCGAGTGGGAGGCATACACCGACCATGCCTTCGTCGAGCAGCTCGGTGCCGGCACCCTGCCGCTGCCCGCCTTCCAGGACTACCTGGTGCAGGATTACCTGTTCCTGGTGCAGTTCGCCCGCGCCAATGCGCTGGCCGCCTACAAATCGCGCACCCTGG
Organism: Brachybacterium alimentarium; assembly: GCF_002332425.1. Taxonomy (GTDB): domain Bacteria; phylum Actinomycetota; class Actinomycetes; order Actinomycetales; family Dermabacteraceae; genus Brachybacterium; species Brachybacterium alimentarium. The sequence continues at coordinate 34,607 of NZ_NRGS01000021.1, read as the reverse complement.
CCGACCTCACCGCGTCGGCCGGAGGCCTCTCGGCGATCCTCGCCGAGATGGATCTGCACCTGCGCCTCACCGGCGAGTGGGGCATCCCCCGAGAGGCGGTCGAGTCGGCGCCGGAGAAGCTCGCGACCGTCGCGTACACCCGGTACGTGCTGGACTGCGGGCAGGCCGGTGACCTGCTGGATCTGAACGTCGCGCTGGCCCCGTGCACGATCGGCTACGCCGAGATCGGCGAGCGCCTCGAGCCGCAGCTGGAGCGCGTGCCCGACCATCCCTATGGGGCGTGGATCTCCGAGTACGCGGGCGACGACTTCCAGCAGGCGGCCGGCCGTGCCATCGCCCAGCTGGACGCTCTGTCGTCGGGCTCGCTCAGCGCACAGCGGTTCGAGGAGCTGCTGGGCGTGTTCCGCACCGCCGCCCGCCTCGAGGCCGAGTTCTGGCAGCAGGCGCTGGCGGCCGACGAGCGCTGATCGTCGGGCGGGGCGGCCGGCCTCCACCGGCCGCCCCGTCTCAGCCCAGCAGGACCCCGGCGATCGCGGCGCTCATGAGGTTCGCGAGGGTGCCGCCGAGGATCGCCTTCAGGCCGAGCTGGGCGATCTCGGAGCGACGGCTCGGGGCCAGGCCGCCGAGCCCGCCCAGCAGGATGCCCAGCGAGCTGAGGTTCGCGAATCCGGTGAGCGCGAAGGTGGTGATCGCTGCGGTCTTCGGGCTGAACGAGTCGATCTGGGGGCCGAAACCGGCGAAGGCGACGAACTCGTTGACCACGACCTTCTGGCCCACGAAGCTCCCCGAGCTCACGGCCTCGTTCCACGGCACGCCGATCATCGCCATCACCGGGGCGAACACCCAACCGAGGATCTGCTGGAAGGTCAGGTCCCCGGCCCCGAACCAACCGCCGACGGTACCCAGCAGCAGGTTGATCAGGGCGATCAGCGAGATGAAGGCCAGCAGCATGGCGCCGACGGTCGCGGCGAGCTTGAGACCGTCGGCTGCGCCGCCCGCCGCGGCGTCGATGACGTTGCTGTACTGCATCTCCTCGAGGTCGTCCTCGGTGTCCTCAACGTCCTCGGGTGCCTCGGCGTCCTCAGCATCCTCAGCGGCCTTCGCGACGCCGCCATCCGTGACGCCGATATCCGTGGCGCGCGCGGCGTCGGCCGGAGGCGCTGCGGCCTCGGCGGTGGTGCCCTCCACGCGGGAGGTCTGCGTGCCGCGGCTCCCGGAGCGCGTACTGCTGGCTTCGACCAGGGCGGCCTCTCGCGCCAGGGCGTCGGGATCGTCCTCCGGCAGCAGGATCTTCGCCATGAGCAGGGCGCCCGGGGCGGCCATGAAGCTCGCGGCGATCAGGTATTCCAGCGGCGCGCCGAGCAGCGAGTAGCCCACCAGCACCGAGCCGGCGACGGTCGAGAGCCCGCCGACCATCACGGCGAACAGCCCCGAGCGGGACAGGCGCTTGATGTAGGGCCGGATCACCAGGGGTGCCTCGGTCTGGCCCACGAAGATGTTGGCCGCGGCGTTCACGGACTCCGCGTACCCGGTGCCGAGCAGCTTGCCGAGGCCGCCGCCCAGCAGAGAGACCACCTTGGGAAGGATCTTCCAGTGATAGAGCACAGCGGTCAGGGAGGCGAAGAAGATGATCACCGGCAGCACCTGGAGGGCGAACACGCTGCCCTCGCCGTCGGCCGGGATCAGCGGGCCGAACAGGAAGCTGATGCCTTCCGCGGAGGTGTCGATGACGGCCTGGAAACCGGCCGAGACCTTCCCGAGCGCCCATTGCCCGGGCCCCCAGTACAGGACGAGCACCCCGAAGCCCACCTGGAGGGCGAGGGCTCCGATCACGGTGCGCAGCCGGATCGCCCGGCGGTTGCTGGACAGGGCGAAGGCGATCAGCAGGAGCCCTGCCATTCCGCCGAGGCCCCAGAGAAGGTTGACCATCGCGAGTACCTCAGGAATCAGTTCGGGAACAGGTGCCGATACGGGTGCGAATGCGCGCGCCAGTGTAGGGGCCGACGCCACCGCACCCCACCGTCCCCGGTGAGAGCGATCCGCGGGAGGATGGTTCCTGCACGGATCCCACCGACCACCCCGGAGGCACCATGAGCCGCCCGCCGCACGAGACCGCACGCCGCGAGGCGCTGCTGGCGCACCTGACGGAGTTCCTCGGGGACCAGTACGTCATCGCCCCCGAGACCGTGGATCAGGAGCATCCCGTGGACCTGGCCGTCTTCGCGCCCTCGGAGCAGGTCCCTCATCCCACGCTGGTCACGCTCGGGCTGTCGGAGCGACCTATGCGCTCCGCGATCGGGAGCGGCGCGGGCGCCTCGGGCGACTCGGATGCCTCGGATGCCTCGGATGCCTCGGATGCCTCGGATGCCTCGGGCGACTGGGATGCCTCGAACGCCCCGAACGCGTCGGGTGACTCGGACAGCTCGAGCGGCGGCGAGTATCGGCTCGAACTGCTCCTCGGGCTGCCCGCCGGATGGCCGGGGATCGATCCCCCGCAGCAGGAGCTCCTGGAGACGGGGGCGAACTCCTGGCCGCTGCAGCTGCTCAAGGACACCGCACGGATCCCCGGGGCCGACGGCTCGGTGCTGGACTGGGGCCACAGCATCACCCGCGACGGCGTGCCGTGCGACGAGTCGGTGCCGTTCACGGGAGCGCTGATCGGGCCGCCCTACGGATATCCGCCCCAGCTCATGAACGCCTCCACCCCGCAGGGCCCGGTGCAGCTGCTGGCGGTGCTCCCGGCCACCCCGGAGGAGCTCGCACTGCAGGCCTCGGTCCCTTCCGGCGGGGACATGCTGCTGGGCCGGTGGGAGCAGGCGGGGGTCACCGCCGTCGTCGATCCGGGGCGCGATGCAGCGGCCGACGGGCCGGCGCCGTGGCGTCTGCACGTGCTGCTGCGGGAGCCGGCCGAGCATCTGGGCCAGGTGCTCGACGGGGTGCTGCCGAACCTGGCGGAGCAGCTCGGCGCCCAGGGCATCGATGAGTTCGTGCTGCCGATCGGGCCGGAGCCGCTGCGATGGCGAGTGGGCGGCCGGTTCGCACCGTCGGCCCTGGAGGAGGACCTCGCCCTACACGGGCATGGCGCCTCGAGCGGGCAGGGAGCACTGCGCGAGGAGGGAGCACTGCGCGAGGCCGTCGCGCACCATGCCACCGTGCTCACGATCTCCCCGGAGCGCCCGGGAGACGGCGCGACCGTCACGGGAGCCGCGGCCATGGCGGCGATGCTGGCCGAGGCGGGGAAGGCGGCCGCGATCTGGCTGCCCCATCAGCGACATGTGGCCCTGCCCGAGCAGTTCCTCGCCGATATCGAGGCGGAGCTGCCCACCACCTGCCGGGTGCACCCCGAGCCTCTGGCCGATGGTCGTCCCGCCGTGCGCACGCACGGGCTCAGGGCGCTCGACGGGGTCGAGGTGCAGTTCTCCGCCCCGAGGCTCTCGCAGGCCGAGCTCCGCGACCGTCTGAACCGGATGCTGGTCGAGTGCACCGAGAAGGTCGGCGCGGCGCCGGTCGCAGGGCAACGGGCACAGCTGGGCGAGGTGGCCTACGAGCTGCGCACCGGCACGCACCCCGATTCCGGACTGGAGGTCCTGGAGATGGCCGTCGCGCCCGGCACCGATTGACACGAGGGCGACGGCCACGACGACGACATCGTCACGCCTCCGCGAGGAACTCCCGGGCGAGCTCTCCGAGTTTCTCGGGCTGGTCGTAGGGCAGCAGGTGGCCGGCGCGGGCCACGGTCTCGAATCGCGACCCAGGGGTGGCGGCGTGCGCGGCGGCCATCTCGTCATGACTGATCAGCGGGTCGTCGTCACCATGCACCCAGAGTGTGGGGACGCGCAGCCCCCGCAGCTCCTCGATGCCTCCGAACCGGGTGCGCAGCGGTCCGTACCAGTCGATCTGCCAGTCGTCCATCGCCCGCTCGCCGAACCGCTCCTTCTCGCGCGCCTCTTCCTGCACGCCGGCGATGATCCGGGCGAATCCAGCAGTGTCCTCCCCCGCGGCCAGGCTGGGGATCAGGCTGGAGCGCACATAGCCGGGGAAGCGGGCCATGACCCAGGTGGAGCCCCGCAGCAGGCCCGGGACCCGGAGCATCAGCCAGGTCAGCAGATGGTACGGGCGCTTCCGGTCGAGTCCGCCTGGGTTGACGGCGATCAGGGCACGGACACGTTCGGGATGCTCGAGCGCGAACCTCATGCCGGCGCCGCCGCCCATCGACAACCCCATGATCGCGACGTCGTCGAGGCCGAGCTCGTCGAGCAGCGCGGGCAGGAACCGCCGGTAGAAGGCGTCGCCGAGCCAGCCTGACCAGGGCCGGCTCGCTCCGTGCCGGGGCATGTCGATCACGAGCACCTGATGATCCGTCGCGAGAACGGGGACCACGTCGTGCCAGATCCCGTGCGCGGTGTCGAGCATGGCTCCGTGCAGCAGGAGCACGGGCGGCCCGGTGCTCCCGGCCCGGTACAGCCGCACGGGCCCTCCGAGCACCGTGAGGTCTTCCTCGGTGTCGAATGCAGTGGTGGTCATGTCTGCTCCAGATCGTCGAGCTGAGCGGTGAGGGCGTCGAGCAGTTCGAGCTGAGCGGAGCGGGCCGCGGCGGGATCAGTCTCCGTGCCAGATCGCTCCACGGCAGCGGGAGCGAGGCCTCGCCCCATGAGGTCGGCGAACAGGGCGACGCTCTCACGCAGAGCGTCGTCGGTGATCGGGCCGATGCTCGCCGGGGCGTTGAGCAGACCGATGGTGAAGGTGCTCAGCACCTGTGAGAGCACGTCGCCGTCGACGCCCTGATCGATCACCCCAGCACTCTGCAGGCGCCGCACGTACCGACCCAACCAGTCGAAGCGCTCGCGATATCGGGCATCGTCAACGGCGCGCACATGATCGCCGAGCACCTCGGTGTCCCCGAGATGGAGGGAGCGCAGGAGCGGATCGGCCAGCAGCGCCTCGACCCCGAAGCGATACACGGCGGGCAGGTCGACCAGGTCGTCGGCGGCGTTGACGCGACGGTGCACCTCGGCGGTCGCGGCCTGCATGCTGCGCCGCAGCGCCGCGTCGAGGATGGCCTGCTTGTCCTCGAACTCGAGGTAGACGGCGCCCTTGCCCACACCCGCCGATTCGGCGATGCGCGCCACGGTGGTGGATCGCCAGCCGAGGTCGAGAGCGAGGTCCCGCGCGGCGTCGAGGATCCGACGGCGGCGCTCCGGGATGCGCGGGCGGGGCATCAGATCTCCTCGGGTGCGGAGGGTGCGGAATACGGATCAGAGGTGTGTACTGACCAGCTTCAGCCTTTTGGTCACTACAGCGTAGGCGACCGCCGCCCTGATGGCCAGAGCCGCCCCCGATCCCCGTCTCCGACCCCGGTAGGTTGGTCTCATGGACGCCGACCACCCCCTGCACGTGCGGGCCGACGACTCCACCCCGCGGGACGACCATCTCGTCGCCGAGCTCACCGAGCTGCTGGACTCCGTGACCGGGTTCGAGGAGATGGCCGAGCACATGGCCCTGCTCGCCGATCAGCGACGCCTGCGGATCCTGTTCTGCCTCCATGCCCACCCGGGCGTGCGCAGCTCGGACATCGCGCGCGCGATCGATGCGAGCGATTCGACCACCTCGCATGCGCTGGCCCTGCTGCGTGACTCCGGACTGGTGCGGGCGCGACGTTCGGGACGCGAAGTGCGCTATGAGCTCGCCGACGGATTCGCCCACACCCTCCTGCACGATCTGGGATCCCGCCACCTGCCCGGCATCCACCACCACGGGCACGAGCACCAGCACCAGCACCAGCGCCAGCGCCAGCACCAGCACGGGCACGAGCACGCCCACGAGCACCCTCCGGATCACTGAGTCCCGATCGCTGAGGGTCATCGCCCCCAGGTGCCCGTCCCCCATTCCGGCTATCGCCGCACCGTCGGATACTTGTAGAGTCCTTCAAGTACTTCACTCGACGTGCGGAAGGACGGGCATGGCGATCACCACCGGCGCCGCAGGACATGCGCCCTCCAGCGCCGACGAGACGACGTCCACCAGCACCGACGCCGCCGAGTCTCGTCCACTGGGCGACGTCGGCGGGCCGTCACCTCGTGGGGCGCGCGGGCCCGACGGCTCTCGCGGTCCCGATGCGCTCGGCGTGCGCTCCCGCTCCCGTCGTTCCGCCGCGATCGTGGCTCTGCTCACCGTCACCGCCGTGGTCAGCCTGATGCTCTGCATGGGTCTCGGCCCGGTGTCGATCCCGGCCGGCACGACGATCCAGGTGATCTCCCAGCATCTCGGACTGCCCTTCGCGTCGTCGGCCCCGGTGGATGCCTCGACCGACGCGATCATCTGGACCGTGCGCCTGCCGCGCGTGCTGATGGGGGCGGCCGTGGGCGCCTGCCTCGCGATCTCCGGCGCCGCCCTGCAGGCGATGGTGCGCAACATGCTCGCGGACCCGTACATCCTCGGGGTCTCCGGCGGAGCCTCCACCGGCGCCGCCGCTGCGATCCTCTTCGGCGTCGGCGCGGCGATGGGCGAATACGCCCAGTCGGTGCTGGCCTTCGTCGGGGCGCTCGGCGCGGCCCTGCTGGTGTTCGCGATCGCCCGCGCCGGCGGGCGCGTGACCTCGCTGCGACTGCTGCTGTCCGGAGTGGCCGTCGGCTATGCGCTGACCGCCGTGACGAACCTGCTGATCTTCTCCTCGGACTCCGCGGAGGGCTCACGCTCGGTGATGTTCTGGATGCTGGGCTCGCTGTCGCTGGCCCGCTGGAACGCATTCCTGCTGATCGCGGTGTGCGCCGCCGCGATCGGGGTGGCGGTGATGACGCTCGGCGCACGCGTGCTGGACGCCCTCAGCGCGGGCGACGAGATCGCCCATGGCCTGGGCATCTCCCCGGATCGTGCCCGCATCGGGTTCCTCCTCGCGGTCTCGCTGTGCACCGCGGCCGCGGTCGCCGGCGCGGGCGCGATCGGCTTCGTGGGCCTGGTGATCCCCCACCTGGCGCGCCGCCTCGTCGGCGCCCGGCACCGCGTGCTGATCCCGGCGAGCGCTCTGCTGGGGAGCCTGTTCCTGCTGTGGGCCGACGCTTTCGCACGCGTGGTCATGCAGCCGCGCGAACTGCCCATCGGCGTGATCACCGCCGCGATCGGCGCCCCGTTCCTGCTGATCCTGGTGCGCCGCCTCCATGCCCGACGCCCCTGATCCGTCGTCCACCGAGCACCCGACACCCAGCACCCCGCCCCGACGTCCCGCGCTCTCCGCGCAGCATCTCGCCAGCCCCCTTTTCCCTCACTCCCCTGTCCCCCGCTCTTCTGCTCCCCCGTTTCCGAGAAGGTCGTCCCGTCCATGCATCTGCCGCCCGTCCACCGCTCCGCCGCACCGGCAGCCGCGGCCGCCGAGTCCGACGTTGCCGCACCGGTGTCCGCGCCTCCAGTGAGCCGGCCTGTGAGCCGGCCTGTGAGCCGGCCTGTGAGCCGACGCTCCGCCCTCGCCGGAGGCCTGGCCGGGGTCCTCGGGATCACGGCCACTGCCTGCGGCGACGGCTCAGCCGACGGGTCGGGCGCAGGCGGCGCGGCCGCCGCCGAGGGCTTTCCGCTCGAGCTCTCCAACTGCGAGGCCACGCTGACCTTCGAGGCACCGCCCGAACGGATCGTGCTGCTGGAGTCCGCCCCCGTGACCACGTTGGACGGGATCGGCGTGCTGGACAAGGTCGTCGCCCGCGCGGGAGCCTTCCCGCCCGGCTACTACAGCGAGGATCTCGACACGCGGGTGGAGATGATCGAGACGCTCTCGGACGATCTGGACGCCTCCGGTCATCTGCAGATCTCCCAGGAGGTGGTGATCGCCCAGTCCCCGGACATCGTGTTCGGGCTCCCCAACGGCGTCACGCGGGAGGCCCTGGCGGACGCCGGCGCCCAGGTGATGGTCCAGGACATCTACTGCAGCACCGAGGACGACCGTGCGAGCTTCGAGACGCTGTACTCCACGATCAGCACCTACGGCAGGATCTTCGACCGCACGCAGCAGGCGGAGGACCTGATCACCACGCTGAAGGATCGGGTGGCGACCGTCTCCGACTCCGCGGAGGACCTCACCATCACGACTGCAGCGGTGCTGTATCCCTCGCTCGGCGGCGGCCCGCTGTACACCTACGGCGCCGGCTCCATGGTCACCGCGCAGCTGGACGCCCTGGGCATCGAGAACGTCTTCGCCGACACCGCCGAGCGAGTGTTCGAGATCAGCTCCGAGCCGCTGCTGGCCGCCGATCCCGACGTGCTGATCGTGCTCTATCAGGGCGAGGGCGACGGCAGCGACGTCGCCGACGAGATGGTCGGCCAGGACCAGCTCGCGGGGCTGCGGGCCGTGCAGGGCGACGCGGCGCTGCCGCTGCTGTTCAACTTCGCCGAGCCCGCCTCGCCGCTGGTCGTGGACGGACTGGAGAGGATCCACGAGTGGCTGCTCGACATCGAGGGATGAGCCCCGGGCCCGACGTGCCGGGCACGGCCCCGCGCGCCGGAGGAGCACCGTCGGGTCCCGGCGCCGAGCCGCCCGCACCCGTGCTCGAGGCGCGCGGTCTCACGCACGCCTTCGGCGCGAAACCGGTGCTGCGCGGGGTGGACCTGAGAGTCGACGACGGCGAGATCGTCGGCCTCGTCGGGCCCAACGGGAGCGGCAAGACCACTGCGCTGCGGATCCTGCATCGAGAGCTCGTGCCCGACGCCGGCCAGGTGCTGCTCGAAGGCCGTGACCTGGGCGGCTACGCCGGTCGCGAGCGGGCACAGCGCATCGCGGTGATGGCCCAGGAGATCTCCGGTGAGGTGCCGTTGACCGTGGCGGACGTGGTGCTGCTGGGCCGGATCCCGCACTCGGGCACCTTCGGGTCCACGTCCGACGCCGACCTGCAGATCGCGGCCCGGGCGCTCGAGGACTGCGGCGCGCTGCATCTGGCCCGTCGGGAGTTCGGCCTGCTCTCCGGCGGCGAGAAGCAGCGGGTGCTGATCGCGCGGGCGCTCGCCCAGCAGCCGCGCCTGCTGCTCATGGACGAGCCCACGAACCATCTCGACATCGGCTCGCAGCACCACGTGCTGCGGATCGTCCGCGCGAAGAACCTCGCGACCATCGTGGTGCTGCACGACCTCAACCTCGCCGCGCGCTACTGCGATCGCGTGGTCGTGCTGGCCGACGGCCATGTGCAGTCCAAGGGCCCGCCCCGGGTCGCGCTGGCGGCGCACCTGGTGAGCGCCACCTACGGCGTCGCCGCCGAACGCGCCATGGCCGACGACGGCATCACCCAGTTCCTGTTCCGCGGCCAGGAGCCGGAGCATGGCTCGAGCACGCCCGCCACCTCCGCGATCCCGTTCACCAAGACACCCACCGTCGGGGCGACCCCGCCCGCGGACACTGCCCAGGAGACGACCGATGACGCCCACCGCTGACCCCGACCAGGCTCGCTGGAACGACTACTGGACGCGCTACGCGGCAGAGTACGACGAGCACCAGATGTCCCGGCTCGCCCATCCCGAGGAGCGCGAGACCTGGTCGCGCGTGTGGGCCGACGTGCTCCCCGCGGGGCCCAGCACGATCCTCGACGTGGGCACGGGCAGCGGCAACGTGGCCCTGCTGCTCGCGGGCGCCGGGCACGAGGTGACGGGCATCGATCTCGCCGAGGGCATGCTCGAACGTGCCCGGGGCAAGTGCGCGGGCCATCCGCATCCGCCGACGTTCGTCACGGGCGATGCGGTAGACCCGCCCTGCGCCCCGGGCTCCTTCGACGCGATCGTCTCGCGGTATCTGCTGTGGACCCTGCGCGACGCCCCTACCGCGCTGCGCCGCTGGCACGAGCTGCTGCGCCCCGGAGGCGTGCTCGTGGCCGTGGACGCCCCCTGGTTCGGGGACGATGCGGACCTTCCCCGGGGGACCGCTCGTCAGGACGATTTCGCCGCCGCCTATGACCAGGACGCCTTCGCACGCCTGCCCTTCGGACGCGCCCGGGCCGAGCAGATCGTCGCCGAGTGGGAGGCCGCGGGCTTCGAGGACGTGCGCGCTGATCCCCTGACCGAGGTGCTCGAACTGGATCGCGTTCACGGTGTCGCCCCCGGCCACTCCCCGCAGCTGCAGCACCGCTTCAGCGCCCGCCGACCGCGCTGACCCCGTCGGACCCTTTGGATCCGTCGGATCCGTAAGTGTCCGGTGCGCAGCCGTTCCGCCGCTGGGCATCGCGAACAGGCAGGTCGCAGCACTGCGCGACCGCTCGGCAGTCACTGACCCACGCCACAGACCAATCCCATAGACAACACTGTGCCTCACACACTATGGTGTGTCGCATGAGCGAACCCTTCGACACCCATCTGCAGGAGCTGAGGCGCGGCACCGTCGTGCTCGCGTGCCTGCAGCTGCTGCGCACCCCCGGGTACGGCTACGCCCTGCTCGAGCAGCTCGAGAGGCGAGGATTCGCGACCGACGCGAACACGCTCTATCCGCTGCTGCGGCGCCTGGAGAAGCAGGGCTTCCTGACCAGCGAGTGGAACACCGAGGACTCTCGACCGCGCAAGTTCTACGTCACCTCCGAGCAGGGCCTCGGCCTGGCCGAGATCCTCCGACAGGAATGGCGGGCGCTCGCCTCCGCGATCGCTTCATTGCACGAGACCAGCACCGGCCCGAGCACGGACGAGGAGCACTGACATGTCCACCACTCTCACCGAGCGTTACATCAGCACCACCATCACCTCCCTCCCGGCGCCTCTGCAGGACGATGTGCGCGCGGAGCTCGAGGCCTCCATCGCCGACGCCGTCGAGGCCCGCCTGGACCAGGGCGAGCAGAGGAGCGAGGCCGAGCGCGCCGTGCTCACCGAGTTGGGCGACCCGGGAATCCTCGCCGCGAGCTACTCGGACCGTCCGCTGCACCTGATCGGCCCGCGCTTCTACCTCACCTGGTGGCGCCTGCTGAAGCTGCTGCTGATCATCGTGCCGATCTGCGCGTTCGGCGGCGTCGCGCTCGGGAAGCTGATCGAGGACGTGCCGATCGGTGACGTCATCGGCGCCTCGATCGCCGCGGGGCTGGGCGCGATCGTGCACGTCGCCTTCTGGGTCACGCTGGTGTTCGTGATCCTGGAGCGCACGGGCAGCGAGACGACTCTCGCGGAGTGGGATGTGGACCAGCTGCACGAGCCGCGACCAACGGGCGCCGGCCGCGCGGACCTCATCGCCTCGATCGTGTTCGGCGTGATCGGCGTCGGGGTGATCCTGTGGGATCAGGCCCGCGGCTTCGCGCGCATCGACGGACACGGGGTCCCGATCCTGCATCCCGACCTGTGGCCCTGGGGGATCCTCGCGCTGCTCGCAATCATCGCCCTCGAGGTGGGTCTGACGGCGATGATCTACGCTCGGCGCCGCTGGACGACGGCCTCCGCGGTGCTCAACACCGCTCTCGCCGTGGTGTTCCTGAGCTGGGCGCTGACCCTCCTGGGTCATGACCTCCTGCTGAACCCGGAGTTCCTGGATCTCGCGTTCGTCGACAACGGCGTCCAGCCCGACACCATGCGGGTTCTCGGCATTCTCCTGGTGTTCGGGCTCGTCGGGATCTCGGCGTGGGACATCGTCGACGGCTGGCTGAAGAACCGACGGGATTCCCGACCCTGAGACCTGGTGCCCGGCGCGGGCTGCTCCCAGCCCGCGCCGGGCGCCGGGCACCAGGCACCAGGCACCAGGCACCAGGCACCAGGCACCAGGCACCAGGCACCGGGCACCGGGCACCGGGCACCGGATGGTGACGTCGAGTCGACAGCCACAGCCACAGCCACAGCCACAGCCACAGATGATCGGGGCCGGACGGTCGGGTCCGGAGATGTCGGCGGGATCAGCCGACGGAGGGGAACTGCTGGCTCGCATCCGGCAGTACCAGACGTGACGAGAACGGGAATAGACTTGCGCACTTCGTCGTTGTAGGGGACTGTAGTCAGAGGTCCGCAGCTGGAGTCCGCGGCGAAGAACGGTGACCGAACACCGCTCTGAGCGCCTCATGGACGAGTAACTCCCGGCTCGACAGCTGCTGCCACCGAAGCGATGCGCGCGACCTTTCCACACCGCGCGACCGTGCAGCTTCGGCCCGACTTCGCGGCGAACCGCTGAGACCGGGTCCGCAGCACGTGCGCTTCCGGGTCGCCGCCCTCCCGGGCGAGCACTCCCGTGACATGACCCCCGCTGGTGAGAGTCCAGCACCCACGATCATTGCGTCGGCCCCGGCCGACGTCGCATGCGTCGACCTCTCGTCGGCGCCGAAGGAGAACAGCATGACCACCATCGACACCACGTACAGTCCGACCACCCCTGCCGCCCCGACCGCTGCACAGCAGTCCGGGACCCGCACGGTCGTCTTCCGCGACCAGAGCGCCGGCGTGCGCTACCTGACCCGTTCGGATCGTCCGACGGACCTCTCGACGACCTGGGAGGACGGCAACGTCTACCCCGTCATCGAGGTGGACCTGTCCTCGGCGGCGCATCTGGCGAGCCATCGCCACGCCCGCACGACCGGTCCCGTCGGCCGTTCCGGCCGTGCCCGTCGCCGCCGTGAGAAGGCGGCCTCGGCACGCAGCTGACGGCAGGCCCGTCTGGAGAGCTCGCCTCACGGCGACATCGCCGGACAGCCCTCAGCGCGACGGCGCGCACATCAGTGCATCAGTGCCTCAGTGCCTCAGTGCCTCAGTGCCTCAGTGCCTCAGTGCCTCAGTGCCTCAGTGCATCAGCACGTGACCACCTCGAGCCGTGCAGCACACGCCTCTTCGCGCGTCGAAGAGCGTGTGCTGCACGGCTCGATCGTTGCGTGCCCCAGCTGCCCGACCGCGACCGAAGGTCGGGGCAGTGCCGTTCCGACGACGCGGGTCAGGCTGCCGCGTGCTCGCGGGCAGCGGCCACGGCCCTGTCCGCATCGGCCACGACGAGCATGCCGTTGATATGCGCGCCGGCGAGCGCTCCTCCCGCCGCGGCGGCTCCCACCTGAGCACCGGGGTCGGTGGCATTGCCCGCGACCCACACTCCGGGCACTTCGGTCGCCCCGGCCATGCCGCTGGAGATCTTCTCCCCCATTCCTCCGGGGACCTCCTCGGTCGCGAGACCGAGACCATCGACCCCGTCCAGGCGAGGCCCCATCACGGTCGCGACCACGAGCACGCTGCGCGGCACGACCTCTCCCCCGACCAGACGCACGCCGGAGATTCCGCCGGCTCCATCGCCGACGACCTCCTCGAGGCCGGTCTCGACGATCCGGACGCCGAGCGCGGCGCATCGCTCCCGGGAGGCCTGGTCGACCTCGACCCCGTCGGCGACGAACACGATGATGTCGTCGCTGAGCTGACGGAACATGAGCACCTGGTGGAACGAGGCCGGGCGCGTGGCGATCACGCCGATCGCCTGATCGCGCACCTCCCAGCCGTGGCAGTACGGGCAGTGGACGACGCCGTGACCCCAGTGCTCGGCGAGGCCCGGCACGGCGGGCAGCTCGTCGCGCAGACCGGTGGCGACCAACACGCGGCGGGCCGCGAGTCGGCGACCGTCCACGAGATCCACGGTGAAGCGCAGGTCCCCGTCGGCGGACCGGCCCGCAGGGCGAGCCTCGGCGACTGCGCCGGAGATGATCACGCCCCCGTAGTGGCGCACCTCCTCGCGACCGCGCGCGAGGAACTCGGCGGGCGGGGTGCCCTCATTGCCGAGCAGGCCGTGGATCCCGTCGGCCGGAGCATTGCGGGGATCCCCGCTGTCGATCACGACGACCCAACGGCGGGAGCGGGCGAGCATGAGTGCGCCGTTCAAGCCTGCGGCGCCGCCGCCGATCACGACGACGTCGATGAGACCGTCGGGCAACGGATCCGACTCGTGCGCCGGGCCGGCGGCAGCCGCAGCGGCGAACGCCGAGGCAGCACGCGACCCGGCGACGTCGGCCGGCACGGAAGCGGGAGCGGTACCGGAAGCGGTACCGGAAGCGGAAGCGGAGATGGACGCAGAAGCAGGGGTGGACACGGAAGCAGTCGGTGATGTCATGTCCTCGACGCTAGACACGGTTGCCTGCAATGCATAGCCTCTTGCTCATGACGCAAGAACTTGGGGATGTCGACAGCCTCGTTCGGCAAAGACTCCGTGCCCTGCGCCTCGCCCAGGGCCTGTCCCTCGGCGACCTCGCCGAGCGCACCCATCTCAGCCCCTCCTCGCTCTCGCGGATCGAGAACGGACAGCGCCGCCTGGCGCTGGATCAGCTGGTGCTCCTCGCCCGGGGCCTGGACACGAGCCTGGACGAGCTGGTCGAGGTGCAGGAGGACGAGGTCGTCTCCAATGCGATGGTGGATCGCGGCGCCGACTCCCTGCACTGGCAGGTGCGCCGCTCCCCCGGCACCATAGTCCTGCGTCGCCGCGTGACCGGACCGCCGCCTCCGCCGGATCGGACCCGCGCCCACCCCGGCCAGGAGTGGCTCGTGGTGCTCTCGGGCACGCTCACACTGCTGCTGGGCGATCGACGCTACCGGATCGAGACGAACCAGAGCGCCGAGTTCGACACGATGCTCCCCCATGCCTTCGGCGCGGAGGGCGGCCCGGTCGACGTACTGATGATGGTCGACCGCGAGGCGCGGCGAAGCCATCGTGGGGACGACGAGGCGGCGGACGGCTGAGCCCGACGCCTGCTTGACACAGGGATCCACGGCGGTGCACTATCTCCGTCATACGAATAACGTCCTGTCCGCCGAACCCGCGCAGCATCGCGCGATCCACCGCGACAGGGCCCCACCCCAGCCCACTCGCCTGACTGACCCGAGGAGGACGCATGGCTCACCGCCCCACGATGCACGACGTCGCGGCGAGCGCTGACGTCTCCCAGGCCGTCGTGTCGATCGTGCTCAGCGGGTCCTATGCGGGCCGCGCCTCGGAGACCACCGCCCAGCGGGTGCGGGATGCCGCCTCGGAGCTCGGCTATCGACCCAACCTCCAGGCCAAGAGCCTGAAGACCGGCCGCACGGAGATCATCGGGCTGGTCGGCGACGAGGTCGCGACCTCCCCGTTCTCGGGCATGATGATCAAGGGAGCCCAGGACCGCGCCTGGCAGGAGCACCACACCCTGATGACGGTGGACACCGGCGGCGATGACGCCCTCGAGCGCGCCGCCGTCGAGACGATGCTCTCCCACCAGGTGCACGGCATCCTCTACACCGCGATGTTCCATCGAGAGGTGAAGATCCCGCGAGCTGCCCTCGACACCCGTGTCGTCTGCCTGAACGCCCGGGACGTCGAAGGTCGCGCCCCCAGCGTCGTCCCGGACGAGGTCACCGGCGGGTACGAGGCTACCCGCGCCCTCCTCGACGCCGGCCACACCCGCATCGCGATGATCAACATCCACTCCACGATCCCCGCCGCCGTCGGCCGGCTCGAGGGGTATCGCCGCGCCCTGTCCGAGGCCGGCCTCCCACGCGACCCCGCTCTCGTGCGCCCCGGGGACGGGACCCATCGCTCAGGGGTCGACGCTGTCGAGGATCTCCTGGCCCTCCCCTCTCCCCCGACGGCGATCTTCTGCGGGACCGACCGCACCGCCCTCGGCGCCTATCAGGCCCTCTCCGCGAAAGGCCTGGAGATCCCGGGTGACATCTCCATCGTCGGCTTCGACGACCAGGACGTGCTGCGCGACTTCTTCCAGCCGCCGCTGACCACGGTGCAGCTGCCCTTCGCGGAGATGGGCGATCGAGCAGCCGCCCTCGTGCTCGATGCCTCCGCGCCCGCCGAGGTCCACCTGATCCACTGCCCGGTCATCCACCGAGAATCCGTTGGCCCCCCGAAAGGACGATGATGTCGCATTCGCTCACCGCCACCGACGTCGGAACTGCCTCGACGACCGATGCCGAACCCGAGGAGACTCCGGCCTCGCCGCCTGAACCTCCCCCTCGGCGCGCGAGAAGACGCCTGCCCCTCCGCATGCTTCATGCCTGGCAGTTATACGTATTACTCGCTCCGGCGCTCGTCTACCTCATCGTCTTCAAGTACTGGCCGATGTACGGGGCCCAGATCGCGTTCCGCGATTACAACCCGGTCGACGGCTTCTTCTGGAGCCGCTGGGTGGGACTGGACCACTTCGTCGCCTTCGTGACCTCGTTCCAGTTCGAGCGCCTCGTCGCGAACACGCTGACGATCAACACCGTCGGCCTGCTGGTGGCATTCCCTGTCCCCATCATCCTCGCGCTGATCGTGAACCAGCTGCCCAGTGAGCGGTTCAAGCGGATGACGCAGACCGTCCTCTACGCGCCGTCGTTCATCTCCGTCGTGGTCATCGTGGGCATGATCCACCTGCTGTTCTCCCCCAGCTCCGGCATGGTGAACCACGCGATCTCGCTGCTGGGCGGCGAGCCGATCTTCTTCATGGGCACCCCCGAATGGTTCCGCCCCCTCTACATCGGGTCGGACATCTGGCAGAACGCCGGCTTCTCGATGATCATCTACCTCGCGGCGCTGACGGCCATCGACCCGTCGCTGCACGAGGCCGCACGGATGGACGGCGCGAATCGCTTCCAGCGGATCCGACACATCGACATCCCCGGCATCCTGCCGGTGATCACGATCCTGTTCATCCTCGCCGTCGGGAACATCTTCAACCTCGGGTTCGAAAAGGTCTATCTGATGCAGACGGACCTCAACCTCCCCACCTCCGAGGTCATCAACACCTACGTATACAAGACCGGTCTGCAGAACGCCCAGTTCAGCTACTCAGCGGCCATCGGGCTCTTCAACTCGGTCCTCAACCTCCTGCTTCTCCTGACCTTCAACTGGGTCGCGAAGAAGGCCAACCAATCGAGTCTGTGGTGATGAGCATGTCGAGCGCACTGTCCCCTGCGAAGAACTCCCTGCGTCAGGAACCCTTCTATCGCCGCATGGCCGACCCGCTGTTCGGGGTCGTCACCTATGGCCTGATCGCCGTCGCGATCATCGTGATCGTCTATCCGCTCTACTTCATCGTGATCGCCTCGATCTCCGACCCGAACCTCGTGCAGCAGGGAAAGGTCGTCCTCTTCCCTCGAGGGGTCACGTTCGACGGATACGCGACGATCTTCGGCACCTCGACGATCGTGCGCGGCTTCGCGAACTCCGTGCTGTACACCGTGGTGGGCACCACGCTCAGCGTCACGATGATCATGACCGGCGCCTATGCCCTGAGCAGGAAGGACATGCCCGGGCGCAACCTGTTCATGATCCTGTTCGTCATCACGATGTTCTTCGACGGAGGCATGATCGCCCGCTACCTCGTGGTGAAGGAGCTCGGCATGCTCAACTCCATGTGGGCCGTGGTGCTGCCCGGCGCCGTCGGAGTCTGGAACCTGATCATCGCCCGCACGTTCCTCGAACAGAACCTCTCCTCCGAGCTGCGAGAAGCCGCACAGCTCGACGGGGCCTCCGATTTCCGCTTCTTCTTCGGAATCGCCATCCCGCTTTCGAAACCGCTCATCGTGCTGATGGTGATGATCCATCTCGTGGCGAACTGGAACGCATTCTTCGACGCGATGATCTATCTGAACGATGAATCGAAGTATCCGCTCCAGCTCATCCTGCGGAACGTCCTCATCCAATCCCAGGCCTCCGCCTCCGGGATGGACATGGCGTCGATGGACAGCACGGCGGCGGCGCAGAAGATGGGCGAGCTGCTCAAGTACTCGATGATCGTCGTTTCCACGATCCCGCTGCTGATCGCCTTCCCGTTCCTCCAGCGCCACTTCATCAAGGGCGCCACCCTCGGCGCGCTCAAGAGCTGACCCGCAGGTCCGCCCACCGTCCGGATCCTCGGATCCCCCTTCCCTGCATCACCGATACGAAGGAGTACCGCCATGCTCTCCCGCCGTCGTTTCACCCTGTCCGCCACCGCCCTCGGCGTCACCATGCTGGGGATCACGGGCTGTTCCCGCCCCTCGGAGCGCACCACCGAGGACCTCTCCGCCGACGTCGGCCTGACCGACTCGGGCCAACCGATCGTGACCGAGGAGCTGACGCTCACCTTCGGCGGCGCGAAGTCAGCCCTCGCGCCGGAGTTCGAGACGATGGAGCTGGTCAAGACCTGGCAGGAGGACTCCGGGATCGAGATCGTCTGGAACAACGAGCCCGACGAGGTCTGGGGCGAGAAGAAGAACCTCCTGCTGGCCGGCGGCGATCTGCCCGACGCCCTGTTCACCTCCGGGCTCTCCGATGCCGAGGTCGCCAAGTACGGCGCCAACGGGACCCTGATCGCCCTGGAGGACCTGATCGAGGAGAACGCCCCCACCCTCACCGCGATCCTGGACGAGCGCCCGGACATCAAGGCCGCGATCACCGCATCCGACGGGCACATCTACACGCTCCCCTCCGTGGAGGAGATGGGACTCGTCGAGTTCCCCCGCATGCTCTTCCTCAACACCGACTGGCTGGAGGAGCTCGGGTTGGAGATGCCCACGACGGTCGAGGAGTACCACGACGTGCTGCTCGCCTTCAAGGAGGACATCCCCGGCGGGGTCCTCCCGCTCTCGTTCATGGATGCCGGCGACATCTCCGACCTGATCGCCGCGATCGGCGGGCAGCCCGACAACCACGATCACCGCATCGTGGAGGACGGTGAGGTCGTCTTCACGGCGAACACCGAGGGCTTCCGCGACGCGATCGCCGAGCTGCACAGCTGGTACACGGAGGGGCTCATCGACCAGGAGTCCTTCTCGCAGGACTACGTCAAGTTCGTCTCCAAGGGGAAGTCGGACCCGGAGACCCTCGGATCCTTCTTCTTCTGGGAGATCCCGGAGGTCGTCGGCCCCGAGCGTGCGAACCACTACGCGGTCGTGCCGATCTTCCCGGGCCCTGACGGCGTCCAGCGCGCCTGCGTCGCCAACAACCAGGAGATCAACCGCGGCGCCTTCGCGATCACCCACACCAACGAGTACGCCGCCGCGACCATGCGATGGGCCGACATGCTCTTCGAACCGGCCATGAGCGCGCAGGCGAACTGGGGCCCGATCGGCGTCTCGCAGGAGCTGAACGCCGACGGCCTGCTCGAGCAGATCCCGGTCGGCGAGGGCGAGACCGAGCAGGAGCGACGCGTCAAGGTCTCCCCCGGCGGCCCGAAGATCGTCACCGCTGACGACTTCGAGACGGTCGTGCTGCCCGAGCCACGTGCCGCGGAGCGCCAGGCCCAGATCGCAGAGTTCTACGAGCCCCATCGTGCCAACGAGAAGTACCCTCCGGTCATGCTCTCGGTGGACGAGCTGAACACCGTCAGCACCATCGAAGCGGACATCACGACCCTGGTCACCGAGAAGATCGCGACCTGGATCGTCAAGGGCGGCATCGAGCAGGAATGGGACGGATACGTCTCGCAGCTGGAGTCCATCGGGCTGAGCGAAGTCCTCGCGGCCTACCAGGCCGCCTACGACCGGTTCGCCGAGCACACCTGACCGGGCCCGCCCACCACGCCTGGCCGGGCCCACCCAGCACGCCTGACCGGGCCCGCCTACCACGCCTGACCGAGCCCGACCTGCACGGCCTTCATCGCCGATGCCCCACCATCGACACCATCGACAGAGAGACCATGAGCACCACTGCACAGATCCTGCCCTCGGCGGATCGATACCGTCCCCGATTCCACTTCACGCCGTCGTCGACCTGGATGAACGACCCCAATGGGCTCATCCGACACAACGGCCGGTGGCATCTCTTCTTCCAGAACAACCCCCTGGGCAGCACGCACGACAACCTGTCCTGGGGCCACGCCGTCTCCGACGACCTCGCGACGTGGGAGGAGCTGCCCGTCGCCCTGGAGTTCGCCGAGGACGAGATGGTGTTCTCCGGGAGCATCGTCCATGACGCGCAGAACGTCTCCGGCCTCGCGTCGGAGGGTGGGGCCGGGCCGCTCGTGGCCTTCTACACGAGCGCCTACGGCCCGCAGCACCCCACGCACCCAGGTATCCAGGCCCAGTCGATCGCCTACTCCACGGACGACGGCCTCACGTGGACCCGCTATCCGGGCAATCCCGTCCTCGACAGAGGGTCCCAGAACTTCCGCGATCCCAAGGTCTCCTTCCATCCCGAGACCGGGACCTGGATCATGCTCACTGTCGAGGCGCTCGATCACAGCGTGCTCGTCCACACCTCTTCCGACCTCCTGACCTGGGAGCACGCCTCGACGTTCGTCGATCCCGCGATCGACGGCGGGATCTGGGAGTGCCCGGACCTCCTGCGCGTCCCGGCCCAGGACGCTTCCGGCGTCCACGCCGGGGAGGCCTGGGTGCTCATCCTCAGCACGAACCCCGGCGGTCCGGCCGGCGGCTCGGGCACCTATGCGCTGGTCGGCGACTTCGACGGCCGGAGCTTCACGGCGCTGGGCGCCCCGGAACCCCTCGATCTCGGGCCGGATTGCTACGCCGCCGTCTCGTTCTCGGGCGTCACCGGCGAACCGCTCATGATCGGTTGGATGAACAACTGGGACTACGTGATGGAGACGCCCACGGCCCCGTGGCGCTCCTCGATGACGCTGCCGCGTCGGATCCGACTTGCTGCCCAGGCAGGCGACGTTCCGCGTCTCCGGCAGCAGTGCGTGATGCCCCCGGTCCCCGCGACCCGGCGCATCGACGTGACGGCGCAGCGCGCGCAGCTCGCCACGCTGCCTGCCGATGAGCCGTTCCGACTGCACGGGACGCTGGCCGTGGACTCACCGCTGACGCTGCGCCTCCGCTTCGGCGAGGGCTCCGACGCCGGCGAGCTCGTCATCGAGGTCGACGACCGCGGGCGCGTGACCATGGACCGCTCGGCCGCTCATGAGCGCGAGTTCGCGCCCCGGTACTCACGGACCGCGCCCTACCAGACCGCTGCCGGGTCCGAGCGGATCGACGTCGACCTCCTCGTCGACCGATCGACCGCGGAGCTCCTTCTCGACGAGGGCCGTGCCGTGATGTCCATGCAGATCTTCCCGGAGCCCGGGCCCGTCACCGTGCTGTCCGAGCCCGCCTCGTGAGCAGGCCCGCCGTCCACGTCATCGGCGAGGCGCTGATCGACGTCGTGGTCAGGGCCGATGGCGTCGAGCGGGTCCGTCCCGGCGGCAGCCCCGCCAATGTCGCGGTCGGTCTGGCGCGGCTCGGAGTGCCCGCCGACCTGCTCTGCCGCATCGGTGCGGATGCCTACGGCGACCTCCTGCGCGCCCATCTCGAGCAGGCGGGCGTCGGGCTGCCCGACGGCGGCTCACCGGCGCCGGCCCACACGTCGACGGCCGTCGCGACCCTCGGGGCCGACGGCTCGGCGAGCTACCGCTTCGACATCGACTGGGACCCTGGGACGATCGCGGTGCCCACTGCGCGGATTCTCCACACCGGGTCCCTCGCGACGGTCCTGGAGCCCGGCGCGACCGCCGTCGCGAACGCCCTGTCGGCCGCCGATCCCGCGACCCTCGTGTCGGTCGACCCGAACGTCCGCCCAACGGTCGGCGTCCCCCAGGTGGAGGTCCGCTCGCGCACGGAGCGTTTGGCCGGCCGCGCTCATCTGCTCAAGATGAGCGACGAGGACCTCGACTGGCTGTATCCGGGAGCGGCGCCGGAGGAGGTCGCGGCGAGGATGCACGAGCTGGGAGTGCGACTGTTCGTGGTCACGCTCGGGGCTCAGGGCTGTTTCCTCAGCACGTCGGAGTGGTCCTGCCGGATACCCGCCGAGGCGGCGACGCTGGTGGACACCATCGGTGCCGGGGACGCCTTCATGTCGGGCTTGCTGTACGCGGTGATCGCGGACGACGGCGACCAGACCGTTCGCACCGGCGTACTGCAGCGGGAGCAGGTGGAGAACTGGGCGCACACCGCGCAGCGCAGCGCCGCGCTCACGCTGGGGCGGGACGGCGCAGAGCCTCCCCTGCTCGCGGAGCTGCACGCGAGGGAGCTGGTCAGCCAGTCAGCCCGTGAGCCGGTGAGCCGGTGAGCCGGTGAGCCGGTGAGGCAGTGAACAGTCGGCGGCCGAGCAGTCGACCTGTCAGGCCGGAAGGCTCGTCTCTGACCGGCGCGGAACTCTGACCAGGGCGGAATACATCGACCCCGGAGGTCGTTGACCTCTCTCGTCACCGCATCCCGGCACGCGGCCGGGTCGACAGGCACCGCGCCCCACCTCGGGCACGGCGGCCAGCAGGCGAGGAGTGCACCATGAAGAAGAACATCCATCCCGAGTACCGCCCCGTCGTATTCCGCGACGCGAGCGCCGGCCAGTCGTTCCTGACCAACTCCACCTGCACCTCGTCCACCACGATGACCTGGGAGGACGGCAAGGAGTACCCGGTGATCGATGTCGACGTCTCCTCCGCCTCCCATCCCTTCCACACGGGACGCGCCGCTGTGCGCGACGCTGCCGGTCGGGTCGCGAGGTTCCGTCAGCGTTACGTCCGCGCCGGAGTTCTGACCGCCTGAGCTGCACCGTTCGTCTGCCGTGCTCGTTCTCGGCGACCGCTGCGCCGCGTCCGTCAGACGTTCGCGTCGCGGGCACCGAGCCACGGGGCGAGGTGATCCTCGGCCCCGAGCCAGGGTGAGAGCCCGGCAGCCCATTCCCGCGAGGTGAGCAGGCTGCGCCCGAAGGCGTCGCGCACGCGCGGCCCGTCGGCCGGCTCGACCCCGGTGACCACGAGCCGAGTGGTGGGCAGGTCCAGGCCCGCCTTCCAGACGGCTCCGATCGAGACCTGGCCGCCGGCGCCGTCCCACTGGCAGATGCTGTCGGGGCGGTCCGGGACCCAGAACCGGCCGCGCGCCCGCAGCCGACCGCCACCCAGCGCCTCGATGTTCTCGAGCAGACGCTCGGGATGGAACGGCCGGGCCGAGGTCAGGTCGAGGGTCCAGGTGCCGTGCGCCGTCGGCCCGCCGTAGGGCTCGACGTACCGCATGTCGCGTCGGCGCAGCGCGTGCAGATGGTCGAGCTGCCCGCCCAGCACGTGGCCGATCTCGACGTCGTGAGGCCCCTCGCTCAGCCGCTGCTCCGGGGCGCGCAGATGCTCCAGCAGCTCTCCGCCGGCCGAGTCGATCCCGCCCTCGGCGACGACCAGGTCGGAGTACTCGAGCTGGGCGGCGAGCGCCTCCCCCACGCTCCGCGCATCTCCGTCGGCCCACTGCAGGTCCCGCTCGGCGAGCGTGTCGGCTCCGAGCAGGTCATGGACGGCGGTCCCGGTCGCGAGCACCGCCACGGCGCTCGCGAGATGCCATGTCTCCTGATGGGGCCGGAGGGTCCCGGCGACGACCGAGGGGTCGGCGCTGATCGGCGGGGCGAGCAGGACGGCCGCGATGCGCGGGTCGTGGGCGAGCCGGTCGAGGGTCGGCACGGCGTCCTCCCGCATGGCGCAGGAGACGCACGGGTGGTCGAGAGTGACGGCGTCGTCCTCGAGCACGCCGTCGACCGAGAGGAGCAGGCGGCGCAGAGCGGAGGAGTCCGCGATCACCTCGTAACGGAGCTCGACAGCCCCCTCGACATCGAGCAGCAGGCTCGCCACCAGGGAGTCCCTGAGCACCGGATCGATGGCCGTGACCACGGAGACAGGCAGGGAATTCCCGCCGTTCCGGGATCGTTGAAAGTGATCGAACGCGTGGACATCGGGCACGCCGACACCACCTCTCCTGCTTGACGATAATGATTCTCAGTAAGTAGTATCATCGACCATGTCGTCACGCTGTCAAGTCACCGGAGCCGCACCGAGCTTCGGGAAGTCCATCTCCCACTCGCATCGACGCACCTCGCGCCGCTTCGACCCCAACATCCAGCGCAAGCGGTTCTACGTCCCCTCGCTGGGGCGCACCGTCCGGCTCCGGGTCTCCGCCCGCGGCCTGCGCACCATCGACCGTCGTGGGATCGAGGCCGTCGTGGCCGAGACCCGCGCTCGCGGCGAGAAGATCTGAAAGGAATCCCCACCATGGCCTCCAAGAACGACGTGCGCGGCACGATCAAGCTGCGCTCCACCGCCGGAACCGGCTACACGTACATGACCAGCAAGAACCGACGGAACACCCCGGACCGTCTGACCGCCCGCAAGTTCGACCCGCGAGCACGGGCCGTCGTCGAGTTCCGCGAGGAGCGCTGATGGCGAAGACCTCGAAGATCGCGGCCGATCGCCGCCGACGCGAGACCGTCGCCCGGTATGCCGAGCAGCGCGCGATCCTCAAGCGCACTCTCAAGGACCCCGCCTCGACGCTCGCCGAGAAGGTCCAGGCGCAGCGTTCGCTGCAGCGCCTGCCGCGGGACGCGAGCCCCACCCGGCTGCGCAACCGCGACGCGATCGACGGCAGGCCCCGCGGCCACCTGCGCACCTTCGGCCTGTCGCGGGTCCGCTTCCGGGCCGCCGCCCACCGCGGCGAACTGCCCGGCATCACGAAATCCAGCTGGTGACCCCGGCGCTTCGGCGCCGCACCCAGCACCACCCTCGATCCGGTGAGAGATCACCTGGAGAGGACATCCCATGAAGCCGACCATCCACCCCGACTACCAGAGCGTCGTCTTCCGCGACGCGAGCGCGGACTTCTCCTTCCTCACCCGCTCCACCCGCACCTCCGACAAGACGGTGACCTGGGAGGACGGCCACGACTATCCGGTGATCGACGTCGAGGTCTCCTCGGCCTCGCATCCGTTCTACACGGGGAAGGCGACGGTGCTGGACACCGCCGGCCGCGTGGAGAGGTTCCGTCGCCGGTACGGGCAGAGTGCACGAGCCGGAGCCACGACCGCCCCCGCGTCGCAGCCCGATGCGACCGCCGACGCTGCCTCCGAGAGCGCCGCCGGTCCCGACGAGGCGGGGACGCGATGAAGGTCCGCTCCTCGCTGCGATCGCTGGCCCGCATGCCGGGCGCCCAGGTGGTGCGGCGGCGCGGACGGATCTACGTGATCAACAAGAAGAATCCGCGCTTCACCGGCCGACAGAAGGGCTGACGCCCGCGGCGGCCCGGCCGCCCCATCCCGTCATCACCTCCGAGCCGTGCGAAGTCTGCCCTCCCGGGCAGGAATCGCACGGCTCGGAGGTGCGCTCCGGAACCGGTGCCCGCAGGAGCAGCGGACCCTCGGACACGGGACTACGGTGGCACCAGGCCCTGATCCGGAATCGCCGCGCAGAGAGTTGCCGCCATGACACGCACCGAGGACGCCGCTCCGCTCGAGACCGAGGTGCTGGTCGTCGGCGCCGGTCCCACCGGGCTGATGGCCGCCCTCGTGCTCGCCCGACGAGGTGTCCGGGCGCTCGTGATCGACTCGAAGGAGGGCCCGACCCGTGAGTCGCGTGCCCTCGTGGTCCACGCGCGCAGCATGGAGATCTACGACCAGCTGGGCCTCACGCAGCAGGTCCTCGACGGCGCCGTGCCCGGGACAGGGATCCAGATCCGCGGAGATCGGAGGGAGTTCGGGGCGATTCACGAAAAGTCCGGGGCGACCGAGGCAGAGCCCGGTTCGACGAGGCGGGCGAGCCGGATCAATATCGACCAGGCGCAGGAGGGCTGGACGCCGTTCCCCGGGGTGCAGATCTTCGAGCAGTCCCGCAACGAGGAGCTGCTGGCGCGCACGCTCGCGACCGAGGGGCATCCGGTGCTGTGGCAGCACGGCCTGGAGTCGCTGGCCTCAGACGCCGACTCTCCGGACGCCGGAGTGGAAGCCGTGGTCACCGGGCCGGACGGTCCGCTGCGGATCCGCGCCCGCTGGTGCATCGGCGCCGACGGAGCCGGCTCCGCCGTGCGCCATCAGCTGTCCCTGCCGTTCGAGGGAGTCACCGACGATGCGACATTCTGCGTGGCCGACGTCCATGGCGTGACCGGCCTGCCGGAGAACCTGCTCGTCGCCCAGTTCGGGAACGAGAAGTTCGCGATCCTGTTCCCGCTGGGCCTCGGCGGCCACAAGCGCCTGATCTGGCTGCACGGCGAGGAGCATCCCGACCAGGAGACGGCCCTCACCGAGGCGCGCACGGACCTCGGCATCGACTACGACTCTGTCGACTGGTTCTCCGCCTACCGCGTGCACCATCGCGTCGCCTCCACCTTCCATCAGGGGGCCGTGTTCCTCGCCGGCGACGCCGCGCACGTGCACTCCCCGCTCGGAGGGCAGGGCATGAACACGGGCCTGCAGGACGCCCACCACCTGGCGCATCTGCTGGCCGACGTCCTCTCCGGGCATCGCTCCGAGTCGGCGCTGGCCCGGTACGAGCTCGAACGTCGGCCGGTGGCGCTCACCTTGATCGAGTGGACCGACCAGGCCTTCGGCATGATCGCCCGTCCCGGTCGCGGGACGGCGTTCCTGCGCCGACGGGCCCGGGACGTGATGGCCGTCCTCGCACCGCGCCTGCTCTCCACACGCCTGGGGCCCTATGTCGGCGGACTGCTCGGGCAGTACCGGATCCGCTACCACGCGGTGCCCAAGGGCGAGCAGCCACCACGATGGGCGGCCGATCCGGCCGTCGGCCTGCGTCTGCCCCCGACCAGGGAGAACGCCGAGGGTCTGCGCGCGATGAGCTGGCAGCTGCACACCTACGGCACGGACGCCGACAGGCCGGTCGCCGTGCCGGACTGGGTCGAGGGGCCGTTCGCCTTCTCCCCCGACCCGTGGGGCCGACTGCGCCGGGACCGCCTGTACCTGGTGCGGCCCGACGGGTTCGTCGCCGCATCGTTCCCGCTGCACGCCGGAGCGGCAGCGGTGCACGAGGTGCGCGAAGCGCTGCATGCGCACGACGTCGTCGGCTGACGTGGGGTCGCCCGATGCCGGCCCGGCCCCGGAGCAGCCGCGGCGGATGCGGCAGCGCACGTAAGGTGCCGGGATGGACCTCCACGACATCTCCGCCCGGATCGAGAAGCTCTCCGCCCAGTACGCCGAGGTCTACGGCATCGAGCGGTCGGCCGAGTGGGCGCTGCTCAAGCTCGACCGATCGCAGCCG
Organism: Brachybacterium alimentarium; assembly: GCF_002332425.1. GTDB lineage: Bacteria > Actinomycetota > Actinomycetes > Actinomycetales > Dermabacteraceae > Brachybacterium > Brachybacterium alimentarium. The sequence goes on along the minus strand of NZ_NRGS01000021.1, from coordinate 7,749 downwards.
TTCGCGGCAGGAGCCGGGCGCTCGGCACGTACCCGGGGCGCTGATGCATGAGCCTCGGCGTCTCGGTCAAGGCCGTACTGCAGGACGACGCCGGCCGGGTGCTGCTCGGCCGCAATCCGCGCGACGAATGGGAGCTGCTCGGCGGGCGCCCTGATCCTGAGGACTCCACGCCCCAGGACACGCTGCGTCGTGAGCTGCTCGAGGAGGCCGGGATCGCGATCGACGTCGGCCCGATCCTGGACTCCTGGATCTACGATCTCGGCGACCTGGGGCGAGTCTGCATCGTCACCTACTGCGCGGCTCCCGCGAACGGTGCTCGCCTGCAGGTCAGCGACGAGCACTCCGATCTGCGGTGGTTCACGGCCGACGAGGCTCTCGCAGCGCGGATGCCGCAGGGCTACAAGGACAGCATCCGGGCGGCGGAGGCCCTCGCCTCCCCTCCGGCCGGCTGAGCTCCCACGGCCCCGTCAGGCCTGGCCGTTGTCGAAGTACTCGCGCACGTCGGCCGGGACCGGCGGGATGTCGTAGGGGATGCCGCCGTGGCGGATCGACTCGGCCCCGTAGACGCCGGTCGCGACGGCCTCGCGGGCCGCGATGATCGAGACGTCGGTGCTCCCGCCCTCGCGCGCGAAGCGCAGGAACTCCGCGACCAGGCTGGGATCGGCGCCGCCGTGGCCACCGCTGGCCCGGGCGATCACCTCGACCGCGTCCGGACGGCCGGGGCCGGAGCGTCGGGACTCCCAGATGTGGATCTGCTCGCCGCTGCCGTCGCCCATGTTCTCGATCCGGCCCGCGTCCCCGATCACGGTGTAGTTGCGCCAGTAGTCGGGCGTGAAGTGGCACTGCTCGTAGGAGGCCAGCACCCCGTTGTCCAGCGTCATGTTCAGCATCGAGATGTCCTCGACGTCGATCACGGGGTTGAGCTCCTTCTGCTCCGTCGGGGGCCAGACGTCCGCGTCGTACCAGTCGCCCATCAGACGATCCGAGTTGTCGCGGCGGTCGGTGACGTCTCCGTAGACGGCGAGATCGCCGATGCCGGAAACACGGCGGGTGTAGCCCCCGGCCAGCCAGTGGATGACGTCGATGTCGTGGGCGCCCTTCTGCAGCAGCAGGGAGGTGGCCTTCGCGCGCTCGGCGTGCCAGTCCTTGAAGTAGAAATCGCCGCCGGTGCCCACGAAGTGGCGGCACCAGATGGCCCGCACGCGGCCGATGCGCCCGGAGTCGACGATCGCCTTCATCTGCCGGATCACCGGCATGTGGCGCATGTTGTGGCCGACGAACAGGCGGGTGCGCTTCTCCTTCGCGAGCGCGAGCATCGCGTCGGTGTCCTCGACCCGGATCGCCATCGGCTTCTCCGAGAAGGTGGGGATCCCGGCACCGAGGGTCTTCAGCGCCACCTCGGCGTGCGCGTAGTCCGGGGCCAGGATCATCACCGCGTCGACCTGGTGCTCGGCCAGCAGCTGGTCCACGTCGTCGACCGTGGCGACCTCGTCGCCGAACAGCTCACGCGCCTTGTCCTTGCCCCGGGAGGTCGGCTCGGCCACGACCGTGACCCGAGACCCCTCCCCGGGCAGGTGGGCATGCCGCGCGAGGCCGCCACGGGCGCCGAAGCCGATCACGCCGATCTTGAGGTCAGTCATGGAGGGAACCGCTTTCGAAGAGATGCACAGTGGGCAGGCCCCATCATCCTCGTGACGAGGGATCGTGGAGCTGGGTACGGACACACCGTGCTGAACTGATTTACAAAGGTAGTGAAAGCATTTACTCTCGATCTCACCCTGTCAAGGCACTGAGGCCTGCGGGGTGAGCGGCCCCGCTCCGGGGTCATGACCGAGAGGACCGATCTCGTGACCACGTCGACCGCGCAGACGCCCGCGCCGCCCCCGCAGGCGGTGACGACCAGCCGCGCCGCGCCGACCGCGCCCCGGAGGCCCCGAGCCTCCTTCCGCAGCCGGCTGCAGAAGGACTGGCAGATGCTCGTGCTGATGATCCCGGGGGCGCTCTGCCTGCTGCTGTTCTTCTACGTCCCCATCCTCGGCAACGTCATCGCCTTCCAGGACTACTACCCCTTCATCACCATCCCGGAGGCCGAGTGGGTCGGGATGTGGAACTTCATCGACCTGTTCAACGACGAGCAGTTCCTGGTGGCACTGCGCAACACCCTCGTGCTGGCGGCGGTGCAGCTGGTCCTGTTCTTCCCGGTGCCGATCGTCCTCGCGCTGATCGTCGACTCGATGATGACCCCACGATTCCGCAAGGCCTTCCAGTCGATCGTGTACCTGCCGCACTTCCTGTCTTGGGTGCTGGTGATCGCACTGTTCCAGCAGATGCTGGGCGGGGCCGGATTCATCAACCAGTTCCTCGCCTCGCACGGCATGGACACGATCCCGTTCATGACCAACCCCAGCACCTTCCCGCTGCTGGTGACCCTGCAGGTGATCTGGAAGGACGCCGGGTGGGGGATGATCATCTTCCTCGCCGCCCTCGCCTCCATCCCGTCCTCGCTGTACGAATCGGCCGCGACGGACGGCGCCGGCCGCCTGCACCGCATCTGGCACATCACGCTGCCGGGCATGCGCCCGGTGATCGTGCTGCTGCTGATCCTGCAGCTGGGCTCGATCCTCACCGTCGGCTTCGAGCAGTTCATCCTGCAGCGCGACGCCGTCGGCCCCGAGGCCGCTGAAGTGCTGGACACCTACAGCTACTACGCCGGCGTGATCGACGGCAGCTGGTCGATGGGCGCGGCCGCCGGCCTGGCCAAGGGAGTCGTGGGCACGATCCTCATCCTCGCCTCCAACAAGGTCGCCCACCTGCTGGGCGAGGACGGCATCTACCGAGGGAGCAGCAAATGAGCGCACCGACCACCGATCGCACAGCCCCCGCCTCCCGCTCCGGCCTGCCCGACGAGCGCGGGTTCCACCAGCGCCTGTGGGACCTGCTCGGCGGTCGCTCCGAGCGGCCCGCGTGGATGGAGAAGCCCTCTCCCGCCCTGTCGGTCCTCAAGACGCTCGTGGTCCTCGCGATCTCGATCTCGATCCTGGTGCCGATGCTCGTGGTGGTCTCCACCTCGCTCGCCTCGGATGCCGAGATCCGCGAGGCCGGCGGCTACGTGCTGTTCCCGACCGAGCCGACGCTCGAGGCGTATCGGACGATCTTCGCCAGCCCGCTCATCTTCCGCTCGCTGGGGGTCAGCGTGCTGGTCACGGTCGCGGGCACGCTCATCGCGCTGTTCGTGACGATCACGATGGCCTACGCCCTCAGCCGTCCGGTCCTGTTCGGCAAGCCGATGCTGCTGGCGATCGTGCTGACCATGTTCTTCTCCCCCGGTCTGATCCCGCTGTACCTCATGATCAAGGAGCTGCATCTGCTGGACAGCCTGTGGTCGCTGATCCTGCCCACGGCGTTCGCGGCCTTCAACTTCATCGTGATGCGCTCGTTCTTCATGGCGCTGCCCCAGGAGCTGCTCGAGGCCGCCCGCATCGACGGCGCCAGCGACTTCCGGATCCTCTGGCAGATCGTGATGCCCCTGTCGAAGGCGGTGATCGCCGTGATCGGACTGTTCTACGCCGTGGCGTACTGGAACGCCTTCTTCAACGCAATGCTCTACATCAATGATCAGGAGCTGTGGCCGATCCAGCTGATCCTGCGCAGCTACGTCATCCAGGGCACGTCGATGACCGCGGACCAGCTCGGCGTGCAGCAGACCGCCGCCCCGCAGTCGATCAAGATGGCCGTCGTGGTCGTCGCGCTGGTCCCGATCCTGCTGGTCTACCCCTTCCTCCAGAAGTACTTCTCCAAGGGCGTCATCACCGGCGCCGTCAAGGGCTGAGCACCCGCCCTCGAGAAAGGCACCCCATGCGTCCCGAACCCCGACGTCGCCACGTCCTCGCCGCTGCCGGAGCCCTCGCGCTCGGAGCCGGCGCCGCGGCGTGCGGCCCCCGTCCCCAGCCGGAGATCCCCGACGTCCCGGACGTCACCCTGCCGACCTATCAACCGCTGGAGGGGCTCACCCCGGACCTGCCCGGCAATGCCGAGGGCCTCCACGACGTGTACCTGACGGTCCCCGATCAGCTGATCACGACCACGTCGAACGCCCCCATCGCCTCGGGCACCATCACCGGGCTGACCCAGACGTTCCAGACGCCGCCCCCTCCGATGAATCGCAACCCCTACTGGAAGCGCCTGAACTCGGCGATGGGCGGGATCTTCGATCTCGACGTGGTGGTGGACGACTACCCCTCGAAGTTCGCCACCACCCTGGCCTCGGGCAATCTGCCGGACCTCATGTGGGTGCCGCCGAACCAGGGCATCCCCAACATCGGACCGATGCTGGAGGCCGCCTTCACCGATCTCACCGACTACCTCGCGGGCGACGCGGTGCTCGAATACCCCAACCTCGCCGCTCTGCGCGAGGACTCCTGGCGCACCGCCGTGGTCAACGGACGGATCTGGGGAGCCCCCATCCCCTCCACCCCGTTCGGCCAGGTCTACATCGGCAACCCGGAGGTGTGGGAGGAGGTGGACGGCTTCAGCGCCGACAGTGCCGCCCAGTTCCTGGAGAAGTGCCAGGAGCTGTCGATCCCCGGCAAGCGCTGGGCGCTCGAACCGTTCCTCCCCAATGCGTTCCACATGATCGGCGAATGGTTCGGGGTCCCCAACGGATACCGGGTCGAGGAGGATCGCAGCCTCACCGCTGCGCAGCAGACCGAGGAGTACCTCGAGGCGCTCGAGTTCGCCCGAGAGCTGTTCGCCGCCGGCGCGTTCTATCCGGACCTGAACCTGGCCGAGGCACCCCAGCTGCTGGCCAACGGGACGCTGGCCGCCTTGGTCTCGGTGGGGCCGCGCGGCGCCTCGGAGCCCCGTCTGAACAACCCCGATCTGCGGGCCGACGTCATGATCCCGTTCCCCGCGGTCGACGGGCGCATCCCCACCTACGACATGGGCTACGGCACCGTCGGCTTCACCCCCTTCCGCAAGACCGATGACGAGTCCCGCATCCGGGAGCTGCTCAGCGTGATCAACTATCTCTCCGCACCCTTCGGGACCACCGAGTACATGCAGGTCAACTGGGGCACCGAAGGTGAGGAGTACACGGTCGACGACGGCAACTACCTGTTCACCGACGAAGGGGCCCAGAACGTTCCCGGCCTGCAGAGCGCCCTGCAGATCATGGCTGCGGGCGAGGGCGTCGTGTACAACCCGATCCCCGACGACTCCCGCTACATCTACGAGATCGAGCAGGAGCTGCTGCCCCTCGCGCAGAAGAGTCCGATCAAGGGCCTGTACTCCCCCACCAACTCCCGCCTGGGCACCAAGATCAAGACCCGGCTGGACGAGGCCCGTGACGAGGTGATCCAGGGTCGCGCGTCGATGGACCACTTCACGGCCGCGCTCCGCGAGTGGGAGGAGAAGGGCGGCAAGCAGATCCTCGAGGAGTTCGCGGAGCTCCTGCCCGACGACGTCCCGGTCACGCCCTCGAACCGCACCTGACACGGGCGGGCGCCTGGACACGGCCGTCGATCGCCCGACGGTGCAGCCGTCGCCACGAGGACGGGCCGGGAGCCGTCGGCCGAGTCGACTCGTCTCGGCCGACGGCCATGGCGTCGACCGCCTGCACTCAGCCGTCGGCTCGTCGGTCAGCCGGCCAGCCGGCCAGCCTCAGCCGTCGGTGCGTCCGAAGACGTGCTCCTCGGCGAGCGCCAGGCGCGTCGGCCGCTTCTCCAGGTCCAGCAGCAGCACCTCGTTGCGTCCGGCGCGCACCAGCGGCGCCGGGACGTAGAGCGTCTGCTGCGGGCCGATGTTCCAGTAGCGGCCCACGCAGAAGCCGTTGACGTAGGCGACGCCGTGGCCCGCACCGGAGACGTCGAGGAAGGTGTCCACCGGCCCGTCGGCCTCGAAGGAGGAGCCGGCCAGCACGGGCAGAGCGTCATCGAGCACGGTGGAGGTGCCGGACTCGGCGGCGTCGTCCGCTGCGTCGGCCGCGTGCTCGTCGACGGCGGGGCCCTGCGCGAGCAGCTCCGCGAGCTCGTCACCCATGTCCTCGAGCGGCCAGGCGTCGGCCTCCCAGTCGTTGAGGAAGCGGATCGTCTGCCAGACGCCGCCGAGGATGCCCTTGCGTTCGCCCAGTCGCGGGCCGAAGTTCACGCGGCCGAGGTTCTCGACCAGGATCTCGACACGCACGGTGCGGCGGCCACCCTCAGGCAGTAGCCGGTCCGCGAATCCGCTCAGCTCGATGGTGGCGGGGTCGGTCTCGCGCTGCTCGTTCCCGACCACGCCGGTAGCGCCGACGTACAGCCCGTCGACATACACCCAGGCGCGATCGTGGAGGTCATAGAGCTTCAGCGGTGAGATCTCGGTGCGGCCGTCGCGCTCACCCGCGGCGATCTCGAGGTCGCGGCTCAGGCGCAGCAGACCGCGCTCCAGCCCCATGTCCTCGAACGAGGGCGGCGTGGGATGCACCTCGACGCTGCGCACGAAGCGTTCGGTGTCGCGCAGGGAGACGGTCTTCTCGATCGGCAGCTCCGCGGCGGGCAGACGGGCCGGGACGGCGTCGAGCCCGAGCCGGGCGAGGTGATCCTCGAGAGCGGGCAGCTCGACGTGCTGGGCGATCACTGCGCGGAAGGCGCGGAACTTCTCGGTGAGCTCGCCGTTCTCCGCGATCGGGGCGTCGTAGTCGTAGCTCGTGGTGGTGGGCTGCAGAGCCCCGTCGTGGTTCGCACCGGCGCGCAGCCCGAAATTGGTGCCACCGTGGGCCATGTAGAAGTTCACGCTCATGCCGTGGCCGAGCATGTCCGCGAGCTCGCCGGCGGCGTCGTCCCCGGTGCGGGCATGGTGCTCCTCGCCCCAGTGGTCGAACCAGCCGTTCCAGAACTCCATGCACATCTGGGGCTGCGCGGGCAGCTCCTCCTGCGCCATCGCGAGCACCTCGAGGGCGCGCGAGCCGAAGTTGACCGTGCCGAGGGCGCCGTCCACGGTGCCGCCGGTCAGCCACATGCGCGCCGGCCCGTCGGACGTCACCAGCAGCTCCTCGATGCCGCGGGCGATCAGGCCGTCGCGCAGGTGCGCGAGATAGGCCGTGTCGTCGCCGAAGCTCCCGTACTCGTTCTCGACCTGCACCATCACCACGTTGCCGCCGCGGCCCGCCTGGCGCTCGGCGATCACGGGGATCAGCTGGTCGAACCAGGCGTCCACAAGCTGCAGGTACGGTGCGTTGCGGTTGCGCAGTCGCATGTTGCGGTCGGCGAGGATCCAGCCCGGGAATCCGCCGTTCTCCCACTCGGCGCAGATGTACGGGCCGGGCCGCACGATCGCGTCCAGGCCCTCCTCCCCCGCGATGTCCAGGAAGCGGCCCAGATCCGCGATGCCCGCGAAGTCGACTACGTCCGGTGCGGGCTGATGGACGTTCCAGGCCACATAGGTCTCCACCGTGTTGCAGCCCATCGCCACCAGGCGCCGCAGGCGGTCGCGCCACTGGTCGGGGTGCACGCGGAAGTAGTGGATCGCCCCGGAGATCACGAGATGGGGCGTCCCGGCACGGAGGAACCCGTCGGGCGTCGGCTGCAGCAGGGCGGTCATCGGTGGTCGTCCTCTCGGTGAAACGTCTTACGTCCAGTGTCGCAGGCCCGGCAGCGGGGTGCTGCCCTCTTCTCGCCCCGCCTCCCCTCTCGCCCCGTCACCCCGTCACCCCTTCACCCCGTCACCCCGTCACCCCGTCACCCCGTCACCCCGTCACCCCGTCACCCCGTCACC
>NZ_NRGS01000020.1 GCF_002332425.1 Brachybacterium alimentarium | reverse complement strand
CCTGATCGTGCATCAGTCCCGACCATCATGAACCCGACCGTCACCCTGGCGGCCTAAACCAAGCTGACACCTGATCGTGCATCAGTCCCGTGGCCCGGGGCCCTGTGTGCCTGTGTGCCTGTGTGCCTGCGTGCCTGTGACAAGGAACCGGCGGACCGGTCCCACGATCCACCCGATCAGCGACGGCCGATACCATCGGAGATCTCTGCGTCGATCGCACCCCGAGGAGAAGAGATCTGATGTCCCAGGCCTACCACGCCGACTCGTCCGAGCTGTCGACCAAGGAGGTCCTCAGCTGGGAGCTGTTCGGCACCGCCTCGAGGGAGCTCGCGCAGACCATCGCCGATTCGGCGTTCGACCCGGAGATCATCATCGCCGTGGCGCGTGGCGGTCTGCTGCCGGCCGGATCCCTCTCTTACGCACTGGGCCTGAAGCTCTCCGACGCGATCAACGTCGAGTTCTACACCGACGTGCACGAGACGCTGCCGGATCCGGTCCTGCTCGCCCCGATGCTCGACACCGAATCGATCAAGGGCAAGCGCCTCCTCGTCGTCGACGACGTCGCCGATTCCGGTCGCACGCTGGCCCTGGTGCTCGATCTGCTGCGCGAGCAGGGCGCAGACGCCCGCAGCGCCGTGCTGTACGCGAAGTCCGCCTCCGTCGTCTCCCCGGACTTCGTGTGGCGCCGCACCGACGAGTGGATCGTCTTCCCGTGGTCGGCCGAGTCGCCCGTGGTCCCGAACCCGGGCGTGGTCCCCGGGAACGCCTGACCGTCGGGCGCTGATCCGCGTCCGAGCCGGCGCGGACCGGCTCAGCCGCGGACCTGCACTGCCTCCGACGGGTCGCTCTGCCGCCAGGTGCGGTCGTAGGCGGTGACGACGTAGTACCCGCTGCCGTCGGCGCCCTCGTGCACCAGAGCCTGGGAGGTGCGGCCGGCGCGCACCGTCGCCACCAGGTTGCGCCCGTCGGCGAGCTCGTCGGCCCCGGCCGTGGCCGACGGCAGACGCCAGAGCGCATAGCTGGTCGCAGCGCGACCGCGCCAGCGCACCTCCACGCCGTCCTCGACGTTCCGCGCGGCCAGGACCGTCGGCGCCTCAGGAGCCTCGCCGGGGATCCCCTCGATCACGGGGACGATCGCCGGATGCGTGTAGTGGCGCTCGACGAGGTCGTCGACCGCCCCGACGGCGTCATCGCGCAGGCTCGCGGCGCTGAAGTAGACGTTGCCGTCGATCGGTGCGAGGGTCTGCGTGAGGTCGAGGTGATCGCCGAGCTCGGTGGCCTCCGGGAAGGTGCCGTCGATCGCCTTGTAGGCGGCCTCGCCGATGTAAAGGGCCACGCCCGTGCCCTCGACCTTGTCGGCCCACCAGCGCGCCAGGGTCTCGTAGTCGGCCGCGGGATGCCCGATCTCCCAATAGATCTGCGGGTTGATGTAGTCCACCCACCCCTCGCGCACCCAGCGCAGGGAGTCCGCGGAGATGATCTCGTAGCTCTCCGAGCCCGAGGTGTCCGAGCCCTCCGGGTCGCTCGTGGCGTTGCGCCAGATGCCGAACGGACTGATCCCGAACCGCACCCAGGGCTTCTCGGCCCGGATGCGCTCGTGCATCTCGCTGACCAGCAGATCGATGTTCCCCCGCCGCCAGTCCTCGATCGATTCGGTCCCGTCCGAATGCGCGGCGAAGGTGTCCTCGTCGGGGATGGTCTGCCCTTCGACGGGGTACGGGTAGAAGTAGTCGTCGAAGTGGGCGCCGTCCACGTCGTACCGGGAGACGGCGTCCATCATCGCGTCCTGCACGAAGGCGCGGACCTCGGGCAGGCCGGGGTCGTAGTAGAGCTTGCCGCCGAACGGCCAGACCCAGTCGGGGTGCACTCGCGCCGGATGGTCCTCGACCAGGTCCGGCTCCTCGGTCATCGCGACCCGGTAGGGGTTGAACCACGCGTGGTATTCGAGGTTGCGCTCATGGGCCGCTTCGATCTGGAAGGCCAGCGGGTCGTAGCCGGGGTCCTCACCCTGGGTGCCCGTGAGGTACGTCGACCACGGCTCGAACGAGGAGGGCCAGAATGCGTCGGCCGTGGGGCGCACCTGCGCGATCACCGCATTCAGCCCGAGCTCCTCGGCGAGGTCGAGCCAGGTCAGGTACTCCTCCTTCTGCTGCGCGACGCTGAGGCCGGGCGCGGAGGGCCAGTCGATGTTCTCGACGGAGGAGAGCCACATGGCACGGAACTGCCGGGCGGGCGGAGGAACAGGATCATCCGCCGCGGCATCGCCGGCCGACGGAGCAGCTGGGTGTGCGAGAGCGGGGACGGAGCCCGCGCTGGCCGTGAAGGCAGTGGCCCCGGCGCCCGTGCTCAGGCGCAGGAAGGTGCGGCGATCAAGAGGAAGCACGGCGGCGCGATCTCCTTCGGCGGTGACAGAGGTCACTCACCGTGGCACAGGTCTGCGCCTCGGGCAAGGCGGCTGCGCTGCGCCGGCCCTACTCCGTCGGCGCGGTCCCCTTGCCTGCCGTCGTGCTCGGAGAAGCCGTCCCGTCGGGCGTGCCGGTTCCCTCCGCCGCGCGCGTCGGTGATTCGTCCGCGCTGCGTCCACCGTGGTTCTCGCCGGCGTCCCCGTCCTGCGAGTTCTTCAGCGTCCGATCGTCCTTCTCGCCGTGGTGCCCGATGGGCAGCAGGTGCAGGATCGCGACGACGACCCCGCCGATGAGCAGACCGAGCACGAAGGAGAAGGCCGTGTTGAGCAGCCAGCCCAGCACGGCGCCCACACCGGCCACGCCGCTGACGGACTCCTCGAGATGGTGGACGAACCCGTAGGGCTGGGCGAGCCCCAGGTCGTGGGTGCCGACGAGCAGAATGTGGCCGCCCACCCAGAGCATGGCGACCATGCCCACGTAGCTGATCACGGTCATGACCGTGGGCATCGCCCGGACCAGGCCGTTGCCGAAGCGCTGCTTGAGATCCGATTCGGCGTCCGACGCCATCGCCAGGCCCACGTCGTCCATCTTCACCAGGACCCCGACCGCGCCGTACACCAGAGCGGTGATGCCGATCGCGACGACGATGAGCACGGCGGCCTGCTCCCACACCGAGGTGGGGGCGAAGGAGTTCATGGAGATGACCATGATCTCCGCCGAGAGGATCAGATCGGTGCGCACGGCGCTGGAGACGATCCTGCCCTCCGCATCGGCACCCTGCGAGGTCGCCGGCTCCTTCTTCGGTGCGCCGCGCACCAGCTCCCAGACCTTCTCAGCGCCCTCGAAACTGAGGTAGAGGCCACCCAGCATGAGGATCGGCGTCAGCGCCCAGGGCGCGAAGGCGCTCAGCAGCAGCAGGACAGGCAGGATGATCAGCAGCTTGTTGCGCAGGGAACCCTTGGTGATCCGCCAGATGATCGGCAGCTCCCGCGCGGGCTTGATGCCTCGCACGTACTGGGGAGTCACCGCGGCGTCATCGATCACCACGCCCACCGCCTTGGCACTCGCCTTCGCGGAAGCGGCGGCGACGTCGTCGGCGCTGGCGGCGGCCAGGCGAGCGAGTGCAGCGACGTCGTCGAGCAGTGCGGCGAGTCCACCGGCCATCAGAGGGTCCTTCCCCAGGGATCGGCCACCCCGCGGCGGCCGAGCACAGGATATAGGGCGCCTCCCGCCTGACTTGCCGCCTGACTTGCCGCCTGACTTCCCGCCTCACTTCCCGCCTGACTTCCCGCTTCATACCCGGCCATCGCGACCGCGCGCGACCCGGACGGCATTCCACCAGCAGTGAACCTGATGGTCCGGCCCTCGACGGCATCGCATGCCGGTGCAAAGGTGGGGGTATGGATATTGCACTCATCGGAGGACACGGCAAGGTCGCACTGCTCGCGGAGCCGCTGCTCGTGGACGCGGGTCACACCGTCCACGCAGTGATCCGCAACCCCGAGCAGACGGCAGAGATCGAGGCCACCGGCGCGAAGGCCGTCGTGGCGGATATCGAATCGCTCGACGACGCGGGCTGGGACGAGCTGCTGCGCGGCAAGGACGCAGTGGTCTGGGCCGCCGGCGCCGGCGGCGGGAACCCGCAGCGCACCTGGGCCGTGGACCGGGACGCGGCGATCGCGTCGATGGACTCGGCTCAGCGCGTGGGGGCCACCCGGTACCTGATGATCAGCTACTTCGGGGCGAGCCTCGAGCACGGCGTTCCGGAGGACGAGCCGTTCTTCGCCTACGCCGAGGCGAAGGCACAGGCTGACGACCACCTCAAGGGCACCGGTCTCGAATGGACGATCCTCGGGCCGTCGGGGCTCACCCTCGAGGAGCCGACCGGACGGATCGACGCGACCGCGACCGAGAGCAGCACCGTCTCCCGCGGGAACGTCGCCCGGACGATCCTCGCCGCGCTCGAGCGTCCGGCGACCGTCGGGAAGTTCCTCACCTACAACGACGGTGAGCAGGAGATCGGCGAGGCGTTCGACGCCGCCGTCTGATCTCCAGCACCTGAACACCAGCAGGTGAGGATCGGGCCGGCGTCGATCGGGTCGGACCGCGGGCGGTCCCGACCGAAGTCGGCTGCGGCCTCGGCTCCGGCCGACGGCCGCAGACCCGCCTGACCGCGGATGGCTCCGGCAGCGCACAGCGCGCCCGGGGCCATCCGCCGTGCGCAGGCGCCACGCCGTGCGCACGCGCCATGCCGCGTGCAGGCGCCCCGCCGCAGCCCGCGCCGTGACTGAGCGCGCGGCCCGTCCGAGCAGGAAGCTCCCGCGCCCTCGCGAGGCTCGGGGACTCGCCTGTTCAGCCATGAGCCCGTACGAGCAAGTCGTCGCCCGTGCCGGGCCGAGATCGAGGAGGAGCAGCAGTGGACAGCGCACGCCGATGGAGTGGGGTCGTCGCCCTCGCCCTGGGGATCTTCGTGCTCATCACGATCGAGGAGCTGCCGATCGGGGTGCTCAGCGTGATGGCGCCGGAGCTCGGGATCAGCGAGGGGCTCGCGGGACTCTCGGTCACCGTGCCCGGCGTGCTGGCCGGTGTCGTGGCTGTGCTCACCCCGGTGATCGTGCGGGGGATGGACCGCCGCCTCGTGCTCGTGCTGGCCCTGTCCTCGGTGGTGATCTCCTGCGCGCTGAGCGTGGTCGCCCCGAACTTCGCGGTGCTGCTGCTGGCCCGACTCTTCGCCGGGGTCTCCATCGGCCTGTACTGGGCGGTGCTCGCGATCGTCGCGCTCGGCCAGGTCGAGGCGAAGCACAGTGCGCGGGCCCTGACCGTCGCCTTCAGCGGCGCCGGCGCTGCCCTGGTGCTCGGCGTGCCGATGGCCGCATGGATCGGGTCGCACGTGGGATGGCGGGCGGCCTTCGCCGTGGTGGGCCTGATCGCCGTGCTCGTCGCCGTGCTGATCCTGCTGCTCGTGAAGCCGGTGCGCTCGCCGGTGAAGGTGACCCCGGCGATGATGCTCGCCGCCAGTCGTGCGCGCGGCGTGCGCTATGCGATCGTGCTGACCTCGCTGGTGGTGGTCGCCCAGTTCATCACCTACGCCTATGTCAGCCCGATCCTGGTCGCGCGGGCCCAGGTGCCGGTCACCGACATCGGTGTGATGCTGCTGGCCTTCGGCATCGCCGGGCTGATCGGCAACTTCGCCGTCGCTCCGCTGCTGACCCGCAGCGCGCCCTGGGGCGTGCTGGTGGTCTCCTCCGGCGTGGGGATCTCCCTGCTCCTCGTGCTGCTGCTGATGCACACCCCGGCCTCGGCGCTCGCGATCATGCCGCTGTGGGGTCTGTTCGTCGGAGCGATCTCGGTGGCGATCCAGGCCTTCGTGGGCTCCCAGGCCGCCGAGGTCATCGAGGAGGGCACCGCGCTGAACAGCGCCGTGTTCAACGTGGCGATCGCCGTGGGCGCCCTGGTGGGCGGGCTGATCATCGACCGCGCTGGGCAGACCTCGCTGATCGTCACCTCGACGGTGATGGTGCTCGCCGGAGCGGCTGTCGCCGCGAACTACCTGCGCGGCGGCGTCGCCGGGCTCAGACACTCCGAGTCCGCCTGAGCGCGCGGGCAGCGATCAGCCGGTGACGCGGAAGCTCGCCGCGCCTTTCGGGGCCTGCGGGCGCACCTCGGTCCCGCTCACCTGTGCCCCGGGCGGGCCCTCCCGCAGCCAGTCGAGCATCGACCCGACCGCGTCGGACGACCCTTCGACATCCGCCTCGACGGAGCCGTCCCACAGGTTCCTCACGGTCCCGACCACGCCCAGACGCTCCGCCTCGGACGCGGCCGCCATGCGGAAGCCGACGCCCTGAACGCGTCCCTGCACCCGCACGAGACGACGTAGGACGCCGTGGTCCGCCGAGTCGCCGGCGGTCGGAGCAGGTCCTGTCATCAGTTGTCGCCTCCGGTGTCCTGGGCCTGCGCCGGGGCGCCGCCGGCTGCGTGGTCGGCGGTGTCGTCCCACTGCCACTGGGCGATGTGCGCCGGGTCCTCGCCGTGCTCGTAGGCGTGGGCGCGGGCTCGGAGTCTGGCATCGACCATCTGCTGCCGAAGACCCGCATACCGTGTGGCCAGGCCCTCGACCCGGTCGATCACATCCATCACGAGGTGGTAGCGGTCGGAATCGTTGAGCATGAGCATGTCGAAGGGCGTGGTGGTGGTGCCCTCCTCCTTGTAGCCCCGCACGTGGATCCGGGAATGCCGATCGTGACGGTAGGCCAGGCGATGGATCAGCCACGGATAGCCGTGATAGGCGAAGATCACCGGGAGGTCCTCGCCGAAGACCCCGTCGAAGTCCTGGGGCGAGAGGCCATGGGGATGCTCGGTGTCCTCCTGCAGACGCATCAGGTCCACCACGTTCACCACCCGCACCTTCAAGGAGGGGATCTCCTCGCGCAGGATCTTCGCGGCCGCGAGCGTCTCGATGGTGGGGATGTCCCCGGCGCAGGCGAGGACCACATCCGGTTCCTCGCCGTCCACCTCGGTGCCGGCCCACTCCCAGATGCCGAGCCCGCGGGCGCAGTGCACGGCGGCCTCGTCCAGGCTCAGCCAGTTCGGGTTCGGCTGCTTCCCGGCCACGACCACGTTGACGTACTGGCGAGAGCGCAGGCAGTGATCGTAGGTGGACAGCAGGGTGTTCGCGTCCGGCGGGAGGTAGACCCTCACGATCTCGGCCTTCTTGTTGACCATGTGATCGATGAACCCGGGATCCTGATGGCTGAAGCCGTTGTGGTCCTGCCGCCACACGTGCGAGCTCAGCAGGTAGTTCAGCGAAGCCAGCGGCCGGCGCCACTCCAGCTCGTTGGTGACCTTCAACCATTTCGCGTGCTGGTTGACCATCGAATCGACGATGTGGATGAAGGCCTCGTAGGAGGAGAAGAGCCCGTGCCGGCCCGTGAGCAGGTACCCCTCGAGCCAGCCCTGGCACTGGTGCTCCGAGAGCACCTCCATCACGCGGCCGGAGCGTGCCAGGTGCTCGTCGCGGTCGTGCGGCTCGAAGTCAGCGTTCCACTGCTTGTCGGTCGCCTCGTACACGGACTGCAGGCGGTTGGACGCGGTCTCGTCGGGACCGAAGATCCGGAAGTTGTCCGGGTTGTCCCGGACGACGTCCCGCAGCCACCCGCCCAGCACCTTCGTCGCCTCGGAGACCGAGGCGCCGGGTCGATCGACCTCGACGGCATGGTCGCGGATATCGGGCAGACGCAGCGGGATCAGCACGGAGCCGCCGTTGGTGGCGGGGTTCGCCGACATCCGCTGCGCCGACGCCGGAGCAGTGCTCGCGATCTCCTCGAGCAGGCGGCCGTCCTCGTCGAACAGCTCCTCGGGACGGTAGGAGCGCAACCACGCATCGAGGTCGGCGAGGTGCTCCTCGGTGTCGCGGGCGCTGGCGAGCGGCACCTGATGGGAGCGCCAGGAGCCCTCGGTGACCTGACCGTCGATCGTCTTCGGGCCGGTCCAGCCCTTCGGCGTGCGGAAGACGATCATCGGCCAGGCGGGCCGTTCGGTCTCGCGGCCGTGCGCGGCGTCCTCCTGCGCCCGCTGCTTGATCTCGGCGATCTGGTCCAGCGCCTCGTCGAGGACGGCGGCGAAGCGCTCGTGCGCCGCCATCGGGTCCTCGTCCTCGAACCCGCCGGTGAAGAACAGCGGGGTGTGCCCGTAGCCGCGCAGCAGCGCTTCGAGCTCCTCGTCGCCGAGACGGGCCAGCACGGTGGGATTGGCGATCTTGTAGCCGTTCAGGTGCAGGATCGGCAGCACCACGCCGTCCTGCTGGGGGTTGGTGAACTTGTTCGAGTGCCACGACGTGGCCAACGGACCGGTTTCCGCCTCGCCATCACCCACCACGGTGAAGGCGATCTGGTCGGGCCTGTCGAACATCGCGCCGTAGGCATGGGAGAGCGAGTATCCGAGCTCGCCGCCCTCGTGGATCGACCCGGGGGTCTCCGGCGCCACGTGCGAGGGGATGCCGCCGGGGAAGGAGAACTGCGTGAACAGGCGGTTCAGCCCCTCCTCGTCCTGGCTCACGGCGGGGTAGACCTCGCTGTAGGTGCCTTCGAGGTAGGTGGCGGCCACCAGTCCGGGCCCGCCGTGCCCGGGGCCGGTGATGTACATGGCGTTCAGGCCGCGCTGCCGGATCGCCCGGTTGGCGTGGGCGTACAGGAACGTGAGCCCCGGCGTGGTGCCCCAGTGCCCGAGCAGACGGGGCTTGACATGCTCGCGCTGCAGCGGCTTGCGCAGCAGAGGGTTGTCCTTGAGATAGATCTGCCCGACCGACAGGTAGTTCGCGGCCCGCCACCAGGCATGGATCCGCGACAGCTCGTCGCCCGAGGGCGGATCGGCGGGGGAGTTCGGCCAGCTCGTGGTGGTGGTCATGGCGCCTTCCTGCTGCGATGGACATCAGGGTCCCCCGGAGGGTTCTCCCCACCGTAGGGGGAGCCGGGGGAGAGCGGAAGGGCCGACGGTCCTGCTCGGCCGCGCGACCGAGGGACGCCGGGGCGCGAAGCCACCGCGGGAAGCCAGGACACGGAGCAGCCGCGCGACGCCACGGCGCGGAGCACGCCACAGCGCGGAGCAGCCGCGGGAGGCCAGGCCGCGGAGCGCGCCAGTGGCGGAGCACGGGTGCCGACGTTCGGGGAGCGCCGGGTGAGAGCTGCATGAGGCCTCGATGAGAGTGTTCTCAGAGTGCTCGACCGTTGTTCAGCAGCGCCATAGCCTGGGCATATCGACCGCACATCGGGGCAGACGCCCCTCGAGGAGGAGACTCGCCATGACCCGCACGATGCGCCTCGGCACCACCACCCGCACCACGACTCGCGCCGCCGCCCTGGGTGCGCTCGTGATCGCCCTGGCCGCCGGATGCAGCGGCGCCGACGATGCCGGTTCGCCCGCGGACGGCGACTCCGACACCTCGACGAGCGAGGACAGCGGCGCGAGCGACACCGGGGGCGCGGCGGCCGACGACGGCTCTGCCTCCGATGGTGGTTCTGCGTCCGACGGAGATTCTGCGTCCGACGCGGGCTCTGTGACCGACGGCAGCGCCTCGGACGCCGGCGGGTCCGGTGACGCAGGTGGAGAGGCCGGCACATCGGACCCGGCGGGCGCCCCGCTGCCCGAGGACGCCGACCTCGCGACCGAGCAGCTCGCGATCTCTGCTGAGGACGCGGTGTCCATCGCCGTCGAGACCGCCGGCGGAGGCGAGACGGAATCCGTCTCGATCGACCACGACGACGACCACGGCTGGACCTGGGAGATCGAGGTGCGGACGGATGGCCAGGAGCACGACCTCGACATCGACGCCACCACCGGCGAGGTCCTCGAGCACGACCAGGAGCGGGACCGCGTGGAGGACCCGGCCGTCGACGTCACCTCCCCGATGACCCCGCAGCAGGCGATCGAGATCGCCCTGCAGGAGCGCGAGGGTCGGGTCTCCGGCTGGGAGCTGGATGCGGATGACGGCGCCATCCGCTACCAGATCGATCTCGAGACCTCCGGGGACGACGACGTGGAGATCGACGTGGACGTCGAGACCGGTGACGTGCGCATCGACGACTGAGCGGGAGCGCCCGGCCCGCACTCTCGGGAGCGCCCGGCCCGCACTCTCCGGTCCGGGCGGGCGCTCGAGTCGGATGCCCGAGGGCGCGATCTCTGGACGCGCCCACCGGGACGCTCATAGTGCTCAGCGCGCGGCGATCACGGGCTCCCCGGACTCGTCGCGGTGCATGACCTGGCGTCCCTGCTGCCATACCCGCAGGGTGCGATGGCGGGTGTCCAGCGGGTCGCCCTCCCACAGCACGAGGTCCGCGTCCTTGCCCACCTCGATCGAGCCGAGACGCTCCTCGACGCCGAGCACCTCGGCGGGATTGAGCGTGATCGCGCGCAGCGCATCGTCCGGGGCCATCCCGTGCTTGACCGCGAGCGCCGCCTGGTGGACGAGGAAGTCGATCGGCACCACCGGATGGTCCGTGATGATCGAGACCTTCACCCCGGCCGCGGTGAGGATCCCGGGGGCCTTCGGCGTGCGGTGTCGCACCTCGACCTTCGAGCGGGAGACGATCAGCGGCCCGTACAGCACCGGCACCCCGGCGGCGGCGACCTTGTCGGCGATCTGGTACGCCTCCGTGCCGTGGTCGAGCACCAGCTCGAAGCCGAACTCCTCGGCGATCCGCAGCGCGGTGGCGATGTCGTCGGCCCGATGCGAGTGCTGGCGCCATGGGATCTCGCGGCGCAGCACGCGAGCGAGCGCCTCGCTCATCAGATCGGGGTCGCGATCGGACTCGTCCTTCGCCATCCACGCCTGGGCCTTCGCGAACGCCTGCCGGATGGTGAGCGCCACCCCGAGACGGGTCGACGGGGTCTGCTGGCGATCGCCGTAGATGCGCTTGGGATTCTCGCCCAGTGCCGCCTTCAGCCCGGAGGGGCTGCGCAGCACCATGTCGTCCACGACGCGGCCGTGGGTGCGGATCGCGACGGCGAGCCCACCGATGGGGTTCCCGGAGCCGGGGTTGACGTTCACGGCGGTGACGCCGCCGATGATCGCGTCGTCGAAACCGACCTCCACGGGGTTGATCGCGTCGATCGCCCGGGCCGCGGCCATCACCGGATCGGTCATCTCGTTGGTGTCCTGCCCGGCCCAGCCCTCGCCCTCCTCGTCCACGCCGAGGTGCACGTGGGCGTCGAGGAAGCCGGGCAGCAGCCAGCCGCCGTCGGCATCGATGACCAGAGCGTCCTCGGGGACCGGGACATCCGGTCCGGCGGCCGTGATGCGGCCGTCCTCGATCAGGACGGTGCCATCGAAGGCGGGGGAGGCGACGGGATGGACGTGGGCATCGATGAGGGCGGTGATCGTCATGCCTCGACACTCCGCCGACCGATCGGTGGAGTCAAGTGCACGCGGAACCCGGTGTGAGCGCCCCGCCCGCGTTAGCCTGCACCTCATGTCGAAGAAGACCGCTCCCGCAGACCAGAAGCCCCGAGGCTTCCCCATCGCGTCGGACTGGACGGGGGACGTCACCGAGCTCGATCCGCGCGCCACCCCGGGCTTCACGGCGAAGAAGGCCCAGGGCAAGAAAGTGCTCGCCGCACGGAACGAGCTCCTCTCCGAGCTCCAGGAGCGGCTGTACGCCCAGCACCACGGCCAGGACGGCGGGCGCTCCGTGCTGCTGATCGTGCAGGGCATGGACACCTCCGGCAAGGGCGGCATCATGCGTCACGTGGTGGGTGCCGTGGACCCCCAGGGCGTCGACATCACGGCGTTCAAGGCCCCCACTCGCGCCGAGAAGCGCCATGACTTCCTGTGGCGGATCCGCAGGCATGCGCCGGCGTCCGGGATGATCGGCGTGTTCGACCGCTCCCAGTACGAGGACGTGCTGATCCACCGGGTCCGGGGCTGGGCCGACGCGCAGGAGATCCGCCGCCGGTACACCGCGATCAACGCCTTCGAGCGTGAGCTCACCGAGGCCGGGACCGTGGTCGTGAAGGTCATGCTCCACCTCTCCCGCGCAGAGCAGGGGGCGCGGCTCAGGGAGCGTCTGGAGCGTCCGGACAAGCAGTGGAAGTTCGCTCCCGGCGACGTGGACGAGCGCGCGCGATGGGAGGAGTACATGGAGGCGTACACGAGGGCGCTGCGTGCCACCTCAACCGTGGGGAACCCATGGACGGTGGTCCCGGCCGATCGGAAGTGGTACGCCCGGCTCACGGTGCAGCAGCTGCTGCTGGATGCGCTGCGCGGGATCGACCCGCAGTGGCCACCAGCCGATTTCGACGTGACCGAGCAGATCGAACGCCTCGCGGAGACCACCCGCTGACGCTCTCCGGAGGTCTCTGCGGTGACCGCAGCGATGGCCTGGCGATGCCTCCGGCGGGCACCTCCCCGGGAGACGTCGGTTCGCGGTCCCACCAGGCAGCATGGTCCATGCTCCAGGGGGCGGCTTGTGCCGCTGGGGTCTGCGGATGATGATGGGGGCATGGCTTCCATTACTTTCCACAACGATCCCGTCTCCACTGTCGGCGAGCTGCCGGCCAAGGGCTCGGCGCTGCCGACCTTCGAACTGGTCGGCCAGGACCTCGCACCCGTCGCCAGCTCCGACCTCGCCGGCAAGCGCGTGGTGCTGAACATCTTCCCCTCGCTCGACACCGGCACCTGCGCCATGAGCGTACGGAAGTTCAACGAGCTGGCCGCAGGGTTCGAGAACACTGTCGTCGTCTGCGTCTCCAAGGACCTCCCGTTCGCCCAGGCCCGCTTCTGCGGTGCCGAAGGCATCGAGAACGTCGTCACGGGCTCCGCCTTCCGCTCCTCCTTCGGCGAGGACTTCGGCGTCACCATGGCTGACGGCCCGCTGGCCGGACTGCTCTCCCGCGCGGTCGTCGTCACCGACGCCGAGGGCACGATCGTCTACACCGAGCAGGTGGGCGAGGTCAGCGAGGAGCCCGATTACGAGGGCGCGAAGGCTGCGTTGGCCTGATCCGCACACGGTGATCGTGAGCACGGGAGGAGAACGAGCAGCTGGGCCCGGCAGTGCCAGGACGCTGCACCACCCGTGATCCAGGGCCCGGCCCGCGCTGCACAGCGCGCGCCGGGCCCTCTCTCATCCGCACAGGAGAAGACAGGAGAGTGGGCATGAGCACGATGAAGGTCTCGGTGGAGCGGGTGCAGGACGTGCTGGACGACGAGGGCTCGGCGACGGGCGAGTTCCGGGTGCTGGTGGACCGCCTCTGGCCCCGAGGCATCAAGAAGGAGCGTCTGGACCATGACGCCTGGAACAAGGACGTCGCCCCCAGCTCGGATCTGCGCAAGGCCTTCCACAGCGGAGAGCTGGGCTTCTCGACGTTCTCCGAGCACTACAAGCGTGAGCTCCAGGACAGCGATGCGCCCGAGGACCTGCTCAACCAGGCCCGCAGCCGGCATGCCCGGAACATCGTGCTGCTCTTCGCGGCGAAGGACACCGAGCACAACCACGCCCAGGTGCTGCAGGAGGTGCTGCAGGACCTCGCCGACTGAGCGGGAACCGGCCGGGACCGTCGGCCCGGGACCAAGGTCACCGGGCCGACGATGAGGCGCTTCTAGCGTGGGGGAGCAGGTGGCCGAGCGATCGGCGACCTGGCTCCACCCCGCGATCACGAAGGACTTCCCCATGTCCGTGGCCCTCACCGCCGCCCGTCGTCCCCAGCTCGACCTCGAGGGTGCGCTCACCCTCGCCCAAGAGACCGTCATCCGTGACACCCTTCCCCTGGTCGGTGCGGAGGCCGGGATCCCGGAGGAGCGGGTGCACGTGGAGCTGTTCGCGCCGAACGACTGGCTGCTGCCGGGCCGCTGATCCGGCATAGGGGGCGCGACCGGGCCGTGGACCTCCCACCGCGGGGCCGATCAGATCAGTAGGGTCGTCCGTCGTGGAACCCCTCAGTATCGTCGTCCTGCTCGTCATGGGCACCATCGCCGGCGCCATCAACGCCGCCGTCGGCTCCGGCTCGCTGCTCACGCTCCCGGTGCTCATGGCCATCGGCATCCCCCCGGGCGTCGCGGTGCGGACGAACACCGTGGGCATGTTCTTCTCGACGCTGGGCTCGTGCGTCGGATACCGCCGCGAGATCGTGGCCGAGAAGCAGCACATGCCCCGGCTCCTGGCCACGGCGACGGTCGGCGCCACGGTCGGCGCGATCCTGCTGCTCGTCTCCCCGGCCTCGGCCCTCGACGTCGTCGTGCCGGTCCTGATCGTCCTCGCCCTGCTGCTGGTCGTCTTCCAGAAGCGGATCACCCGCGCACTGCGAACCCGGAAGGGCCGCGGCGGCGCCCCCTCCGCGGACGATGCGCCGAGCGGTGCGGCACCGACCGAGAGCGCGGGCAAGCCGGAGAGCGCGGAGAATGCGGTGAGCGCGACGGGAGCGATCGACGCGTCGTCGGAACGCAGCCCGCTGCAGTCCAAGGGGCTCCTCGGCTCCCTCGGTGCCGCGTCGGTGTACGGCGGCTATTTCACCGCCGCGCAGGGTGTGCTGTACCTGGGGATCCTCGGCGTCTTCACCGGGCGCACCATGGGATCGGTCAACGGGATCAAGAACCTCATGAGCCTGGGCGTGAACCTGGCCGCCGCGGTCGTATACGTCGTCGCGTTCTTCCTGATCGACGCGGAGATCGTCTGGATCGGCAGCGCGGTGATTGCCGCAGGATCACTGCTGGGAGGCTTCTTCGGAGCGCACCTGGCCAAGCGGATGCCGGAATGGATGCTCCGCGGTGTCATCGTCGTCGTCGCGCTGGCGGCCCTGATCCGACAGTTCGTCTGAGGAGTCGACCTCTGTCCGGGCTCCGGGCCTTCTCGGATCCGGTGCGGTCACCTCAGACCCTCCGGCCGACGTGCCTTGGGGAACGCGCTGGTCGCGTGCGGGCGAGCATCCGCCCCCAGCACGGATGCCGCCCAGCACGGATCTCACAGCACTGATGTCACAGCTCGGTGGTGCCGCTCGTGCCCTCCGGCTTCTTCCCGGTGACCTTCGCCGTGACCATCGCGGCGAGCACCGCAGGTGCTCCGCCCGGCTTCCCCCAGAACTGGGCGGAGTCACCGTGGATCCGGATCAGACCCAGCCGGGGGTCGTCCACACCGTCGAAGAAGGCATCGACGGCGCCGTCCCACAGCGCCTCCGTCTTCGCGCGGTCGGTGACGAACTCGACCGTTCCGGAGAGCGAGAGCCACGATCCTGGCTTGGAGAAGGCGACGTTCACGGCGGGGTTCGCCCGCAAGGCGTCGGCATGGTCGCTCTCGAGGTCGACGAACAGCCACACGTCAGCGTCGTCGGAGACCTCCTGGACCGTCATCGGGTGGGCGACGAGCTTGCCGTCGGCCGTATTCGTGGTGAGCATGACGATGCGCTCGGAGCGCATCACCGCTACGACATCGGACTGCGAGACCGTCTCGTGGGTGGACATGGTGTACCCCTCCTGGCTGTGTTCGCGTGCTGTGAATGCGTGCTGCAAATGGATGCTCTCTCGACCGTAGACCCGACGGTGCGGCCCCGTCACTCGTCCCTACCGGCCGGGAGACCGTGCCGGTTCCGGCTCGGCGCGATGTCGATCCGGCGGGCCCGGAGGCGGTGTGGATGCAGAGCGAGGGACGCACCGCAGACGCGGCGCGCCCCTCGCTCGCTGCTCGTCCGTCGCGGCCGACGGGCCTGGCGAGATCAGCTCTCGCGGAAGGTTCCTTCCTCGCCTTCGACGTCGAGCTCCTCATGGGCGGTCTGGGTGGTTACCTCCTCGGTGTCCGTCACGGAGCGCTTGCCCACGTTGACCTGCTCGGTGGCGACGGTCTCGGTCTCGACCACGGGGCGTTCCTCGTGGAGTGTCACCTCGACATCGTCCTCGGAGATCCGGCCGCCGGTCTCGCCGCTCGCGGGCACGCGCTCGACGACGACCTCTTCGCGCTCGACGGGTACCTGCACGGTCTCCGTGTCGGTGACGACGTGCTTGCGCAGCCGCACCTTGCCGGTCTCGACCCGCTCAGTGCCGACGTTGGCACGCTCCTCATGCAGCGTGATCGACTCGCCGCCCTCACCGGCACCAGCACCGTCGTGGCGCTGCTGACCGGCGTCGCCGGCCCGATCCCGTGCGGTCTCCTGACCGGGACGAGGAGCACCTGCCCCGGCAGCGCCCTCGGAAGCACCGGTGCGCTCGTGCTGCCCGGTTCTCGTGCCCGCCCCTGCTCCGAGATCTGCGCCCGCGCCCGCGCCTGCCGCCCCGGCGGCTCCGGTCGTGCCGGTGCCCGGACCGGTCTGGCCCGGCGATGCCGGACCGTTCGCGCCGTCTCCGGCACCTCGGCCCTGCTCCGCGGTGCGGCCCTCCCCGTCGGCGGCGGCGCGGTCGTCCGTGACGCCGTAGTAACGGTAGAGCTCATCCTCCTCCTCGACGGAGATCGCGCCGTCGGGATCGATCTGCGGAGCATCCTTCACGAAGGACTTCTCGTAGGGGACGCGAATCCTGCCGTCGGCGTATTCGGCCTCCGTCAGGGGGATGAAGGACTCCTTCGTCCCGAAGAAACCGGTATTGACCGTGACCCACGTCGGCTCCTGGGTGCCGTCATACAGGTAGACCTGGCCGACCTTCCCGATCTTGTCGCCGCTCGAGTCGACGACCTCTGCGGACTGCAGGTCCTGGATTGTGCCGTTGAACGCCATGATGGTTCCTCTCGGTCTGGAGACCACGAGGGCGAGTGACCCGACCTCATGCTTCTGCCCCGTTTTATCCCATGAGACCTGCGTCACCGACGGGAGTTCGTGGTTCCGCCATCGGAAGTTCGCCGAACGGATGCCCGTGCCCTGGGCAGATGCCGGCGGAGGGCGTGAGGACGGCAGTTCCCCGACCGGTAGGTCAGCTGGTCCACCGTGAGCACCGCGCCGGCTGCGAGCCGCCCACGGCGTCGACGCCTCACCGGAGGAAGGGCAGCACCCGGTCGAGGATCGGCCCGGGCGGCGACAGCGTGCCGCCGTGATCGCGACCGGGCAGCGGCACGAACTCCGCATCGGGCATCAGCGCCGCGGCCCGCTGTGAGTCCTCGAAGCGCGGGTGGTCCTCGGTGCCGGCCATCCACAGCGTCGGGACGCTGCAGGCGGCGAGCATCTCGTCCGGAACTCCGCCGGTGGCGTCCGTGGCAGCGAGCAGCGCGGCGATGGCGCGGTGGTCGGCCGCGAGGAATGCGGTGCGGGTGGCACGGGCGCGGTGCGACGTGACGTCGGGCCCCAGTCCCTGACCGGTGCAGAATCCTTCCATCCCCTCGTGGCGCACGGCGTCGATCACGCCGGGGAAGAAGACGGAGTCCACGGCGCCGTGCTGCGGTGAGGCGGAGCCTCCGAGGCTCACCAGCCGTGAGACGCGGCCAGGATGCTCGAGCGCCGCGAGGAGCGCGATGCGGGCGCCGAGCGAGTACCCGAGCAGGGCAGCACGTCCGGTCTCCTCGGCGTCGAGCACTGCCATCAGGTCGGCCACGAAGTTCTCCTGCGTGTAGGCGGCAGGTTCGTGAGGCGCACCGGAGCGGCCATGCCCACGCAGATCCATCCTGATCACGGTGTGCTCCGCGCTGAGCGGCTCGAGGTAACCCAGTCCGCGCCAGATCGCGCGGGAGAGCACGGAGCCGTGCAGCAGGACGAGTGCCGGACCGGAGCCTGTCACGTCGTAGCGCAGATCGATGCCGTCCACGGGGGAGGGGATGACGGGCACGGTTCTCCTTCGCCGGCTGGTGGACGAATCTCGGTGCACAGAAGGCAGGCAGGGACGGACGCACAACGGCGGCCCTTCACCATGACGTGAAGGGCCGCCGTCCTCGGTCAGCGGTGGCCGAAGAAGGCCGAGGCCGCCGTCACAGCGCCGCGGAGATCTCCTCGAGGATGCGGTTGAACGTCTTCGACGGGCGCATCACGGCCGAGATCTTCTCCAGGTCCGGGCGGTAGTAGCCGCCGATGTCCGCCGGCTTGCCCTGCACGGCGATCAGCTCGTCGGCGATGGTCTGCTCGCTGTCGGTGAGCTCCTTCGCAATCGGACCGAAGGCGGTCGCGAGCTCGGTGTCCTCGGACTGCTGGGCCAGCTCCTGCGCCCAGTACATGGCCAGGTAGAAGTGGCTGCCGCGGTTGTCGATCGAGCCGAGCTTGCGCTGCGGGGACCTGCCCTCGTTCAGCAGCGTCTCGGTCGCACGGTCCAGGGCGTCGGCGAGCACTCGGGCACGCTCGTTGTCCGCGGTGCGGGCGAGGTGACGCAGGGACTCGGCCAGCGCCAGGAACTCCCCGAGGGAATCCCAGCGTAGGTAGTCCTCCTCGACCAGCTGCTGGACGTGCTTGGGGGCCGAACCGCCGGCGCCCGTCTCGAACAGGCCGCCGCCGTTCATCAGCGGGACCACCGAGAGCATCTTGGCGCTGGTGCCCAGCTCCATGATCGGGAACAGGTCGGTCAGGTAGTCACGGAGCACGTTGCCGGTCACCGAGATGGTGTCCTCGCCGCGGCGCACGCGCGCCAGGGTGTGCTCGGTGGCCTCGATCGGGTTGAGGATCTGCAGGTCCAGACCCTCGGTGTCCTCCTCCGCGAGGTACTTGTCGACCTTGGCTCGGACGTTGCGGTCATGGGCGCGGGCCTCGTCGAGCCAGAACACGGCGGGCATGCCGGACTCGCGCGAGCGGCGCACCGCGAGCTGCACCCAGTCGCGGATCGGGGCGTCCTTGGCCTGGCAGGCGCGGAAGATGTCGCCCGCGGCGACCTCCTGGGTCATGAGCGCGGAGCCGGAGGAGTCGCGCACCTCGACCCGACCGTCGGCCGAGATCTCGAAGGTCTTGTCGTGGGAGCCGTACTCCTCGGCCTTCTGCGCCATGAGGCCGACGTTCGGGACGGTGCCCATCGTGGTCGGGTCGAAGGCGCCGTTCTTCTGGCAGTCCTCGACGGTCGCCTGATAGACGCCGGCGTAGGAGGAGTCCGGGATCACCGCGAGGGTGTCCTGCTCGGCATCGTCCTTGTTCCACATGTGGCCCGAGGTGCGGATCATCGCGGGCATCGACGCATCGACGATCACGTCGGAGGGGACATGGAGATTGGAGATGCCCTTGTGGGAATTGACCATCGCCAGGTCCGGCCCGTCGGCGAGGTCCTGCTCGATCGCGGCCTTGACGCCGGCGCGCACGGACTCCTCGAGATCATCGACACCGGCGAGGATCCCGCCCAGGCCGTTGTTGGGGGACAGGCCGGCGGCGGCGAGCTGGTCGCCGAACTGGGTGAACAGGGTGGGGAAGAAGGCGCGCACGGCGTGCCCGAACAGGATCGGGTCGGACACCTTCATCATGGTGGCCTTGAGGTGCAGGGAGAACAGCACGTCCTGCTCCTTGGCGGCGGCGATCTGCTCGCGCAGGAAGGCGTCCAGCGCCTCGGCGCGCATGACCGTGGAGTCCACGATCTCGCCGTCGAGCACCGGCAGGGAGGCCTTGAGCACGGTCTCGGTGCCGTCGGCGGCGACGTGGACGATCGACAGGGTGTCCTCGCCCTCGAGCACGACGGACTGCTCGTTGGAGCGGAAGTCGTCCCCGGTCATCGTCGCGACGGAGGTCTTGGAATCCTTGCTCCACTCGCCCATGCGATGAGGGTGCACCTTGGCGAAGTTCTTCACCGCGAGCGGTGCGCGGCGATCGGAGTTGCCCTCGCGCAGCACCGGGTTCACGGCCGAGCCCTTGACCGAGTCGTAGCGGGCGCGGATGTCCTTCTCGGCATCGGTCTCGGGCGACTCGGGGTAGTCCGGCAGGGAGACGCCCTGCTCCTGGAGCTCAGTGATCGCGGCCTTGAGCTGCGGGACGGAGGCGGAGATGTTGGGAAGCTTGATGATGTTGGCCTCGGGCGTCTTCGCCAGCTCGCCGAGCTCGGCGAGGGCGTCCGCCTCCCGCTGGTCCTCGGGCAGGAGGTCGTTGAAGGCGGCGATGATGCGGCCGGCCAGCGAGATGTCACGGGTGGTGACGTCGATCCCGGCGGTGTCGGAGAAAGCATCGAGGATGGGCAGGAACGATGCCGTCGCCAGCATCGGTGCCTCGTCGGTATGGGTGTAGATGATGCGCGCCATGTGTCGCGGGGCTCCCTCGGTCGGTGCGGCAAGTGTCTTGACGTCAAGACTAATCGACAGCGAGTCCGATCTCGCTGGATCGATCCGGATACCCCCACGGTACGTGACGAGCTCGTCGCGGTGCGCTGCGCTCAGGCGTCGGCGAGGGTGCGGCGGGAAGCCTCGGGAAGCCTCGGGAAGCCTCGGGAAGCGCCGGACCGAGGAGCGCGATGGCGACCGTCAACGGCTCGGGCGGTGAAGGAGATGCCGTCCTCCCTGGACCGACGAAGGCTCCGCGGTGTGAGGAGGCGCCCGGCGGTCGCGGCGGAGAGTCGAGTGCCCGAGCGCAGGGGCACCGGCCGTACCCTCCCAGGAGGACCGAGGAGGCTGGATGGACTGGGACGAGCGCTACGCGATCTACGGCCGACCCTTCGGCGAGCAGCCGAATGCGTTCGTGCAGCAAGTGATGGACGACGACGGCTTCGCCGAGGTGCTCGGCAGCGCCTCGCGCATCCTGTGCCCGGGAGACGGGTATGGACGGAACGGGCTCGCCCTGGCTCAGCGCGGGCATCGCGTTCTCGGACTCGACATCTCCGCGACGGCCACGCGCGACGCCCGAGCCCGCGCGATGGAGACCGCGGCCGACGCCACGTTCCTTACCGCGGACCTCTCCGGCCCTCCGTATCCCCTCGCGCCCGACGACGTCTTCGACGCGGTCGTCTCGGTCTGGTTTCGTCTGCCGGAGCGCAGCGCCCGGAAGGCCTGGAACAGAGCGGCCATCGGGCACTTGACGTCTCGGGGAGCCCTCGTGGTCGTCACCGGCGGGAAGGTGACGACCATCGACGCCGAGATCGCCGAGTGGGGGAACGGCATCGCCTGGGAGGACCACTCCACGGCCGAAGAGATCCGACTGATCGGCCAGCTCGTAGACTGCCCGCATGCCTGATCCCGCCCCGTTCCTCGCCGTGACCGACCTTCGCGCGCGCACCCTCACCGCCGCCGAGCTCACGGCCGCCCTGCCTCGCGCCGAACTCGACGTCGACTCCGCGGCCGCCGCCGTGCGCCCCGTGATCGAGGACGTCGCCGCGCGGGGCGCCGCCGCCGTGCTCGACGCCTCCGAGCGCTTCGACGGGGTGCGGCCGGAGCATCTGCGGGTTCCGCAGTCCGAGCTGCAGCGCGCCCTGGACGAGCTCGATCCGCAGATCCGCACCGCCCTCGAGGAGTCCGCGGAGCGCGTGCGACTCGTCGACTCCGCCCAGTCGCGACCTGAGGAGACGGTGGAGGTGGTGCCCGGGGGCACGGTCTCGCAGCGTTGGGTGCCGGTGCGCCGGGTGGGCCTGTACGTGCCCGGCGGGCGAGCGGTGCTGCCCAGCTCCGTGGTGATGAACGTGGTGCCGGCCCAGGTCGCCGGGGTCGAGCAGATCGTGCTCGCCTCCCCGCCGCAGAAGGAGTTCGGCGGCCTGCCGCACCCCACGATCCTCGCCGCCTGCGCCCTGCTGGGGGTGACCGAGGTGATCGCCGCCGGCGGTGCGCAGGCGATCGCCCTGCTCGCCCACGGCGGCGACGATCTCGGGGACGGCGCCGCCCTCGAGCCGGTCGATCTCGTCACCGGCCCCGGCAACGTCTACGTGGTCGCCGCCAAGCGCCTGGTGCGCGGCACGGTCGGCATCGACGCGGAGGCCGGCCCCACCGAGATCGCGATCCTCGCCGATTCCACTGCGGATCCCGCCTTCGTGGCCGCGGACCTCATCTCCCAGGCGGAGCACGATCCACTGGCTGCGAGCGTGCTGGTCACGGATGACGCAGCCCTCGTCGGCGCCGTCGAGACGGAGCTCGCGCGGCAGGTGCCGCTCGCCCTGCACCGCGAGCGCATCGAGGAGGCGCTGCGCGGCACGCAGAGCGGAGCCGTCCTGGTCGACGGGGTGGAGCAGGGGCTCGCGGTGGTGGATGCCTATGGCGCCGAGCACCTCGAAGTCCAGACGGCCGACGCCGCCGCCGTGGCGGCGCGGGTCACGAACGCCGGCGCGGTGTTCGTGGGCTCGCACAGCCCCGTGAGCCTCGGCGACTACGCCGCCGGGTCCAACCACGTGCTGCCCACTGGAGGCAGTTCACGCTTCAACGGCGGTCTGGGCGTGCAGACCTTCCTGCGCGGCATCCACGTCGTCCACTACGACCGCGACGCACTGGCCGGCGCCCGCAGCGCCGCGACCACGCTGGCCGCCGCCGAAGGCCTTCCCGCCCACGGGTCGGCCATCGACATCCGCTTCGAGAGGTGAGCGGCGGGTCCCTCCCGCAGGAGACGTGATGCCGGACCCGGCGACGACCGGCCGCTGTCGACCGCCCGACGTCCCCTGATCCTCCCCACCGACCGGCAGAACGGCCCCGCACAGCGCGGGGCCGTTTCGCGTGGGGCGACCTCTTGCTCTTCGTGGATGTAAGCGCATACAGTGTGACCCTGACTGTAAGCGCTTCCATTGAGGGGGCGTCGACAGGCCCGGTGGCTGCCGACAGAGTCGTCCACCGCGCGAGCACTCGATGACGAGCATGAGGAGGCCCGACGATGGCAGAGCGTTCCGTGACGTCCGGCCCGACGATCTACGAGGTCGCGGCCCGCGCCGGTGTCTCGATCGCGACCGTGAGCCGCACCTTCTCCGACAGCTCGAAGGTCGCGGCCCGCACCCGGGATGCCGTGCTCGATGCCGCCCGCGAGCTCCACTACGTCCCCGCGGCCGCGGCCCGGGCGCTGGCCGTGCGGCGCAGCAAGGCCCTCGGGGTGGTGCTTCCTCATATCGATGGTCCGTACTACGCCGAGCTCCTGGTCGGCTTCGAGATCGCGGCGTCCGAGCTCGGACTCTCCGTGGTCCTCGCCCTCGCCGGGCCGCAGGAGCGACGCTCCGCCGCGGTGCTCGACCTGCTGGGCCGGGTGGACGGCGTGGCCTTCATGGCGCGAGGCGGCGCCGACGATGCGGCGGTGCTCGAGGTCGCCGGCGTGCGTCCCACGGTCAGCGTCGCCCGGGGGAGGGTCGACGGCGTGGATGCGTTCTACGCCGAGAACCGCGGCACGGCACGCGAGCTCACCGAGCACCTGATCCAGCACGGTCACCGACGCATCGGCTTCGTGGGCCGCCCCGAGGAGGGCTCCGACATCGGTCGCCGCCATCGCGGATATCTCGAGGCCCTCGACGCGGCCGGGCTCGCTCCGGCCGCACATTTCGCGGTCGCGCCGGTCGAGCACGCCGGGCTCGAACTCGCCGACCAGCTCCTCGCGGAGCAGCGCGACGACGCCGGAGGCCTCACCGGCCTGGACGCACTGGTCTGCGGGAACGACGAGCTGGCGATGGCGCTCGTGGCCCGCATGGCAGATGCAGGGATCGACATCCCCGGGAGACTGGCCATCACCGGCTGGGACGACACCGTCACCGCCCGCTACCTCACCCCGGGGCTGACCTCCGTGCGCCAGGAGGTCGCAGAGCTCGGCGCGCTCGCCGCCCGTCGCCTGGCCGCACGCATCGGCGGGGAGCCCGAGCAGGGCCCGGTCACCGTCGCCTCCACTCTCGTGCTGCGCCGCTCCTGCGGCTGCGATCCCGCCGCGCCCCTCACCTTTGCCCCGATCACCGACATACCGACGAAGGAGTCGTCATGACGATCACCCCCACCACCTCGCGTCTCTCGCGCCGGCACTTCGCCGGGCTGGGCGCCGCCGGCACTGCGGCGCTGCTCGCCGCCTGCGGCCGTTCGGAGGAGGACAAGAGCGGCTCCTCGGCAGCCGCCGAGCCGGTCGCCGAAGGTCCTGCGACCGGCTCGCTCACCGTCTGGGCGATGGGCGCCGAGGGCGAAGCCCTGCCCGAGCTCCTCAAGGGGTTCGAGGAGGAGAACCCCGACGTCTCGATCAAGGTCACGCCGATCCCCTGGGACTCCGCCCACGACAAGTTCACCTCGGCGATCGCCGCGGGCACCGCCCCGGACGTCGCCCAGGTCGGCTCCACCTGGATGGCCGAGTTCGTGGGCCTGAACGCGCTCGAGCCCACACCGGATCTCCTCGAGACCGACGATTACTTCCCAGGAGCGCTGGACTCCGTGACCGTCGACGACGTCGTCTACGGGGTGCCGTGGTACGTGGAGACCCGTCTGGTCTTCTACCGCAAGGACATCGCCGAGCAGGTCGGAGTCACCGAGCCTCCCACGGACTGGGAGGGCCTGTTCGAGATGGCCCGCGCGCTGCAGGGCGGCCCCGACGGGACATGGGGCATCGCGCTCCAGCCCGGCGGCGACGGCTCCTGGCAGACGGTGCTGCCGCTGTGCTGGTCCAACGGGGGCGACGTCGTCTCCGAGGACGGCGGCGAGTTCACCTTCGAGACCTCTCAGAACGAGGAGGCGCTGGCGTACTACCAGTCGTACTTCACCGAGGGGATCTCGGACCCCTCGCCCGCCGAGGGCACGACCGAGCAGGATTTCGTCTCCGGCGCGGTCCCGATGTTCATCTCCGGTCCGTGGATGATGGCCGCCGTCGAGGACCTGGGCGGCGAGGGCTTCGCCGATAAGTACGGGGTGTTCGTCATGCCGGAGAAGGAGAGCAGCGCGAGCTTCCTCGGCGGCGCGAACATCGGCGTCTTCCAGGGCACGAAGAACCGCGACGGCGCCTGGAAGCTGGTCGAGTACCTCTCCCGCCCTGAGGTCCAGGTGGAATGGTTCACGCAGGTCACCGATCTGCCGGCGCTGCAGAGCGCCTGGGAGGACGAGGCCGTCTCGGCGAACGAGAAGTTCGAGGCCTTCCGGACCCAGCTGCAGAGCGCCTTCGCTCCGCCCACGATCGCCACGTGGGAGCAGGTCGCCGCCCGCTTCGACGCGCAGATCGAGCAGGTCTGCAAGCAGGACCTCGCACCGAAGGACGCCCTGGCGACCACGCAGTCCGAGGCCCAGGGCATCGGAACCGGGGGCTGACATGTCCACCCAGCCGATGACCCCCACCGCGCCGCCCCGTCGGCGCAGTGGGAACGACGGAGCGTCTGCACGCCGACGGGGCCACCGATCCGCCGCCGAGGCCCGGGCGGGTCTGCTGCTCTCGCTGCCCTTCGTCCTGCTATTCGGCGTGTTCATCGCCTGGCCGGTGGTGCAGTCGATGTTCATGTCGTTCACCGACATGCGCATCTCGGACATCCGCACGCCCTTCGCGGTGGACTTCGTCGGCGTCGACAACTACGTCACCGCGTTCCAGGATCCCGTCTTCCGCCGGGCCGCAGCGAACACCGGAGTGTTCGTGCTCGGCGGCGTGCCCCTGACGATCATCGCCGGGCTCGCGGCGGCCGTCGCCCTGGACCGCGGCGTCTCCCGGCTGCGCAGCGTGTTCAGGATCGGCTTCTACACGCCGGTGATCACCTCGATCGTCGCCGTCGCAGTGGTCTGGCGGTTCCTGCTGCAGCCGGACAACGGCCTCGTGAACACGGTGCTGGGCTGGGTCGGCATCGACGGCCCGAACTGGCTGGGGGACGAGCGCACCGCGCTGCTGTCCCTGATCGTCATGGCCGTCTGGCGGAACTTCGGCACCTCGATGGTGATCTTCCTGGCCGGCCTGCAGGCGGTCGACCGGGGACTGCACGAGGCCGCCGCCCTGGACGGCGCGAACGCCTGGCAGCGGTTCCGGAACATCACCGTCCCGTCCATCCGCCCGACGCTGCTGTTCGTGCTCGTCACCACCTCGATCGGGTACCTGCAGTTCTTCGAGGAGCCCTTCGTGATGACCGGGGGCGGGCCGTTGAACTCCACCATCTCGGCCTCGATGTACACCTACAACCAGTTCGGCTTCGGCAACTACGGCGTGGCCGGGGCGATGGCCTATCTGACCTTCATCGTCATCGGCATCGTCACCCTCGTGCAGTTCCGCCTGATGAGGGAGAAGTGATGATCGAGCGTCGCAGCCCGGTGCTGACCTACATCGTCCTGACGGTCTTCCTGCTCCTGGTGATCACCCCGTTCGTGTGGATGATCCTCGGCAGCGTCAAGACCCAGGGGGAGCTGCTGCGGGTGCCGCCCACCTGGATCCCGGAGGAGCCCACCTGGGACAACTTCCGTCGTCTCTTCGACCGGCCCTTCGCCCAGTACTTCCGCAACTCCGCCGTCGTCGCGATCGCCGTGACATTGGGGAACCTCTTCTTCAGCTCGATGTTCGGCTACGCGCTCGCGCACCTGCAGTTCCCCTTCAAGCGGGCGCTGTTCATCCTGGTGCTGCTGTGCCTGATGATCCCGGGCCTGGTCACGTTCATCCCGCAGTACGTCCTGGTGGTGAACCTGGGGCTCGCCAATACGATCCCGGCCCTGATCCTGCCCTTCCTCGTGCAGCCCTTCAGCGTGTTCCTCATGCGGCAGTTCTTCCTGGGCCTGCCCCGAGAGCTGCTCGAAGCCGGTCGGATCGACGGGGTCGGGGAGGTCGCGATCTTCTTCCGCATCTATCTGCCGCTGGCGGGCCCTGCCTTCGCGACCCTCGGGATACTCACCTTCCTCGGCTCCTGGAACAACTTCCTGTGGCCGCTGGTGGTCTCCTCCGACGAGTCCACCTACACGCTCCCGGTGGCGCTCGCGCTGATCTCCACCGGTCAGAACCAGACGGACTACGGACTGCTCCTGGCCGGTGCCACGCTCATCGTGCTGCCGATCCTGATCGTCTTCCTGTTCTTCCAACGCCACTTCATCCAGGGCATCGCGACCACCGGGATCAAATGATCCGCCCGGTCGTGGGCTGCGTGCCGCTCGCAGCCCTCCCCGCACGAGAACCGGTCCGACGTCGTACCCACCGCCTCGAGGAGGCATCGTGAACACCATCGCTCGCCGCACCCTGCTCACCGTCCCGCTGCTCGGGGCCGGTGCCGCGCTCGGCGCCGCCGCTCCCGCCGTCGCCGCTCCGCTCCCGACCCTGTCGACGGCCGGCCCGCCCGCCCCAGCCGGCCGGGCCCGCGCAGGCGGCTCCGGGCGCCGAGGCGCCGACCGCCTGCTGCGCCGCTGGGCGCAGGACACCTGGCGCTCGCTGGACGCGATGACCGTGCGCTCCACGGGGCTCATCTCCGACGCCATCGGGGCCGACCTCGAGGGCCATTCGGGCAACACCTCACCGACCAACATCGGCGGCGGCCTGTGGTCCACCCTGATCGCTCGGGAGCTGCGCCTGATCACCCCCGGAGAGGCCCGTCACCGGATCTCCCGCACCCTGGGATCGCTCGAGACGATGGAGCACCACGGGCCCTCGGGCATGTTCTACAACTGGTACGACGAGACCGACGGATCGGTGCTGCGCAGCTGGCCCGGCACCGGCGAACCGGTGGTCCCCTTCGTCTCGAGCGTGGACATGGGCTGGCTCGGGGCGGCGCTGCACGTCGTCGCCGAGGCGGACCCCACCCACCGTCGACGCGCGAAGCGCCTGTTCGACGCGATGCGCTGGGACGTGTTCTTCGACCGGGACGTCGACGCCTCGCCCGGGCTGACCGTCGGCGGCTTCTGGAGCGAGGACCCCGAGCGCGAGGGCACTGAGCTGCGCCCGCTGATGGGCGATATCCGCGGGGCCGACGTCTGGTACCACTCCGAGCACCACTACGACACGGCCGTCTCCGAGGCCCGCATGGTCACCTACCTCGGGATCATGACCGAGCAGATCCCGGCCGGCGCCTACTACTCGACCTTCCGCACCTTCCCGCCGGGAGGGTTCAGCGCCGAGATGCCGCCCGTCGGTGAGTGGACCGAGCACGAGGGCGTGCCCGTCTTCGAGGGCGCCCACACCTACCGCGGCATGGAGATCGTGCCCGGCTGGGGCGGTTCCATGTTCGAAGAGCTCATGCCGGATCTGTTCGTGCCCGAGGCGAGCTGGGGACCCGGCAGCTGGGGGAGGAACCACCCGCTGCACGTGCGCGCCCAGCGCGAGCACGGCCTGGACGAGGCGGGATACGGCTACTGGGGATTCTCTCCCTGCTCGGACCCGCACGCCGGGTACCGCGAGTACGGGGTCGACGCCCTCGGCCTGAACCCCGCCGGCTACTTCTCCGACGCCGAGGAGACCGATTGGCATCACGACCAGCCCACCCCCGCCTTCGGCGACGGCGTGGTCACGCCGCACGCCGCAGCCCTCGCCCTGCAGTACGAGCGCGAGGAGGCGACCGAGAACCTCACGAGGATCGAGGAGGAGCTGGGCGCCTACGGCCCCGGCGGCTTCTACGACGCGGTCGCCGTCCGCTCCGGTGTCATCGCGACCCGGCACCTGTCCCTGGACCAGTCGATGGTCCTCGGCGCCCTCGGCAACGTGCTGCTCGACGAGCAGATCCACGAATGGTTCGGCACCGACGAGGTCGCCGCCAGCATCCGCCCCCTCATCGCCCAGGAGACCTTCCGTGCCCACGGCTGACCGCGCCCTGCCCCGGTTCCTCTCCGACTCGGAAGGCACCCGCTACCGGGACCTGAACCGCAACGGCGTGATGGACCCCTTCGAGGACCCGCGGCTGACGCCGGAGGAGCGCACCGAGGATCTGCTCTCCCGTCTCTCCCTCGAGGAGAAGGTGGGGCTGATGTTCCACACGGTCATCGAGACCGGAGCGGACGGCACGCTCCTGGAGACCCCTGGGGCGATCTCGAAATCGCCCACCTCGACCGTCGTGCTTGAGAAGTGCATGTCCCATTTCAACGTGCACGGGCTGGAGAGCGCCGGGGCCGCCGCCCGCTGGCACAACCGCCTCCAGGAGCTCGCCGAGCGCACCCCGCACGGCATCCCCATCACCCTCTCCACCGACCCCCGCCATGGCGGCGCGCAGAACGCCGGAGCCTCCTGGGTGACATCGTTCTTCTCCCTGTGGCCGGAGCCGTTGGGCCTCGGCGCACTCGCGGATCCCGAGCTCGTGCGCACCTGGGCGGACACGGTGCGCCGTGAATACACCGCCATCGGCATCCGCGCCGCGCTGCACCCCGTCGCGGATCTCGCGACCGAGCCGCGCTGGGCCCGGCAGCGCGAATGCTTCAGCCAGGATCCGGCGCTCGTGGCGGAACTGGTCACCGCGGCGCTCGCCGGCCTTCGTGGGGGCGGGCATTGTGCCGGGCCTGCCGTGCAGTCCACCGTGAAGCACTTCCCCGGCGCGGGCCCGCAGAAGGACGGAGAGGATGCGCACTTCCCCTACGGGCGCGACCAGGTCTATCCCGGCAGTCGCTTCGCGGAGCACCTGCTGCCCTTCCGGCGCGCCATCGAGGCGGGGGCCGACGCGATCATGCCGTACTACGGGCGTCCCGTCGGCCTCGAGATCGACGGGCAGCAGATCGACTCCGTCGGCTTCGGATTCAACAGGCAGGTCCTCACCGGACTGCTGCGCGAGGAGCTCGGCTTCGACGGCGTCATCGTCAGCGACTGGGAGCTGGTCAGCGACAACCACGTCGGCGATCAGGTGCTGCCGGCGCGAGCCTGGGGAGTTGAGGGCCTCAGCGCCTCCGAGCGCATGGCCCGCATCCTCGAGGCCGGGGCGGATCAGTTCGGGGGCGAGGAATGCACGCAGCTGCTGCTGGACCTCGTGCGGGATGGGGCAGTCGCCCCCGAGCGCGTGACCGACTCGGCCCGACGTCTACTGCGGGTGAAGTTCCAGCTCGGACTGTTCGACGACCCCTATGTCGACGAATCCGCCGCCGAGGCGCTCGTGGGTCGCGCCCATGACAGGCGCGCCGGCCATGAGGCGCAGGCCGCGAGCGTGGTGGTCCTGCACGACGACGGGCAGGTGCTGCCGCTGCTGGGCGTTCAGGGCCGGACCCGGATCTATTCAGAGGGCCTGCCCGAGGAGGTCGTGGCCCAGCTGGGGGAGCAGGTCCTCGCCCCGGCGGAGGCCGACGTGGCACTGCTGCGGATCGGCGCCCCGTTCCAGCCCCGCGACGACCTCTTCCTGGAATCCTGGTTCCACCAAGGCGACCTGGAGTTCCCGCCGGGTCTCGCGCACCGGCTGGCGCGGATCCGGGAGGAGTGCCCGCTGATCCTCGACGTGGACCTCGATCGGGCCGCGGTGCTCACCGACGTCGTCGGTCACTGCGATGCGCTGACGGGCAGTTTCGGGGTGTCAGGGGCGGCGTGGGCCGACGCGATCTCCGGGGAGGTGCCGGCTCGCGGACGCCTGCCGATCGAGCTGCCGCGGTCGATGGATGCTGTGCGCGCCTCGCAGGAGGACGTGCCCGGCGGCACCGAGGATCCGCTGTTTCCGGCGGGGCACGGTGTCGACCTCCGGGCGGTCGTCAGTCCTGCGCGGAGGGAGCATCCCCGACGCGGGTGACGGCCTGGGGACGGACCCGCTCGCCGCGGGTGGCGAACAGTGCGATCGCCCGCCAGCCGAGCATCAGCACCGCGGTGAAGATCGCGGTGGTGATGACGAAGCCCACCTCGGTGCCGGCCGCGAAGAGGGTGCGGATCGCCATACCGGCGGCGAGCGTGATCGCCCACACGAACACGCCGTGAGGCCAGATCCGGAACGGCGCGCGCCAGGTGCGGATCGCGAGATGGCCCAGCAGGACGCCGACGACGAACGGCCATGCCACCAGGAAGGTGTTCTCCATGGTCAGCGGCGTGCCGTGCTGCAGGAAGCCGATCGCGACGAAGAGGACGACGACCAGCAGGTCGCCGATCAGGGCACCCAGGGAACGGAACATCCCTCCAGCGTAATGGCGCGCGGGTCCCGGTTCTTCCAGCCTCGTGCGCCTGTGAAAGGGGCCACGTGACCGGGTCGTCGCACCGTCCCGGCGCATCGCGGGGTGTCTGGACGGTGGGCGGGGAAGTCGCTCCCACCTCGGCCTGACTACCATGGAGCCATGCCTGAGAACTCTGCTTCGACCCTGCCCGCCGCGGCGCTGCCCGCGCCGCGCGACGGTATCGCGGGAGCTGCACCGTACGGTGCGCCCCAGCTCGAGGTCGAGCATGCGCTCAACGTGAACGAGAACCCCTACGGGCCCTCCGCCGAGCTCGCTGAGGCCATCGGCCGCGCGGCGTCCGAGGCGGCACTGGGTCTTAACCGCTACCCGGACCGTGAGGCGCTCGGTCTGCGCGCCGACCTGGGTGCATACCTCGCCGTGGAGTCCGGCATCAGCGCACCCGCCCCAGAAGCGGTCTGGGCGGCCAACGGCTCCAACGAGATCATGCATCAGCTGCTGCTCGCCTATGGCGGCCCCGGTCGCACCGCGCTCGGTTTCACCCCGCACTACTCGATGTATCCCGAGTACGCGCGCGACACCTACACCGACTGGGTCACCGCGGAGCGTGGCCCGGCGCCCGAGTTCGAGCTCACGGCCGACGTCGTGACGGCGGCGATCACTGCGCACCGCCCCAGCATCGTCGTGCTGACCAGCCCGAACAACCCCACCGGCACCGCACTCGCACTCGACGTGGTCGCTGCTGCCGCCGCTGCTCTGGCCGAGACCCGAGGCCTGCTGGTGGTCGACGAGGCCTACGGCGAGTTCCGCCGCGACGGCGTGCCCAGCGCACTGACCCTGCTCGAGCAGCATCCGAACATCGTCGTCACCCGCACCATGTCCAAGGCCTTCGCCCTCGCCGGAGCCCGCCTCGGCTACCTGGTCGCCGATCCCGCGATCGTCGACACCGTGCGCGTGGTGCGCCTGCCCTATCATCTGTCGGCCGTCACCCAGGCCGTCGCCCGGGCCGCACTCGCCCATCGCGACGAGCTGCTGGGGAAGGTCGCCCTGCTGCGCAGCGAGCGCGACGCCCTGGCGCAGCACCTTGTCGAGCGCGGCCACAGCGTGGCCCCGTCCGACGCGAACTTCATCCTGTTCCGCACCTTCTCCGACCGTGACGCGGTGTTCGAGGCACTCCTCGACCGCAGCGTCCTCGTGCGAGCCGTCGGCCCTGCCGGCTGGCTGCGCGTGTCCATCGGCACGCCCGAGAACAACGCCGCATTCCGTACCGCCCTCGAGGAGGCCGACCCCCGATGACCGACACCACCACTTCTGCGCGCCCGTCCCGCACCGCGACCCTCACCCGCTCCACCCGGGAGTCGAGCGTCGAGGTCACGCTCGATGTCGACGGCACCGGCCAGGTCGACGTCTCCACCAGCGTGCCGTTCTTCGACCACATGCTCACGGCGCTGGGCACCCACGCCCGCTTCGACCTCACCGTCCGCGCGACCGGCGACACCCACATCGACGCCCACCACACCGTGGAGGACACCTCGATCGTGCTGGGCCAGGCGCTGCGCGAGGCGCTCGGGGACAAGAAGGGCATCGCCCGCTTCGGCGACGCGATGGTGCCGCTGGACGAGTCGCTCGCCCAGGCCGTCGTGGACCTCTCCGGCCGCCCGTACTGCGTGCACTCCGGGGAGACCGAGGCCCAGGCCCTGCACCTCATCGGCGGCCACTTCACGGGCTCGCTGACCCGCCACGTGTTCGAGTCGATCGCGCACCACGCCGCGATCTGCCTGCACATCCGTCTGATCCAGGGCCGCGACCCGCACCACGTCGTCGAGGCCCAGTTCAAGGCGCTCGCCCGTGCGCTGCGCGCCGCCTGCGCCTATGACGAGCGCGTGCTGGACGTGCCGTCCACGAAGGGAGCCCTGTGAGCACCGCCGACCGTCCCGACCCCGAACCCGATGACATCGATGCCGAGTTCGCGCGGCTGACCGAG
This sequence comes from Brachybacterium alimentarium, assembly GCF_002332425.1. Lineage (GTDB taxonomy): Bacteria > Actinomycetota > Actinomycetes > Actinomycetales > Dermabacteraceae > Brachybacterium > Brachybacterium alimentarium. The sequence goes on along the minus strand of NZ_NRGS01000020.1, from coordinate 35,261 downwards.
GGGCTCTCGCTGGACGAGGTCCCGTTGACCGTCGAGGACGTGCTATCCGAGGGCGGCGAGGGAGAGGACGAGGAGGAGCTGCCCACGATCGCCGTGGTCGCCACCTCCGTCGCCACGTCCCGGGCCCTCGCCGGAGCGATCCGTCTGGGCCGCGAGGCCCGGACCGACGGGATCGACATCCCCACCGGCAGCCGTACCCACGACACCGGCACGGGCGCCATCGCGGTGGGCCCGCTCGCCGAGACCGCTGCCCACGACCTGGCCGCGATCGCGTCCACCGCCCTGCAGCGCAATGGCATCGTGCTGTTCTGGCGTCGCGGCGACCGGATGACCGCGACTCGCTACAAGGGCGGTGAGCGCGGCGAGGACATCTCGCCCGCGATCGTGCTCGGTGCGGTCGACGACCTCGTGGAGGAGCTGCTGCTCGGCGCGACCGCGCTCGACGAGCTGGACGAGGGCATCGATCCCTCCACGCTCACCCGTGCCGAGGCCCTCTCCTGGATCGCCGGCAAGGGCAAGGGCAAGGGGAACCGCTCGTGAGCCACTCGACCGGCTCCGTCGCCGACCCCCTCGGCGCCGCCGAGGCCACGACCACCACCGTCCCGCGCGTGGTCGTCCTGGATCACGGATCGGGCAACGTCCGCTCCGTGGTGCGCGCCCTGGAGAACGCCGGCGCCCAGGTCGAGCTGACGGCGGATCGGGAGCGCGCGCTGGCTGCCGACGGCCTCGTCGTGCCGGGCGTGGGAGCGTTCGCCGCGACCATCGCCCAGGTGCGCGGCGTGGGCGGGGACCGCATCATCGAGCGACGCCTCGCCGGCGGCCTGCCCGTGCTCGGCATCTGCGTGGGCCTGCAGATCATGTTCGACGCCGGCACCGAGCACGGTGAGCGCAGCGTCGGGCTGGCCCAGTGGCCCGGCGAGGTCACCGCGCTGGAGGCCTCCGTCGTTCCCCACATGGGATGGAACACGGTGCAGAGCCCCGCGCAGTCACTCCTGTTCGACGGGATCACCGACGAGCGGTTCTACTTCGTCCACTCCTATGCCGCGCGGCAGTGGGAGATGGAGCAGCTCGGCTCGCTCAACGCGCCCCTGGTGACCTGGGCCGAGCACGACGGGGATCGCTTCGTGGCCGCCGTCGAGAACGCCGCCCTCACCGCGACCCAGTTCCACCCCGAGAAGTCCGGCGAAGCGGGGTCGAAGCTCCTGGCCAACTGGCTCCGGACGCTGCCCCGCCTGCAGACGGACATCGCTGATCATGCTGGTGCTGGTGCTGGTGCTGGTGCTGGTGCTGGTGCTGGTGCTGGTGCTGGTGCTGGTGCTGGTGCTGAGAGGGATGGTGCGGCGTCCCCCGAGGAGATGCCTGCATGATCTACGCCTTCATCCTGCTCTTCGCCGGGGGCATGGTCCTCGGCGGAGCCTGGTCGTTCTACCGGTCCCACAAACCCTGGTGGGCGACGCTGGCTCTCGCCGTCGTCGGGCTCGGCCTGATCGCCTTCTCGATCTGGAACCTCCGAGCCGGCTGATCCGACCAGCCCCCTCGGGGGCGCCCGGCGTCCCGCCGGTCGACCCCCTCCTGAATTCCCTCTCTCGAGTCCCTGCGGGTCTCGACCCCGACCCACCTTCCCTGGAGGCAACCATGACCGCTCCGATCCTCGAGCTGCTCCCCGCCGTCGATGTGCAGTCCGGCCAGGCCGTGCGCCTCGTGCAGGGCGAAGCCGGCAGTGAGACGTCCTACGGCGCCCCGTTGGACGCCGCGCTGACCTTCCAGGAGGGCGGCGCGAGCTGGCTGCACCTGGTGGACCTCGACGCCGCTTTCGGGCGCGGCAGCAACTCCGCACTGCTCGCCGAGGTGGTCGCCGCCGTCGATATGAATGTCGAGCTGTCCGGCGGCATCCGGGACGACGAGTCCCTCGCCGCGGCGCTCGCCACCGGCTGCCGCCGCGTGAACCTCGGCACCGCCGCCCTCGAGAACCCGGAATGGACCGCAGAGGTCCTCGCCGAGCACGGCGACCGCATCGCCGTCGGCCTGGACGTGCGTGGCACCACCCTCGCGGCACGTGGCTGGACCCGCGAGGGCGGCGACCTGTGGGAGACCCTCGAGCGCCTCGACGAGGCCGGCTGCCAGCGCTACGTCGTCACCGACGTCACCAAGGACGGCACCCTGCGCGGCCCCAACGTCGACCTGCTGCGTGATGTGTGCTCCCGCACCGATGCGGCAGTCGTCGCCTCCGGCGGCATCTCGTCGCTCGATGACCTGCGTGCCCTGCGCGAGCTGGTCCCCGCCGGGGTCGAGGGTGCGATCGTGGGCAAGGCCCTGTACGCCCAGGCCTTCACGATGGGCGAGGCGCTGGACGTCGCGGGGCGCGCCTGAGGCCCACCCCTCACCGCCATGACGGGCAGGGCGGGTCGGAGCGAACTACGCTGATCCCATGACTTCTGCGAACGACCCGACCCGTCCGGCGGACGCGCACGCGGTCCAGGACGGAGCGGACTCCGCAGCGGACCACGGAGAGCAGGCCCGGCGGGCGCTGCCCGCCCATTTCCGCGAGAAGTCCGCGCTGACCGATACGGCGGGCGTCTCCTGGGAAGGGCGCGATTACACCGTCAGCCCCTTCCCGCAGGACGAGGGATCCACCCCCGCCGCGCTCGCAGAAGCCCTCGCAGCCCACCGCGCCGGAGAGGATCCGCACCGGAAGGACCTGGTCGCGGTCCTCGCCGCGACCCGCCTGCTGGTGCCGATCATGGCGGTGGCCACCGAGACCGGGACCACCGCCCACGGGCTCACCGGGGACAACGGCGCCGACATGGCGATGGTCTCGATCACCGCGCCGGACGGTTCCCGCGTACTGCCCGTCTTCACCTCGGTCCAGGCGCTGGCCGACTGGCGCCGCGACGCCCGGCCCGTGCCCGTGGTGGCGCCCCAGGCGGCCCAGGCCGCCGTCCAGGAGGGCTGCACCTCGTTGCTCGTGGACGCGGCGACCCCGGCCGATGTCGGCGGTCCGATCCTGCTGCCGCGCTCCGTGCTCTGGGCGCTCGCCCAAGGACGGGACTGGATCCCGCCGCATGAGGATCCGGAGCTGGCCGACGTCCTGCAGCGCATCGCTGCGGCGTCCGATGAGGTCACGGGACTGGACGCCCGGGCGGGGGAGCGTTCCGAGGTCGACCTCCACCTGCAGTTGCGTCCCGGTCTCACGGCGGAGCAGGTGCGCACGGTGGTCGAGGCGGTCTCCGCCCGTCTGGGCAACGAGCAGCTCGTCGCCGAGCGCATCAGCTCGCTGCGCATGGTGCTGGGTTCCTGAACCCCTGATCGCCTGCCACCGAGCTGTCGCCCGCGCAGCGCTCGCGTGACCAGCCTGCGCAGCGCTCACATGATCACGCAGTCAGGACGACGCGCGTCCGGGCCTTCGCGCGTCCGGGCATCTGCGCAGTCGTGCGGCTCGGCCCAAGGCGGCGAACTCGATCCGAGACAGGACCAGGCCGTCCGGATGTCCGGACGGCCTGGTGCATGACGCCTTCGCGGGTCGGGCGCTGAGCGCGGGGCGGGTCAGGAGACCCGGCCGGTGTACTTCTCGCCGGGGCCTTCGCCGGGGGCGTCCGGGTAGGGGAGCGCCTCGGCGAAGGCGAGCTGCAGCGAGCGCAGCCCGTCACGCAGGGAGCGCGCGTGCTCTCCGCCGATCTCGGGGGACGCGGCGGTCACGAGGCCGGCCAGCGAGATGATCAGCTTGCGGGCCTCGGCGAGGTCCTGGTATTGACCGGACTCCTCGTCCTCGGCGAGTCCCACCTTCACCGCGGCGGCGCTCATGAGGTGCACGCATGCCGAGGTGATGATCTCGACCGCGGCGACCTCGGAGATGTCGCGCAGGGCGTCGGCGGATCCGTCGCCCTCGGGGATGATGCTGGGAATCGTGTTGTCGTTCACTGAGATGTCCTTCGTCGTGCGGGAGAGCGGTCACCGGCGGTGACCGGGGGATGTGCGTCGGGCAGGGGCGGGGGAGCGCAGCAGGACCCACGGCGGCAGGTGCGCGGCGCACCGTTTGCGCAGGGTCATCCGTCCATGGGCAGCGGCCCGTGGCGGGAACCGGGGTCGGCGGAGCGCTCGAACTGGTTTCCGGCGGGATGCGAGCCGATCGGGACGTCACGGGCGGCAGGGGCGTCACTGGCGTCGAGAACGTAGAGATCGTGAGGGTCGACGCCCTGCTCCCCGGGATGCCCCTCAGCGTAGGCGGCGGGAGAGGCGGAGGAGGTCGGGGGCTGTGGATCCTCCGGCCCGGCGGCCAGCGCCCGGTACGCCAGGATGCTGCCGCCGATCGCGACGACGAGCACCAGGACCGCGACCACCACGACAGAGACGATCATGGACCCTCTGCCCGGCACGGTGCTCCGGCCCGAGCGGCCTGGACGACCTGGGTCACCGGGGGTCTCGCGCTCGGTCTCCACCAGAACTCCTCGCTCATCACGGCTCCTACGCGTGCGGACGCGACGCACATCACCTGGACTGCACGAGCGCTCCTGCTAGGATAGGGGATCGGAACAGGTCGAAACCCTCGTCACATCGTTCCTCAAGTGGAGTCCCTTCCCACCTCGTGGCAATCCGCGCCTGAGCCCTTCGGCTCGGGACGAACCGTCGCTGGGTCATTATCGCAGCCGGGCATCCGTGCCCGTCTCCGGGCAGCAGTGCCCGGTCGACGTCTCGACGTCGCGCACCTTGGGGCCTCCGCGTGAAGCGGGGGCCTTTCGTCTTGTCCGACTCGAACCAAGGTGAGGAGCCAACATCAGCGAACAGCGCATCAATGGTCAGATCAGGGTCCCCAAGGTCCTTCTGGTCGGGCCCGCCGGCGAGCAGGTCGGTGAGGTCCGCGTCGAGGACGCACTGCGTCTCGCCGCGGAAGCCGATCTCGATCTCGTCGAGGTCGCGCCCGGCGCGAACCCGCCGGTCGCCCGTCTCATGGATTACGGCAAGTACAAGTACGAAGCCAACCTGAAGGCCCGTGAGGCGCGCAAGAACCAGGCGAATACGGTCCAGAAGGAAATCCGTATGGGCCTGAAGATCGACGTCCATGACTATGAGACGAAGCGTCGCAATGTTGAGAAGTTCCTTGACGGCGGCGACAAGGTCAAGGTCATCATCCGATTCCGTGGTCGTGAGCAGTCGCGCCCCGAGCGCGGCGTGAAGCTGCTGCAGCGCATGGCCGAGGACGTCGCCGAGTACGGCTTCGTCGAGTCGCACCCGCGACAGGACGGTCGCAACATGGTGATGGTCTTCGGGCCGCACAAGAAGAAGGCCCAGGCCATGGCCGAGGCCCGCAAGCGCAAGACTGACGCCGAGAAGGCTGCTGCCCGTGGTGAGGACGACGCGTCCAAGCCCGAGGCCAAGGCCGAGCCCGGCTCCGAGTCCTGAGAACGTACGAAGGAGAACAGGCAACATGCCGAAGAACAAGACCCATTCGGGGACCAAGAAGCGCATCCGCGTGACCGGCTCGGGCAAGCTCATGCGGGAGAAGGCGAACGCTCGCCACCTCCTGGAGCACAAGTCCTCCACCCGCAAGCGCCGCCTCGGCAGCGACACCAGCGTCGCCAAGGCCGACGTCAAGCGCATGAAGAAGCTTCTGGGCCGCTGATCGCCCACGCGGGAGCCCAGCTCTCGCGCCCCTGAATTCACGATCGAAGGAGTATCACGTGGCACGCGTGAAGAGGGCGGTCAACGCCCATAAGAAGCGTCGGGAAATCCTTGAGCAGGCCAGCGGCTACAGCGGCCAGCGCTCGCGTCTCTACCGCAAGGCGAAGGAGCAGGTGCTGCACTCGCAGACCTACAACTTCCGCGACCGCAAGAAGCGCAAGGGCAACTTCCGTCAGCTGTGGATCCAGCGCATCAACGCCGCATCCCGCGCCAACGGCATGACCTACAACCGTCTCATCCAGGGCCTCGGTCTCGCGGGTGTCGAGGTCGACCGTCGCATGCTCGCAGAGCTCGCGGTCAACGACGCCCCGGCGTTCGCCGCACTCGTCGAGGTGGCGAAGAACGCCCTCCCTGAGGACGTCAACGCCCCGGCAGCCTGACATCGCGCCTCACCACGCGATGACCGAGCGCCCGGATCAGTCTCCGATCACCTCCCTCCGCTCCGAGCGGGTGCGGAAGGTGGCGGCGCTGGCCGGGCGCTCTGCGCGTCGCAAGCAGCAGTCCTTCCGCGTCGAGGGCCCGCAGTCGATCCGTTCGCTGCTCAGCCAGCGGGCCGATCTCGCCCGCGAGCTCTTCGTCACCGCCCGCGCCGACGCCGCCCATCCCGAGCTGGCCGACCTGGCCCGTGGGGCGGGCGTTCCGGTGCACGAGGTCGAGGACCAGATCATCCGCGCCATGGTGCGCGAGCACGACGTCGAGGACCCCAGCAGCGCAGGCCCCGTCTCCTCGAACCCCGGCGGCGCTCTGGTGAACCCTCAGGGTGCTCTCGCGCTCGGCCGCCTCCCTGCAGAGCAGTCGTCGGCCGCGACCGCGGCGATCGCGGCCCTGCCGACGCAGGGGCCCGTCACCGTCGTCGTCCTGCACGAAGTGCGGGATCCCGGCAATGTGGGCACACTGATCCGCACGGCGGACGCTGCCGGAGCCGATCTCGTCGTGCTCACCCGGACCTGCGCAGACCCCTACGCGCCCAAGGCCGTGCGCGCCGGCGTCGGCAGTCTCTTCCATCTCCCCGTGGTCACCGGCGCCGAGATCGACGAGGTCCTCGAGACTCTCGGCTCAGCGGACATCGCCACGGCGGCGACCAGTGGATACGCGCAGGACGAGCTGTTCACCGCCGAACTCCCCCCACGCCTGGCATGGATCTTCGGGAACGAGGCGCACGGGCTGGACGAGCACACCCTGCAGGCGGCGTCGTTCGGGGTGCGCATCCCCCTGGCCGGGCGTGCGGAATCCCTGAACGTCCACACCGCTGCGACGGTCTGCCTGTTCGAGACCCTGCGGCGCAGGCAGGCGAGGGAATGACCTCTCGTGCCGTGCGGGCCAGCGCTCTCGCCGTGCCCCTGCTGCTCATCCTCACGATCGTGTCGGCCCTGATCGGGCTGTTCGCCACCGGAGCTGCCGCGCCGTCGACGCTCCTGCCCGCCTCGCCACTGGTCACCTGGGGCCTTCCCGTCGTCCGCGCCCTCCACCATCTCGGGCTGCTGCTCGCCATCGGTGCAGGCGGCACCGCCGTGCTCCTGCAGCCCGGTCCGTCCCGCCGCGAGGTCACACGCCTGGATCCCGCCCGGCGCAGGACGGTCCGCCTCGGAGGAGCCGGCGCTCTGCTGTGGGCGGTCGCCGCCCTCACACAGATCCCGCTGAGCGGCCTCGAGGCCGCCGGTGCCGGCTCGGGGATGGACCTGTGGAGCATCGCCCTGGGCACTGATCTCGGCAAGCTGCAGCTCTCGGTGGGCATCGCCGCAGGGCTCGCCGCACTGTTCTATCTCGTCGCGCGCTCGACGACCCTCGCCTGCTGGGGCCTCGCCTTCGCCGGACTCGGCGTCGGAGCCCTCGGCCTGGCCGGGCACGCCGGAGCGAGCCTGGACCACACCAACGCCGTCAACGCGATGGCCCTGCACTTCGTGGCCGTCGCCGTCTGGGCCGGCGGACTGCTCGTGATCGCCCTGATCGCTCCGCGCCTCGACGACGATCAGCTCGCCACCACCGTGCGTCGCTTCTCGCCCTGGGCGCTGGCCGCTGTGACGGCACTCGCCCTCAGCGGGATCCTCAGCGCCGTGATCCGCCTGTCCGGGTGGGGGGACCTGCTCACCACGGGCTACGGACGCGTCGTGCTCGTCAAGGCCGTCGGCCTGGTCGTGCTCGCCGGCGTGGGCGCCTCCCAGCGTCGACGTCTCGGCGAGAGGCTCCGCTTCCGGCACCTGGCGGCGACCGAGGGCATCGTGATGGCGGCGGTCATCGGCGCCTCGATCGCGCTGGGTCGCTCGGCGCCCCCGGTGCCCCAGGAAGTGCCCGCCGTCGGGGATCTGAAGACCCTTTCGCTGGTGGGCTACCTGCCGCCCGCGAAGGAGTTCGGCCCGGGGACGATGTTCACCGTCATCCAGCCGGACTGGATCGCTCTGCTGCTGGCCGTGGCGATGGCGGCGATCTACCTGACCGGTGTGTTCCGGCTCATCCGGCGCGGGGACACCTGGCAGTGGCATCGCACGCTCGCGTTCCTGGCGGGCTGCCTGGCCTTCGCCTGGGTGCTCAGCGGTGGTGCCGCGGCCTGGGGCCGCTTCCGCTTCGATGCGCACATGATCCAGCACATGGCGATGATGATGATCGTGCCGCCGCTGTGGGTGCTGGGCGCCCCGGTCACCCTGCTCTCTCGAGCCGTGGCACCGCGCACCGACGGCTCCCGCGGCATCCGCGAATGGGTCCTCGCGGCCCTGCACTCCCGCTACTCGGAGTTCGTCTCCTCGCCGCCCCTGGCGGGCCTGATCTTCGCCGGCTCCCTGGTGGTCTTCTACTTCTCGCCGCTGTTCGAGGCGGCGATGTACTCCCACCTCGGGCACGTGCTGATGACCGTGCACTTCCTGGCGTCCGGATATCTGTTCGCCTGGGTCCTGATCGGCATCGATCCCACCACCAGGCCGATCAACCCGATCCTGAAGCTGATCACCCTGCTGGTCACACTCGCCTTCCATGCCTTCTTCGGGGTCGCGATGGTGTCGATGACCTGGCTGATCGCCCCGGACTGGTACCACCAGCTGGGGATGTACACCGAGGAGCAGCTCCAGGTCATCCAGACCCGTGGCGGCACGATCATGTGGGCGATCTCCGAGGTGCCCACCGTCGGCTACGCGATCATCGTCGCCGTGCTCTGGATGCGCTCGGAGGACCGTCGGGCCCGCCAGTTCGACCGCAAGGCGGAACGCGATGGCGGCGCGGAGCTCGAGGCGTACAACGCCTATCTCGCGAGCCTCCAGGAGCCGACGGATCCCGCGGACGGTCCCTCCGGGACGGCTCCGTCGGTCGATGCCGATACCACCGATGCAACCGGTGCACGCCTCGACGTCGACGCTGGCCCCGGCATCGAGACCGCCGCCACTGGCTGCGGGACCGACACCGCCACTGACCCCGGGGCCGACGCCGCTGACACCCCCGCGAGCCCGGAGGCCGACGCGGACGAAGGACGTCGCCCGAGCCTGTGAGCAGGACCGAGAACCGGCCCGTGAAAGGCCCGGCCGGCCGGGCGCGTGAGCGCAGCGGCACCACGGCCGGGAACGACATCGGCGGCGGTCGCGAGAGGCGACCGCCGCCGATGAGGTCAGGGGCTCAGGGGAGGAACAGCGCAGTGCTCCTCGCCGTGCTCACAGGTGCTCACAGCCAGTCGCCGCGAGCCGCCTCCTTCTCTGCGCCGATCGTGGTGTCCGGGCCGTGCCCGGTATGCACCACGGTGTCCTCGGGCAGCGCGAACAGACGCTCCTTGACGGACTGCTCGATGGTCTCCCGCGAGGAGAACGAGCGCCCGGTCGCCCCGGGGCCGCCCTGGAACAGGGTGTCCCCGCTGAACAGAGCACCCAGCGCCTCGACGTAGTAGCAGGTCGAGCCGGGGGAGTGGCCCGGGGTGTGCAGAGCCTCGATGTCGACGCCGGCGATGGTGAACATGTCTCCATCGGTCACGTCGTCGTCCCAGGGCAGATCACCGTGGGTCAGCTGCCAGACCTCGCGGTCGGCGGGGTTCAGCAGCAGCGGCGCCTCGAGGTGCTCGGAGAGCTCCGGAGCCATCCGCACATGGTCGTCGTGCGCATGGGTGAGCAGGATGCCCACGCACTCGCGCTCGCCGATGAGATCGGAGACCGTCGTCAGATCGTGCGGGGCATCGAACACGACGCACTGCTCGTCGTCGCCGAGCACCCACACGTTGTTCTCGACCTCATGGGTCTCGCCGTCCAGGCTGAAGGTGCCTGCGGTGACGGCATGGTCCACACGCGCGCTCATCGGGCCACCTCCGCCACGGTGCGCAGGGTGTCGCCCTCATGGAGCGAATCCAGCGCCGTGTTCACCCCGGCCAGATCGGTACGGCCGGTCACGAAACGGTCCAGGGGGAGACGCCCCTGCAGGAACAGGTCCGTGAGATACGGGAAGTCCCGCTCGGGCAGGCAGTCCCCGTACCAGGAGGACTTCAGGGAACCGCCGCGGCCGAAGACGTCCAGCAGCGGCAGCGTGATCTCCACGTCCGGGCGGGGGACACCCACCAGGACCACGCGACCGGCGAGATCGCGCGCGTAGAACGCGGTCTCGTAGGTCTGCGGGATGCCGACGGCGTCGACCACGAGATCCGCGCCGTTGCCGTCGGTGAGCTCCTGGACCTTCTCCGCGACCTGCTGCGGGGAGAGATCCTTGGTGACCAGCGTGTGGGTGGCGCCCAGCTCCTTCGCGGCGGCGAGCTTCTTCTCGTCGACGTCCAGGCCGATGATCGTGGTGGCGCCCGCGAGCTTCGCGCCGGCGATCGCCGCGCAGCCCACGCCGCCCAGACCGATCACCGCGACGGACTCGCCGCGCTGCGCGGCACCGGTGTTGATCGCGGCGCCGATGCCCGCCATCACTCCGCAGCCCAGGAGCCCGGCGACCTCGGCCGGGGCGTCCTCGGAGACCTTCGTGCACTGGCCCTCGTGGACCAGCGTCTTCTCCGCGAAGGATCCGATGCCCAGAGCCGCGGTGAGCTCCGTGCCATCGGTGAGGGTCATGGGTCGGGAGGCGTTGTGGGTGTCGAAGCAGTACTGCTGCACACCCTTCTTGCATGCGCGGCACTCCCCGCAGACGGCACGCCAGTTCAGCACGACGTAGTCGCCGACCTCGACGTGGGTGACGGACTCACCGATCACGGAGACGCGACCGGCGGATTCGTGGCCCAGCAGGAACGGGAACTCGTCGTTGATGCCGCCGTCGCGGTAGGCGAGGTCGGTGTGGCACACGCCGGTGGCCTCGATGTCGACGATGACGTCGTGCGGCCCGGGATCCGGGATCACGATGTCGACCAGCTCGGCCGGCACCTTCTCGGAGCGGGCGACGACGCCCTTGACGGTCGTGGACATGGGGCCTCCTTCTTCCTCAGGACGAGGGTAGACAGTGTCCTGGCCAGGCTATGCGGTTTCGGTGCGGATCTCGCCTTTCCGGGGATCCTCGGAGCGGCACGTCTCCCACCGGGCGAGGCCGCACGGAGCCCTGGGACCTGTGGCATGCGCCGCCCTGGCGGGGCAGACCGCGCATTCCTCCTAGAATGGACCGCGGTACCCGTGCTCCGGTGCGGGCGGCCCACGCACCTTCCGCACCTCTCCGCACCCTTCAGGACGAAAGCGATACCCGTGTCCGACACATCCCCTGCGCCCGAGGCGCCCACGATCGACGAGGCGAGCATCGACGCCGCGATCGACGCCGCGCTCGCCGCGATCGCCGCTGCCCCCGACACCGCTGCGCTGAAGCGGGTGCGGATCGAGCACGTGGGCGACGCGAGCGTGCTGACCTCCGCCCACCGCGCCATCAAGGATCTGCCCAAGGAGCAGAAGGCCACCGCCGGCAAGCTCGTGGGGCAGGGCAAGGGCCGGGTGCAGAAGGCCCTCGCCGCCCGCCAGGAGGAGCTCGCCGCCGCCGAGGAGGAGGCCGCGCTCGCTGCGGAGACCGTCGACGTCACCCTCCCCACCGATCTGCGCCCCCGCGGCGCGACGCATCCTCTGACCACCCTGACCGATCGCATCAACGACTTCTTCGTCGGGATCGGCTGGGAGATCGCCGAGGGTCCGGAGATCGAATCCTCCTGGCTCAACTTCGATGCGCTCAACGCCGATCCGGAGCACCCCTCCCGCTCCCTCCAGGACACCCTGTACGTGGCCCCCGAGGGCTCCGGCATGCTGCTGCGCACCCAGACCTCCCCGGTCCAGATCCGCGCGATGATCGAACGCGGCGCCCCGCTGTACGTGGCATGTCCCGGAACCGTCTACCGCGCCGATGAGATCGACGCGACGCACTCGCCGATGTTCCATCAGGTCGAGGGCCTCGCGATCGACAAGGACCTCACGATGGCGCACCTCGTGGGCACCCTCGACGCCTTCGCCGCCCACCTCTTCGGCGGCGCGCCGATCACGCGCCTGCGCCCGAACCACTTCCCGTTCACGGAGCCCAGCGCCGAGATGGACTTCCGCTGCTTCCGCTGCGAGGCACGGCTGGGCCTGGATCACGACGCGGACCCGGACTGCCGGGTGTGCGGCGGCACCGGCTGGATCGAGATGGGCGGCTGCGGCATGGTCCACCCGAACGTGCTGCGTGCGGCCGGGGTGGACCCCGAGCAGTACCAGGGCTTCGCCTTCGGTCTCGGGATCGAGCGCCTTCTCATGCTCCGCAACGGCGTGGCGGACATGCGCGACATGGTGGAGGGCGACGTGCGCTTCTCCCAGCACTACGGTACGGAGATCTGAGATGCCCCGCATTCCCCTGACCTGGCTCGCCGAGCACACCGCTCTGGCTCCCGCCGCCTCCGCCCAGCAGGTCGCCACCGACCTCTCCCGCGTGGGTCTTGAGGAGGAGGCGCTGTTCGGCGCCCAGGTGACCGGCCCGCTCGTCGTCGGCCGCGTGCTCGAGCTCGTCAAGGAGCCGCAGAAGAACGGCAAGACCATCAACTGGGTGCGTGTGGACGTCGGCCCCGAGCACAACGAGGACGCCGACGACCCCAAGGACCCCCAGCCCGGCGAGGAACGTCCCAGCCGCGGCATCATCTGCGGTGCGCACAACTTCGTCGAGGGCGACCTCGTCGTGGTCTCCCTGCCCGGCACCGTGCTGCCCGGCGACTTCGCGATCGCCGCCCGCAAGACCTACGGACACGTCTCGGACGGGATGATCTGCTCCGGCGACGAGCTGGGTCTGGGCCCGGACCCCTCCGGCGAGGACGGCATCATCGTGCTGGGCCGCGGCCACGCCGAGGGCCTGACCGGTGAGCCCGGCGACGACGCGATCGCTCTGCTGGGGCTCGCCGACGAGGTCGTCGAGATCAACGTGACCCCGGACCGCGGGTACTGCTTCTCGATGCGCGGCGTCGCCCGCGAGTACTCCCACGCCACCGGCGCCTCCTACACGGACCCCGCCACGACCGTCGACGTCCCGCCGGCCGAGGCCGGCGGTGTCGCCGTGCAGCTGCATGACGACGCCCCGCTGCACGACGTCGAGGGCTGCTCCCGCTTCGTCGCCCTCGAGGTGCACGGCGTGGACCCGTCGGCGCAGACCCCGCGCTGGATGGCCCGACGCCTGACCCTCGCGGGCATGCGACCGATCTCGCTGATCGTCGACGTCACCAACTACGTGATGCTCGACCTCGGTCAGCCGCTGCACGCCTACGACGCCGACCGGGTCGTCGCCCCGATCGTGGTGCGCCGCGCCGCGCCGGGCGAGAAGCTCACCACCCTCGACGACGTCACACGCACGCTCGACCCCGAGGACCTGCTGATCACCGACAGCGAGGGAGGCGAGGGCGCCCGCGTGCTCGGCATCGCCGGCGTGATGGGCGGGGAGTCCACCGAGGTCTCCGCGACCACCGCGAACATCGTGCTCGAGGCGGCCACCTTCCACTCGATCTCGGTGGCCCGCTCCGCGCGCCGTCACCGCCTGCCCTCGGAGGCCTCCAAGCGCTTCGAGCGCGGGGTCGATCCGCTCCTGCCGCGCGTGGCCGCCTATCGCGCCGCGCAGCTCATCACCGAATACGGCGGCGGCCAGGTCTCCGAGCGGATCACTGACGAGGGCGGGGCACCGGCGGCCGGGACGGGCACCGCGATCTCGCTCCCGATCGGCGCCGCCGAGCGCGTGGTCGGCATCGCCTACACCCCGCAGCAGGTGCGCGAGAGCCTCGAGAAGATCGGCTGCGTGGTCGAGGACGGGCCCGAGGACACGCTCGCGGTCACCCCGCCGAGCTGGCGCCCGGATCTCGCCATCCGCGAAGACCTGATCGAGGAGATCGCGCGCCTGGTCGGCTACGCGGAGATCCCCTCCGTGCTGCCGACGGCGCCCGGCGGCCGCGGTCTCACCCGCGCCCAGCAGTCCCGGCGCGCGGCGAACCGCGCGCTCGCCGAGGCCGGACTCGTCGAGGTCACCTCCTACCCGTTCGTCGGCGAGGGCATCTTCGACGCCCTGCACTACGAGGCCGAGGACGGTCGCCGCAACGCGGTGCGCCTGCTGAACCCGCTCTCCGACGACGAACCGCTGATGCGCTCCTCGCTCCTGCAGACCCTCCTGCCGGTGGCGCGGCGGAATCTCGGCCGCGGCGAGGAGTCGGTGGCGATCTTCCAGCTCGGCACCACCTCGATCTCGCGCGGCGAGAACGCCCGTGCGCGGGTCCCCGCCGCCGCGCAGCGTCCCAGCGACGAGGACCTCGAGGCCACGCTGTCCGCACTGCCGGTCCAGACGCGCGCCCTGGCGGCCGTCGTGGGCGGAGCGTCCGGGCCGGACTCATGGCAGGGAGAGGTCCCGCCGTGGGGCTGGACCGACGCGTTCGACCTGGCTCGTCGCGCGGCCGCCGCTGTCGGCGCCCGGCTCGAGGTGCGCCAGATCGAGCTCGCCCCCTTCCACCCCGGTCGCGCCGGCGAGCTGCGGGTCCTCGCGGCCGACGGCACGAGCACCGTGGTCGGCCATGCCGGTGAGCTGCATCCGGCCGTGGTCGCCCAGTTCGATCTGCCCGCGCGCACCAGCGCCCTGGAGCTCGATCTCGAGGCTGTCATCGACTCCGCCCCGACCGTGGTCGCGGCGGAGCCCGTGCCGACCTACCCGGTCGCCAAGGAGGACTTCGCCTTCGTGGTCGACGAGGACGTTCCCGCCGCAGCGGTCGAGGCCGCGATCGTGGTGGGCGTCGGCGATCTCGCCGAGTCCGTGCGCCTGTTCGACGTCTTCACCGGCGAGCAGATCGGCGAGGGCAAGAAGTCGCTCGCCTTCGCGGTCCGCCTCCGGTCCGCCGAGGGCACTCTCACGGCCGAGCAGATCGGGGCGGCGCGCACGCGCTGCATCGCTGCGGTCGACACAGCCGTAGGGGGAGTCCTGCGGGCGTGAGGGGTGCGAGCCCTGGCACGGGTCGTCGATCGTTCACGGATCGACGGCCCGCGTCGAGTCCTGCAGGTTCGGTGTCGAGCGCCACGGCGACGGCGTCGAGCGGGCTCGGATCGGCGAGCTATCGCGGGCTCAGCCTCGACGTGGGACGCAAGGCCTTCACGGCCGGCGCCGTCGTGCGGCTCATCGATCGCCTCAGCGAACTCGGGTTCACGGCCCTGCATCTGCACCTCACCGAGACCCACCGGGTCGGGGTGCGGCTGCCCGGCTTCGAGGAGCTCGCCGCGGAGGATGCCTGGGACGCGGACGATGCGGCCCGGATCGTCGAGGCGGCGGAGAGGGCCGGCATCGCCCTGGTGCCCGAGATCGACCTGCCCTCCCATGCCGCAGCCCTCCTCGTCGGGCGTGAGCATCTGCGGCTCGTGGACCGCCACGGCGTCGTGCACGAAGACAGGCTGGACATCTCGCAGCCCGAGGCGCTCACCTTCGCACTCGGACTGCTCGAGGCGGCCTCCGCGCTGTTCCCCGGAGACGCGATCCATCTCGGCGGAGACGAGTTCTTCGGTGCGCCCTGGGAGGACGACGATGCTCGAGACCCCGAGCGCTTCCCGGCCCTGGTGGAGCATGCCCGCACCGAGATCGGCCCCGATGCCACGGCGATGGACTCCTTCGCCCTGTTCATGAATGTTCTCGCGGCCTGGGCGCTCGAACAGGACCGAGTCCCGATGCTCTGGAACGACCACGTCGTCCCGGCAGCAGACGGGCCGCTGGTGCCGATCCGGACCGACGTGGTGCTCGACGTGTGGATCCGCTGGCGGGAGTGGACGCCGTCGGCGCAGGACTACCTTGACTCCGGCTATCGCCTGGTGAACTCGAACGGGGACCTGCTGTATTTCGTGCTCTCCGCGGACGGGGTCCCCGAGCCCCACGGCCGACGACGATTCGGGCTCCTCGAATCCGCGTTCGCCCCTCGCCGTTTCATGGGTCTCGCCGCGCAGAACCTCCATCACGATGTGCCGGAGGTGCCCGCCGGAGTTCCCGACACCGTCCTCGGCGCATCCATGTCCGTGTGGTGCGACAGCCCTGATGCCCTGGCGGAAGCTGAGATGTTCGAGCTCCTCGACACCTGGCTGGTGCCGTTCGCACGAGTGATGGGAGCGGAACGGCACCCGGTCCAGACCTGGCACTAATCCGGTTAAGTAGTTAGGGTCACAGCGGGCGCAGACGCCCTGCCCGTCGGGCACTGACCGATCATCGAACCGGAGGAGACCCCATGGCAACCATCACCCGCAGAAGGATGCTCGCGGGAGCGGGCGGCCTCGCTCTCGCAGGCTTCGGCACGGGAGCTCTCGCCGAGACAGCGCAGGCGGCTCGCTTCAAGGACCCGGGACGCACGACCTCCATCGCCTATATCGAGGTCAACGAGAATTCGCTGCTCAACGTGGGCGAGTACACGCTCGACGACGGGACTGCAGCCTTCGACATCGCCGTGATCTTCGCGGCGAACATCAACTACGACGGGGAGAACGCCTACCTGTCCTTCAACGAGAGCGTCCAGCACGTGCTGGACAACGCCGACACGATGGTGCGTCCGCTCCAGGAGATGGGCATCAAGGTCACCCTCTCCATCCTCGGCAACCACCAGGGAGCGGGTTTCGCGAATTTCCCGGACCGGCACGCCGCCGATCGCTTCGCCCAGCAGGTGGCGGCAGCCGTTCGACGCTACGGTCTCGACGGCGTCGATCTCGACGACGAGTGGGTGGAGTACGGAGAGAACGGGACGGGCCAGCCGAACGCCCACTCGTTCGTCCACCTCGTGCAGGCGATGCGGGCACGCATGCCCGCCTCACTGATCACCTTCTACGTGATCGGCCCTGCCGCTGAGAACACGGTGCATCACGGCCATCGGGTGGGGGACATGCTCGACTATGCGTGGAACCCCTACTACGGGACGTTCCAGGACTTCGAGGTGCCCGGTCTGCCCCGGTCGAGGTATGGGGCCGCAGCCGTGGACCTGGGCCCCGAGGGGGAGCCCACGCCGGAACTCGTCCGAGATCTCGCCACCAGGACGGCGGAGGGCGGCTACGGCGCTTTCGTGACCTACGAGCTGCAGGACGGCGACCAGTCCGAGCTCGTCTCAGCGTTCACCGAGCCGCTCTACGGCAGTCCGGCGCACGTCGGCTGAACAGTCCGGCGCACGCCACCTGAACAGTCCGGCGCACGTCGGCTGAGCAGCCCGGGGCACGCCACCTGCGCAGGGTGGTGGGGCGGGGATGAGACGTGCCGGCACACCGCGGCCCGGTCGCGCCGGCGTGAATCGTCGCGCCGAGATCGGCCCCGCACCCCGTGGAGGGCGGGGCCGATCGCCGGGAGGCGAACTCGCGTCGCTCAGGGTGCCGTGGGCGCGGCGTCCGACACGGTGCGGATCATGTTGTTGTATCCGTCCACGCGGGGGAAGTAGTCGATCTCGGTGGCTTCTTTCAGCCCCGACCACTTCTTCGTCGTGAACATCCCGCCTGCGCCGTTGGACTGCACCGGAATGTACGGTGCGTCGTCCGCGACGGCCTGCTGCAGCACCTGGCAGTATCCGATGATCGCGTCGACATCGTCCGGCGGTGTCGTGGTGATCGCCACGATCGCCTCCTCCGCTTCGTCCGGCATCTCCCATCGTCCGTAGTTGCCATCGGCGGTGTCGTCCCCGACCTCGAAGATCTTCGAGCGCTTGTACATCGTGAAGGCCTGGAATGCGCCCCCGGCGGCGTTGGTGGTCCACAGCGAGAGCTCGTAATCGCCCTTCGCCTGGGCGGGCCCGAACACATCAGGAGGAAGCGGCGTGAAGGCGATGTCCAGACCGAGGTTCTTCAACCACTGATCCACGATGATCGGCATCGTCGTCATCTCGGCAGGGTTGTCGTTCTGGATGTGGAGCTTCAGCGGGAACTCCTCGCCATCCTTCTCGAGGTTGCCGTTGTCGTTGACGGTCCAGCCGGCGTCGGCCAGCTCCTTCTTCGCGGCATCGACATCGGGCGTCATCGGGGCCTTGAACTCGTCCTTGAGCATCGTCTCGTAGATTCCGGTGTCCAGACCGGTGATCGAGGGGACCGTGTATGCGATGCCGGCGGCTTCAGCGACGATCCCCATGTCCGCGCCGGCCCGCAGGGCGCGGCGGACAGCCGGATCCTGAGTGGGTCCCTTGTGGGTGGCCATGATGATTCCGCGGGTCGAGCCGTCCGGATAGTAGAAGTACCCGTTGTGCTCCTCCATCGTCACGAAGTTCGAGACCACACCGGGTGCTCCGCCCTGGGCCCAGTCGACGTCTCCCTGCGTGATCTGAGATTCGATATTGCCTGCGGTTCCCGCAGGGACCAGGTGCACCTCGGCGAGGTCGGGATTGATCTCTCCCCAGTAGTCGTCCCGGATCGCGATCTCGATCTGCTGGCCGGCGAAATTCTTCAGCACGCCCGGACCGGTCCCGACCGGGTCCTTGTCCTGATAGTTCTCCCGATCGAGATCTCTGTAGATGTGCTCGGGGAAGATCGGGAAGTACAGCGAGAGCGGAAGATCCTCGGTGTACTGCGGCTCGTTGTAGGTGACGACGACGGTCATCTCATCGGGCGTCTCGATCGCCTTGGCGAGGAACGGCAGGTTCCCCTGCTCATCCGGCTCTGTGGATGGGTCCTCCAGCACGAAACCGTAGGTGAAAGCGACGTCCTTGGACGTGAACTTCTCACCATCGTTCCAGGTCACGTCGTCACGCAGGATGTAGGTGCATACCGTTCCCCCTTCGGTGTACTCGAAGCTCTTGCCCAGGTTCGGCACCAGAGCGGAACCGTCGGTCGACGAGATGCGGAACAGCGTCTCCCAGAACAGAGCGTTCCCCGGCGCCGAGTCGCCTCCGCCGAAGACATTGAAGTTCTCGGGGAAGACGTTCGAGGTCCCGACCACGGCCCCCACTCGCAGGATGCCGTCATTGTCGATGGTCCCTTCGGTGGAACGGGGCCCGGAGCCACCGGCGACATCGGAGTCGCCGCCACTCGAGGTTCCGGAGCCGCCGCAGGCTGCCAGGGTCGTCGCGGTGAGTGCGGTGGCACCCAGGCCGAAGAGGGAACGCCGGTTCACGGCGAAAGGGGTCGATCGTGGTGACATGGAACTACTACTCCTTCGTTGCAGTAACCGGGGGAACCCGGGGTCTGTGGTCACGACAGCCGCTCGTACTCCGAGGTGCTCTCCGCCTGCCAGCACTGGACCGTGTGGTCGTTCTCGGTGCTGCGGAACAGGGGGAGGTCCTCGGTGGTGCATTTCGGCATCGCCACAGGACATCTGTCCGCGAACCGACATCCCGTGATGTCGGAGCTGTTGTCGACGGGTCGGGCATCGAGGATCCGCTCGTGGGTCGGTTTGCCGGATCCCTTGTATCGAGCAGGATCCGGAGCCGCGCCGAGGAGGAGCTGCGTATAGGGGTGGACGGGAGCCGAGATGATGCTCTCGGTGGGCCCGGCCTCGACGACCTTGCCGCCGTACATGACGTGGATCCGGTCCGAGAGATACCGCGCGCTCGCGATGTCGTGCGTGATGTAGAGGACCGCGACGTTCTCGGACCGGCGCAGGTCACCGAGCAGGTTCAGGACATCGAGGCGGATGGAGGCATCCAGCATGGACGTGGGTTCGTCAGCGAGCAGGACGGCGGGATCGACGGCCAGCGCTCGGGCGATGGCGACTCGCTGCCTCTGGCCCCCGGAGAGATCGGTGGGGTACCGGTCGATGTAGCGAGCGGACGGCGTCATGTTCGCCTTCTCGAGCAGCTGCTCCGTGCGTTCGAGTATGCGTGCCCGCCCCAGCCGGGGGAAGTGGATCTTCACGACGCGGGAGACGATGGACCGGATCTTCTTCAGACCGTTCAACGACGCGAAGGGGTCCTGGTAGATCAGCTGGACGTGACGGTAGTAGGCGCGCTCCGCCCGCCCGCCACGCACCCGGATCGGCTTTCCGTCGAGCAGGATCTCGCCGGAGGTCGGTTTGTGGATCAGTGCGAAGATCCGCGCGATCGTGGTCTTTCCGGATCCGGACTCGCCGACCAGAGCAGAGATCTGTCCCCGGTGCAGGGTGAGGTCGACGCCGTCCAGGGCGCGGATCGTCACGGGGCGGCCGGCGCTGTCGGTCCCGGTGAAGTGGACGTGGACGTCCCGTGCCTCGAGGACGGGAACGGCCTCTCGGCTCGGCGAGGAGCGGGCCTCGCGGGGGTTCTCGGGCTGCGGCACCTTCTCGCTGGACGGGTGCGCGTGCAGGTCGGAGGTGTTCACAGGGCCTCGCCCTCCTCGTCGTGCCCGCCGTTGAGGGGCGGGTGCTGCTGAACCGCCAGCTCCTGTTCGCTGAGCTCACCATTGGTGAGGAAGCAGGCGCTGCGACCCTGGTCGATGTCCCGGAGCTCGGGGACCCGCTGGTGGCAGATGGGCATCGCGGCAGCACATCTCGGTGCGAAGGAGCAGCCAGGAGGCAGATCCAGGAGATCCGGTGGGGACCCGGGGATGCCGGAGAGACGACGCACCGGTTCGGACAGGGGCGGGAACGCATTGCGCAGCGCGCGAGTGTATGGATGCTTCGCGGTGCTGTGCAGACGTGCTGCGGTGCCGACCTCGACGACTTTGCCCCCGTACATGATGGCGATGCGATCGGAGATCTCCAGGAGCAGCGAGAGATCGTGGGTCACGAACACGACGGCGAAGCCCAGCCGCTCCTGCGCGGCGAGCACCTGGTCGAGGATCTGTCTCTGCATGACCACGTCGACCGCGGTGGTGGGCTCGTCCATCAGGACCAGATCCGGATCGCAGGCGAGGGAGAGCGCGATCAGGGCCCGCTGCTGCATCCCTCCGGAGAGCTGGAAGGGAAAGGCGGTCAGCCGGTCGGCGCTGATCCCCACCATGGTGAGAAGCTCGGCGGCTTGCGCGCGCGCTTCCGCCTGCCGGATTCGCGGATTGTGGGTGCGGATGACGTCCGTGAACTGTTCGCCGAGGCGGATCACGGGATTGAGGCTGGCCATGGCGGACTGCATGACGACAGAGATCTTCGTCCAGCGGTAGGCGGCCAGCTCGTCCTCGGTGAGGCCGACGAGATCGACGGGCTCGGTGCCATCGGTGGGATGGAATCTGATCTCGCCGGCGCTGGTCGCAGCCGGCATCCGCTGCAGCCGGCCGAGTGCGTTGAGCAGGGTGGACTTCCCGCTCGCGGACTCACCCGCCACACCGAGGATCTCGCCTCGGCGGAGGGTGAGATCGACGTCGTCGCATGCGCGGATGTTCCCCGCCTCGGTCACGTAGTCGACGCACAGCCCACGGACGTCGAGGAGCACGGGAGAGTCCTCGAGGCGGGAGATGATCTCCGCTTCCGTCTCCAGATGCTGCGGAACGGTGGTGAGGGTCATGACGCGGTCAGCTCCTTCTGGCTGTGCGAGCTCGTGGATCGAGCCTTCTCCCGCAGGAAGATGCGCATCAGCTTCATGCGCTTGCTGGACAGGGTCGGGTTGGTGATCTCATCGAGCCCGAAGTTCACCATCGTGGTGGCGAAGCCGATGAGGCACAGTGCGAGGCCGGGCGGGATGAACCACCACCACAGGCCTCGGAAGAGGGCGTTCTGCGTCATCGCCCAGTTGATCATCAGGCCCCACGAGGGCTCGGACGGATTCCCGATCCCCAGGAACGCCAGCGCCGCCTGCTGGTTGACGCCCGCGGCGATCAGGCCGAGGAACATCGGGGAGATGACCCCGAGCAGATGGGGCATCACCTCGACGAGGATGATCCTGGCGCGGGACTCGCCGACGGTGCGCAGGGCGGTGGTGAAATCGCGCCCTCGCAGACTCATCGTCTGGGCGCGGATCTGACGTGCTCCGCCTGCCCACTCGATACCGCCGATGACGATCGAGACCAGCAGCCAGTTGGCGTTCTGGAAGGCGGCGGCGACGATGAACAGCAGCGCGAAGGTCGGGAAGTTGCCGAACACGAGGATGGTGCCGTTGAGGAACCGATCCACGAAACCGCCGGAGAAGCCGGCCCATGCGCCGATCACGACCGTGAGGACGGTCCCGATGATCGCCGAGGCGAACCCCACCAGCATCGAGGTGCGCGTGCCATGGAGCATCCAGGCCAGGACGTCCTGGCCTTGGCTCGTGGTGCCGAGCCAATGCTCCGCGTCCGGTGGGCTGCCGGTCAGGTTCATGTAGTCGACCTGCTGGGGCGTCATCTCCAGCACTGTGCGGCTGAACCACGGTCCGAAGACGGCAGCCAGCGTGAACATGCCGATGATTGCCAGGCCGATCTGGACCTTCCCGATCAGGAGGAAGCGCTTGAGCATCTCACTTCACCTCCCGGGTGCGGGGATCGAGCAGGACGTATACGGAGTCGGCGATGAAGTTGAACAGCAGGGAGGCGAAGATGACCATCAGCATCACGCCCTGCATGACCGGGTAATCGCGGGCTGCCTGAGCGCCCGTGAGCAGCGAGCCGATGCCGGGGTAGACGAAGACCGTCTCGGCGAGGATCACCGCGGTGAGGGCTCCACCCATGCTCTGGGCGAGTCCCGTGAAGTTGGGCAGCAGGGCGTTGCGGGCGGCGTAGCGATTGCGGATCCGGTTCTCCCGCAGCCCCTTGGCTCGTGCGAGCTGCACGTAGTCCTCATTGACCGTCGTGATCATCATGTTGCGCATCGAGAACAGCCAACGAGCGAAGCCGACGATGATGAGTGTGAAGAACGGCAGGGCCCCGTGATACAGGACGGAGAGGAGGAAGTCCGGGCTGAGGAGGTTCTGAGGGAGCGAGTTGTTGTAGGCGCCCTGGTTGGGGAACCAGCCGTTCATGTAGGCGAGGTACCAGACGATGAGCAGTCCGAGCCAGAAGGCGGGGATCGAGCTGAAGAACATCGAGACCGGGGTGAGGATCGCGTCGAGTCGCCGGCCGGGCCTCCATCCGAGGCGGGCGCCGAGATAGGTGCCGACCATCCAGCCGAGCACCGTCGAGACGATCGCCAGGTACAGCGTCCACGGCAGCGCCCGGCCGATCAGCTCGTTGACGGAGATCGGGAAGTACTGCGCTGACTGGCCGAGATCTCCTTGGGCGAGCTGGGTGATGTAGTCCCAGAACTGCAGCAGGATCGAGCGGTCGGGGTCCCCGTAGCGTGCCTTGATCAGGCGCATCTGGTAGCCCGAGGGTGGAGCTCCGGTCCGGTTGGTGATGTCGCGGATCATCTGCGTGGCGGGATTGCCGGGCATGAAGCGCGGGAGGATGAAGTTCACCAGGATGCTCGCGAAGGCGACGATCAAGTACATCGTCAGACGTTGTCGCAGGTAGACCAGGCCGGCCAGGCGACTCGCGCGGGAACCGGACCGCGGGCGCTCTGGCGAGGAGCCTGCTGGGGGCTCGCCGGCGGGGGCGGCCGTCGGCTCTGCTTTCGCCAGGGCGTCCAAGGGTGCTGGCTCGGTCATGATCACCACCTTGTGAACGTGACGTGCTCGGGTTCCGAGCGATCGTCGATGATCGGTTGTCTCTGGTGACTTTAGCGGTTAACTTCTTCGCCAGGCGCCCCGTTACACACTCGTGACGAAACCGCGGTAAAACGTTTGGGTGCAGCGGCTCCGCAATGCTGCCGCGCTCGGCGCGCCGCCGTGATGGGGCGTGCCGCGTGGGCGTGCTGCGTACGGACTGGGCGTTCTGGAGGCCGCCTTCGAGGAGGGAGTGGTCGACGGAACCGCTGTGCACAACCCGTCATAGGGGGCGTGGCGGCTGGTGGGGTCGGGGGTCGGTGTGGACGGGTGTACCCGCAGACCGTGCGGATGGCAGGCGCGACGTGACGGACTTCCCTGAGGCCGGCGCGGTAAGAACTGGCTGAACATGCATGGTCCTGTATATACTTCCGGCATGACTTCCTCATCGGACGCCCCCGTCTCCACTGCCGGCGCCGCCGCCACCCGGGCGGGTCGCGCCGCGCGCCTGCCCCGTGTCGCCGTGGTCGGCGCGTCCGGATACGCCGGGGGGGAGACCCTGCGCCTGCTCTCGGCGCACCCGGGGGTCGAGATCGCCACCGTCGCCGCGCACTCGAGCGCGGGGAAGCGGCTGAGCGAGGTCGCTCCGCACATCGACCTCGGCCACGACCCGGTGCTGCAGGAGACCACGGTCGAGACACTCTCGGGTCATGACGTCGTGGTCCTCGCGCTGCCGCACGGGCAGTCCGGGCAGATCGCGGCCGCCCTGCGCGCCGAGGACCCGGACGTGCTCGTGCTCGACCTGGGAGCGGACCACCGGCTCGAGAGCGCCGAGGACTGGGCCGAGTACTACCGCAGCGAGCACTCCGGCACGTGGACCTACGGGATGCCCGAGCTCCCGCTGGCGGACGGCACCCGCCAGCGGGACCAGATCGTCGGCTCTCGGGAGATCGCGGTGCCCGGCTGCAACGCCACGGCAGTCTCCCTCGCCCTGGCTCCGCTGGTGCGCGCCGGTCTCGTCGACGCCTCCCGGCTGAGCGCCGTGCTCCCGGTCGGCTACTCCGGGGCCGGCCGGTCGGCCAAGCAGCACCTGCTGTTCGCGGAGGCCTCCGGAAGCGCTGCCCCCTACGCCGTCGGCGGCAGCCACCGCCATGTGCCCGAGGTGCTGCAGAACCTTCGTCGTGCCTCGGGCGCGGAGGGCCTGCGCCTCACCTTCACCCCGGTCCTGGTGCCGATGAGCCGCGGCATCCTCGCCGTCGTGAACGCCCCGGTCCCCGACGGCACCACCACCGCGGATCTGCTCGCGGCGCTCAGCGCGGACTACGCCGAGGAGCGCTTCCTCACCGTGCTGCCCGAGGGCGTCTTCCCCACGACCGGCGAGGTCGCCGGGGCGAACGTGATCCGTCTGGGCGCGGCCGTGGACCGCCACAGCGGCCAGGCCACCGTGATCGCCGCGATCGACAACCTGGTCAAGGGCACCGCTGGCGCGGCCATCCAGTCGATGAACCTCGCGCTCGGCCTGCCCGAGGGCACCGGCCTGTCGCGCACCGCGCTCGCTCCCTGAGCCACCGGATCGGCCGCGGCCCGTCCCGTCGGGACCCGTCGGCCGCTCCTCGTGCCCACGCGCGGTCCGCGTCGTGCCCGCGCTCCGCCCCGATCCCGCCCACGTCTTCGCCTTCACGCTTCCCCCGCCGTTCCCCCAGGAGCCCCACATGACCATCACCCGCCCTCGCGGCTTCCGGGCCGTCGGCCTCGTCGCCGGCATCAAGTCCAGCGGCGCGGAGGACCTCGCCCTCGTCGTCAACGACGGGCCGCGCGACACCGCCGCCGCCGTCTTCACCTCGAACCGGGTGCAGGCCGCGCCGGTGGTCTGGTCCCGCCAGGCCGTGGCCGACGGCCGCGCCCGCACCGTGGTCCTGAACTCCGGCGGCGCCAACGCCTGCACCGGGCCCGACGGCTTCGCCGACACCCACCGCACGGCGGAGCATCTCTCCGGGCTCCTCGGCATCTCCGCCCAGGACGTGCTGGTCTGCTCGACCGGCCTGATCGGGGAGCGGCTGCCGATGGATCCGCTGCTGGCCGGGATCACCGCCGCGACCGAGCAGCTCTCCTCCGGTGACGAGGCCGATGCCGCCGCGTCCCGCGCGATCATGACCACGGATTCGGTGCCGAAGACCGCCGAGGCCACCACCGCCTCCGGCGTGGTCGTCGGCGGGATGGCGAAGGGTGCGGGCATGCTCGCGCCACAGCTCGCCACGATGCTCGTCGTGCTCACCACGGACGCGGACGTCGACGCCGCCACGGCCGACGCTGCCCTGCGCGGCGCGACCGCGACGACCTTCGACCGGGTCGACTCCGACGCCTGCATGTCCACCAACGACACCGTGATCCTGCTGGCCTCCGGTGCGAGCGGCATCGCCGTGGAGGCCGATGAGCTCGCAGAGGCCGTGCGCGCCGTCAGCGCGGATCTCGCCCGCCAGCTGGTGGCCGACGCCGAGGGTGCGAGCCACGACGTCCACGTCGTCGTCCGGTCCGCGACCACCGAGCAGGCGGCGCTCGCCGTGGCCCGCGAGATCGCCCGTTCCAACCTGGTCAAGGCCGCGATCTTCGGCAACGACCCGAACTGGGGGCGCATCGTCGCCGCCGCGGGCTGCGTGCCCGAGGCCGTCGCCCCCTTCGACGTCGACCACCTGTCGGTCACCGTCAACGGCGTCGAGGTGTGCCGCGCCGGCGGTGCGCACCGCGACCGCTCCGAGGTGGACATGACCCCGCGTGAGACCCTCATCGAGGTCGACCTCGGCGCCGGCTCCGCGACCGGCGACATCTGGACCAACGACCTCACCCACGACTACGTCGAAGAGAACAGCGCCTACTCCTCATGAACAGCTCTCCCACCGGGAAGAACCCGCTCGCCGAGCTCACGACCGCCCAGGCGGACGCCCGTGCGAAGTCCGAGATCCTCATCGAGGCGCTGCCCTGGATGCAGCGCTTCATGGGGAAGATCGTCGTGGTCAAGTACGGCGGCAACGCGATGATCGACGACGACCTGCGGCGTGCCTTCGCCGCCGACATGGTCTTCATGCGCCATGCCGGCATTCACGTGGTCGTCGTCCACGGCGGCGGCCCGCAGATCAACGCGATGCTGCAGCGCGTGGGCGTGGACAGCGAGTTCCGCGGTGGCCTGCGGGTGACCGACGCCGAGACGATGGACATCGTCCGCATGGTGCTGGTGGGCCAGGTGGGCCGTGAGCTCGTGGGCCTGGTCAACGAGCACGGCCCCTACGCGATCGGGATGTCCGGTGAGGACGCCCGGTTGTTCTCGGCCCGTCGGCGGGGCACGGTGGTCGACGGCGAGGAGCTCGACCTCGGGCACGTCGGCGCCGTCACCCAGGTGCGGCCCGAGTCCATCCAGGATCTGCTGGACGCCGGCCGCATCCCGGTGGTCTCGTCGATCGCCCCGGAGATCGACGAGAACGGCCGCCCCACCGGCGCCGTGCTGAACATCAACGCCGATCTCGCCGCCGCTGCTCTCGCCGCCGGGCTGGACGCCGAGAAGCTCGTCGTCCTCACCGACGTCGAGGGGCTCTACGGTGACTGGCCGGATCGCGACTCCCTGATCCCCGAGGTCTCCGCGAGCGAGCTGCGGGCCATGCTGCCCTCGCTCACCGCCGGGATGATCCCCAAGGCGGAGTCGCTGCTGGACGCGGTCGACGCCGGGGTGCGCACGGCCGCGATGATCGACGGAAGGATCGAGCACGCAGTGCTGCTCGAGGTGTTCACCGCCAAGGGTGTGGGCACGATGGTGAGGAGGGACGACTATGTCTGAGGAAACGTCTGAGCAGGGAACGACCGCCCCCGTCGAGGGCCTCGACACCCGGTACCGCGACGCCCTGCTGCCCGTGTTCGGCACGCCGCAGAAGATCCTCGCCCGCGGCGAGGGCGTGCGCGTCTGGGACACCGACGGCACGGAGTACCTCGACCTGCTCGCCGGCATCGCGGTGAACACTCTGGGCCACGCCCATCCGGCGATCCTCTCCGCGCTGAGCAAACAGGCCGAGACCCTCGGCCACGTCTCGAACTTCTTCGCGAGCGCTCCGCAGATCGAGCTCGCCGAGAAGCTGCTGGACCTGGCCGAGGCGCCCGCCGGCTCCGCCGTGTTCTTCGCGAACTCGGGCACCGAGGCTAACGAGGCGGCCTTCAAGCTCGCCCGCCGCACCGGACGACCGCGCATCCTCGCGCTGTCGAACTCCTTCCACGGCCGCACCATGGGTGCGCTCGCACTCACCGCGAAGGAGGCCTACCGGGCACCCTTCGAGCCCCTGCCCGGCGGCGTCGAGTTCGTGCCGGCCGGTGACGTGGAGGCGCTCGCCGCGGCCCTCGCTCCCGGGGACGTCGCCGCTGTGTTCGCCGAGCCCATCCAGGGCGAGGCGGGAGTGCAGCCGCTGGGCACCGAGTACCTGCAGGCGCTGCGTCGCCTCACCCGCGAGCACGGCACCCTGCTGATCCTCGACGAGGTCCAGACCGGCATCGGTCGCACCGGTCACTGGTTCGCCCACCAGGCGGTCCCGCACGTCCAGCCCGACGTGATGACTCTTGCCAAGGGTCTCGGCGGCGGGTTCCCGATCGGCGCCATGGTCACCTTCGGCCAGGAGGTCCATGACCTCCTGGAGCCGGGCCAGCACGGCACCACTTTCGGCGGCAATCCGCTGGCCTGCGCGGTGGGCCTCGCCGTGCTCGGCACGATGTGGGAGGAGGATCTGCTCTCGCACGTGCGCACGGTGGGCGCCCAGTTCTCGGCCGACGTGCTCGCCCTCGACCACCCTCTGGTCACCGAGGTGCGCGGGGCGGGCCTGCTGCTCGGCATCGGGCTGGATGCCCCGATCGCCCAGCAGGTCGCCGCTGCGGCCCTCGAGGCCGGTTTCATCGTCAACGCCCCGAATCCGTCGACGCTGCGGCTGGCGCCCGCGCTGATCATCACGCAGGCGGATCTGGACACGTTCGTCGCCGCCCTGCCCGGACTGCTCGGGGCTGCGGCTCCCGAAGGAGAGAACTGATATGCCCCGCCACTTCCTGCGCGACGACGACCTCAGCCCTGCCGAGCAGAAGGAGGTCCTCGCGCTCGCCCTCGAGCTCGCCGAGGATCGCTTCGCCCAGCGGCCGCTCGAGGGCCCTCGCACCGTCGCGGTCCTGTTCGACAAGTCCTCGACCCGCACGCGGGTCTCCTTCGCGACCGGGGTGGCCGAGCTCGGCGGCAGCCCCCTCGTGATCGACGCCGGCTCCAGTCAGCTGGGACGTGGCGAGTCCGTCGCGGACACCACCCAGGTGCTGACCCGCATGGTCTCCGCGATCGTGTGGCGCACCTTCGGGCAGGAGCGGATCGAGGAGATGGCGGCGCACGCCACCGTGCCCGTCGTCAACGCCCTGACCGACGAGTTCCATCCCTGCCAGATCCTCGCCGACCTGCAGACCATCGCCCAGCACACCGGCGGTCTGGCCGAGGGTGAGGCGGCGCTCGCCGGCCGGTCGATGGCCTATCTCGGCGACGGGGCGAACAACATGTCCCACTCCTACCTGCTCGGCGGCGCGACCGCCGGGATGGATGTGCGGATCGGCGCCCCCGCCTCCCATCACCCCGATCCCGAGGTGCTCGCCCGGGCCGAGGAGATCGCCGCGGCCACGGGCGGCAGCATCACCGTGACCGAGGACCCGCGCGAGGCCGTCGCCGGGGCCACCGCCGTCATCACCGACACCTGGGTGTCGATGGGGCAGGAGGGCGAGGACGGTCGGGGCGAGGAGACCTTCTCCCCGTACCAGGTCACCGACGAGCTCATGGAGCTCTCCGGCGGCGTCTTCCTGCACTGCCTGCCCGCGTACCGGGGCAAGGAGGTGGCCGCGTCGGTCATCGACGGTCCCACCTCGGTGGTCTGGGACGAGGCGGCGAACCGCCTGCACGCCCAGAAGGCGCTGCTGGCCTGGCTCCTCACGCATCCCGACGAGCGGACTGCGGAGCATGCCGTGCCGCTCGAGGGCCGACGATGAGCGATCAGCGGCGGGCCCTCGCGCAGACCAAGACCTCCCGGCAGCAGCGCATCGTGCAGGTGCTGACCCACCAGGAGGTCTCCTCCCAGTCGCAGCTCGCGCAGCTGCTGACCGCGGAGGGGATCGAGGTCACGCAGGCCACGCTGTCCCGGGATCTGGTCGAGCTTCAGGCGGAGAAGGTGCGCGGCTCCGCGGGCAGCCTGGTCTACCGGCTGCCTCCCGAGGGCGGCACGGCTCGTCCCGCCGGACCGCCGGCCGAGAACGAGCTGCTCGAGGCCCGCCTGCCGCGTCTGGCCGAGGGACTTCTCGTCTCCGCGGAGGCGAGCGGGAACCTCGTGGTGGTGCGCACGCCCCCGGGAGGTGCGCAGTATCTCGCCTCGGCCATGGACAGATCGGTCATGCCCGATGTCCTCGGTACGATCGCGGGGGACGACACCGTGCTGCTCGTCGCCCGGGATCCCTCGGGCGGGGACCGGCTCGCCGCCCGTCTGCTGGACCTGGCCGACGGCCGACGGGACGCCGCCGAGGCAGCGACCCCCGAGTCGGAGGCCGCGGCCCGGCCTCACCGCACGGAGCCGCCGCACCCGCCTCGGTAGCTCGGCACAGACCTGCACCGACCAGCACCGACCAGCACAGACCAGCGCAGACCAGCATCGACCAATACGGACCTGCACGACCTGACCGGACAGTTTTCCCTCCCGGCGCCGGCCCTGCCGCGCCCCGCACGACCCATCGAACTCGACTAGGAGCACTCTCGTGACCGAACGCATCGTCCTCGCCTACTCCGGCGGACTCGACACCTCCGTGGCCATCGGCTGGATCCACGACGCCACCGGCGCCGACGTCATCGCCTGCGCGGTGGACGTCGGCCAGGGCGGCGAGGACCTCGAGGTCATCCGCCAGCGCGCCCTGGACTGCGGCGCCGTCGAGGCCTACGTGGCCGACGCCCGCGACGAGTTCGCCGAGGAGTACTGCATGGCAGCCCTCAAGGCCAACTCGCTGTACATGGACGCCTACCCGAACGTCTCGGCGATCTCCCGCCCGGTGATCACCAAGCACCTGGTGAAGGCCGCCAAGAAGTTCGGCGCCACCACCGTCGCCCACGGCTGCACGGGCAAGGGCAACGACCAGGTGCGCTTCGAGGTCTCGATCACCTCGCTCGCTCCGGAGCTGAAGTGCATCGCACCGGTGCGCGACCTCGCCCTGACCCGCGACAAGGCGATCGAGTACGCCGAGCGCAAGGGCCTGCCCATCGAGACCACGAAGCACAACCCGTTCTCGATCGACCAGAACGTGTGGGGCCGCGCCATCGAGACCGGCTTCCTCGAGGACATCTGGAACGAGCCCACCAAGGACATCTTCAGCTACACCGACGACCCGGCGTTCCCGCCGGTCGCCGACGAGGTCGTCATCTCCTTCGAGCGCGGCGTCCCCGTCGCGATCGACGGCCGCCCGGTCACCCCGCTCGAGGCCATCCAGGAGATGAACCGTCGCGCCGGCGCCCAGGGCATCGGCCGCATCGACATCGTCGAGGACCGCCTGGTGGGCATCAAGTCCCGCGAGGTCTACGAGGCCCCCGGTGCGATGGCCCTGATCACCGCGCACCAGGAGCTGGAGCGCGTCACTCTCGAGCGCGAGCAGGCCCGCTTCAAGCGGACCGTCGGCGATCGCTGGTCCGACCTGGTCTACGACGGCCAGTGGTTCTCGCCGCTGAAGAAGTCCCTGGACGCCTTCATCGACGACACCCAGCTGTACGTGAACGGCGACATCCGCATGGTGCTGCACGGCGGTCGCGCCACCGTGACCGGACGTCGCTCGGAGACGGGCCTGTACGACTTCAACCTCGCCACGTACGACGAGGGCGACACCTTCGACCAGGGCAGCGCCCGCGGCTTCATCGACATCTACGGCCTGGCCGCGAAGCAGGCTGCGGCCCGCGACGTCACGTTCGGCAACGGCGAGGACCTCTCGACCGCCGACGGGGAGGACGCATGACCTCGGACGGCACCGTCCCGGGCGTGAACGGCGCGGCCGGCGCGAACGGCGCGGTCGACGGCGTCCCGACGCCGGGCGACGTCTCGGCGGCGCAGGAGCGCGCCTCGCTGTGGGGCGGACGCTTCGGCACCGGTCCGGCGGCGGCGCTCGCCGCGCTCTCGAAGTCCACGCACTTCGACTGGCGCCTGGCGCAGTACGACCTGCGGGGCTCCAAGGCCCACGCGAACGTGCTGCACACCGCCGGTCTGCTGACCGACGACGAGCTGACGGGGATGCAGGACGCCCTGGACCAGCTCGCCGCGGACGTCGCCTCCGGCGATTTCGTCGCCGCTCCCGATGACGAGGACGTGCACACCGCCCTCGAGCGGGGGCTCATCGAGCGGGCCGGGGGAGACCTCGGGGGCAAGCTGCGCGCCGGTCGCTCCCGCAACGACCAGATCGCCACCCTGATCCGCCTGTTCCTCCGCGATCGTGCCCGCACCGTCGGCGACCAGGTCCTGGACCTGGTCGACGTGCTCCTGGCCCGCGCCGTCGAGGTCCACGGGGTGCCGATGCCGGGGCGCACGCATCTCCAGCACGCCCAGCCCCTGCTGCTGAGCCACCACCTGCTGGCCCATGCCTGGCCGCTGCTGCGTGACGTGGAGCGGCTGCGGGACCTGGACCGTCGGGCGGCGGTCTCGCCCTACGGCTCCGGTGCGCTCGCCGGATCGAGCCTGGGCCTGGATCCGCAGGCCGTCGCGGCCGAGCTCGGCTTCGACGACTCGGTGTGGAACTCGATCGACGGGACCGCCTCGCGGGACCTGACCGCGGAGTTCTCCTTCGTCCTGGCGATGATCGGCATCGACCTGTCACGCCTGGCCGAGGAGGTCATCCTGTGGAACACGAAGGAGTTCTCGTTCATCACCCTGGACGACTCCTTCTCCACCGGCTCGTCGATCATGCCGCAGAAGAAGAACCCGGACATCGCCGAGCTCGCGCGCGGCAAGGCCGGACGCATCGTCGGCGACCTGGTCGGGCTGCTGACCACGCTGAAGGCGCTGCCGCTCGCGTACAACCGCGATCTGCAGGAGGACAAGGAGCCGGTCTTCGACCAGGTCGACTCCCTGGACCTGGTGCTGCCGGCGTTCACCGGGATGATGGCCACGCTCGTGTTCCACACCGAGCGCATGGCGGAGCTGGCGCCGCAGGGATTCTCGCTGGCCACCGACATCGCCGATCACCTGGTGCGCCAGGGCGTGCCCTTCCGCCAGGCCCACGAGATCTCGGGCGCCTGCGTGAAGGTCGCGGAGGATCAGGACAAGGAGCTGTGGGACCTCACGGACGCCGAGTTCGCCGAGATCTCCGAGCACCTGGACTCCACCGTGCGCGAGGTGCTCACCGTGGACGGCTCGATCGCCTCGCGCGACGCCAAGGGCGGAACCGCTCCGGCGCGCGTGGCCGAGCAGGAGCAGGCGGTCTCCGAGACCCTCACCGCACTGCGGGCCTTCACCCGCGAGCAGTGAGCTGATCCCGTCGGTGCCGGGCCCGTGAGCCCGACCGCCGGACCAGGTACCCGAGCTGCGGCCGACGACCCCTGAGGTCGTCGGCCGCAGCTCCGTCCGGACGTCGTCCCGTGGTCCGAACCTGCCGCGCGAGCGCCGATCTGTGACAATGACGCACGACGCTCTTCCCGAGCGTCGTTGATCCGGCTGCCGCGCCGACGACCCGTCGGCCCGCAGCCTCACCGAATCCGGCACACCGTGCCCCGCAGAGAGGAAACTGATCGATGCAGACCGTCCTGGACGAGCTCGCCTGGCGAGGACTCGTCGTGCAGACCACCGGGCGTGAGGCGCTCGGCAGCGCTCTGGCGGACGGACCGATCAGCCTGTATTGCGGCTTCGACCCGACTGCCGCCTCCCTGCACGTCGGTCACCTGACCCAGGTGCTCACCATGCGCCGCTTCCAGCTCGCCGGGCACAAGCCCTACGCTCTCGTGGGCGGTGCGACCGGACTCATCGGTGATCCCCGCATGTCGGGGGAGCGGGTGCTGAACGACGAGAGCGTCGTCGCCGGCTGGGTGGGGACCCTGCGGGACCAGATCTCGCGTTTCCTCGACCTGGACGGTGAGTTCGGCGTGCAGATGGTCAACAACCTCGACTGGATCGGGGGGATGAGCGCGCTGGAGTTCCTGCGCGACATCGGCAAGCACTACCGCATGGGCACCATGCTCGCGAAGGAGACCGTCGCGCGTCGCCTCTCGAGCGATGAGGGCATCAGCTACACCGAGTTCAGCTACCAGGTGCTCCAGGGGCTGGACTTCCTCGAGCTGAACCGCCGCCACGGGGTCTCGCTCCAGTTCGGCGGGAACGACCAGTGGGGCAACCTGCTCTCGGGCGTCGACCTGATCCATAAGGTGGAGGGGAAGGACGCCCATGCGCTGACGACGCCGCTGGTCACCAAGGCGGACGGCCAGAAGTTCGGCAAGAGCGAGGGCGGCGCGGTGTGGCTCGATCCCGAGCTCACCAGCCCGTACGCCTTCCACCAGTTCTGGCTGAACGCCGCCGACGCGGACGTCGTGAACTACCTGCGGTACTTCTCGTTGCGCGGCCAGGACGAGATCGCCGAGCTCGAGCAGGCGACCATCGAGGCCTCCCACCAGCGTGCTGCGCAGCGTGCCCTGGCCGATGAGCTGACCACGCTGGTCCACGGCGAACAGGCCACTGCCCAGGCGACGGCCGCCGCCGCCGTGCTGTTCGGGCGCGGGGACGTGCGCGAGCTCGACGAGTCCACGGTCGTCTCGATCTCCCGGGAGCTCCCCACCGCGCAGCTGGCTCCGACCTCGCCCCTGGTGGACGCCTTCGTGGAGTCGGGGATCGTGCAGTCCAAGGGTGCCGCGCGTCGCGGGGCCGACGAAGGGGGCCTCTCGGTCAACGGACAGAAGGTCTCCGCCGACGACCTGTCCCAGGAGATCGGGGATCTCGACGCCCTTCCGGGTCGACACCTGCTCCTGCGCCGCGGCCGCAAGAACGCCGCCATGGTCCGCCTCGACGGCTGACCATGACGCCCGTCGAACGCCCCGGTATCCCTGCATCAGGGAGGCCGGGGCGTTCTGCGTCGTCCCGGCGCGAGCGCGGCGGAGCGGGTCGTGCCGGCTCTCGGGCGAGCACGAGCGCGCCCCCGCAGAGCTGCGGGAAGCCCGCCCTGCTCTCTCGGGACGCCCGCAGCGCGTGTAAATGCCATGGGCGAGTACCGCGCAGCAACTCCTCGTGACCCCACTCTCAAACGTGGATCACATCAGCACTCCGGAGCGCTTTCCCAGAGACCAGAAACGCGCAGTGACCTGCAGTGATGGTGCTTGTCGGTGCTGTCGAACCGGACGATTTCCGGGTTTGCCCGCCGGGCCGGTGGCGCGTAATGTTCTTTCTTGTCAGCAGCGAGGACGCAGACGCGAAAGGCCGAGAGGTTCCCCCGGGAGCAGCGGCACGGAGCGGATGAGGAGACGCTGAAGACCCGGACTCCCGGGAAACCAGGAGAACGGCCGTGACCAGCTCACTGGGACGATCGCATAGCGATCCGACCGAGGCGCAGGACACACGGAGCGGAGTTGGACCGGACCGCGAAGATCTGCTAGAGTAGTGACTCGCGCCGGGCCGACGAAGACAAGTAGTCGCCCGCCGGTTGATCCGGAAGGCGCACCCGAGCCTCTGACTCACGCCGCTGATAGCGGCGAGATGACGATGTGCGCGTGTTGTTTGATATC
>NZ_NRGS01000019.1 GCF_002332425.1 Brachybacterium alimentarium | reverse complement strand
CGAAGTCCTGAGACATCACACGCGTCGAGCTGGGGGAGGCCTTCTGTGGCGTCAGGCGAAACGCCGCCTCCGTCACTCGCCCCGCCCCTGTCGTTCGCCGAGGATCCTCCGGCGTCCTCGAACTCGGCGGTCTTCTCGGAGCCGCACGCGGCGAGGGCGAGCGCGCCGACGGCGGCGAGGCCGAAGCTGCGCCGACCGAAGCGTCCAGTGGTGGTGCTGTGCATGATGTTCCCCTTCATTGGATTGTGCTGTCCCCCATGAGTCGCAGCGGATCGCGATTCGGTTGCATCGGA
This sequence comes from Brachybacterium alimentarium, assembly GCF_002332425.1. Classification (GTDB taxonomy): domain Bacteria; phylum Actinomycetota; class Actinomycetes; order Actinomycetales; family Dermabacteraceae; genus Brachybacterium; species Brachybacterium alimentarium. The sequence goes on along the minus strand of NZ_NRGS01000019.1, from coordinate 127,545 downwards.
TCCGAAAGTCATCTCATCCGTCGACGCGGAAGCGATGGTGGGCTTCGAGCACGGTGCCGTCCGCGGCCCGTGAGTGCAGCACCACCTCGGCGCTGCCCGCGCGGGACGCGGTCATCGAGACGGTGCTCTCGTCGGCGAGGAACCGGCCGTCCGGCAGCTCCCATACCCACGACTCGACCCCTTCGACGTTCGCGGTGAACGTCGAGGTCTCGCCCACGGAGACCTTCTCGGGCCCGCTGATCGCGAGGGAGGAGCCGTCGGCGACCGCGACCGGGGGGTCGTGCCAGATCTGCTCACCGAGCCCGAGGCCGGCGGCGAGACCCACGACGACGAGCACGGCCGCCAGGACGAGCCGCGGGCGGCGCCGTGCTGTCGACGTCGAGGTGCTGGCTTGCTCCGCGGGCTCCGGTGCCGGTGCGGCGGCCGGTTCCGCGAGCGCCTCCTCGATGCTCTCCAGCCAGGTCTCGACATCGGCGGGGCGCCGGCGCGGGTTCTCGGCCTTGCCACGGGCGAGGGCCCGGTCGAACGCGGTGGGCATCCTGGCGCCCTCGGTGAGCCACGCCAGCAGCGCCGAGATCGCCCAGATGTCGGCCCGCGCATCGACGCGCCCGTGACGCTCCTGCTCCGGCGGCCGGAAGCCGGAGGTCCCGGCGGCGACCGTCATGCCGGAGCTGCGAGCCAGGTCCTTGCACATGCCGAGATCCGCCAGCAGGAGGCGCTCGTCCTCGGCGATCAGCGCGCCACCGCCCCGGACCGCTCCGCTCGAGGTGTTCACCTCGGGGCGGGAGGTGAGCAGGAGGTTCCAGGGGCTCAGATCCCGGTGGACCAGCTGCGCTCGATGCACGGAGCCGAGCGCCGCGGCCAGCGACCTCGCGACCACCAGCACATCGCCTCGATCGGCCGTCCACCCCTGGGCGCGCAGTGTCTCCACGCGATCGCCCAGGGTGCCGCGATCAGCCAGCTCGAGCACCAGGTACGGCTGGTTGTGGGGCAGTTCGCCGATGTCGTGGACCGCCGCCACGTGCGGGCCGCGCGCACGCCGCAGAGCCCGGCCCTCGCCGATGAAGCGCTCCAGCATGTCCGGGTTCAGGGTGTGGTTCTCCGCGAGGACCTTCACGGCGACCTCATCGTCGAGGCGGAGATCGTGGGCGTGATGCACGGTGGCGAAGGAGCCCGCGCCGAGGTGGTCGGTCACCTCGTACCTTCCGATCCGCTGCATCAGTCGACCACTCCGAGAATCTTCTCGAGCTTCGCCCGGCCACGGCTGATCTGTGCCTTCACGGTCCCCTCGGGCAGATCGAGGCGCGCGGCGATCTCCGCGACCGGCAGCTGTTCGAGGTCCCGCAGGATGAGCGGCGCCTGATATTTCTCGGGCAGCTGCGCCACGGCCGTGCGGATCGCGGCGCGGGAGGCGACCATCGAACTGATCCGTTGCGCGGGCAGCGCGGCCTCGTCGAGCGCGGTGGAGTCCCGCTGCTTGCGGAGATGGTCGGCAACGCGGCGCTTCACGATCGGGTGCACCCAGCTGGAGACCTTGCCGACGCCCCGGTACTGCCCGATCGACCCGATGATCGAGATGAGCACCTCCTGGGAGACGTCATCGACGGCGTGCTGGTCCAGGAGCATCGACCCCACCATGCGATGCACGGTCCGGGAGCGGTCCAGGGATTCGATGAGTTCGTCGAGTGCGGCGGCGTCCCCCTGTGCGGCGCGTGCGGCGACGCGCGAGAGCACCGCCTCCTCGTGCGTCTCCGAAAGTTCCGCGTCTCCCCCTGGCATGGGTCGATGGTACCGAGGCGAGGAGGTCCAGGGGGCCCGCGCTCCCGCGGCTGGTCCGGGCCGGAACGTCCCCCTCGAGGGCTACGGTCCTGGTCATGGAGACCTCACATCGTTCCTCGCTCGATTTCACCGCCATCGACTTCGAGACCGCGAACCCGGCGCGTGGTTCGGCATGCGCTGTCGGCGTCGCGAAGGTGCGCGACGGGGCCGTCATCGACTCGGCCTCCTGGCTGATCAAGCCGCCGCAGGGGCTCGACGACTTCCACCGCATGAACGTGGGGATCCACGGGATCACCCCGGAGCAGGTGGCCGATGCCCCGGGCTGGGACCGTGTGTTCGCCGAGGTGATGGGGTTCGTGGGCGGTGACGATCTGCTGGCGCACAATGCTCCGTTCGATCGCTCGGTGCTGCACCAGACCTGCAGCGCTTTCGACCTCGATTGGCCGGAGGTCACCTGGTACGACACGCTGCTGATCGCCCGACGGCTCCTCACGTTGGGCTCCTACTCCCTGCCGTTCGTCGCCGCGGCGCTGGAGCTCGAGGAGCTCACGCACCATGAAGCGCACGCGGACGCTGTGCAGGCGGCACGCATCGCCGTCGCGCTCGGCGACCGGGCCGGGGTCGGCAGCCTTCCCGAGCTCGCCATCCTGGCCCGCTGCAGTGGGCGTGCCGCGGGGGAAGGTACCCGCGCCACCGGGGATTTCTCGTCCCTGACGGCATCGGATGTCCTCGCCGGGGAGAGCATCGTCTTCACCGGCAAGCTGACACTCTCGACCCGCGACGAGGCCCACGCGCTGGTCGAGCATTTCGGCGCTGCGTGCCAGACCTCGGTCACGAAGAAGACGACGATCCTCGTCAGCGGCGACCTCGACCCGCGCACCTTCCGGCCGGGCGCGACGATGTCCCGAAAGCTCATGAAGGCCATGGCACTCGCGGAGGGCGGGCAGGAAATCGAGATCTGGACCGAGGACGATCTGCACGAGAGGCTCGCGGTGGGCCGGGAGGCTCTCGAGGCGGCGACCCGGGCTCAGCGGGCCGCTTCCCGCTCGAGCTGGCTGCCCGCGTACGTCGTCGAGCAGGGACGAGTGGCGACCGGCTCGGCCGACGGCTATTCGGAGTGGCTGCGTGCCGCACTGCGGCACCCGGAGGGGCGCGCAGCAGCAGACACCCAGTGCGTGCGCTGCAGCGGACCGTTCGGCGACGACGTGTTCTGGATGTTCCTCGAGCGCTGGGTCTGTTCGGGCGAGTGCAACGAGGCCCTCAAGCGCGCCGCCAAGAAGGCCTGGGCGGACGCAGGGATCGAACGGCCGGCAGCTCCTTCGTATGCGGAGACGTATGGTCGGCGGTGAGCGGTGCGAACCGCGCCCCGGCCTTCACGAGAGCGTCCCGAGGCAGCGCGGCCTCCCCGTAGCGGTGCTCACGCCCTCGTCAAGGCGCTGCTTGGAAGCGGAGGATCACGCGGGGGATACTGTCTCAGCGGCGGCGACTTCTTTCCGTTCATCAGCGGCCTGCACCTGGAAGAGGATCCCGCACCCGGCCGGTGGCACCGCCGCCAGGGCGGTTGCTGCCGTCCGCGACCCGGGCCGCCTGTGCCCGGATGCGTAGACTGGCCCGCCTCCGCGGAAGGAGAGGACGGTGCAGGACCACACCCCAGCCCGGACCGGCGCCGCCTCGCGACCGATGCTGCGCGAGGAGCTGACCGGCCCGCCGCGCCCCAGCGGTAACGCCCACGCCATGACGATCGGGTTCGGCCTGCTGCTGACTGCCTCCCTGGTGATCCGGGCGTTCACCGACGCCGCCCTGACCAACGGCCCGCTGCTGGTGTTCGCAGGGCTCATGGGTGCTCTCGGCGTCGCGGAGCTGATGGACCCGCGCCGGCGGAGGCTCGTGATCGGCACCCGCATCGGCGGGATGGCCATCGCCCTGCTAGGGCTAGTGATCCAGTTCGTCCCCGGCCTCGGATGAGGCGTTCCCGCGGGAACGCCACCGCGACGCGACGACCAGGTAGAACACTTCCGCGAAGGCAGGTACGGTCGGCAGTGAGCCGGGTTCACCGCCCGGCGTCGGCATGTCCTCGGTCGGACTTGCGACTGCGGGCGTGCCGGCAGTCCGAGACCGCTCGAGGAAAGGAAACCATTTGTCCACGGCGACCATGACCGACGATCTCTACCTCACGCGACTCACCGAGGCGAAGGAGCCCTTCGCCCGTGAGCACCCGACGGTGTGGGGGAGCGCCGATGACGGCCCCTTCGACGCCGACGCGCTGCGCGACCACGACCAGCGCGGCTTCACGATCCTGCCCGAGTTCCTCACCGGCGAGGAGGTGGAGACCTACCGGGCGGAGCTGGACCGCCTCACCTCCGATCCGTCGCTGCGCGGCGACGAGCGCGTGGTCACCGAACGCGTCTCCGGCGAGGTCCGCTCGATCTTCGCCGTCCAGCAGCTCAGCGAACTGATCGATCGCCTCTCTCGCGATCCTCGCCTGCTGGACCGTGCCCGTCAGCTGCTGGGCTCGGACGTGTACCTGCACCAGACCCGCATCAACTACATGCCCGGCTTCAAGGGCAGCGGCTTCTACTGGCACTCCGACTTCGAGACCTGGCACGCGGAGGACGGCATGCCCGCGCCCCGTGCGGTCAGCTGCTCGATCGCGCTGACGCCCAACTTCCCCTACAACGGCGGGCTCATGGTGATGCCCGGTTCGCACCGCACCTTCGTGCCGAGCCTGGGGGAGACCCCCGAGGACAACCACAAGTCATCGCTCAAGGAGCAGAAGGTCGGGGTGCCCTCCGAGGAGGTCATCACCGAGATGGCGCACCGCCACGGCATCGATCAGTTCACCGGGCCGGCGGGTTCCGCCCTCTGGTTCGACGCGAACATCATGCACGGCTCGGGCAATAACATTACCCCGTTCCCGCGCTCGAACATCTTCCTGGTGTTCAACAGCGTCGAGAACACGCTCGAGACGCCATACGCGGCGTCCGCGCCGCGCCCGGACCACATCGCGCACCGGGACGCGCAGCCGCTGAGCTGACAGCAACCGATACAGACCGACGGGGCGGGCGACGTGCATCGTCCGCCCCGTCCCGTCGGTGCCAGGTCGGAGCGGGCCATCGCCCGGCGACTGATTCGAGAGTCGAGAGGGTGGGCGTCGGACCGTGGAACGCCGTGCTCGGTGCGATGGCAATGTCCGCCGGGTGCGGCGGGCGGCGAGCGAACAAGCAGCTGCATTCGGTCCGAAGCCGAGCTCGTTGGGGGAGTTCTGCACTCACAGGCGGACTTCCTCGCGGACGTACGGCTCGCCGTTCACGATGCGCGAGATCCACATGTTCGGCCCGCCGTAGGGGCGGGCGTAACTACCGCGCGCCTGCGCGGGCCGGAGGAATCCGTCGAAAAGGGGCGGAGCAGATCCGCGGCCGCGCAGGGTCTCCCTCCAGCCGAGCCTCTACTCGGCGTGCTGCTCGTTCTGAGGCATTGGGCAGTGGGCCATCGTCACCGTGCCGGACTCCATCGCCACGATCATCGCGGCGATTTCGTCGGCCGGTACTTAGTTCTACGGGCTGACGTGCCGTCCAGGAGGGCCCCAACTCGGTCACCACCCGGCATCAGAGCACGAGAAACTGCACACGCCGACACAGCGGGAAGATCGAGCGCTAGCAGCGGTTTGTCGCCGACGAAGGCTTCCATGTCGACCCCTACAGTTCCGAAACTATGCGGCGCGAAACGATCGTGGACTGGGTCCATCACCGCAATTCCGGCCGACCTGACACCACCTGCCCCGACCTCACACGCCTTCGCAGCGACGCCGACAGCGCCAAGTCCAACATAGCTAGAGTCGGCACTTAGCATGTAGTGTCTAGAGCAAGCTCGGCACGAGTTTCTACGGTTCGGGCGGAACTCTTAATTTTGGCTGCGAAAGGTTGACTAATGACCGAAGTTGCATCGAATGATCGTCCTAAGGCGGCGTCCCAACCTCGAATTTTTACCCAGAAGATGTGGGATGATGCCGAAGGGTTGGCCGACCTGCTCGATTTAGTTAAGGCAGATGAGCCCTGGCGCATTAAGACGTCGATGCTAATCGGCTTGGTGGGGTATGAGAGGCGCGGTAGGCGTGGAGTCTCAAGAATCGAAACAGCACTTAAAGAGCGAGGCCTTGTGGTTTCGCCTCCTGTAGAGCTGGCGGACTACTATGGTTCTGTTGTGATTTCGGACATTCGTGACGAGCGCTCGCGACGTAGCGCGGCGGGACTGCCGGTGTCGGCTCTAAATACAAGTGGCCGGACGCTCTATTATGTTGGGCCTGAATGGAGCCTCGAAAAAGTTGAGACGACCATGATTATGCACGAGTTTAGTCAGCTCCCCATCCTGACTGGCAAGCGCGATCACCTCAAGGGGACGGTGACCTGGGCGAGCATTGCGGCAGCGCGTAGGGAGGGGAAGGCCAAGCTGGCGAAGGAGGCGAAAGTCGAGGGGTATTTTGTCGCAGAGTCTTCCGCAGACCTAATTGACTTGGTGCCGCGCATCATTGAAGACGAGTTCATTTATTATCGTGATCCGGATGGCGTGATTGTGGGGATCTTGACTGCGAGCGATCTTGCCGGCGCGTTCCAGTTGAACGCGGGGCCGTATATCCGGATTGGTGAGATTGAGGCAAGAATTCGTCAGCTGTTGGATAGGTTGCCGCTCCCCACGCTCAGGGAGTACCTTAGGGATGGCGATGTTGAGGAGTTCAATGGCGCAACCGATATGACCTTCGGCGAGTATGTTAAGGCCTTGGGCGACAAGAGGGTCTGGGCTCGCCTTGAATTGCCATTCGACCAAGACGTCTGCGTGAAAACGCTTGAGAAGGTGCGTGTTGTGCGTAATGCCATCATGCATTTTGGGGAACCTGTCGCAGAAGATTCGGCACAGGCGATTGGGCACACTTTAAATTGGTTGCGTCACGTTGGCGAGGACTAAATGTAGAGGTCATGATGGCGCCTGCGCCTGCGCCTGCGCCTGCGCCTGCGCGTGTGCCGGGGAAGGGCTGGCGGGGACTTCACGAATTTGCGTGGCATCTACATAGCTTCTTGCAGCGAGCATTGCGCAGCCCTAGCAGATCGTGGTGGTGTACTGGCACGGGATGACCGGACGTCGGCTCCCGAGGAGTGGGCGAGGCGCACAACGGTGGTGCGCACGGCTGCAAAGGGGGCCTGCGGTGAACGCGAGCACGATGACGGACACGAGCACGGTCATGGACTACTTCGCGCAGGTCCTGCACCGCGAGCCGCTGGAAGAGGTGACCTTCCGCGACGCCTCCGCGTTCGTCGCGACGCCCCGGGAGCAGATCGCCTCAGGCTCGCTCACGGCGGAGCATGCCGAGGCGCTGTTCGAACGGCATGACCGGGCGCGGAAGAGCTCCGAGTCGAAGAAACCCCGGGAGGCCTCGATCCCCGTGGCCATCTCGCTCGCCTCGGTGCCCGAGGAGCGCGGAGGCGTCCAGCACGGACTCGTGCTGCTCGCGGCGACCCTGTTCCGAGACGGCCGGCTGGAGCCTCAGCTCGAGACGGGGACTTCCCCCTGGATCCCGGCCGAGCGCCTGTCCGACCCGTCGGTGACCGATCGCGAGATCATGGTCGGTCCGCTCCGCAGCTTCTGGAAGTTCGCGCTGACCGAGCTCGGCGCCGAGATCTCCCGGTGCGAGAGCATCGCCGACGCGATGACGCTCGCCGGGACGATGGTCCAGAAGGTCTCGGGCACGTCGATCGCGGTCTTCGCCGAGCAGCACGCAGAGCACGACCGCACCGTCGAGCACGAGACCTGCTACATCCAGGAGCACCAGCGCATCAATGCCGTGGGCGGTCTCCTCGACGTCTACGCCGCCCTCGACCGGGAACCGGACCTGCCTCCGATCCTGGAGCAGATGGCCCAGGGCTGGGACGGCCCCCGGATCCCGGAATCACGGATCCACGACGGTGACGGGCTGCTCTTCGCTGGCCGGTCGGCCTGCGGCTCCATGAGCGACGAGCATCCGCTCACCGCCTCGCAGCGTCGCGCCGTCCACGCGTTCCTCCAGGGCGGGGATGGCGAGGTGACCGCGGTGAGCGGGCCCCCGGGGACCGGCAAGACGACGATGCTGCAAGCCATCGTGGCCGGTCTGCTCACCCGTCGCGCCCTGGCCGAGGAGGACGCTCCGGTCATCGTGGGCACCTCCACCAACAACCAGGCCGTCACGAACATCATCTCCTCGTTCGCCTCCGTGACGAAGACCGATCCCGGGAGCCTGGACCGGCGGTGGCTCCCGCAGGAGCGCGAGGGCGAAGCGACCGAGGAACCGCTGCGCTCGCTCGCCGTCTACTGTCCGGCGAGAGGCAAGCTCGCCCAGGCGAAGAAGCAGCACCTCGTCGAGCAGAAGGACCGCAGCGAGCTCTACGCGGCCTACAGCAGCGCGGAGTACCTCGTCGGGGCCCGCAATCACTTCCTCGCCGCCGTGAAGGACTTCTTCGGCGGTATCGACGCCCCGAAGCGCGTCCAAGCCTGGATCCATGACGCGCTCACGGAGATCGACGGATATCGCGTCGCCCTCCTGGAGGCCATGAGCGCCGACGGGCGCAGCGAGGACTACCTGCAGCTGTGCGCTGCGGCGGAGGCGTGCGAACACCTGCGCGAACTCGACGCTCTCTCGCAGCTGCGAGACTGCACGACTCTCGACGAGCTCGACAGAACGCTCGACGTGACCCTCCGCTACGCGGAGTTCTGGCTCGCCGTGCACTACTTCGAGGCGGAGTGGCTGCTCGCCGACCACCTGGACAAGGACGAAAGGTTCAAGAGCACCGGGGATGTCCTGCCGCGCGTCTGGCCCCAGGCGGCGTCGCTCACCCCGTGCTTCGTCATGACGCTCTATCAGGTGCCGAGATTCTTCGGCCGCTACACGAGACCGGGTGAGCCGCGCGCCTTCGACGTGGGCCGCATCGATCTGCTCATCGTCGACGAGGCCGGTCAGGTCGATACCCCGCTCGGCCTGCCGGCCCTCGCCCTGGCGCAGCGTGCGCTCGTGGTCGGCGACGAGAAGCAGCTCTCCCCGGTGTGGTCCCTCGACGAGGAGACCGACCGGGAGATCGCCGAGGGTGCCGGCATCCAGGCAGGGGAGTGGGCCGACGGCCTGCGCGAACGGGGCATGACCTGCTCCGCGCCCTCGAGCCTCATGCGCGCCGCGAGCCATGCCTCCAGGTGGAGCTTCGGCGACGGCGAGCCCGGGCTGCTGCTGCGCGAGCATTTCCGCTGCCACCCGGACGTCATCGGATTCAGCAACGACCTGCTCTACGACGGGCTGCTGGAGCCCAAGCGCCCCGCGGTTTCCTCGCCGCTCCACGGCACCCGAGCGGCGTTCGAATGGGTTGACGTCCCCGATTCACAGGACACCCGCCAGGGCTCCAGCCGCGTCAATGAGCCGGAGGCGCAGGCGATCGCCGCATGGATCGTTAAGAACTATGCGAGCTTCTTCGACCTCTACCACCACCAGCAGAACGAGACCGAGAAGAAGGTCGCCGCGGCAGAGCTCATCGGCGTCGTCACACCGTTCGCCGCACAGGCGGACGTGATCACCCGGGAGATCCGTACGGCAGCCCGCGCCGCGGGCCCATCGGGAGATCTCCCCGCCGACCTCGCAGGGAAGATCACCGTCGGGACGGCGCACCGCCTGCAGGGCGCGGAGCGGCCGATCATCCTGTTCTCCGCCGTCTATGGAACCGGCAGTGCGCAGGCGGGCTTCATCGACGTCAACCCCGAACTCATGAATGTCGCGGTCTCTCGTGCGAAGGACCTTCTCGTCGTCTTTGCGGCGCCGAACCGTTGGAACACCGGCAGAGTGTTCAGCGTGATGTCCCGGTTCGCGCAGCGGGCGGCAGTCGAGATGCCCGCGGCAGAGGACGCCGGGGAGGAAGCCTTGACCGTCGAGGCTGACGACCAGCGGAACGACACGGTCCAGGCTGAGGGCCAGCGGATTGAGGGGGAACCGGCCGAGGACCAGAGCGTCGAGGAGCACGTCGTGGCTGTCGAGGCCGCGGCGACGACAGCCCAGGGAACGTTATCCGTGGTGATCCGAGCCTGGAAGGACGCCGGCGTGCTCCACGAGGAGGACGCCGGCCTGATCGCTGCCGATCTCAACCCCCGCCTCGCCGCGGCGGGGGTCCTCACCGGCAGGCCGGGGGAGTGGGCACCCACTCGGCTCGCCGGCCTGCTGGGCGTGGTGGAGGTCGAGCGGACCAAGACCGACGGCTCCACGTACGTCTCCCTCGAATACACGCCGGACGTCCAGGAGCTGCTGCTGCGGCTCTATCGCGATGGCCGCCTCTGAGCGAATCGAGAGCTCAGACGTAGACCCTGGCGCGTGTGACAGACGCGGCGGGGGTCGCGCGCCATAGTTCGCCTGGGCCGGGGAACGCGGTGCCTTCGCGCAGCGATCCTGTGGCTACGGCCTGACGTGTGAGGCCGCCGGAACTCACGGGAGCAGACATCTCATTCCTCCACTTCATGACGACTGCCGCTCCTGGAAGCTGACTTGCCGAGCCGCCGTTGCCTCCATGGACAAGTGGGCTATACCATTGCGGCCAGTCCCGGTAGCCGCGCCGGGCCGTACCGCCGAGGAGGCCGCACATGGGTACGTTCGAAGAGGTCGTACGCGTCATCACCGACAACCTGTTCGCGCAGGTGTCGATCCTTATCGGACTGATCGCGCTGGTGGGACTCATCCTGCAGCGCAAGCCGTTCGACGAGGTCGTCGCCGGCGCGCTGCGCGCCACCATCGGCGTGGTCATCCTCAACATCGGCGTCGAGATCTTCACCGGAGGCCTGTCAAGCTTCCAGGTCATCGTCTCCAGCGCCATGGGCCTCGATCCGCCGGAGGCCACCTCGACGCTCGCCGAGTTCAGCGCTGGTTCCGGTTCTGTGGTGCCGCTGATCATCGCGGGCGGCTTCGTCGTCCACCTGGCGCTCGTGCGCATCTTCCCGGCGGCCCGGTTCGTGTACCTCACCGGTCACCTCATGTACTGGATGAGCGTGGTGATCGCCGCGAGTCTCGTTGAGGCCTTCGGTGACGTGAACCGCTGGGCACTGGCCGGCGTCGGCTCCATCCTCATCGGCTGCTATTGGGTGCTGCAGCCCCTGTGGACCGCGCCGCTCATGCGCAAGGTGATGGGGGACGAGGAGGTGGGCCTGGCCCACACCGATTCCCTGATCGCGATCGCGTCCGGCTACGGCGCACGCGCTCTCAAGCTCGGCGACCCCGCCAAGCACGACTCCGAGAAGGTGCGCCTGCCCAAGCCGGTCTCGTTCTTCAAGGACATCAACGTCTCCACCGCCACCATCATCGGCGTGATCATGCTGGTCGCGATCCTCTTCGCCGACTCCGGCGTGGTCCAGGAGCAGATGGGCGACGCCACCGTGCTGCCCTGGGTCTGGGCCATCCTGCAGGCTCTCCGCTTCGCGGCCGGCATCGCGATCCTGCTGTTCGGTGTGCGCATGTTCCTCGCGGAGATCGTCCCGGCCTTCAAGGGACTGTCCGAGAAGGCCCTGCCGGGTACGAAGCCCGCCCTGGACCTCCCGGTCGTCTTCACCCGCGCCCCCACGTCGGTCATGATCGGCTTCCTCGCCTCGACCTTCGTGTTCCTCGTGCTCATGGGGATCTTCGCGGCCACAGGCTGGTTCGTGCTGGTACCCCCGATGATCATGCTGTTCTTCGGCGGCGGCGCCGGCGGCGTGTTCGGCAACGCCGTGGCCGGCTGGCGCGGGGCGATCTTCGGCGGCGTCCTCAACGGGGTCGTGCTCGCCGTGGGCCAGGCCATCGGCTGGAGCCTGTACGCCGGGACCGCCCCGGAGCTCGCGACCCTCGCCGATGCCGACTGGTACGCCGTGGGCTGGGCGCTCATCGGCCTCGGCTCGCTCTTCGCACCGCTCGGTGCCTGGGCCATCTGGGTGATCGCCGCGATCGTGCTGGCCGTGACCATCGTGGTGCTCGTGGTTCTTGGTCGGCGTCTGCCCGCCCCCGAACAAACTCCTGCGCCTCCGTCCGGGGATCGCGTTCCCACTGCTGTCGGGGTAGCCACCGATGGTGCCGATGGTGCAGACACCCTGACCGAGCCTGTCAGTACCACGCTGAGCTCGAATGCCCGCCCCACCCCGCTCGACGTCCTCGCTGTCTGCGGGGCCGGCATGGGGTCGAGCCTGATCCTCCGCACCACGGCGGAGAAGGCCTTCGATCGGATGGGCGTCGACGCGACCCTGCGCCACACCGACGTCGGATCTGCGCGCGGCGAGCAGCCGGACATGGTGGTCGCCCAGCAGACCTATCTCGAGGAGCTCGGCGACATCGCCCCGGTCATGGTCCCGATCGACAACTTCATCAATGTCGACCACGTCGAGGGACGGATCCTCGACGCACTGGAGAAGGAGGGATGGCGATGATCGACGACCTCACCGCCCTGGTCTCGCGCGTCGTGAAGGACAATCACGGGGCTCTGCTCGAGGCAGCCGAGGCGATCGCGGCTTCGGCCCGCAGCGGCGCTCTGCTCTACGCCGCCGGCGCCGGACACTCCTTAGCCGCCGTGATGGAGACCTTCTTCCGTGCCGGTGGCCTCGCCTTCGTGCGCCCCCTGTGGGACCAGAGCATCCTGCCTCTGGCCGGGGCACTCGGCTCGACAGCCGCCGAGCGCCAGGCGGGCCTCGGCACGGAGGTCGCGCAGCGCGCCGGGATCACCGGCAGCGACACCGTGCTGATCTTCTCCAACTCCGGGGTCAACCCCTATCCCGTGGAGATCGCCCGCTATGCCCGTGACGTCGGGGCGCGGGTCATCTCGATGACCTCGGTCTCGGCAAGCGCCGCCGCCCCGAAACGATCCGAGGATCGACTGTTCGAGATCTCCGACATCGTGCTGGACACCGCGGTGCCCGCTGGAGACGTGACCTGGCCGCCGGAGGCCCCGGTCACCGCTCCGGCGTCCACCATCATCACGGCCTCTCTATGGGCGGCGATCCTTCGTCAGATCGACACAATCGCCCCGGACGTGCCGCGCTGGAAGAGCGCGAACGTCGGCGGGACCGATGAGTTCAACGCCGCGCTCGTAGAGCGCTTCGCCCCCCGGATTCCTGAGCTGTGACGGGCGCGATCTGAGCGGACAGCTCGAAACGGTCGCCCGGATAGGTCGAGACGGTCCGCTCGATCAACCGACCACCGCGCCCCGAGACGCGCACGAACTCGAGCACCGCCGAGCCTTCTTCGACGCCGAGCTCGGCAGCGTCCTGCGGTCGCACGATCGCGGCCCGGATCGTCTGCTCGCCGGCGTCGAAGAGCACTCCGTAGCGCTCCTCCAGCTCGCCGTACAAGGACCTGACTGTGAAATCGACCTTGGCTACGCCGGGGACGACGCTCGCGTCCAATGTAGTCCGCTCGATCGCCATCGGACGGTCATCGGCCAAGCGCACGCGGTCGAGCCGGATCACGGGTGAGCCTTCGGCAAGGCCGAGGTGCGCCGCCGAGAGGGCATCCGCTGGCTCCTCGGCGATTCGCAGCACCCGTGAGCTCGCCCTGATCCCCCGCGAGGTCATGTCCTCGGTGAACCCAGTCAGATGGAGCGGCAGGCTCACCGCCGGCCGTGCCACGAAGGAGCCACGACCCACCTCTCGCACCAGCCGGCCCTCGCGGGTCAGCTCGTCGAGGGCCCGGCGCGCTGTCATCCGGGAGACGCCGGACTCCGCGGCCAGTGCGCGTTCGCTAGGGACGGGTGTCCCCACGGGCATGGCTTCGATCTGTTGGCGCAGGTCATCCAGCAGCGTGCGGAACTTGGAGCGATTGGCCATGGAACCGATCTTCGCACGGGTGCCGCTGCACACGGTGCTTCAGAGGTCGTCAGCGGATCAGCGCCTTACAGAGAGAGGTGGACATGCGCCGCGCCGCCCGGCGAGGACCGGGGCGGCGTCGGCACCGTGATCTGTCCCGCTTCGGCCTCACCCCTTCACCGCACCACGCATCATCCCGGCCACCAGATGCCGCCCGAAGAGCGTCACGAGGATCAGCACCGGCAGCAGCGCCAATGCGGCGCTCGCGGTGAGAGGCCCCCACTGGCGTCCGAAGGCGCTGATGAACTGATAGACAGCGACCTGGACGGGGCGGTACTCCGAGGAGTTGACCATGACCGATCCGGCCACGAACTCGTTCCAGGCACCGATGAACACGAACAGGCTCGCTGCGGCCATGCTCGGGCGGCACAGCGGCAGGATCACCGAGGCGAAGGTGCGCAAACGTGACGCGCCGTCGATCGTCGCCGCCTCATCGAGCTCCACCGGGATCCCCTCCATTGCTCCCTTGAGGATCCATACCGCCATCGGCAGGTTGTAGCCCAGATACAGCAGGGGCAGGATCACCGGCGTATCGAGCAGGCCCAGGGTGGCGAAGTACAGGTAGTTAGGGATCACCAGCACCGCAGCACCCATCGACAGCGGCACGCACGCGACGATCACCCCGAACAGCATCTGACGACAGGGAAAACGGAAGCGGTCGAAGGCATAGGCGGCGAAGGCGCCGATCGCCACCGCCACCGCGGTTGCCGTCATGGCGTAGGCCAGGCTGTTCATCAGGTTGCGTACGAACGAGCCGTCGAGAACCTGTGCGTAGTGCTCCGTGGTGAAGCCGCCAAGCAGGGTGGGCGGGAAGGTGAAGATCTCTTCGGCGGGCTTCACCGAGGTGGCGACACCCCACAGCACGGGAGCCACGTTCACCAGCATCACCAGCGCCGCGCACCCCAGCAGGACGATGCGCAGAGTGCGCGCGTCGGCCCCTCGGGGCCGGGGATCTGCAGTCCGGACGGTCATCACACACTCCATTTCGCCAGTCGCAGGTACGCGAACACCAGTCCCACGTTCAGCACCAGCGCGACCGCGGCCAGTGCAGCGCCGCCAGCGAAGTCGAAGTGGGTGAATGCCTGCTGGTAGATGGTCAGGGGCAGGATCTGGGTCGCCTCGCCCGGCCCACCGCCCGTGGTCACCAGGGGCGCTTCTACATTGTTGAGGTTGCTCATGGTGAGAACGACCGTGGTGATTGTCAGCGAAGTCTTGATCATGGGTAGTGTGATCAGTCGGAACTGCTGCCAGCCGGAGGCCCCGTCCACGGTCGCCGCCTCGTAGAACTCGCCGGGAACTGCTTTGAGCCCGGCGATAAGCAACAGGACGGCGAACCCGAGGGTGCGCCACATCGCGACCAGGATCAGCGAGATCATCGACAGCGTCGGATCGGTCAAGGGCTTTGCCTCGATGCCCAGTTGGCTGAGCAGATACACGCCGGGGCTGATATCAGTGACGAAGAACCATCGGAACAGGAGCGCCCCGACGATGGTGGAGATGACCCAGGGCAGGATTACGAGGATCTGCACGAGGGTCGCTCGCCGAGCGGTGAGCCGGTCCAGGAACACCGCCACTGCGAGCGCGACGGCGAGCGTCAGCGCCACGGTGATCACCGCAAAGACCAGGGTCCGTACCAGCACTGCCGCGATCGCTGGGTTGCTGAACACCTCCCGATAGTTCTCCAGACCCGCGAAACCGACGGGCCGCACGGACTTCAGCTCCAGCAGGCTGTAGACCACGGCGAAGAGCGCCGGAAGGATCAGCACCACCAGCAGCACGAGCATCACCGGCGCGATGTAGAGCAGACCGAACAGGTCGCGGCGCTGCCGACGGGGCGCAACCGCCGAACCGCTCGCTCCTGAGCTCCGCGCGGAGGAGGGCCGCAGGGTCGCTTCGGTCATCGCCGTCCACCCCCGAACTCCAGCTCGGCCGCCTCCATTGCGTCGGCGGCAGTGCTCTGGCCAAGCAGGACCTTCTGCACCGCACCGTTGAGTGCTTCTCTCCAACCCACCGTCGCGGCGGTCAGCGGCGGCAGCCAGCCGAACTCCCGGGTGCCCTCGAGGACGGTGGTCAGGAAGGAGTTCTCGGGCTCTGCGAGGAAGTCGCTGTTCACCGCGGCGGTCGAGGAGTAGAGAGGAGGCTGCTGGCCCTCGAGCAGCCACAGCTCGTCGGCCTCCGGGCTGGAGAGGTGCGCGACGAAGTCCGCGGCTTGCTCGGCCTTCTCGCTCCCGGCCCATACACCGACGGACCACCCCGCGAGATTGCCGGGGGACGGCGAGTCGCCTGTCTGCGAGGGATAGTGCAGGAAGCCAACGTTCTCGGCCCCGACCTGCTCCTGCATCTCGGCGACACGAGAACTCGCCCCGTTGATCATCGATGCCTGCCCGGCGGAGAAGAGCTCGTAGAGGTCCTCCGCGGTCAGCCGCACCGAATCCTGTGACGTCACGTGCGCATCGGTGATGAACGCGGACTGGAACCCCAACGCGTCCACGCCGGGTGGAGTGGACCACTGCGGGGCCCCGTCGGCAGTGAACATCGACCCCTGCAGCTCCATGATCCGGGCGGCGAGGATCTGGGGGTCGGCGAAGGACGTCGCGAAGGCTTGCGCCAGTCCCCATCTTCCCGCGGAGGGAGCCCTCAGCTGCCCGGCCGTGGTCTCGAGGTCGTCCCAGGTGAAGATCTCGGCTGGATCCGCGCCTGCTGCGGCCAACAGATCCGCGCGGTACAGGATCCCGAAGTAGTTCCGCGAGTGCACCACCCCGTAGACAGAGCCGTCCTCATGCTCCATGGAGTCCCAATAGACGTCCCGAAGATCGGCGAGCTGCTCGTCCGGAAGGTCTCCGAAGGCGAGGGTGCTCAGGTCCGCGAGCGCGCCCTGCTCGACGGCTGTAGCGACCTGATCGAGGGCGAGCCACATGATGTCCGGTGCGCTGGAGCTGACATCGGCGGCGAGGAACTGCTGGGTCATCGTGTCCCACTGCTGCACCTCGACCTGGACGTGGATGCCCGTCCTCTCCTCGTAGGATTCGAGCAGGGAGGCGAGCACTCGCTCACGGCCGCTTTTCCCGGCTGGGTCGAGGAACGTCCACATGGTCAGCTCATTCGGCGCTGATCGGCTGCCACCGCATGCGCTCGCGGCGCCGACCGCAAGCGCTGCAGGCGCTCCGACCAGGAACCGCCGTCGGGTGGTGGGTGGTGGTGCAGACATCGTCGTCTCCTCTCAGGAGCCCCCGGGCGAGGCCCGGCGGTAGGCATCGCGGATCAGGGAGCGACCGCTCCGGCGGGCTGGGGAGCGCGTGCTCCCGGCAGGATGGCGCCCTTCGCCCCGAGCTCCTCGCGCAGCTCCACGACATCGACGTCCTTGGGAGCGCCGCCGTCGCGGACGGCCAGCGCGGCAGCGATCCCCGCGGCCTCGGCAATCGCCATGCAGGTGCCCATCACCCGGGCCGCGGCGAACACCGTCGAGTCGACGGAGATGGTGCGACCGCTCAGCAGCAGTCCGTCCACGGCCTGGGGCAGCAGTGCACCGAAGGGGATGCCGAAGGGATGCTCGACCACGTGCAGGTCGATGCCGTCGCCGGTCCCGGAGTGGACGTCGATGTTGTAGGCCGACAGTGCGATCGCGCGTTCGCTCGTGGCCTCCGAGTAGAGCGAGTCCATCGTCAGCCGTTCCTCGCCGGCGAAGTGACGGGTCTCCCTGATGCCCAGTGCCGGAGCGATCTGTGAGATCTCCACCTCCTCGAATCCGGGCATGTTCTCGCGCATGAACTGCACGAGCTCCCAGACCTGGGAGTAGCCGGTCTCCAGGCCCTTGGACAGCTCGACCGGGTCGGAGGCGTCGATCCGGATCACCCGAGAGGTGTTGATCGCGAGCAGACGCTCCGAGGCGGTGGCAATGTAGATGAACTGGTTGCGGGGAATCGTGAAGGCTCCTGCCTCACGGGCGCTCGCGACGCGGGCCGTCAGCCCGATGTAGCAGTGGCCGCGGGTGCGGCGCAGGAAGTCGACGTCGTACCCCGCGGCGTAAGCCTCCTTGATCCCCATCTCCTCGGGGTGCTCGTCGAGGAAGTCCCAGAAGCGCTCGAGGTCGAAGTTCGTCACGGTGAACATGAGAGTGGAGGGCTGCATGGTCTGCGTGCCGTCCTGGCCGAGGGTGTGCGGGACCCCGGCCAGGTAGGCGACGTCACCGTCTCCCGTGCCGTCGATGAACACCTTCGCGCTGATCCGGGTCATCATGAGCTTCCCGTACACAGTGACGGAGCGCATCGTGCCGGACTCATCGACATCGACCTCGAGCAGCTCATGCTCGAAGAGGATGTCGACTCCGGCCTCCTGGCACATCTGCACAGCCACGATCTTCACGAGATCAGGCGAGACCGGAGTGATCGAGTTGTGCACCGGGCAGCGGAAGTGCCCCGGTGAGCCGCCGATCGCCATCAGCCGATCGATCACTTCCTGGGCGATGCCGCCCAGTGCCTTGTTCCCGGACCGGTCCAGGTAGCCGAGGATGCCGAGCCCGGAGGCAGCGGCGCCGCCGAGCGCGGCCGTGCGTTCGACGAGGACGGTGCGGGCACCGTCTCTGGCGGCGGCGATGGCGGCCGGCAGACCGCCGGGTCCGCCACCGATCACCGCCACGTCGTAGTCGGTCGTTTTCTCGCGCAATGCGGGTCGCATGGTGGTCTTCCAGCTCCTGTGGTGCTCGGGATTCGGTAGGGCGCCTCGAGAAAGGCGCTTCGAGAGGTTCGGACGGGTGAGTGGCTCGGGCAGCCCTGACCGCGAGGTGCGGCCAGGGACTCCTCGAGGCCGATGGCCGGCGAGGAAGGGATGGCCCGCCCGCTGAACTGCCTGGGTCGCACCGCGCACTTCGGCGGGCGAGGCGGGAAACAATTGGTGAACAATCGATTTTCCAAAAACGTAGTGGCATGATGGAGGTGTGTCAACCCCCACATCCGGTTACGGTGCTTCCATGACTCCCGGCGCTTCCCCGACGCTGCGCGACGTCGCGCAGGAGGCCGGCGTCTCGCCGGCGATCGCCTCGCGGGTGCTCAATGCTGATCCCAGCGTCCGCGCCCGAGAGGACACTCGGGAGAGGGTTCGTATCGCCGCGCAGAGGCTCGGATACGTGCCGCACAGTTTGGCGCGATCGCTGCGGGGTGCCCGGACGGGCGCCATCGGCCTGGTCATGCACGGACTGGACAGTCCGATCAATGTTGATGTGCTCCGTGGCGCACAGGCACGCTGCGCCGAATCGGGGTACGTGACCCTGCTCGCCGAGGCGGAGGAGCTCACGCAGAACGACAGTCAGCTGCACGCTTTCCTTGCTCGCGGACGCCTGGACGGCGTGATCCTCCATAGTGGGTATGGCCACGAGGATCTCCTGCTCGAAGCCGTCTCCCGCTCGGTACCTGCGGTGCTCGTCAACGCCGATCACGGCGGCGCCGTGTCGACAGTGCGGGTCGACGACGCCGCTGCGGCTGCGCTCGCCGTGCAGCATCTGCTGGATCTCGGGCATCGAGAGATCACCTTCATCGCGGGACCGGCAGGCTCCGAGACGTCGGACCGTCGTCAATCCGGCTACTGCCGTGCTCTCGAGACGGCCGGACTCGTCGAGACCGCGGACGTCATGCACGCCGAGTGGTCCGCTGCGGCGGGGCGTGCTGCAGCCGAGGACCTGCTGGATCGACCACGGCTGCCGACGGCGGTGGTGGTCGCCAACGCGGTGACCGCAGCGGGCGTGCTGTCGGGGTTCCGAGATGCGGCAGTCACGGTGCCGGGTGAGCTCTCCGTGGTCGGGGTCCATGACTCATGGTTCCTCGAGCACCTTGCGGTCGCGCTCACCACCGTGAGACTGCCTCTTCAGGCACTCGGCGCCGCCGCCGCACGGGTGTTGATCGACGAGATCGATGCGCGCGTAGCCAAGGGTGCGAGCAGGCAGGGAGGAAAGGCCGGTGCCGGGATCAACGGAGCCCGTGCCCCCCATGATGAGTTCATCAGCGAGCCTCCACCTCAGCTCATCCTGCGAAGTTCAACGGGAGTGCCGCGTGAGTGAACCTGCTATGGGTGCTCGCCGCCGGAGATCGTGAGGCAGTGGCGCATCTCTTTTCGCGGGTGGAGCCGTGTCCCGTCATGCCCGGCAAGCGCACGCCTCCGCAGCAGGGGGATCTCGCTTCTCGCCAGCGGTCATTTCGGCCTAGTGTTGTTCTATCCCCGGCCGTCGTCACTGAAGACCGTGCAGGTGGGGATCGCCGGACTCTTCGGCGAGTACGGGACCGACTGGGGCGTGGTGATGGCCGCTTCGGTGCTCGCCGCCCTGCCCACCATCCTGCTGTTCTCCCTCCTGCAGCGCCGGCTCGTGGCCGGCATGACCGCAGGAGCTGTGAAGGAGTGACCATGCACGAGACCCGCCGTCCGAACGTCGTGATCCTCTACGCCGATGACCTCGGCTGGGGAGACCTCGGCTGCTTCGGCGCCGACGACATCCCCACCCCGCATCTGGACGCCCTGTGCCGGGACGGGGTCAAACTCCCGCAGTGGTACTCCAACTCCCCGGTGTGCTCCCCGTCCAGAGCCTCGTTGCTGACAGGCAAGTACCCCGCGCATGCCGGCGTCGAATCGATCCTCGGCGGTACCCGGCACACCCCGGGCCTTCCTGCTCAGCCGACCCTCGCGTCACACCTGCGCGACCGTGGCTATCGCACCGGACTCTTCGGCAAGTGGCACCTCGGGGCGGACTCCGATTACGCGCCCGCCCATTACGGCTTCGACGAGACCTTCGGGTTCCGGGCAGGCTGCGTGGACTACTACTCCCACATCTTCTACTGGGGCGGCCACAACCCCGTCCACGACCTCTGGGACGGGGAGGACGAGGTGTGGCGGAACGGCGAGTACCTGACCACCGTCATCGGCGACCGGGCCTCCGAGTTCATCGCCCGTTCCGCACCGGAGGGCCCCTTCTTCTGCTACGTCCCGTTCAACGCTCCCCACTACCCGATGCACGCTCCCGCTGAGCACATGGAGCGCGTGGCGCACCTTCCTCCCGGGCGTCAGGAGACGGCGGCGATGATCGCCGCGATGGACGACGCCGTCGGGGAGATCCTCCGTGCGCTCGAGGAGTCCGGAACCCGCGAGAACACGCTGGTGCTGATGAGCTCGGACAACGGGCCCTCCCGCGAGAGCAGGAACTGGCTCGACGGCGAGGAGGTCTCCTACACCGGCGGCTCCTCGGGAGGCTTGCGCGGGTCGAAGGGCTCCGTGTTCGAGGGCGGCATCCGCGTGCCCGGCATCGTCTCCTGGCCCGCCCGCCTCCCCGCCGGCGCCGAGTTCGACCAGGTGGGAGTGATGATGGACGTTCTGCCAACGGTGCTGCACGCCGTCGACGGCACGGAGCCCGCGCTCTCGGAGGCCGATGGCATCTCTCTGCTCGATGCGCTGAGCGATGAGAATCAGGAGCTCCCTGAGCGCAGCGTCATCTGGACCTATCAGGGGCAGTACGCGGTGCGCCGAGGGCGGTACAAGCTCGTCGAGGATGCCCGGGAGGGCATGGATCCGCCGGCCACCGTGGAGCGGGCGCTGTACGACCTCGAGGCGGACCCGCAGGAGAGCGTCGACATCTCAGCCGACGTCCCGGAGATCGCAGTGGCTCTGGAGCAGGATCTGACGGCGTACCGGGAGCGTGCCGCGCGCTGGGAGCAGGAGCAGGCCCCGGGGTGAGGGTCATCCGTGCCTGATCGCCCGAGCTCCGATCCGCCTGGTGCTCGGCTCAGCTCGTCGGCCGCTGTTTCCGCCGACGGTTCGCGAAGGCGCGAGCCTTCATGCGATTTCCGCATTCCGCCATCGAGCACCACTTGGCCGTGCCCGGCCGGCTGCGGTCCAGGAGGAACAGGGCGCATTCGTCATTGGCGCAGGGCCGGAGACGACCCGGCGCGGTTTCCTGCGCGCGGGACCAGGCGAGCGCTGCACGGACGGCGAGGCGGTCATCCTCCGGCGCATCGACGTCCCAGTCGATGCCGTGCACGGTGACGACGGGACGCAGCGCTGCGCCCTCAAGCGCAGCCGCCAGAGCGTCCTCGGCGCCGTCGACCGTGCGCACGACATCCTGCAAGCAGCTGCGCATCCTGTGCAGGGCCGCCAGTTCGTGCGCGGAGCCGGTGCCTGCATGACGGTTCGCGAAAGCGCGCGCGGTCTCCCCGGTCAGCGCCTCCGTGGACCGGCCCGCCACCACGGGTGTGCTGTTCAGCAGTTCCAGCAGCAGATCCTCGTCCTCGATCACCGTGTGCCTCCTCCCGAGCGTGTCTCGCTCGCCGTCGTCCCGCACGGGCTGGCCCGCCTGGTGAGCCCATGCTAGCGTCACGCTAACCAGTATCAACCACGTAAGGGGTTAGGCATGGTTCCTGTACATCACCGCATCGTCGTCGTCGACGGGCTGGAGGTCTTCTACCGCGAGGCCGGCCCGCAGGATGCGCCCGTCCTCCTGCTGCTCCACGGGTTCCCCACCAGCTCACACATGTTCCGCCACCTCATCCCTGCCCTCGCGGGTCGGTACCGCGTGATCGCGCCGGACCACATCGGCTACGGTCGCTCCTCGGCGCCCTCCGCCGACGAGTTCGAGTACACCTTCGACAATCTCGCGGACGTGACCCGATCGTTCCTCGAGACCCTCGGCGTCGACCGCTACACCCTCTACGTCCAGGACTACGGGGCACCGATCGGGTGGCGCCTCGCGCTCGCCGATCCGCACGCCGTGGCCGGTGTGATCACGCAGAACGGGAACGCCTATGAGGACGGATTCGTCCCGGAGTTCTGGGGTCCCGTCTGGGCGTACGCCGAGCATCCGACCCTCGAGTACGAGGCGGCGGTGCGCAGCGCCCTGGGGCGGGAGGCCGTGGAATGGCAATACCTCCACGGGGTGCCCGACCCGAGCCTGGTCGCCCCCGAGGCGTGGGAGCACGACCTCGCGCTGTTCGCCCGTCCCGGTGTGGACCGTGCTCAGCTCGCCCTCTTCGCCGACTACCCCAGCAACCGGTCGCTCTACCCCGAGGTGCACGCCTGGCTGCGGGAGAGCGGCGTTCCGGTGCTCGCCGTCTGGGGACGCAACGACCTCATCTTCGGGCCCGACGGTGCGCGAGCCTTCCTGCGCGATGCCCCGCACGCCCGCGTCGAGCTCCTCGATGGCGGTCACTTCCTCCTCGAATCCCACCTCGACGAGGTCGTCCGCATCATTCGGGAGTGGCGCTCGACGTTCTGAGGCGTCGCCGGCCGGGCCGCCGCGATCCTGTTCGCGCACGGCGCCGGCCGAGCGCCGGTGACGAAGAGGGGGACGGAGGCATCGCGCTCACCTCGCCGAGGCGGCGTTCTCCAGCCGGCGCAGCCACTCCTGGATGCGGGTGTCGTCGGCCCAGCTGATCTCGAGCGAATTGCGGGCCAGCTGGACCACCTCGTCTCGGGAGAGCTGCTGTGCCTCGGCGAGGGCCGCGATGTTGTCCCCGACGTACCCGCCGAAGTAGGCAGGGTCATCGGAGGCGATGGAGACCTTCAGGCCGTCGCGCAGCAGCGTGGCGATCTCGCGGCTCTTCATCTCCTCGGTCACGAAGGAGTTCGACAACGGGCAGCAGGTGAAGCCGATGCCGTGCTGCTTCGCCTCGGCGACGAGGGCAGGGTCCTCCAGGATGTTGGTGCCGTGGTCGATGCGCTCCACACCGATGGAGTGCAGGACGGTCGCGATGTTCGCGATCGACTGCTCCTGGTCGATGTCGCAGTGCATCGTCAGCCGGTAGCCGGCCTCCTTCGCGGCGGCGAACACGTCGGCGAACTTCTCCGGCGGATTGCCGCGCTCGTCGGAATCCAGGCCCACGCCGACGATGCGATCGCGGTAGGGGAGTGAGGCCTCCAGAGTCTCGCGCGCGGAGTCCGCGCTGTGGTCCCGCAGGAAGCACATGATCAGGGCCGCGTCCACGCCCAGGGCGGGAGCTTCCTGGACGGCGGACCACAGCCCGTCGATGACCGTGCTGAAGGGGACGCCGCGGCTGGTGTGCGCCTGCGGGTCGAAGAAGATCTCGGCCCGGACCACGCCGTCGGCCGCGGCGCGGCGCAGGTACGCGATGGCCAGGTCATGGAAGTCCTGCTCGGTGACCAGCACCTCCATCGCCGGGTAGTAGACCGACAGGAAGCTCGTGAGGTCGGTGAACGCGTAGGTCGCGCGGACCTCCTCGACCGTGGATTGCCCGATCTCCACGCCGTTGCGACGGGCGAGTTCCAGCTTCAGCTCCGGCTCCAGCGTGCCCTCGATGTGCAGATGCAGCTCCGCCTTGGGCAGGGAATCGATGAACTCTCGGTCGATGCTGGTCATGGTCGGGAGATGCCCTTCGCTGCTCGGTAACTTGCTTCGCCCCGAAGGCTACGCGTCGGAGCCGACGGCCACCCGCCATCTGGCCGACCCTCTTCTTCGTACGATGTCCGCATGACCTCAGAAACCGGAGCCGACGATCCAGATCTGGCCCTCTTCCGCGAGATCATCGCGGGGCTCGAACCCGATGACCTTCCCGCCGTGGTCGATCAGCTGAGGGGTGCCGCAACCATCGCCGCCCCTCGAGCAGGTCGCCCTGACCTGCGGCGTCCGGCGCCATCGACCTGCCAGGCGATCACGGTGCGCGTTGACCTCCACCACGCGGCCCCGCCCATCTGGCGTCGGCTCGAGCTTCGCAGTGACCTCACCCTCGCCGAGGTCCACGACATGCTCCAGGTCGCATTCGGCTGGGCGGGCTACCACCTCTGGCGCTTCGCCGCGGGGGGCCACCCCTTCGATCGGACCTCCCAGCTGTTCCTGTGCCCGTTCGACGTCGACGAGGGTGAGGACGAGGGGATCCCGGCCGATGAGGTGCACCTCGGCGAGCTGTTGCAGCAGCCCGGGGACCAGATCGGATACGTGTACGACTACGGGGACGATTGGGAACTGAAGATTCGTGTCGAGTCCGTGCGGGAGGCGTCCGAGGACACGCCACGGGCCCGGGCGATCGGTGGCCGCCGCGCCGCCCCGCCGGAGGACAGCGGCGGCATCACCGATGCCGAGAGCCTCGCCGAGGTGCTGCCGGATCCTTCCTACTTCGACCTCGAGGGGCTGAATCAGGCTCTCGAGGCAGAGGCGCGCGGCGTAGCGACGCACGAGGTGCACCCGGCGCTCGCGGATGTCCTCGCGCTGCTCGAGGGCACGCCCGCCGCGTTCGAGGTCTCGCTGCGCCTCATCGAGGTGGCCAGTGCCCCAGAGGCCCCTGGGGACGACGAGCTCCAGACGGCCCTGGGCCCTGTGCTGTGGTTCCTACATCGCGCGGACGACGGCGGTATCCCCCTCACCCAGGCGGGCTACATGGCGCCGGACGTGGTGGTCGCGGCGAGCGACATCGTGCCCGATCAGGACACCTGGTACGGCAAGAACAATCGGGAGACCCTCGCAGTCCACGTGCTCGCTCTGCGCGAGGCGCTCCAGAGCGTGAAGCTGCTGCGCAAGTTCAAGAGGAGGCTGCTGCCCACCCGTCGCGCCGCCGGCGTGGCCAGGGACCCTCGCACCGTATGGGAGCTGCTGGTCGAGTCGCTGATCCCGGAGAAAGCGGGTTTCGCGCGCGACGCGACCGCGCTGCTGCTGCTCCATGTGGCGAGCACCCGTCCCGGGCGGGACGTCTCCTTCGACGATATCGGCGAGGAGCTCACCCAGCGCGGATGGCGGGTCGGCGACGGTCCGGTCGGGTTCTCGAGCATCCGAGACCTTCCCGCCGTCGCGCTTCTGCGCAGCCTCACGGCGCAGAAGCGGGAGCCTGGCACGGGCCTCGAGTCCTTCTCGTCCGTCGCCCGGATCCTTGCCGCCACGGTCCTCGCACCGGCCCGATCCGAGGACTGACTACGACGGCAGGCTACGAGAGATTCGACCGCGACGACCAGCTCCGACGCCGACGGCGACGACGTGAGGGCGCCCCGCACCTCACCTCACGCCCGATACCGCCCCGGCCGATGATTCAGCGCGAGCACCACGTTCAGGATCACGCCGCCCAGGGCGGAGAGCAGCACCCGAGGGATGTCGAGCACCAGCAGGGACAGCAGGATGACGGCGACGTCCAGGGCCATCTGCACGTAGCCGGCGCGCAGGCCCGCGCGCTCCTGGAGGATCAGGGCGAGGATGTTGAACCCGCCGAGGCTCGCGCCGTGGCGGAAGATGATCAGCAGGCCCACGCCCACCAGCAGGTTGCCGCCGATCACCGCGTACGGCAGCGGCACCTCGTCCAGAGGGAGGAACTGCGGGTGGATCGGGCTGAACACGGAGATCAGCCCCACGCAGATGGCCGTCTTCACCGTGAACACCCATCCCTTCTTCCACCACGCTAGGGCGAAGAACGGCAGGTTCACCAGCGCGAACAGCACCGCGAACGGGGTGGACAGGGCATGCGTGAGCAGCAGCGCCAGGCCCGCCGTGCCGCCGGTGACGGCGCCCGCCGTCTGCAGGAAGTACAGGCCGAGCGAGGCGAGGAAGGTCCCGGTGAGCACCCCCAGCACGTCCTCGGTGGGACGGTGCGGGATCACCGCGTCGATCGGCGGCGTATCTCCGACGGGGGAGTCGGAGGGGACGTCGGCCGCGGTGGTCGCCGAGGGGTCGGGCACAGAAGGCATGCGGCAACTGTAGGGGCGCAAGGTCGACGGGTCGGCCCGATCGCAGGACCATGCAGCGGATCGTGCCCGCGAGCGACCCTCCGACCGTGTGCAGACTCTGCAGCTGGTCAAAGTGTCTCGGACACCGGCCGGTGTGCAGCACGCTGAGGCCTGGCCGTGGGCGGTGCGGTGCCCGGGCTGCGCCAGGTCGACGTCTGGATCGGTGGGCGGGACACACTCCGGGCTGACCACGTCGCGCCCCCTCCCCGTCTGGTCGCGCCACTGGTCGAGGATCTCTGTCAGTACCTGAACGAGTCAGGGGGCATCCGCTGCTCCTCGCCGCCATCGCCCACGTCCAGTTCGAGAGCATCCACCCCTTCGAGGACGGCAACGGTCGAACCGGGCGAGCGATCGTGCACGCAGTGCTCGAACGCGGGGGAGTGTTCCTGCCGGCGTGCTGCCCATCTCCACGGTGATCCGTGCCCGCGAACGCGAGTACGTGGATTGCCTCAGCGCGTTCCGTACTGATTCCCCGGGCGACGCCATCGCCGCGCTTGACGAGTGGGTGTGCTATTTCGCCGCCGTGGCAGAAGAGGCCTGCGAGCACGTACGCAGCGTTCAAGAGAAGGTTTGGGCCCTGGATGCCCTGCTCGAGGAGAAGGCAGGTGGGCTGCGCTCCGGCTCGTCAGCGCAGCGGATCCTGCCCCTGCTGCGCGAGCAGCCGGTCGTCACAGCAGCCTTCATCGCCGATCACCTGGGTGTCTCGCGAGTGGCCGCGCACTGTGCGGTGGAAAGGCTGGTCGACAGGGGAATCCTCGTTCCTGGAACGGGTCGATACCGTCGCTCGGAGGTCTTTCGGTCCGACGACGTCCTGCGGGTGCTCGATGGCGAGTTCTGAATGGCGTGCGTGGCTGAGACGATGCAGGGACTGTTGACGATGCACGTGACCGACGATCGCGCGGGCGACGGACGAGCCCGCAGATCGTCGACGACCAGCCCCCGATGCGCGAAAGGCCGGATGCGCAGATGACCGCAGATGCCGCCACCCTCGAACAGCTCCTGACCTCGATCGACGGCCGCGGATACGGCTCCTACAAGCAGCTGCGGGGCAGCTACGACCTCGGCTCGTGCCGTCTCGTCGTCGATCACGTGCAGGTGGATCCCTTCGCCCCGCCGTCCCTGATGCGCCTGATCGTCGGCCGCACCGCTGCCGGGATCCCCGAGGACCTCCTCGATGACCGCCATGGCCGGGTCGCGACCACCGACTTCCTGGCCCGGGCCGTCGCCGCTGACCTGCGGTCGGTCGAGGGCGTCAGCGTCGGGGCTCCGCAGCAGGAGGTCCTCGAGCGCACCAGCGTCGCCCTCACCGACGACGCCGTCGAAGCGCGGATCACCGTCCAGCTTCCTGCCTCCGGTCGCCGGGTGCGCGGCCGGTCTGCCCTCCGCCTGCTCACCGAGAGCCTTCCGCAGATCGCCGAGGAAACCCTGGTCCATGCGCGGCTCGATGCTGAGGCTCTGCGCGCGCACGTGGACCTGCATCGCGACCAGGAGGCCCTGCGCGACCAGCTGGAAGGCCACCGACTGGTGGCCTTCGTGGGCGACGGTTCGATCCTCCCTCGCCGCTCCGGTGATTCCGACCTCCCGCTCCCGGAGGGAGCGGTCCCGTTCCACAGCCCGGAGTCCCTGCGGGTCGGGTTCGACCTGCCCAGCGGCCGCCATGTGAGCGGGATGGGTGTCCCCGAAGGCGTCACGGTCATCGTCGGCGGCGGATACCATGGCAAATCCACGCTGCTGCGCGCCCTCGAACGGGGCGTCTACCCGCACCTCGCGGGCGACGGCCGCGACTGGGTGATCACCCGGGGCGACGCCGCCGCCGTCCGCGCCGAGGACGGTCGCGCCGTGACCGGGGTCGACATCTCGCCCTTCATCAGCGGCCTGCCGTCCGGGATCGATACCCGCAGCTTCTCCACCGCCGACGCCTCGGGCTCGACCTCGCAGGCCGCCGCTCTCGTCGAGGCGATCGACGCCGGCGCCTCGGCGCTGCTCATCGACGAGGACACCTCGGCGACCAACTTCATGATCCGCGACGAGCGTATGCGCGCCCTGATCCCCGCCGAGCGCGAACCCATCACCCCGTTCGTCGAACGCGTCCGCCCACTGCTCACCGAGCGTGGCGTCTCGACCGTGCTGGTGGCCGGAGGGTCCGGTGCCTTCTTCGACGTCGCCGACCACGTGATCGCTCTGGACGAGTACGTGCCCCACGACGTCACCGATCAGGCGCACGAGCTCGCGGGCACTCCATCACCGCAGCCCGACGCGACCGTGTTCGCAGCGCCCCGCAGCAGGGTTCCGGCCGACGGAACCCTGAACCCGCCGGGGAAGAAGAAGCCCGCGACGGCGCGCGGGCGCGGGGCCATCCGCTTCGGGCACGAGCACATCGATCTCTCCGCCGTGTCCCAGCTGGTCGACGCCGCCCAGACACAGGCCATCGCCTGCGCCCTGGATCGTCTGGCCGACGAGCAGGGGAAGAACGTGCCGGGCGCACCGAACGGCCCGGGCGCACAGAGCGGGCCGGGTGCGCCCGGGGATCCGGGCGCCGCGGGGGAGCCGAGTGGCGTGAGGGCGCCGGACGGGTTGGGGGAGCCGGGCCCCGCTCCCCGGACCCGCCGCACGCTCGGCGCGGAGATCACCGCGCTCTTCGCCCGACTCGACGCCGAGGGCCTGGACGTGCTCTCCCCGTACCGTGGGCACCCGGGGCATCTCGCACGGCCGCGCCCGCTCGAGGTCCACGCCGCCGTGAACCGCTACCGGGGGCTCCGGCTCGACGATCAGACCACCGGAGGGCACCGTTAGACTGCAGAGCCGTGCAGCGCCAGGATCACCGCACCCCGACTCGCAGCGGCACGGAACCCCTCGAAGCCGCCGCCACTCGAATCCGTCCGAGATTCCGAAGGCACCGCCTTCCCGTGCTGAGCACACCCCAACTCTTCCTCGATACCCCCGAGCCCCCACCCGTAAGAAGGACTTCTCATGAGCCTGCCCCACCTGCTCGACCACATCGTCATCGCCGGTCCCGACCTCGCCGAGAGCGTCGACTGGTTCCGCGAGCTCACCGGTGTCACACCCGTGCCCGGAGGGACCCATCCCACCGGCACCGCCAACGCCCTGGTCGCCCTCACCGTGAACGGCGAGCCGCGCCCGCACTACCTCGAGCTGATCGGTCCGGACCCCGACCGCGAGGACGAGGAGCTGCCCAAGACCTTCAGCATCAACCGTCTGAAGAAGCCCACCCTCATCACCTATGCCGTGCACCCCGAGGGCATCGATCAGGTCGTCGAGCGCGCCCGCGCCGAGGGCTTCGACCCCGGCGACGTCGAGGAGCTCCCCCGCCAGTCGCCGGACGGCACGGAGCTGACCTGGCGTCTCACGCAGGCGCAGGCTCCCCGCAACTTCGCCGTGCCCTTCCTCATCGACTGGGGCGCCACCGAGCACCCGGGCCTCGTGGGTGACCTGCCGTCGATCGAGCTGGTCTCCTTCGAGCGCATCGAGGTCAAGCCCGAGGCGCAGCAGAAGGCTACCGACGCGCTCGGCCTCGGCGACGGCGTCGCCGAGATCCACGAGGGCCGCGGCTCGCGCTTCGTGCTGACGCTGCGCACCGAGGACGGCCGCGAGATCGAGATCTGAGGCGGCTCCGCCTCCCGATCGACGGCGGCGTGCTCACGCGGAGCACGCCGCCGGGGCGAACGCCCGGCGTCGACGAGACCGTCGGCCCGGCGCTCCTGGCGGTTTCTAGCCCTCCGGCCCCACGTTGTGGTTCTGGCGGAACAGGTTCTGCGGGTCGTAACGCTGCTTGACCCGCACCAGCTGGGCGTACTTCTGCGCCCCGTAGACGCGGCGGGTGAAGTCGGTGATCGGGCCGGAGTCCTCGGGGCCCAGGAAGTTGACGTACTCACCGCGCTCGGAGAGGAACCTCATCGCGCCCTGGGAGCGGCGGGCGAAGGCGAGGTGCGAGGCATCGTCGGCGGGGTCTCGCCAGAAGCCGTAGATGCTCATCCAGAAGCGAGGGGAGCGATTGGGGAAGGCCGTGGCCTCCTCCGGCACCCGGGCGAAGACGCCGCCGAGATGATGGATGTCGATCCCGGTCCCGCGCCTGGTGAGTCCTCCGGCGTACGTGACGATCTGGTCGATGGCGTCCTCGTCCATCTCTGAGAACGCCACGTTGTGCCAGAAGCCGCGGGCACCGGCCGGGAAGGTGTCGTCCTGGGCGCTCTGCCAACGAGGCCAGGCCACCGGGCCCACCTCCTCGTCGTCGGGCGGCGCGGCCCGACGCAGCCGGCCCAGGATCCGTTGCCCCCGGCGATGATCGTCCCCGACATAGGCGCAGCGGATCAGCAGCCACGGCGCATCGCCCTTGCCGAGGCGCTCGGGCAGCACCGTGAGCGTGAGGATCGAGGCCAGCTCATCGGGCAGCTGCCTGCTCCACCGCTCGAACGCCGTCAGCGCCCGACGCCAGTGCTCGGGCCGATAGGAGAACGTCGCACCGAGGACCTCGGGCGGTATCGGCACCGCGCGGAACGTGAACGAGGAGACGACCCCGAAGTTCCCGCCGCCACCGCGCAGCCCCCAGAACAGTTCAGGATTCTGCTCCGCGCTCGCCTCCAGGCGCCGCCCGTCGGCAGTGACCACCTCCGCCTGCACCAGGCGGTCCAGCGCCAGGCCCGCAGGTCGTGTCAGCCAGCCGACGCCGCCACCGAGGGTCAGGCCGGCGACGCCGGGCAGGCTCACCGCACCCAGCGGCACCGCGAGCCCGTGCACGCTGGTCGCCGCGTCCACGTCGGCGCCGCGCGCACCGGGCGCGACCGTCACCAGGGACGTGCTCGGATCGACCTCCACGGAGGTGAGACCGCCGAGATCCAGCACGATCCCGTCATCGACGGTGCCGTGGCCCGCCATGTTGTGGCCCCCGCCGCGCACCGCGAGGCGAAGCCCGGTCTCCCGGGCGACCTCCACCGTGGGGGCGATGTCCGCCACGGAGCCGGCGCGCACGATCGCTCGCGGGAACCGGTCGATCATGCCGTTCCAGACCGCGCGGGCGGCGTCGTAGCCGGGCTCGCCCGGCTCGAGCAGAGTGCCCTCGAGGCGCGCGCGCAGCCGTTCGAGAGCCGGCCGCGCATCGGGGGCCGGGTCCCGCGGTGCCGTCATCGCCATGCCTGTCTCCTCTCCGAGGGCCGCTGGGCGCGGGGTGCCCAGGGGTGGTGCTGTCGACACTATGCCGTCGTCCGGGGCGATCCGACGGACCTTCGGCCCGTTCCGGACCGCGCGGTCGTCGCGCGCGTGGGGCCTGTACGGTGGTCCGCATCGACCGTTCCGAGGGCTATGCGCAGCGGACCATGTGCTCCTTGTGCTCCTTCCCGCTCACCTGGGGCTGGTGCCTGCTGACAGGATTCGCTGAGCACCATCGTGGCGGCTGACGCTCACCGCAGCCACGGGGCATCGCCACGCTCCTCCCCGGCGTGAGACGCTCGGGGCGTGAGCCATTTTGCATCGGAGCACGGCGTCGACTGGGGCATCGGAGAGTTCGATCCTGCCCTCTACCTGGAGCGGATCGGGGTGGAGGCCGAGCTGGGCGCAGCGGAGGACGCCCCAGATCTCGATCTCCTCGAACGCATCCACCTTGCGCACGTGCGCACCTTCCCCTTCAGCAACATCGACGTGCTCCTGGGGCGCCACCCCGGGGTCGACCCAGGGACCGTGGCCCGCCGGATGCTGCACGAGGGCGTGGGCGGCTACTGCTTCGAGCACGTCCAGCTGATGGCTGGGGTGCTCGAGCGGCTCGGGATGTCGGTGCGGCGCCGGCTGGGCCGTGTCCATTCCGCGACCAACAGCCGCACCCACATGTCGCTGGACGTAGAGCTGGACGGCCGGTGGTGGGTGATGGATCCCGGCTTCGGCCTCTCGCTCACCGGCCCGCTCCTGCGTGAGGACGGAGCCCGGCGCGAGGAATGGTTCGGGGCCCTGTCGATGCACTTCTCCCGGATCGGTGACGCCGGTGACGCCGGAGACATGGAGCAGTGGGAGCTGCGGCGCGGCGAGGATCTCCAGCACGTCACCGATCAGCTGCCGGTCATGCCGGCCGACGTGACCGGCGGTCACCACATCACCTCGACGATGCCGGGCTCCGGTCCGTTCCAGTCACAGCTCGTGGTGAGTCGCTTCGTCGAGGACGGGCATGTCACGGTCACCAGCGCTGCTCGCACGATCCGCCGCCCCGGTCAGCGGACCCTGCACGAGGAGCTCATCGCGAGCCAGGCCGTCGACGCCGTGGCAGACCTCGGCGTGCCGATGGACGCCTCGACCGCGCAGGCGCTCGGCGAGAGACTGCGCGAGAGGGCCTGAGCTCGCCGACCCACTGTCCGCGGCCGTTTCCATCACCGCCGCCCTTTTTTCTTCACCCCGCGACCGCCCATACGGCCTCGGGGAGGAGACCGACCTCGACCGCCGTTCCCGGAGGCCAGGGCTCGTCCCTCGGGCCCAGCGGACGGCGGATGACGAGTGTCCCCGCGTCGGTCTCGACGTCATGGTCGACGTGGTCGCCGCCGAAGGTCGTCGCGAGGACGTGACCGAGCCGGGGATCGACGTCTCGGCGGTCCGCGACTCGCACCATCGTGAACGCGTGGGGGTGCCCGAGCACGATGCAGCGCTCTCCCACGCGTCGCAGTTCAGACGATGCGGGGACGTCCCAGTGCGCCCCCAGGATGCTCACCCGCACGCGGTGCCCGTCCTGGTCTTCGACGAGGCCGTCGACCTGTGCGGACAAGAAATTGGGTATGCCGACGCGAGTGGCGATCCAGGCGCTCGCCGGATGGGAGTAGACCTCGCGTGGAGTGTCGACCTGCACGATCACCCCGTCCCGCATCACGGCGATACGGTCGGCCACGGCGAGAGCGTCAGACCAGTCATGGGTGACGAGCAGAGATGCGCTGCCCATTCGCCGGTGTATCCGCGAGATCTCCTGGAGCAACCCGCCACGAGCGGCAGGATCCACATGCGCGAGAGGCTCGTCGAACAGCATCACTCTGGGCTGGCGGACGAGGGCCCGAGCGAGCGCGACCCGCTGACGCTGACCGGCGGAGAGCTCGTGGGGAAGGCGATCGGCAAGCGTGCGGAGGTCCAAGGACGTCAGGGCCACGTCGAGTGCGTCCGCCGCCGAGAGCCCCCCGTCGCCACGCCCTACCGCGAACGCGATGTTCCCCGAGACCGTGAGCTGAGGGAACAGCACCGGAGTCTCGAACATCATCGTCGCAGGCCGATGCTCCACCGGCACCCGCGCCATGTCGCGGCCGCTGATGGACACCGTGCCTGCCGGGAGCGGCTCGAGTCCTGCGACGCGTCGCAGCAGAGTGGTCTTCCCGGAGCCCGACGGGCCGATCAGCGCCACCATCTCGCCGGGGTGAACCTGCAGATCGACCCCGGCGACTCCGCTCAGATGCAGTCCGGAGTGTGCTGTCATGCGGGCCTCCTGCGTGCTCCGAGAACTGTGGCACTTGCACCAGCCACCAGAGCGCTCGCCCCGCCCACCAGGAGGGCGACGACCGCAGCAAGAGCGAAAGTCTGCTCAAGCGCAGCTCGATCGAGCAGGTCGAGAGCGAAAGAAGCCACCATCGGCGCATCAGGCGTGGACACGAAGACCACGGGGGCGACCGACACGATGTTCCGCGCGACCACGGCGGCCCCGGTTGCGGCGACAAGCGCTCCGGTCTGCGGCAGGAAGAGGCCGACGGCGACACGTCGCCGGCCGGCACCGAGCACCCTGGCGGTCTCGAGCACGGGGACGGGAACCTGGCGTTGCCCGGCACGTGCGGCCAAGTGCACCATCGGCACGGCCGGTGCCATGAAGACGGCCACGATCGCCACAGACCCGGATGCGAGCGACGCGCCGCCGACCAGCGCCGGCAGCTCTCCGAGAGGCGTGCGCGTCCCGAGCCCGTAGGCCAGGAAGATGGCGATGCCGAGGGTCGTGCCGGGCATCAGCAGCAATGACGTCTGGAGAAGATCGACGTTGCGGGCGAGCCGCGTGCTCCCTCGACCGGAGGCCCACGCCGTCATCAGACCCACCGGGACCGACAGGAGAAGCGCTGCCACCGCATATCGCACGGTCGAACCGATGGCGCCCATCATCATCGGTGTGAGCAACGATCCTCTCGCCCGGAACATCGTGATCAGTGCAGCCAGCGCCAGCGTCAGCACGATGGCCAGGACGAGGACACTCAGCGCCCGACAGGCCTGCACGAGGACCGAACGGGGCAGTACGAGCCTGGGGCTGGGGCTGAGCCCCTGCCAATGGTCGGCGAGCGCGTTCGGATCGCGTCCGCGCCACAGCGCCAGCAGGACGGGAAGAACGGGCAGGGTGAGCAGGACGGCGATGAGGGCAGCAGTGCCCTCTCCACCCCAGGCGATCACTTCGATGTAGGCGGTGTGCGCGAGTGTCGGCACCCGGCCGCGCAGTACAGCGGGGATCGACGGGTCCGACAGAGCAGAGACGAACAGCAGCGCGGCCGCGATCGCGAGTGGCCTGCGCAAGGGCGGCAGCAGGACGAGACGGACCACCGTCGCGGCGCGCGCGCCGTTGACCCTTCCCATCTCGACCAGCCGGGGGTCCACCACGCGCCAAGCCATTCTGATCGTCAGATAAGGGATCGGAAGGTGCGCCACGACCATCGCAGACGTCATTCCCAGGCCTCCGTAGACATCGGGAAGCATCGCGGTGAGCAGGCCTGCCCGCCCGCCGACGGCGACGACCGATGCTGCGACGACGTAGGGAGGCACCAGCAGGAGCCCGCCGAGGACTGCGTCGAGCAGGTGTCTCCACCCCGGGCGGAGCGTGCGGGCGGTCAGAGCCAGGGCAAAGGCCAGCACGGTGCCGATCACGGTCACCGTGAGAGCGAGTGCAGAGGAGACCGCCATCGTGTGCCCGAGCCCGGGAAAGGCTCGGGTAGTCGCCACGGCTGAGATCGCTTCCGCCAGCATGCGCAGCACCGGCCAGCCGACGACGAGCACCGCTCCCGCACTGCAGATGACGAGGGAGGAGGCCGCTGCCCAGCGGTACCAGATGCGGCTCACCGCTCGACCTCTTCCGAGAACCACGCCAGGAGTGCGTCCCGTCGTGCGGAGCGCTCGGTGAGCGAGGCGCCGATCACCGGATAGGAGCCATCTGCCAGGATCTCAGCAAGGTTGTCGGGCAGGTCCGACCGGGTCGGGATCTGTTCGATGCCGCTCGTCGCGCCGGCTTGCTGCCCATCGGCCGAGAGCGCGAAGTCGAGGTAGTCCCGAGCGGCCTCAGGATGCGGTGCATCGGCGAGCACGGCGACCGCCCCGACCTCGTACTCTGTCGCGTCGTCGGGAAGCACCACGTCGACCTGGCTGCCGTCGGCGCGCGCGGCGTCGCAGTAGGGCGCGAAGGTGATGGCGACGGCGGCCTCGCCGCGTGCCACCACCTGTGCAGGCGCAGTACCGGATCGTGTGAATTGGAGGACCTGCCCGTAGAGGTCTGCGAGGTATCCGCGACCGGCGTCCGCGCCGAGTCGGTCGATCTGCAGCGACATCGCCGTGTAGGCGGTCCCGGAGGTTCGGGGTGACGCCGTGCTGATCTGTCCCTTCAAGGCAGGGTCGAGCAGGTCGTCCCAGGTGTGAGGGATGTCGGTCCCGAGTTCCGCGACCGCCTGCGGCGCCACGCAGAAGGCCAACATCGAGGAGTACACGCCGCTCCAGCGGTTCTCGGTGTCCTGAAAGGCGGCGGGGATTCCTTCGGACTCCCCGGAACGGTAGGAGGCGAGCAGGCCTTCGTCGGCGGCTTCGACGTACATCTCGGAGCCGCCTCCGTGCCAGACGTCGAACTCGGGGAGGTCCTCGCCATGGCGGATGCGCTCGAGCGCCTCCGAAGTGGGCAGTCGCACGGTGGTCACGTCGTACCCGGTGCGCTCCGAGAACGTTCGGGTCCACGCCCGGCAGATCTCGGCGTCATTGGAGCAGAGAACTGCGAGGTCGTGGTCCACGGGCCAGTCCCCGTCGCTCGCCGTGCAGCCGACGAGTGCGAGCAGTGCGAGCACCAGCAGCGCACAGGTGGCGCGCGGTGAGCGACGGGGAGTAGTCATGACTCCCTGAGCGTAGGCCAGTCCTCAGCTCTCGGAGGCGGTGCCGTCGGCCGCCGCTGCTTCAGCGGCCAGGCGCTTCTCCTCGCGAGCCCGCATCAGCACCTTCTCGTCCTTGCCGATCAGCCACATGATGCCGACGACGAGCAGTGCGCACGCTGTCAGGACGGCGAACGAGACGTCCCAGCCGAACTCTTGCACCATCAGGCCCACGCCGGAGGACGCGAGCGTCGCGCCCAGCAGGTACCCGAAAAGCCCGGTGAAGCCGGCCGCAGTCCCAGCGACCTGGCGTGGCGAGAGATCGATGGCCTGCAGACCGATGAGCATGACCGGGCCGTAGATGAGGCCGCCGATGACCGCTACCAGGGCGATCGAGATCCAGAGAGGAGCGGAGACGGGCACCTGCCAGTAGGCGACGAGTGCCACTGCCGTCAGAGCCATGAACAGCATGCCGGTGCCGGCACGGTATCCGCGGAAGAGCGTGTCCGAGACCCAGCCGCACAGGAGGGTGCCGACGATGCCGGCGAGCTCGAACACCACGAAGCCCGTGATGCCGTCGGAGACCTCCGCCCCGCGAGTGTCCGCGAGGTAGACGGTGATCCAGTTCAGCACTCCGTAACGCAGTGCATAGACGAAGACGTTGGCGACCGCCAGCAGCACGATCACTCGGCTGGTGAGGACATGCTTGAGGATGAACTGCCACATGGACGGCTGTTCGTCGGAGTCTTCGTCGATCTCGACCTTCGCGGGGTCGTCGCGATGCTCCTCGATGGGTGGCAGGCCTTCGGATTCCGGGGTGTCGCGGATCAGGAAGAACGCGACGACGGCGACGGCCAGGGCGATGACTGCCGGGAACCAGAAAGCAGCGCGCCAATCGTCTGCGGTCCAGGCCAAGGCCGCTGCCGCTGCGACGCCCAGGCCGGCTGCGCCCACATTGTGCGCGGTGTTCCAGATGGACGTCTTCCATCCTCGCTCATTGGTCGAGAACCAGTGGACGAGCACCCGCCCCGAGGCCGGCCATCCCATGCCCTGGAACCAGCCGTTGATGAACATCACCGTGGCGAAGACAGCGATGGTCCCGGAGACCCACGGCACGAAAGCGACGAAGAGGTTGGTCAGCGCCGAGAGGGCGAGCCCGATGGGAAGGAAATAGCGGGCGTTGGAACGGTCCGAGACCGTGGCCATGAAGAACTTCGAGAGCCCGTAGGCGAAGAGCACGGCATTGGCGATCAGGCCGATGCCGAGGGTGCTCAGCCCCTTGTCCTCCATCAGGAGCGGCGCCACGAGCGAGACGTTGTTCCGGATCAGATAGAACCCGGCATAGCCGAGGAAGATCCCGAGGAACACATTCACGCGGCGGCGGGGATAGAGCCGCTTCACCTCTGCGTCATCGAGGCGCGGCTTCGGCGGTGGGGCCGAGAGGAACCCGCGGCGCTTCGTGGGGGCAGTCATCGTTCTCCTTCGTCATCGGGGAGGAACGGGCGACAGGAAAGCCCCGGGTCTCCCCAGGGCTCGTGCTTCGTTGCAGCACTCACGCCCGTGCCCATCAGCCTGCCGAGATCGAGGTAACCGTGGGGTGGCGTTCGGTGACGATCGGTGACGAGATCAGCGCGGGTGATTCGCGGGGAGGACCCGAACCCGGTACCCCTGGCCGCGGACGGCCTCGATGAGGTCTGTGGGGGCGCCCTGGGCACGCATCTGCTGGCGAAGCCGGTAGATCATCGATTTCACCATGTCGCGGCCTCCTTCAGCGCGGCTCGTGCCCCAGACCTCCTGGAGAAGCGTGCGCAGAGGAACGGCACGGCCCGCATCCTGCGCGAGGCGGCCCAGCAGCCGCAGCTCGGTCTCCGGCAGGTCGAGGTCGACGCCGTCCCAGCTCGCGCTGCCTCGTTCACGGTCCACGCGGAGAGCACCGCACTGCAGCACCTGGCCGGTAGGGCCGGTGAGCATCGTCGAACCGGTGGAGCGTCGCAGAATCGCCTGCGCCCGCAGTGCGAGCTCGCGTGGGCTGAACGGCTTCGTGAGGTAGTCGTCCGCACCCGCAGTGAGGCCGGCGACGCGGTCGTCCACCTCGCCGAGCGCCGTGAGGAGGATGACCGGCACGTCAGATGTGTCCCGCAATGATCTGCACAGGTCGATGCCGCTCTCGCCCGGCAGCATGACGTCGAGTACGACGAGTTCGATCGGTTCGGCCTCGAGCAGCGTGCGTGCCGAAGGAGCGTCGGGCGCAGTGAGGGTGCGAAGCCCTTGAGTCTCCAGAGCGAACGAGATGATCGCTGTCATCTGCACTTCGTCGTCGACGACGAGCACCAAGGGGGCGTCTCCCTTCGGCGAGATCGTGGGGTCAGTCATGGCTCTCCTCCTGCGAGGGCCAAGGCAGCACCACCAGGATGCGAGTGCCACGGCGTATGAACGAATCGATGACGACGCGTCCATCGTGCGCGTCGACGATCTGGCGGATCACTCCCATGCCGAGCCCGGTGCCCTGAGGGTGGCCGCTGGTCTCCGGAGCGAACAGATCCGCGCGTTGATCCGGGCTCATCCCCGCTCCGTCGTCGGAGACGGCAATGGTGGTTCCTTCGGTGGTCACGTCCACTCGAACAGTCACTTCGGCCTCGGGCCCTGCGTGGCGGACTGCGTTGTTGATCAGATTCCACAGCACCTGCCGGATCATCGCGCGGTCGACGTCCAGGACGAGGGGGCCGCCCCTGCTGTCCAGATGGAGGGGCGTGCTCCTGATCCGCCTCAGTTCCAGCACCGTCTCTCGGACCAGTGCGCGGATGTCGACCGCAGTGCGGTCCAGCGTCGGCCTGCCGGCGTCCAGTCTGGCTTCGAGAAGGAAGTCCTCGGCCATGCTCACCACCAGAGAGGTGTTGTCCACGATCGTGTCGACGAAGTAGCGCTGTGTGGAGTTCAACGGCCCGGGGGTCTCCTCTGCGAGCAGATCGGCAGCACCCTTCACCAGTGTGAGGGGAGTGCGGATCTCGTGGGAGAGGACTCGGGCGGAGTGCTTCTCAGGAGGGCCCGTTCCGGACTTCTTGTGGCCGCCCGGCGACCTCGACCGCTGGCGCTCACCCAGGGCTATTGCTCCGCCGCCGACGAGAGCTCCCAGCAGGAGGACGGCCAGCAGCAGGGCGGCGAGCTGCCACCCTGCGAGCTGAAGCACGTCGCCTGACATGTGGCAAGGGTATTCGTGGATGCCGTCGGGCGGCGACGCCAGCTCGGATCAGCCAGCGACCATCCCGTTCACCGGCCCGGTCTCGTCGACGAGACGCGCACAACTGTATTACCGGCCTGCTGCGCCTCTGCGCATACTGCTCGGCGCTGCAATGGCCCATCTCCCACGGCCCTTACACCTCGTTGCCGATGCCCCAGATCGGCACCGCTCGCGGCTCGTCGATCCCGTCGGCCACGCGCAGTCGGGTCATCTCGGTATCGCCGGCGTAGTTCGTGTATTCGACCCAGCGCACCGCGTCCTCTCCCGCTCGGCCAGCGCACCACCGGTATCCCCAGGCCCCGGCAGGCATCGATGACGTCCGGTCATCAGCTGGCCAGCATGCGCGCGGCTCTGGAAGGGCGCAATGGCCTGCGCCGATCTCCGTCCAGACCGAACTCCGGACCGAAGAGACCGGCAACACTGCCTGTGACACTCACCATCTCGGGTGTCACCGCAGGTCAGCGGGCAATATGTCTGTCTCCCAGCCAGCTCTGAGGATAGTCAGGGGGAACTCGGAACCATCCGACCAGGATGAGCTTCATGGCCTCCTCTGCGCATCACTCCGCCCGTCCTCCTGCTGCGCCCGAGGATCCGGAGCGTCCGGCATCCGGCGGGCGCTCGGGCGAGGACTCGGAGCTGCAGGTCAAGAAGCTCTCGCCCACAGGTCTCGTGGCCAGCGGTGCGGCCGCCGCCACGGCGACCGTCGTCGGCGGCCAGCTCGGGATCGCCGGCACCGTCGTCGGAGCCGCACTCACGTCCGTGGTCTCGGCGACCGCGCTCGCCCTCTACACCGATTCCGTCAACCGCAGCCGGCTGACGTTGAAGAAGGTCGCCGCCAAGGGCCCGAAGCTCGCTGCGCCCGCGCGCTCGCAGAGCGTCCACTCCTCGCGCACCGGCTCGCGGGCCGTGGATCGCGACCGTGACGCCGCTGCTCTCGGGCTCGGGGATCTCTCGGCAGGGAGCGCGCCCGACGACGCCCCCTCGCGTCAGCGCAGGATCGTGAAGATCGCCGTTCTGGCCGCGGTGATCGCCCTGGTCGGTCTCGCCGCCGTCTTCGGCATCCAGCGCGTGCTCGGCACAGAGCTCTCCCCGGGCACGGGGCAGATCCAGCGGTCCGTCACCGGCAACGACACGGTCGCGCCGCGCGATGACTCCTCGACGACCGACCGCGATCAGCAGGACGGCACCGGCACAGAGCAGCAGGAGGACGGCGCTCCTGCGACCGAGCAACCGGACAGCACCACCGACGACACGGACACGCAGCAGGACGACCGCTCCACACAGGACGAGGGCGACGCCCCGCAGCAGACCCAGGCCCCGGCCGAGCAGAACGGCGACTCCGCACCGCAGGGGAGCGGCACGACCACGGACGGCGGAAGCGGCGGGTCAGCGCAGGGAGGCTCGGGCTCCCAGCAGTAAGGACGAGCGGTTGGAACGCGCACGCAGCGGGACCGGCCTGCAGTAGGACGCACACACCGACGCCGGCGGACCGGTTCCGTTCTGGCCGAGCACCTGCGCGGCGGCTCTCACCCTGGCCCCCGTCATCACGCGCATGCTCGACCAGTACGCTCGGAGAGCTCGTGATCCCTGCCTTGCTCACCCAGAACAGGAGCCCACATGGCCGTTCCGCGGCGTCTCGCCGATGCCCTCGCCAAGCTCGCCCAGCGTGCGCCGGGAGCGCCCCGCATCGCTCCCGAGATCGCGTTCGAGGAGCTGCCGGCTCGCACTGAGTCCCTCACGATCCCCACGCGGCACGGAGAGATCCCGGCCGTGCTGTACTCACCGCCCGGCGGCCCGAGCGGCGCGGGGGTCTACCTGAACCTGCACGGCGGCGGCTTCGTGATGCGCCATCCGGAGCAGGACGATGCGCTGTGCCGTTTCGTCGCGGCCACCGCCGAGGTGAGCGTCGTGAACATCGACTACACGCCCGCCCCGCAGCTGCGGTTCCCGGGCCCTGTCGAGCAGGCCTACGACGCGGCGCTCTGGGCGGCGGAGCCCGGCCGCCCTTGGAATGGCGCCAAGATCGCGATCGGTGGCCAGTCCGCCGGCGGATCGCTCGCCGCCGGCGCCTCCCGTCTCGCTCTCGAGAACGGTGGGCCGCGCGTCTCCCTGCAGGTGCTGATGTATCCGGCGCTGGATCTCACCGTGCCTGCCCGTCGCAAGAGGACTGCGGGCAAGGAGGCGTTCCTGGCACGGATGGGGCCGATCTTCGACCGCGTCTACTGCCCCGAGGAGGCGCAGCGCGCGGATCGCCTCTGCTCGCCTGCGGGCACGCGCGACACCGCCTCGCTCACCGGCATTGCGCCGGCCCTGGTGGTCACGGCGCAGAGGGACATCCTCCGCGAGGAGGCCGTCCGCTATGCCGCGAGACTGGAGGCCGACGGTGCACTCCTGGAGCACATCGACCTGCCCGACGTCGGGCACGGCTTCAATATTCTCGGTGACTCGCGTGAGGCCGTGCTGCCCGTCTACGAGCGGATAGCGCAGGCGACCGTCGGCGCGATCGGCTGAGCAGGGCCGGCACGGAAGAGCCGGACCGCTTCCCGCTGGACTTCCACGAATGGTCGGCGAGAATGGTGGCATGGAACACTCACTTCCTCTGCTCACCGGTGATCTCGCCCGGGCCGCTCGCGCCCTCACGCAGATCTCCCCCGACCTGATCGCTCAGCGGGCCGGCGTGGAGCCCGACCAGCTGCGGAGCTTCGAACGGGGCGTCATCGATCTCGACAGCGACCAGCTCGCCGAGCTCTGGGCGACGCTGGAGCACTACGGTGCCCAGTTCATCGCCGAGGATGCCGACGGCGGATACGGGGTGCGCCGCAAGTTCTCGGCGCGCAACGTGAAGCGGATCGAGAACTGGGAAAATGAGGGAGGCCCCGCCTACGAGGACGACATCTGAGTCTGAGCCGACGCGCCTTTCGGCTGTATCCGCGCCGTAGGTCCCGGCCGACGTCGCCGCCGGGACCAGATGCTCGAACCCCGGCTGAGCCGCTCCAGCTCCCGCCCCGGTTGGGGCGTCCCTCACCCGGAGAGCCGAAGCACCGGGGAGCGGAATGCTGAGCAGGAGCCGGCCGTGCTATACGTCGATCATGACTCGTTCGATCCTCCTCCGCTGCGCCACCGCAGCCGCCGCACTGACCTTCACGCTCGCCGCCTGCGGACAGGCGCAGGACGGGACCGATGCGCCCGGCAGCGACGGCGGTGCCGACTCCAACCCGGCCGTCGAATCGTCCGAGGACCCCGCCCCCTCCGACGGGGGCGCTGACTCGGACTCTGCCGACGGGGCCGACGCCGAGGAGTCCGCCGGCGAGTCGGCGGATGACCCGAAGGGCGAGGACTCGGGCGCGGACGCGGATGCGGGCGATGACTCGGAGACGGCCGAGGAACCGGACACGGCGACGGACACCCTGACGATCTCGCTGGACGGTGAGGACGCGGAGATCACGCCGGACATCGTGCGCTGCAGTGGGGGAGGCGGCTCGATCCGGAACGTCGTGATCAAGAGTCAGTCCGGTCTGCCGATGGTCAAGGTCACCCCGGGCGAGTTCGCCATGGTCAAGATGAACAATCGGGGCGAGCCCGAGAAGAGCAGCTCGACGGCAGACATCACGGCCGAGGACGGCACCGTGAGCTTCGACGAGGCGAGCATCGGGGGCGCCGTGGTCGACGGC
Organism: Brachybacterium alimentarium; assembly: GCF_002332425.1. GTDB lineage: Bacteria > Actinomycetota > Actinomycetes > Actinomycetales > Dermabacteraceae > Brachybacterium > Brachybacterium alimentarium. Next base: position 84,229 of record NZ_NRGS01000019.1, on the reverse strand, counting down.
ACCGTGACCTGCCTGCAGGGCGACGACGACTGATATCGCCGGAACGACGACTGCCTTCGCCGACGCGATGACCCGCCGGTCCGCACGCGGTCCGCGGGTCCTTCGTGGGGAAGCGGCAGTCAGGTGCGCAGGTGGGAGGCCCCGTTGAGGTCCAGCACCGCGCCCGAGGCCCACTGCGCGCCGGGGGACGTGAGGTAGAGGATCGCCGAGGCGACCTCGTCGGCCGTCCCCACGCGACCGAACGGACTCTGCGCCCGCAGAGCGTCCCCGCCTGCTCCCTCGAGCTTGTCCCGCTGGCGCTCCGTGCCGATGAAGCCCGGCGCCACCGATGCCACGGCGATGCCGTGCGGGGCCAGAGCGACCGCCATCGACTGGCCGAAGGCGTGCAGCCCGGCCTTCGCCGCCCCGTAGGCGGGGGCGTCCGGTTCGCCGCGGAACGCGCCGCGCGAGCCGACGTTGACGACCACCCCGGGAGCGCTGCGGGCGATGAGGGAGCGTGCCACCAGGTAGGTGAGGTTCGCCGGCGCCGTGAGGTCCACGTCGATCATCCGGGCGAAGCGCTGCTGCCAAGCGTCGTAGTCGGTCGACTCCACCCCGTGATCGGTGCTCGGGCCGGGCGCGATCCCGGCGTTGTTGACCAGGATGTCGATCTGTCCGAGGCCCCGTGCGGCCTCCTCGACGACGGCCCGGGCGCTCTCGGGGTCGGAGAGGTCGCCCGCCACGAGCACGTGGCCGCTCCCGTGCAGCAGGTCCAGGGTCTCCTGCCCGCCGGCGGAGTCCGCGCCGTAGTGCACGGCGACGCGCTCACCGCGCTCGCTGAGCGCGATCGCCGTGGCCCGCCCGATCCCGCGGGATGCTCCGGTGACCAGTGCGCCTGTCATGGCGATTCCTCTCGTGGGGTGCGTGAACGCTTCCACCATGCCCCATGCCGGTACTGCCAGGGGCGCGGCTCACCGGCTGGCCCGGTCACCCCGCCCGTCGGCCCGGCCGGCGCGTCGGCGTCGGGTGCTCAGCGACGCCGACGGTCGTGGGACTCCGAGCGCCGGCTCGACCCGGAGCGGTGCTCCTCCCCGTCGGCCTCGGCGCCGCCGCCCTCGCCGTCGGCCGACGCACCGGCATGGTCCGGACGCAGGATCCGCAGCAGGGTCTTCCGGGTCTGCGGAGTGATGCTGATCGGCACCTCCTGATCCGCCACGCCGTGATGCCCCAGCACGAGAGTCAGGACCGTCCCGGTCGCCGTGGGCAGAGCGCGAGTGCTCAGCAGATCCGAGGCCGCCTCCGAACCCAGGAAGACCTCCTCCGAGGTCGCGGTGAACGCCTCTCCGGCGCGCAGCTGCAGTCCATGCGTGAGGCAGACGTCGAAGGTGAGGCCCCCGGTCTCGAACCATTCCTGGGGGCGCTCGTGGCATCCGTGCACTTCGCAATGGGAGGGGAAAGCAGGTGCGTGCTGTCGGTGTTCGTCGCGCATGGTCGTCCTCCCCTCGCTCGGCGGCCGGCACGGGACGCCGCTCCGGGTCTCGACCGGCGACTCGTCTGCCCGGCCCGGGGTACGGCACCTTCTTCCTCCCACCGTAGGGACTTCGGGAGGACTTCCCAAGGAGTTCGACCGCTCGGACCGCTGCAATGCCCCCGTCTGGAGATCCGGAGACCGGAAGGCCCCAAGCCCCGGAAACCCGGACACCCGGACACCCGGAGCCCCGGAGAACTCCGAGTGAACTCCTCACGAAGTCCTCGGTGCACATAAGAGCGTTGGGCTGGCACGTCGGAGCGACGCCGTTACGCTGGTTCTCGACGTGACCGGGCCCACACGGTACGACGGGCCGCAGTCGGCAGGAGTGTTGCCGCTCCGGAAGGACGATCCATGACCTCGAACTGTTCCCTGGTGATGCCGGAGAACGGGATCCTCGAACTCCGGACCCTCGCGATCCAGAGTCTCGCGATCCAGAGTCTTGAGGGCGGGGCCCTCAGGACCGGCGCACTCGGGAGGGGCGATGTCCCCGTCCCGGCAGCCCCCGCAGCTTCGGCAACCCCGGCAACCCCCGCAGTCCTCGCAGGAGTGCAGCCATGAGCATCGACCTCCGTGCCGAGGCGTCCCGTCCCGCAGCGCCGGCGGCGCCGACTGCGAGGGCGTCGGACCGCCCCGCCCACCGCTCCCGGCGCCGCCGCGGCTACGCCCTGTTCGCCCTGTTCGCCTTCCCGAACCTCGCGCTGATCGCGGTCTTCGCCTACTGGCCGATCGTCGCGAACCTCTACCTGAGCCTCACCAACTGGGACTTCATCTCACCGGAGCCGCTGTTCGTGGGGCTGACGAACTACACCTCGATGCTGGCCTCGCCGTCGTTCCACAAGGTGCTGTGGGTGTCCCTGGTGTGGGTCGTGGTGGTGGTGGGCATCAGCCTGCTGCTCGGCGTGCTGCTGGCCGCGCTGTTCTCCAAGAAGCTGCCCGGCACCTCAGTGGTCACCGGCATCGTGTTCACCCCGCACGTGGTCTCCGGGGCCGCGATCGCCGTGGTCTGGCTGTTCATCTTCGACCCCAACTACGGCCTGGCCCGCGTGGCGTTCAACCTCCTGGGCGCCGAGTCCCCGAGCTGGACCACCGACGCGAACTGGGCGCTGCCCGCCCTGCTGATCGTGTCGATCTGGAAGGGCGTCGGCTTCGTGTCGATCGTCTACCTCGCCGGCATCCAGGGCCTGCCCACGGACGTGCTCGAGGCGGCCAAGCTCGACGGCGCCAGCTCCTTCCAGACCTTCACCCGGGTCATCCTGCCGCTGCTCTCGCCCACCACGTTCTTCCTGGTGATCACCCAGACCATCGGGGCGTTCCAGGCGTTCGACCTCATCGCGGTGATGACCAACGGCGGCCCCGCCTCCGCGACCACCACGCTGAGCTGGTTCATCTACGAGCAGGCGTTCGTGCGCTCGAACGTCGGCCTCTCCGCCGCGGCCGGCACCGTGATGTTCGTGCTGCTCATGCTCATCACCGTCCTGCAGTTCCGGTTCGTCGAGAAGAAGGTGCATTACTGATGGCGAGCCCGCTGATCACCCGCTCCTCGACCCCCGGAGGATCCTCCGGGGAGCCCCCGGCCGACGGGGGCCCGGGCGGCGGGGTCACCCGCCGCGGCACCCGGCGTCGGCCCAGCACCCTCAAGCGCACCTGGTGGGGCTACCTGCTGCTGCTCGCCGTGGGGCTGGTCTTCCTGATCCCGCTGTACATGCTGCTGTCGACCTCGTTCAAGACCAACGGCGACATCTACTCCTGGCCCATGAAGTGGCTGCCCAGCGAGCTCACCGTCGACAACATGCGCGAGGCCTGGCGGATCGCCCCCTTCGGCGCCTTCATCAAGAACTCGCTGATCGTCACCGTGGTGGGTGCGACGCTGAAGGTGCTGCTGGCGATCTTCGCGGCCTACGCCTTCGCGTTCCTGCCCTTCCCGGGCAAGAAATGGCTGTTCGTGATCATGCTCGGCGCGCTGATGGTCCCCGGCCACGTGACGCTGCTGGTCAACTACATCACCATGGGCAACCTCGGCCTGATCAACACCTATGCGGGCCTGATCCTGCCCGGTGTTGCCTCGGCCTTCGGCACGTTCCTGCTGCGACAGCACTTCATGTCGCTGCCCGCGGAGGTGTTCGAGGCGGCGGAGGTCGACGGCTGCGGCCACCTGCGCCGCCTGCTCTCCTTCACGCTGCCGATGTCGATCCCGGCGGTCGCCACCGTCGCCCTGGTGGCCGTGATCGATGAGTGGAACAACTTCGTGTGGCCGCTGATCATCACCAACTCGGTGAACATGCGCACCCTGCCCATCGGCCTGATGTACCTCAAGTCCAACGACGGCCTCACGAACTGGGGCGTGCTGATGTCCGGCACCCTCATCGTCGTGCTGCCGATGCTGCTGGTCTTCCTGTGCGCTCAGCGCTACATCGTCTCCGGGCTCACCGGCGCCGCCGCCGGAAACGGCCGTTGAGCACCGTGATCCGTCCTTCGAGGAGAGCCATGCCTTCCACCCGTTCCCGCGGGCGCTCCACCCGCCTCCGCACCCCGGCGAGCCTCGGCGGCCCCTCGCGCCGGCAGCTGCTCGGCGCCGGACTCCTGGCCGCCGGGGCCCCGATGCTCACCGGCTGCTTCGGCCTGGGCGACACCGAGGGGCTCGTGCTCGAACAGCCCGGCGGCGAGGTCCCCGACGAGTTCGCGGACCGCCAGCGGGTGGTGATCTGGAGCGCCTACACCGCGCACAACGCCGAGGTGATCCAGGCCAACATCGACGCCTTCCACGCCGCCCAGGACGACATCTACGTCGAAGTGCAGATCTTCGACAGCTACGAGGGCGTGGAGTCCAAGCTCTCCGCGAGCCTGCAGGCACGTCAGGTGCCGGACATCGTCGTGTTCAGCGACGTGGTGTGGAACCGCTTCTACCTCGCCGAGGTGCTCGAACCGCTCAAGGGATACTTCGACTCCTCGTTCGACACCGACGAGTTCCACGAGCGGTTCCTCGCCGAGGGCACCGTCAAGGACGACATCTGGTGGGTGCCCTTCGGCCGCTCGACGCCGCTGTTCTACTACAACCGCGAGATCTTCGATGCGGTGGGCCTGCCGGACCGTGCTCCCGAGACCTACACCGAGTGGGCCGAATGGGGCCGTGAGGTCACCGGCTTCGAGTTCCAGGGCAACACGGTCGCCATGCGCGCCTACCTCGGCGGCGACGACTGGTACTTCCAGGGGTCGATCTGGGCCTTCGGCGGCGCCTACTCCGACGGCCTGGACATGACGCTGACCACCGACGCCTCGATCGCCGCCCTCGAGTACGACCGGAAGTTCATCCACGAGGACGGCTCCGGCTATCTCGCGGCCGACGGCACCGGCGACTTCTCCTCCGGAGCCTGCGCCACCCTGCTGCAGTCCACCGGCACGCTCTCCGGGATCAAGGAGGCCGCGACCTTCGACTTCGGCTGCGGGTTCCTCCCGCAGGAGGTCGCCGCGGGCGTGCCCACCGGTGGCGGCGGGCTGTCGATCATGAAGTATGCGTCGGTCGAGAGGAAGCAGGCCGCCTGGGAGGTCATCAAGTTCCTCAGCACCGGGCAGGCCTCCGTGGACTGGACGCTGGGCAGCGGCTACGTGCCGTGCACCAAGGACGCGATCGAGTCCGACGAGATCGCGGCGCGCTCGAAGGAGGATCCCCGCTACCAGGTGGGCATCGACCAGCTGGAGATCGCCCAGGGCCCCGACATCGCCCGACGCTACGTCCCCGAGACGATCGTCGAGGCACAGAACGCCATCCAGTCCGTCTACTCGGCCGGCGAGGACGCCGAGAAGGTGCTGACACGGATGGAGAAGGAGCTGGAACCCGCGATCGACCGGGTCCGGGAGAAGTACGAACAACGAGTGGGAGAGTGACGCGCAGTGAGCGAGACGATGAGGAAGCCGCTGATCGTGGGGCACCGCGGAGCGATGGCGCATGCGCCGGAGAACAGCCTGGAGGGCTACGCGCTGGCCGAGCGGATCGGGGTCGACGAGATCGAGCTGGATGTGCGCCTCAGCGCCGACGAGCACCTGTTCCTGCTGCACGACGGGACGCTGGATCGCACCGCCGGGGACGACTCCGCCCGCGACCGCGGGCCGGTTGGGGAGCTGACCCTCGCGCAGCTGCGCGAGGTCGTGCTCGACTCCGGTCACGGAGTGGTGACCCTCGCTGAGATGTACGACGCCACCAGCACCTTCATCCAGCTCGAGATCAAAGCCCCGGAGACCGTGCCCTACCTCGCGCGCTACTTCGAGAGCCACCCCGAGCAGGCGCAGCGCACGATGCTCACGAGCTTCAAGGAGGGCGCGCTGCGCGAGGCCGCCGAGCTGATCCCCGGGGTCCCATGCGGCGTGATCCGCCACGACATGACCAAGGCCGAGCAGTTCGACGGCGGCTGGCAGGGCCTGGTCGAGCACACCGGCGCGAGCCGCCTGTGCCTCGGCTTCGGCGGCCTCACCGACGAGCACGTCCGCGAGATTAAGGAGCGCGGGCTCGAGCTGCACCTGTGGCCGATGCGCTCGCTGGAGAACATGCGCGATGCGGTGCGCTTCGGGGCCGACGGCGTCACGGCCGACGACCCCGAGCTGGCTCAGGACTGGCTGCGTCAGGTGCAGGAGGGCGCTGCCTGACGGTCGGCGCCGAGAGTGCCCCGTGGATGATCTCCCGCCCCCGTCGCCTGCCCGGACGCGGAACTACCATGCCCGTATGAGCGCGCAGATGCCCCTGGACCAGCAGATCCTGCACGTCTACGTCGCCATGCAGAACCTCGCCCACGGGCGCCCCGTCAACGACATCGCCGAGGAGATCGGCAAGTCGCGCTTCGTCACCGCACGCATGGTGCGACGCGCCCGTGACCTGGGGCTGATCGAGGTGCGCCCGACGGTGTCCGTGCCGATCGACGTGGATCTCTCGGCGCAGCTCGCCCAGCGCTTCGGCCTGCAGTCCGCGCTGGTGGTGGCCACCCGGTCCACGGACGACGCCGAGGTGCGCGAGGTGATCGCCTCGGTCACCGCCCGCTTGATCCGCGAGACCGTGCAGGAGGACGACGTGCTCGGCTTCGCGCCGGGCCGCACGCTCGTGCTCGCCTCCCGGGAGATCGAGGCCCTCCCGAGCGCCGACGTGGTCCAGCTGACGGGCATCGGCTGGCCGCGCCTGGAGGAGGGCGTCGAGGTCATCTCCAACATCGGCCGCGCGACAGGCGCAGCGACGGCGCCCCTGTACGTGCCGATCCTCATCGACCCGGAGGCGACGCCGATCCTCCGCCACCCGGCGATCAAGGAGACGACGGCGCGGTTCCGCCACGTCCGCAAAGCCTTCCTCACCATCGGCGGCTGGCCCGATTCCTCGCTGCTCGCGCAGGTCCTCGCCGAGAACGGGGAACGGGAGGCCTTCGAGGAGCGCGGCGTGGTGGCCGAGTTCGGCACCACCCTGCTGGACATCTACGGGCGCAGCGTCCCCGGGCTCGAGGGTCGGTTCATCGGCATCCCCGAGGCGGAGTTGCGCGCGGTGCCGTTGCGGGTCGCGATCGGCGGGGGAGAGGGGAAGCAGCGCGGAGTGCTCGCCACCCTCCGTGCCGGCCTCGCGCACGTGATCATCACCGACGTCCGCTCGGCCGAGCTCGCGCTCGCCGCGGACGGCTGAGCATCACGCGGCAGGCGTCACTGCCTCCGTGCCAGCCTCTATCCCCGCGCCCACCCGTCGCCGCTCCCCGTCGCTCACCTCGTCGCTCACCCCGTCGCTCACTTCGTCGCTCACTTCGTCGCGAGGTGGCTCCGGGTGCTCACCGCCGCCAGAAGAAGCAGTGCGTGGCGCCGCTGGGGGCAGGGATCTTCTCCAGGTGGAAGCGGTCGGTGAGGTCCTCCGGGGCGTCCCACAGCTTCAGGCCGCTGCCGAACTCGAGCGGAGCGATCGCCACGTGCATCTCGTCGATGAGGTCGGCGTCCAAGAACTGGCGGACCGTGGAGACCCCGCCTCCGATGCGCACGTCCTTCCCGTCGGCCGCCGTGAGCGCCTGCTGCAGCGCCTCTTGCGGGGTGGCGTCGAGGAAGTGGAACGTGGTGTCGGCGAGCGTGAACGAGGGTCGCCGATGGTGGGTGAGCACGAAGACGGGGCAGCGGAACGGGGGCTCATCGCCCCACCAGCCCGTCCAGTCCTCATCGGGCCACGGGCCGCGCACCGGGCCGAACTTGTTGCGGCCCATGATCTCGGCACCGATCCCGTGGCTGTAGTCGCGCAGGAGGTAGTCCTCCAGGCCGCGTGACCCGCCCGGCTCGGTGCGCAGCGTCCAGCTCGCGGTCGCGCCCGCCCAGCGGAACAGCTCGCCGGGGTCGATGTCTCCGAAGCGTCCCCTGCCGAAGGGGCGCTCGAGCGTCTGGTCCTCGCCGGCGCCGATGCCGTCGAGGGAGACACCGAACTGTTGGACCCGGACTCGCTGAGGTCGGCTGTGCAGGGAATGGCTGTGCTGGTCCTGCTCTCGTGGCGTCATCGCGCACTTCCTGTCGAGGGGCGGGTCCGACCTTCCGGGGACGACGAGGGCGGCCCCACCAGGTGGAGCCGCCCTCGGATCAGAGCGCGCCGGAGGTCCGGTCGGCGCAGATCATGCGTTCTCGCAGGTCACTTGTCCTTGTTGCCGAAGACGCCGTCGATCGCACCCTTCACGGTGTCGCGGGCGTCCTGGAGCTTGTCCTTGGCGTCGGCCTTGCCCTGCTGGGCCTGGCCCTCGGCCTGGGTCTCCTTGTCACCGGTGACCTTGCCGAGGCCTTCCTTGGCCTGGCCGCCGACCTTGTCCTTCGCGTTCTCGAACTTGTCATCAGTGTTCATCGAATACCTCCCGGTGTTGAGGTGACCACGGATTCCGTGCGTGATGCCGAATTCCGTGCGTGACGCCGAGTATAGGAACCACGAGGCGCCCGCGACAGACCTTTCGGTCGTTCCGGCCGCAGAAGCGGGGCAGTCACCCGCTCGGGCCTGCCGGGATGCGCAACCGGCACGGCGGCGCGGGAACTCTGAGATGATGGACGGCCGGACGGGAGATCTTGCTCGGCGTCCTGGGAGGATCCGTATGTCCATGGTCAGCTGGTCCGAGAACGGTGTCGAGCAGTCGGCGCGCTGGCGCTCCGAGAACGGCGCCCCGCCGCCCGCGCGCGTCGAGATCGTGAACGACTTCCTCACCGCGAACGCCGCCCTGCGCCGCCTGCGCGGCGGCAGCGGACTGTTGTGGCGAGGCGATTTCCACGGTGCCCGGCAGCTGCTGAAGGCGGTCTCGCGCCGCATCGATCACCGGGTGATCTCCAAGAACCTCGACATCGCTGCGCTGTTCCGCGCGCATCGCGCCGAGCGCGCCGAACGGGCCGAAGTGCTCGGCGGGATCGTCGTGCTCCTCGAACCCGGCGCACGGCTCTCCCTGCGGCGCGCTCCGGACGTCTCCGACGCCTGCCGGGAGGCGTACGGGGAGCTGGAGGAGCGCACCCTGGTCTCGCTCACCGAGCTGCAGGGTGTGCTCAGCGCCTACCAATGGCACCAGCAGGGAGTGCCCGTCCCGGCGCTCGGCGCGCGCGTCCACCCGCGCCACAGCGTGTTCTCGCCCTCGCGGTCCGAGTACGTCGACCTGGTGGCCCGGGCCCCGATGCCCGAGGTGCCGGGGGGAGCGGACGCCGTGGATCTCGGCACGGGCACCGGCGTTCTGGCCGCGATCCTCGCCAAGCGCGGTGCGGCCCGCGTGGTCGCCACGGACATCAACTCCCGCGCGGTGGAGTGCGCGAAGGAGAACATGCAGCGCCTGGGCCTGGAGGACAGCGTCTCGGTGCTGGAGACGGACCTCTTCCCGCCGGGCCGGGCGGATCTGATCGTCTGCAATCCGCCCTGGCTGCCGGGCGAGCCGACGTCCGCTCTCGAGCTGGCGATCTACGACGAGCGCTCGAGCATGCTCAGCCGCTTCCTCGAGGGGCTCGGCGAGCACCTGCGGCCGGGCGGCGAGGGCTGGCTGGTGCTCTCCGACCTCGCCGAGCACCTGGGCCTGCGCAGCCGCGAGCAGCTGAGGGAGATGTTCCGTCGGTCCGGGCTGGAGGTCGTCGACACCGACTCGACCCCGGCCCGGCATTCCCGGGCCGATGACCCCAAGGACGTGCTGCACGCGGCCCGCCGCCAGGAGATCACCACGCTGTGGCGCCTGCGGGTCGCCCCGGCGGCGAAGGCCGCCGGGGCGACCCGACGCTGACGCTCGGCCCCGCTCAGCTCGTCACTTCGCGGGCGGCGAGCGGGATGCGCCCGCCGGCCAGGATCATCTCCACCTGGCGATCCGAGAGCCGGTGGTGGACCCCCACCTCGCGGCCGCCGATCGTCGCGGTCAGCTGCGTGCCGCTCTGCAGCGCCTCATGCACGCCGTCGAGCACCACCACGTCGTCGCGCGTGATCTGCTCGAGATCCGCCGGATCGTCGAACTCGAGGGCGAGGATCCCGAAGTTGGCGAGGTTCTGCCAGTGGATCCGCGCGAAGCTCACCGCGATCACGGCCTTCAGGCCCAGGTACCGCGGGGCGATCACCGCGTGCTCGCGCGAGGAGCCCTGCCCGTAGTTCTTCCCCGCGATCACGACGTGCCCGCCTTCGGTGGCCTTGGCCCGCGCGGGATATTCGGGATCGATGCGGGTGAAGGCGAAGTCGGAGATCTTCGGGATGTTGCTGCGGAAGGGCAGCACCCGGGAGCCGGCCTGCAGGATCTCGTCGGTGGAGACGTCGTCGCCCATCACCAGGATCGCCGGGACCTCGAGGTGGTCCTCGAGCGGGGCGAAGTCCGGCAGGGAGGAGATGTTCGGTCCCTTCACCAGCTCGACCTTCGCCGCCTCCTCGGCAGGCAGGGGAGCGAGGAGCATGTCCGGGATGTGCGCGTAGCGATCGGGCATGCGCGGGTGCGGAGCGGCGATGCCGTGCGTCTCCGTGAGGGTGCGCGGATCGGTGATCTTCCCGGTCAGCGCCGCTGCGGCTGCGGTCTCGGGGGAGCACAGCCACACGGCGTCCTCCTCCGTGCCCGAGCGGCCGGGGAAGTTCCGCGGCATGGTGCGCAGGGAGTTGCGGCCGCTCGCCGGCGCCTGCCCCATGCCGATGCAGCCCATGCAGCCGGACTGGTGGATCCGGGCGCCGGCGCTCACCAGCGAGGTGAGCCAGCCGCCGGTGATGAGGTCGGCGAGCACCTCGCGGGAGGTGGGGTTGATGTCCACCGACACCTCGGAATGGCTCTGCTGGCCATCGAGGATCTCGGCGACCGCCGCGAAGTCCCGCAGCCCGGGGTTGGCCGAAGAGCCCACGACCACCTGGAAGACCTCCTCGCCCGCGGCCTCGGCGACGGTCACCACGTTGCCGGGGGAGGAGGGCTTCGCGATCAGCGGCTCGAGGGAGGAGAGGTCGATGTGCTCGGTGAGGTCGTACTGGGCACCCTCGTCGGCCTCCCAGCGCTCGAACTCGTCGGCGCGGCCGACGGCGGTGAGGTAGTCGCGCACGGCGTCGTCGGCCGGGAACACCGTCGCGGTGGCGCCCAGCTCCGCGCCCATGTTCGCGATGACGTGGCGGTCCATCGCGGTGAGCTGCTTCAGGCCCTCGCCGTGGTACTCGATGATGCGGCCCACGCCGCCGCTGACGCCGTGGCGGCGCAGCATCTCCAGCACCACGTCCTTCGCGGAGACCCAGTCCGGCAGCTCGCCGGTCAGCTCCACGCCCCAGATCTCCGGCATTGTCACGTACAGCGGCTGGCCGGCCATCGCCATCGCGATCTCCAGGCCGCCCACGCCGATCGCGAGCATGCCGAGGGCTCCGGCCGCGCAGGTGTGGGAGTCCGAGCCGATCAGCGTCGCGCCGGGGCGGCCGAAGTGAGCCTGGTGCACCGGGTGGGAGACGCCGTTGCCGGCCTTGGAGAACCACAGCCCGTACCGTTCGGCCGCGGACTGCAGGAAGAGGTGGTCGTCGGGGTTCTTCTCGTCGGTCTGCAACAGGTTGTGGTCGACGTACTGGACCGACAGCTCGGTGCGGATCCGGTCCAGCCCCATCGCTTCGAGCTCCAGCATCACCATGGTGCCGGTGGCGTCCTGGGTGAGGGTCTGGTCGACCTTCAGGCCGATCTCGGACCCGGGGGCGAGATCGCCATCGACGAGGTGAGAGGCGATGAGCTTCTGAGCGATGGTGCTCGGCATGGGACTACCCTCCAATGAACGACGGTCCCCGCCGGTCCGGCGATGGACCCTTCCTCCACCATAGGCCGTTTCTCCTGGTCTGCCCAGGATCGGAGGCTGTCCTGCCGTGTTTCCGAGCCGGACCGAGAGGTCGGGCCACGAGGCGCCGAGCACCGTGCGCGATGTGCTGCGGGACCACCCGATGACCTGTCGATTCGACAGGACGCGCATCCGGGGTACAGTCCCCGCATGATGAATCGGTGGTTTACCTATGCGAAGTCGGCCCTGGAGGGGCCGGCGATGCCATAGCGTCCCCACCCCTTCAGAGCCGCCAGGGCAGAGCATCCGCTCTGCCCTTCGCCATTCCCGGCGGGCTCTGAGCATCGGGTCCGCCCCTCCCCAAGGACAGGACCCATGACGATTCTCGACACCGCATCCACCGCGCAGGCCAGCGCCTCGCAGGATCCCACCTCGTCGGCCCCGGTCAGCACGTCCGACCGGCACATCTCGAGCCTCACGCCGCTGCCCACCCCGCACGAGCTGCTCGCCGAGCTGCCCCTGCGACCGGAGCACGCCGACCAGATCGCAGGCCACCGCGACGCCGTCCGAGCGGTGCTCTCCGGCGAGGACGACCGCCTGCTGGTGGTCGTCGGCCCCTGCTCCATCCACGACCCCGAGGCCGGGCTCGACTACGCCCGCCTGCTCGCCGGCGTCCAGGCGGAGATGGGCGATGACCTGCTGCTGGTGATGCGCACCTACTTCGAGAAGCCGCGCACCACCATCGGCTGGAAGGGTCTGATCAACGACCCGCACCTCAACGGCAGCCACGACATCGAGGGCGGCCTGCGCACGGCCCGTGCTTTCCTGCGCGAGGTGACCGCGCTCGGCCTGCCCTGCGCCACCGAGTTCCTCGAACCGATCAGCCCGCAGTACATCGCGGATCTCATCAGCTGGGGTGCGATCGGGGCCCGCACCACCGAATCCCAGATCCACCGCCAGCTCGCCTCGGGACTGTCGATGCCGATCGGCTTCAAGAACGGCACCGACGGAGCCATCCAGGTCGCGCTCGACGCGGTCGCGGCGGCCTCGGCACCGCAGTCCTTCCTCGGGATCGGGGCCGACGGGCGGGCGAGCCTGGTCTCCACCACCGGCAACGCCGACGCGAACCTGATCCTCCGAGGCGGGACCGACGGCCCGAACTGGGGCCCGGCGCCGGTGCGCACCGCCGCCGACCGCCTCGCCGCGCAGGGTCTGCCGGCGCGGCTCGTGATCGACGCCAGCCACGGCAACTCCGGCAAGGACCACGTGCGCCAGGCCGAGGTCGCCACGATGCTCGCCGACCAGATCGCGGTGGACGGCGCAGCGGTCGCCGGGGTCATGCTCGAGAGCAACCTCGTCGCCGGCGCGCAGACCCTCGACGTGGACTCGGGCCCCGACGGGCTCGTGCGCGGCCAGTCGGTGACCGACAAGTGCATGGCATGGGAGACCACCGAGGGTGTGCTGCGGGCGCTCGCCGGGGGAGTCCGGCGACGCCGTGACAGGAGCTGACCTGCGCGCCGGGCTGCGCGCGGCACGGCTGGCCCGGCTGTGCGCGGAGCAGCTGGCCAGCGGGGCCATGCGCGGAGAGGCTGGCCTGGCTGCGCGCGGAGCGGCTGGTCGGGCCGTGCACGGAGCAGCTGGTCGGCCCGTGCGTGGCGCGGCCGGCCTGGCTGCGCGTGGAGCGGCTGGCGCGACCGGCCTGGCTGCGCGTGGAGCGGCTGGCGCGGCCGACCTGGCTGCGCGTGGAGCGGCTGGCGCGACCGGCCTGAGCACCCCGGGGAAATAGGCGTTGAGACGGTGCTATTCCGCCTACTTCCCCGGGGTAGAGGCGATCGGGTGCGCGTTGAGGCGAGCTGGCGCAGGGAAACGCGCGGGCCGGGCCGGGCCGGCTGGCGCAGGGAAGTGCGCGGTCGGGGCGAGCGGGTGCAGGGAAACGCGCCCGGGCGGAACGAGCCGCAGCTCGGCCACTGCAAAGATGTGGAGCCCTGTGCGTGCTTCGCTGTACGTTCGCAGGATGACCTCCCCGTCCGCGCCGCTCTGGTGGCATGAGCTGAACGAAGCCCTCCGGGAAGGCGCCGAGAGCGGTCCCATGCGGGCTTCCGAGCGTGAACCCATGCCTGCTGCCGGGGGCGGCCCCATGCGTGCGGCTAAGGTTGGCCCCACACTTGCTGGCGAGGGCGGCGCCATGCCCGCTGCCGAGCGTGACCCTATGCCCGCTGCCGAGGGCGATCCTGTGCTCACCGCCGAGGGCGATCCGACATACGCCGACGAGCCCCTGAGCGAGCAGGTCATCACGCTGCTCGACGACGTCGAGGCAGCCTTCGCGGTGACCGGCGCCGACACCCCCGGATGGGAGGACCCGCATCTCGGGACCGATGGTGAGCGTCGCGACAGCCACGACGGGGAGTACAGCCGCTGCCTGGACCCCGGCAAGTACCGGATCCTGTGGGCCCGCGCCGAAGCCTGGACCCAGGTGCTCATCGCGCGTGGGTGGGCCGACCCGGTCGAGACCATGGACGGCGCACAGGTCGGCTGGGTCCTGGAACCGTTCGCGGACCGCTATCGAACCACCGTGCTGCGCCCTCGTCGGCCAGGAGCGCAGCCGCTCGTGCTCGCCCGCACCGCCCCGGACGACGCCGCCGGCAGCACCGACCTCGGCGCAGGCGACGCGGAGGTCCCGGACCTCGTCGTCGGCGTCGGGGAGCCCGCCGTGGTCGCCCAGGACACCGACTGCCTGTGCGACGCCTGCGATGCCGGCTCCCGCGAGCTGCTCGAGGAGCTCGATCGGACCATCCTCTCGATCGTCGACGGCTCCTTCGAGGCCGTCGTGACGTCCGATTCCCACAGCGAGCGCACCTCCTTCGGCGCCTCGAGCGGCAGCGGCCGGGACGACCTCGAGGAACCGATCCAGGTCACAGCCGGTCCGTGGGCCGACGGCTGGACGCCGCGGGAGCTGTGCCCACCGATCGATCCGATGGACTCCTCCTGGACGGAGGAGATGCTGCGGGAGCCCTGGCCGACGCGGCTGCTGGACATCATGCTCGCTGTTCTGCCGGTTCCTCTGGAAACGCGGATCAATCGACTCCGGCCCGGACGCTCCGGGACGCTGACGAGCTATGCCACCCTCGTGGACCCGGAACGGGCGATCACGGCTCCGCTCGATGCCCTGGAGAACCCGCCGGAGGGATACCGCCTGATGCACCGCAGCGCTGCGGTGACCGACATGGACTTCGAGCGGGCGAGCTCTGCCGTGCGCAGCTGGTTGGTGCATCGTCGGTCAGGGCTCCAGGTCGCGGCCTCGCACACCCCTGCCGCGCCGGGGGCCGAGGTGCACCTGCGCGTGGGGATCGGGCCGCTTCGCATCACCGTGCCCTGCCGTGTGCTGTGGGTGATCGACGAGCCGGATCGCGCCGGCTTCGCCTACGGCACGCTGCCCGGGCACCCGGAATCCGGGATCGAGCAGTTCACCGTGACTCGCACCGCGACCGGCACTGTGCGCTTCCATCTCGACGTCGTCTCGAAGCCCGCCACCTGGTACGCCCGGCTCGGCGCACCCCTCTCCCGGATCGCCCAGGAGATCATCACGCGGCGCTATCTGCGGGCGCTCTCCCTGCCCGCGCGGCGGTAGCCGGCCCGGCCGTCACGAGTCGAGGTCGTGACGCAGGCCGTGGATGATCACGCCGAGGAAGCAGATGACGAGGGCCGGTGCGAGGTTCACCGTGACCTCCAGGAACTCGCGGTCGAAGAGAGCGGCGACCGCTGCGACGAGGACGCACATCCCCACGGCGTAGAGCGCGACGACGAGCGTCAGATATTTAGCACGGTCCGCCATCTGGTCACGCCCTCTTCGCTCGGATCGGACGGCCATCGTCTCGCACGTCCGAGCCGTCTCGCACGGCCGGGCCGGGCGGGGCGTGGTCGGGCGCGGTCGGGCGCGGCAACGGCGTCGAGAACCGTGAGTGCGACCTGCAAGCATTCGGCCCCCTGCACGACCTCGACGCCGTACGGGCGGTGAGGCTGTGCAGAGGACCGAAAGGTGGTGAGGACCGGACGTCCTCACGGCCGTGCCGGGCGCTGAGAGACTCAGGCGGCCTGCTCGACCTCAGCCGGGTTGCTCTTGAGCGTCGCGCCGAGCACCACGGCGATCGTGGTCATGACGCCGCCGAAGGCGAACGCCCAGGAGGCGCCGCTGGCCTGGGCGATGGTCGCGGACGCTCCGGATTCTGCCGCGACGACGGAGCCGAGGGTGAGCAGGGCGATGAACACGGCCGTGCCGAGCGCACCCGCGAGCTGCTGCAGGGTGTTGAGGATGGCGGAACCGTGCCCGTACAGAGTGCGCGGCAGCGACCCGAGGGACAGTGCCATCAGCGGCGTCATGACCATGGCCATGCCGATGCCCAGCGGCACGTTCAGCGCGATGATCAGGCCCTGCGAGGAGTCGGCATCGAGCAGGAGCACCTCGAGCCAGCTCACGAGCGCCATCAGCGCGGCGCCGGGCACCACGATCGGGCGCGGTCCCACCCGGTCGTACAGAGTGCCGACGAGCGGCCCGAGCACCCCCGAGGCTGCCGCGCCGGGCAGCATCGTCAGGCCCACGTCGAGCGTGGACATGCCCAGCGAACCGGTCATGTACAGCGGCAGCGCCACGACGGTGCCGAGCATGGTCGCGAAGCCCAGCAGGATCACCAGCACGGACACCGAGAAGGTGCGCACCTTCAGGGGGCGCAGGTCCAGCAGGGGCTCCTTGCCGGTGGCGTGCATGCGCACCTGACGCGCAGTGAACACGGCGAGAGAGATCACGCCGACCGCGGCGACGAGCAGCGGCACCAGGCGGGCCTCGCCCTCGACGATCTGGCTGATCGAGGCCAGCGCGTAGATCACGCCGCCGAAGCCGATCGCGGAGAGGATCACGGAGACGACGTCCAGCCGCACCTTCTCGGGCTCGGTGTAGTTGCGCATGAAGATCAGGCCGATGACCAGGGCGATCACGATGATCGGCAGCATCATCACGAACAGGTAGTGCCACGTCCAGTTCTGCAGGATGAATCCGGAGATGGAGGGGCCGAGGGCCGGGGCGGCCGAGATGACCACGCCCACCAGGCCCATCACCAGGCCGCGGGCGGTGATCGGGACGAGCGCGAGGATCGTGGTCATCAGCAGCGGCAGCACCATGGCGGTGCCGGCGGCCTGGACGACGCGGGCTGCGAGCAGCACGGGGAAGGTCGGGGCGAGCATGGCGATCGCGGTGCCGACCAGGAACAGCAGCATCGCGGTGATGAACACGGCCCGCACCGAGAGCCGCTTCATGAGGAAGCCGGTGGTGGGGATGACGACGGCCATGGTGAGCATGAAGCCCGTGGAGAGCCACTGCGCGGTCACCGCAGTGATCGACAGGTCCGCCATCAGAGTGGGCAGTGCGACCGACAGCAGGGTCTCGTTGAGGATCATCACGAACGCGGAGACGACCAGGACCGCGATGATCGGGGCGACCTTGTAGGACGCCGGGGCACGGCCGTCCCGGACGGTCGTGTCAGGATTGTCGGCGCCCTCGCGGGTGGCGTACTCGGCGTCCGCGGAGGCGGCGCCTCCGGCGATGATCCCGGGTGCGTCGACCGCGGGGAACTCGCCCGTGGGCTGACGGGTGGAGGTCATAGGGGTGGCATGCTTTCTGCATCGAGGGACCGGAGGGCCGGGACCAGTGAGGACGCCCGCGTGCGCAGTGGGGCAGCATACTCAGGTCACCCTCCGGTGGGGCCGACGGGCAGGACCCGCGACCCGGACGATTCTTGCATGGAGTGCAGGTTTCGCCCGTAGGGAATGTGCTGTACGCATCCCTCAACGCCGCGCCCGGCTCCCACATTCCCGGTTCGCGCCACCGGTCCGGGCACGCCTCCGCGCACTTGTCCGTGAGGGCCGGTACAGGCACGGCGCGAGGGCGCGGGAGTGCGGGAGTGCGAGGACGCGGGAGTGCGGTAGTGCGGTAGTGCGGGAGCGCGGCAGTGCGGGGCTGCGAGACGTCAGGGCCGGTGCTGCTGCCACCACAGCGCCGCCTGCACCCGGGAGTCCAGCTGCAGCTTCATGAGCGCATGGGAGAGATGAGACTTCACCGTCGTGATCTCGATGAACAGGTGCGAGGCGATCTGCTGGTTGGACAGGCCCTGCGCGACCAATGCGAGGACGTCCTCCTCACGAGGGGTGAACGAGGGTGCAGGCTCCTGGGCAGCGGCGATTGACCGGCCGCCCCCGCCGAACGCTGAGGTCTCTGTCCTCTCCGCGCTCTCCACCTCAGCCCCGTTCCGGTCGCTCTCATACTCAGCCCCGTGCGGGCGGTGCCGCCCAGGCGCGTCCCTCACGGCGGCCCGGCCCCGTCCCTCCGGTCCGCTCGTCGTCTGCTGTTCTCGAGCCGCACCCGTTCCTGCGCCCCGATCCCGCAGCGCGCCCACCACGGCTCGGGTCGCTGCGGCAGAGAGCACCGCATCGCCTCGGTGCACGTCTCGCACGGCGGCGAGGATCCGCTGGGGGTCCTCGGACTTCACGAGGTATCCGTCGGCCCCTGCCGCCAGTGCTCCGAGCACATAGTCGTCGAGATCGAAACCGGAGATCACCAGTACGTTCGCGCCGGTCTCGCGCAGGCGCGGAGTGATCTCGATACCGGTGGCGCCCGGCATGCGGACATCGGTGAGGACCACGTCCGGGCGGTGCTCGCGGGCGGCGGTGACCGCGGTTTCGCCGTCGGCCGCCTCGGCGATCACGGTGATGTCCGCCGCGGAGTCCAGCAGAGCCACCAGGCCCGAGCGCACGGCGGGGTGGTCGTCCGCCACCAGCACGCGGATGGGCGTCGAGGCGTCGTTCACGGTGTGACCTCCTGATTCGTCGAGGGGGATGTCGTCGCGGCGTCGTGCCCGGTCCGGTCGCGCCCGGTTCGGTCGCGCCCGGTCCGGTCGCGCGCGAAGCCGTCGCGCGTGGGGATGTCGGAGAGCGGGGCGGGGGAGGAGAGCGAGGAGGGGGAGGAACCAGCGGCGCGGGGCTCGAGCCCACGGCTCGCGTCGGGCTCCGGCGGGCGCTCGCTTCCCACGGCACGCGTCGGCAGAAGCGCGAGCACGCGCCAGCTGCCGGCGTCCGGACCGTCGTCGGGGGCCGGTCCGGAGGTCGCGCTGCCGCCCACCGCGGTGGCTCGATGGGCGATCGCGCCGCGGCCCACACCGGAGCCCGGCACCGTGGACTCGGCTCGACGGTTCGTGAGCTCGAACGTCACCAGCTCGTCCTCCACACGCACCGCGAGCGTGATCGGGGCGAGCCCATGGCGCACCGCATTGGTGGAGGCCTCAGCGGCGATGCGCAGCAGTGCGGCCTGCACCGACGGCTCCACCCGGGAGGGGTCCTCCACCTCCGGGGCGATGCTCACGGACGCGTCGGGATCGCGACCGTGCAGGCGCGCGGTGAGCGACGGCCAGTCCAGGGTGACGGAGGGGAGCTCGGCGGAGTGCTCCGTGGAGAGCACCCCGATCATCGAGCGCAGGTCCCTCAGGGCCGCGTGCGCGGAGTCGCGGGCGGTGAGCAGGGAGCGGTCGCGCGCTTCGGGCTGCTCGAGGGAGGCGGCGAGATTGGTGTGCAGGGAGACGGCGCTGAGGTGCCCGGCGATCACGTCGTGCAGGTCGTGGGCGATCGTGCGGCGTTCGGTCTCCACGGCGTGGGCGGCGCGGGTGGCGGCGAGCTCATGCTCCACGGCGGCGAGGGTCTCGGCGCTGACGCGCGCGTCGCGGTGATGGCGCACCTCCCAGCCCCACAGCAGCGGAGTGGAGACCATCAGCGTCGCGATCAGCACCACGACCAGCAGCATCGGTCCCGAGGCGCCGAGCCCGGCGGCGACCAGCAGGGCGCTCACGGCGAGGCCGATGGCGATGCCCGTGGTGCGGCGGGCCAGGCGCATGGAGCCGTGCATGATCGGTTCGAAGAAGGCCTCGAAGAGCAGCATGTAGGCGGCGACCTGCCCGCCCACGATCACCTCGGCCAGTGCCAACGGGCCCGCCACGACGAGGGGGAGCAGCGGGAGGCGTCGCCTCCACAGCAGGCTCGCGCTGGCCACCAGCAGCAGGAGCACCGAGGTCCAGAGCGGCCAGCCGTCCCAGCTCTCGAGGAACCCTGAGTTGCGTGCGCCCATGGCGGCGAGCAGCAGCACGATCGCGGCGTAGCCGGCGGTCATGAGCACATCGCGGCGCGTGATCCGCCGGCGCGCGGGCGCCGAGGCGTGCGCGCGGGCCTCGAGCGGGTCGGCGAACATGCTCTGAGGCTACGTGGCCGCGGGCGCGGGAGCGCTCCAACGGGCGCAGTCGGCACCTTGGGAGGAGGACGGCCGACGGGCGCTCGCGGAACCATGGATCCCATGGACTCACTGCCCGATGCCGCCGGACCCCTGGGTCTGGTCCTCCTCGCCCTCGTGGACTCCACCTCGATGGGCACACTGGTCATCCCTGTGATCCTGCTCGTGGTGGGGCAGGGAGGGGCACTGCGTATCGCGGGCCGCACCCTGCTCTATCTGGCGGTGATCGGCGTGTTCTACCTGGCGCTGGGCATCGCCCTGCTGGCCGGGCTGCTGCCGCTGATCGAGTCCTTCGGACACCTGCTGGACTCCCCGGTGGTGATGCTCGCGCTCGCACTGCTCGGCGGCTTCCTGCTGTGGTGGTCCTTCCGCATCGACCCCAAGGCGGTCGCGAAGCGCGGCGGTGATCCCGAGGCCTCGGCGCGGAAGTGGACGGAGCGGGCCCGTCGTGCCTCGGGCCGTCCGTCGCTGCTGATCGGTCTCGCGCTGCTGGCCGGCGTCATCGAGGCGGCCTCGATGATCCCGTACCTCGCCGCGATGGGGATCATCGCCGACATGGGCGTCGGGCTGGGCCACGGAGCCCTCATACTCGTGGGCTACTGCGCGGTGATGATCGTGCCCGGCGCTGCGCTGTGCGGAGTCCGTGCCGCGCTCGGCGGCCGGGCCGACGCCTTCCTCGATCGGGCCCATGACTGGTCGGTGCGGCACGCCTCCAGTGCCTTCTCCTGGGCCGTGGGGATCGTCGGCGTGATCATCCTGCTGAACACCCTCGGCCCGGCGCTGAGCCTGTTCACCGGGCAGTAGCAGCCGCCCTCTCAGGCGGGCACCCCCGCCTTCGCGTCCCGGAACAGGGTCATCAGCCGCGCCGCCTCCTCGGCGCCCGCCTCGCGCCCCGCCCGCATCCACGTGCGGGTGTCCACCACGTCCGGATTCGTCTCCAGCAGCTCCCGCACGGCTCCGGTGAACACGGTGTTCAGATGGGTGGAGACGTTGATCTTTGTCATCCCCGCGCGGATCGCGGCCTGGATGTCGGCGTCGGCCACGCCCGAGGAGCCGTGCAGCACCAGCGGCACCTCCACGGCGGAGGCGATCTCCTCGATCAGTGCGAGGTCGAGCAGCGCGGTGCGCTCGGTCATCGCATGGGAGGTGCCGACGGCGACGGCGAGCAGGTCCACCCCGGTGTCCGCGACGAAGCGGGCGGCCTCGGCCGGGTCCGTGCGGGCGGTGGGGGAGTGCACGCCGTCCTTCCCGCCCACCTCGCCGAGCTCCGCCTCGACGCTCACCCCGAGGTCATGTGCCGCCCGCACCACCTCTGCGGTGCGGGCCCGGTTCTCCTCATCGGGCAGCTTCGAGCCGTCGTACATGATCGAGCTGACGCCGAGGTCCAGCGCCTCGCGCACGAGGTCGAGATCGTCGGCGTGGTCGAGGTGGACCACGACGTCGGCCTCCGCGGCCCGCGCGATCTCGAGGGTGGCCAGCCCGATCGGGGCGAGCCCGCCGTGATAGCGGGCGGCGTTCTGGCTGATCTGCAGCACCACCGGGCTGCCGGCGCGAGCAGCGGCCGACGCGAAGGCCTCGGCGTTCTCCACATGGACCACGTTGAACGCGGCGAGGCCCTCCCCGCGCGAACGGGCGGCACGGGCCGCGGGGGCCAGGGGGATCAGGGGCATGGGATCTCCTCGATCGAGACGGTGGGCAGGAGCTGCGCGGCGAGGCCGGGATCGATCTGCCCGGCGACGGGGCAGGTCACGGCGCTCGCACTCACGGCGACGGCATGGCGCAGGACGTCCGGCAGCGGATCCGCGTCCACGAGCAGGCGGGCCGCGAGCACGGCCACGACGGAATCGCCCGCCCCCGTGGGGTTCCCGCTGATCGCCTCGGCCGGCGCGGCCTGCCAGGCGGCGTCCCCCGCGGGGGCGCGGTGCACGCCGAGCATCCCGTCGGCCCCGAGGGAGCACACGACGGTGCCGGCACCGAGGCCGAGCAGGGCCCGTGCCGCAGCCAGCGGGGTGTCCTCGCCGGTCGCGGCGAGAGCTTCGCCGAGATTCGGCTTGAGCACGTCCGCCCCGGCGCGCGCGGCGTCCAGCAGCGCCGGGCCCGAGGTGTCCACCAGCACCGGTCGCTCGTGCTCCCGGCACGCCTGCACGAGGCCGGCGAGCTGGTCGCCGTCGAGCCCGGGAGGCAGGGACCCGCTCAGCGTGACCGCGACGATCCGTCGTGCGTCATCGGAGGGCTGCGGGCAGGTGTCGGAGCTCTGCGGCCCAGTGTCTGAGCTCTGCGGCGCAGCGTCGGAGGAGAGCCGGGCGCGGAGGTCCTCCTTCAGCTGCGAGCACTCGGCGGAGGAGAGGGCGGGTCCCGGCTCGTGGAACCCGGTCGCGCCGTCGGGCGCGACGACGGTGACCGTGCGCCGGCTGCTGCCGGAGATCGGGGTCCAGGCCTGCCACACCCCGTCGGCCGCGACCAGCAGGTCACGGATCTCCTCGCCGGTCGCGCCGCCGAGCGGGCCCGCGCACAGCGCCCGTCGTCCCAGCTGCGCGAGCACCCGGGCCACGTTGACACCCTTGCCGCCGGGAGCCGCATGCACGCGGCGCACGCGGTGCTCGGCGAAGGCGGCGATCGAGTCCACCTCGTAGGTGAGATCCAGGGCGGGGTTCGGGGTGAGGGCGAGGATCATCCGACGGGCTCCGTGCGTCGGGCGCGGATCATGCCCAGCAGTCCCGCGCCCTGGCAGCCGGCCCACATGCCGAGCGAGGACGGCAGCACCGGGGGAGCGGGCACCACACCGAGCCGGGCCGCGATCGAGGAGCGCAGGGTCTCCAGCACGATGGAGCCGCCCTCGGCGAGACCGCCGCCGATCACCACCGGACGCGTGCCCACGCTCGAGATGATCGTGGCCAGCGCCTGGCCGAGCGTGTCCAGCGCGCTGAACAGGATGGTCTCGGCCTGTGGGTCGCCGTCGCGGGCGCCATCGACCACCGCGCGGGCCGCGGGCCGGCCGCCGTCGGTGAGCACCAGCGGGTCCTCGCCCGCATCGACCAGCGCGGCGTAGCGGCGACCGATCGCGGAGGCGGAGGCCACTTCCTCCAGTCGCATCCTCTGCCCGGTGTACGGCTCCTCGACGAGCACCTGGCCGATCTCCCCGGTGAAGCGGTCGCCGAACACGGCGCCGTCGTGCACCACGGCGGCGGCGATGCCGGTGCCGATGGGGACGAAGAGGAGGTCGGCGACCGGGGGCAGCGACGGCGTGGTGGTGCTCTGGGCGAAGAGCCGCCCGGCGCCCCAGGCGGCCTCGGCGAGTCCGCCGGCGCGCACGTCGTGACCGAGGGCCAGCGGGGCACCGACCGCTTCCCGCAGCATCGCCCCGAGCTCGAGGTCCTTCCAGCCGAGGTTCACGGCGAGCTCGACCACCTCTCGGTCCTCGTCGAGGATCCCCGGCACGGCGATGCCGACGGGCACCTCGCCGTCCAGCCCGGCCTGGGTGCGCACGGAGGCGGTCTCCCGTGCGATGAGCGCGCACAGGTCGTGAGGGTCGCCAGGGGTGGGCAGGGAGTAGGGGATGCCGAGCGAGCCGTCGGAGCCGACCAGGCCGATCTTGGTGCGGGTTCCGCCGACGTCGACCCCGATCGCGCGGGTCACCGCATCGCTCCTGGTGCCGGTCACGGCTCGAGATGGACGGCGCGGGTGAGGTGGCGCGGGGAGTCGGGATCCATGCCCCGATGCGCGGCGCGGCGCACCGCCCACAGGTGCACGGCCACCAGCTGGGCCAGGGGGTCGGCCTCGGAGGCGACCCAGTCCGCGCCGGTCGCCGCGACCTGGTCCTGCAGTCCGTCGGGGGCGCCGCCGAAGACGTGGACGACGCGGCCCGGCTCGGCGATCGCGATCGGGCCGTGGCGGTACTCCATCGCGTAGTACGCCTCGGTCCAGGACTGGGTGGCCTCGCGCATCTTCAGCGCCGCCTCGTCCGCCAGGCCCTTGGTCCACCCCGTGCCCAGGAAGGTCACCTGCTCGGCGGTGACCAGCTCGTCGGCCGGTTCGGAGGACAGCACCTGCTCGGCGTCCGCGATCGCGGCGGAGAGGTCCTCCCCGAGGGAGGCGCGCAGGAGCACCAGCGCGGTGGTCGCGAAGCGGGTCTGGACCACGGAGGTCTCGTCGGCGAAGTCGAGCACGATCTCGGAGCTCGCCTCCGCGGCGGCGGGCCCCTCGCCCACGGCGGTGATCAGCACCGAGGGCGTCGACGTCGCGCGCAGCAGTGCGGTGATCTCGGTGGTGGTCCCGGAGCGGGAGAGCGCCACGATCCGGTCGTACTCGCGGGCGGGGGAGACCTCGGTCGCGGTGACCGCGTCGGTCACCCCGTGCCCGGCTGCCTCGCGCAGCGCCGCGTACGCCATGGCCATGAACCATGAGGTCCCGCAGCCGACGACCAGCACCCGCTCGCCCGGCCGGGGCAACCGGCCGCTCACCTCCGGCAGCACCTTGAGGGCGCGGCGCCAGGTCTCCGGCTGCGAGCGCAGCTCCGACTCGGTCGCCGTGAGGGCGGAGGTCGGGACGGCCGCGGTGGTGGTGGCGGACGAGGTGGTCATGGGGCCTCCCAGAACGAATCGAGCAGAACGGATCGAACAGAACGGATCGAGCAGAACGAGTCGGGCAGAACGAGTCAGGTGGGCGGGCGAACCCACCCCAAATGCATGTTCCTGACTGTAGCTGCCCTAAACGAGCAAAAGCAATCACTTTGATCTGAGGGTCGCGCCCTTCTCGGGCGGCGACCATGCGACCTGCCCGCGTAGAGCCAGTGGCCTGGCCTGCCGAGCGGTAGCATGCGGGGACCGCGGCCCCGGACCGGCACGCCGCTCGAGATGCTCCAGGAGGGGACCAGGTGAAGTCTGTGCCGGAGTCTGCTCCGGGCGATCCCGGCCCCCGAGGCGCACGAGGGCGCCGTCACCGCCAGGACCTGGTGCTCGATCTCGTCATCGACGCCGGACACGTGAGCGTGGACGACCTGGTCTCGTCACTCCGTATCTCCCCGGCCACCGCCCGTCGCGATCTCGACGCCCTCGCCGACCAGCAGCTGGTGATCCGCACCCACGGAGGCGCCTCCGCCAATCCCGACGCCAGCTCGCTGCCGATGCGCTACCGCGCCGCCCGCCATGCGGGCGCGAAGGAGGCGATCGCCCGCCGCGCGGTGGGTCTGGTCGACCCCGGCTCCGTGATCGGTCTGAACGGCGGCACCACCACCACGGCCCTCGCCCAGGAGCTCGCCGCCCGGGCCTCGTTCCGCGAGGCCGAGCGCCCCACCGTGCTGGTCACCAACGCGATCAACATCGCCCAGGAGCTCGCGGTGCGCAAACATCTGCAGCTCGTCGTCACCGGTGGTGTGGTCCGCGAGTCCAGCTTCGAGCTGGTCGGATCCTGGGGCGAGCAGCTGCTCGCCCAGATCCGCATCGACACCCTCTTCCTCGGGGTGAACGCCGTCAGCGCCCGCGACGGCGCCGTCACCCATGATGAATCCGAGGCCTCGATCAGCGCCCGGCTCATGGAGCGCTCCACCCGGGTCGTCGTCGTGGCCGACGCGGAGAAGATCGGTGCCAGCGCGTTCGCGCGCATCACCCCCGCCTCGGGGATCCACGACCTCGTCACCGACAGCGCGGCGGACCCCGCAGCGCTCGAGGCGCTGCGCGAGTCCGGAGTGCGGATCCACCTCGCGGACCTCGATCCCGCCCACCAGGAGGCCGAGCAGGCATGAGCAGCGACGTCACCGTCCCCGCCCCCCATCGCGCGACGATCACCCTGTCGGATGTCGCCCGCGAGGCGGGTGTCTCGATCGCGACCGCCTCGTTCGTGCTCAGTGGGCGGGGCGGCAGCCGCTCCGCCGGTTCACCCGCCACGAAGGCCAAGGTGCGCGCGGCCGCCGAGGCCCTCGGGTACGTTCCCAACCGCAACGCCCAGGCGATGCGCACCGGCCGAGGCGGGGGCATCGTGCTGGCGCTGGGCACGCTGGATGATCCATGGGGCGTGCAGCTGGCCACGCAGGTGCGGGAGGACGCCCTCCCACACGACCTGTCCACCCTGGTCCTCGCCGACGAGCGCTGGGTCGAGTACCTCTCCGGAGCCTCGGCCGACGCCGCCTTCATCACCAGCGTCGACTTCGTCGAGGAGGGACCGGAGCGGGTGCACCGCCTGGCCGCCACCACACAGACCGGCATCGTCGCGTTCACCGCGCAGATGGAACCGGCCGGCTTCGACGTGATCTCCTCGACCCCGTACCGAGCGATCGCTCACGCCTTCGCCCGACTGCGCGCCCGGCACGCGACGGTGCACCTGCTGGCACCGGAGCTGGGCGGTGGCGCGTCGCACACGTTCTCCCACCCGCGTGCGCTCGCCTTCCTCGATGCTGCTCGCGAGCACGGGGACCCGAGCCCGGAGAAGCACGTGCGCCTCACCCCCATCGGCGCCCGGGACACCTACCGCTCGAGCCTGGACTGGCTCTCCGGCCCGGACCGCCCCGAGGCCGTCATCTGCTTCACCGGGTACCAGGCGGTGGCCCTGCAGTCCGCCGCCGAGCGCCTGGGGATCGATGTTCCCGGGAGCCTCGAGATCATCTCGATCGGTGACGTGCCTGCCGAGTCCGAGTACTTCGACCCGATCAGCTACTACGGCGTGGACGACGTGTTCGCCCGCATCTCCGCCGTGGTGGTCGACGCCGCCCGCCACCGCGGCGAACGCCAGGGAGAGCTGCACACCTTCGAGTGGCAGTTCTTCCACGGCGCCACCACCCACGACGAGGACGACGAGGAATGAGCATGATGACCTCCTCCACCTGGACCCTTCCCGGCCTGCACCTCACGGACCTCACGCTGCCGGTGCCGCTGGACCACGCCCGGTCGGACTCGCCCACGATCGAGCTGTTCGCGCGCATCGTGGCCGAACCCGACGGGCAGGACCGCCCCTTCCTGGTCTTCCTCCAGGGCGGCCCCGGCTCCGAGGCTCCGCGCCCCGTGGAGGCTTCGTCCCCGCCGTGGCTCGCACGCGCACTGCGGGACCACCGGGTGGTCATGCTCGACCAGCGCGGCACCGGCCGCTCCGCCCCCGTCGGCCTGGACGCGCCGCTGCCGGACGGCGCGATCGACGGCGCCGCCACCCTGCGCGACGCGACCGCCGCCCAGCAGGCCGCCTATCTCACCCACTTCCGGGCCGACGCGATCGCCCATGACGCCGAGCTGCTGCGTGAGCATCTCGGTGCGCAGGCCTGGTCGCTGCTGGGGCAGTCGTTCGGCGGCTTCACCGCCCTGCGCTACCTCAGCGCTCACGCCGGCAGCGTCGACAAGGCCCTGTTCACCGGGGGTCTGCCGACGGTGGGACCCGATATGGACGCCGTCTACGCCACCACCTGGGACGGCATGATCACCCGCAGCGAGCGCTACTGGGCCCGCTTCCCCGAGGATCGCGAGCGCTTCCGTCGCCTCGCCGACTCCGCCGCGTCCGGCACCCTGCGCCTCCCGGACGGCCAGCGCGTGGGCGTCGAGCGTCTGCGCCGCCTGGGCCACCTGCTCGGCGCCTCCGGCGGGCAGGAGCGCCTGCACTACCTGCTGGACCTCGACCCCGCCTCCCCGGCGTTCCTGCACGACCTCGCCGCGGCCCTGCCCTTCGGCGGCCGCAATCCGCTGTACGCCGTGATCCACGAGAGCTGCTGGGCCGACGGGGTCGCGACCCGCTGGACCGCGGACCGCATGATGCCTGACGCCGTGCGCGAGGATCCGACCCTGCTGGCCGGCGAGCACATCCACCGCGACCTGTTCGCGGAGGACCCCGAGCTCGCGCCCTGGGCCGAGGCCGCGGATCTGCTCGCCGAGCACGAGTGGCCGCGGCTCTACGACGAGCAGGCGCTGCGGGCGGCCGACGTGCCCGGCGCAGCGGCCGTCTACTTCGAGGACGCCTATGTGCCGCGGCAGTACTCGCTGGCCACGGCCGAGATGCTGAGCGGTGTGCACCCCTGGGTGACCAGCGAGTACGAGCACAACGGCCTGCGCGCGAGCGGTCAGGGCGTGATCGACCACCTGCTCGACCTCGCCACCGGCCGCCGCGCCGCCTGACGCCCCGCGGGCGATGCGCGCCCCGGAAGAGTGCGCCGTGTCGATCCTCGCGCCTGAGCGATTTCGGATGTTTGACTGGGTGCGTGAATCTTCGGCAGTACCGGCCGGCTGATGCTGGCGCTCTGACCGCGTTCTTGCGCGAGGTCGATCTGACGTTGAGCGGCTTGGATGAGTCGAGCGTGAGGCTATGGGTCGAGCGTGACCGGAGCGGTGAGATCGTCGGGAGTACGGGCTACGAAGTCAGCAGGGACGGCCACCATGCGTTGATCCGCAGTGTGGCCGTCAGCCCGGCCCAGCGGTCTCGTGGGCGGGGGCGCGCTCTCGCGATGTTCGCGCTCGAGCGTGCCGCTGAAGAGGGCTCTACGAGGGCGTGGTTGTTCAGTCGGCGCTCGGGGCCCTTCTGGCAAGGACTGGGGTTCGAGTCTGCTGACCGCGGCGACCTCGCGGAGGTCCTGGCTGACTCGCATCAGGTTCGCTTGTTCCGACAAAGCGGTCAGCTGGCCCGTGAGGTCGCGTGGTCGCGACCTCTGAGCTCTGGGCGGGATGCGCAGGACGAGCTGTTATTCGTGGATGCCTCTCAACAGTTCCCTCATGATCGGGCCGCTTCGACCGGCACCTCGGACCTCGCTGAGCCACGCTGAGCGATGTGTGGAGCCGTCCGGATAGATTTCTCCTATGCCGACATTCCCTCCCCTCCTGCAACCGGGGGACTTGGTGCGAGTGATCGCTCCGTCTCTTTCTCGCTCCTGGGTGACGGAGCACGACCACACGTCGATCATCGAGAAGCGCTTCGCCTCGATGGAATTGCGGTTGAGCTACGGACGCCACGTCGATGAGCGCGATGCCTTCGGCTCCTCGTCGATCGCCTCGCGGGTCACTGATCTGCACGAGGCTGTCGCGGACCCGGAGGTGCGCGCACTTCTCACGGTCATCGGGGGTACCAACAGCAACGAGCTTCTCCCGCACCTGGATTTCGACCTCTTCGCCGCGAATCCCAAGATCCTCTGCGGCTACTCTGACATCACTGCTTTGCAGTGTGCGGTCCTGGAACGTGCGGGGCTCGTGACCTACAGCGGCCCGCACTGGTCCAGCTTCGGCATGCGCGACCACTTCTCCCAGACCCAGACGGGGTTTCATCGAGCGCTGTTCGAGGGGGCGCCGTTCGAGGTCGAGTCTTCGAAGGAGTGGACGGACGATCTCTGGTTCCTCGATCAGGAGGACCGGCATCTCGAGTCTGACGGCGGCTGGTGGACGCTGCAGGCCGGGTCAGCGGAGGGGCGCGTGGTCGGGACGAACCTCTGCACACTGAATCTGCTTCAAGGCACCCCGTACATGCCTTCGCTCGAGGGCGCGCTGCTCGTCCTGGAAGATGACTCGGCGAGCGATGCCGCGGAGTTCGCTCGCAACCTCACGTCGCTGCTGCAGCTTCCGGATGCCGACGGCGTGCGGGGGCTCGTCGTCGGGCGGTTCCAGCGTCGATCCGGAGTGACGCGGGATCTTCTCGCGGAGATCATCGCGCGACAACCGGCACTTGCCGGAAAGTCCGTGCTGGCCGGCGCCGACGTGGGACACACTATGCCGTTGGCCACCCTGCCGATCGGCGGGCGGGCAGAGTTGGTCGTCGGCAGCGAGGCTCGATTCCGGATCGTGGAGGGCTAAGGGGGCGAACCGGGTCGGGCTGTATGAGGGCCCAACCGGCTTCACACGTCGAGATCCGGCTCCACCGAGCTGATGACCTTGTTCTTCTTCCGGGCGTACTCGATCTCGCGTCGCGTCGCGGACCCGATGTAGCCGGCTTCGCTCACCACGCGGACCTCGTCCGCCAGGTCGATCCTTCTCAGATGCAGCTCGCCCAGCGCGGCCCGTCGAGCGGGCGTCAGCTCTTCGCTGATCGTCTCCGGGCTGAGCACGATGACTCCCAGGGAAGTCAGCCGTCGCCGCTCTCCAGGGGTATCGACTGATCGGCATGACGATCTGCATGAGTGACCTCACTCACTGAATGTCCCCAAAAGGCCTGTGTACGGCCGTGTCCACTTGTGGATGTCGACCAGTGGTCGGGAACGGCTCGACTTATTAGTGCGATGCAACTAATAATGTTCGCCGTGGCCGTTCCGTGCGGCCCGCACTGATGCGAGGCCCCACTGCGTGCTCGCGAACCCTGACGAAGGAGTCCACCTCGTGACGATCCAGGAACCCCGGGCGGGCTTCGCTCCGGACCCGACCATCGACCTTGAGGGCAGCCCGAACCGCATCGGGCCGAAGCTGCCGATCCCGCACCTGGGGATCAAGCCCGAGGCCAAGCGCCCCATCTGGTTCATCGCCGGCATCGTGCTCGCTCAGTTCGGCATCTACGTGGCCCTGCTCGGGCCGGCGACGGTCTCGATCCAGCTGAAGGCGCAGACCCTCACCACGGACGCGGCCGAGCAGGTGGCGATGACGGCGATGGTCATCGCGCCCGGTGCGCTCGCGGCGGTCATCTTCAATGCGCTCGGCGGGCGCATCTCGGACCGCACCACCTCCGGTCTGGGCAGACGCCGCCCCTGGATGGTCCTCGGCATCATGGGCCTGACGCTCTCGCTGCTGCTCATCGCCCTCGCCACCGGCCCCCTCATGATGGCCATCGGGTGGTTCCTGTCCCAGGCCTGCGCGAATCTCGCCTTCGCCGCCTTCCTCGCGTCCGTCGCGGATCAGCTGCCCGCCGAGCAGTACGGCAAGACCTCCGGCCTGATCGGCATCGCGCAGAACTCGGCGGTCATGGTCGCGACCTGGCTGAGCGCCGCCTTCTCCAGCAACATGCTGCTGCTCTTCATGGTCCCGGCAGTGCTGGGCCTGGTCCTGGTGTCGGTGTACGCCCTGATGCTCCCGGAGCCGGTGCTCAAGGCGAACCGCTATCCGTTCAACCTGCGAGAGCTCGTCGCGACCTTCTGGACCAATCCGGTGAAGCACCCGGACTTCGGTCTGGCCTGGTGGGGCCGCTTCCTCATCATCCTGGCGTCCTACCTCTTCATCACCTTCCGCCTGTTCTACATGACCAACCACCTCGGTCTCTCCGCCGGGGCCGCAGCGGCTGCGGTCGCCGTCGGGGTCACGGTCTACACCGTGGCCTCGATGGTCGCGGGTCTGCTGGCCGGGTGGCTCTCCGACAAGCTCGGCCGACGCAAGGTCATGGTCGCCGTCTCGATCCTCGTCTTCGGCATCGGCACCTACGGCCTCCTGCACGTCGACACCGTCACCGGCTTCTACGTGTGCGAAGCGATCATGGGTATCGCCTATGGCATGTACCTCGCCGTCGATCTCGCCCTCGTGTTCGAGGTGCTCCCGGACCGCGAGAACGCCGGCAAGGATCTGGGCGTGTTCAACATGGCCAACGCCCTGCCCCAATCGCTCGCGCCGGGCGTCGGCGGGTTTCTTCTCGCCAAGCTCGGAGGCGGCACCGACTTCACGGCGCTGCTGGTTGCCGCGGCCATCGCGGCCCTCTTCGGGGCGATCCTCACGATGTTCATCCGCGGCGTGAAATAGTGGGCGTCTGACAAGGCACGGCTGGGACGGGACACCTCGTCCTGGCCGTTCCTCGTCGTCCCGGAGCTGGTGGACGCCGCGAGCCGAGAAGAACGATGAGCCGAGGAGAGCGATGAGCACTGCTGCTCACGACGGGCGATCCGTGCGCCGGCGCCCCGGGCGCCCGCGCGGCCAGGATTCGGCGGTGGTGCGTGAGGCGGCATTGCGCGCGGCGATCGACCTCATCGCCCGGCAGGGCTTCGCCGCGACCTCGATGGCGCAGGTCGCGGCGGCCGCCGGCATCTCGCCCTCCGGTCTCGCCCATCACTTCTCCTCGAAGAAGGCGTTGCTCGGAGCGGTGCTCGATCACCGCGACGCCGCGGACTCCGACCCGCGAGCGGCGTTCGGCGACGGTCCCTGGGCCGATTTCGAGCACCTGACTCATGTGGCGCAGCTGAACCAGGGCAGGCGCCAGCTCGTGCATCTCTACACCACGATGATCGGCGAGGCCGCGACGGCCGAGCATCCTGCGCACGAATGGATGCTGGGCCACTACTCCGTCGTCGTCGGGATGCTCGTCGACGGCATACGAGCGGCACAGCGCGAGGGCCACGTGCGGGCCGACGCCCCTGCTGAGCGCATCGCTCGCACGACGGTCGCTCTGATGGACGGCCTGCAGGTGCAGTGGCTGCTGGACCCGGAGATCGACATGGGTGCGGCCATGGCCGAGCACGTCGAGGAGCTCAAGCAGAAGTGGAGCACCGCGGGCGCCTGAGACGGCTGCTGGTCGCGTCGGCCGAGCCGGCTGCGCTGGTCGCGTCGGCCGAGCTGGCTGCGCTGGCTGAGCCGACTGCGTCGGCTGCGTCGGCCGAGGCGCCGCCAGGTCAGACGTCGACCGCGAGCCGGAAGCCCTTGTTGCCACTCGCATCCTCCGCCGCGGTCGCACTGCGCGCAGCGACGCGATAGCGGTTGCAGTACGAGTCGTGGCACAGGTACGAGCCGCCCCGCATCACGCGCACGTCGCCGGTCATCGAGGAGGCCTGTCCGGTGGTCCAGGGGTCGCTGCACCATTCCCAGACGTTCCCCGCCACCTCGTACAGGCCGAAATCGTTGGGAGGGAACGAGCGCACCGGCGCTGTCGCGAGATATCCGTCCTCGAGCGTGTTGCGCACGGGGAAGGCACCCTGCCAGATGTTGCAGCGGTGCTCACCGCCGGGAGTGAGCTCATCGCCCCAGGCGTAGCGGGCCTGGTCCAGGCCCCCACGGGCCGCTTTCTCCCATTCCGCCTCCCGGGGCAGACGCATCCCGCACCACTGTGCGAAGGCCTCTGCGTCCCGCAGCGAGACGTGCACGACGGGATGTTCGGCGCGCTCGGCGACGTTCGATCCCGGTCCCTCGGGCTGGTCCCAGCGCGCGCCCTCGACCGCGCGCCACCAGGGCGTCCCCGGAGGCTTGCGGCTCGCCCGGCGCAGCTCCTTCTCGAGCAGCGCGGCGAACACGAAGGACCAGCCGAACTCCTCGGCCTCGGTGACATAACCGGTCTCGTCCACGAAGGCGGCGAACTCCGCGTTGGTCACGCAGGTCGGATCGATCCGGAATGCCGGCAGGTCGACGGACCGCACGGGGGACTCGCCATCGCCAGGATTGCGGTCCCGATCCTCGGTGCCCATGCGGAAGGAGCCCGCAGCGATCGTCACCGCGCGCTCGGCGCGGGCGCGCACGGCGTCCGTCGGAGCCGCCCACGCATGAGAGGTCGAGGGAGCCGACGCCGTCGGCCGAGTGGCAAGGCCCCCGCCCGACGAAGGAGGCTCGGCACCATGCATCGATTCGCGCCCGGCGGCGCAGCAGGACGCCACGGCGGCGGGCGCGGCGTCGGGTGCGGCATCAGAGGCGGGGGCGTGCGTGGGGTCGCGACGATCGCGCGGGGCAGTCATACGGACCACCGTATGCCGCCGCGGGCCGGGACGGCTGACCCGCCGTCCCCGTACGGCGAGGACGGTGCTGACGAGGAGCGTGCTGACGAGAAGTGTGCTGGCTCCTCACGTCGTCCGGCACTGGACGCGACCTGCAAGGATGCCGCAACACCTCCGATGTGTCCGCGTAGGGTTCTGGGAAACATCCCTCGATGATCATCGCGTGGCCAGGGAGGGCCCTTCCCGAGGAGGAGCCGGATCGAAGCGCGCCCGTGTCGCCCTCGCCGATGCCTACCTGGGGCTCCTCAGGGATCTGAGTGCATGAACACAGATCCGCGACCTCGATGTATTGGCGAGTAAACGATCCCTTGCTACGTTAGGGTGCACGTCACACCGGCCGGCATTTCCGGACCTCAACGATCCGATGTCTTCCTGCAGTGTCTTCCTGCAGGGAGACGCGTGAGCGGCCCCCTCCGATGAAGCGGGATGACAGTGGAACCACCTCTCCTCGAAGTGCGCGGGATCAGCAAGAGCTTCCCGGGCGTCAAAGCCCTCCAGGGCGTCGAGTTCCAGCTCGACGCCGGGGAGGTGCTCGTGCTGGTCGGCGAGAACGGCGCCGGCAAGTCCACGCTCATGAAGATCCTCTCCGGCATCTATGCGCGGGACGAAGGCACGATCGCGGTCGACGGCCGCGAGGTCGACATCACCGGGCCGGCCGACGCCCAGGAGCTGGGGATCAGCATCATCCACCAGGAGATGAACCTGATGCCCGACCTCACGGTCGCGCAGAACATCTATCTCGGCCGTGAGCCCCGCAGAGGCCTGATGCTCGACGAGAAGGCCCTGAACCGGCAGGCCGCCGCGCTGCTCGGCGATCTGGGCATCCAGCTGGATCCGCGCACCAAGGTCTCCACCCTCACGGTCGCCGCCCAGCAGATGGTCGAGATCGCCAAGGCGCTGTCCGTGGACGCGCGAGTGCTGATCATGGACGAGCCCACCAGCGCCCTGACCGACACCGAGGTGGAGACCCTGTTCGGGCTGATCGAGTCCCTGCGCGCCTCCGGCACCGGGATCATCTACATCTCCCATCGGATGGAGGAGCTCAAGCGCCTCGCCGACCGGGTGACCGTGCTGCGGGACGGCCAGTACATCGGCTCCCTGGACCGCGACGAGATCGATGTGCCCACGATCATCGAGATGATGGTGGGCCGCACGATCGACACCGGGTCGAAGCCCGAGCCGTTCGACACGGCCGGTCGCGACGTGGTGCTGAAGGTCGACGGACTGAGCACGAGGACCCTGCTCAAGGACGTCGGCTTCGAGCTGCACCGCGGGGAGATCCTCGGCTTCGCCGGCCTGATGGGCGCCGGGCGCACCGAGACCGCGCGGGCCATCATCGGCGCCGACCCGTCCACCAGCGGGCGAGTCGAGATCAACGGTCGCGTGGCCCGGATCCGTCAGCCCGCAGACGCGGTGCGTCACGGGATCGGATACCTCTCCGAGGACCGCAAGAGCCTCGGCCTGCTGCTCGAGCAGTCCGTCACCACCAACACCATCGCCGCCTCCCTCGGCCGCTTCTCGGGCCTGCTCGGGATCATGAACGACCGTCGGGCCCGACGCGTCGCGCAGCAGCACGTGGAAGACCTGCGCACCCGGACCCCGAACGTCGAGCAGCCCGTGAAGCTCCTGTCCGGAGGCAACCAGCAGAAGGTCGTCATCGCCAAGTGGCTGGTGCGCGACTGCGACATCCTCATCTTCGACGAGCCCACCCGAGGCATCGACGTCGGCGCGAAGGAGGAGATCTACACGCTCCTCCAGAAGCTCGCCGCCACCGGCACCTCGATCATCGTCATCTCCAGCGAGCTGCCCGAAGTGCTCCGCCTGTCCCATCGCATCGTCGTGATGGCCAACGGCCGGATCACCGGGACCCTCGCCAGCGAGGACGCCACCCAGAACTCGATCATGGACCTCGCCACGAGGTTCGATGCCGCAGAAGGAGCCGCAGCATGAGCAGCAGCGAGAACGGCGCAGCCGTCGCCACGGAGGCGAGAGCGGGCGGCACGACCGCCGCGCCCTCCACTCCCGCCTGGAGGGCCTGGCTCCAGCAAGGTCTCGCCTTCGGCACCCTGATCGCCCTCCTCCTGTTCTTCTGGGCGGCGAGCCCGCGCTTCCTGACCTGGTCGAACATCTCCGGTGTGCTGCTGGCCACCGCGGTGATCGGCATCCTGGCGCTGGGCACCACCTTTGTGATCACCACCGCCGGGATCGACCTGTCCATCGGGACCGGCATGACCCTGTGCTCGGTGATGACAGGCATCTTCGCCGTGGACCTCGGGCTGCCGATGCCGCTCGCGGTGCTGCTCGGAATCCTCACAGGCGGAGTGATCGGCCTGCTCAACGGGCTCAACGTCGCGATACTGGGGCTGCCTCCGTTCATCGCCACCCTCGCGATGATGATGATCGCCCAGGGCCTCGCCCTCGTGATCTCCGGCGTCTCCCCGATCTACTTCAACGACGTGCCCTCCTTCCAGAGCATCGCGCTCGGCACGCTGATACCGGGGCTCCCCAACGCCGTGCTGATCATGTTCCTGGTGGCCGCGCTCGCCTGGTTCCTGCTGTCCAAGACGATCTTCGGCCGGATCACCGTGGCCATCGGCTCCAACGAGGAGGCGGCGCGCCTGTCCGGCATCGACACCCGTCGCTGGAAGCTGATCATCTACATCGTCGCGGGCCTGTTCACGGGTGTCGCCGGCGTGGTGATGGCCTCCCGCCTGGGCTCCGCACAGCCACAGCTGGGCGTGGGGTACGAGCTGCAGGCCATCGCCGCCGTGATCATCGGCGGCACCTCCCTGATGGGCGGCCGCGGTTCGATCACCGGCACCCTGATCGGCGCGCTCATCATGAGCGTCCTCATCAACGGGCTGCGCATCCTCTCGATCCAGACCGAGTGGCAGAACGTCGTGGTCGGCATCGTCATCGCCCTCGCGGTCTTCTTCGACACCCTGCGCAACAAGAGGTCCGCCTGAGGCCCCGGCCGAAGGAGCGTCCGACGAGCACCACCGCCACGACCTCCGTCACCCCCACCAGTTCCACCGCCCGCAGCCCCACCCCAGCCCGCAGCACCCGGCCTCCCGCACCGACGCGAGGAGCCCGCCCCACCCACGAGGTGCCGGATCCGGCACCGAGGATCGGAGTCACGATGGAGTTCACCCGAAGGTCCGGTATCACGGCGCTCGCCGCCGCACCCCTGCTCGTCGCCCTGTCCGCCTGCAACCGCGGAGGCGGTGAGGGCGGTGAGGACGCACTCGACATCGCCCTCATCTCCAAGGGCTTCCAGCACCAGTTCTGGCAGGCCGTGAAGAAGGGCGCGGAGGAGGCCGCCGAGGAGCACGGCGTGACCATCAGCTTCGACGGCCCCGCCGCCGAGACCGAGATCGACAGCCAGCTGCAGATGTTCCAGGCGGCCATCGACCGCGCCCCCGATGCGATCTGCTTCGCGGCCCTGGACCCCGAGGCCTGCGTGCCTCTCTACGACAGAGCCGAGGGCGCGGACATCCCGATCGTCGAGTTCGACGCCGGCTGCGACAGCGACTACTCCCAGAACCTCGCAGCCACGGACAACAAGGCCGCCGGGGCGATCGCCGCTGAGCACCTCGCCGAGGCCATCGGCGGCAAGGGCGAGATCGCGATCGTCGCGCACAGCCAGATCAACGCCACCAGCGTGGACCGGCGCGACGGCTTCGTGGAGTACATCGAGGAGAACAATCCCGACATCGCGATCGTCGACATCCAGTACGGCGACGGCGACCATCTGAAGTCCGCTGACGTCGCCAAGGCCATGATCGGCGCGAACGACCTGGTGGGCATGTACGGCACCAACGAGGGCTCGGCGATCGGCGTCGTCAACGCGGTCAAGGAGCTCGGCCTGAGCGGCGAGGAGATCAAGGTGGTCGGCTTCGACTCGGGCTCCGCGCAGCAGGAGGCGATCCGCGACGGCGTCATGCTCGGCGCCGTCACCCAGGATCCGCAGTCCATCGGCCGCCTCACGGTCGAGGCCGCGATCTCCGCGGTCAAGGGGGAGGACCTCGAGGAGTTCACCGACACCGGCTCGTACTGGTACGACGCCGACAACATCGACGACGACGAGATCCAGGCGATGGTCTACGACTGAGAGGCCCCGACCGGCCCGGCCGGCCTGACAGAACTGGCCGGGCCGGCCGCTCCGACCGGCTCGCGGTCCTGCTCCCGCCCTCCGCTTTCCGCTTTCCGCTCTCCCGCGATCCCACCACTCCACCGAAAGGCCCACCACCCATGCTCACCGGCATCGACCCCCTGCTCTCCGGCGACCTGCTGCGGCTCCTCGACCACATGGGGCACAACGACACCCTGCTGGTCACCGACGCCCACTACCCCTCTCATGCGATGGGTGTGCCCGTGATCGATCTGGCCGTCCCCTCACCGGAGGCAGTGCGCGCCGTGCGCACCGTGCTGCCCGTGGACATGTACGCAGGCCCGTCCGTCACCCTCATGACGCCCGAGCCCGGCACCGGCGAGGAGGTGCAGGCCGAGATCCAGGAGGCCGCAGCCGCACGAGCCGACCGCATCGCATGGATCGACCGCTTCGACTTCTACGATCGCGGCCGAGAGGTCTTCGCGGTGCTGCGCACCCTGGAGACCCGCAAGTACGGCTGCGTCATGCTGCGCAAGGGCGTGGTGGGGGACGACGACGCCTGAACCGCGTGTGACGGTTGTCACCGGCACGCTTCGTTGTTAGCGTCGACGGGGCGCGCAGAGCGCCGAAAAACGTTTCCGCGTGCACCGCACGACGTGGTGCGGTGCCTTCGGCGCCGCGCGCGACCAGACCCGACGACGATGACGGAGGAACGCGCCGTGACGCACCGAGCCCCGCAGCAGAGCGACCAGAGCCGACAGGACCGCACAGGCAAGGACGGGAAGAAGCCGGGGCGCCGCCGTGTGCTCGCCTCCCTGGGCGCCCTGCCCGCCGGGGCGGTGCTCGCCACGGCCGGTGCGGCCCAGGCCGCTCCCTCCGGACGGGGCGGGCGCGCCGCTGAGGGGGACTTCTCCCTCGGCGTCGAACGCCTCCAGGAGCCCGAGGCGCTGGAGACCCTGCGCGATGCGAACGTCGGCCTCATCACCAACCCCACCGGCGCCGATCGCGAGCTGCGCTCCACGATCGACATCCTGGTCGCCGCGCAGGAGGAGGGCGGATTCACGCTGACCGCGCTGTTCGGCCCCGAGCACGGGGTCCGCGGGGCCGAGCCCGCGGGTGGATCCGTCGGCGACTACGTCGACGAGAAGACGGGCCTGCCGGTGCGCTCGCTGTACGGCGACACCCAGAAGCCCACGCCGGAGATGCTCGAGGACGTCGACGTGCTGATCTTCGACATCCAGGACGTCGGCGTCCGCTATTACACGTACATCTGGACCCTCTACTACTCGATGGAGGCGGCGGGGGAGAACGACAAGCGCTTCATCGTGCTGGACCGCCCGAACCCGCTGGGCACCGGCATCGAGGGCTTCCTGCTCGAGCCCGAGCTGTCCTCCTTCGTGGGTCTGCGGGAGATCCCCCAGACCCACGGCCTCACCGTCGGCGAGCTCGCCTCGCTGTTCAACGGCGAGTTCCTCGACAAGGCCGTGGACCTCGAGGTCATCGAGATGACCGGGTACGACCCGTCGGCCCCGCCCATCCAGGAGCTGCCCTGGGTGCTGCCCTCCCCGAACATCCCCACCCCGGACACCGCCGTGGTCTACGCCGGCACCGGACTGATCGAGTCGATCAACGTCTCCGAGGGGCGCGGCACCACCACCCCGTTCCTCTGGTTCGGCGCCCCCTTCATCACGGAGGCCCAGGTCGACGCGATCATCGCCGATCTGCAGGCCGCGAAGCTGCCCGGCGTGCTGTACCGACCGATGTTCGCCACCCCCACCACCTCCAAGCACGCCGGGGAGTTCTGCGGCGGCCTGCAGCTGCACGTCACCGACGCCGCGGCCTACGAGCCGGTGCGCACCGGCATCCACGTGCTCGCCGCGCTGTTCGCGAACGTCGACGAGGTCGACTGGCGCGAGGAGGAGGACTGCCGCACCGAGGACGACGTGTGCTGGATCGACAAGCTCTCGGGCACCAAGCGCACCCGCACGATGCTCGAGGCCGGCAAGAGCGCCGAATCCATCGTCACCGCGTGGAGGCGCGATGCACGCCGCTTCCAGCTGACCACCGAGCGCTACCGTCGCTACTGAGGAGCAGCCCATGACACCCCGCATCCCTCACCCTCGCACCCCGCAGACCCCCGCTTCGGCCTCCGCCGCCCCGCCCTCCGGCTCCGCGGATCGCACCCTTCTCACCCGTCGTGCGCTTGGCGCGGCCGCGCTCGCCGGGGGAGCCTTCGCGGTGCCCGCTGCCGCCCGGGCCGACGGCGGGCGGCAGGAGGAGCCGATCGACGAGCTGCTCGCCGGCCTGAGCATCGAGCAGAAGATCGGTCAGATGTTCGTGGCCGTCGGATACGGCGCCACGGCGGACGAGCCCCACGAATCCAACACGAGCACCACCGGCGTGGACACGATCGCCGAGATCGTGCGCACCCACCACGTGGGCGGCCTCATCTACTTCACCTGGAGCGAGAACCTCGAGGACATCGAGCAGGTCGCGACGCTCTCGAACGATGCGCAGGCCGCCGCGCTCGACGCCGGTGGGATCCCGCTGCTCATCAGCGCCGACGAGGAGCGGGGCGTCGTCTACCGCCTGCCCGCTCCTGCCACGCCGCTGCCGGGAGCGATGGCCCTCGGCGCGACGGGGTCCCGGGCCCATGCCCGACGGGCCGGGGAGATCGTGGGCGCCGAGATGCGCGCCGCCGGCCTCCACCAGGCCTTCGCCCCCGTGGTCGACGTCAACGTCGAAGCGCAGAATCCTGTCATCGGAGTGCGCTCCCTGGGCGCGGATCCGGCCGCGGTCGCCCGCCTCGGCACCGCCCAGATCCTGGGCCTGCAGGGGGCGAACTGCTCGGCCGCCGCGAAGCACTTCCCCGGCCACGGTGACACCGCGACCGATTCCCATGTGGGGCTGCCGGTCATCGATCACACCCGCGAGCAGCTCGACGAGCTGGACCTGCCGCCCTTCCTCGCCGCGATCGAGGCGGGGATCGACTCGATCATGACCGCGCACATCATGGTCCCGGCGCTCGACGACTCCGGAGTGCCCGCGACCCTCTCGCACCCGATCCTCACCGGGCTGCTGCGCGAGGAGCTCGGCTACGACGGCGTCATCGTCACCGACTCCCTCGCCATGGAGGGCGTGCGCACGCTGTTCTCCGACGACCGGGTGCCGGTCGAGGCGATCCTCGCCGGCGCGGACCAGATGCTCATGCCGCCGGACCTCGCCGCCGCGATCGGCGGCGTGCGCGACGCGGTGGCCGGCGGCGAGATCACCGAGGAACGTCTGGACGCGTCGGTGCGCCGCATCCTCGCCCAGAAACTTCGTCGCGGACTGTTCCAGGGGGTCGAGGTCGATGCCGCCGCCGCGACCGGCACGGTCGGCGCACGACGCGCGATGAGCTCCGCCCGGTCCATCGCGGAGGACTCCCTCACCCTCCTCGCCGACGACGACGGCACCCTGCCGCTCGAGGCCGGAGCGGCGGTGCTGGTCACCGGGGCGGGCAGCGACGCGAAACTCCGGGTCGCCGCCGATGCCCTCGAGGATCAGGGCTTCGCGGCCACCATCGCCGCGACCCCGACGATGGACGCCGCAGAGATCGACCAGGCGGCGACGGCGGCTTCCGAGGCCGACGCAGTGCTGGTGTTCACCTCGTCCTCCGCGTTCACCACGCCGGACGAGCAGGTGGCCCTGGTGACGGAGCTGGCCGCGGGGGAGGCGCCCGTCGTGCACGTCTCGCTGCGCAACCCCTACGACGTGGTGCACGTCGGGCCGGTCGACGCCTCCCTCGCCGCCTACGGCGACTCTGATGCGTCGCTCCGCGCCGTGGCCGGGATCCTCGCCGGGACCGTCAGCCTGCGCGGGAGGCTCCCGGTCGCGATCCCCACGGCCGACGGCACGGGGGAGGCGTACCCGCTCGGTCACGGCCTGCGCTGACCGGCTCAGGCCTCGCGCTGACCGGCTCGGTTCGTGCGCCGACCGGCTCGGGCAGGTGCTGACGGGGCTTGACCTGCCTGGGCCGGAGCGCCCGCCGGATCAGCCGGGGATGCCCGCGTGCTCCTCGGCGGTCCGCTCGGGATCGGTGCTGTCGGGATGCCCGACGGGCGTCGCGCCGTGAACGGCCCGACTGTCCTGTCCGCCCGGAACGCTCGCGTCGGGCTCGAGGTCGCGCAGCGCGTCGGCCTCGCGGGCGAGCCGGCGGCGTCGGGCCTGCACCCAGGCGGTCGTGAACACGCTGCCGGCCAGCAGCAGCACCACGGTCATCATGGTGATGACCACCGCGAAGGTCGCCGGCAGCGAGACCAGCGAGATGAGCGCGCTCGAGGTGATGATGCCCAGCGCGCTCGCGGTGCGCAGCAGCGCGAACACCTCGGCGCGGTGCTCGGGATCCACCAGGCGATCCAGGATCAGCGAATAGTAGGTGGCCAGCGGTGCGAGCACGGCGCCCACGAGCAGCGCTCCCACCACGGTGGCGGCCACCGAGTTGCCGAACCCGACCGACGCCACGCCGAGCGCGGTGATCGCGAGCCAGGCCAGGACGGTGCGCCGACGCGGCACGCGGTTGCGCACGCTCACCCAGACCCCGCCGCAGATCGAGGTCACGCACAGCGCGACGGGGAAGAGCACGCCCCATGTGGCGGGCAGGCCGAAGGACACCGCCATCGAGACGGCGCCGATCTCGATCGCGGAGATCGCGGCCGCGCTCGCCGCGGCGCACGTCAGCCACAGGGCGATGCTCGGGGTGAGGCGCATGCGGCTGCGCCGCCTCTCCGGGCCGGGCGCAGTGGCGCTCGCGACGCGGGGCAGCAGGAACATCGGGCCCATCCCGAGCACCACCATCGACCAGACCGCTGCCTGCGGGGAGATCCCGCCGAGCGCTGCCGCGAGCACCGGGGACGCCACGAAGGTGACCTCGTTGAGGGTCGCGGCGATCCCGAGCGCGCGTGGCAGCCGCGAGGCGGGCACCAGGTGGTTCAGCACGGCACGCAGGGTTCCGAAGGCGGCGCCGTTGACGAGCCCGGCCAGCGCCGCACCGCTCACCACGAGCGCGAAAGGTGCTCCGATCCCGGCGAGCACCGCGATCGCCACCAGGGCGAGGGTGCGCAGGCCGATGAGCACGCGCACGAAGGGCACGGGGGAGAAGCGTCGGCCGAACCGGGTGATCGGCACAGCGCCCACGACCTGGGCGAGCGTCATCGCGAGCATCATGGCGGCGCCGCTGGCGGCATCGCCGGTCAGCGGCAGCGCGACGAGTGCGAAGGCGATCGGCGCCGCGGCCTGCGGCATCACGAAGAGGCCCGAGGAGGCGAACCAGCGCAGCAGGGGCGTATCCGGGGTGGGACGACGCATGGGACGGACCTCCTTCGACAGGGACGGGGCGGCGCCCGGGCGGGCGCGCGCACAGGCAGACGCGACGGGCTCGCCGCATCGGGCGGGCCCGCTCTGAGCAACATAGTGCTCATCGCATCGCATGCGCAATATAGTTCCCATCACCCCGGATAGGCTCTGCGTCATGACCGGAGGAATGCGCCCTGCCGTCGTCGCTCAGCTCGGCGACCGCATCCGCGCCGCGCGCCAGGAGCTGGACCTCAGCGTCGCCGCCCTGGCCGAGCGCAGTGACGTCAGCCG
The DNA here is from genome assembly GCF_002332425.1 of Brachybacterium alimentarium. Lineage (GTDB taxonomy): Bacteria > Actinomycetota > Actinomycetes > Actinomycetales > Dermabacteraceae > Brachybacterium > Brachybacterium alimentarium. The sequence continues at coordinate 40,899 of NZ_NRGS01000019.1, read as the reverse complement.
CCGCATGCTCACCCAGATCGAGCTCGGTCAGGCCAACCCCTCGGTCTCGACCCTGGATCGCGTCGCCGCCGGGCTCGGCACCACCTTCGCCGCTCTCATGGGCGCCGGTGAGGGCGCCGCCCCGGACGGGATCGAGGTGTGGAGCACCGAGAACGGCAGCTGGTCCGTGCTGCTGGACGCGATCGATACCGAGCAGCTCTCCGTGGAGACCTGGAAGTGGAGGCTCGTGGGGGCCGACGAGCGCCGCGGGGGCTCGGGAGTGCCGAGCCCGGGCATGATGATCCATGTCATCGAGGGCGCCCTCGAGGTCGTGATCGGCACGGACGTCCGGGTCATCGAAGCTGGCGGCTCCGGCCGGGTGGTCACCGACAAGGAGTACGTCTATCGCGCTCGCGACGGACAGGGCGCCGTGTTCACCTCGGTCGCGCTGCAGTCGCGCGCGAAGGGCTCCGCGGGCTGACCCGTCACGCCAGTGACCGCATCCCGGCGCCGAGCCCCTCCACTCGGAACTGTTCGACGTGGTATGGCCAGTCCGGCCCCGTTCGCCACTGCGAGCACGCCAGGTGCAGATCATCCAGTGTGGAGCCGGGCAGCACATAGGGCCCGTACAGCTGCGCCACGCGCTCGTCGTCCTCCTGGTCCCAGTTGCAGCCCCACAGCAGGGTCTCGCCGAAGGGCGACTCCGTGAGGCCCACGGGGGAGTCCGCGATCAGCACGTCCACTCGGTACAGCCCGGAGTTGAACCAGGTCAGGACCCACGAGTCCTCGACGATCCGCAGGCACATCTCGCCCACCTGTCCGTCGACCGCAGCGGTCGGCTCCGCGCCCCAGGAGCCGGTGCGCTCCTCGCCCTCGCCCGTCGTCCCCCAGGTCTCGTAGGCCTCCGGGTCCAGGATCGACTCCGCGGGGACGCGCTGCAGGATGGCCTCCTTGTCCCGCTGGAAGCCGGTCGTGAGCAGGTATACGTGACCGTCGGTCGGATGCAGGGCCCAGGTGCACTGCTGGCACCGGCCCTCGAGGTGGTCACCGGGGAACATCTCGGCGGTGCGCTCCCAGCTCTCGCCGGAATCGGTCGATGTCCAGATCTCGGTGGACCCCACCGTTCCGAAGCCGTGGTTGACCATCATCCACAGGTACATGGTGTCGCCGATGGTCAGCACATCCCCGGGCAGGATCGTGGAGACCGGATCGCTGTCGTGCTCGTACTCGACCAGCTGCTCGGCGGTTCGTCCGCCCACGGCGCTGGTCCAATCCACGCCCTTCTCCAACGGGCGGTCGGGGTCGGCATAGAGGCCGACGGGGGAGCGCCACCAGCCTCCGCCCACCTTCGGCTCCTCGAAGGTGTCGCCGAAGATCATCAGGATGCGGCCGTCGGGCGTCACCGCCGGAGCGCCCAGATCGGTCGCGTCCATCCGGAACCGTGTGGTCCTCTCCGGTCCGGTGAGCGTCGCGAGGCGCGTGATCCGGGGTCGCTGATAGTCAGGATTGGGGTCCACTCCGGTGCTTCCTCCTCGTGCGGGGCGCTCCCGATCCCGGGGGTGCGCGTCGGCCGGCGGTGCGGCGAACGACGCGGCGAGGCCCGCCGCGCCGATCGACCCGGCGCCCAGTGCCAGGACTCCGCCGCGCAGGAACGAGGAGCGCGAGACGTCCTCGTCCTCGGCGGGCAGTCCATCGGTCGGGGCGTTCTCGTGGCGACCCTCGGGAGGGCTGACGGAGCCGTCAGCAGAGCAGTCGAGGGGCTCCTCGGCAGAGCGGTCGGGTCGGGGACGGTGCGCGGGGGTCATCACAGCTCCAGTGGTGTGGTCGGCGTCACGTCGGGTGCGTTCAGCGTAGATGTTCGGCCACCTGTCAGCAAACGTTTACGCGCGGACGGGCGGCGACCCACTGCAGGGCATCCAGTATTCGTCGCCACAACTCGATGGGTGCTGTCAGGGCAACGCACGAGGTCATGCGGTCGATGAGGCGATCCCGCGCAGAGCAGGCATATGCGGGCTCGCCGGAGACGCGGTCCACCACTCTTTACTGGCCCTTCGAGGGTCGCCTATGGTTCTCATGCACTGAGAAAACGATTCGTCACCGATGGAGTGCCGAACGAGTCCGATCTCGTCGATACGGGGGCAGGCCCCCGATCCGGTGGCGACGACGCACCGGGACCCGCGACGACGCTTCCGATGCCGGAGAGGAAGGGCCTTCTTTCAATCCCCACGGGCTCCCGGCCCACCGTGCGCTCACCGAGAACCTGCTGGCCCCGATCTGGCGCCGGCCCGCCATCCACCCGTTGACCCCCACCGCTCCCTGACCTGGAGAAGCCCTGTGTCCGCTGCACCCGTCCGTCTGCTCCCCGGCGCCAAGCGGCGCCTGCTCGACGCCTCGCCGTCGGCCGAGGAGCCCTGGTACATCAATGACCACACGCTGATCCGCGCGGCTGACGGCATCTGGCACGTCTTCGGGATCTGGCATCCCGAGCCGGCGGACCCGCTGGGGGAGGACCGCTTCCTCCACGCCACGGCGGCGGACCTCGAGGGCGCCCCGTGGACCGTCCACGACCCGGTGCTCCACGCACGGCCGGAGATCGGCGAGACCCACGTCTGGGCGCCGCACGTGATCGCCCACGAGGACCTTTACTGGATGTTCTACGCGGGCGGCACCGCGGACCACACCGCCTATCGGATGACGGTCGCGACCAGCGCGGACCTGTTCACCTGGACCCCGCACGAGCCGGCGCTGTTCACCGACGGGTTCGACGCACGGGACCCCATGGTGCTGCGCGACGGACAGCGCTGGCTGCTGTACTACACGCGCACCTCCGCGCCCGACGGGGGCTTCCACGAGGTCGCCGTGCGCACCTCGGAAGACCTTCTGACCTGGTCGGAGCCCGTTGTCGCCTATCGCTCGACCGCGTCCGGGACCGTCGGCGGCCCCACCGAATCCCCCTTCGTGATCCGCGCGGGGGAGCGCTGGGTGCTGTTCGTCTGCGACTCCGACCAGTATGACCGCACGCTCGCCTGCTGCTCCTCCGATCCGCTGCGCTTCGAGGACTCCGGCGCGCTCGACGTGGACCTGGACGAGCACTGCGCGGAGATCGTCGCCGACGGGGACCGCACCTGGATCACCGGCGGCGGCTGGGATCGCGGCGGTCTCACGATCCGCCCCCTGGAGGTGCGCGCATGAGCACCGCAGCTCTCCCGGCCGACGCCCTGACCGGGCACCGGATCACCTCCGTCGACAGCGCTCCGCTGCGCAGCAGGTATCCCCGCACCATCGGCCGCAACGCACGCCTCGGCGCCCACGGCGACGGCCCCGGGGCCCTCGCGATCACGGTGCGCACCGACACCGGGGTGAGCGGGTGGGGGATCTATGAGGGGCCCGAGCCCGACCTCGGCGCCTGCATCGGCCTCCCGCTCGAAGAGATCTTCGACCCCGCCGTCGGGGTGATCGCCCCGCGAGCGCTGCCGCTGGACATCGCCCTCCACGACCTCGCCGCGACGATCCTGGGAATCCCGGTCCACAGGATGCTCGGCGGCCATGGCGCGCTGGCCGTGGACTGCTACTCCGGGGCGATCTACTTCGACGACCTGGACCCCGAGCAGGATCCGCGCGGTACGGCCGGGGTGCTCGCCTCGTGCGCGGCCGACTGGGAGGCCGGGTACAGGGCCTTCAAGCTCAAGATCGGCCGCGGGAACCGGTGGATGCCGGTGGTCGCCGGATTCGACCGTGACCTGGAGGTCCTCCAGGCGGTGCGCACCGCCTATCCCGGAGCCCGGCTGATGGTCGACATGAACGACGGCTACAGCCCGGAGCAGACCGTCCGCTTCCTCGACACGGCCCAGGAGTGGGACCTCTTCTGGATCGAAGAGCCCTTCGCCGAGCACCGCAGCGGCCTCGCGCTCGTGCGCGAGCACCTGACGCGCAACGGATCGGAGGTCCTGGTGGCCGACGGGGAGTTCGAGCCCGATGTCGGCCTCGTGCTGGACCTGGCCCGTGAGGGACTGCTGGACGTGCTGCTCATGGACGTCCTGTCCTTCGGGTTCACCGCCTGGCGTCGCCTCATGCCGACCGTCCACGAGATCGGCGCGGTCGCCTCGCCGCACGCCTGGGGTCACCCGTTGAAGACCCTGTATGCCGCGCAGCTCGCCGCAGGCCTGGGGAACATCGACGTCGTCGAATCGGTGCCCGGCACGACCGACGGGGTCGACGCCTCCGCCTACCGGTTGCAGGATGGACGCATCACGCTGCCAGCGACGCCCGGCTTCGCCCTCGAGCTCAGCGGGTGAGATCGCCGGCAGCGCCGCAGAGGGAGGAGTCAGCAATGGCACAGGTCATCGCCGTCGTCGGAGCGACGGGAACGCTCGGAGCGAGAGTCGTCGAGAAAGCCCGCGCCGACGGACACGAGGTGCGGGAGGTCGCCCGGTCCACAGGCATCGACATCATGACCGGGCAGGGCCTGCCCGCGGCGCTCGCCGGAGCCGACGTGATCATCGACTGCGTCAAGCCGCCCACCCTCGAGGCGACGGAGGCCACGCAGTGGTTCGGCCGGGCGATGGAGACCCTCGGCGCGGCCGCCATGGACGCGGGGATCTCGCGCACCGTGGTCACCTCGATCATCGGGATCGACCACATGCAGGATTATGGGTTCTACCGTGCCCAGCTCGCCCACGAGCAGGCCGCGCGCGAGCATTGCCCCGGACCGGTGACCGTGCGGGCCACCCAGTTCCACGACTTCGTGGGGAACATGCTGCAGCGCGAGGGCGACCAGCTGACCATCATGGACGTGCCCTCCCAGCCCGTCGACACCCGCGAGGTCGCCCGCGTGCTGCTCCGGGCCGCGCTGGAGGAGCGCCCCGAGGAGCTCGTCCAGGTCGCCGGGCCGCAGGTCGAGAACACGCTGGACCAGGCGCGGCGCCTGCTCGCCGTCCGCGGGGACGACACCGCCGTCGTCGGCGTGACGCCGAGCGCGTCGATGGCCCAGGGCGGCATGCTGCCCGGGCCCGAGGTGCCGGCCGTCGGCCCCACCTATGCGCAGTGGCTCGCCGAGCACGAGCCACGGCCCCACGGCTGAGCCTCGAGACTTAGTCGGAGTCGGAGTCGGAGTCGGAGTCGGAGCCGGAGCCGTGGTCAACCCCCGCGGCCCAGCACCGCCGCGCACAGCGGTCCACGACCGCGGGTCGGCCCTCGGCGCGGGACCAGCGCCGGATATTCCCGTGCGGCCCGCTTCCGGCCGTGCCAGGGTGAGGCCATGACGCTCCGCCTGACCTGGTCCGACTTCCCTGACCGGTTGCGCGCACGCCTCGAGGAGGTCCTGGGCGGCCCCGTGGTGGGCACGCACTCCTGCCGGGGCGGCTTCTCCTCCAGCAGCGCGGAGATCCTGCGTTCGTCGGCGGGCCGTCGCCTCTTCGTGAAGGCGGTGCGGGAGCAGGACAACCCCGGCTCGATGAGGCTGAACCGGGCGGAGGCCACCGTGCTCGAGCAGATGCCGGACGCGGCGCCGGTGCCCGCACTCGTCGCGGTCATCGAGCAGGACGAGTGGTTCGTCCTGGTCACCGAAGCAGCACCGGGGGAACTGCCTGCAGAGCCCTGGGACCCTGCACAGCTGGACCAGGTGCTCGCCGCGTTCGACGCCCTGCAGGACGCGACCACTCCCTGTCCGGTACCTGGCCTGCCGAGCGTCGCGGAGTCCCTCGGTCCCGACATGCTGGGCTTCGACCGCGTCGCCGAGGATCCGCCGACGGGTCTGGACCCCTGGCTCGCCGCACGGCTCGACGAGCTGCGCGCCGCTGCCCGCCGCGGCATCCACGCGCTGGACGGCGACACCCTGTGCCACTCCGACGTGCGTGCGGACAACCTCCTGATCGTCGACGGGGGCGGGCACATCGACGGGGGCGAGGTGAGCATCGTGGACTGGGCGTGGGCCTCACGGGGCAGCCGGGTCGCCGACGCCCTCCAGCTGCTCTCCTCCGTCGAAGACGTCGGCGGCACGCTCGCCGTGAACGCCAGGGCCGACGCCGTGCTGGATGCCCACGGCCTGCCGCGGCAGGTGGGCTCCGACGTGTTCGCAGGGATCCTCGGCTTCTTCGTCGACGCCTCCCGCTGGCCCCGCGACCCGAGCCTGCCGCTGCTCCAGCAGCACAGGATCCAGCGGCGCGACTCCCTGCTCGCCCTCGTCCGGGAGCGCTGGGAATAACGGCGAGGAGTCCGCTCGAGCCTCACGGGCCGGCTCACGGGTCCGCCGACGGACCGGCTCAAGGGCGCGTTCAGCGACCCGCTCACGCGCCTGTTGACGGACCAGGCGGTCACGAACCGTCGTGCCCTCATCGATTCTGCATCGATGCAGGTCATGCCGTGAACCGCAGTGCCCACCCGGATCCCTCACCGATCACACCTCCCCGTTCGGAGGCATCGGACGTAGCCTCGAGAGCACGATTCAGTGACTGAATCCGTCCGGCACCGTCGGGCGCAGCGAGAGGAGAGTCGGATGACCACACGACGCGGACTGTGGAGCAAGGCGGCCCTGGTGGCCACGAGCGGGATCCTCGCCGTCGGCGCGGTGGGCTGCAGCAGCGACTCCGACGACTCCGGTGGCGGCGCGGATGATGGCGCCTCGACGACCCAGAGCGACGCCGGCGGCGACGAGGGGATGAGTGGCGCAAGCGGCAGCAGCGACTCCGGGGGCGCCAGCGATTCCGGTGGTGCCAGTGACTCGGGTGGTGCCAGCGACGCCGGCGGAGACACCTCCGCGAGCGCCGACGACTACGGCCCCGACACGGACCTGCGCACCGACGCGCCGCCGGTCCAGGCGGAGGACGCTGTCGAGACCGCGCAGGGCGAGGTCGGCGACGGCACGCTGCACGCCGTCGAGCTCGACTACGACGAGTCCGACAGCGCCTGGCAGTGGGACGTGAAGATCCTGGCGGGCACCACGGACCACAAGGTCGTGATCGACGCGGTGACCGGTGAGGTGGTCGCCGACGAGAGCGAGACGACCGATGACCAGGAGAAGGCGATCGACCTGAACGATCCCATGACGTACGACGACGCTCTCAAGGCCGCCACGGCCGAGCGCGACGGCGAGCTGCGCGGCTGGAAGCTCGAGTATGACGACGGAATGATCCAGTACCAGTTCGACATCGCCGACGGCGCGGACGAGCAGGAGGCCACCGTCGACGCCGAGACCGGCGACGTCACCGTCGACTGATCCTCGCCTCACGCCTCACGCCTCACGCCTCTCGCCTCTCGCCTCTCGCCTCACGCCCACTGCCCAACGCCCAACCGCTCAACTGTTGGGCACTCGGGCTGTCCAGCTGCTCGGTACCCCCAGTCGCGCGCCGGATTGGGGCCAGGTCTGAGGGACGTGGGCCTGGGCGATGCGCTCCTGTGTCACGGGCGGGCCGCTGGTGAGGTCATCTGGCTATATCGCCCGTGCGCCTCACCATCGGCCCGTCGGCGACGCCCCGTCACTGTCGGCTTGTCGGTGACGCTTCCTCACCATCGGCCCATCGGTGATGCCCTCTCACGAACGGTCTGTCGGTGACGCGCCCTTATTGGTGGCTCTTCGCTGACGTCCGTCGGAGGTCGGGAGCGCGTGCGACGGATCAACGGTCGAAGTGAGGGTCCGGTTCGCCGAACCCGTCGGGGAGCGTGACCGGACAGAACTGCTGCATCGTGGGATCGACATAGGCCTGGGCCGTCTTGATCGCCTCGTCGGGGCTCTGCGACTGCTGGTTGAGGCTGTCCTGCATCATCATCATCGCGTCCCAGAGCTTCGTCCCGACGGGCAATGGCGGTCGGGAGCGGGCGAACTCCATGATCTCGACGAAGAACTCGATGCTCGAATCCCAGGCCCGATCGTCCTGGACCGCCTCCAGGCTGGTGGGGATCCGGGAGATCTGCGGCATGAGGATGCGCTGTCCCTCGTAGCCGGCGTAGAACGTCATGAGCTTCCAGGCGGCCTCGGACATGCTCGAGCCCTTCGGCATCGCGAGGCCGAATCCGCCGGCCCAGGTGAAGGGATCGTCCGCGCTGTCGGCGACGGGAACGTGGGTCACCCCGTAGCGCATGTCCGGCCTGTAGTCGTGCTGGGCCTGCACGCCCCAGGGTCCGGAGATCTGGAACATCTGCCGGTCGGAGAAGAAAGAGGTCTGCGTCGGCGGGGCGTTCGGCGGCTCGTACGTCGCCTTGAGGCGTCGACCCGGGAGAACTGGAGCCGCTCGACCCAGCTCGCGTACTCGGTCGCGACGTCCAGCATCTCCGGGGAATCGAGCGTCATGCCGCAGGTGCTGTCGTCGAAGAACCTCACTCCGGAGGCCATCGCCCACATCATCAGCGACGCTTCGCCGTCCCACGGGATCCAGGTGATCCGCTCGTAGGTGCCCTGCTCGTCCTGGAGATCGAAGGCGTCGCTGATCTCCCACATCTGCTCCAGCGTCATCGGTCCGCCCGCCGGGTCGAGCAGCTCCGGGTCCACGCCGGCCTCGTCGGTGAGGTCCTTGTTGTAGTACATGGCGCGGGTGTCCGTGTCCATCGGGAGGCCGTACCACTGGCCGTCGTAGAGCAGCTCGTCCGTCGAGAACTTCACCCAGTTCGCCATGAACTCCTCGGGCTCGACGCCCTCGTGCTCCCGGATCAACTCATCGATCGGTTCGAGCAGGCCCAGGGAGGCCATCTCGGCGCCGCTGAATCGCCCCATGAAGTAGACGTCCGGTCCCGTCCGTCCGCGGACGGACGTGATCACCGAGGAGGCGTCCCCCTGCGAGCTGCTGGGAACCTGCGAGACGGACACCGTGATCCCGGGATTCTGCTCGGTGAAGGCCTCGATGACATCGGCTTCCTTGTCCACGTCGCTCGCCCAGATGCCCCACATGGTCACGGTGTTCGGATCCCGGTCGGATCCGGTGGGGCGATCGGTGCATCCGGTGATGGCCCCGCCGGTCACGGAGACCGCGCCCCCGGCCGCGAGGGCGCGCAGGAATGCCCTCCGGTCGATCATGGGGAAGCCTCGGGAGCCATGCCGCTCGGGCGGTGAGGAACGTTCATCATCGGCCTTTCCACGGGAACGGCAGACCGGTGAGGACAGACCGGTCCGGTCTCTCACGCTATCCAGCAGCGACGGTGCCGGATAGGCCGCAGACAGACGCACGAGTTCGCTGGACGGACGCCGGTGTCGTCCTGCTGCTCCCTGCCGAGCGCGCTTCAGCGTTCTCGGTGCTGTGTGCGCCTCACCATCGGCCCGTCGGCGACGCGGGGCATGCCCTTACTTCAGCCCCGCCATCTTGATGTTCGCGATGATCTGCCGCTGGAAGATCAGGAACAGGACGATCACGGGCGCTGCGGCGAGCGTGGACCCGGCCATGAGCATCGCCAGTTCGCTCGAGCGCTCGGAGCGGAAGGTCGCGAGGTACTGCTGCACCTGGTAGAGATCCGGGCTGGTGATCGTCATGACCGGCCAGACGTAGGCGTTCCAGAACACCAGGAACGAGGTGATGCCGACCACGACGAACGGCGGTTTCGACAACGGGACGAACAGCTTCACGAAGATCTCGAACTTGCCGCAGCCGTCGATCATCGCGGCCTCCTCGAGGCTGCGCGGGATGTTCAGGTAGAACTGGCGGATGAAGAAGACATGCACCGCGGCGGCGGCTCCGGGCAGGATCAGCACGGCGAGCGTGTCCAGCATGTGCAGTTTCGTGACCACGATGAACGAGGTCAGCAGGATGGTCATGCCGGGGATGAACATGGTCGAGATGACCACCACCCATAGGGCCCGTTTGAAGTGGAAGTCCAACCGCGCGAAGGCGTAGGCGGCGAAGGAGTTCACGGTGAGGCTCAGCAGGGTGAACAGCACCGCGCCCAGCCCCGTGATGGCCAGGGTCCGCACGAATGCGGGGTCGTCGAGGATCGTCCGGTAGTTCTCCAGGCGCCAGACCTCGGGGAAGAACTGGAACGGGGTGCGCACCACCTCCTGCTTCGACTTGAAGCCGGCGATCGCCATCCAGGCCAGCGGGAACAGCGCCGCACCGATGATGAGCACGGCGACCGCGACGCGGACCATGCCTGCCAGCACTCTGGTGGGAGTGAGGGCGCGACGGCGCCTGACCACCGGGGGCGACGTGACGGCGGTGGAGCCGGAGGGCTCGTGGGTGAGGGTCATCGGTCAGTCCACCAGCTTCTCGGAGCTCAGCACGCGGAAGATCAGGGCGGAGATCGCTCCGAGGACGAGGAACAGCAGCAGCGCCGCCGCGATCGAATAGCCCTGGTAGGTGTCCCCGCGGAAGTGGTTGAAGATGAAGAGGTTGGGCAGTGTGGTGGAGTCGAGGGGACCGCCGCCGGTCATCACCAGCGGCAGCTCGTACTGCTGGATCGCCGCCACGAAGCCCGTGATCAGCAGGTACAGCAGCACGTTCTTCATCTGGGGGATCGTGATGTACAGGGTGCGCTGCCACCAGTTCGCCCCTTCGAGCTCTGCCGCTTCGTAGAAGCTCTCCGGGACGTCGAGCATCGCGGCGATCATGATCAGCGTCATCAGACCGAGGCCCATCCAGATCGCCGGCACCGCGATCGCCGGCAGGGCCAGTCGGACGTCGCCGATCCAGGCCTGGTCCTCGATGCCGACCAGGCCCACGACGGCATTGAGGAGACCGCCGGAGTACTCATAGATCAGGGCGAATGTGATCGAGGTGATCACCGCGGAGATGATCGTCGGGATGTAGACGGAGATCTTCAGAGCGGTGCCCAGGCGCTTGCCCACCCCTGTCACGAAGCTCGCGATGAGGAACGACAGCAGCAGCTGGATGGGCAGTGTCATGAGCACGAACAGCACTCCGCGCCGGATCGCGGCCCGGAACTCCGGGTCGGTGAGTGCGTTGGTGAAGTTCCGCAGGCCGACGAACTCCGAGTCCTGGTAGAAGCTCCAGTTGAAGAAGCTCAGGTAGATCGCGTAGATCGTCGGCACGATGACGAAGATGCTCAGCAGGATCAGCACCGGTGCGAGCATCAGGAACGCGATGCGGTCATCGCGGGGAGGGTGTGCTCTCAGCGGTGTGCCGTCCGCGGAGCGGGGCGGGGACGTGACGGTCGTGGACACCGGTCAGTCCTGCGGTGCCTTGCCCGCGAGCTCCTCGCGGTCGATGACCTTCTGGATCTCCGTGCCGGCGGCCTTGAGCGCGGCGGCGGGATCCTCGCCGTTCATCCCCTTCTCCAGGGCTTTGCCCATGGCGAGCAGGATGTCCCAGGGGTAGGAGGGATTGGAGATCGAGGCCGGCGCGATGTCCTCGCTGACCACGGCGGACCACGGTGCGTCGTCGGCCTCCGGGGCGGCCTGGACGGCGTCGGCGACGGAGGGCCGGGCCGGTGCCTTGGTGAACTGGGTGCCGACGAAGAACGGCACCAGGTTCTCGACGTCCCCGGCGAGGCACCAGGACACGAAGTCCGCGGCGGCCTCGGGCTGCTCGGTCTTGGCGTCGATGACCCACTTGAAGTTGCCCAGCGTGGCCACGGAGTCCGAGAGGTCTCCGTCGCTGGTCGGGAACGGCGCGATGCCGGTGGAGTCCAGGAGCTCCTCGTAGTCCGAGGCGATCTCGCTGAACGCCCAGGAGCCGGAGGTCATCATGGCGCACTTCTTCTCGCCGTAGGCCTTCGCCTCGACATAGGGTCCCAGCGGCTGCTTGGGGATGTAGCCCTTCTCCCGCAGCGTCTTGTAGAAGCCCAGCAGCTCCTCGTACTTCGGGTCGTCGGTATCGGCCTCGGACCAGTCATCCGTGATGGGGAAGTGCCCGGACACCTGGTACTGCTGGCCCACCGTGGCCCACGCGAAGGTGTCCTGGTCACCGGCGGTGGTCAGCGCGAAGGTGCCATCGGGGAGGGCGGGGAGGAGCTTCTCGCAGGTCTCGTAGAGCTCGTCCCAGGAGGTCGGAGGCTTCTCGGGATCCAGGCCGGCCTCCTCGAACATCTCCTTGTTCCAGAACAGGGCGGACTGCGGCTCGAGCAGGAGCGGGTATCCGTACACCTTCCCGTCGACGGTCACGAGCTCCTTGGCCTGGTCGGTGAGGTCGTCCAGCTGCTCGGCGTCGAGCAGGTCGTCGAGGGCGAGGAACTGTCCCAGCCGCGCTCCCTCGTCCATCGTGGAGGGGTCGGTGTAGACATCGGGCATGGTGCCGGCGGCCTGGGCGGACTTCACGCGCTGCTCCCAGGCGTCGGCCGGGACCTCGACGTCCGTGACGAAGTACGTGTCCTGGGCGTCGTTGTACTGCTTGACGATGTCCGCGTACCACTCGTTCTCGAACGGCGTGAACGTGCGGTGCCAGAACTCGATCTGCGTGCGGTCTCCTGCCGCGTCGGCGTCGTCCTTGGACTGGCCGGGGGTTCCGCTGCCGCAGGCGGCGAGCGAGGCGGCCGTGGCGGAGAGTCCCGCTGCGGAGAGGAGAGTACGTCGTTTCATGGTGCTGCTCCTTGTGTCAGTGCCGACGGATCGTGCCAGGAGCTGCGGGTCATCCGGAGCAGCTCCAGGCGCGCGGACGGATCTCACGGGACGCACGTCGGTGTGCGGTCCGCCGGTCGGAAACGGGCGGTAAACGATTACGTGCCAATGTATCCACGAGTGAGAAACGTGTCAACGGTCACAGGACGCAATGGCATGACGTGCGGTGGGTGTGGTGCCATGCCTGCTCGCACCTGGGCGATGTGCCCGTTGACGGTCGCCCACACCTTCCGTATCGTGCCGGTAAACGTTTCCTGATCAACGTCGATCTTCCTAGGGGTTCCCCGTGACTCGTCCTGTTCGATCCCTCTCCTCCCTCGCCCGTCTGCGCCCCGTGCGGACCCGCTCCATCAGCCCCGAGAACTTCGACGGCTCGCCGTCCGGAGGCGGCCGCGCCACCGAGGGGACCGGCGCCGAGGCGGCGCGGGACCTGGGTCAGGGCTGGAAGGTCTCGCCGAGCGTGGACGTGAAGGCGGGGGAGACCTTCACCCTCGCCGACATCGATTCCGCCGGTGTCATCACGCATATCTGGATCACCACCCACACCGACCACTGGCGCCAGCTCGTGGTGCGTGCCTACTGGGACGGCAGCGAGGAGCCCGCGGTCGAGGTGCCCTATGGCGACTTCTTCGCCAACGGCTGGGGAGTGTTCGCCCAGGTCGACTCGCAGATGGTCGCGGCGAACCCGCACGGCGGCTTCAACTCCTACTGGCCGATGCCCTTCCGGGAGGGAGCCCGGCTCACCCTGGAGAACACCTCGGACGCCGACGCCCGCGTCTACTACCAGGTGACCTACGAGCTGGGCGGCGACCACGGCGAGGATGCCTACTTCCACGCCCAGTGGCGCCGGTCGGACCCGCTTCCGGAGGTGACCGAGCACGTGCTGCTCGAGGGCATCGAGGGCCAGGGTCAGTACGTGGGCACCTACATCGCCTGGGGCGTGCACTCCAACGGCTGGTGGGGCGAGGGCGAGATCAAGTTTTACCTGGACGACGACGATCCCGAGGCGGGCTTCCCCACCATCGCCGGCACCGGCACCGAGGACTACTTCGGCGGCGCCTGGAACTTCGACGTCCCCGGTGAGGGCTACACCGCCTTCTCCACCCCGTATCTGGGGACGCCGCAGGTGATCCGGCCCGACGGCCTCTACATCGCCCAGCAGCGCTTCGGGATGTACCGCTGGCACGTGGCGGATCCGATCCACTTCACCACGGGCCTGCCCCGCGTCGACATCCAGGCGCTGGGATGGAAGAGCGCCGGCCGCTACCTGCCGCTGCGCGACGACATCGCCTCGACCGCGATCTTCTACCTCGACCGGCCCGCGACCGCCCGGCCCGAGGCGCCGAGCTTCGACGCCATGGAGATCCACCTCGGATCCGGCCCCGGACCGCACAGTCCCGCCGGCCCCGCCCGCGCCTGACCTCCGCCTCACGACCAGGGAGAACCATGACTGCCGCCTACCAGATGCCCACCGTCCGCGACGAGATCCCCGCTCCGGACAGGACCGTCGTCCTCATCCCCAGCGGCGACCTGCGCGAGAGCGCGAACGTTCCCGCCTGGCCCTTCCAGCAGGAGCTCGAGCGGCTCGTCGGCGAGGCCGTCGAAGCGGCCGGATGGACCGTCCAGCGCGGCTTCGAGCCCGACGCGGAGTTCGGTCACGGCTTCATCCGCTCCCAGCGCATGGGCATGGAGGTCTTCCAGGACATCCCGCCCGAGGCCCCGCTGATCGTCGCGACCGCCAACTGGCAGTACAGCCACCACGTGCTCGCGGGCCTGCGCACCCATCGAGGCCCGATCCTCACCGTCGCGAACTTCGCCCCGGAGTGGCCCGGACTGGTGGGCCTGCTGAACCTCAACGGCGGGCTGACGAAGATGGGTCGCGGATACTCCACGCTCTGGACCGTGGACGGCACCGACGACTTCTTCCGCGAGGGCATCGCCACCTGGATCGCCACCGGCGAGCTGGCCCACGATGAGTCCCACGTGCGCCCGCTGCCTCACCTGCCCCGCACTCCCGAGGTCGAGCTGGGGCGCGCGCTCGCCGATCAGCTGATGGCCGACAAGGCCATCATCGGGATCTTCGACGAGGGCTGCATGGGCATGTACAACGCGATCATCGACGACGAGATGCTCAACCCCCTGGGCATCTACAAGGAGCGCCTGAGCCAGTCCGCGCTGTGGGCCGAGATGCAGACGGTCACCGACGAGGAGGCCGACGCCATCGGCGCCTGGCTGCGTGAGGCCGGGATGACGTTCCGGCTGGGCACCGATGAGGCCACCGAGCTCACCGAGTCCCAGCTGCGCAGCCAGTACGCGATGTACATCGCGGCGCTGCGCATCAGCGACGACTTCGGCCTGGATGCTGTGGGTATCCAGTACCAGCAGGGCCTGAAGGACGTCACCCCCGCCTCCGACCTGGTCGAAGGACTGCTCAACAACGTGCAGCGCCCGCCGGTGACCAGCCGTGACGGCTCCCGGGTGCTGTGGGAGGGCGAGGCCCTGCCGAACTTCAACGAGGTCGACGAGGGCGTCGCGGTCGACGCCCTGGTCACCCATCGCCTCTGGACCGCGATGGGCATGGATCCCGCCACCACGCTGCACGACGTGCGCTGGGGGGAGGAGTTCGACGGGCAGTACGTGTGGGTCTACGAGATCTCCGGATCCGTCCCGCCCAGCCACTTCGCCGGCGGATATGCCGACGCCGAGGGCTGGCGCCAGGGCCCGGAGTTCTTCCCGGCCGGCGGCTCGACGATCAACGGCGTCTCCAAGCCCGGCGAGATCGTCTGGTCCCGGGTCTACGTGCAGGACGACATCCTGCACGTCGACATCGGCCGCGGCAGCGTCGTCGAGCTGCCCGAGGAGGAGGTCCGTCGGCGCAAGGAGGCCACGAACCCCGAATGGCCGATCGCCAGCGTCGTGCTGCACGGCGTGAGCCGGGACCAGTTCATGGGACGGCACAAGGCCAACCACGCCCAGCTCGTCTACGCTGATGACGCAGCCGCCGCCGATCGCGCGCTCTCTGCGAAGGCGGCGCTGTTCCACCGCCTCGGGGTGACCGTGCATCTGTGCGGTGACGCCGTCATCGTCGAAGACTGAGCAGACGGCTCGTGCCGAGCGTGAAGAGGAGCCCCATGGTGTCGCCGAGACCCACGATCCTGGATGTCGCCCGGACGGCCGGGGTCTCCTCGGCGACGGTCTCCCGGGTGATCAACGGCGCCGCGAGCGTCGACAAGGAGCTCTCCCGTCGGGTGCGTGCCGCCGTGCGGTCGACGGGCTACGTGCCCAACGCCATGGGGCGCTCGCTGCGGCGCGGCGGCACCTCCCAGATCGCGGTGGTCGCGCCCGACGCGGCGAACCCGTACTTCACGCAGATCATCAGCGAGGTCGAACGGATCGCGCGCGGCGATCACCAGTCGGTGACGATCGCACACACCGAGGACGATCTCGAGATCGAGCGGGAATGCTTCGCGCAGCTGGTGGGCCGTCACGTCTCCGGGGTGCTGCTCGTCCCGGTGCACAGCACCCTCACGGATCTCTCCCCGCTCACCGAGGCGGGGATCCCGGTGGTGCTGGTGGACCGCTGGATCGAGGGGGCGAACACCGACCTGGTCGCCACCGACAACCTCGACGCCGGCCGCCAGGCCGCCCGCCACCTCCACGAGCGCGGCTACCGCCGGCCGGCCGTGATCGGCGGGCCCTCCCAGCTGCGCACCACCGAGGATCGCGTCAGTGGATATCTCGCCGCCTGGCGGGAGGCGGGGATCGAGCTCGACGAGACGGTCGTCCTGCGCGGTGACCTGCAGCTGGAGTCCGGCGCGGCGCTGATGGCGCAGATCCTCGCGGAGGGCGACGCCGACTGCGTCTATGTCACGAACAACCGGATGTCCGCCGGGGCGTTCGAGGCGATGCGCGGCCGGGACGACGCTCCGGCCCTGCTCGCGACCGACGACGACCTGTGGACCCGTCTGGTGACCCCGTCGGTCTCCGTCGTCCATCAGCCGGTGCGCGCCACCAGCCGCGCCGCCGCACGCATGCTCGGCCAGCGCATCGCCAATCCGGACGAGGAGCCCTCCACGACGCTGCTGCGCTCGAAGATCATCGAGCGCGAATCCACGCAGCGTGGGCGGCGGCCGCGGACCGACGGCTCCTGGACGCCTCGTGACGCAGGCCACGCATCGTCCTAGGCTGAGGGCATGACTGCACCCACCCGCCGTATCGGCTCCCTGTCCGTCTCCGCCCTGGGCCTCGGCGCCATGCCCCTGTCCATGGGGCGCGGCGAGCCCGCCCTGGCCGATCGTGCGACGGCCACGATCCATGCCGCGCTCGACGCCGGCGTGACCCTCCTCGACACCGCTGACATCTATGCCCCGAGCTGGGACACGATGGGCCACAACGAGGAGCTCGTGGCCGAGGCGCTGCGCAGCTGGGGCGGGGATCGCTCCTCCGTCACCCTCGCGACCAAGGGCGGCATCACCCGCTCGGCCGAGGGCGGCGGCCGCGACGGCTCCGCCTCCTATCTCCGCTCCGCGCTCGAGAAGTCGCTCGCCGCCCTCGAGATCGACTCGGTGGACCTCTATTACTGGCACCGCCCGGATCGCAGCATCCGCTACGCCGAGGGCGTCGAGGCGCTCGCCGCGCTGAAGGAGGAGGGGCTGATCCGCGAGATCGGCATCTCCAACGCGAACGTCGAGGAGATCGACGTGGCCCTCGAGGTGCTCGGCGACGGGGGCCTGGCCGCCGTGCAGAACGAGTTCTCACCCACCTTCTTCCACACCAGCCGCCGCGAGCTCGAGCACTGCGGCGAGCACGGCATCGCATTCGTGCCGTGGTCCCCGCTGGGCGGCACCGGTGGCGGCGCGAGCG
This sequence comes from Brachybacterium alimentarium, assembly GCF_002332425.1. Lineage (GTDB taxonomy): Bacteria > Actinomycetota > Actinomycetes > Actinomycetales > Dermabacteraceae > Brachybacterium > Brachybacterium alimentarium. Next base: position 23,567 of record NZ_NRGS01000019.1, on the reverse strand, counting down.
CGGTGGGGGAGAGGTTCCCGCAGATCCAGCGCATCGCCGAGTCCCACGGTGTGAGCCCGCAGCAGGTGGTCCTGGCCTGGGAGCTCTCGCTGGGAGAGCACGTCGTCCCGATCCCCGGCGCGAGCCGTCCCGAGTCGATCAGCGACTCCGCCCGCGCGATGACCCTCGAGCTGAGCGCCGAGGATCTCGAGCAGCTGAACCAGATCATCGCCTGATCCCGGTGTCTCGCGGGCCACGCCGCACGGGAATCCCCTTGTCGAGGTTCCCGTGCGGGCGTAGCGTTGCCGCGTCCACGACGAAAGGGAGACAGCATGCGCACGACGCCTGCGGGAAGCGGGGCGGCCCACGCGGCCTGCTCGGCCTGACCCGGCGTGCTCAGCACGCCGTCACGCACTCTTCCTGAACTCCCTGCGCGCCGCGCGATCCCGCCGGATGCGGGACGCTGCCGCGCGCCCGTCGTGAGGACACCCCCATGATTCCCCTGACCGAAAACCTGATCCGCAGCTCCTTCGTCAACGCCAGCAAGGGCGACGCGAAGCGGGCCGCCATCCCGTCGCTCGATGCCGTCCGCTGGGACGAGCTGGAATGCTTCGGCTGGCAGGACTCCCGTCGGCCCCAGCTGCACTACGTGGTGCTCGAGGTCGACGACCAGCCCGTGAGCATCATGCTGCGCGGTTCCGACAAGACCGCCGCGCGGAAGATGATGTGCGCCTGGTGCGAGGACATCGTCGACGGCCTCCACGCCGCATCGTTCGTCGCGCCGCTCGGCGGCCCCGGCGGCCGACGGGGCAACACCGTCGGGACCTGGCTGTGCGCCGACTTCCGGTGCTCGCGCAACGTGCGCCGGGCGCCGACGGCGTTCGAATCGCAGACGGAGGACGAGCACCTGCTCGCCTTCCATCGGGAGCAGCGGATCCAGAGGCTGCGGGAGCGCTCCGAGAGCTTCGCCCGCACCGTCATGGCCGGCTGACTGCCCGAGACTCCTGTAAAACGTTCAGCGGTCTGCTAACGTCCGAGTCCCGACCGCTCGACGAGGAGTTCCCGCATGTCCCCAGTGCGCCCGACCCTGCCCGCTCTGAGCCGGAAGGGGTTCCTGCGACTGGGGGCCTGCGCCTCGGGTGCCGCGGTGGCCGGCACCGCAGCGGGTCCGGCCCTCGCGGCCGGGCCCGCGCCCCTCGCCCCGTCCACCCCGAGCGGGCCGGCCGCCCCGAGCGTGCCCTCCGCGGTCGACGCGAGGGCCTCCACCGCCGATCTTCTGCGCGGCACCTCGCGCTTCCCCGGCAACGACGGGCGGGCGCACACGGTCACCTGGGACGAGCACTCCTTCCTGGTGGACGACGAGCGCCTGCTCCTCTACTCCGGCGAGATCCATCCCTGGCGAGTGCCGGCCCCGGCGCAGTGGCGTGACCTGCTGCAGATCCTCAAGGCGGCCGGCTTCACGGCGGTCTCCTTCTACTTCTTCTGGGGGCTGCACCAGTCCGCGCCCGACGGGGAGTTCGACTTCAGCGGGATCAAGGACGTGGACCTGCTGCTGACCATGGCGGCGGAGGAGGGGCTCTACGTCATCGCCCGCCCCGGCCCCTATGTGAACGCCGAGATCTCGATGGGCGGCTTGCCCGCCTACATGACCAACCGGGCGGCCGGCCTGCGCTCGACGGATCCGCAGAACCTCGCGGACTCCTGCGCCTGGCTGAGCGCGATCAACGAGATCATCACCGCCCATCAGGTGACCGACGGCGGCGGCAGCGTGCTCATGTACCAGGTGGAGAACGAGCTGATCAGCGAGGATGCGGAACGCTCGGCGTTCCTGCGCGCGCTGTCCGATCACGTGCGCTCCACCGGGATCACCGTGCCGCTGTTCCACAACGACTACGGCATGGGCGGGCGCTTCGCGGACACCGAGAAGCACGGCACCGATTTCTACGCCTACGATCACTACCCGCTGGGTTTCAACGCGGGCGGGGACAGGGCACGCATCGGCGAGTCGGAGGAGGGGTACCGCCAGATCAGCCCGGACACCCCGCAGTTCATCACCGAGTCCCAGGGCGGGGCCTTCACCCCGTGGGGCGCCGCCTTCGACTCCCATCAGGCCTACGAGTTCACCGACCCCGCCTTCACCCGGCAGTGGGGCGTGCGGAACCTCGCGGGCGGTGTCACCGCGTTCAACTACTACATGGCCTTCGGCGGCACGAACCTCGGTTACACCGGATCGCCGTCCTCGGGCTTCACGAGCTACGACTACGGCGCCGCGATCACCGAGGACCGGGAGCTCACCGAGAAGCTCGCGGTGCAGAAGGAGCTGGGCTACCTCCAGCAGGCCGTCGGACAGATCGCCTCGATGACCCCGGTCGCGCCGCAGCCGGTGCCCGAGCTCGACGGCGGTGCGATCCAGGCCTACCAGCGTCTGTCGACGGACGATCTCACCGCGGCGACCGAGGGTGGCGCTCCGCGCCTGCTCGCCTTCCGCCTGGCCGATTCGAACGACGAGACCGACACCCGCTTCGCGACCGCGCTCGTGCTGGGGGACCCCGATGACGCCGGCGAGGACGGCCCGACGGCGGACGACCGCGATCCCGCGATCACCTACGAGGGCGACTGGACCGAGGTCGAGGACGGCACGGCCTCCGGCGGCACGCTCATGCGCACCGAGACCGCGGGGGCCACGGCGAGCTGGACCTTCACCGGCACCGCGGTGGACGTCATCACCGCGACCGGCACCGACCATGGCAGGGCGCGGGTGCTCGTGGACGGGACCGAGCACGGCACCTTCACCAGCCACGTCGACACCGAGCAGAACAAGCCCGCCCAGCAGATCAGCTACCAGGTGCAGGATCTCACCGAGGGGGAGCACACCCTGGTGCTCGAGGCCCTCGGAGAGCCGGCCGACGGCGGGGAGGGCACCGTGGTGACCCTCGATGCGCTGGACCTGCCGGGCACCTCCGGCGACGAGGATGTGGAGATCCCGGACGGCGTGGTGGGCTGGCCCCGCGTGCCCCAGCAGGAGGACGCCTTCCTGCATCTGCACGGCCGCGACGCCCTCACCCTCGTGGCGGACATGGTGGTCGGGGAGCACGGCCTGCTGTATTCGACGGCCGCGCCCTTCGGTCCGACCCTGCCGCGGCGCGGAGGCCACCTGCAGCACCTCATCGGTCACGCGGGCGACCCGGCCGAGATCGTCCTGCATTACGCCGACGAGCCGCAGGTCGATGCACCCGACGGCGTCGAGACCGTCTGGGACGGCGAGACCGGTCAGCTCCGGCTGAACCTCACGCCCGCCGCCGAGCCGATCCAGGTCGAGATCACTGGCTCCCCGGTCACTTCTGAGGGCACCGGGGCTCCGAGCCTGCTCGCGCTGCGTCTGCTCTCCCGTGACGCGGCGGCCACCACCTGGTTCCTCGGCGGACGACCCGCGGACCGGATGACCGCGACCCCCGGCACGGCCGACGCGCACGTGGTGGTCGAGGGCGCGGGCCTGGCCCGCACGGTCGCCTTCTCCCGCGCCGACGCGGATCTCGTGATCGGCTCGACCGAGGCCGCCGCGGTGCGCATCGATGCGCCCGACGGCATCCGCCGGGTGCGGATCAACGGCTCCTCCCGCTCCGCGAAGGACGGCATCGTCACGTGGACGCTCCCTGAGCCCTCGGTACCCGCCGTCCCGGACCTCGCCTTCCAGGTCGCCGACGAGGCTCCGGAGGCCGCCGACGACTTCGACGACGCCGACTGGAGGGTCGCCGATTCCACCGAGGGATCCACGGAATACCAGGGCCCGGGCCGCGGCGGCGTGGTCCTGGACTCGAACCACTACGGCTTCTACGAGGGCAGCATCTGGTACCGGGCGCGCTTCACCGCCGCCGCGGGTCGGGAGATCACGCTGCGCGGGAACGGCGGCACGGGCCAGCCCGCTCAGGGGAAGGCCCCCGCCTTCCTGCAGGTCTGGGCCGACGGCACCTATGTCGGCGCCGCCCCGGCCGACGGCACCGACCAGAACCTCGCCCTGCCTGACGGCGTCGCCGTTCCGGGTGAGGACGCGGTGCTCAGCGTGCTCGTCCACAACCTCGGGCAGAACCTCGACTGGAGCGACGACGGTCTCTCCAAGCAGAACCGCGGCCTGTTCGACGCCGTCCTGCCGGCAGACGGCGAGATCACCTGGAGGATCCAGGGTGCCGAGGGCGAGGACGGTCTGCGCACGCTGTACAACGTGGGCGGGCTGCACGGGGAGCGCCACGGCTGGCATCTGCCCGCTCACGACGACTCCGCGTGGGAGCCGACCGACACCCTGACCGCGGAGTCCGCCGGCATCCGCTGGTACCGCGCCTCCTTCACGCTCGACGTGGCGGACGGCGTCGACACCGGCTGGCGCCTCGCGGTGCGCTCACCCCGTTTCGAGGACGGCCGCAGCGATGCCTGCCAGGCGGTGCTCTACGTCAACGGCTGGAACGTCGGCCTCTACATCGGGGACATCGGCCCGCAGTCCGAGTTCACGATCCCCTCCGGTCTGCTCGAGCACCAGGGCATGAACACCCTCGCCGTCTGGGTGGCGGCGAAGGAGGCCGGCGCCGGCCCCGAGACCATCGAGCTGGTCCCGGTCTTCGCCCGCACCGGGTCGATCGGGATCGCGCCGCCGCTGGTGTGACATGGACCGTGCCGGCTCGATGAGCTCAGCCCGGCTCGATGAGCTGCGCCCGGCTCGACGGGTCAGCCCAGCTCCACCACGGCATCGGCGCGGGAGCGGGTCGCGGCGACCAGGCGGGCATTGGCCTCGTCGGGTCCCAGCGCCCAGTCCCGCGCCTGCTGCGGGGTCTTCCCGAAGCGCTCGTGGCGGGCGATCAGCCGCTCGTGGCGCAGCGGATCGGGTGTCTCGACGAACCAACGGGCATCGAGCAGAGCGGGGACCTGCGCGAAGGCGCCGTCCTCGGCGAGGAGGTAGTTGCCCTCGGTGATCACGAGCGGCACCTGGGCGGGCACCTCGATCGCGCCGGCCAGCGGCTGCTCGAGCTCGCGCTCGAACATCGGCGCCCACACCGATGGATCCTGCGGCATCGCGGTGCGGATCCGCTGCAGCAGCGCCGCATAGCCCGCGGCGTCGAAGGTGTCCGGGGCGCCCTTGCGCTGCGCCCGGCCCAGCCGAGCGAGCGCGACGTCGGCCAGGTGGAAGCCGTCCATCGGCACCACGACGCACGACCCCTCCGGCAGCTGCGCGGCGAGCTGCTCCGTGAGGGTCGACTTCCCGGCCCCCGGGGCCCCGGCGATCCCGAGCAGCCGCCGCGTGCCCGAACGTCGTGCCTCATCGACCAGGACCAGTGCGCGCTGGATGGCCTCCTGCGCAGCGATCACCTCAGCGCACGACGTCATGCAGCCTCACCTCGACGACCTGGCCCCGCAGCGGCAGGTGCACCAGGATCCGGTCCGGGGCCGTGCCGGAGGCGGCCAGCGCCCGCGCATAGGTGGCCATCTGCCCCAGGTATTCCCGGCGCACATGCCCCACGGGATCGTCCCCGGGATAGGTCTTGTGGTCCACCAGCACGATCGAGCCGTCGGGCAGGCGCAGCAGGGTGTCGATCCACCCCTCCATGACCTGGGAGTCCTCGTTCCACCAGGTGATCGGCTGCTCGGTGAGCTGCTCGGCGCCGGGGAACTCCGCGGCGAGGAAGCGCGCCCACGCCTCACCGGCGTCCAGCAGCACCTGGGCGCCGACCGTGCGGGTCACCACCCAGCGCTGCAGGAGGCGCTCGGCGGCGGCCGTGCGCTGCTGCGCCGAGAGATGCTCCAGCGGCAGGGCGAGATAGGCGTGCACGGCTTCGCCGACCCGCTCCCAGCGCTGCCCGCCGCCATGGACGAGCACCGGACCGATGCTCTGCGGCTCGAGCACTTCGCCGAGCGCATCGTCGGAGCCGACGGCGGAGGCCTGGAAGCGGCCCGTGACCCGCGCGGACGTCTCCCCGCTCGGGCGCAGCGGCACATCGCTCGCCGCGAGGGGGTCGCCGCTCGGCGGCAGGCGCTGCGGCTCCTCCTCGAGCAGCTCGTCGACGTTCACCGCGGTCACCGTCGCCGGCAGGGGAGCCGCCGTGCCGTGCACCGCGATCTCGTCGTCGGACCAGCTCACCAGGTGGACTCCGTCCTGCATCCCGTCGCCCGTTCCATCGACGTCCTGGATCAGGCTGTCCAGCACCGTCGCCGCACCCGGCACGGCGAGCACGGAGGTGCGGGCCGCGCGCGTGAGCGCCACGTAGTGCACGCGCCCGGACTCCTCGGCCTCCGCATCGCGCCGACGGGTCGCGAACGCCGAGGTCGCGAGATCCGCGACCACCTCGCCCGGAGCTGCGACCTTCGGCCAGAAGCGCAGGCTGCGGCCGGACAGCGGAGCGGTGACGTCGAGTGCGCCGGGGGAGGCGACGAGCACCCCGCTGGAGTGATCGCGCTCCTTCGGCGGGCCCCCGAGATAGGTGATGACGTGGTCCCATTCCAGGCCCTTGGCGCCGTGGACGGTGCCCACCCAGACCGCATCGGGCAGGGCGGAGAGGTCGGGCCCCTCCTCCCAGGCATCGAGCTCGGACCGCAGCCCGGTGAGGGTGATGGGGGATCCCTCCGCGCGGCGCCTCTCGGTGGTCTCGTGCGCGAGCGCCCGCAGTGCGTCGAGGGTGCGGCGGCGTGCTCCCTGGCCGCTCCAGCGCTTGATCCGCTGCGGCAGGTCCAGGGCGTCGATCAGGGCGCTGATCATCTCGACCGGGGTGAAGCCGATGCAGGCGCGACGCACCTCCCGCAGCCCGCTGAGCACGTCGTCGTCCCACCAGCTGGCGAAGACGGCGCGGCGTGCGTCGCGGTCCGGCGCGGCGGTGAGCTGGGCGAACCAGTCCTGGTGGGCGCCGTGGTCATCGAGCAGCGTCACCAGCTCGGTCAGCGCGAGGGTGTCGGAGCCGTCGAGGGTGACCGCGAGCGCCGCCCGCACCATCTGCGCCTCCCGGGTGGCGAGCAGCGGATGCGCGGCACCGGCGGTCGGCACGCCGCGCTCCTGCAGGGCGGCGACGACGGAGGCCCGCTGGGCGTTGCTGCGCACCAGCACCGCGGTGGATCCGGGGGTGAAGGCGCCCTGGTCGATCCGCTGCCGGATCTGCTCGGCGATCATCGCCGCATGCTTCTGCGCGGAGACCGCGCGTCGGTCGTTCTTCGTCGCCTCCCAGACCTCGAGCATGCCGCTGCCCGCCGCCGACTCCCGCGGGGCGGGGATCGAGAGGGTGATCCTCTCCAGGCCCTCCCCGTCGGGTGCGAACACCGGGGCGAACACGGCGTTGGAGAAGTCCACCAGCAGCTTCTGCGAGCGCCACGAGTGGGAGAGGTTCTGCACCTCGCCGGTGCCGAACACGGTGCCGCCGCCCTCGAGCGCGTCGATGATGTCCCGCATCAGGCGCGGATCGGCGTCGCGGAAGCCGTAGATCGCCTGTTTGGGGTCGCCCACCCAGATCTTGTCCTCGATGAGCTGGGAGAGTTCGAGGAACAGGGCGAGCTGGATGGGGGAGGTGTCCTGGAACTCGTCGACGGCGAGCAGGCGGAAGCGCGAGGCGATCGATGCGCGCACGCGAGGGGACTCCTGGAGCAGACGCAGGGCCCGCACCTCCTGGTCGATGAAGTCGATCAGTCCCAGCTCGCGCTTGTAGGTCTCGTACGCCTCGAGGGACTCCGCGGCGACGTCGAGCACGAGCGCGATGAGGTCCTGCAGGTCCTGCTGCCAGGCGGGGTTCTGCGCGAAGCCCTCCTCGATCTCCGCGGCCAGCGGCTCCAGGGCCTTCTTGGCCGGGGCGCCGAACGTCCCGCCGGCCAGCCGCAGCCAGCTGGACCACGGCGCCCGGTCGCGATCGCGCAGGGTCCGCTCCGTCCGACGCAGCGCCTCGAGGTCCGTGCGCGCCTTGTTCACGCTCCGCGGAGCGATCGGCCCGCCCTTCACGGGGTCGCCGGACTCATCGACCGAGGCCTGGATGTCCTGCGCGAAGTCACCGATCCGCTGTCCCAGCTCGTGCAGCCAGCGCCCGCGCAGGTCCTCTCCGGGCTCGGGGAGGTGCGCTGCGGCGCGGAACTCCTCCCAGGAGGCGGGGGCCGCCGCGCGCAGGTCCTCGGCGCTGAGCAGGTTGGTGCGAGCGGTGTCCGCGACGTCCTTGACCCGACCGCGCCAGGCCTGCTTCCGGTGCGCGAACGCGAAGCCGGTGTCCTTCTCGTCGCCGTCGTGCTCGGTGCGGGCCAGCATCGCCGCCCAGCGCACTCCGGCGGCGGCGGTGGTGCGGTCGATCGCCGCGGCGAAGGTCGCCTTCTGCGTGGTGTCGTCGAGCACCTGGACGTCGGGCGAGATCCCGGCATCCAGTGCGTATTCCGTGACCAGGCGCCCGGCGACCGAGTTCACGGTGCTGATCAGCGCGCTGTCGATGCCGCGGGCGGCCTCGACCTGCTGACGGTCCAGCAGCGTGGAGCGCACCCGCTGGGAGAGCTCGTCGGCCGCTTTGACGGTGAAGGTGGTGGCGATGACCTGCGAGGGGTCCAGTCCCTCCTCGAGGCGCTCGGCCAGCAGCCGCGTCAGCGTGTACGTCTTGCCGGAGCCGGCAGAGGCGTTGATCAGGGTGAAGCTCATGATGCATCGCCTCTCAGGCCGCACAGCAGGGAGAAGTCGCAGAAGTCGCAGCGGGCGTCGACCACGATCCCGCCCTCGGCCCGCGCCGACTCCTGGGCGGCGGCGTAGGTCTTCTTCGCGGTCTGGCGCGGGGTGCCCGGGTCCTGCCCGGCATCCCGCAGGATCTGCCCGGACTGCGCGGAGACGGTGCCCTCGCCGATCGCGTCGAGCGCCTCGGTGATGCCCTCGGTGGTCATCGACCAGGCCTTCGCGATGTCGAGCGTGGGCCGGCCGTGGGGATCCAGCGCCGGGTTCGCGGAGACGAACTCGCCCTGCTTGAGCAGGAAGTAGCCGACGTCGGCGCTGTCGTCGTGCAGCGACCAGGCGTAGGAGGCCAGCTGCAGGGCCTCGCCGGCATCGAACAGCTCGGGGTATTTCTTCGCCGCGGCGGTCCACTTCAGGTCGATGACGGTGGGGCGGCCGGAGGCATCCTCGGCGAGCACGTCGCGGAATCCCAGGAACGGCACCTCCAGGTCGCCGCGGCGCAGGTGCAGGGTGAGCGGCTCCTCGAAGCGGGACTCGACCGAGGTGATCACCAGGCCCGCGTCGGCCAGGCGGGTGAAGAACTCCTCGAGCGAGCGCACGGAGGTCTCGCGCATCGTGGTCAGCTCGACCTCGCGGCCGGGCAGCAGCAGCTCCGAGGCGAGCTGGGGGAGCAGCGCGTCGAGCGTCCGCTCGATGTCTGCGGCCGACGGGGGACCCGTCCGGCCCCGCTCAGTCCCCTCGTTCACCAGCTCCTCGACGACGGCGTGCACGAGGGTGCCGATCATCTGGTTGCCGCTGGGCACGCTCGCGACCGACGCGGGCCGGATCCCGAGCCCGGTGCGATAGGTCCACTTCTGCCGGCAGCCCAGCAGGTTCTCCGCCTGGGAGTAGCTCAGCGCCTGCGGCACCAGGTGGGGTGCAGGATCGACCTGCTTGGTGAGGTCGTCCGGACGCGCCACCGGCGGCGCGGGCGGAGGAACCCGCACCTCCCGGCGCGACCCGGCGAGCGACCATCCCTCCGGGCCCAGCGCCTCGCGCGGGTCCACGAGATGCCGCGCGAGCACCTTCGCGACGTCCTCCCCGGCCTCGGCCCGGTCGGCGGCGAGGTGGGCGAGCAGGGAATGCGGGGCCGTGGCCTGCTCGGTGCGCGTGCGCGTGCGGACCACGATCAACCGCCCGGCGCCGAGCAGCGCTCTCAGCCCGGCGTCGGTCTCCAGTGCGGCGAGAGCGGCGGGGTCCAGCAGCACCGCACCGAGCCCCTCGAGCGCAGTGATCTCGAGCGGATCCCAGGTCACCCCGGTCTGCGCGTCCTGTCGATCCGCTCCCCACCACAGCACGTCCCCGCCGTCCGCGCGCAGCTGGGCGGGGCGCGTGCACGCGGTCCAGGCCGACGTCGCCTCGGGGCGGGCGAACGGCGAACCGGCGCGGCCTCCGGCGGACTCCACGATCTGGGAGAGTTCGCGGGGACGGAGCACATGGTCCTCGCCGAGGGTGTCGAGCACCTCGAGGAAGGTCTGCAGGTGGGCCCCGGCCCGGACCAGCCCGGGGTCGCCCTGGCCGAGGGCGCGCAGCCGCGTCCCGAGCCAGGAGGTCGCCGCGCGCAGCCGTGCGGGAGTGAGCTGATCGGGACTGATCGGGTCGGTGACCAGGGCAGAGATCTCCCGGGCGATCTCGAGAGCCGCCGCCTCCTCGGGATCGGCGGCGAGCTCGGTGAGCACCGCCTCCCAGGCCGGACCGCCGGTGCCCGGCTCAGCGGCCAGCGCATCCAGGAACCGTCGGCGCACCCGTGAGGGCACCAGGCCGATGGGCTCGCGATCCGTCTCCGGGGCGTCGAGCACCCGCAGGTCCAGGAAGGCGCCGAGCTGCTGCACGTCCACCGGAGCGATCGCGATCGAGAGGTACAGCGGCAGGATCTGCAGGCTGGTGCGGTTCGCGGAGGCGCCCGCCACCCCGATCGCGGCCTGCCCTCGGCGGCGCAGCTCCTGATCCAGCAGCACGGTGTCCTCGGTGGCGAGGACGTGGACGGGCTCGCCGTCGCGCCCGGCGAGGAACCGGGCGGCGGTCTCGGCGGCAGCCCATTCGTCGTCCGCCTCGACCAGCACCAGTTCGGGCCTGCCGGATTGCGCGTCGTGCGCGGTCACCACGTCGACGCCCGCCCCGGCGAGCAGCCTGAGCAGCCGCGGCCACATTCCCGGGAGGGTCTCCGGGCTCTCCTGGCAGCGGATCTCGTCGATCCCCAGCGGCCACGGGTCCGCGGAGAGGCTCTCGAGCAGTTCGACCAGTTCACGGAGGTCGTCGGCCGCGCCGGGGGAGAGCTCGGCGACCTCCTCGATCGCGCACAGCGCGTCGATCCGCGCGGGCAGACCGGGCGCTGGGCGCAGGCGGGCCCCGGCTGCGACGGCGGCATCGCGCCAGTGCAGCATCGTCGCGGCGGTCGCCCAGGGATCGACGTCGAAGGAGTCGTGCACCCACTCGTGCCGGGCCGCGGAGATCGCGCTCGCGTACTGCGCGATCCGCACCGCGGGGTCGACCGACGGACGGGTCAGCGCCAGGCGGGTCTGCAGCAGCGCGACCAGCCCTCGCGGGCCCATGCGCACCTGGCCGCTGGCCCCGCCGGAGCCGGCATCCGCCCAGGAGGTGCCGTCCAGCGACCAGCCGAACTCGATCTGCATCGTCCGGGCTCCTTCACGAGATGACAGCGGCACGTTCCGCCGCACGGGACCACAGTAGGGGAGAGGGCCGACGCACGAGGCCCTGATCAGCGCGGGTCGGCCGCGTCGACGATCCCGCCGATCATCTGGCCCAGACGCGCGCACGGTGCGAGCACGAGCAGTTCCGCGGCGAGCAGCCATCCCAGCGTCCCGGCGACCCGTGACAGCTCGGCGCCGTGGGCGCCGACCGCGAGCGCCCCCAGGGCCAGCGGCAGCACGGTGCCCGCTCCGACGCCCACGAGCGCGAGGATCGACACCGGCGCCCGGCCCCGCCCGGCGCGCAACCGGCCCACCGAGCACACCGCCACCACCGCATCCAGCACCAGGGTGATCAGGGCGAGCGCGACCGCGCCCACCATCGACCCGATCATCACGCCCGTCACGACCCGGCCGTCCTGGGGTCCGTCCGGGGAGGGGGTGAGAGCCTCGGAGGCGCCCAGCAGGACAGCGTAGAGGCCGCTGATGCCGGCGACCACGAGCAGGATCAGCGCCAGGCCCCAGGTCAGGGCGCCGACCAGGCACAGGACTCCGTAGATCCGACGAGGTCGTGGGCCCGGAGCGGTCATCCTCGGATCATAGAGGCACGTCAGCGGTTGAAGGGATCATCCGGGCGCACACCCCAGCTGAATCCACGGTCGTAGAGCGTCGTGCCCGAGTCGTCCGGGGTCAGCACCAGGTCCTGGCCCTCACCGGTCACGTGCAGCGTCCCGTCGCTCCGCTCGTCGATGCTCAGCGTCAGCGACGTCGTCGCCTGCTCGAGATAGTCGGTGACGGGCTGGCCCTCCTCGCGCAGCGGCCCCAGCTCGAGCTGGACGGTGCTCTCGTCGGTGCGCTGGTAGGTGCCGGCCAGCAGCTCGCCGTCCGCTCGGCGCAGCTGCACCTGGGAGGTCTCGCCTTCGATCGTCGAGCCGAAGGCGATCGCGCTCCAGCGGGTGTCCTCGGCGAGCTGGCCGGCCGGCTCCGCAGAGTCCTCCTGCACGGCCCAGACCCCGGCAGGCACGGACTCGTCGGTGCTGCGCTCGGGGTACATCGAGCTGACGCCCCAGCTCACGAGCGCGACCAGCGCCAGCGCCGCGATCGGTCCGAGGATGTTCGTGACCCGCTCCAGCGGACGCCACGGCACCAACCTGGGCACGGGCCCACGACCGATCGCGCCGTGGCCCAGGAACGCCCTGGCCAGCCGCGGAATCCAGGGGATCAGCACGATCAGCGACATGATCAGGTACACGAGCGAAGGGGTCTTGACCATCACGTCGTAGCCCAGGTTCAGCACCAGCACGAGCGACATGGACGCGGCACCGATCACCGCCCCGAGGGGGACCGTGCGCCGCCACAGCAGAGCCAGGCCGGCGCCGAACTCCGCGAGGCCGGAGAGGAACTGGAACAGCGGGGAGAACGCGGCCATCCGCCACAGCAGCCCCATCGGGCTCATCTCGCCGTGCGCGATGAGGGCGTCGCCCGTGTCCGCGAGGCCGAACTGGCCGAACACGAGCTTCGCGACCCCGTAGTAGAGCAGCACGACGGCGAGCAGCAGGCGCACCCCGCCGTGGGCCCACCATCCCAGGGTGACCGCGACGAGGCGTCCGAGCTTCTTCTCGGCAGCATAAGGATCGGCGGGACCCGCAGCATGGGCGGCATCGGCATCGGCATCGGCAGCTGCAGCGGCAGTGGGCGGCACAGGGTCGGACGGCGTTGTCGGCGCGGAGTCGTTCATGTCCCTACTCCACCAGCTGCGCAGGCAGGACACATCGCTCTACGGCACTCACGCGCTCCGCCTGCAGTCGATCTTTCCGCCACGGGACCCTCGACCTTCGACGGGCTCCGGCGGGCTCCGGCGGGTTCAGGAGGTCAGAGCCGCGCGTGCTCCCGCACCCAGGAGGCCTCGGACTGCGGCGTCCGTCCCGCGACGAGGTGTCCGTCGTGCACGAACCCCTCCTCGCGTCCTTCCAGCTCCTGGACCAGGATCTCCCGATGCCGGGCCAGCTCGTCGGCAGCTCCGGGGTCGTCGGCGAGGTCGTGCAGCTCGTGCGGATCCGTCTCGAGGTCGAAGAGCTGCTCGTGCCCGTCCCCGGAGAACCAGAGGTATTTGAACCGCTGGGAGCGGATCCACTGCATCGAGTGCCGCCCCAACGAGCCGATCAGATGCTCCCCGTGCAGGTGCTCCCGCCCGGTGCCGCCCGCCGTCGTCGGCCGCAGATCCAGGCCGTCCACGCTGCCGGGCACCTCGACCCCGGCGAGGCCGAGCAGGGTGGGCATGAGATCGCGCAGCTCGGCGATCGCCGAGACCTCGCCGGGCGCGCCCCAGCCCTCGCGCCAGCGGGGCGGCACGTGCATCACGAGGGGGATCCGGGCTGAGCCCTCGTAGCCCACCGACTTCCGGTACATGTCGTGATCGCCCATCATGTCGCCGTGGTCCGAGACGAACACGACGACCGTGTCCTCGAGCAGGCCATGATCCGAGAGCTTCTCGCGCAGACGGTTCAGCTGCAGGTCGACGAACTCGATCGAGCCGTAATAGCCGGCGCGCACCTGCTGATGGGTGCTCTCCTTCTGCGCCCCGAACTCCGCCTCGGAGGAGAAGTCGCGGCGGTGCTCGTCGAACCTCTCCACCCAGTCGCCCATCGGCCGTGGCGGGAACTCCCGGCCGCGGTACTTGTCCCACAGCCAGGCCGGCGGATCGAAGGGTGCATGGGGCCGGTGGAAGGACATGTACAGGAAGAAGGGGCGGGTGGGGTCGCGCCGCTCGAGGAAGCGGAACGACTCGTCGGCCACCCAGCGGGTGGGATGCAGGCGTTCCTCGCGCTCCCATGGCCGGGCGGTCATCGCATTGCAGCCGATCCCGGTCTCCTGGTAGTCGGCCCGGGGGTCCCCGGTCTCGCGGCGCAGGAAGTCGACGTAGTCGTCGATCTGGGCCGACGGCCCCTGCGTCAGTCGCCGGGAGATGTGCAGGAACCCGTCGTGCAGCAGCACCTCGTCGAAGCCGCAGCGCGCACGGTCGGGGAACACGTGCATCTTGCCGATCCCGAACGCCTGGTACCCGGCGCCCCGCAGAGTGGACTGCAAGGTCACCGGGTGCGCGTCCGGGAAGGAGATGCCCTCCCGGTACCCGTAGCGCCCGTGACGATCGGGCGACTGCCCGGTGAACATCGCGACCCGTGCCGGGACACAGGTGGGCGTCGCCGAGTAGGCGCGTGTGAAGCGGTAGCCGCCGCCGGCGAGATCATCGAGGTTCTGGGTGTCGATGTGCTCGTTGCCGGCGGCGCCCATCGCATCGGCCCGCATCTCGTCGACGCACGCCAGGATGATGTTCGGCCGACTCATCCCGCGAGGATCAGCCCTGGTTCGCGGAGCCGGGATGCGCCCACGGCGGAGTCTGGCCGGAAGCCTGCTCGCCCGCCTTGTGCTGCGCCGTGCGCGCCCGCTGCTCGGCGTCGGAGCGCGCGCGATCGGCGCGCTCCTTCTCCTGATCGCGCAGCTGCTGGGCGGAGATCCGCTGGCGCTGGTCGGCGTCGGCGACGTCCGCGTTCTGGCTCGCCTCGGCCGCGGCCTGCGACTGCAGCATGGCGGTGCGGATCTCGTCGCCCATGCCGCCCACGGCGCCGGGGTTCGAGGGCAGGTAGAGCACGTTGGAGCGGCCGTTGCGGGCCACGTCCTGCATGGTGTCGAAGTACTGCGTCATCAGCAGCAGCTGCTCGGCGGAGTTCTCGATGCCGACCTTGCGGAGCATCTCGTACTGCTCGGCGATGCCCAGGGCGATCGCCTTGCGCTGAGCGGCGACGCCCTCACCCTGCAGACGCTTGGACTCGGCTTCCGCCTCGGCCTGGGTGACGCGCTTGATCTTGTCCGCCTCGGCGAGGGACTGCGCGGCGACGCGGTCGCGCTGGGCGGCGTTGATGGAGTTCATCGAATCGCGCACGCGCTGGTCCGGGGAGATGTCCTGGACCAGGGTGTTGATGATGTTGAAGCCGAACTCGTGCATGCGGGCCGACAGGGTCTGCTCGACGCTGTGGGCGATGTCGTCCTTCGACTCGAAGGCCGCGTCCAGCTCGAGGCTCGACAGGGCCGAGCGCACGGTGTCGAACACGTAGGAGCGGATCTGCGCCTCGGCGTTGGAGAGCTTGTAGTACGCGTCGACGACCTGCTCCTCCTTGATCACGTACTGCACCGCGACCGGCACGTTGACGAACACGTTGTCCTTGGTCTTGGACTCGATGTTCACCTCGAGCTGCTGCACGCGCAACGAGATCGGGCGGGTCGTGTTGTCGACGAACGGTGCCTTGAAGTTCAGGCCGGCGTGCGCGACGCGCTTGAACTTGCCGAAGCGTTCGACGATCACCGCTTCGCGGGAGTGGACGGTGAACATGATGGACGTGCGCAGACCGCCGAACAGCAGTGCTGCCAGGATGATCAGGACGACGATCACGACGACCGCGACGACCAGGAAGATGACGACGCCTTCCATGGGGTACCCCTTTCGAGTGGGCAGAAGTTGTGTCCCACGCTACAGGGTCGGGGGCCCTCTCAGTGCGCGTCGCGCAGGCCCAGCTCGGTCCGGATCCTCGAGGCGATCCGCACGGGCGGCACCGGAGGTGCGTAGCGACGCTGCACGTTGCCGTCGCCGTCCACGAGGAATTTCGTGAAGTTCCAGGCGATGCGCCCGCCCATCACCCCGGCCTTCTGCTCGCGCATCCACCGCCACAGCGGATGCGCCCCGGGGCCGTTCACATCGATCTTGGAGAACAGCGGGAAGGTGACGTCGTAGGTCGAGGTGCACGCGTCCTTCGTGTCCTCATCGCTTCCGGGATCCTGATGGAACTGGTCCGAAGGGAAGCCGAGCACCGTGAAGCCGTGCTCGGAGAACTCGTCCTGGAGCGACTGCAGCCCTTTGAGCTGCGGGGTGAAGGCGCACTGGGTGGCGGTGTTGACGACGAGCACCAGTCGGCCCCGGTACTCGCTCATCTCGCGGCGCTCGCCGTCGATGGTCGTGGCCCAGAAGTCGTGGAAGGTGGTGGGTCCGCTCGTCCCGGCTGCCTGCTCCATAGCGCCCAGTCCTCTCGTCGCTCGCGTCTATCGTAGGGCCGCGTCCTGAGGACTCCATGGTCATCTCCTCACCTCGTCCTCCACGGCGACGAGGAAGCAGGGCGAGGGAGCAAGGGCGAGGGCCGGTCAGGCCAGGAACGCGTCGACCTCGGCGCGGGTCGGGCTGCTCTGCGGGCCCTTGCGGGTCACGGCGATCGAGGCGGCGGCGTTCGCCCGGGTCGCGGCGGATTCCCAGTCCGCACCGAGGGCCCGCTCCGCCAGCAGCACGCCGGTGTGGGTGTCCCCGGCCCCGTTGGTGTCCACCGCGGTGACGGGGAAGGCGGGGATCTCGGTGCCGCGACCGTGGTGGAAGACGGTGCAGCCGCGCTCCCCGTCGCGCACGATGACGACGGCATGGGCCCCGATCCGTCGGCGCAGCGCCTCGGGCGTGTCCTCCAGGGCCTCGAGCCCGGTCAGAGCGCGGGCCTCGTCGGCGTTGGAGGTCCACACCGTGGTGCGAGCGAGCACCCGTTCCTGCACCTCGCGCGGGAAGGTCGCGAACGGGGCGCCCGGATCGAGCACCACCTCGACTCCCTCGGGCACGCTCTCCAGGAACTCCAGCAACGGCTCGCGCGTCGGCTCGAACAGGCTGTAGCCCGAGAGGCACAGCAGATCACCGGGCTGCGGAGCGAGCGTGGCGAAGGAGGCGGCGGTGACATCGCGCTCGGCCCCGTAGACGGTGAGGAAGGTGCGTTCAGCCGACGGCTCGAGCAGGACCGTGCAGTAGCCGGTGTCGGCCTCCTGGCGGGGCCGGTCCGACAGCCGCACCCCGTCGGCCGCGAGCGCCTCACGGATCCGATCGCCATGGATGCCCGTCCCGTGCGCTCCGCCGTGCACGGACTCGGCACCCGTGCGCGCGGCCGCGACCAGCGTGGTCACGGCGCCGCCGGCGTACCACTGCTCGCTCTGCGCATTCGCATTGCCGCCGCGCGGGGGCAGCTCGTCGATCTCGAGGACGATGTCGACGAGAGCCTGGGCAGTGTGCAGCACGCGGGGCATGGACCGAGTCTAGGGTCGGGAGCATCGGGGTGGGATCATGTGCGCATGGACTCCTCCGCATCCCGGTCGCGTCGCCGCGGCCCCGTGATCCTCGTCGTCGCACTGGTGGTGATCGCCGCCCTGGTGGTGGGCGGTCTGCTCTGGCGACAGCGCGCCGACAACGGCGAGGAGGAGGCGCAGGCGCTCGCCGACGCGCTGCCCGAGGGCGACTTCTCCTCTGAGACCGACACCGCCGAGCACGACCGGATCCTGGGCCCGCTGATCGAGGCGACCGGCGCCGCGCCCGAGGTCGAGCTCGCCGATGCCGGCACGGCCGACGACGGCCTGCGCACTGCGACCCTGGACTGGACCTGGACCCTTCCCGATGACGCCGGTACCTGGGAATACACCACCGAGGCCACCCTGCATCGAGGCGAGGACGGCTGGTCCGCGGACCTCACTCCCGAGGTGTTCGCGCCGGATCTCGGCGACCGCGAGAACCTCGATCTGAAGACCGTCGACCCGACGCTCGGCACCGTCACCGATCGCGACGGCAAGGAGCTCTACGGGCCCGGCGAGGTGAAGGTGCTGGGCCTGGACAAGACCCAGCTCGAGGACGCGGACCCGGAGGCCTCCGCCCGTGAGCTCGCCGGACTGCTCGACATCGACGAGGACCGCTTCGCGCAGTCCGTCGCCGACTACGGGCCCGACGCCTTCGTCCCCGCGCTCACCATCCGGGTCTCCGACGAGGGCGACTACCCGCTCGATGATGCCGCGGACGTCGCCGGCTTCCGGGCGGTGGAGAAGACTCAGCCGCTCGCGACCGAGCGCGACTACGCCCCCGGCGTGCTCGGCGCCCTGCGGGAGGCCAGCGCCGAGGATGTCGAGGAGTCCGACGGGGAGATCGAGTCCGGGGACCTCGTGGCCAGCGGCGGGATCGTCGCCGCCGAGCGCGAAGCCCTCGTCGGCACCGCCGGTGCGAAGGTGATCGCCGTGGACCCCGACGCCGGCACCGAGCGCTCGCTGCACGAGGTCGCCGCGGTCGACGGCACCGAGGTGCGCACCACCCTGGACGATCACCTGCAGCGTCTGGCCACGTCGGCGATCGCCGACGAGGACTCGGCGTCCGCGGTGGTCGCCCTGCGACCCTCGACCGGAGAGGTGCTCGCCTCCGCCCTCGGGCCGACGGGCCAGTCCTATCCGGTGGGCCTGGTCGGCCAGTACGCCCCGGGCTCGACCTTCAAGGCCGTCACCGCACTGGCCCTGCTGCGCGCGGGGGTCACCCCGGACACCACTCTCCAGTGCCCGGAGACGGCGACCGTCGAGGGCCGCAGCTTCAAGAACGCTGATTCGATGTCCCCGGATCTGTTCGGGTCGATGCCGTTGCGCGACGCGATCGCGCACTCCTGCAACACCGCGATGCTGCTGGAGTACGACACCGTCGACCAGCAGCAGCTCGCCGATGCCGCGACCACTCTGGGGATCGGTCAGGACGCGCCCACCGGCCTCGAGGCGTTCATGGGCTCCGTGGACCCGGAGGATGAGGGCGTCGAGCATGCCGCAGCGATGATGGGGCAGGGGCGCGTGCTCGCCTCCCCGCTCGCCATGGCGGTGGTGCTGGCGAGTGTGCAGAACGGTGCGACCGTGCAGCCGAAGATCCTGGCGGACTCAGATTCGGACTCAGATTCGGACTCAGATTCGGACTCGGGCACGGAGTCAGCCGCGCCCGAGGTCGACTCCCCGCTCACCGAGGACGAGACCGCCCAGATGCAGGAGCTGCTGCGAGGCGTGGTGACCGACGGCAGCCTCCGTGACTTCGCCGACCTGCCCGGGGACCCGGTGATCGGCAAGACCGGTACGGCCGAATGGACGAACGAGGACGGCGAGCTGAAGCTCCATTCGTGGGTGATCGTCGCTCAGGGGGACCTCGTGATCGCCGCCTTCGTGGAGGACGGCAGCTACGGCTCCACGACCGCCGGACCCATCGCTCGCGAGGTGCTCGAGGGGGCGTGAGCCGCGGTGCTGACCAGCGTTCGGGTCAGTGCTCGTGCTCAGTATGCGGTGCGCCCCTCGTGGGCGCGCCAGGCCTCGAAGGGGGCGACGGCCTCGGCATGGCGGAACTGCTCCGTGGGGAGCAGCGCGTGGCGGCCGGGACGCTCGAAGTATTCGTAGAACGCGGCGTCGTCGAACCCCGCCCGGCGGCGAACACCACCCGGTCGATGCGCGCCCACAGCGCCGTGGCCAGGCACATCGGGCACGGCTCGCAGCTCGCGAAGAGCACCGCGCCAGGCAGTTCGACGGCCTCCAACTCCGCGCACGCGGCACGGATCGCCTGCACCTCGGCATGCGCGGTGGGATCGTGCATCGCGCTGACCAGGTTGACCCCTTCGACGAGACGCCCGTCGGCCGTGGCCACGATCGCGCCGAACGGTCCGCCCCCGGCGGCAACGTTCGCCGTGGCCAGATCGACAGTGCGGGCGAGCAGGTCGGACTCTGCTGGTGAGCTCATGCCGAAGGATCCTCCCGGACCGCAGGCATCGTGTCCAGGGGTCCGCCGAATCGACGGCGCTGGTCATGGATGCGGGTGCGGTTGCGGGCTGTGCGGTCGCGGTTGCGGTTGCGGGCTCGAGCTCTGCGGGCTCACAGCCCTGCGGCGACCTCCACGGCCTGACGGATGGCTCGCTCGGCATCCAGTTCCGCGGCGACGTCGGCCCCACCGATCACGTGCACGCGGGGGAGCCGCCCGCGACGCACCTCCTGGATCTCGTCGGCCAGGTCCCGCACGCTGACCTGCCCGGCACAGACCACGATCGTGTCCACGTCGAGCACCGTCTCCTGCTCGTCCTCCGTGAGGTGCAGGCCATCGGCGTCGACGTGGTGATAGGTGACGCCGCGATGCTGCTGGACTCCGGCGTGGCGCAGCTCGGCACGATGCACCCAGCCGGTGGTACGGCCCAGCCCGGCGCCGATCCGGGTCTCCTTGCGCTGCAGCAGGTGGACCTCGCGGGCGAGACGGCCGTCGTCGGCCACCTGCGCGGGACGCGTGGCGACGCCACCGCGCTGCTGATCAGCATCGACCACGCCCCAGTGGGTCTTCCAGGCAGCGGTGTCGAGGGTCGGGGAGGGACGGGGAGCGGTCAGGTACTCGGCGACGTCGACGCCGATGCCGCCGGCCCCGATGATCGCGACCCGCTCGCCGGCCTCGGCGCGCCCCTCGAGCAGGTCCGCGTAGCTGATGACCTCGGGTCCGCCGTCGGCCGGGAGCTCGATGACCCGCGGCGTGACGCCGGTGGCGAGGATGACGTCGTGGAATCCGAGCAGGTCCCTCGCCTCGGGGCGAGTGTTCAACCGGATGCCCACGCCGGCCGCGGCCAGTCGCATCCGCCAGGACTGCAGGGCCTGGGCGTAGTCCTCCTTGCCGGGGATGCGGGCGGCCAGGCGCAGCTGCCCGCCGATCTCACCGGTGGCCTCGTAGAGGGTGACGACGTGCCCGCGCTCGGCGGAGGCCAGGGCGGCCTCGAGCCCGGCGGGCCCGGCACCGACGACGGCGACCTTCCGGGCACGGCGCTGCGTCACCGGGGTCAGCACCAGTTCGGTCTCGTGCCCGGCGCGGGGGTTGACCAGGCAGCTGGCCCGCTTGCCGTCGAACACCTTGTCCAGGCAGGCCTGGTTGCAGGAGATGCACGCGACGACCTGCGCAGCGCGGCCGTCGGCGAGCTTCGCGGGCAGGTGCGGGTCGGCCAGCAGGGGACGTGCCATGGAGATCAGGTCGGCCTGCCCGTCCGCGAGGATCTGCTCCGCGACGGACGGGTCATGGATGCGGTTCGAGGCGACGACGGGAACGTCGACGAGTTCGCGCAGGCGGGAGGTCTGCTCGGTCCAGGCCGCGCGAGGCACGGAGGTGACGATCGTGGGCACTCGGGACTCGTGCCAGCCGATCCCGGTGGACAGCACGTCCACGCCCTTCTCGGTGAGGCCGCGAGCGAGCGTAGCGGTTTCCGCCCAGGTCTGTCCGTCAGGCACGAGGTCCAACAGCGAGATCCGGTAGCTGAGCAGGGCATCCTCGCCGATCGCTTCGCGTACGGCACCGGCGATCGCGAGCGGCAGCGCCCGACGGCCCTCGGCGCCGCGGCCCCAGCGATCCCGGCGACGGTTGGTGGCCGGGGCGAGGAACTGGTTCAGGAGGTAGCCCTCGGAGCCCATGATCTCGACGCCGTCGTAGCCCGCCTCGATCGCGAGACGGGAGGCCTCGGCGAAGTGCTCGATGGTGCGGGTGACTCCCCGGCGGGTGAGCCGGCGGGAACGGAAGGGGGACAGCGGTGACTTCCCGCGGCGGGACGAGGCAGCCAGCGGGTGGAAGGCATAGCGGCCGGCGTGGAGCAGCTGGAGCAGGATCCGCCCGTCGGCCTCGTGGACCTCGCGGGTGATGACCTCGTGCCCCCGCAGGGTGTGTTCGTCGGCCTGTGCGCCGCGCGGGGTGAGGCGTCCGGTGCGATCGGGGGAGAAGCCACCGGTGACGATCAGGCCGACGCCGCCGCGTGCGCGCTCGCCGAGGTAGGCGGCGAGCTTCGTCGCGTCCGACGCTTTGTCCTCGAGCCCCACGTGCATCGAGCCCATGACGATCCGGTTTCGCACCTCGAAGCGGCCCAGGTCCAACGGGGAGAGGAGCGTCGGGAACGAACGAGGCCCGGTGGGGTGAGGAAGCGGCGTCGACATGTGGCGATTCTGCCAGGGTACGGACGGGTTCGGCCCCTCCGCACCGATTCCGGCATGGCGTGGTGCCGACGGAAGTTCCCGAGTAGTAATCAACTGTGCGGTGAAGCCGGAGGCCAGGCGGTAGTTCGTGCTCCCGTGCGGCACTCGAGGCCAGTGCCTAGATCGATTCTCGATGTGGAGTGCGGCACGGCGACGCGCAGCACAGTGCGCGGCACGGCGCGGCACGACGGCGCGGCACGACGGCACGGCCCAGGCACGGCACGCAGAGCTGTGCTCAGAATGGGGGTGGGTTGTTGTAGTGGTCGGGGGTGGGGTCGGGGTATTTCGGGTGTCGGCGGGTGAGGGGTCGGCGGGTGTGGATCTGTTGGCGTTGTTCGATGATCCGGTCGTGGCGGGGACGTGCGGCTTCGGTGGTGGCGGTGCGGAGGGCGTCGTCGTGGGCGCGGAGGTGGGTGGTCCAGGCGTGGTCCAGTGCGCGGGCGAGGAAGGGGGTGAGCAGGTCGGTGTCCTCGCGGGTGCGGGCACGGATCTCCGCGTCGATCACCCATTGGGTCTCCAGTGGTGGGAACACGGTGGGGTGGTGTTCGGGGATCAGGCCGAGTGGCGGGGGAGTGATCTCCGGGTCATCGCTGGTCGTGGGGCGTTCGGGGTCGATGTGGCCGTCGGTTTTGATCTGGTGGTGCAGCCAGCACAGGCGGTGGAGGTTGTCCAGCGTGGTGGGGCCGCCGAGCGCGGGTTGAGCGTGGTGGTATTCCTCGATGTGGTCGTCTTCCGCGGCGAGCACGGTGGGGCGGGTGCAGCCGGGCGCGGCGCAGACCGGGTGGCGCAGACGCAGTTGGAGCCGCATCTGCTTGGTCGGCGTATATGTCTCTGCAGCTACCGGGAGGTAGGCACCGGTGGTGGGGTCGGTGAGGATCCGCTGCCATACCGCCTGTCCCGCGGCGAGGGCTCGCGCCTGGTCGGCGGGGACCGGGATCGCGCCTTCGAGCATCCCGGGAGCATTGGACACTCCCAGCAGGGTCAGTGCGGGGACGGTGACCAGGAGGGTGTAGGACGTTTTCGGGGCGGGCACCGGGTCCATGTCCAGCAGCGAGTGGGTGAGGACCGCGTAGCGCAGAGCGGCCAGTGACAGGGGCCTGCCCAGGGTGTGCAGGGTCCCGTCGAGGTCGAACGGGATCTCCTCGTCACCGTGGTCGAGGGCGTGGCGCTGGGCTGCTTGGAGGGTGTGGGCGCAGGTGTCCAGGCGGTGGGCGAGGTCCTTGATCTCCAGGATCGGTCCGGTCACCGACAAGGTGGCCAGTCCCGCGGCGGGACCGTGGACATCGAGGTCGATCCGGCGCTGCATGCGCGGGGGCGTGGGGACCGTGCCGGCGGTGACCATCGCGACCAGGGTGTTGAGGTGGCGACCGAACTGGTCCCTGGAAATCGAGGCCAGGTCCCAGGAG